>NZ_FUHW01000032.1 GCF_900163545.1 Arthrobacter rhombi
TGTGGGGGGCCCCCCCCCCGGGGGCGGGGGCACCACCACCACGGACTAGGAAAGGATAAACATGGGAGCCCAGATTCGGGTCTACCGCCAGAAGATTGCCTCGACCTCGTCGATGGGCAAGATCTTCAAGGCGATGGAACTGATCGCCACTTCCCGCATCGGCAAGGCACGCAGCCGTGTTTCGGCTTCAATGCCCTACGCCCGTGCGATCACCCGTGCCGTTTCTGCCGTCGCGTCCCAGTCCGAGGTCGAACACCCGCTGACCACTGAGCCGGAGCAGGTCCGCCGCTCGGCCGTGTTGGTGATGACCTCCGATCGCGGCTTGGCCGGTGCCTATTCGGTCAGTGCGATCAAGCAGGCAGAATCGTTGATCGAGCTGCTGCATGGCGAAGGTAAGGAAATCAGCACCTACGTCGTCGGCCGCAAGGCCCAGGCATACTTCGACTTCCGCAACCGTGAATACACACGGGTGTGGACCGGGGATACCGACGCTCCGAAGTTCGAAACCGCTCAGGAGATCGGCGAGGCGCTGTTGGAGGCCTTCAATACGCCGTACGAGGAAGGCGGTGTGGAGGAAATCCACGTCGTTTTCACGCAGTTCAAGTCCATGGTCCTCCAGGAGCCGACGGTCATCCGTCTACTGCCCTTGGAAGTCGTGGAGGAAGAAGTGCGACACGAGAGCGATCTGCTGCCGCTGTACGAGTACGAGCCGGAACCGGAACAGGTTCTGGACGCACTCCTGCCGCGCTACATCGAATCCCGCATCTTTGCAGCCATGCTGCAGGCGGCCGCATCGGAACTGGCAGCCCGCCAGCGCGCGATGAAGGCAGCCGGGGACAACGCCAACGAGTTGATCAAGAAGTACACGCGACTTCGGAACAACGCCCGTCAGGCCGAGATCACCCAGGAACTGTCGGAAATCGTGGCAGGCGCCGACGCGCTCAGCGCGTAGCAGCCGGCCGATCACCATTTACCCCCACGCTCTAGAGATACAAGCGAAGTGAGAGAGATGACTGCCCAACTAAACGAGCAGGGAACCGCCGCCGCAGCCCCGGGTGCAACCGGGCGCATCGCGCGCGTCACTGGCCCGGTCGTCGACGTCGAATTCCCGGCCGATGCCCTTCCCTCCCTGTACAACGCCCTGACCGCAGATATCACGCTTAACGGCGAGACCCATACGGTCACCTTCGAAACCAGCCAGTACCTTGGCGACGACCTGGTCCGCGCGATTTCGCTGCAGGCCACCGACGGACTCGTCCGCGGTGCCGTCGTCCAGGACACCGGCGCCTCGATTTCCGTGCCTGTCGGCGACGTCGTCAAGGGACACATCTTCAACGTGCTCGGTGAACCGCTCGACGTTCCTGCGTCCGAGCTGGAGATCACCGAACGCTGGCCCATCCACCGCGGGGCGCCGGCCTTCGCGACCCTGGAAGCCTCCACGGAGATCCTCGAAACCGGTATCAAGTCCATTGACTTGCTCACCCCCTACATTCAGGGCGGCAAGATCGGCCTGTTCGGTGGTGCCGGTGTCGGCAAGACCGTGCTGATCCAGGAAATGATCACCCGTGTGGCCCGGAACTTCGGTGGTACCTCGGTCTTCGCCGGTGTTGGCGAGCGGACCCGTGAGGGCAACGACCTCTGGGTTGAAATGGAAGAATCGGGGGTCCTGAAGGACACCGCCTTGGTCTTCGGCCAGATGGATGAGCCCCCGGGAACCCGTCTGCGCGTGGCCCTGTCGGCTCTGACCATGGCGGAGTACTTCCGCGATGTGCAGAACCAGGACGTGCTGCTGTTCATCGATAACATCTACCGCTTCACGCAGGCAGGTTCCGAGGTGTCGACCCTGTTGGGCCGCATGCCCTCGGCCGTGGGCTACCAGCCCAACCTGGCGGATGAGATGGGTACCCTCCAGGAGCGCATCACCTCCACGAAGGGCCACTCCATCACCTCGATGCAGGCCATCTACGTGCCCGCGGATGACTACACCGACCCGGCACCTGCCACGACCTTCGCGCACTTGGATGCGACCACGGAACTCTCCCGTGAAATCGCCTCCCGTGGCCTGTACCCGGCCATTGATCCGCTGACGTCGACCTCGCGCATCCTGGACCCCCAGTACGTGGGCCAGGAGCACTACGACACCGCAGTTCGGGTCAAGTCGATCCTGCAGAAGAACAAGGAACTCCAGGACATCATCGCGATCCTGGGTGTCGACGAACTCTCCGAAGAAGACAAGATCGTCGTCTCGCGGGCCCGTCGTATCCAGCAGTTCCTGTCGCAGAACACCTACACCGCCAAGCAGTTCACCGGCGTTGACGGCTCGACGGTGTCGATCAAGGACACCATCGAGGGCTTCAAGGCCATCTGCGACGGCGACCTGGACCACATTGCCGAACAGGCGTTCTTCAACATCGGCGGTCTGGACGACGTCGAGCGCCAGTGGGCCGAGATCCAGGGCAAGAGCAAGTAGCCATGGCCGAACTCGAAGTCGAAATCGTTGCCGCGGACCACTTCGTGTGGTCCGGGGCAGCGTCCCTGGTCAAGGCACGCACCAGCGATGGCGAGATCGGCGTCATGCCCGGGCATAGCCCGGTCCTGGCGGTTCTCGCGGCAGGCGAGCTGGCCATCGTGCCCTCAAATGGTGAGCGGTTCACGGTCCAGGCCGACGGCGGTTTCTTCTCGGTCGACAAGGACCGGGTTGTTATCGTGGCTGACAATGCGCAGCTCGACGATACCGCCACGGTAGGAAACCGATAGTCCGCCCTTGAAAGACATCGGCATTCCCGTCATCATTCTGGCTGTTGCCTTGCTGTTGTTCTTGATGATGTTGGGTGCCATGGGGTTGCGTCGCCATCAATTGCGGCGTGCCCTGGGTACCTTCGACGCCTCCATCTCCACGTCTTCAGGGAAGTGGATGATGGGGGTTTGTCGTTATACGGGGACCGATCTGGAATTTCTTCGGCTATTTTCGGTCACACCGGTGCCCCTGTACCGGTATGCCAGGACATCGCTGGAACTCATCGGGTGGCGGGAATCCGAAGGCGAGGAACGAATCCGTATCCAGCCGGGGGCAGTCGTTGTTGACCTGACCGCGGAAGGCGTACCGATCCTCCTGGCCATGGACTATGGCTCCTATACGGGCCTCCGCAGCTGGATCGAAGCCGGCCCGGTGGCCGGTGTCGGCACCTGGCGCTGATCCTGCTCACACCCCGGACCGAAGAATGGCGCGCATCCCGTGAGTACGGGGTGCGCGCCATTCTTATTTCGGCTGGCTGACCGGCCGGTGGCCGGGCGGCCCTCTAGATTCCTGTGACTCCCGTGGCCTGGGGGCCCTTGGCACCCTGGCCGATCTCGAACTCGACCCGCTGGTTTTCCTCCAGCGTGCGGAAACCGTTGCTCTGGATTTCCGAGTAGTGGACGAACACATCGCCGTCAGCCTCGTCCGGCGTGATGAAGCCGAAGCCCTTCTCAGCGTTGAACCACTTCACGGTGCCCTGCGCCATGTATATCTCCTCATTGATGTGAAACTAACCGCACACGGCGTCTTGCCGCGTCCGGACGGTACCGAAGTGAGAAGACGCCGACGGGGCCGGCGGTGCTTCACACCCGCAACCTGCTTTGCGGGCATGTATATGACCAACACAAAGACTGAGTTGATCATCACACATCAATGTGAGGTATTCAACGACAAAAGCCCATGTGGCCGGGGATTACCCACGATTCGGAGCCAGTTCGACCCCATCGCGGTAGACCTTCAGGAGCCGGAAATGGCGATCCACGATCACGGCGTCGGCGCTGAAGCCGATGCCCAGGGCGCCGACCTCATCGGTGAGACCCACCAATTCGGCGGGTACCGAGGTCGCTGAAAGCACCGCCTGCTCGAGGGGCACACCGCCCTCGACGGCGCTGCGGACCACATCCAACATGGTGGCGGTGCCACCGGCGAGGGAGTTTCCTTCGGCCAACCGGGCGGCGCCATCGGAGACCACGACGTCCTGCGGGCCCAGGGTGTACTGCCCGTCGGGCAGGCCGGTAGCGGCCATGGAATCGGTGACCAACACGATGGCTTCGGGGCCCAGCAGCACGAACATCGCCCGGACGATCGCCGGGTCCAGATGCACGCCATCGGCGATCAGCTCGACGACGGCCTTGCCAGCGGCAGCAGCCTCGAGGCAGGCGGCTACCGGGCCGGGGGAGCGGTGGTGCATCGGGGGCATCCCGTTGAACAGGTGGGTCACGGTGGCGCGTTCGGTATAGCCATCGAAGCCGGCCGAGGAGAGTTCCTCGACGGCCACGTCGAGGGATGCGGTGACCGTGGCCGCGTCGGCGTTGGTATGCCCGAGTGAAGGAAGGACTCCGTGGGAAACGAGCTGCTCCACCAAGGCGTCGGAGCCGGCGAGCTCTGGAGCGTAGGTCATGGTGCGCAGCTGGCCCCTCGCGGCGGCGACCAGTTCGTCGACGAAGGCAGGGTCGGGAGCAGAGAGTAGTGAGGGGTCCTGGGCTCCACAGCGGACGGTGGAGAGGAACGGGCCCTCGGCGTGGATTCCGGCGATGACCTCGCGTTCGGCGAAATCGGCCAGCACTGTTGCGGCGGAGAGCATATCGGCCCGGGTGGCGGTCACCAAGGAGGCGAGCAACGTCGTCGTCCCGGAGGCGTGCAGAAAGTTGATGGATCGCGCTGCGGCTTCGGCGTCACCGCTGGGGAAGTCTCCGCCCGCGGCCCCGTGGCAATGGACATCGACGAGCCCGGGCAGGATCGTCGCCCCGGAGGGCAACTGCACATCGGGATGGGAGGAGGAGTCCGGCCAGTGGGCGAATTCCTCGGCGGTGCCGACAAAGACGATGCGGTCGCCTTCGAAGGCGATCACGGCGTCGTCCAGGATGCTACCTCCGGTGACGGCACGGCCGCGCAGTGACAGCCGGGTGGGTTCTTCGGTTGAAGTCATGCCCCCAGCATAGTTTCTGCCCGGCGGGCGACCTAGATGGGGGCCGCGGGTGAAGCTGGACTCCGCTGGAGTCGGGGACTCAGAACAGCCGGGAAGCGCTGTCATCGACCCCACGCATGGCGTCGTAATCCAGGGTCAGGCATTCGATTCCGCGGTCCGTGGCCAGGGTGCGTGCCTGGGGTTTGATCTGCTGTGCCGCGAAGATCCCGCGTACCGGTGCCAGCAGCGGATCCCGGTTCATCAGTTCCAGATAACGGGTGAGCTGTTCGACGCCATCGATATCGCCACGGCGTTTGAGCTCGATCGCCACGGTCGAGCCCTCGGCATCACGGGCGAGGATATCCACCGGCCCGATCGCTGTCATGTATTCGCGGCGTACGAGCTTGAATCCCTCGCCCACGGTATGGATCTGTTCGGCCAGCAGCCGCTGCAGGTCGGCTTCGACGCCATCCTTGATCAGGCCGGGATCGGTACCGAGGTCATGGCTGGAATCGTGCAGGACCTCGTGGATCCTGATCACCAGGTGGTCGTCGACCTTGGAGTGTTGGACACGCCAGGTCTCCACGACGCCCTCGGCTGCGGCATCCTCGTCGGCCGGGGCGATATGCATGGTCGCCGGTGGGCTCATCCAGTTCAACGGCTTATAGGAGCCGCCGTCCGAGTGGATGAGGACGGAGCCGTCGGCCTTGACCATGAGCAGGCGGGTCGCCAACGGCAGATGGGCACGCAGACGGCCCAGGTAATCGACTGAGCAACGAGCTATCACTAAACGCACATCCAGCACTCTACCGTCCGATCCGGTAGCTGGCATTCCCGGAGGAGCGATAGAAAGCGATACGATCACGAACATGCCCCGTTCCAACCGCTCGCGCCGTCCCCAGCGTCAGGCCCGCCCCAATAAATGGGCGCACGCCGATCAGCGTCGGGACGGGGAGAACGAGGGCTTCAAGGGCCCGGGCCTGTCGATTCCGTCGTTGCAGAGCGCACCGGATGGCCAATGGCATGTGCGGCGTATTTCGGCCGCCCGGGCCGGTAAGAACTACACCTGCCCGGGGTGCCATCGCACGATTGATCCGGGGATTGAGCATATTGTCGCCTGGCGGGCGGACCATTGGAGCGGCGAGGAGGCTTCGGCAGCTTCGCGGCGCCACTGGCACCTGAAATGCTGGAGCGGCCGCAGCTTCCGCTACTAAAGGAGGCCCCTCATTCGGAGGCGATTCGGCAGGGCGTGCGGAGAAGCGGGGCGTGCGGGGGACTAGCGCCGTTCCTGCCGGGCCATGAAGACCTCGCGGATCAGTAGTATCGCGGAAGCCGCCAGCGGGATGGCCATCAGGGCGCCGACGATGCCCATCAGCGTCCCCCCGGCGATGACGGCGATGACGGCGACGGCACCGGGAACCGCGACGGTGCGTTGCATGACCCGGGGTGAGATGAAGTAGGCCTCGAACTGCAGGTAGCCGAAGTAGAAGATGGCATAGACCACCGCCGTCTCCCAGCCCACCGTCAGGGCGATCAGTGACACCAGGATCCCGGCAATGACGGCCCCGACCAGGGGGATGAAGGCCAGGACGACGACGACCAGCGCCAGGAGCAGCGAATAGGGGACGCCGACGATCGACATGATGATGAAGGCGTAGAGGGCGTTGAGCAAGGCAACAATGGCCTGACCCATCACGTAGTTACCGACGCTGTTGGAGATCTGCTCGGAGAGCAGTTCCACGCGTTCGCGTTTGGAGCGCGGGGCCAACCGATAGAACCAGGACTTGAGCCCGGGCAGTGCCGCCAGGATATAGATGGCCAGTACCAGCACGATCAGCGTACCGAACAGTCCTTGGGCTACGACGCTGCCCACCCCGATGACCCCGCCGAAGACCCCTCCCAGGGCATCGGTGTTCTGGAAGAACTTATCGACTTCTTCGGTGATCCGTTCGCGGACCTGGAACTGTTCATCGACGGTGGTGAAGAAATCGGAGTTCAGGAAGCTGTCGACGATATCCGGGGCCTTCTCGACGAAGGCGGTGGTCTGCTTGACGATCGTGGGGATGAGGATGCCCACCGCTCCACCGAAAATGACGGCCAGCAACAGCATGGCCGCGAGCACGCCTACCGGGCGGGGGACCCGGTGGCGTTCCAGATACCTGACAATCGGATCCAAGCCCAGAGCGATGAACAGCGCGATCGCGATCCAGACCAGCAACGAGCCGACGTTGGTCAGGATGAAGTAGAGCAGCAGCGCCAATCCGACGCCGACACTGAACATGAACCCGGTAAAGACCGGATGGCGGACCCCCGGGACGCCGATCGCGGGTTCAGGGCCGTCGCCGTGATCCGATGGAGGGCGGTTCGAATCCGCAGTGGTGATCTTCAGGAAGCGCAGCAAACGACTCAGGAACGACGGCGGCCGTGTTTCGGCGGCAGCGGTCCCCGAGCCGGGGGGCTGCTGGGAAGCGATGCTCTCGGCGCGCGGACCATCCGGTACACCGTCGTCGGTGCCGAGGGTGGATTCGCCGTCTTCCGGGGTGGCGTTGCTCTCCTTCATCACGAGCTTGAGCCTACCTTCCGGCCGCCACTCAGCGGGTGTTTCCCCTCCGGGGGACTAACACATCACGTGCTCCGGAACACAGGTGGGAACCGCTGGGGTAACCGATTCGTTATCATTGGAGTGCGGTCAGGCTGCAACTGTGCCCGACCACAACCGAGGCCGATCATCGACCCCCATTTTTGTTAGGTGTAATTACGTGCGAATCTTCATTGCTGCGATCTCCATATTATTGGGCGCCCTGGCCCTGGTGGTGGGGATCGGGCAGCGGACCTTCTGGGCACCGCCCGAGACCGTGACGGCGACTGTGCAGACCGAACTGAAGGATGCTCCGCTGACCGTGGTCGAGCCCGGTGCCGCGGAAATCGAGGACCGTCCAGTTGATGTCACGATCGAAGCCGACGGTGAGTTCACCGCGGCACTGGGGCGTAGTTCCGACGTCGACGCCTGGGTCGGCAAGGCAGCCCATAACACCATTTCGGGTATCGATAGTGAAGCCATGTCCCTGACGGCCGAGCATTCCAAGGGAGAGGCCAAGGTCCCGAACCCTAAGAACTCGGACCTCTGGGTCGCTTCCGAATCCGCTGATTCGCATATGGTCCACCGCTGGACCGAGCCGGATGAGGGCGATTGGTCGCTCTTGCTGGCCGCTGACGGGACGAAGGCCGCTCCCACCGAAATCACCGTTTCTTGGGAGAACGACGCCACCGCACCGTTCTCGATCCCGCTGATCATCGTCGGTTCCCTGCTGGTCCTCTTCGGCCTGGCCACCGTTCTGGTCGGACGCCGTGGGCGAGGACAAGGCCCGGAGGGCTCAGGCTCCACCGGCGGCGGTTCGACGGCCCCGACCGCAGGCTCAGGAACCGGCTCATCGACGCTCCAGCGCACGGCTACGGTCGTTGCTGCGGCAGCATTGGTCCTGATTCCCGCGGGGCCGGCTTCCGCTGCCACCAACAGTGCCTCGGACTCTCCTTCCGAATCCAGTGTGGCGCAGGACCAGGAAGGCGCGGGGTCCTACGCCGTGCTGCAGGAAGACCAGCTTGACCGTATTCTGGAATCCATCTCGGATACCGTCTCCAGCGGGGATAAGGCACGCGATGCCAAGAAGCTGACGGCCCGTGTCGGCGGGGATGCCCTGTCGTTGCGCAAAACCAATTATTCCCAGCGAAGCGACGGATTGAAGATCCCCGCACCGGGCACCGTGGCTGCGGCGCCGATCCGTTCGGCAGCGGTGACCACCACGACCAAGTGGCCGCGTACCGCGATGATCGTGACGCAGGCCAAGGACGCGAAGATCCCGCGGGTTCTGGTGCTCAAGCAGGATGATCCCCGCGCGAACTACAAACTCATCAATGAGGTCTCCATGCTCCCCGGTTCGGAGTTCCCGGGGTTGGCCGTGGGCGATACCTCGGTGCGTACCTTGGGCGTCAAGGACGGATCGCTCATGTCGCCTCCGGCGACGGCTGCCAAGGATCTCGCGACCTTCCTGGGTGATGCGAAGTCCAAGAAGAAGAGCCAGTTCGCGGAGAGCGCCTTCATCACGGCCACCCAGAAGGGACAGGCCAAGGAGATCAAGGAAAATAAGAACGCCAAGATCAAGTACGAACATGCTGTCGACGCGAAGTCCCTCGAGGTGCTATCCACTCCCAACGGCGGCGCGCTGGTCAGCGGTCAATTGACGAGCACCATGACGGCCACCCCGAAGGAAGAGGGAGGCACCGTGAAATTGGATGACGCCAGCGCCAAGCTCGCCGACGCCAAGACCACCAAAAAGGGTGTGGTGACCACGTCCGCCGAGCCCGTGGTCTTCTATATCCCCGGGAAGGACAGCAAGGACAAGATCCGCCTCATTGCGGGGGAGTCGGCCTTGGTGTCTTCCAAGGTGAAGTAGTCCTCGTGGTCCACGGCAGCCCATTGGGCACCCGAACGAGGCAGACCATAAGGTAGGGGCATGAGCAATACCGAACCAGCAGCAGCTTCCAGCCGCGGCGCCGTTGATCTCTCGGGACTCGGCGCCCAGAACCCGCAGGCCGCCCAGGTACCGGGCGCTGAGCACGCCCCGGCAGCGCCGGGCGGGCCGCCACCGCCCGCCGCAGAGGGGGCGACGTGGGCCGCCTCGGTGAACCAGCAGGAATTCACCCAACTGGTCCAAGTCTCCAACACGGCGCCCGTTGTCGTCTCGCTGGGCACCGGTGCTTCCCCGGCCTCGGCGAAGTTGGACGCGACACTGCGCGACCTCATCGACGGCTATGCCGGCCGACTGGTCCTGGCGTTGGTGGACACCGACCGGGAACCGGCAATTGCGCAAGCCTTCAGGGTCCAGCAGGTCCCTGCCGTGGTGGCCTTGCTCAATGGCCAGCCCGTTCCGCTGTTCCAAGGCGACGCGGCCCCCGAGCAGATTGCTTCACTGCTGCAAGAACTCCTCCAACTCGGGGTCCAGCACGGCGTCACCGGGACGGTGCCGCCCTTCGGTGCGCCCCAGGCGGAGCAGCCGGTTCCGCCCCTGCACCAAGAGGCGATGGACGCCATCGACGCCGGAGACTATGCCGGGGCCATTGCCGCCTACCGTAAGGCATTGGCCGAGAAACCCAACGACGACGATGCCCAGACCGGACTGCAGCATGTCGAGCTACTCCAGCGCACAGCCTTCTCCGACCTCGATTCGGCTCGTAAAGCAGCAGCTGACAACCCCGAAGGCATCGACGAACAGCTAGCCGTCGCCGATCTGGATGTCCTGGGAGGCCATGTCGAAGATGCTTTCGCCCGGCTCGTTTCCTTGGTGGGGCGCACAGCAGGGGAAGACCGTGAGCGAGTCCGTGCCCGGCTGGTTTCGCTGTATGCAGTGGTCGGAGCCCAGGACGAGCGTGTCGTGAAGTCACGACAAAAGCTGGCGCGCGTCCTGTTCTAGCAATAGCCTCCCGCGGCGCGGCTCGGCGGGATCTACCCCTGAAGGCTGACGGGGTGATTCAGCCATGAGGATGATGCCCGCGGCAGGGGCCCACTGTTAGGTTCGGAGCATGAACTCCGAACTCAACCCGTCGACGGCCCCCGCCATCAGCCTGCGTGGCCTGGGCAAGCGTTACGGCCAGAAGATCGCCGTCAACGGGATCAGTCTGGATGTGCCCTCAGGCTCCTTCTATGGACTCGTCGGCCCCAACGGCGCCGGCAAGACGACCGCGCTCTCCATGGCCACGGGGATGCTCCGCCCCGATGCCGGACAGGCATGGGTCCATGGGGTGGACGTCTGGAAGGAGACGCGCCGTGCCAAATCACTGCTCGGTGTTCTGGCGGACGGGGTTCGGCTCTTTGACCGGCTCAGTGGACGCCAGCTGGTGACCTATGCCGGTCTGTTGCGCGGTATGGATGCCGCCACCGTGGACGAACGAACCGATGACCTGTTGCGGGTCCTGGACCTGTCCGACGCCGGCGGGAAACTTGTCGTGGACTACTCCGCGGGCATGACCAAAAAGATTGCCCTCGCCACCGCCCTGATTCATTCACCGCGAGTGCTGGTCCTTGACGAACCCTTCGAGGCCGTCGATCCGGTATCGGCGGCGAATATTCGGGACATCCTCGCCGACTATGTGGGCCACGGAGGAACAGTTGTGGTCTCCAGCCATGTAATGGACCTGGTCCAGCGCATGTGCTCCCATGTCGCGATCATTTCCGACGGCAACCTGCTCGCCGCCGGAACCGTGGACGAGGTCCGCGGTGAGGGAAGCCTCGAGGACACCTTCGTGAACATGGTCGGTGGCCGGGCCGAAGGAGGAGGGCTCTCGTGGTTGCACACCTCCTGAAGCTGAAGCTGGCGCTGCTGCGCAACGGTTTCAAACGCAGCCCGTGGCAGCTCGTGGGCGTCATCATCGGGGGGATCTACGGCCTCGGGCTGGCGGTGCTGCTCTGCGTGGGGATGTTCGCCCTGGGCGACCAACCCGCCGAATTGATCACCACCGTCGTCGTGCTGGCCGTCTCGCTGATCACCCTGGGCTGGGCAATTATCCCGGTACTGCTCTCGGGAGTGGATCTGACGCTGGATCCCTCACGGTTCTCGGTCTACCCCATCCCGCCGCGGCAACTGGTGATCGGCCTGCTGCTGAGCGGTTTCATCGGTGTCCCAGGGCTGGTGATGCTGCTGCTCTTCGCCGGTCAGGGACTGGCCTGGCGGGCCAATGCAGGACTGGCGCTGGTCGGCATCCTCTGCGGCATCCTGGCGGCGCTCAATGCCTTGGCCGTCTCCCGGCTGGCCGTCACCGCAGCCACGGCGCTGACGTCGAACCGGCGGTTCCGTGAACTGGGGATGATCCTGCTGTTCGTGCCGCTGATCATGCTCGGGCCCATCCTCCAGACGGCGACAGAAGGGCTCGAAGCGGGCCTGGGCTGGCTGCCCGATATCTCGGCGGTACTGGCCTGGACGCCGCTGGGCGCCTTCGCCGCCGTCCCGGGGGACATGGCCATCGGGGCCTGGGGTCTGGCGGCCGCCAGGCTGGTGCTTTCGCTGGCCTATCTGGTGGCGATCATCTGGGCGTGGAAGACGGTGCTCGCCCGGGCCCTGGAAACCCCGCCCCAGCAGTCGGGCGGGAGCCGCGCCGTTTCCGGCCTGGGCGTCGCCTTCCGGTTGTTCCCGGCCACCCCATGGGGTGCGGTGGCCTCACGGTGCCTGACCTACTGGATGAAGGACCCCCGCTACGCGATGAGCATCATCTTCGTTCCGCTGGTCCCGATACTGATCTGGTTCTGGTCCTCACAGGGTGGCAATTACACGGCCATGCTGTACTTGGCCCCCATCATCGCCGTGCTGCTGGCCTTCAGCATCTCGGCGGATATCTCCTATGACAACACCGCGTTCTCGCTGCACGTGCTCACCGGACTGCGCGGATTCGACGATCGGCTGGGACGGGTGGCCGCCTCGGCGGTCTTCGCCGTGCCGATCGTTCTGCTGGCCGCGATCCTGCCGGCGGCGTTGCTGGGGGAAACGGCACTGCTGCCTGCCATCCTCGGGCTCTCGCTCGGGGCCCTGGGAACCGGCTGGGCGGTCTCGAGCATCGCCTCGGCCCGCTACACCTATGCGGTCCCGCTGCCCGGGGACAACCCGATGAAGACGCCCCCGGGTACCGGGGCCCGCATGGCCGTCACTCAGCTGGCGACGTTCGGGTCCACGATCGTCCTGATGCTGCCCGAAATCATTCTGCATATCGTCTTCCTGGTCACCGGGCAGGAGCTCTACGCCTGGCTCGTGCTGATCGCCGGCGTCGTTCTCGGGGCCCTGATGCTGGTTGCGGGACTGCGGATCGGCGGACGCTGGTTCGATTCCAGGACCCCGGAACTGATGCAGGCCACCGTACTGAACCGTTAGGGACGTGGGGAGTTGGTAGACTGGGGGGCATGACGATGCCTGCAGATCCGTTTGAAAACGACCCCAACGACCCTGGCCAGGGCGGCGGCACCGCGACCATTGAGCGTGAAGAGCTGCGCGAACACATCGAGCCTGGTGATAGTGAGCGTTTTGCTCACTATGTGCGTAAGGAAAAGATCATGGAGTCGGCGTTGACCGGCGAACCAGTGATCGCGTTGTGCGGCAAGGTCTGGGTTCCGGGACGGGACCCGAATAAATTTCCTGTCTGCCCGGAGTGCAAGGAAGTCTACGAAGGCATCCGTTCCCCGAAGGATGGCGGCGGCAAGGACGACAAGAAATAGGCCTCCGCTGGTAGAGGGCCGCTCCTGCTCCAGGGCGGGCGGCGGCAGGGCAAGGTGACGTACCGATCAGGTGTCGTCCCGTGTCGGTGGAACGGGCCGTGTGCCGACCGCCATAAGATTGTTTTTTCTTTCCGGCCGTTCGCGGCCGATTTTTCCTGCCACCGAGTATTTGAGGAGGTTGGCTGTGGGCGATGCCCTGTTCAGTCTGGGCGAGTCCATGCCACCGGCATATCCGGAACGTGCGGCGTGGGGAACGGCAACGAAGCTACGTCAGTGGCAGGCCGAAGCGTTGGAGAAGTACTTCGAAAGCAAACGTCAGGACTTCCTCGCCGTGGCGACCCCCGGCGCCGGCAAGACGACCTTTGCCCTTCGTGTTGCCGCGATGCTGGTCGAGGCGGGAACCATCAACCGGATCACCGTCGTCGCCCCGACCGAGCACCTCAAGAGCCAGTGGGCCGATGCCGCAGCACGAATCGGCTTGGCGCTGGACCCGAACTTCAAGAACGCAGACGGGCGCCACGGAGCCGATTTCATCGGCGTGGCCGTCACGTACGCCCAGGTGGCCAGCAAGCCGTTGCTGCACCGGGCCAAGACCGAAGCCGCCCGCACCCTGGTCATCCTCGATGAGATCCACCATGGCGGTGACGCCCTGAGCTGGGGCGACGGTATTCGTGAAGCCTTCGAACCGGCGACCCGTCGCCTGGCCCTGACCGGGACTCCCTTCCGCTCCGATACAGCGGCCATCCCCTTCGTGGAATACATCGAGGACGCCGAGGGCATCCGTCGTTCCAAGGCCGACTACACCTACGGCTATGGCGACGCGTTGAAGGACCACGTCGTGCGACCCGTCATTTTCATGGCCTATTCCGGCCAGATGCGCTGGCGCACTTCGGCGGGGGAGGAAATGGAAGCCCAACTCGGGGAGGGCTTCACCAAGGACATCACTGCCCACGCGTGGCGGACGGCATTGAACCCCGACGGCGAATGGATTCCTTCGGTCCTCGCTGCCGCGGACCGCCGGTTGACCGAAGTGAGGCATACCGTTCCCGATGCAGGCGGCCTCGTCATTGCCACGGACCATGCCGACGCCAAGGCCTATGCTGCCCAACTGAAGAAGATCACCGGAGAGAAGGTCACCACGATCCTCTCCGACGATGCGAAGGCGTCCTCCAAGATCGAGGCCTTCACCGAAAGCAACGACCGCTGGATGGTGGCGGTGCGGATGGTCTCCGAGGGGGTTGACGTTCCACGCTTGGCCGTCGGCGTCTACGCCACCTCGACCTCGACGCCGCTGTTCTTCGCCCAGGCCGTTGGACGTTATGTGCGTTCGCGTAAACGCGGTGAAGTCGCCTCGATGTTCCTGCCGTCCGTGCCGATCCTGATGGCGTTGGCGAACCAAATGGAACTCGAGCGGGACCATGCACTCGATCGGCCCGAGAAGCATGTGGACGACCCGGATTTCATCCCCGAGGAAGATCTCATGGACGAGGCCAACCGCGAGGAGAAGGCCTCCGATGAACTGAATAAGCAGAAGTTCGAGGCCCTGGACTCCCGCGCATCCTTTGACCGGGTCCTCTACGACGGCGGTGAATTCGGAACAGGGGCCATGCTCGGTTCCGAAGATGAACAGGACTTCCTGGGCATCCCCGGTTTGCTCGACGCCGATCAGGTGGGGGCACTGTTGCGTCAACGCCAGCAGGAACAAGTCACCCGCCGTGGTCGCAATAACGGGGCGCCCGCGGCCCCGGCTGAGGAACAGTCAGTCACCGACCACCGCCGACTCACCGAACTACGCAGCCAACTCTCCAAGAACGTCTCCGCGTGGGCCGCCCGCACCGGGACGCCACACGGGGTAGTGCATAACAAACTGCGCGAAGTGTGTGGCGGACCAGCTGTCGCCCAAGCCAATGCGGATCAGCTCACCCGGCGCCTGGATAAGCTGCAGGGCTGGTTCGTCGGCAAGCGCTGAGACTCGCCAGGGTTTCACGGACACGACGGTCAGGAGAACAGCATCGATGTCTGAACGTCCTCGTTTAGTTCCCGCCAGCTATGTCGTTTTTCGTCGTGCCGATCAGGTCTTGCTGCAATTGAGACAAGGCACCGGATACATGGACGGCTGCTGGGCGGCGGCCGCTGCCGGTCATCTCGAAGCGGGGGAGTCCGCCGTCCTGGCGGCAGTGCGCGAAGCCCAGGAGGAACTGGGGATCACTATTGATCCAGAGCAACTGGTCCCGCTGACCACGATGCACCGCTCCAACGGGGCAACAGCTCTGGACGGGCAACGGGTGGATTTCTTCTTCAGCTGCGAGTTGTGGCACGGAGAACCGCGGCTCATGGAACCTGATAAAGCTGCCGATCTGGGCTGGTTCCTGCTGGATGGCCTACCTCATGCAACGGTTCCGCACGAACGCTACGTCCTGGAACGTCTAGCAGCGGGCCTGCCGAGTCTGACGACGTTCGGCTTCGACACGGTTTGAGACGACGCGGCGGATGCTGCTATTCCCCGGTGGTCCCGTCGAGGCACTCGCGGAGCAGGTCGGCGTGTCCGTTATGTCGGGCGTATTCCTCGATGAGGTGCAGGAAGATCCAGCGCAGCGTCACGGCTTCGCCATCCCGGCGACGAACCGAGACCTCATCCAGGGACTCATGGGCCCGCGCGATCTCGCGGCTGGTCGTGATGGCTTCGTCCAAGACGGAGACTTCGTGGCGGACTTCCTCCGACGCCGTCGCCGCCAGCGGATCGAACCCATGATGGTCACCATCCGGGTTTTCTGCCGTGCAGTAGAGATCTGATGGATCGCGGTCGGCGAAGACGTCGGCGAACCAATAGCGCTCGACCTCCGTGAGGTGGCGGAGCAGACCACGCAGGCTCAAAGTCGAGGGCGGTACTGCTCGCTGGCCCAACTGTTCCGCGCTCAGACCAACGCACTTGGTCAGCAAGGTCGCTCGATGGAACTCCAGCCACGCTTCAAGGGCCCGCCGCTCGTTGTCATCGAAGGGCGGATCGGTGCGTTCGGGGGCCGTGGAGCAGGGGAGAGGGTCCATCATCCGACGCTACACGCACCGCGGCAACCACCCAGGAAAGAGCAACACAAAAAAGCCGAAAGATCCGCATTGCTGTTGTTGACACCCGGAATTCACAGGCAGATACTGCAAAAGTGACCCGCATCACCGAGCCACGTGGCCGCATGATGATTATTGTGCTCTACAGAAGAAGCCGAAGATGTCTTCACCAACGTCACCCCCCACCAAGGTCAAGGTCGAACTGGACCGGGGTTTGAAACCAGATATCGGCAAGATCGGGCTGCTCTTTACCGGCGTCGGCTCCATCATCGGCTCCGGATGGTTGTTCGGAGCTTTTGAGGCGGCGTCCTTGGTCGGCCCGGCTGCGATTATCTCGTGGATCCTCGGGGCCGTCATGATCATCATCGTCGCCCTGAACTACGCCGATCTCGGTGTCATGTTCCCGGTCGCCGGGGGCGTCATCCGGTTCCCGCACTACTCATTCGGATCCTTCGCCAGCTACACCAGCGGTTGGATCACGTGGCTGGCGGTGGTGGCAACGGTGCCGATCGAGGTCTTGGCCGCGGTGCAATATGCCTCCAGCTATCTGCCATGGCTGATGCACACCGTGGATGGCACCCTCGTGCTGACCGGTGGGGGCATCGCCGTGAGCGTTGTCTTGGTGGCGGTGTTCTGTGTCATCAACATGTTTGGCGTCAAACTCTTCGCCCGGTTCAACAATGTTTTGGTCTGGTGGAAACTCGGCGTCATTCTGCTGGTTATCGTCGTGCTCGGCATCCTGGCCTTCCATCCGGGACACTTCCACGAAGCGCGGTTCGGTGGTTTCATGCCCCAAGGAGTAGGCCCGATCTTCGCGGCGCTTCCTGCCGCCGGCATCGTGTTCTCCTACCTGGGGTTTCGTCAGGGGGTCGAGTTCGCCGGTGAGACGACGAATCCGCAAAAGAACGTGCCCTTTGCCTTGATCGGATCGATCGTGATCACCGGGATCATCTACGTGCTGCTGCAGATCGCCTTCATCGGTGCCGTGCCGGACAGCATGCTTTCCAACGGATGGGCGGGTCTCTCGTTCACCAACGATGCCGGCCCCTGGGCAGAGATTGCGATAGTGCTGGGTGCGATGTGGCTCGGCATCATCCTCTATGTTGATGCGGTGGTCTCTCCTGCCGATACGGGCCTGATCTACACGGCCCTGTCGCCCCGTCTTTCCTATTCTCAAGCCCGGGTCGGCAATGCCCCGTCGGCTTTGCAAAAACTGAGTAAGCGGGGAGTCCCTTGGGTCGGGCTCTTGGTGATGTTCGTGGTCGCCTGCTTCATGTTCCTCCCGTTCCCTTCCTGGGCGAAGCTCGTCGGCTTCATCACCACCGGCACCGTGCTGTCCTTCGGCAGTGGACCGGTCACCGTGGCGGCCTTGCGCCGTCAACTACCGGATCAGGACCGCCCCTACCGGCTCCCCGGAGGAGATGTGCTTCCGTTCCTCGGGTTCCTGTGTGCGAACCTCATCGTGTACTGGACCGGCTGGGATACGAACTGGAAGCTGTTCCTGGCGGTGGCGATCGGCTACATCGTCCTGAGCCTGCACTACGCTTTTAGCGACCGGAGCAAGATCCCGCCACTGCAGATGAAGTCCGGGTGGTGGATGCTCCTGTGGATGGGTGGCTTGGCCTTGTTGAGTTGGATCGGTCACTACGGCGATGGGTCGCTGGATCTCTTGACCTTCGGCTGGGGTGAGCTCGGAGCCCTGGTTCTGACGGCGATCGTGTTCTGGGTGGCCGTGACGCGGCGTTTGTCACCACAAGAAGTCGTCGACAACGTCGAGCGCACCCATATGGTGGACCCCGGGGCAGGCGACGAAGCGGAGTCGACCAATAAGACCCAGTAGGTTCTCACCGCTGGAGGTTTCGAGGCATGAAGCCTCGGCAAGGGCAAGAAAAAGCCCCACCCCTACTGAGGAGCGCGAAAGCCTTTTGGCACGAGTAACCAGCGGGCCGGACAGCTCCAGATGGTGCGCATGTTTCCTGACAACGCGGACACCGTGCTGTGGATCTGTGAGCCCGTTGGCGGCGAACCCGCCGAAATGCTGCCTGAAGGCATCAGCGGTCTCAGGGTTGTGAGCAGTCTTAAGACGACTCACTGACTTCGCATCTCGACTGGATATGTACTGACCTCGCCCGACACATCGCTCGGGCAGGCACCGTTTCGGGCCAGCGGCTCGGGGATGAATTCGGCGACGGGAATTCAATCGAGTTTACTTCCCATGAGTTCAACGTTCCTATCCTCAGATTCCGCGCCGTGGGGTCAGTGGCCAATCCCCGTGCAGCCGCCGCATTCGATGCCTTGGCATCCACACTGAGGACAGAAGAAGAACGCAATATCCAGGAATCGGACATTCTGAGAGAGGACCGGGGTTGGTTCGCCGAAACTTCACCATCGAAGACAGGTTACAGGCCTTGGCCGACTGGGGCGGTTCAGGGCAGGACATATGAATTGTCCAGCCGAACGTGCCCCGGGTACGCCCGTCGCGAACTCGCCCAAGCCCCTACCGGAGGAGGTAATAGGATGGCCCGTCCGGGGTAGTGGGCCTCATGACTGAACCCGCAGCGGCGTAGCAGACGTTCTCGCCGTATCGCTGTCGTTAGACAGCTCGATGACATCCCTGGCGGTAGAGGGAGGAACATGGTTCGAGCAGAGACTTTCTCTGGGCCGATTCCTGAGCGGGGGACAGCCATCGTTGTCGGCGCCTCGCTGGCTGGTTTGGCGCTATCCATTTCATTGGCCAGATCTGGACTGGCAGTGAACGTCTTTGAACGGGCAGCGGAGGAACGCAACGGTGGGACTGGCCTCCGGCTCTGGGCTGGGATGGGTGAAACCATACGTCGGAGGGACGGTTCTGGGTTTTCGGCGCCGACGATTGCCTCTATCGCTTCGTCAGGTGTCCCAGGGCCCGAGGGGTGGGCAACGGTCCGTCGCAGACTGGCCGATGCCGCTGCCACGGAACCCGGGATATCGATCCACTATGAGAGCGAAGTAGTGGAGATCGGGCAAGACGCAGAAACCGCATGGATCAAGGATGCCAGCGGCAAGGTCCACGGAGCAGATATTCTCTTGGGCGCTGACGGGCACCGCAGCATGGTGCGGCGCAGCGTGGACCCGTCCCATCCAGACGCCACCTACGCTGGCTATACGATCTGGACCGGAAAAGCCCCCTACGAAGCGGCGCCCGGCTGGGCCGAGGGCCACAATCACATGGATATGATCACCCTGCCCCACGGGGACGGGGCGATGATCGTGGGGGAAACGAGGACCAACGGCGAACCGCGGAGATATTTCTGGCAGTGGTACGACCCCACCAGCGACGACTACTTGCATGAATCCGGTGCACTGGTGGAAAACGTCTCCCAGCACTCCTTGGTCAACGAGGGAATCGCGGCCTCGAAATACGAGGACATCCACCGCCGTGCCGGGCATTGGCCGGCGCCCTGGGACCAGATTGTGCGTCATAGTGTCCATCGGCGACAGGTTATCGCCACACCGATCGCCGAATACGTACCCCGACGTCTGACGCGTGGACGGATCGCGATCATCGGCGACGCAGCGCATGTGCCCTCACCCATGACCGGCGCCGGATTCGATACCGGGCTGGGTGATGCCGAGACGCTGGGCGAGCTCACTGACCACGGTGTGGTGGGGCGACGGGGCGTCGAAGTCCTCAAAACGTATGAGAAGCAGCGATTGCGGACTGCGCAACGAATGGTCAGGTCAGGTCAGGGCTTTGGCCGGAGCCTGCTGAACCACCCGAACCACTGAGCAGGGAAGCAGTTTTCAGCCGATTCCGGTAAAAACTCAGTGAGCGGTGAACCAACCCTTGACCATGCTGTAGAAGCGCTGCCGCTGCCGCTTTCTGCGACGTTGGGTCGATACGTGGTCGGGGTTTTGGTCCCGTAGGTACTTCAGGAAGATATGGGCGGTCTGATCGTTCTTCGCGCCGGAAACAGGTTGGCCTATTGATCCAAACATTGCGCGTCACCTCCAAACGGCACGTGGAAGTCGGGTGCCGTTGAACCGAGCGTACACGCTCTATTTCGAATCAACCATGGTGAGATACCTGGGGGATCGTCCGCCTAACTCCTGGAGGAGAGGAGGGGGACTGCCAGGGTGAAGACCAGGATGCCCAGGGGGTTCAGCCAGAATTCCTGTTTGAGCAAGCGGACTCGAAGTTGTGCAGAGGCCACAGCTAGGGAGTAGGGTCCACGGCCAGGTTCGCGGCGAAGGTGATGCCCTGGACGAGGATCTCCGCCATCAGGCCGGCCACGGAGAGGAACTTGATGAAAACCAGCGCCCACCGCCGGTCCCGGGGGAAGCGGACACCGTCCAGGTAGTTTCGAATGAACTTCGGTGGCCGGAGGTAAATGGCTGCATCAACGGCAGAACCAGGGCGAGCAGGGCCGTGGGCCACCAAGGCGCCGTCGGACCATGCGAGGAGTGCCCCCAGATAGGCGAAGTAGATGGCTGCGGCGGACTCGGTCGCCGGGGAAGTAGACATGCCATGTTCTTCCAAAGTGCATAAGAGCTGCGAGGTCTGGGCGCTGGATCCCGGAGAACCTGTCTGCTCGGCAACTTTGCGCACGGAGGTTGTCGTGAAGCTGCTTTCGAGAAAGAGTGCTTCCGCTGCCGTCATGATTTTCCGTTGAGGTATTTGACGTTGGGAACCACCGCATTGAACGCGTTCGCTGGACATGTTCAGTGGCTGAGCAAAGACGCTAGCCGCAGGAGCTCGGTACAAGGCTGGAAGACTAGGCTCATGAGGCTTGCTTCGGCTGTCTCGTAACGCATAGCCTCCTCGGTCGAGGCAGAATGGCTCGGCGCTTATGGGGTGTACGTACTCAACGGGCAGGACGGGGCGCAGCATCGATCGAGAGAACATCGACCCGGTCTCCAAGGACGTGTTGCCCTTGTCATCGGCATGGATATCGACGCGGGCCTGCTCTCCCTGGAGACTACGGTTTCGGTGATGCTGCCGGAAATGCAGGTCCGAACCGCTATCGACCAGGTGATGGTGGGGCATTTAGTGGTCATGAACAGTGGAATTGGTTTCCAAGGGTTCGCAATCGTGGAGGGGCCCGGCGCCGACCGCGGGCAGGAAATATTGGCCAGACCAAGCCGTGTGGCCTGGGCCGAAGCCCCGATCGACGGTGATGGTCAGATGGCCTGGAGGGGGCCCGGATCTTTGTGGCGCTTGGATGGAAAATCGACAATACGTCCTGATCGATCTCGTAGGGGTCCCCGTCGTGAAGATACTGCACATGAAGAAGCGCGAGATCACCGTCGGCTGGAGCTGGTCCGAGTGTCTTACGGGTTGGGTGATCGACGGCCCGGCTGCGCGAAGTTGATCATTACGGTGCCACCTCAGAACATGACGTGCCGCTCGGGGGCCCTGATATTGTCGACAGGTATATGACTGATGTCACGTCGGTCGCCGTCGCAAACCTGCCTCGGTTCACTCGCACTACCGGACACTGCCGGGTTGTTCAACGCCAGGTGTCCGCGATAGCTCACCAAGGAGGGGAGAACTTCATGGGTTCCCTGATACTCATGATCATTGGTTTGGCCGTCATGGCGGCCGGCTATCTGGTCTACTCCAAGTTCCTCGCGCAGAGGGTCTATAAACTCGACATCAGTTTCGTGACGCCTGCGCATGAACTCAAAGACGGCGTGGACTACATGCCCACCAATAAGTTCATTCTGTGGGGCCACCACTTCACCTCGGTCGCCGGTGCCGCACCCATCGTCGGGCCAGCGATTGCTGTGATTTGGGGCTGGCTTCCCGCCTTGCTCTGGGTCACTCTGGGCACCGTCTTCTTCGCGGGAATGCACGATTTCGGCACCCTATGGGCTTCGACGCGCAATAAGGGACGGTCCATCGGGGCTTTGTCCGCCCGCTACATTGGCAAACGTGGAGCCAATCTGTTCCTCGTGGTCATCTTCCTGGTGCTGCTGATGGTGATCGCGGCCTTCGCCGTCGTCATCAAGAACCTGCTCATCAGCACGCCGGGAGCTGTCATCCCCGTCTGGGGCGCCATCGTCGTTGCCCTGCTGGTGGGCGTGGCCGTCTACCGGCTGCGCTGGCCGCTGCTACCCGTCACCGTCGTCGGCGTCGTCGTCCTGTACGCACTGATCGTGGTGGGGGACAAGATGCCAGTGGTTCTGCCGGAATCCATGCTCGGCATGTCCCCGGCCACCTTCTGGATCCTGGCGCTCTTTGTGTACGGGGCGATCGCTTCACTGCTGCCGGTATGGGTTCTGCTGCAGCCGCGCGACTACATCAATGGCGTCCAGCTCTTTGTCGGTTTGATCCTCCTGTTCGGCTCGGTCCTGCTTGCCACGCTATTCTCCGCATCACCCCCGGACATTGTGGCGCCAGCCATCAACATGAACGTTCCCGACGGAACGCCGAGCATGATTCCGTTGCTGTTCGTCACCATCGCCTGTGGCGCCATCTCGGGCTTCCACGGCATGGTCGCCTCCGGGACGACCTCGAAGCAGCTCGATAAGGAAACGGACGCCCGTTTCGTCGGGTACTTCGGTGCCGTCGGTGAGGGGCTGCTCTCACTGGGTACGATCCTCGCGGTCATCGGTGGCTTCAAGTCCGTTGCCGAATGGAACGAGATCTACAGCGAGTTCGGTGCGGCAGGGGTCAACGCCTTCGTCGAAGGTGGCGCAACGCTGATGCAGAACGGCATCGGCCTTCCGGCTTCGCTCAGTGCCACGGTATTGGCGACCATGGCAGTGCTCTTCGCTGCGACCACCATGGATACCGGAATGCGGCTACTGCGCTTCGTGGTCCAAGAGGCAGGTGAGGCATTCAAGCTGAAAATCGGCAAGATCCCGGCAACCCTGATCGTCGTGGTCCTCGGTCTGGGACTGACGTTCTCACAGGGTCTGGGGGGCGAAGGCGGACTGCGCATCTGGCCACTGTTCGGAACCACGAACCAGCTGATGGCCTCGCTCAGTTTGTCGATCATCGCGGTCATTCTGATCCGTAAGGGGCGCAACCCCATCACGGCACTGATTCCGCTGGTGATCATCTTCGTCATGGCCTTCTGGGCCGCGATCGAACAGCTGGGTAGCTTCACCGATCCGGCCAACCCCGACTGGATGCTCTTCGCACTGGACGTCATCATCATCGTGGCCAGTGTGTGGGTCGCCGTCGAAGCGATCCTGGCCATGCGCAACGCCAGGACGATGGTGCCCGAACATGAGGGCGCCGATGCTGAGATGGCGGCGACGAGGGAAGACCTCTAACCCGATGGAACCAGCATCGACCAACCGGCGCCGGGGGAGATTCTTCCGGCGCTGGTCGGCTCTCCGGGAAGGGATGTACGAGTTCTATGTGGGACCGTACCGCCAGATGTTCAAACGGGAGCAGCAACAAGAGGACGATCTGTTCATGATCGCCGTCTTGGGTGAAGCCCTTGGGGTACCCGACCCGGCCGCCTATTACACCGCCGAACTCATGCCCGCCGTGTGGGAAAATTTCCATGCCTGGCACCGCCGCGTCGGGATCCCACGATCGCCATTGGACCATATTGGATGTTGCTGAAACTCGCTACTGAACGCAAAGTACTCTTCGTCGGGGGCAAGGGTGGTGTCGGTAAGACCTCCGTGGCGTCGGCCTTGGCGCTGGCCCGTGCCCGCAGCGGTGGACGGGTACTGCTGGTCTCCACAGATCCGGCACATAACCTAGGACATATCTGGGACCTGCAGCTCTCGGATACCGCTGCCCGGGTGTTTACGGCACCGGCCGGGTATGTCGATGCCGTCGAAATCGACCCGCAGGCCACCATCGAGCGTCACTTCACATCGGTGAGCGCGACGATGATGAAACTTCTTCCCGAGCAGCTGCACCGCTCCGCGCAACAGCATCTCGACCTCGCGAAGACTGCGCCGGGCAGCCACGAATCGGCAGTCCTGGAGCGGATCGCCGAGCTGATCGATCACGGTGCCGCCGCCTATGACCTGGTCCTTTTCGACACGGCACCCTCGGGGCATACCCTGCACCTGCTGACCCTGCCGGAGAAGTTGACGGGGTGGACGGAATCCTTGCTCGCCAGTCGCTCCAGATCCGAGCGATTCGCCGCCGCCGCCCGCGGAATCGTCGGCGGTGAAGACCCTCAGGCGGAAGCAGACTCGGAACTGAGGCGGAACCTGATTGCCCGCCGTGACCGATTCGCCCGCATGCGAGAAACGATCACCGACGAGACCGCCACCGGTTTCGTGATCGTGAGTCTGGCCGAGAAAATGCCCGTGGCAGAGTCCCTGGACATTGTGAGGCAATTACGTGATTTAGGAATCGATGTGGCTTCCCTGGTGGTCAACCGCAGATCACCCGCGGATGCCGGTTCCTTCCTAACGGAGCGCAGGGAACTTGAGGAGACTTCACTGCAGGTGCTCCGCCAGAAACTCGCTACGGTACCGATGACCGAACTGCCATTGCTGGCCCGGGATCTGACGGGCGAGGAAGCCTTGGAGGAGCTCGCATCGCTGTTGGCCGGGGCCGGAGGGGTCGTCGAATAGCGTAGATGACGTGGGGTTCTGGTTAGCTGTGGAGATGAATGACAAACTGCCGATCATTGAATTTGCCTTCCCGGGGCCGCTACGTGACAGCCTGATTGCTGCCATCGAAACGGGCGCCAAAACCTCAACCAGCACCTTGCTGCGCCAATACGAGGTCGGGAATGAGGCGTTGCCGGCTGTCGGCGACACTGGCTGTGTCGTCGGCTCCGACGGAGAAAGGCTTTTCGCGCTGCAGACGACGGGCGTCGACGTCGTGCGGCTGGCAGATGTCCCCCTGGACCATGCCTTGGCGGAGGGAGAAGGCGATACCTCGGTGGCCCAGTGGCGGGCCGGGCACATGGATTTCTGGACCTCAGCCGAAATTCGAGCGGAGCTCGGAGCGGAATTCGAGCCCGACGACGACACCCTGGTCGTCCTGGAGCGGTTTGCCGTCGTTCCCTGACGTTCGCGGACCTCTGTCGAGTCGAGGTGCGGGCTCAGTCGCGGTGGAGGGATAAACGCAGGGTCGGTTGCTGCCGGCGCACCCACCCCAGGGATTCGTAGAGGGCCAGACCCTCCTCGCTGGCTGCCAGATCGACCCTGGCCGCCGATGTTTCGTGGCGGAACCAGTCGAGGAGCTCCTGGACGCAGGCTCGAGCGTATCCGCGGCGGCGGTGGCTCTCGAGGGTGACGACATTGGAGAGATGCCCGGTCACCGTTGCGCAGCTTGCAGGCGACGGTGGCGTGGTGTGGACATAGCCAAGGGCGGCCGCCACGGCCGTTCCCGAGGAATAGACGATGTACGCACAGGCATCCACGCCCAGATGTTCGGAGAACCATCTCCACGCTTCGTCGAGCCAAGGAGCTTCCGGATCGGCCTCGTGGCCCATGGTTGCGAACATGGCTGCCCGAAGCCCCACGAGTGAGCCGATGTCGTCGTCGGTTGCACGGTGGATCACCGGGGCAGGAGGCGAAGGTTCCACTTTCGGTTCGAGGCTCATGCCGGCATCCCGGGGTAGCCGGCAGGGGTCAGCCAAAGATGTCCGCCGACGACCTGTCGGCCCATGGAGATGGAGTTGCGCAGAGACGGCTTGTTTTCGGGGTGGATGTGGCCCCAGAGCACGTCGCCGACCGAGGTGATCGGCAACCGGCCGCAGAGCTGGAGCAGCACCGCGCTGCCCAGTTGCCGCCCCCGGTGTTCCGCGTCGATGCACAGCTCCTGGACGCTGTACCCCGACATGCCGTAGGCGTCCTCGCGAGCAGCGGCGACGACACCGATCGGCTCGGAATCGAAACACACCTCGAACAGCAGATTTTCTTCGGCTGCGCTGGAAAGAACGTCGACGTCGGCCGGGCGCGCCCAGGACCTGATACCGGGGCGCGAATGTTCCAGCTCGTCGTACATCGCGGCCACACGGTCGGCCACTGCTTCAGGATCGCCGGGGCGAAGATCGACGCTCTCGGAGGTGCTCGGCATTGCGCGCCGTTTAAGGGTTTCCAACAGTCCGGCGACAACGAGCAAGTCAGTGGTCGCGTGTCCGCCATAGGCGCCGGACCGTGCCAACTCGGAGCGGGTCTGCTCGGGATCGGGGCAGTGGATTCGAAGGCAGAGCGGCGAGAAGCCGGCAAAGTGCGGAAGCACGTCGGTGAGTACTGCCAACTGCGATGGTTCCGGGGCGAGCGAGGTGGCGATGATGTCGACGAACGGCTTGCTGATGTCGCGGTCCCTGAAGCGGATGCCGGCGATCGCCCAGTCTCCGCCGGGAAGGGTGATGCGGCGATTGGCCCATTCGAGCGGATCGTCAATGGGCAACTGGACCAGATCGCGGATCCGTGCTCCCCATGCTGCGTCACCCACCAGGGCGATACTGGGTTCAAGCCATTCGCTGAGGTTGCGCTGGAGGGGCGGAGACCATTCCACGATGCGCGGTGAGGTCCAGGCCGTGGCGGCTTCAAGGATTTCAGCAGAGAGCATTCGGCGAGTCTAATGCGTCGCTACGCTGAGGATGCGTCGGGCTGGTCGATGTTATCGCCCAGAGGTCCTCCGGGCGTTGGCGGAGACGGGGAAGTCCAATACCGTCTGGGTCATGGAGTTCATGAAGATCGACGGAGCCGAGATCGCTTTCCACCTCGCGGGTTCCGGGCCTCGATGCGGCGATACCGGTGCGCGGCCAGCGCGGTGATGGATCCGATGACCACGGAGCGTTCGGTCATTGGTTGGCCCCGGCCGGCCAGGACCAGTTCGGTGATTGCTTCGAGATCGATCGCGTCTGTCTTCACCCGGCGCCGGCCCTGGATCCGGCGTTGTTCGGCCACGTGGGCCGGATTCAGCTGGAGAAGGTCCCACCCCAGGGGCCAAGACACCGAGGACATCAGCGGACGGTGGTAGTGCCCTGCGGCTTCGATCCCGACCAGGGCCGGGATATCCGGTGGCAGGACGAGCCGGATCTTCTCCAGCGCAGCGTTCAGACCCGTTCGGGTCATTGCGGCGTCGAATGGATCCAGCAGAACCTGATGTTCAGAGTCGGTGGCCGAGAGAGCCAGGGTGTTATTGCCGACGTCCACAGCCACGACAACGGTCTGTATTGCATGATGGAATGACATGCCCCACCTCCGGGGGCAGCCAGAAGGACCGGCGCGTCAACGCCTGATCCTCGATGAGGGATCTGAGATATCCCTTCTGGCACCCCCGGAGGTGTTTGGGGAAGACCTACGACTTATATCAGGCGTCCCGGTCGATCGTGACGCCGGCACGGGCCAGCTCACCGAGCACGGTGGGCACCGTGACCTGGTGGACGGCGGCTGTCAGACGGGCCAACACGGTGGTGTCGAACCGGGCCCGGACCGCGTCCAGGGCGGTTTCCCGCACACAGAAGTCGGTGGCAATACCCACGATGTCCACCTTGTGGATGTGTCGCGAGCTCAGCCATTCCCCGAGTGATTCGCCAGGGGTGCTCTCCAGGGATTCGACGTCGGCTTCCTCGGAGGTCGCCGCCGGATCGTTGGGGTCCACCAGCGTGGATTCGAAACCGGAATAGGCGGCCTCATAACGTCCCTTGCGGAACGTGGCGGTCAAGGCGCCGGCCTTCAGGATCGGGGCGAGCCCGGCATGGAGTTCGGCCCCGTGGGTGCCGGCCACGCAGTGCACGGGCCAGGAGTCGATATAGTCCGGCTCAAAGGAAAAGTGGGTCCCCGGATCGATATGCCAGTCCTGGGTGGCCAGGACGGCAGCATACTTCCAGCCGTTATCACTGAGGTAGGAGGTAATGGCGGCAGCGGTGGCGCCACCTCCGGTCACCCCGAGCGAACCACCTTCACAGAAGTCGTTCTGCACGTCGACGATGATCAGGGCCGTTTCCATCTCTTGCTCTCCTTCTTGGGCACCCGGTGGTCGGGTACCTATAGATGATCCACGAATTCGGTGGGGATCACTGGTTCACCGCGCTGCAGGCGTTTGGAAAGTCCTGGCATTTCCTTGACGCTGTCGCGATGACGTTGGGTGGCACGCCGCAGGCCTTCGGCGCCGGTATATTCCGCGGCGACCACTCCATCGGTCACCAGCGGCACCAGCAGTTCGCGGTCGTTCCCGTCGGAAACCGGCGGCTCGCCGATGCCCACCACCTCGGCGGTGGCCCGGCCACGTTCGTTGAGCCGGCGTAGCGCGTATTTGCGTCCGCCGACGCTGACCTTGTTCTTGGCTGCCTTGGCCACAGCGACGAAATCGCCGTCGTCGTTCTGTCGTGACACCAGCTTGTAGACCATCGAGGCCGTGGGGGCCCCGGACCCGGTGACCAAGGCCGTGCCGACCCCGTAGGCGTCCACGGGGGCCGAAGCCAGGGCGGCGATGGCGTATTCGTCCAGATCCGAGGTGACCATGATGCGGGTGTTGTGGTTGCCGAGATCGTCGAGCAGGCGGCGCACCCAGCGGGCCTGTTCGACCAGATCGCCGGAGTCCAGTCGGACGGTACCGAGTTCGGGCCCTGCCACCTCCACTGCGGTCCTGACCCCCTGTTCGACGTCGTAGGTGTCCACCAGGAGTGAGGTCCCGGCCCCCATGGAAGCGACCTGGGCCTCGAAGGCAGCGCGCTCGGAATCGTGCAGCAGGGTGAAGGAATGGGCTGCGGTGCCCACGGTGGGGACCCCGTAGTGCAGCCCGGCCTCCAGGTTGGAGGTGCTGTGGAAGCCGGCGATCACCGCGGCGCGGGCCGCGGCGACCGCCGAATGCTCCTGGGTTCGGCGTGAACCCATTTCAATGCACGGGCGGTCCCCGGCGGCGGCCATCATGCGGGAGGCGGCCGAGGCGATCGCCGAATCATGGTTGAGGACCGAGAGGATGTAGGTCTCCAGGACGCAAGCCTCGGCAAAAGTCGACTCGACGGTCAGCAGGGGGGAGTTGGGGAAGTAGAGGTCGCCCTCGGCATACCCATAGATATCTCCGCTGAATCGGAAATCGCTGAGATATTGCAGCGTCGTGTCATCGACGACCCCGCGATCTGCCAGGAAATCTAGTTGTTCGGTACCGAACCTAAAATGTTCCAGCCCCTCGAGGATGCGTCCGGTGCCGGCGACCACGCCATAGCGGCGGCCTTCGGGGAGCCGGCGGGCGAAGGCCTCGAACACGGAGCGACGGTGCGCGGCCCCCGAGTGCAGGGACGCCTGGAGCATCGTGAGCTCATAGTGGTCGGTGAAGAGCGAGGTCGGCTGCTGCCACATCGGTCGGAGGACTCCTCGGATCGTTCGATTCAGGACCGCGCTGCCGCGATCCCACCCACACTCTATCGGCTGCCGCGGCCCTGACGTCGTAGAATAGAGGGTATGCCTGTCTTGACCGCACCCACCGACGTCCTGCCACGCAGTGAGACGTCCGAGCAGCAGGAACTCGATACCCCGTACGTCCTGCTGGTTTGGAACGACCCCGTGAACCTGATGAGTTACGTCAGCTATGTGTTCCGCAGCCACTTTGGATACTCCGAGGCCACAGCCGATCAACTGATGCTCGAAGTCCACCAGCAGGGGCGCTCGGTCGTCTCCACCGGCGCTCTGGAACAAATCGAAGCCGACGTTGCGGCGATGCACGGCTACGGGCTGTGGGCGACCTTCCAACGCGCGGACCAGGGCTGAACCGGTGGCTCGTGCCTTCAAGTCCACGCCCCGCGGCTTCACTGCCCGGCTGGATTCCACCGAACGCGAGCTGCTGAGGGGTCTGTTCGAAGACGTCGCCACCCTCTTGGCTCCAGCGGACGATGGGGCTACTCCCGGGCAGGAACCCGATCCGCTGTGGGCGATGGTGGGGATGGATCCACGCACCCATGCCGCAGATTTCGCAGCCCCCACGGACCCCGCCGAGCTGCGGTTATTGCCCGATGCGGTGCAAGGGGACCAGGACGCCTCGCTGGAATACCGGCGGCTGACCGAGACGGCGCTGCGTGAACGGAAGGTCGGCGCGCTGAAAGCCGCCGCGTTGGCGATGGAATCGGGCACCCTGGTTTTTGATGCTGCGGCGGCCAACCAGTTCGCCCAGGCCCTGAACGATGTTCGCCTGGTGCTGGCCGAACGGCTGGATCTGCGCTCTGAGGAGGACGCCGAACGGATCTCCTCGGTGAACGACGCCGCCAAGGTCGACGACGTGGACGAGTATCTGGCTCTGGTCTATAACTTCGTCACCTGGCTGCAGGAAACGTTGATGCAGGCACTGCTCGGTTCTTTGTGACGTGGGCTACATCAGCGTTTTATTACTCCCACGTCGCCGACGCAGGCAGTATGGTCGGTAGATCATGAACAGCCACGCCTCCGCGCAGCCCCCCGGCGATGCCTCGCAGGATCGCCGGACGGCCCGTGACCGCTCCGCACCGTTGGGGATCTTTGACTCCGGCGTCGGTGGCCTGACCGTGTCCCGCGCCATCATCGACCAGCTGCCCCATGAATCCACGCTCTACGTCGGGGATACGGCCAACAGCCCCTACGGGCCGCTGCCCATCGCCCAGGTGCGGGCCAACGCCCTAGGCGTCATGGACGAACTGGTCGACGCCGGGGTGAAACTGCTGGTCATTGCGTGCAACTCCGCCTCGGCGGCAGTGCTGCGTGACGCCCGCGAACGCTATACGGCCCGCTACGGGATCCCCGTGGTCGAGGTCATCCAGCCCGCGGTCCGCCGCGCCGTCGCCGCGACCCGCAATGGCCGCATCGGCGTCATCGGCACCGAAGCAACCATCGGATCCCGTGCCTACGAAGACGCCTTCGCCGCGGCCCCGCAACTGGAGATCACCGCAGCGGCCTGCCCACGTTTCGTGGAATTCGTTGAAAGCGGGGTCACCGCAGGCTCCGAACTCCTGCGCACCGCCGAACAGTATTTGGCCCCCCTGAAGGATGCCGGCGTGGACACCCTGGTGTTGGGCTGCACCCACTATCCGCTGCTGACCGGTGTGATCTCCTACGTGATGGGCGACAGCGTCACCCTGGTTTCCAGTGCCGAAGAAACCGCCAAGGATGTCTACGCAGCCCTGATGCGCCACGGGCTCTCCAGCGAAGCCGGCCAGAACGGGGCACATGACTTCATGTCCACCGGCGACTCCGGCTACTTCGAGGTGCTGGCCCGCAGGTTCCTGGGCCCCGAAGTCCAATCCGTGCAGCATATGAGCCATGGCGGAACCGTCCACCCCACCGGGGAGATCCCGCAAGTGCATGCGGTCGACGCCGGCGTCTTACCCGAACGACTCACCGTGGGGGAGCAGCCATGAAAATGACCATCATCGGCTGCAGCGGCTCCTTCCCCGGCCCGGGCTCCCCGGCCTCCTGCTATCTGGTCACCGCGTTCGACGGCGAACGCACCTGGCGGATCCTGCTGGATTTGGGCAGCGGCGCCTTGGGCGTGCTGCAGCGCTATATGGATTTGGAAGATATTGACGCGATCTTCCTGTCCCATCTGCACCCCGATCACTGTATGGATATTTGTGGACTCCATGTGGCAGTGCATTGGAACCCGAACGGCTGGAACCGGGATCGGATCACCGTCTGGGGGCCCGAGGCCACCGCCGACCGGATGGCCACCGCCTATGGCCTGGAACTGGACCCGGGCATGCACGAGGACTTCGACTTCAACCACTGGGTGCCCCGCCAAGAGGTCAAGCTCGGCCCCTTCACCGTCTCGGCGGTTCCGGTCCGCCACCCGGTCGAGGAAGCCTATGCCATCCGTGTCGAGGCGACCGAACCGCTGCAGGACGGGACGACCCGGACCTCGGTGCTGGCTTATTCCGGGGATACCGACTCCTGCGACGGCCTGGTGGAGGCAGCCCATGATGCGGATATGTTCCTCTGTGAGGCGGCCTTCGAAGAAGGGCGGGACGACGGGATCGACGGGGTACACCTCACCGGCAAACGGGCCGGAGAAATGGCGACTGCCGCCGGGGCCAAACGCCTCCTGCTCACCCATATCCCGGTGTGGACCGATGTGAACACCGTCGTCGACGAGGCCAAGACCACGTACGACGGGGGTTTGGCCATTGCCGTTTCCGGGGTCACCTATGGGGTCTGGTCGGGGGACCGGCTCGGGGAACCGAAGGACAGGCCCGCCCCGCGGGACCCCTTCCGCCCCTGAACCCCTGACACGGGCCCCGGTCGGCACCATTAGACTGGGGACCATGACTACAGGCTCCAATACTTCCACCATCCAGCGCGCCGACGGGCGCGGAACCGCCGATCTGCGGAAGGTCACCATCACCCGCGGCTGGTCCCTCCAAGCCGAAGGTTCGGCCCTGATCGAGTTCGGCAACACCAAGGTGCTGTGCACCGCCTCCTTTACCTCGGGCGTCCCGCGCTGGCTCAAGGGCGAAGGCACTGGTTGGGTCACCGGCGAATACGCGATGCTGCCCCGGGCGACGAACACCCGCAACGGCCGTGAATCGGTCAAGGGCAAGATCGGTGGGCGCACCCATGAGATTTCTCGGCTGATCGGCCGTTCGCTGCGTTCGGTCATCGACACCAAGGCCCTGGGCGAGAACACGATCGTGTTGGACTGCGACGTGCTCCAGGCCGACGGTGGAACCCGCACCGCGGCGATCACCGGAGCCTACGTTGCCCTGGCCGACGCCATCACCTGGGCCCGCGGCCAGAAGCTCATCGCCGCCAAGGCCAATGTGCTCACCGACAGTGTGTCGGCGATTTCCGTGGGCATCATCGATGGCACCCCGATGCTCGACCTTCCCTATGAGGAAGACGTGCGAGCCGAAACCGATATGAATGTCGTGGTCACCGGCTCCGGCGACTTTGTGGAGGTTCAGGGCACCGCCGAAGGCGCGCCGTTCAAACGTGATGAACTCGACGCCCTGCTCGACCTGGCCCTGTCGGGGACCGCCGAGCTGGCCGTCATCCAGCGCGAAACCCTCGAGCAGTGACGGCGCCGTCCCCCCGGCTGGTCCTGGCCACCCATAACCAGGGCAAGCTGCGTGAACTCCGTGAGTTGCTGCGCGGGCAGGTCCCCGGACTCGATGTGGACACCCAGGTGGTCGATGCCGGTGCCGTGGACGCCCCGGATGTCCGTGAAACCGGGGTGACCTTCGAGGCCAACGCCCTGCTCAAGGCCCACGCGGTTGCCGAGGCCACCGGGTTGCCGGCCATCGCCGATGATTCGGGTCTGTCGGTGGACGTCCTGGGTGGGGCGCCCGGCATCTTCTCGGCCCGCTGGTCGGGAAGCCATGGTGACGATGCAGCGAATCTGGCGCTTTTGCTGGCCCAGCTCTCGGATGTTCCCGCCGAGCACCGCGGTGGCGCCTTTATCTGCGCCGCCGCCCTGGCCTTGCCCGACGGGAGCGAAACGGTGGAACTGGGCCGCTTGGAGGGCACCGTCTTGGAAGTGCCCCGCGGGGAGGGAGGCTTCGGCTACGACCCGATCCTGCAACCCGTCGGTCAGGACCGGAGCTGCGCCGAGCTGGATAGTGGCGAGAAGAACGCCATCAGCCACCGCGGGCAGGCCTTCAGGGCCCTGATGCCCCACCTGGTCGAGGTGCTGCAGGCCGGCTGAGCCGGCGACTCGTCTCCCGGGTGGAGGCACCCCGTCAGAAAAAGGAATCCCCCTGATTCACCTCGGATCAGGGGGATTCTTGCGGTGAACTACTTCTGGGCTGGTTTCCGGCGTGCCTTGATCAGTTCCACGGCGATCGGGACCACCGAGAGCAGCACAATGGCCACGAAGATGATGTCGATGTTGTTTCCGACCCAGGCGTATTGCCCGAGCCAGTGGCCCAGCAGGGTCACCCCGACCCCCCAGAGCAGTGCCCCGACGAGGTTGAAGGCGATGAAGGTGCGGTAGTGCATCTTCGCGACACCGGCGATCACGGGAACGAAGGTCCGCACGATCGGCACGAAGCGGGCCAGGATGACCGCACGGCCGCCGAAGCGTTCGAAGAATTCGTGGGCCTTGTCCACATATTCTTTCCGGAAGAAACGGGAATCGGGTTTATTGAAGACCGCTGGCCCCGCCTTATGACCAATGAGATAGCCGGTCTGGTCCCCGGCGAAGGCGGCGAGGAACACGCAGCCGGCGAAGACCCACAGGTTCACGTCGATGGCCCCGGTGGCGACGAGGAGGCCGGCGGTGAAGAGCATGGAGTCACCGGGCAGGAAAAAACCAACCAGCAGGCCGGTTTCTGCGAAGACGATGCCGCAGACCAGCAGCACGATCCAGGGGGCCAACCGCGGGTCACGCAGGAAGACATCGGGGTTCAGGAAGTCCGGCAGCAAGCCGGCCATCTGAGGCTGGAGGGTCACTGCGGCGTCCAGGGCCGGGCTCAGGGCGTCAATCATCACGTGCCCCAGCTTACCGGCGGCCGGGCCGCCGGCTGCTCCGAAACGGTCCGCCGGACCAAAGTGTGGGCAGACTCCCAGCCGGGCCCCGCTAAGGTAGTGGGGTGGCTTTGGACTTTACGGCGATCGATTTCGAGACAGCCAATGGATTTCGCGGGTCGGCCTGCTCCGTTGGCGTCACCCGCGTCCGCGACGGGGGGATCGTCGATGAGGCCTATTGGCTGATGCGCCCACCCGAGGGATTCGACCATTTCGACCCGCGCAACGTGCAGATCCACGGGATCACCGCCGAAATGGTGGCCACCGCGCCCCGCTTTGGCGAGGTCTTCGGGGAACTGGCCTCCTTCATCGGCTCGGATACTGTCGTGGCCCATAATGCGGCCTTCGACCTCGGCGTCATCCGCTCCGCACTGGAGGTCTCCGAGCTGGCGGGTCCCGCCTACGATTTCGCCTGCACGGTGAAATTGGCGCGCAAAACGTATTCGCTGCAGTCCTATTCGCTGCCCTTCGTAGCCGAAGCAGCGGGATCCCCGATGGAGAACCATCACGATGCCCTGGCGGACGCGCGGGCCTGCGCCTCCATCATGATCGACATCGGGCACCGTCATGTCGTCGATTCGGTGTCCAACGCCGCGACGGCGGTACGCGTGGCGATGGGCCATGCAGCGGCCTACGCGCCCGGGGACGGACTGTCCAAGGCCACGGTATCGGCCCAGGAACGGCTGGCAGCAGGAATGCTGGTCCCCGCCCAACCGACCTGGGCCGGAGGCTGGCCCTCCGAGGGGGAGGACCCGCCTCCGAATCCCGAGGCCGACCCGTCCAACCCGCTCTATGGGGAAACGGTGGTCTTTTCAGGCAACCTGGGCATCACCCGGCAGGAAGCCAAGAACCGGGCGGCCGAGAACGGGGCCACCTGTGCCAGCCGGGTCACCCGGGCCACCACGGTCCTGATCGTCGGTGACGGCTTCGTTCCCGGTGACCTGCACACCACGCGTCTGACCTCCAAGGTCAAACATGTCCTGCGGCTGCGCGAGGCAGGACGGGAGGTCTCGCTGCTCTCGGAGGGCGAATTCCTGCAGCTCGTCGGCGGGTTCCGGCTTCCCTGATCAGCCGGCCTGATCGGGGGCAGTGCCGAGCACGGCCTCAACCCACCGGTGGTGCATCTGGGAGATCACCGAATCCACGGTGCTGGTCGGTAGTTCGGCTGCCTGGCGATACCCGGTGGCCGAGGCGACCAATGCCGCAGCGTATCCTGCCGTATCGGGATCCGGCGTCGTCCCCAGACGCCGTACGACGGCGGAGGCATCCCCGGTCTCATCGGTAGCTGCCTGCCGGGTCGCTAGTTCATCGATGGCCGCCTGCAGTGCTGCGCGTAAGGCGGCGCAGGCGGCACCGTCGTCATCAGCTGTCTCCTGCAGTATTTCCTTCCACCGCTGCGGGGCCTGGGCTCCGAGGTCCAGGCCGGCGCGCACCGCACGGGCGGCATAGGAGGCAGCCCGGTGTGCTCCGGGGGCGCCGTGGGTCAGGGCGGCGGCGTCGGAGGCGAGCCGTGCCGTCGTTCCCTCATCGACGCGCGGCAACAGGGCCATGACCGCTGCCCGCGGCAAGACCCCCGGACCATCCGCCGTGGGGTGGGCCGGTCTGCCGGTGCTGGCCATATCCGGGTCGGCCAGGGCCCTGCGGTTTTGCGGATCGGCAGGAGCCAGGGAGGGGGCAGCGAGCTCGTCGGTGGCCGAGAAAGCTGCGTCGATCCACCGGGGGAGCGGTTCCGGGGCACCGTCGGGGAAGGAGCCGGTGACCGCGCGGTTCCAGCGCAGTCCGGCCAACCACAGGCAGGCAGCTTCATCGGAGGCCACCCCGTCGTTGGCCCATTCAACGGCTTCCAGGAGCCCATCGAACAGGAAGAGCTGCAGCGTCTCCGTCTCACCTGGGGCCTGGCCGGCTCGAGCTGCGGCGGCGCCGGCCGCGGTGGCCCGCAGGACGGCGAGGACCCTGTCGGAAAATTCGGGGCGTGGTTCGAGGTTTTGCGGTGTCTGAGTCACTCGAACAGTCTAGGAGATGGCCCGGGAAATCTAGCCTGGCTCCGGTGAGTGCGCATAGATCTTCTCAACGAACGAAAGCGAACGTTGGGTGAAGATCCCTCGCTTGAGCTTCAGGGTGGGAGTCATGATTCCGCTTGCTTCGCTCAGATCGGTCAGTAGCGGGAGGAACTTGCGTACCTGCTCGGGACGGGACACTTTCGAATTCGCGCTGCTGACCGTCTGATTGAGCGCTTCGAGAAGTCCGTGGTCCTCGATGGATACCGCCCCGCCGGCCTCGGGGATTCGAAGGCCCGCCAGACGGGCGAACCCGTGTTGATGTGCCCAATCGACGACGGCTTCGAAGTCAAGGAGCAACAGGCCGCCGAGAAACGGGCGGCCTTCTCCCACCATCACGGCATGGGCGATGAGGGGATCGTTTTCGACGTAGCCTTCCCAGATGGTGGGGGAAACGGTTTTGCCGCCTGCTGTGACGAGGACATCCTTGATGCGCCCCTTGAGGGTCAGCTGCCCGAGGTCATCGAGTTCGCCGAGGTCACCGGTCCGGAAGAAGCCATCGATGAAGGCATTGGTGTTATCCGCGGGCCTGTTGTATCCGGAAAATACTCCGGCCCCGCGAGCCAAGACCTCACCCTGATCCGAGATGCGGACGGTGGTTCCCGGCATGGGCACTCCCACGGAGCCTGCCTTGATGGCTCCTGGAAGGTTACCGGTCAGCGGAGCCGTGGTTTCGGTGAGTCCGTATCCTTCGATGACGGGCAATCCCAGACCGCGGAAGAACAGCGAGAGTTCAGCGTCCAGCGCGGCGGCGCCGGAAAGGAGATAGTCCAGGCGCCCACCGACGAGTTTTCTGATGCGGGCATAGAACAATCCATCAAAGATCGCGTGTTTGATCCGGAGCCCGAGCCCGGCTCGTGCTGCCGGATGTGTAGCGCGACGCTCTGCCAGCCGGCCCCACTGCACAGCGGTTTCCTGTGCCACCTTCCAGAGGGGGCCGAGATGTTTTGCTTCTGCGGCTGCCGCAGCGGATGTCTGTATTTTTTGCAGAACACGCGGGACCACCACCAAGAAGGTGGGTTTCAGTGCGCCCAAAGCCGGTACCACCTCACGCGTATCGTCCAAGTGGGCAATGCGCATGCCGTTGGCCAGGCAGATCAGTTGTAGCCCGCGAGCCAGTACGTGGGCCATCGGGAGGAAGATCACCGTGTTTCCGGATTCCTTGACCACCTCGGAGTAGGATCCGGCCACATTCAGTACCTGGTTGACGAAGTTTCCATGGGTGATGAGCGCGCCCTTCGGATCAGCCGTGGTTCCCGATGTGTAGACGATGGTTGCCACCGAATCCAGTGTGGCCAGTAGCCGTCGTTCCTCCAAGGCCTCGTCGGTCAGGTGTTCGCCGATCTGCACCAGGTCGTCCAGGGATGACTCCGTCTGGCGGTCCATCGTCCAGATGCGCCCGTCGAGGACACCGGCTTGCTCGAATCCCTGTTTAAGCAGGCGGGCGTGTTCTGTCGTACCGGCAACACCGAAGCGCACGTCAGCGTCGGTGACGATAGCCGAGATCTGGTTGAGTGCGGCGGTTTCGTAGAGCGGCACGACAACAGCGCCAGCGAACCAGGCGGCCATGTCCGCCAGGGCCCATTCATAGCGGGTGGGTGAGATGATGGCGATGGATCCACCGGGCTGGAGGCCCGCGGCCATGAAGCCCTTGGCCAGAGCTTGCACCTGCCCGACGAACGCGCTGGTGCTCACTGGGACCCAGGGATCGGCGATCGCCGAGCCGCCGGAACGAACTTCGAAAGCCATGTGGTGGGGCGAACTCCTGAGCCGCTGCATCAAAAGCTCTGTCGCGTTTCGATAGACGGCCGGAACCACCAAGGATGGCGTGGTGAACTCTTTCACGGGGTGTTCCCATTCGACAGTGTTTGCAGGTGGTGACGCATCAGGTCCTGGGTAGCGTCAAGAAAATTGCTGACGATGGTGCCGTGCTCAACGGGGAGGGCCCGGAGCTGTTCGTAGATGGCGGTCGCCAGTGGATGGGTCAGGTTCCGGATTTCGTGGAAGGCCTCGTTGGTCGCCGTCAACATGACGTGTCGCCTATCTGCCGCGCCGCGGTTACGGGTGAGGTAACCATTGAGCTCCAGACGGTTGGTGATGGCCGTAGTGGTAGCCGCGGTGGAACCCAGCTCCCGTGCGAGATCTCCCGAAGTCATCGGTCCTGATTGGGTCAGCACCGAAAGCGCACGAAAATCGTTGAGATTCAGGCCCAATCCCAGAGCCACTTCCCTCTCGCTCTCGCGGGCCAGGATCAACATTTCCTGCAAGGTCGTGGCGACGGAAGGATAAGACAACATGACGACTTCCATTCCTTAAGGGCAAGCTTCGAGTATAGTCAATATTCTTTGATCATCAAAAGATTGAATGAAATTTTATATGCAGCATAGTCTCCGGGGAAACCGTCTCCGCGCAAGCTCCGCATGTCAGAGAGGAACCGTCCAGTGAATAAATCTGAGCGCAAGGCGCTGATCACGTTGCCCATCGTGTTGATCATCGCAGCCTTGCTTGCTGCTGCTGGCAGCAGTGGCGGTGTCACTCTGGGAGTAATCCCCGTCTTTGCCCTGGCCGTGGGCATGGCCATCGTGATTCAGTGGATAGCCATTATTCCTGCTTTTCTGGCCCAGACGGAAAAGTACTACGACCTCTCCGGCATGTTGAGCTATGTCACCATTACGGTCATGATTCTCCTGGCCCTTCCAGATATCGACGCGCGTTCGCTGATCTTGGCCATCATGGTTCTCATCTGGACGCTGAGGCTCGGACTCTTCTTGTTCCGTCGCATTAGCCGGGCTGGCAAGGATGATCGTTTTGATGAGATCAAGCCCTCCTTCGTCAGGTTCTTGAGCACGTGGACGCTCCAGGGGCTGTGGGTCACCTTCACCGCGGCGGCGGCGTGGGTTGCCATGACCTCCGAAAATAGAGTTGCCGTGGACGGGTTCGCACTCGTTGGCGTCCTGGTGTGGATGCTCGGATTCGGTCTGGAAGTGGTGGCCGATCAGCAGAAATCACGGTTCAACGGCAACCCATCGAAAAAGGGTGGATTCATTTCCACCGGTTTGTGGTCCACCTCGCGTCACCCCAACTACTTCGGTGAGATCTTGCTGTGGATCGGCGTCGCCATCGTCGCTTTCCCCGTGCTTCAAGGGTGGCAGCTGGTGGCCTTGATCTCCCCGGTCCTTGTCATTCTGCTCCTGACCAAAGTCAGCGGGGTCCCGCTGTTGGAAAAGAAATCCGATGCCAAATGGGGTGGCCAAGCTGACTACGAGGCCTATAAGGCCAGGACCCCAGTCTTGATTCCTAAAATCTGGTGGCCGACTCCAAGGTGCCCAAGGCCCTGATCCGCGGAATCGCCTCGACCGGGCAGGAAAATTTGCGGCGTCGTTCGGGGTCTTGCGGTGTCTGAGTCACCCGACTAGTCCAGAGGACCGTCGGGTGACCTGACACCACCCTAGGACTTGGTGGTGTAGTTGCTTTGGCGTTCCAGAATGGTGGTCACCGTGGTTTCGTGCCACACCGTGGAGTCCGTGAAACAGGTGACGACCTTCCACCCGGACAGGGCATGCTCGTTGAGACTGGCTTCAAGATCCGAGGGTTTGAAGTCGGGGTAGTCCTTGATCTTGTCGGTGATGACTTTATATTCATGCATGGCCGGTCCTCCTCGTGGCGAGTGACGGAGCCCGCTGACGCCCCGGCGTCGTGGAGAACACGTCGAACGTGTGGGTCCACCACGAGAACCGTGTTCTGCAGGGCGACGGCTCTTAACCCATTAACCAACTTCCCCGTGCCAAAGTCCAGAGCTCATCTGGTGCGGGGAGAACCGCTGGCCGGTGGGCCGGTCAGATGATGATGCGTAACGGTTCTTCGAGGGTGCGTTTGAGATCTCGGAGGAAGGCCGCCGAGACGGCTCCGTCCAAGACCCGGTGATCTGAGGTGAGCGTGATCTTCATGATCTGGCGGGTGGAGAGCTGGCCGTCCTGCACGTAGGGCTCCTCGGTGGTGGCACCCACCGCCAGGATCGATGCCTCGGGAGGGTTGATCACCGCGGTGAAATTGTCGACCCCGAACATGCCCAGGTTGCTGATCGAGAAGGTCCCGCCACTGAATTCCGCGGGGGTCAGCTTGCCGTCCCTGGCCTTCTTCGCCAGCGCACGGGTTTCGGTGGAAATCACCTCCAGGCCCTTGGTCGCTGCGTCGCGGATCACGGGAACGATCAGCCCGTCATCCAGGGCCACCGCCACCCCGATATGTGCGCGGGGGTGCTGCAGAATCTTATCCCCGGCCCAGGAGGCGTTGACCTGCGGGTGGTCCTCCAAGGTGAGTGCGCACGCCTTGACCAGCAGGTCGGTCACGCTGATCTTGACTCCTGAATCGGCGAAGCGTTCATTGATCTCCGCGCGCAGGGTCATGAGTCGATCCATGGCCACCACGTGAGTCAGGTGGAAGTGTGGGGCGCTGGCGCTTTCGGTGAGCCGTTGGGCCATCACCTTGCGCATCATCGTCAGGGGAACCTCCACCGATTCAGACGGCTGCGTGCCGGTTGCACTCACCGGCGTGGAGTCCGCTGGCTGCCGCTGATGGGGGGCAGCGGAGGCCTGGGCGGCGACCGCAGCCTCGACGTCCGCCCTGACAATGCGCCCACCCGGGCCGGTTCCCGTGATTTCCGCCGGGTCGATGCCGTGTTGTTCGGCAACACGGCGGGCCAGCGGGGAGGCAAGAAGACGCCCGCTGTTGGAACCGGCAGGGGACTGCCGGTCCGTCGGGCCCGCCGGCGTGCGGGGCTGCGCCGGCGGTGCGGCAGGAACGTGCTCGGAGGCCGGGCTGGGTTCCGTGGGGGTCGGGCTGCTTGAGGACGCGGCGGCCTGTGCGCCGGTGGTTCCGCCACCGCTGTCGCCAGCGGCACCGGTACCGATGAAGGCGACAGGTTCCCCGATGGGCACCATCGTCCCCTCTTCGACGAGGAGTTTCTCCAAAATGCCCTCGTCGAAGGCCTCGAGATCCATGGTGGCCTTATCGGTGTCGATTTCGGCGATCACGTCGCCTTCACGCACCGTATCGCCCACTTTTTTGACCCAACGGCTGAGGACACCTTCTTGCATGGTGTCGGACAGTCGGGGCATGTTCACCTCGGGCATCGCGGTCTCCTATCCTGTGAAGCTGGTGGCGGCGAGAAGTTCGCGGACGACCCGGATCAGGTCCTTCGCGGTCGGCAGTGCGGCACTTTCCAGGGGCTTCGCGTAGGGAAGCGGGATTTCGGCCGCCGCCACCCGTCTCACCGGGGCGTCGAGGTAGTCGAAGGCCCCCTCCATGAGGGTTGCCGAGATTTCGGCGCCGATGCCATAACTGAGGCAGTCGTCCTCGAGCACGACGGCCCGGCTGGTCTTGCGCACCGAGGCACAGACGGTTTCCCGGTCCAGGGGGCGCAGGCTGCGCAGATCCACCACTTCGAGCGAAATGCCTTCCTCCTCCAGCTGCCGGGCCACCTCGAGAGCCACGGTGGTGGCCCGGGAGTAGGTGATGACGGTGAGGTCGCTGCCCGCTTTGGCGATGGCAGCCTTGCCGATTTCGGCGACGTTGTCCCCGTCGGGAACCTCACCGCGAGTGTTGTAGAGCGCCAAGTTCTCCAGGAAGATCACCGGGTCGTTATCGCGGATCGATGCGACCAGCAGGGCCTTGGCGTCCGCGGGTGTGGAAGGAGCCACGACCTTGAGCCCGGGGATATGCGCGTACCAGACCTCCAGGTTTTGGGAGTGGGTGGCGGCCAACTGTTGGCCACCACCGCCGGGCATCCGAATCACCAGGGGGACGGCGCTCTGGCCGCCGAACATGCCGTGGATCTTCGCCGCGTGGTTCACGATCTGGTCGATGGCTATCAGGGAGAAGTTCAAGGTCATGATCTCCACCACCGGACGCATTCCGAGCATCGCGGCACCGACGGCGGCGCCCACGAACCCCTCTTCGGCAATGGGGGTGTCCAGAACGCGGCGGGGACCAAACTCGGTCAAGAGCCCGGCGGTGATCTTATAGGAACCCTCGAAAAGTCCGATCTCCTCGCCGATCAGCAGGACGTTCTCGTCGCGGGTCAACTCGGAACGCAAGGCGTCGTTCAGGGCCTGCCGGTAGGTGGTGACGGTCATCTGGACTCCTTCTTCGCCGGTCATGGCATGCCGATCACTGGTTGTCCGGGCAGGGTGTCCGGTGCATTGGCGACGGGGGTGGCATAGGCGTAATCGAAGAGCTGATCGGGGGTTGGATCGGGGCTGGCATCGGCGAAGGCCACCGCTGCCTCGACCTCTTCGCGGGCTTCGTTGTCGATTTGTCGTGCCACGGATTCCTCCAGCACCCCCGAGGCCACCAGCTGCTGGCGGAAGGCGGGAACCGGGTCAGCTGCCTGGGCTTCCTCGACATCCTCGCGGGAGCGGTATTGTGCTGGGTCGACCACCGAGTGACCACGCAATCGTGAACTCATCAGCTCCAACAGGAACGGTTGGCGTTCGTGGCGGGCCCGCTCCAGGGCCCTGTTGGCCGCATCCCTGACGGCGACCACGTCATTGCCGTCCACCCGTTCACCGGGGATGCGGTAGGAGCAGCCGCGTTTATATAGTTCGGGTTCACCGGCGGCGGCATCGACCGTGGTGGCCATGCCCAATCCGTTGTTGATGATCACGTAGACGATCGGCAGGTTCCAGACGGAGGCCAGGTTCAACGATTCGTGGAAGGCACCGATATTGGTGGTTCCATCGCCCATCTGGCACATGACGACTTCGGCGTCCGGGCCCGGTGCGCTGCGATAGGTCAACGCCAAGGCGGCCCCGGTGGCGGGAGGAAGCTGTCCACCCACAATGCCGTAACCGCCCAGCATGCGGGTTTCGGTGTCGAACATGTGCATGGAACCGCCGCGGCCCTTGGAAACCCCGGTGCTTTTGCCGAACAGCTCGGCCATCACCGCGCCGGTACTCATTCCGCGCGCCAGGGCATAACCGTGGTCGCGATAGTTGGTAAACAGGTAGTCACGGGGTTGGAGCGCGGTCATCAGGCCCACCACGCTGGCTTCCTCACCCAGGTTGAGGTGGCAGTACCCGCCGATCTTCGCCCGCTTATACATCTGGTCGGCCGTCAGCTCGAATCTGCGGATCAGTGCCATCTGCCGGTAATACCCGATCAGCGTCTGCGGGTCTTCCTCCCCGGCGGTGCGCTGTTGCGTCCGATCAACCATCATGTTCCTCCGTTGCTGGCCTGCCTCCATGCCGTCGTCACTTTTGTGGTTAGGGGCCGGGAGGCTGTTCCTGAAGTCTGAAGCTGCCGGATCCCCCGCAGGTGGGGCAGGTTTCGGGGGCTTCCATCCCACGGGCCGGCTCGCCGCAGGTTCCACACACCCATTCGGTGGTCAGCAGGGCCACGATGTCGCGGCGGCTGACGATTCCTGCCAGCCGTCCGGTGTCCAGCACGGGAAAACGGCGCAGCCGCTGATCCACCAGCAGGGCCCGGATATCGGAGATCGGTGTGTCGACGGAAACGCTGATGACCCCGGGGCTCATCACCTCGGCGGCGGTCCGCCCGGGTTTGGCGAGCACATCGTATTCGCTGACCAGCCCCAGCACATGCCCGGGATCTTCCACGACGGGCAGAGCACTGATTCGGTGCCGACCCAGCAGGGCCGCGATTTCTTCGACGGGCGTGTCACGGGAAACCGTGAACACGGGAGCGCTCATAATGTCGGCGGCCGTGGTGGGAATTCGCGTCCCGGCCGAGTCGGGATGCTCGGAAGCATCCTGGGAAACGCCGGTGCCCTGAGGTTCGCTCATACCCCCAGTGTGCCCTCACCCGTCGTGACTGGCCAGCAAAGGTGAGGCAAAGACCATCGCGGGCGGTGAAACCCGCAGCTGGAGCCGCCCCTCGGGGGACTGGCTCCACCACCCGGGTCTTCATGGTCCAACCCGTCGGTGGTGCTCGATAGTCTAGGTTCATGCGGATTCTGCACACCTCCGACTGGCATCTGGGCCGGTCCTTCCACGGCGCCGGACTCCTGGACGCCCAACGTGGTTTCGTTGATGCCCTGCTCACAACGGTGAAGGACGAACGGGTTGACGTGGTCCTGATCGCCGGGGACGTCTACGATCGCGCCCTGCCCTCCGTCGATGCGGTCACCGTGTTCGACGACGCCATTGTGCGGTTACGCGATGCGGGGGCCACCGTCGTGGCCACCAGCGGCAACCACGATTCGGCCCTGCGACTGGGCTTCGGCTCGCGCCTGCTCGAACGCGCCGGACTGCACCTGCGCACCCGCCTCGCGGACCTCGACACCCCGGCCCTGGTGGAGGGCGAGGATTTCACCCTGGCCATCTACGGGTTGCCCTACCTTGAACCGCGGATGGTCGCCGAGCAGTTGGGCGTTGAGGCCCCCGGACATCAGCCGGTGGTCCGGGCGGCGATGGGCCGGGTTCGTGCCGATCTGGCTACGCGGAGGGAAGGAACCGGGACGCCCATCCGCTCCATCGTCATGGCCCACGTTTTTGCAGCCACGGGCCTCTCGAGTGATTCGGAACGCGAATTGAGCATCGGCGGGCTGGACATCGTTCCGATCGAAGAGTTCGACGGCTTGGACTACGCCGCCTTGGGACACCTGCATGGCCGCCAACGCCTCGCCGAAACGGTCCGCTATTCGGGTTCACCGATCGCCTACTCCTTCTCCGAAGCAAACCACCGCAAGGGGGCCTGGTTGCTGGAGGTCACCGCCGAAGGCATCACCTCCATCGACGCCGTGGACTGGCCCGCCGCCACCCAGCTGCGCATTCTGCGGGGCCCCCTGGAGGAACTTCTGGCCGACCCGGGCCTGGCAGGTGCCGAAGAAGCCTGGTGCCAGGTGACGCTGACGGACCGTGATCGTCCCTCCCAGGCGATGGAACGGCTGCGAACCCGCTTCCCGAACACCCTGGTCCTGAACTTCGAACCCGAGGGCCGCCCGGCAGAGGTCACCCGCAGCTACCGCGACCGGCTGGCTGCGGCGGAGAGCCCGTTGGAGGTCTGCACCGGATTCATCGACCATGTCCGCCAGCGCCCGCCCTCGGAGGCGGAGGCCGAATTGCTGGGCCGGATCCTTCAGCAGGCCACCAGCGGGAAGGTGGAACGATGAGAGTCCACCACCTGCAGATCGCCGCATTCGGGCCGTTCGCCGCGCGGCAGGATATCGACTTCGACGAACTCTCCGCGGCTGGCTTATTCCTGCTCAACGGTGAAACCGGTGCCGGCAAAACCAGTATCCTCGACGCGATTTGCTACGCACTGTATGCCGGGCTCCCGGGGGCACGGGAGGGCACCAAATCGCTGCGCAGCGATCATGCGGGACCAGCCGATGAGCCGGAGGTCGTCCTGGAATTCAGTACCGGCGGACGCCGCTTCGAGGTTCGTCGATCACCGGCCTGGCAGCGCCCTTCCAAACGCGGGACAGGGAAGACCACCACGGCCCAGGCCCAGAGCCGGCTTCGCGAACTCGTGGAGGGCCAGTGGAAGGAAATTTCCACCCGCAACGACGAGGTCTCCGCCGAATTACGGGGGGTCATCGGCTTGGGCAAGGACGAATTCACCCGCGTCGCCATGTTGCCCCAGGGCGCTTTCGCCGCCTTCCTCCGCGCCAAGGACAAGGAACGCGAAGAGCTCCTCAAGAAACTCTTCGACACCGGTCTCTACGACAGCGTCGAAGCGCTGCTCGCCGAGGAACTCGCGACGGCTAGAACGGCAGCCGAAGAGGCCGAACGCGCCCGCAGTGAAGCCGTCGACCAGTTGATCGAAGACGCCACCGCATCCCTTTCCAACGACGACGGAGTCTCCCCGTTTGCCGCCGATACGGTCGATAGCGAAGAGGGTACGGCGCCCGACATGACGCCGGAAGAGCTCTCCAGCAAGGAACTGCTGACGCTACTGGAGACACGGTTGCAGGAAAGCACGGCACGTTCGAGCACCGAACGGACGGCGGCAGATGCCGCCGCGACGCAGGCCCGAACCGCCGCCAGCGAACTCGCTGCAGCCGCCGAACGCCACCGGGCGTTGGCCGAACTGGACCGGCTGCGCGCCACCCATGCCGAGAGCGGCGAGCGGATGGCTGCCGTGGCCGCCAAAGTGTCCTTGGATGAGCAGGCAGCGGCTCTTCAGCCCAGCGACAAGGCACGACGCCGGGCAACACAAGCTGTCCAGGACGCCGACCAGGCGCTGGAATCCGTCCGCGAGGCCGCAGGCCGTGGGCTGGCCGCCGACTACCTGGCCGCGGCAGCGGAACCGGGCGTGCTCACCGAAACGGACGCCGCAACCGATGCTGGGCCGGCGGAGACCGAAGCTGCAGAACTGTCGCAACGCGCCGCCGAGGCCGCTTCGCGCATCACCGGCGACGCTGCCGTGCTGGAGGCTGCCCTGCCCGAAGAGCGCGAACTGAGCGAACACAACACTGAACTGGACAAATCCCAGGCTGACCTTGAACTGCGGAGGACGGCACAGGCCGAGAAACTGCGTGAACAAGAGGCGCTCGGGGACTCACTGCCGCGACTGCGGGAGGCAGCCGAAGCCCTCTCCGGGACGGCCGGCACGCTGCCGACGCTCACCGCCACACGGGACGACGCGGCGCACCGGGTGGCAGCCGTCGCGGCCCGCCAGGCCGCCGAAACCGCGGCAACCCAAGCCCATACTGTGTGGGCCCAGGCCAAGGACGAACAACTGGCAGGCCGTGAACGGCTGCTGGACCTGGGACGGACCCGGCTGGCCCAGGCGGCTGCGGCCTTGGCCCGGGAACTGGTTCCGGGGCAGGCCTGCCTGGTCTGTGGCTCGGCCGAGCACCCGGCTCCGGCCAGGGTAGCGGACGGTGAACTCGTCGAAGAAGAGGACGAGGAGAGCGCCCGTCAGCTGGCTGCCGCTGCCGATGCTGCCGAAACCGAGGCGGCCTCCCGGCTCCATGCAGCCCGCGAGGCAGCCTCCCGGGCCGCGGGGCAGGCGGGGGAGTCCACCGCCGAACAGGCCGACCAAGCCCTCGCCGATGCCAACCAAGCATTGGCGGAGGCTACCGAGTCCGCGGCGCAGGCCCAACGCGCCCGAACGGCGGTTGAAGAGGCCAGCGAAAAGTTTGAGCGCCTGCGCACGAACAACACCGCCGAAGCCACGGCACTGACCGTCTTGGCCGGAAGTATCGAACAGCTCGGCATACGAATCACCACCCTCGAATCCCGGCTGAAACGGCTGCGAGGCGAGGAAGGATCCTTACGGTCCCGCCACGAACTGCTGGTGGGTGCCAGGGGACTGCTCGAGGAACTAGCCCGGGCAGCCCGTGCGCTCGACAGTGCCCGCCGTGCCGCCGACACGGCCACCGCTACCTGGGAAACCGAACGCCATGCTGCCGGGTTCCACGACGACGCCGCCTGGGCCGCGGCACTTCTGGACCCGGAGGCACGGGCCGGCGCACAGGCCCAGATCGCCGAACACACGGCCGAGGGCGTACGGATCGACACCCTGGCGGGAACCGAAGCCGTAGCCCGGGCCAAAACCGAGGTGGAAGAGGGGTTCTCGGTCCCTGGCCAGGAGGAACTGGCCGAAGCCCAGGCCACGGCCGCCGAAACGGCCACGGCACGTGACACGGTGCTCGAACGCGACGCCGTCCTGCGCTCCTATGCCTCACGCTTCGGACGGCGCAGCGAACGCCTCCGTGAACTCGAGACCAGCCAAGGCGCCGTGCTGGAACGCTATGCGCGGGTGAAGTCGATGGCCGATATCGCCCGGGGGTTGGGGGAGAACCGGTTCAAGATGACCTTGTCCACCTACGTTTTGGCTGCCCGGCTGGAAGCCGTGGCGGCCGCCGCGACCGAACGCCTCCTGGTCATGAGCGCCGAACGCTATTCGCTGGTCCACGACGACAGCCCCAAGGGCAACGCAAAATCCGGTCTGGGACTGCATGTGCTCGACGCCTGGACCGGCCAGCGCCGCGACACCCAGACGCTTTCCGGTGGGGAGTCCTTCATGGCCTCGTTGGCGTTGGCCCTGGGTTTGGCCGATGTCATCCAACAGCAGTCGGGAGGCATCGACATCGAGACCCTTTTCGTTGACGAAGGGTTCGGTTCCCTCGACGAGGGGGCACTGGAGACGGTGATGGATGCCCTCGACGGGCTGCGTCGCGGTGGCCGGGTCGTCGGCCTCGTGAGCCACGTCGCCGAGATGAAACAACGTATCCCTGCCCAGTTGAGGGTCAGTAAGGAACGCACGGGTTCCACCACCGAAGTGGTTTTGGCCGACACGGTAGAATAGGGAGCGCAAAGGGTAGGGCGCTCCGGGTGGCTGGGACGGGCGCACCTTGGAGGACCCGTGAAATACATGAACACCGATCCCTCGGCGCCCACCACGGGCGCGCACCCCGCCACTGAAACCACCCCCCGCTCTCGTGGTAGTTTCCGCAGCCTGCTGGAACTGGCCGGTCCGGGATTCTTCCCGCTGGCTTTCTTCGCCCGACTGCCTCTGGCCATGCTCACCATCGGCACCCTGACACTGATCAGCACCGCGACCGGATCCTATGCCAGCGGTGGGATCGCTGCAGGGGCGGTAGGAGTTGGTTCGGCCATCGGTGCGCCGCTGATCGGTTACGCTGCGGACCGGTGGGGCCAACGGCCCGTCCTGCTCCCGGTGGCCTTGCTCCACGCACTCGTCGTTGCGGTGCTCATCCTGGCCGGCATCGGAATCATCGACTCCGAATCCCTGCTCCTGGTCATCGTGATCTCCTTCGCTGCCGGGGCCAGTTGTCCGCAAGTCGGCCCGCTGGCCCGCGTGCGTTGGATGGCCCTGACCCAGGGGCGCTCCCGGGGCCGACGGGAACTCGAAACAGCACTGAGCTACGAAAGCACCGTCGATGAACTGACCTTCGTGATGGGACCGGCGCTCGTCGGCGTGCTGGCCTCACTCGCGGCGCCCTGGTTACCGCTGGCCTTGGCCGCCGTCTTGACCGCGGTTCTGGTTCCGGCCTTCGCGGTCCACCCGACCTCCCACGCCATCGAACTGCAGGATTCCGGCGCCGAACCAGTCCCTGGATCCGGATGGATCCCGGCCCGCGTGGTGCGCGTGGGTCTGTGTGTACTGGGGATGACGGGGATGGGGACCCTCTTCGGTTCAGTCTCTGCCGGGGCCGTGTCCTATGCGGGACTTTTCGGTCATGCCAGCGCCGGCGGACTGCTGTATGCCGCCTTGGGACTGACCTCGGCCATCGCCGCCCTGTCCGTCTCGCTGTGGCCACGTGGCTGGGCGCAACCGGTGCGCTGGGCGGCCTGTGCCTTGCTGCTGATTCCGCTGGCCCTGCTGCTGCAGGTTCCTGACACGATGGGCACCATGGTCGTGTTCCTGCTGCTGATCGGCCTACCGATCGGACCGATTCTGGTCACGATCTTTACCGTCGGAGGAGACGTGGCACCCATCGGCAGAATGGGCACCGTGATGACGATGCTCGCCAGCGGGATTGTCGTCGGCACCGCGATCGGCAACGGTTTCGCCGGGGTACTGGCCGATGTGGTGGGGCCGCAGGGGGCGTTCCTGGTCGCGGCGGCTGCCGCCGTCGTCCTCTTTGGCTCGGGTGCAGGAACCTACGCGCTGGGACGGGTGCGGCGCACCGACAGCGTTTAGCTGCCGGACCGGGCAACGACGATCAGCCCAGCGCCAGTTGGACCGTGGCCGCGGCGGTGGCCACGCGGTGGCCCACCGTATCGGCGTCCACCTCATGGGCCGCCGTGGCATAGACGACAGCTAACGCGGCAGGGGTCTGGCCGGGAACGTGAAGGGCCGCAGCGATGGAGGAAACTCCAGGGATGACCTCATCCAGGCTCGTGGCATATCCTGCCCTCCGGGCGTCGTCGGCGGCCGCACGCCACGGATGTTTCGGTGCCACCGCCTCCCATTCGGCGCGCGAATGCGCCGACTGGATCGCGATGCCCGGGGCGCCATGGGTTAACGGATGCCTCGAACCGGGACGCTGCATGACGGTGGCCGTGCTGTGTCGTGGTTCCACGGAGACCAAGGTGATGCAGTCCTCGTGGTCCCAGACGGCCAAAAATGCCGTCATCCCCAATTCGTTGGCCAGTGAGGTCAGTTCCGGCAGGGCGGCGCTTTGCAGATCGCGCTGGACTCCACGGGCCAAGGACGCCAGCCCCGGAGCCCCCTCGAGGCGGCCGGTGCTATCTCGACGGACCAGGGCATGATCTTCCAGGGTGCGCAGGATCCGGTAGGCGATGGAGCGGTGGACGCCCAACTCGTCAGCGAGTTCGGCGATCGTGGGAGGCTCGGAACGATCGGTGATGATTTCCAGGGCGCGGAGCCCCCGCGACAGGGTTTGCGCCGGGGAACCGGCCGTGGAACTCTCTGACACGGGTACCGCCTTTTCTGAGGGGCGGGGCGCGACCTCTTGTGCGCCGCAGGGGCCCGGGATACGTTTGAAGTAGTTCTCTCATAGAACTGGAAGTTCGAATATAGAACACCTGTGGTCGTGAAGGCAAGGTCCTGATCGCTGACGACGGAGGCTCGGACATGGACGTGGACCCGCAGGGCGAAGTAGCCGAAGGCGGCCTACCGCACCGGATCGAGACCACCGACCCGCGGCACTTCAGGGGCAGCCTGGGGCGCTTTGCCACCGGCGTGACCATCGTGACCTTCGATGGATCCACTAAACGCCACGGGATCACGGTGAACTCCTTCACCTCCGTGTCCATGGACCCCGCGCTGGTGCTGGTGAGTATCGCCCGCAGCACCCGCGCCCACGACGAGCTCGCTGACCGGCCCTTCACGGTGAACATCCTCGGCGCCGAACAACAGGCCTTGGCCCTGCACTTTGCCGGCAAGCCGGGACCGGACCCCGTTTGGGTCGAAGGCGAAACAGCGCCACGCCTCGCCGGCGTGCTGGCACATTTCTCCTGCGACCCCTGGGCCGCCTACGGCGGCGGGGACCACACCCTGTATCTGGGGGAGGTGAAGGACTTCAACTACCGCACCGGCGATGCGTTGGCCTTCGCCAATAGCGCCTTCACCACCATTCCGGGAAGCCAACTCGGGGTCGAAGAACTGCTCTAAGCCGTGCCGTCGTCATCTGGGCGAAATATGGGAAATGTTGACGAGAAATTGACGAACATATCGGTTACGATGAGATAGATCACACTTACCGTCCGTTCGGTCGGTTATGCACCTAGCGCAGAGAGCGCAGAACACTGGAGTTCGCATGTCCCTGTCAGCAGCAGCACCCACTGCAGCCACCCGGCGCGAGGAACGCAAGGTCCTGGCCGGAACCCTCGTCGGAACCACCATCGAATGGTACGACTTCTTCATCTACGCACAGGCCGCCGGTCTCGTCCTCGGTCCGTTGTTCTTCGCCCCGCTGGGGGAAACCGGTGCACAGCTGGCCTCCTGGGCCTCCATCGGCATCTCGTTCCTGTTCCGCCCGCTGGGCGCCATCGTCGCAGGCCATCTGGGCGACAAACTCGGTCGCAAGAAGATGCTGGTCTTCACCCTGATCATGATGGGGCTGGCCACGTCGCTGATCGGCGTACTGCCCACCCACGCACAGATCGGCGGATGGGCCGCCATCCTGCTGATCCTGCTGCGCGTCTTGCAGGGCTTCTCGGCAGGTGGCGAATGGGGCGGAGCCGCCCTGATGTCGGTTGAGCACGCACCGGATCACCGCCGCGGGTTCTTCGGCGCCTACCCGCAGATCGGTGTCCCCTGCGGCATGATCCTGGCGACCGGCACCATCTGGCTGTTGACCACCCTCATTGGTGAGCAAGAGTTCCTTTCCTGGGGCTGGCGCGTTCCGTTCCTGTTCTCGATCGTGCTGATCATCGTCGGCTACGTCATCCGCCGTTCGGTGGAGGAGTCCCCGGTCTTCGCTGCCTTGCAGGAGCGCAAGAAGGAGTCATCGGCACCGCTGAAGACGCTGTTCAAGCACAACACCCGTGAAGTGGTCCTCACCGCGCTGATCTTCATCGCCAACAACGCCGCCGGCTACCTGCTCATCGCCTTCTTCGCCACCTACGCGTCCAAGACGTTGGGGATGGACCGTGGCCCCGTGTTGCTGGCCACGGCGTTGGCCTCCTTCGGTTGGCTGATCTTCACCATGTATGGGGGCATCCTCTCCGACAAGATCGGCCGGGTGCGCACCTTCCAGCTCGGCTACATCCTGGTGGCCCTCTGGGCGGTACCGATGTGGTTCCTCATTGATACAGCCAACATCTACTGGTACTTCGTGGCGCTGTTCGTTCTGACCATCGGACTGGGCTTGTCCTACGGCCCGCAGTCGGCACTCTATGCCGAGATGTTCCCCGCCAGGGTTCGCTACTCAGGGGTCTCCATCGGCTACGCACTCGGTGCGATCCTCGGTGGTGCCTTCGCCCCGCTGATCGCGGCGCTGCTGCTGGAGAAGACCGGGCATTCCTGGAGCATCGGGATCTATGTGGTGGTCATCTCGATCATCTCCTTGATCGCCGTCTCCATGGTGAAGGAAACCCGCGGGGTCGACCTGATGGTTGAACACCACGTGGACTACGTCGAGAAGTAGAAACGCCGAGGACGACGACGGCCGCCCCACCTTCCGGATTCACTTCGGGGGTGGGGCGGCCGTCCTCGTGGGGGAGGGGTGTCATTTCGGCCATGGCAGGATGTAACCCACGAGCAACCAAGAGGGGGATTCCAATGGACCCGATGCGGGAAGTGCGGCTGGATGATGTCCGTGAGTCGGGCCCCGTCGAGCCCGGAGGTATCCGGAGGCCCCAATGGCGCCATCAGCTGTGGTGGGCCCTCGTCTTCACCGCGGTGGCCATCGCGCTGGTCGGCCCCGAGGCGTTGTTCTGGATGTTCCTCATTGCCGGAGTCGTGGGCACTATGACCGTCGAGCTCGTCAGATGGCGAAGGCGTCGAGCCACGGTGCGTGGCCTAGCCGCCCAGTAGGCGCAGCACGTCCTCGTCGCTGACCTGGGCGAAGTTGGCATAGAACTCACCGACCGCACCGAATTCTTCCGGCTGCAGCGGGCACACTAGTTCGTCGGCTACCGCTGCCAGTTGTGCGCACACCTCGGGTGGGCCCACCGGGGAAGCGACGATCACGCGGTTGGGGTTTCCTTGGCGGATGACCTTGATGGCCGCGAGCATTGACGCCCCGGTAGCCAGACCGTCATCGCACAGGATGACGTCTTGTTCGCCGACATCGATGCCGCGCCGGCGTAGATAGGAGAGCTGGCGGCGTCGTAGTTCCCTGGATTCGCGGTCCCGGACTTCATCCAGGGCGGCCTTGCTGCGTGTTTCCGGGGGAAGGGTGGCCAGAACCTCGTTCATCAGTACTTCGGCTTGATCCGGTCCGTGGGCGGCCAAGGCGCCGAAAGCGAGTTCCTTCTGGCCGGGGACGCCGAGCTTGCGCACAACCAGCGCGTCGAAGGGGGCATCGAGGATGCGGGCCACGGCCGCCGCAATCGGTACACCGCCACGGGCCAGGCCCAGCACGACGACGGAGTCAGATTGGTCTCGGTAGGTGTCCAGATGGCTGGCCAGATGGCGGCCTGCGTAGTCCCGGTCCGAAAAGGGACGGGCGTCTGATCGAAAGAGTCCCATGCCCTATTGTCGCCCGGAAGTTCTAGGGTGACCAGTCTCGGGCGTGGCGTCGAAACCGACTGCCCGATGGTCCGGGCTCCCGTGGGAGCGCTGCTCAGCCTGGGCAACGCCCCGGGCCTGATCGCGGTGCCAGCCGGTCAGTCCCACCCATAGCGGTTTGACCTGATTCGGTTCTGAATGCTCTGAAGCATCCGGAGGTTTTGCTGTGCGGCAACGTATGGCCACCTTCGGAGACATCCCGGAAGAGTCAACGCGAGGTATACGTCATGTCACCAGTTGGTGACATCATGGAGGCATGGAAACCAGAGGAATTGATGCCGCGATGGTAGGTGAACGCATTCGTTCCGCCCGCAAGCGGCGCGGCTGGACGCAGCTGGAACTGGCTAGGGAGGCAGGGGTTTCCAGGAAATTCCTTGGTGACCTCGAGGCTGGCCACCCCGGCGCCTCGCTGGGCTTGACTCTCATTGTCCTGAACAAACTGGATTTGAACGTCACTGCAGGCCCTCACGAGCGCGACTTCAGGATCGACTTCGAATCCACATTGTCCCGGGGCGACTACGATTTTGCCTTGCGCCTTCTGGGGGAATACGCCCAACGGGTCGTCGAAGAGGGGCCGTCCATGATGATCACCCGGGCGCCGCGGATCAAGGATCAGGCCTACCGTGCCGCGCTTGCCGCCATCACCCGTTGGGCAGCAGCCAAGGTTGGTTCGTGCTCTCCCCGATGGGCCAAGGACTCGAAGCCGGCATCCAGCCCGATGTTCCCCTCAGAAAAACTCCACCCCATGAGCAAGGCGATGAAGGACCTGATCCGACGGGAGACGCCTCGTGAATTGGCTTCCATGAACGTCTGGATGCGGGAGAGGGACCTGACTCGCGCATGAGCATGCCGGGATTCACCCGAGAAGCAATCCTTGGGCTACTCGTTGAGCTCGAATCCCGGCTCGAGAAGCGTGGCGTCGCCAGGACATTCAGATCGTTGGCGGTGCCGCGCTGATCCTTCACGGTCTATTGGAACGCTCGACCGAAGACATCGACGCCCGGTACTCCAACAAGATCATCGACGAGGTCGCCACAGAAATGGCCGCTGAGTACGTGCTGCCAGCGCGTTGGTTGAATTCCCATGCCACGGCTTTCATCCCGGACGGTGCCGAGTGGGCCGCGAACATTCCTGGAACACCTGCCGCCGTATCGCTGGCTGACTTGCCAACGCTGGCCGCCATGAAACTCGCAGCTGAACGTAGCAAGGATATCGAGGACCTCGAACGCGTGGCCAGCGCGCTGGATATAGACACTCCCGAGGAGCTCGTTGATCTCGCCTACGAGAAGTACGGCGAAGAATCCATCCCCTTGTCAGCAGGACGAGAAAACTACTTGATCGTCGCCGGAGAGGCTCTCGCGGCAGCCCGGGCATTTCGCGTTCGCGGAGACTACCGGCGCTAGTCCGGTTCCGCGTCGGTCATCCAAGCCTGCTTTTTCACCAAGTAATGTCCACCAACGTGGATCGAGTTGGGCAACGCACCGGACCCGTCAGTGCTTGAATGGTGCTGTGACCCCTTCCCCTGCCGACCCCGACGAGACGCCTTATGTTCCGGATCCGCGCCGGTGGCGCATCCTCATCGTCCTGCTGGTCACGATGTTCATGTCGTTGGTCGGCGTCAGCATCGTCAATGTTGCCCTGCCCTCCATCCAATCCGGCCTCGACGCCTCGCAATCGGATCTTCAGTGGGTCCTCTCGGGCTACGCCCTGACCTTCGGTGTCGTGTTGGTCGCCGCCGGCCGTGCCGGGGACATCCTGGGCCGGGGGCCGTTGTTCCTGGCCGGGGTCACGGTCTTTACCCTTTCGGCGGTCGCTGCCGGCCTGGCCCCGGACCCGACGAGCCTGAACATTGCCCGGTTCGTCCAAGGCGTCGGCTCCGGGCTGCTGAACCCCCAGGTCGTGGGGATGATCCAGCAATACTTCAGGGGCCGCGAACGCGGGCGGGCCTTCGGGGCCCTGGGCAGCGTGGTCGGGGTCTCGGTGGCCTTCGGGCCGTTGATGGGCGGCCTGATCATCGAGACCTTCGGTGCCGAAACCGGGTGGCGTTGGACCTTCCTGGTCAACGTTCCGGTGGGGATCGTCGCGGTGGTGCTGGCGCTTAAATGGTTCCCGCGGCCGCTCCTGATCCGTCGCAGTGCGGCACCGAAGACCGGCAAGGAACTCTCGAGCGTTCAACCGAAACAAAAATTCGATTTGGACCCGGTGGGTGCTCTGCTGTTGGGGTTCAGCGTGTTGGGTCTGCTGCTGCCCTTCGTCGAGTCGGAGGGCTCTGCGTGGGCGTGGCTGCTGCTGCCGGTGGGAATGGCCCTGCTGGGACTGTGGATCATGTGGGAGCGGTCCTATAAACAGCGCGGCGGTAGCCCCATGGTCGATTTGGAACTCTTCAGGACCCGCAGCTTCACCTTGGGGACCATTATTGCCGGACTGTATTTCCTGGGGGTGACGAGCGTTTGGGTGCTGATCGCCCTCTACGTGCAGGACGGTTTGGGGCTCAGCGCCCTCCAGACGGGCCTGCTGGGTCTTCCCGCGGCACTGCTGGCAGCGGTGAGTTCGAACTGGGCCGGGAAACGTGTCATGGATTTCGGGCGGAAGATTGTCATCGGTGGCATTATCAGTGCCTTCGTGGGGCTGTTGCTCACGGTCCTGGTCGTCCAACTGGAAGCGGCAGGCATCCTGAGTATCTGGTGGCTGTTGGGTTCGATGTGCTTTGTGGGCCTGGGGCAGGGGTCAATTATTTCCCCCAACCAGGCGCTGACCCTGGCCGAGGTCCCGCAAGAATATGCTGGCAGCGCCGGGGGAGTGCTGCAAACCGGCCAGCGCATCGGGACCGCGGTGGGGCTGGCCCTGGTTACTGCCGTGTTCTTCGCGATCCTGGCGCTCACGGATTGGACGACAGCCTTCACCGCGGCATTCTCGGTGATCGGGATCGTGGTGCTGGTGACGCTGGCCGTTGCCTTGGCGGATCAGCGTCGACGGCAACAGCAGCCCGTCTAGGTGCCCAGCCCGGCTAGGAATTCCTGCGTGGCCCCCAGGATTTGCTCCTGCGCCGAGGCCCGGCCGGTCTGCGGGGTTCCATCCCCGGGTTGGGGACCGTAGTTCCCGAAGTAGGCATGGATGCCCCCGTCGATAACCACTGAGGTGGTGGGCCGGGGGAGGAGCGGTACGGCGTCGCGGACCGTGGCAGGTGTACTCAGGCCGTCGTCGGATCCCGAGATGCTCAGGCCGGACAGCCGGTCGATTCGGGAAAGGTCCGAAACGGGGTAGGAACCCCACAGGATGAGCCCGGAGACTTGTGGCTCGTCCTCGGCGAAAATTCCTGCTGAAACCCCGCCGAGGGAATGGCCGCCCACGGCCCAACGGGTGATCAGTGGATGTTTGGACAGCAGTGGGCCGGCTTGGCCGGAATCGATGATCGACAGTCCCAAGGGCTCCTTGAGGATGACCACCGTGATTCCCTCTGCTGCCAGGGGTGCCAATAGATCGCGGTAGGCCAACGCCTCCACCCGCGCACCAGGGTAGAAGACGAAACCAGTCGAGGAAGCGTTGGGCGCGCTCAGAGTGATGCTAGTGGGGCTCTCGCGCATCACGACGCCGTCAGGTAGCCCCTGTTCCAGAGCGACCGCCCTGAAGGGATTGAGCCAGAGGAGTCCGGCCAGCAGCATCAAGACCAGGGTGCGGATGGCCACTGCCCCGATCAGGTGCAAGACACGGCGTTTCGGATGAGATCTGGCCGATCGGCTGCGGCCTATGAACAGGACGGTGGCCCAGATGATGCCGCCGAGCAGTGCCACGGCACAGAGCGCCGGGAGCAGCGGATGTCCACGCAATACGGCAGGATTGTCCAGCAGCATCCACGCGGGGATACCCACCAGGGCCAGGATGCATGCGCCGGAATAGAGCCGAAGGAGCCTCATAGGTTCACAGCCTAGCGGGGCAGGAACACGGAAAAGGGGTGCGACGTCCATGACGCCGCACCCCTGGTTCCCGGGTTTTAGAGCTGGTGGCCCATCTTGAAACCGACGTCCTCGCCCGGCTCCTCGGTTGCTCCGTCCCCGGGAGCCCGGGTGTAGGAGAAACCGTCGGCACCGACGGTCACCGCCATCTCGGACTTGTCCTCACGGATGGTGACCGGCTGCGGGTTGCCGTCCAGGTCCAGGACCAGGGAGGCCTCGGTGTACCAGGAGGGGACCACTGCGTTGCCCCACCAGTCGCGACGCTGGTTATCGTGCACATCCCAGGTGATCGTGGGGTTATCGGGATCCCCGGTGTAGTAGTCCTGCGTGTAGATCTCGATCCGGTGGTCGTCCGGATCCAGGATGTACAGGTAGAAGGCGTTGGACACCCCATGCCGGCCGGGGCCGCGTTCGATCCTGTCGGAAATGCGCAGGGCGCCCATCTTGTCGCAGATCTGGATGATGTTGTGCTTCTCGTGGGTGGCGAAAGCGACGTGGTGCATCCGCGGTCCATCCCCACCGGTCAGGGCCGTGTCATGGACCGTCTGCTTGCGGTGCATCCAGGCCGCATAAGTGACGCCATCGGCGTCTTGGATGTCCTCCGAGACGCGGAAGCCCAGCCCCTCCAGGTAGTCGCGGCCCCGCGGGACATCGGGGGTGACCTGGTTGAAGTGGTCCAGACGAACCAGCTCACCGGCGGAGTAGAGGTCGTAGCGCTGGTGCAGACGCTCGACATGCTCGACGTCGTAGAAGAACTCGTAGGGGAAACCCAGCGGGTCCTCCACCCGGACCGAGTCGCCGATGCCCCGGACGAACCCGTCCTGGCGGCGTTCGGTGCGGCAGCCGAGTTCCTTGAAGTAGGCCTCGGCGGCGTCGACCTCTGCCGGTGACTTCACCCGGTAGGCGAAGGCTGCCACGGCGGCCACCGGCCCCAGAGTCAGCACCAGGTTGTGGTGGATGAACTCCTCGAAGGAACGCAGGTAGATGGCGTGCTCGTCCTCGTAGGTCACGTGCAGGCCCAGCAGGTCCACATAGAATTCGCGGGAGCGGGCCAGATCGGTGACCACGATCTCCATATAGGCACAGCGCACGATATCCGGTGCGGGAACTGAGGTGGTGACGGTTGAGATGCTCATGATGGTTCCTTAGGAAGTGGGGTCAACGGCGGCGTCGTTGCCGGCGTTCAGGCGCCGAACTTGGGGGTGTGGACCTCGCCGAGCGTGATGTGCACAGCCTGCTGATCGGTGTAGAAATCGATCGAACGGTAGCCGCCCTCATGGCCCAGGCCAGAGGACTTCACGCCCCCGAAGGGGGAACGCAGGTCACGCACGTTATGGCTGTTGAGCCACACCATGCCGGCCTCGACCGCCTGAGCGAAGTTGTGGCTGCGCTTGAGGTCGTTGGTCCACACATAGGCGGCCAGCCCGTACTTGGTGTTATTCGCCAGTTCCAGGGCCTCCTCCTCGGTGTCGAAGGGAGTGATCGCCACGACGGGTCCGAAGATCTCCTCCTGGAAGATCCGAGCGTCGGGGGCCACGTCGACGAAGACCGTCGGGGCGATGTAGGAACCGTTTTCCTGGCCTTCGGGAAGGTCTTCGGGGCGGCCACCGCCGGCCACGAGCCGGCCTTCGGATTTGCCGATCTCGACGTAGGACATGACCTTGTCATAGTGCTCCGGGTGTACGAGCGCTCCGACCTCGGTGGCGGGATCGTGGGGGTCGCCCACCACGATGTTCTTCGCACGGGCCGCGTAGGCCTCGACGAACTGGTCGTAGATCCCGCGCTGGACCAGGATGCGCGAACCGGCCGTGCAGCGCTCGCCGTTCAGCGAGAATACCCCGAAGACGGTGGAGTCGATGGCCGCATCGAAGTCCGCGTCGTCGAACACGATGGCGGGGGACTTGCCACCGAGTTCCATCGACATGCCCTTCAGGCCCTCAGCACAATTGCGGAAGATCGTCTGGCCGGTGGTGGATTCGCCGGTGAAGGAGATCAGCGGGACCTGGGGGTGCTTCACCAGTGCGTCCCCTGCGGATTCGCCGAAGCCGTTGACCAGGTTGAAGACGCCTTCGGGCAAGCCCGCCTCTTCGAAGATCTTCGCCCACAGCGAGGCCGAGAGCGGAGTGAATTCGGCGGGCTTCAGGACCACGGTGCAACCCGAGGCGATGGAGGGGGCCAGCTTCCAGGATTCGAGCATGAACGGGGTGTTCCAGGGGGTGATGAGCCCTGCGACGCCGATCGGCTTGCGGTTCACATAGTTCAACTGTGCCCCGGGGACCTTCAGCGCGTTATCGTGCTGGGCAACGATCAGGTCGGCGAAGAACCGGAAGTTCTCGGCAGCGCGCTGGGCCTGGCCACGCGCCTGGGTGATCGGCAGACCGGTATCGAAGGTCTCCATCTCGGCCAGACGGTCCTCCTGGGCGACGACGGCGTCGGCGATCGCGTAGAGGACCTTGGCCCGGGCGCGGGGCTTCATGGTTGGCCAGGGGCCGTGGGTGAAGGCTTCACGGGCGGCGGCGACAGCTGCGTCGATGTCTGCCTGCTGACCGGAAGCGGCAGTGGCGTAGGTGGTGTTGGTGACCGGGTCGAGGACCTCGAAGGTCTCGCCGCCGACGGAATCGACGAACTTCCCGCCAATATAATGCTGCAGGTGGGTGGGCAGGTTTTCGGGGACGAAATGCTTGCTCAAGGGGTGTTCCTTCCGTGGACGGATGGTTTAGAGGGCCGACGGCGGTTGGCCGGCGGCTGCGAGGTAGGCGTTGAGGGTGTTGGTGCGGTGGGCGCGGGCCGCTTTTTCGATCTCTTCGGCCGGGGCCCCGGTGGCGAGGAGATCCAGCAGGGCATCATGTTCGGCCACCGAATGATGTGCCCGGCCGGGAATCTGGCCGAAGGACGTCGAACGCATGGCAGCCAATCGGGCCCAGCCACGATGGACGAGGTCCAGGATGTGTGGATTGGGGCAGTTTTCGTAGAGCACCGCATGGAACTGGTTGTTCAGCTCGGTGAAGCGGCGCGGATCAAAGTCCGTGAGTGTCCGGCGCAGGGATTCGTTGATCTCCCGGGCCCGGGCCAGGTCTTCGGTGCTCAGCAGCGGGGCGGCCAGGGCGGTGGCCGCCCCTTCGATGATCGAGAGGGTCTGCATGGTGTGCAGATACAGGTCGGTATCCAGCGAGGCGACGGTGGCCCCGACATTGCGTTCGAAACGGACCAGGCCCTCGGCCTCGAGTTTGCGGATCGCCTCCCGCACCGGGACCACACTGCAGCCCAGTTCCGCGGCGATGGTCCCCAGGACCAGGCGGTAGCCAGGTACCAGGGCGCCGGAGGCGATCCGGTCACTGAGCAGGGTGTAGGCCTGCTCGGATTTACTCGTGGCAATCACGGGGTCCTACTTCGGGTCGAGGCCGACGGTGGAACCGCCGGAGGCGATCCAGGCGTCGTACATGGATTTCCAGGCGGCGTTCATCGGGAACAGTCCCTCGACCTGGTGTCCCTGCCGGACCTGTTCGAAGGTGAACTCGTCCTTGCGTTCCTGCTCCATCGCCTCGTCGGCGACCTGCTCGGCCAGTGCCGGCGGGATGACCAGGATGCCGTCGTCGTCGGCGACGATGATGTCCCCCGGCTGCACGGTCGTGCCGCCGCAGGCAATGGTGAGGTCGGTATCCCACGGCACATGCTTGCGGCCCAGGACCGCCGGGTGGGCGCCGCTGTAATAGGCGGGGATCTCCAGTTCGGAGACTGCCGTGAGGTCACGGACCCCACCATCGGTGATGATGGCCGCCGCGCCGCGGACCTGGGCGCGCAGGCCCAGGATATCGCCCAGGGTGCCGGAGCCCTTTTCGCCGCGGGCCTCCATGACCAGGATCTCGCCCTCGTTCACCGAGTCGATGGCCCGCTTCTGGGCGTTGAAGCCACCACCGTGGGACTTGAACAGGTCCTCGCGGTTGGGGACGAAGCGCAGGGTCCGCGCGGTGCCGATGACCTTGCGTCCGGTCTTGGTCGGGTGCAGGCCATCGATCGAGACGTTGTTCAGCCCGTGCTTGCGCAGCGTGGCGGAGATCGTGGCGGTGGCCACGGCGTTCAGCTTCGCCTTGAGCTCATCGGTGAGGACGACGGCAGGAGACTGCTCGGTGGAGTCGTCGGCTGCGGGGGAGAGGGCTCCGGCGGTGGAGGCTGCCTCGCGGGAGCCGTAGGCGTCGATGAGGTCGGTTTCGGAGAGCCGGGGCTGATTCCCGAAGCTGCCCATCGCCGTGGTGCCCTGGGTGACCGGGGTGGACAGCCGGCCGGTGCTCAGGCCCGAGGCCGGGTCGTCGACCTCGACCTCGACGGTATCCCCGGGGACGATGACCGAGGAGCCGGCGGGGGTGCCGGTGAGGATGACGTCCCCGGGTTCCAGCGTCATCAGCTGGGAGAGGTCGGCGACCATGCGGGCGAAGTCGAAGATCAGTCCCGCGGTGGTGTCGTCCTGGACGAGTTCGTCGTTGACCCAGGTGCGGATGCGCAGGTTCGACGGGTCGATGGAGGCCGCCGGCAGAAGGGCCGGGCCGATGGGGGTGAAGCCGTCGCCGGATTTGGAGCGGACGTTGGAGCCTTTATCCGCGTATTTCATGTCGTAGACGCCCAGATCGTTCGACGCGGTGACCCCGCCGACGTGGGCCCAGGCCTGATCGGGGGAGACCCGGCGGGCCGTGGTGCCGATGACCAAGGCGATCTCGCCTTCGAAGGCCAGGGCCTCGGTGCCGGCGGGGCGTTCGACCCCGGTGCCGGAGACCGAAAGCGAGGAAGCGGCCTTCATGAAGTAGGAAGGATGCTCCGGGGTGCGCCCGCGCTGGGCGGCCCGGGAGGCATAGCTGAGGTGGACGGCCAGCACCTTGCCGACCGCGTCGATCATGGACTCGTCGACCGGGACGGTCCCGGCTGCGCCCTGTTCGCCGGTGTTCGCTACGGGGTTCTGCTCCAACGCCACGGTTCCTCCTGTAATGTACGAAATCGTATACGATCTATCATGCCCTGTGGACCAGGTCACGTCAAGGACTGCAGGGCTTGTTGTTGCTCCCGTCTGTCGCGGGTCCGGCGGGGCGAGTGACGTCGTAGATGATGCGTTGTGATGCGCCGTAAACCCGCGTATCATTGGGGGATGGAGGCCATGAACACGGAGAGCTCGATGGACATCGTTCGTGACCGCATTGCGCGTGCACTAGAACATCGTCACGCTGCGATTTCAGCCGATGTTGTTCTGGAGGTCCTCGACGAAGCGCTCGGTACTTCTGAAGGACTCACGGCAGGTGAGCGGGAGTTCCTCATCGAGCATGGCGGGGCCACGAGCGAAGACTTCACGCCCGAGGCAGGAAACTTCTCACGTTTGGAAGTCGCGAAGCGCCAGACGGAAGCGGTGAGGCAGGCTCGGGACCGGGCGCTGACGACTTCTGAGGTGGCTCGTTTGCTCGGCCGGGAGCCGTCGAATGTGCGTCGCTCCCTCGCGAGGGGAGATCTGTACAGCGTTGGCTCAGCCACGACGAGTAGGGAGCGCCTGTTCCCGGAATGGCAGATCACTGGGGATGGGCGGATCCTGCCCGGTCTTCGTCACATTTTGACTGCTCTTCCTGACGACTACCACCCACTCGATGTGGAGGCATTTATGGTTGACCCGCAGGAGCCACTTGGCGGTCGTTCGCCGGTTGAGTGGTTGTCGGGAGGCGGGGAACCGGAAACCGTGGTCGGGATCGCCGACGTGCTGGGTTGGGCGTGACAGCCAAGAATCCGCAACGGCCGGACCGGCCGTTGACACTGGCTCTCGGGGACATCTGCCAACACGTCGGGCCACTCTGGCGCATCCATCGAGTCAACGGGACCCACCGGATGGCTTGGAATGGACTTCGCGATTTTGGTCCACTTCAACAGTTTCGCTGGGAACCGCATCCCCTACCCAGAGGACATCATCCTGGTGTTGGCATCTCGTACACGGCGATCGACCCTACGACGGCGTTTGCCGAGGTGTTCCAAGGGCGCCGCGCCGTCACCCTGACGGATCAGTACGTGTTGACCGCCTGGATGCCGTCACGGAGTCTGGAATTGCTCGACCTGACGGCAAACCACTGGGCGCTGCATCACGGCGCGTCCGCATCATTACCGGCAGCGCCGAAAAGCACCTGTCGAAACTGGGCAGAAAGAATCCATGTCGAGTTGGGGAGCCGAATCGACGGACTCCACGTGCCTTCCACGTTGACGGGGAATCCCGTGGTCGTATTGTTCGCCCGCGCGGCCACAGCCTTTCCGGCAGCTCCGAGCCTCTCGCGGCCGTTGACCCACGTTTCCGTGGAGCAGATGGCGCTCAAGGCTGCGGACACGTTGCGGTGGCCCCTTCGCTGAAGAGTGGACAGGTTCGCTGCCTACCGTCTCGGTGAGCTGCGGCGGCAGGTCGTCGTTGGGGGACAGGAGACGCGCCCCGCAGGGCCCATCAAGGGCGAAGCCGCAGCGGAACACCGTCGACGGTCAAGATGGCGCCGAGGAGGCCACCATGGATTCCCGGTCCGATCTCGCCCCGATGCGATACTGCAGCTAGGCTCGTCCGACCCGCCCCTGAGGAGACCACCGCATGAACGACATCCGCCCCATTGAGCGCCCGGAGGCCGGTGGTTGGACCCAGCTCGCCTCCGCATCCCAGATCCAGGCGCAACCACGGACCGGCGAGCCGTTCGCGATCGCCGTCAAGGCCAACATCGCTGTGCGCGGGTTCCATCGCTCGGCCGGCTGCCGTGGCCTGGACCTCGGGCCCGAGGAGGCCGACGCCCCCGTCGTGGCCGCACTGCGGGAGGCAGGCGCCGTCGTCGCGGGCATCACGAACATGCACGAGCTCGCCTTCGGGATCACGTCGAAAAACGCCGTCTTCGGTCCGGTGAGGAACCCCGTCGATCCCACCCGCGCGGCCGGCGGTTCCTCCGGTGGCAGTGCTGCCGCCGTGGCCCGCGGCGACGTGCCGGTGGCTTTGGGTACCGACACCGGGGGATCGGTGACGATCCCGGCCAGCCTGTGCGGGGTGGTCGGTTTCCGGCCAAGTACCGGCCGGTGGCCCGCTGCCGGTTTGGTCGGCCTGTCCTGGACGCGGGACACCCCGGGCCTGTTCGCTCGCACCGTGGCCGACATCGATCGCCTCGACGCAGTCGTTGCGCCGGGCACCGACGGTGGCACGCCCACCTCCCGTCCACGTCTGGGGATACCGGAGGAGCTGGTCGAGGAACTGGATCCGGCCACCGCATCCGCGTTCTCCGCGGCCCTTGACTCGTGGGGAAAGTCCATCGAGCCCGTTGACCTGGAGCTGGGCCGCGTTCTTGACCTGACACGGGCCGCCGAGATGCCGATCGTGTTGTGGGAGTCCCATCGCCTGCTGGCCGACGTCGCCGCCCGGGACTACGACCTGCCGCCCGAGGCAGCGTTCAAACGTCTGGTCGAATCCGTCGTCAGCCCCGACGTGCGCGCCGTCCTCGACGCCGAGCTGGCGCATCCGGTCACGACCGAGGAATACGCCCGCGCCCAGGCGGAGGTGGCCCGGGCTCGCATCGCGTATGCGCAGCTGCTGGCGCGGCACTCCGTGGACGGCTTGATGTTCCCCGGCACTCCGGCCCCGGCACCGCTACTGGGGCAGGACGAGACGGTCGAACACCTCGGCGGGCCGGTATCCACCTTCGGCCTCTACACGCGCAACACCGGGCAGGGAACGATGCTCGGGGCACCGATGCTGACCCTGCCGTCCTCTGTCGCGGCCGGCGGCCTTCCCGTGGGGATCACGGTGCAGGGGGCGTGCTTTGCCGACCGCGCGCTGCTGGCGTTGGGGCGACGCCTCGAGCAGCCGCTGGGCCGCTGAACGCTGATGACCGCCCGGTTCAGGGGTGGCCATCGATCATCGTCGGTCCCGCGGAGACGGAGTGTCAGCCGTTGATGAACTCCACCGCGCCCTGCTTATAAGCCCGCGAGGTCACCGCATTGGCGTGGGTGCGCACCGGCAGGAGCAGCTCGCGGACGTCCGCCTCGGCGCCCTGGTGCTTCCGAGCCAGCTCCACCAGCTGCGGCAGGGTCGCCGCCAGCTCGTCGCGCTCGCCGGCCACCAGCAGCACTGGCATCGAGGGCACGGCCTCGGACGGGTCGAACGGCTCTGACTTGATGGCTTCGATCAGGGACAGCATGGAGAACATGTTGTTCGTGGGCACCAGCTGCGCCATGCGCACCAGTTCCGCCGTTGTCGGATCCTCGATCTCTTCTCCGCCGGAGAGGTGCTCCCGGGCAGCGTCGAGGTCGAAGTCCGAGAGCGGGTCGTTGCGCGCCGGTCCGCCCAGGACCAGGCGGTGCACCAGCTGGGGTTGGGTGCCGGCGAACTCCCACCCCAGGCGTGAACCCAGCGAGTAGCCCAACACGTCCACCCCCGAGGCTGGATCCTCCTCGGCCAGCGGCCTGACGTGCTGGTCCTGCAGGATCTGCAGGATCTCGGCACGGATCCTGCTGGGGGTGTAGGCATCCAGATCATCCGGTGCCGGGCTGAGCCCATGCCCGGGCAAATCCACGGCGATGACCTTGCGGCCGGCGTCGTTCAGGGCGGTGATCCACCCGGTGGCGACCCAGTTCAGCTCGGTGGAGGAGGCGAAGCCGTGGATGAGCAGGACCGGGCGGGCTCCGGAATCATCCCCTGCGGAGAAGATCCGTACGGTCAGGGAGTTCTCGGTGCCCTCGACCCGGTGCTCGGCCTCGTGGTGGGCCGTGGCTGCCGCCGTGCCGTTCTCGGCTGGAGCCACGATCAGTCCTCATCCAGGTTTGCGCTCAGGCGCACCCGGCGCTTCGGGGCGGCCTCCTGCGGCACGGTGCCCACGATGCCTGCGGTGTCATCGGCCACCTCGAAGACGATGAGTTCCTCACCGACGTTGATCGTGTCACCGGGTTCTCCGTGGATGCGCAGCACTTTGCCCGCCTGCGGGGAGGGCAGCTCGAGTGAGCTCTTGGTCGTCTCGACCTCGACGAGCGGCTGGTTGCGTTCGACCTGGTCGCCGACGGCCACGATCCACTCGAGCACGGTGGCATCGATGAGGCCTTCACCCAGATCGGGTAGTGGGAAGGAAATTTCAGCCACGGCGGTACTCCAATACTCGTTGAATGCCGAACAGGATGCGGTCGATGTTGGGGATGTACTCGTCCTCCAGATCACCTGAGGGATACGGTACGTCGAAACCGGTCACCCGCTCAACGGGTGCCTTGAGGACACCGAAGCAGGATTCGGAGACCAGCTGGGCGACTTCGGCGCCCAGGCCCGCGGTGCGAGGCCCCTCATGAACGACGACGGCGCGTTTGGTTTTGGACACCGAGGCGGCCAGACCGGCGGCGTCGATGGGCTTGAGCCAGCGCAAGTCCAGGACCTCGATGCTGATGCCATCCTCTTCGGCCAATTCGGCGACCTGCAGGCAGCGGGCGACCATGGCACCCCAGGCGATGAGAGTCAGGTGACGGCCTTCGCGGGCGATGACCGAACCTTCCAGATCCCCGGGGTTCTCGGTGTCGACCTCGCCCTTCTGCCAGTAGCGGGACTTCGGTTCCATGAACATGACCGGATCGGGCATGAGGACCGACTTCTTGAGCAGGTGGTACGCCTGGTGCGGGTTCGCCGGGGAGACGACCTTGAGCCCGGGCACGTGGGCGAAGAGCGACTCGAGGGACTCGGTGTGCATTTCGGGGGCGCGGATGCCACCGAAGGAGGGGACACGCAAGGTCACCGGCATCGGCAGGGTGCCGCGTGAACGGTAGTTCATCCGCCCCAGCTGGCAGACGATCTGGTTGATCGCCGGATAGGCGAAACCGTCGAACTGTACTTCGGGGATCGGATGCCAGCCGGCCATGGCCAGTCCGATGGACATGCCCAGGATGCCGGATTCGGCCAGCGGGGTGTCATAGACGCGGCTGCTGCCGTGCTTGGCCTGCAGTCCGTCGGTGATGCGGAAGACGCCGCCGAGGCCGCCGACGTCCTCGCCGAAGATCATCGAACGCGGGTCTTCGGTCAACAGTTCGTCCAGGCCGCGGTTCAGGGCCTTCTGCATGGACATTTCGATGACGGTGTTTTCCATCGGACGCTCCTGCACGGTTGCGGTGGCCGGGTTAGACATGTTCGGATTCCTCTCGCCAGTTCGCGGCCTGGGCTGCTAGTGCTTCGGTGGGTTCCTGGAAGACGAAGTCGAACATCTCGGTGCCCGGGCGGGCGTCGAGGGCGTCGACGCCGAGACGGACCTGCTCGACGAATTCGCCGGCCTGCTCGCTGATGGCGGCGACGGAGGTGTCATCGAGGGTACCGGCGGCACGCAGGGTGGCTTCGAGGCGGTTCAGCGGGTCCTCGCCGCCGTCACGCCGTTCGTCGTCGAGGCTGCGGTAGCGTCCCGGATCATCCGAGGTGGAGTGCGGTCCGCGGCGGTAGGTCATGGCCTCCACCACCGCCGGACCGTTGCCGGCCCTGCCGTGTTCGACGGCGGCACGCACGGCACGGACCACGGCGACGACGTCGTTGCCGTCGACCTGGATCGAGGGGATCGCGTAGCCGGCACCACGGGCGGAGACCGAGCCGCCGGCGACCTGGCGTTCGGTGGGAACCGAGATGGCCCACCCGTTGTTCTGCGTGAAGAAAACCACCGGGGCCTTGAAGACCGAGGCGAAGTTCATGGCCTCGTGAACGTCGCCCTGCGAGCTGGCGCCGTCACCGAAATAGGTCAGGGCCACGTTGCCGGTGCCGTCAACGGTTTGTCCGTGGGCCCAGCCCACGGCGTGCAGCACCGAACCGGCCACGACGGCCTGAATGGGGGCCACATGGGTTTCGGCGGGATTCCACAGGCCACCATGCCAGGAGGCCTTATGGGTGGACATGTAATCCACCATGTCGATCCCTGCGGCCAGAGCGACGCCCATCTCGCGGTAAGTGGGGAAGGCGAAGTCGCGGGTGAAGTCCAGTGCGTAGGCGCTGCCCACCTGGGCTGCCTCCTGGCCTAGTTCCGGGGCATAGCCCGGCAGGATGCCTTGTCGCTGCCAGGCAATGGCGGCGACATCAAGCTGCCGGGTGCGCACCATCAGGCGGTACAGCTCAAGTAGTTCATCGGTGCCGAGCTCGTCGGCGTGCGGCTCAAGCCGGGGTGCATCGGTCATGTTCGACTCCCAGTGGATTCGGTGAGGTGGGCTTGCTGTGACCCTAGTTACCACCTGTTTCATGCGCAATCGCATCAATCAATAACCAACAATCTGCGCAGAGTGTCTACGCTGGTACCGAGTCATCTATACATATTGTCTAGTTAAGGAGCGTCCATGAAAATCGACGCATTGGATGCACGGATCCTGGGGGAGTTCTCCTCGGACCCGCGGATGTCGGTGTTGGAGGCGTCGCGGGTTCTGGGGGTGGCCCGGGCGACGGTGCAGTCGCGGCTGGACAAGCTCACGCGGGAGGGCGTGATCACCGGTTGGGGGCCGCATCTCTCGGCCGAAGGGCTGGGATATCCGGTGCGTGCCTACTGTTCCCTGGCGATCGATCAGGACGCAGGGCACGACGGCGTGGCCGCCGCCCTGTCCCAGGTCCCCGAGGTGCTCGAACTGCATACCGTTTCGGGTGAAAGTGATCTCATGGCCTGCATTGTGGCCACGTCGAACGACGATCTGCAGCGGGTCCTGGACGCGATCATCGCGACCCGGACCGTGCTGCGCAGTTCCTCGTTGGTGGTGCTGAACTCACCGATCCCCTTGCGCATGCTGCCCCTGGCCCGGGCCGCGGCCCAGAGGGGCTGAGCCCTCAGGGTCGCTGGGCCGTTCAGGCCTCCGGCCGCTCCAGCCCCAGATGACCCCGCAACGTGTGAGTCGAGTATTCGGTGCGGTAGAGCCCCCGACGTTGCAACACTGGAACCACCCGGTCCACGAACTCCTCTAGGGAATCAGGCAGCATCGGCGGCATCAGGTTGAAGCCATCGGCAGCGCCCGAGGTGAACCAGCGTTCGATGGAGTCGGCGACCTGCTCCGGGGTCCCCACCATCGTGCAATGGCCGCCGCCGGCAGCGAGTCGACCCAGCAGCTGTCGGACCGTGGGGCGTTCGGCTTCCACGATGCGCAGGATCGTGGCGTACCTGCCCTGTGGGCCGGTGAATTCGCTCGCCGGTGGCAGAGCCGGAACCGGTGCGTCGAGGTCCCACTCGCTGCAATCCTGCCCGATGAACATTCCCAGCTGGGCCAGCGACTGTTCGGTCGGTAGGAGGGCATCCACCTCTGCCTGCCGCGCCAACGCCTCGACTTCGGTGGATCCGAGGTAGGTGACCAGTCCGGGCATGATCGCGACCTTCGACGGGTCCCTGCCTTCGGCGGCAATGCGCTGCTTCAGATCCGCGTAGTAGTCCTGCCCGCTGGCCAGATCGTAGGCCACCGCGTAGATCCCTTCGGCATGGCGTGCCGCTAGCTGGCGACCGGATTCCGAGGCCCCGGCCTGGAACAGGACCGGCCGGCCTTGCGGGCCCCGGGGCACGTTCAGCGGCCCGGCAACACCGAAATGCTCGCCGTCGTGGTTGATGGGCCTGACTTTCTCGGGGTCGGCGAAGAACCCCGAACGATCGGCGAGCACCGCGTCATCGGCCCAGGAATCCCAGAGGGCCAGCGCGACGTCGATGAATTCGGCGGCCCGGGCATAACGTTCGGGACTGGCCGGCATGGAATCCATCGAGTGGTTGCGCGCCTCGGCGTCGAACATCGAGGTGACCACATTCCACCCGATGCGCCCGGCGCTGAGGTGATCCAGCGAGGCGAGCATCCTGGCAGCGTGGTACGGGGTGTAGAAGGTCGTGGAGACGGTGGAGATCAGCCCGATGCGGCTGGTGCTCCGCGCCATGGCGGCCAGCGCCGTCAACGGTTCGAAGAACCACCGGGGGCCGGCTGCCGGGTTTCCCGCCGAGTGTCCGTCGGCGAAGAACACGGCATCGAAGAGGCCGGCCTCGGCGGTTTGGGCCAACCGTTCGTAATGCTCGATGCTGCCCAGTTGCTCAACCGCAGAGTCCGGGTGGCGCCACGCTGCCTGGTGGTGCCCGCAGGCGTTGAGGAAGGCGTTGAAATGTAGTTGGCGTGGTGCCGTTTCGGCTGTGTTGATGGGGTGTGTGCTCATCTCTAGTTCATCACCAGTCCGCCGTCGACCACCAGATTCTGCCCGGTGACCGCACGGGCCCAGGGGGAAGCGAAGAACAGGATGGCGTCGGCGAATTCGGCCGGTGTGGTGACCTTGCGCAAGGGGGTGGAGGAGGCGATGAAGTCGAAGACCTCTTCGGGGGTCGCGGCGCTGGCGTCCGTGGTGCGTAGTAGACCACCGGAGACCATGTTCACCGAGACCTGGTGTTGGCCCAGGTCGGCGGCGAGTGTTCGGGTCAGGGCCAGCAGGGCGGCTTTGGAGGCGGTGTAGTCGTGGTACGGGACCACGGGGTTTTGGAAGAGGTTGGTGCCGATGTTGATGATCCGCCCGAAGCCCTGTTTACGCATCCCCGGCAGCGCCGCCTGGGCGGTGTTCAGTGCGCCGCGAACACTACCGGAGAACTGGGTGGTGAACTCCTCCCAACCAATCTCTGCGGCCGAGGATCGGGCCTCGCCATTGAAGGAGAAATCGGCCAGCGCGTTGTTCACCACGGTGGTCACGGGGGAACCGAAATGGGCCTGGGAGGCCACGAGCATGGCGGTGACCTGCGCCGGATCGGTGACATCTGCCTGGACTGCCAGGGCACGGTCGGGCCCCAGACCGGCAGCAAGTTTCTCGGCGGCTTCGGCGGACTGCCGGTAGTTGATGACGACGCGGGCGCCTTGTGCGGCGAAGGCCTGCACGATATGACGGCCCAAACCGCGGGCGCCCCCGGTGACAAGGACAATCTGGTCTGAGAGGTTCATTTGGTCTCGCTTTCATGGCTGCCGAGGGCAGGTGGTGGTGGAAATGAAGGGGATCGTTGCGGGCAGCATCGCCCGGGGGAGAGAGGTGAGGGCCCCGTGAGACACGCGGGGAGCACGGTGGTCGTGCTGTGGTGTCCGACGGTGGAGAGCAGGCTGCGCAGGAGAGGTTTCAGCTGGGCCGCAGCTGGCGGGCAGAGGCTAAACCGCTGGCCGAGAGACGGCACGGCAGGATGCGGAGCGCCAGGGTGGACGCAACCAACGCATGGCGACATCGGGCCGTGGGGTGGCGGTCCGGCAGGACCTTCCAACATGGAGGTTTAGGTGAAGAAGCACCTGCAACATCCCTTCGCTAGTTCGAACTAGATCAGGTTCAACGGGTGTTCTCTCAGCCAGAAATCATGGCACCCCGTGTCACTGCACCACACCCTACACACTTCACGCAGCGATTCGACAACTTCGTGTCCACGTGTACAGTCTGTGCTGAACACGGGAGTCCGGTGAGCCGGGCTGAGAGGAAGCTGATCAAGCTTCGACCGTCGAACCTGATCTGGGTCATGCCAGCGCAGGGAGGCAAAACTCTAAATCCCGTGCCCTGTTCACTCAACAGAAGGGGCACGACAGTGCACTCAATAACGCCGCCATCCACCACGCCACTACCGGCGCGACGACGCTTTTCCTTCGACCTCAAGGACCTGGTGCTCATCGTGGTCCTGGGGGTCGTCTTCGGATTCCTCTACTGGGCGTTGGTCCAGGCATCGGCCGGGCTGACCCTGCTGATGGGCCCGTTCGGGGACCTCTCCTCGCATCTACTCTTCGGCGGGTGGCTCATCGTGGCCCCGATCGCCGTCGCCATCATCAGACGACCCTTCGCCGGGATCCTCGCGGAGGTCATTGCCGGTGGGGTGGAGGTCGTTTTCCTCGGCTCGACGGCAGGACCCATGCTTTTCCTGGTGGCCGCCATCCAAGGTCTGGGCAGCGAACTTCCCTTCGCCCTGCGTCGCTACCGGTCTTTCAGCTGGCTCACCTACGCTTGCTCCGGACTACTCGGAGCAGGATTGGCCTTCGCCGTCTCGGCCTTCCGTTTCGGGTGGTACGGCCAGGATTTCTTTGTCATCCGGCTCATCGTTCAACTGCTCTCCGGGCTCATTCTCGGCGGTCTCCTGGCCCGCAAGACCGTTAACGCCCTGGCTAAAACCGGCGTCGTGGACAACTACGCCATCGGCCGGGACCAGCCAACCGCCGAGGGAGCATGAAACCGGCAAGCACGCCGGTAGTCGTGCTTGAGAACGTGACCGTAACCTACCCCCGAAGGCAGGTGCCGGTCCTGGATCGGGTGACCTTGAGTCTCGAAGCAGGCGAACAGGTCATCATCCTGGGGCCCTCGGGGGCCGGAAAGTCGACGCTTTTAAACCTGATGACCGGGGTCATCCCGCATTCGGTGGCGGCACGGTTCACTGGCCGGGTCCTCGTCGCTGGTCAGGACACCGCTCACACCGGCGTCGCCGAATTGTCACGGACCGTCGGCGTCCTGGCCCAGGACCCCGAATCGGCGATGTGCATGCCCGATGTGCAGCGGGAGATCGCCCTTCCACTGGAGAACCATGCGGTACCCCCACGACAGATCGAGGGCCTGATCGATGAGGTGCTGGAACAGGTCAACGGAGCCAGCCTCAAGGACAGGTCAACACGGCAACTCTCCGGTGGCCAAGGTCAACGGGTTGCCTTGGCGGCCAGTCTGGTCGTGGAGCCGCCGGTGCTGCTGCTCGACGAACCCACCTCGATGCTTGACGCCGAAGGCATCTCCTCGGTGCGCCGGTCCATCGACCGGGCGGTGCACGACCGTGGCCCCGCCGTGGTGCTGGTGGAACACCGCATCGACGAGTATGCGGGAGCCGACGGTGTGGCGGGGCTTCCCGGACGGGCCATCGTGCTCGACGCCGAAGGGGCCCTGATCGCTGACGGCCCCACACGGACCGTGTTAAAACAATCGGCACGCCAGCTCGTGGACGCCGGGTGCTGGACACCGTTGGAAACCGAGCTGCAGGCTGCATGCGGCACCGAAGGCGGTTTGGCATCGCCCATCGTCCGCGAAGAATTGCTGCACTGGGCGGAGGGCCAACCAACGGTTCCGCAGCCGACGCAGGCCACCGACAGCGTGGTCCTCTCAGCCCGGGGCCTCTCGATCACCCGGGCGCCAATCCCTGCCCGGAAACGACGCCGCGAACCCGCGGTGATCAGCCCCCAACTTGAAGGCATCGACCTGGAACTACGCTCCGGGGAGATCGTCGCCCTGTTGGGCGCCAACGGGACGGGCAAGACCAGTCTGTTGCTCGCGCTCGCCGGGCTGCTGCAACCACTTGCCGGCACGATATCGGGGGACCGCCCCGGGCTGGTGTTCCAGAACCCCGAACACCAATTCGTGGCCACCACGGTCCGAGAAGAAGTTGGCCATGGCCTGCCGGCGCTCATCAATGGTCGTCCTGCCCAGGAGAAGATCGATGACCTGCTGGCCGAACACCGGCTGACGCATCTGGCCGCGAGCAACCCGTTCCGACTCTCGGGCGGGGAAAAGCGGCGGCTCAGCGTTGCGGCCATGCTCGCTCATTCCCGCAACGTCCTGTTGGCCGACGAACCGGGTTACGGGTTGGACCGGAAAGCCACCATCTCGATGATGGGAGCCTTCCGGGACGCGGCGGCCGACGGACAGTCGATCCTGTTTTCCAGCCACGATCTACGCAGTGTCGCGAGCCTGGCCCACCGGGGAATCGTCATCGCCGAGGGCACCATCATCGCCGACGGGCCGATTTTTGACGTGCTGGGCGACCGAGACGTCTTGGCCAGGGCAGGGATCGTGCTGCCCCCGCTGCTGGACTGGCTGCTGGGCCTCGGGAAGAGTCCGGAGCAGATCAAGAACATCCTGGATGCTCTGGATCGCGAAGTTGCGCCTGCGGCACGGATGCAGGTGCCCTCGTGAGCGCGGCCCCCTTTCCGTGGGTGGTCACGACCACGCCCTTGGGCCGTCGCAACCCCACCATGAAGCTCGCCCTGCTCTTCGTGGTCTCCTTCGCCTTGCTCTTCGTCTTCGACCCGCTGACCCCGGCCCTGCTCTATCCGTTGGCGCTGGCCGCCGTGCTGATCTGGGGCCGGCCCTCGCCCCGGATGCTGCTGCTGGCCCATATCCCGTTCCTGGGTTTTGCCCTCGGGATGCTCATGATCAATGCCATCACCCGGCCGGGGGAGGAACTCTTCACGGTGCTGGGCCTGCAGGTCAGCGTCGAGGGGGTGAACCTGGGGACTTCCCTGGCCCTGCGCACGTTCGTTCTGGGGGTGTTGTCGATCGGTTTCGTCCTCTCCACCGATGCCGTGGCCCTGACCGACAGCCTGCATCAACAGGCCAGACTGGGTCCGCGTCTCTCCCATGCCGTCCTGGCCGGATACCAGATGCTCCAAGATCTGCCGGGCACCTGGCAGACGATCCGGCAGGCCCATGGGGTGCGGGCTCCCGAGCTGGCTCCGGGGCTGCGTCGCCCCACGATCCGGGAGTTCGGGCATGCCTCCTTCGCCCTGCTCGTGGTCTCGCTGCGCCGGGGTGAGCGCATGGCCCAGTCCATGGAGTCCCGCGGTCTGGGACTGACTCCCCGAACCATCTGGAAGCCCATCAGACTCCAACGAGCGGACTGGATCATGGCTACCGGTGTGCTCAGCGTTTTGGCGGTGGTGTTGGGCCTGGGTGTCGCCGGTGGGTGGATCAGGGGATACTCCGCCCTCTGGGGGTAAGCCCGGACTCGGGCCATGCTCAGCAGGCTCGTCTTCGCTTGGTAGGCTGCTTTCTTGCTCCCCGGTGAGAGGAATGCGGCATGAGCCAGGACCCGAGTACCTTCAGATCCACTGCCCGTGCAGTGAATAACCGCAGTACCAAGGCCAAGACGCTCGCACGCTACCTCTGGGATCGCCACCTGGGACCCGAGGAACTGGCCGTGTACACCGAGCAGGAACTGCGGTCCATCGCCCGGGCTGCAGGAGTGCACCCACCCTCGACCAGCGAGACCTGGGAGGCGACCGCCGAACTGCTCCTCGCCCAACAGGCCTGGCTGGAGAAGCACCCGGGCCACCCCGTGGGGGAGCGGCACTGCCTCGAGGACGCGTGGAAATACGAGCCGGGGTTCGGCGGCTGAGGAATTCGAGTACCCAGGGGCAGTGAACAAGTGTTTCTGCCGCGAAAAACAGGGGGAAGCTTCGCTGGTTCGGGCGATGAAGGGTTCTTAACATTGAGGTAGGGCAGATGTCATCGCAGCAGCCGGTGTCCCAGCGGGGACCAACATGAAACTCGCACCATGTTCAAGGCTACTCCGGGCGTCGAGACGAGGGCATGTTGCACCTCGTCGATGTCCCGGGCCACCGGTACGGTGCCGCCGGATGAGTCCCATCGACCGGCAGCACACCCGAAGCCGCGACCCAGGCAGGGGGCGGATCAGGGGAACCGGTGGCCGGGATGTTGCCTGCGTCCCGGGCCAACGGCCCCGGGTGGGTCGGCGAAGCCGTGCAGTAGCCTCGAAACCATGAGCACGGCAGGCGGGCCCGGAGGATTGCGCAGGCACGCGCCCTTCGTCCGCTTCTGGGCCGCTTCCACCGTCTCGGACTTCGGCACCTACGTCACCTCCGTCGCACTCGCCGTCCTGGTCCTGGTGACCCTGGACGGAAATGCTCAGGATCAGGGGTGGGTTAGTGCCGCACGATGGGCGCCGTACCTGATCTTTGGGCTCGTGGCCGGCATCTGGGTGGATCGCTTCAGCCGACGTCGTGCCCTCATGGTTGCCGACCTGGGGCGGGCGGTCCTGCTGGGGGTGCTGTGTATCGGAGGGGTGTCCGGGTGGCTGTCCGTTTCCGGTGTCATTGCGTTGGTTTTCGGCTTCGGGGCCCTGTCGCTGGTGGGGGATGCCGCTTACCAATCCTTCATCCCGCAGCTGGTGCCCCGGAAGCTGTTGGTGCGGGCCAACGTCCGCCTGGAGCAGAGCGACACGGTGGCCCAGACCGTAGGCGGCGCCGTGGCCGGCAGCCTGGTCGCCGTCCTCACCGCCCCCTGGGCCCTGCTGCTGGACGCCGGCAGCTTCTTGTTCTCCGGGGTCGTGGTCGCCACTCTGCCCGGGCGACCCACGGGGAAGGCCGCTCCGGCCACGAATCACGGTGCGACTCCGAGCCTGCGTGCCCGCGTGGTCGAATCGGTGCGTTGGCTCTATGGGCACTACTACTTGGGCCCGCTGGCCTGGAGCACGCATGTCTGGTTCATCGGATCGGCGATGGTGGGTACGGTCCTGCCGGTGCTCATCCTGCAGACTGCCGGGCTGGGTCCCTTCGATTTGGGGGTGGTTCTCAGCTGCGCGGGCGTCGGAGCAGTGGTGGGCACCAGCGCCTCGGCCCGGTGCGGCGAGCGGTGGGGAACGGGCCGCATCATCGTCCTGTCCCGGGGACTCGAAGTCGTCTCAGTGGTCGCGGTGGCCAGCATCGCCGCGCTGCTGCCGCAGCTGGGGCCCGCGTCGGGAGATCGCGTCACCCTCTTGGTGTGTCTGGGAGCCGCGCAACTGCTCTGGGGCGTGGCCATGGGGGTCGAGAGTCCCTTGGAGATGGGCTTCTGGCAGGGGCTGACGCCCGATGGGATGATCGCCCGGATGACCTCGGTCCGGCGTTCGGCCAACCGAGGCATGATCGTTCTCGGGGCCCCGCTGGGCGGTTTCATCGCCACCTCCGCAGGCGTCGGTACTGCCTTGTGGGTCGCCGCGGGGTTCATTGCAGTGGGCACGGCACTGTTGGGCATCTCCCCGTTCCGCGCCGTGCGCCTAGAAGACGTCATCCTTGACGACGAAGAAACCGCCGGTCAATAAAAGGCGTGGGTCCCGAGGAAAAATACGCGTCATAGGTGTTGGAAATGCCCGTCCACCGACGTATGCTGACTTATTGTCAATTCGACAATAACTCTTAATCGCCTCGGGAAGGAGCAGGGATGGAGTTCGCCAATGTTTCCGAACGCCAAGCCATGAGCCCGGAATTGGCCGTCTCGACGGTGATCTTCGCCCTGCGTGATGAACTCCGGGACGGGGAACCGACCGGACGCCGGACCCTCTGGCTGCCGCTGATCCGCCGGACGCGCGAACCCTTCCGCGGCCAATGGGCGCTGCCGGGTGGCCCGTTGGGCGTCCGGCAAACCCTGCAGGATGCCGCCGCCGGCAACCTCAGGGCCACCACCGGCCTGGCCCCTAGCCACCTCGAACAGCTCTACGCCTTCGGCGGGCTTGACCGGTCCCCGGCACACCGGGTCGTCTCGATCGTCTACTGGGCCCTGGTCCGTGAGGAACATCCCGACGCGCCGCAACTGGTGAAGGACCCCCATGTCGCCTGGTTCCCCGCCCGCGACGAGGCCGTGATCGACGCGCTGGCCTTCGACCATGCCGAGATCGTGCGCTACGCGCTGTGGCGACTGCAGAATAAAGTCGAATACTCTTCGATCGCCCACCGCTTCCTGGGCCCACGCTTCACCCTGGCCCAGGTCCAGGACGTCTACGAGGCCGTCCTGGACCGCCGCCTCGACGCCGCGAACTTCCGCCGCCACCTGCGCGGAGCCTCCGGCATCGAGGCCACCGATGAATACCTGCACGGGGGCAAACACCGCCCACCACGCCTGTACCGGTACGCGGGGGATGCCGCCGTCGTACCTCAAGAGACCACCAACACGGAAGAACAGCGGGATAGATCATGACCAGTGTCAACAGCACCATCCAACAACTGAGCCTGACTCCTGTCGGGGACGGGGCGGACTCAGGGGTCTGCGCCACCGACCTGGTGAAGTCCCCCTGGGACCTCGATACCGGGCTGCGCTCCTATGGGCCCGGTTCCTCCATGGATGACGTCGCCCCGGCCGACACCCCGCAACAAGGGGTGATCCCGGAAAAGTACCGGAATGCGGACGACGCCGAACTCGACGCACGCATCCGCGCCGCCAAGGAAACCCTGGGCGAACGGTTGGTGGTGCTCGGGCACTTCTACCAACGCGACGAGGTCGTCCAGTACGCGGACTTCATCGGTGACTCCTTCCAGCTGGCCAACCAGGCGCTGAACCGCGAGAGGGCCGAATACATCGTGTTCTGCGGGGTGCACTTCATGGCCGAGACCGCCGACATCCTCTCCCAGGACCACCAGCAGGTCATCCTGCCCAACCTGGCCGCCGGCTGCTCGATGGCCGATATGGCCGATGAGTCCTCTGTGGAGGAGTGCTGGGAACAACTCGAAGACCTCTACGGCACCGAACCCGACGCCGCGGGGCGGGTCCCGGTGATTCCGGTGACCTATATGAACTCCTCGGCGGCCCTGAAGTCCTTCGTCGGCCGGAACGGCGGGATCGTGTGCACCTCATCCAATGCCACGAGCGTGTTGGAATGGGCGTTCGAACGCGGCCAGCGCGTGCTGTTCTTCCCCGACCAGCACCTGGGCCGGAACACCGCCAAGGCCATGGGCATCCCCCTGGAGCAGATGCCACTGTGGTCACCGGCCAAACCCCTGGGCGGGAACACCGCCGAGGAACTGGCCGAGGCGAAGGTCCTGCTCTGGCATGGTTTCTGCTCGGTCCACCGCAGGTTCAACACCGGTCAGATTGACAAGGCGCGGGCCGAATACCCGGGAGTGAACGTCATCGTCCACCCCGAATGCCCCATGGAGGTCGTCGACGCCGCCGACTCGGCAGGGTCCACCGACTTCATCCAGAAGGCCATCGCCGCCGCCACGGAACCGACCACCTTTGCGATCGGCACCGAGATCAACATGGTCAACCGGCTTGCCGACCAGTACCCGCAGCACAGAATCTTCTGCCTCGACCCGGTGATCTGCCCCTGCTCCACGATGTACCGGATCCACCCGGGCTACCTGGCCTGGGTCCTGGAGGAACTCGTTGCCGGACGCGTGGTGAACCAGATTTCCGTCCCCGAAACCGTGGCGTCCAACGCCCGGGTGGCCCTGGAACGGATGCTGGCGGCGCGCCCATGAGCAGCCGCTCCGTGAAGGAGTCCTTGGACCTGGTGATCGTGGGGTCGGGGGTCGCGGGACTTTATGCCGCGATCACCGCCGTCGAACACGGCCACCAGGTCACCCTGCTCACCAAGGACGCGCTGGCCGACTCGAACAGCTGGTACGCCCAGGGTGGGATCGCCGCCGTCGGACCCCGGGGGACATCCCGCGGGGATGAGGTGGCCAGCCATATCGAGGACACCCTCACCGCAGGGGCCCGGCTGAACGACCCGGCCGCGGTGCGGTCCGTGTGCTCCTCCGCCTGGGAGCATATCGAAGCGTTGATCGGGCTGGGAACCACCTTCGACGCCGACCCCGCGGGGGACCACCCTGCCCTGGGGCTCGAAGCCGCCCACACCCACCCCCGCATCCTGCACGCCGGAGGAGACTCCACCGGGAAGGTGATCGCCTCCACCCTGATCGGTGTCTGCCGCCGATTGGCCGGACAGGGGAGCCTGCGCATCCTCGAGGACGCCTTCGTCACCGACCTGGTGGACGACGACGGTGTCATCACCGGGGTGCACTACCTCCAGGCCGGGCAATGCCACCGAGTTCAGGCCGACGTCGTACTCCTGGCGACCGGGGGGATCGGCTCACTGTATGAATGGACCACCAACCCCGCTGGGGCCACCGGTGACGGGGCCGCCTTGGCGTGGAGGGCAGGAGCCCTGGTGGTGGATGCCGAGTTCGTGCAGTTCCACCCCACCCTGGTGCGCGCCGGCAGGTTCATGGTTTCCGAAGCCGTCAGGGGAGAAGGTGCGGTACTCATTGACGGCAACGGGCGGCGCTTCATGGAAGAGGTGCACCCGGCGGCCGAACTGGCTCCCCGCGACGTGGTTGCCCGGGCCATTCATCACGTCTACGCCATGGGTGGCCAGGTGTTCCTGGACGCCCGCGCCGTGGAGGCAGCGAAGGGACGGGGGTACCTGGCCCGGAGGTTCCCCTCCATCACCACCCGGTTGGCCGCCCTGGGCCTGGACCTGGCCGTCCAACCGGTCCCGGTCACCGAGGCCCAGCACTATTGGATGGGCGGGGTCTACGCCGACGCCAGGGGGCGCACCACCGTCCCCGGACTGCGGGTCGCGGGGGAGACGGCCTGCACCGGAACCCATGGAGCCAACCGGCTCGCCTCCAATTCCCTGCTCGAAGCACTCGTGCACGGCTTCGCCGCGGCCTCCACCCTGGGGGCCGCAGACGCCCGGCAGGCCTCCACTCCCATCGAATTCGAATATGTGTTCGAACTTGATGGGGGGTGTAGAGAAACGCCGGCCGTTCCGCTGACCCGGGAAGGGCTCCAGGACCTGGCCACCGCCCAGCTGGGCGTGGAACGCACCGGGGAGGGCTTGTCCCAGGCCGCAACAACACTGGCCGGTGCCCTGGCCGGGTCGGGGGCCGCCACGCGGAAGGAGGCGGAGCTGCGCAACCTGATCACCGTGGGGCGCCTCATCGCGGAAGCCGCCCTGGCCCGCACCACCTCCATCGGCGCCCACTACCGCACCGATACCCCCGATGCCGTGACCCACGGGCCACGGGTGCGGACCGGCTTCGTCCGGGCAGCCCCGACACCGCCGCCACCCTTCACCGGCACCGGGGCAGAGGACAACCACCTGCTGCTCACCGGCACCCCCAACTCCTGAGGAACGAATGACCACTGTGCACCACGGACCCACCCCCGCGGCCCCTTCAGTCGCCGTGACCGAACCGATGCCCGTGCCGCAACGCGTCGTGGAGAACATCGTCGAAGCCGCGCTCGCCGAAGACAACCCCACCGGCGACCTGACCGGCAATGTCCTGCTGCCCGCAGATGCCACGGCCATCGCCGACGTGATCGCCAGGGAACCGGGCATCGCCAGCGGCCTGGGGGTCTTCGCCACCACCATGGTCTTGACCGACCCGGCCCTCACCGTGGACCTCGCGCTCGCCGATGGGCAGCCCTTTGCCGCCGGAGACGTCCTGGCCACCGTCAGTGGGTCGGCCCGTTCGGTGCTTGCCGGTGAACGCGTCGCGTTGAACCTGCTCCAACGCCTCTCGGGGATCGCCACCCTCACCCGAGCCTTCGTCGACGCCGCGGCCGGGACCGCGGCGCGGATCGCCGACACCCGCAAAACCACCCCCGGGCTGCGTGCCCTGGAACGCTATGCGGTGCGCTGCGGCGGTGGGCATAACCACCGTGGGTCGCTCTCCGAGGCAGTGATGGCCAAGGACAACCATCTGGCCCTGCTGGGTACCGGTGCCGAGCTGACGGCGGCCCTGCGTGCGGCCCGTGCCCGGCTGGGGCATACGGTGCACTTCGAGGTGGAAATTGATGGGCTCGACCAGCTCGACGCGGTGCTGAACGCCGGGGTGGATACCATCATGCTCGATAACTTCACCCCGGCCGACCTCATCGAAGGGGTCCGCCGCATCAACGGGGCCGCCTATGTGGAGGCCTCGGGGAACGTCACGTTGGAAACCGTCGCCGAACTGGCAGCCACCGGGGTCGACGTCATCTCCTCCGGTGCGCTCACCCATTCGGTCAGGTCCCTGGACCTGGGGCTCGATGTCCGCATCGGCGGCGCCGCAGCCACCACCGCCGCTACCGACGCCGTGGCGGGGCAGGGAACGGTGCGGACGTGATCTACCTCGACGCCGCAGCCACCACACCGGTGAAGCAGGAAATCCTCGAACTGATCTGGCCGCTGATGGCCCGCGATTTCGGTAACCCCTCCAGCACCCACTCTCTCGGGGAGACCGCTGCCCGGGCCCTGACCTATGCCCGCACGACGGCGGCCAGCACCCTGGGGGTGCGCACCGGGGACATCGTGTTCACCTCGGGCGGCACCGAGGCGAATAACCTGGCGATCATTGGTCTGGCCCTGGCCAACCCGCGCGGCAGGCACGTGGTGCGCTCCGCCATCGAACATTCCTCGGTTCGTGAAGCCTGCGACTACCTGCACCGTCACCACGGGTTCAGCATCGACGTCGTCCCCGTGGGTTCCGAGGGCCTGGTGGATCCCGCGGTGCTCTCGGGGCTGCTGCGCGAGGACACGACGCTGGTCACGGTCATGGCGGTCAATAACGAAATCGGGACCATCCAACCCCTGGCCGAGATTTCGGCCGCCGCCCGAGCCGTCGGAGCGCTGATGCATAGCGACGTCGTCCAGGCCGCCAGCTGGTTGCCGCTTGTCGAACTGGCCACACACCTGGACGCCCTCAGCGTCTCGGGTCATAAGCTCGGGGGGATGAAGGGGGCCGGGCTGGCCATGATCCGCGGGAAACTGGCCGTGGAACCGGGACTGCACGGTGGCGGGCAGGAACGCGGACGCCGTTCGGGAACCGAAAACGTGGCCGGCGCCGTGTCCACGGCTACCGCACTACGGTTGGCCACCTCGGCGGCGGCGGGTTTCGAGGACTCCCGAACCAAGGCAAACTATCTGATCGACACCGTCTTGGAAGGGCTCAACACCGGAAGGCGCCCCGGGGAGGAGGCCGCGGTGCTCACCGGAGACCGCCAGCAGCGGGTGCCGGGCATCGTCTCCTTCACCTTCCCCGGGGCCAACGGGGAAACGGTCCTGCTGGAACTGGAACGGCGCGGTATCATCTGTTCCTCGGGGTCGGCCTGCGCCGCCGGATCCGCCGAACCCTCACCGGTTCTGCTGGGGTTGGGGCTGGACCCCGATCTGGCCCGCACCGCCGTCCGGTTGAGCTTCACGGCCGAGACCACCGAGGTGCAACTGACCACAGCGGCCCGCGCCGTCATCGCGGCGGTGCAAACGGTGACCGACGCAGGCCCCCACGTTGCCGCACCCACCTCGGAGGCGTAGTTTAAAAGTATCGACCGTCACCGCACCCTAGGTGCGGTGACGGCTCCGAATGGCATGACGAAGAGACTCCCGGATCAGCCGGCCGCCTCTTCCACTGGTGGAAGGGAGCCTGCCATGGCAACGAATAATACGACAACGAAGAGCCGTGACCGCACGGGCATCGTCTGGTTTGTGCTGGGAATCGTGATCATGGCGATCTACGGGATCTCAGCAGTGCTGGTGCAGAACCCCTTCGTGGACCAGACCCATACCCCGCTCTGGCTCGGCGTTATTGTCGGTCTCGTCATGGTGATCTTCGGGGTCATCGGGATGACCAAGCGCCGCCACCCGGGACACTACTAACCGCTGGCGGCGCCTACCGGGCGGATCAGCTGCTCAGCCAAGCCATTAGGCCCAAGGCCGAGTAGACGTCACGGATCTCTTGGCGTCTGGCCAGCTTTGTCGTGGCCAATTTCGTGAGGTATTCACCATCCAAGGCGTCCGTGAACTGGGTGCTATCGTTCTTTTCCATAGCGGTACTCAGAGCTTTCTGCGCTGCGGTCAGAGTCGATACCTGCCAGTAGTTCACGCCGATTCGATTCGCGGTGGCGACGAATTCCTTACGCTGCTCCGCGGTAACTGTTGGCTCGGGGACCTCGAGGTTTTCCAAGTGAGCGGGAAGGACGTCTCCCTCCGCGAAGGGTGCCTGAAACCGTGTGGGCTTGCGAAGGTTTGCTCCATTGCCCCAGGACTTTGGAGACGGGACGCGGCGCATGGAACCGTAGGCCGAGGAAAACCTGTTCCTGTCGAAGGGATATGCCTTGAGATCACCGGCGAAAGTATCCATGAGGTCGAAGCCGATCACGTTTGCTTCTCGGGCCTCTAACGGGATCGAACTGGCCAGCCGGTAGGCATCCACGGAGTAGAGCGGGTCCAGACGTGATCCAATCCGGCTCCACAGAACCGAATTCTGCCCGATGTGGTAGCGGTTCCGTACTTGGGAGTACATCGCGTCGCCGATGAAATCGGTGGGTACACCACTGGTCGACAGTTTCATCCACTCTTGGTGCAGGCGGGTGCCGATGCTTTTCTCCGCCGCACTGGTATAGATCTTCTTCCGGTCTGGAACGTGGGGGACCATGCTATTCATCAAATCGAGTCCCGTGAATCCACTCTCGTCAAGATTCCTGAATCGGGGCCCGTAGAACGTCCTGAGTACTTCCCCATAGCCGCCGCCTGCGGCGACCACCGAGGAAGTTAGTTCACGACCCGTCGGTCCGGTGGAGGTCATGCCACCGCTGTAGAACAAGGGGGCCAGCAACCGTTCATGAACGCCGGAGGCCGGCGCCGCGGTGAGGCCTCCATTGAGCGTCCGCTGGAGGTTGAAGACCCCAGCGAGTCCATCGGCAATTTGCCGATCTGTCGTGCCCTCCGGCCCGGAGCAGAAGAAGCTGAATCGGTCAGTGCAACCGGCCTCGACCATGGCCGCCAGGACGAGCCGTGAATCGAAACCACCGGTGAGGTGGGCGACGCGGAACTCGCTGGGCATTTTGGAAATGGCCACGACAGATTCCAGAACACGCCTGCGGACGCGTTCAAGCCCCTGAACGTAGGACACTTCCGGGCTACGCATCTCTTCGGCCAACGCATACTCGCGCCTCCGGGCGCCGCTGGGGTCCAACTCCCAATAGGTGAAGAGGTCGAGCCTGTCGACACCGTCGTAGCTGGAGGGGGTCAGGCCACCGTTGCCGAGCACGAGGCGTTCGAGCTGATAATCGACGCTCTTGGAGGGAAAGCTGCCGGCAGCATTGGCAGCGCGGATCAGTGAAACGATGTCACTCGAGATGAATTCGGTACCTCCCGCTGAATAGTGGAAGACCAGCGAACCGCCGAGGGGGTCCGGAAGACATAAGGCCTCTTGCGTGTGCTCGTCGATCATGAACAAACATGAGGGGTTCGCGATGTTGGTTGACCACCAGTTGGCCAGACTCGTCGCGTCACCCGAGACAACTGAGCCCGGGATCACTGCCGCCACGTCGGAGCTATTGATCAACACCCGTTCGCCGCAGATCGCGGCGCCATCCAAGGAGAACGACCGAGGGCCGACCTGCGCCACGGGCTGCGGGGTGAGGAGGGCGAGGAAATCGCCGGCACGCGTGAGGCCGGGCAGATGGGGAATTCGTCCCCGCAGGAGGACCGGCGCCCGAAATTCAGTACGATCCGGGGTCGTGCCGGTCGTGCTGGTCGGAGCTTGTGCGGCGTTGGGGCTTTGCAGTCCTGCGTCGGGAGAGATCACCCCTTCATGCTATCCGCTGGCACGCAGGCTAGCGGGCGACTTCGACGCCGACCCGCCCGTTCTCCACGCTCCAGCGTTGGTCCAGACTCACGTTCTCCAGGAGCCGGCGGTCGTGGGTGACCAGCAGGAGCGCCCCGCTGTAGGACTCCAACGCCTCCTCGAGTTGTTCGATGGCTGCCAGGTCCAGATGGTTGGTCGGTTCGTCCAGGACCAGCAGGTTCACCCCGCGGGCCTGCAGGAGTGCCAGTGACGCCCGGGTCCTTTCGCCGGGGGAGAGGTCGCCCACCAGGCTGGCCGTCTGATCGGCCTTTAAACCGAATTTGGCCAGGAGGGTCCTGATCTGCCCGGACCCCATCTCCGGGACCACCCGTTCGAAGGCTGCCCCCAAGTCCAGGGACTCGTCCAGCTGCCCGCGGGCCTGGTCGATTTCGCCGATCGCCACGCTGGCACCCAGCGACGCCGTCCCCGACTCGGGGGCGGTGGATCCCAAGAGCAGGCGCAACAGTGTGGACTTTCCTGCACCGTTGGGCCCGGTGATACCGATCCGGTCCCCGGCATTGACCTGGAGCGAGGCCGGCCCGAAGGTGAAGGACCCCTGGGTGAGTACCACGTCGTTGAGCGTGGCCACCACCGAGGAGGAGCGGGGGGCGGCGCCGATGGAGAACTGCAGCACCCATTCCTTGCGCGGCTCCTCCACCTCGTCCAGCCGGGCGATGCGCGACTCCATCTGTCTGACCTTCTGCGCCTGCTTCTCCGACGACTCGGCGCTGGCCCGACGACGAATCTTGTCGTTGTCGGGTGCCTTGCGCATCGCATTGCGTACCCCCTGGGAGGACCATTCGCGTTGGGTCCTGGCCCGGGAGACCAGATCCGACTTCTTCTCGGCGAACTCGTCGTAGGCTTCGCGGGCATGACGGCGGGCGACCTCGCGTTCGGCGAGATAGGCGTCATAGCCGCCGTCGTAGACCGAGACCTTCTGCTGCGGCAGATCCAGTTCCACGATCCGGGTCACACAGCGGGAGAGGAATTCGCGGTCGTGGGACACCAGCACGACGCCGGTGCGCAGCCCCCGCACGAAGGCCTCCAACCGTTCCAGTCCGGCCAGGTCCAGGTCGTTGGTGGGTTCGTCGAGGAGGACCAGGTCGAAGCGGCTCAGCAGTAGCGCCGCCAGCCCTACTCGTGCCGCCTGACCGCCGGAGAGCGACGTCATCAAGGTCGTGGGGTCCACCAGCAGGCCCAGTTCGGCCAGCACCGGGGCGATTCGGTCCTCGAGATCGGCGGCGCCGGACGCCATCCAATGGTCGAAGGCCGCGGAGTACGCGTCGTCGGCGCCGCGGATGCCGGAACCGAGTGCCTCTGCACTGGATTCCATGTCCGCGGTGGCCTGCGCACAACCGGTCCGTCGGTCCAGATAGGCGGCGATGCTTTCTCCCCGGAGGCGTTCGTGCTCCTGGGGCAGCCAGCCAATGAAGGCCCCCTGCGGGGATGCGGCCACCGATCCGCCCTGGGGGGTGTCGAGGCCGGCGAGCAGGCGCAGCAGCGTGGATTTACCGGCCCCGTTGGCGCCGACCACCCCCACCACGTCGCCGGGCGCAACGGTGAAGTTCAGATCCGAAAACAGGGTGCGGTGGGCATGGCCTCCGGAGAGGTCCTTGGCCACGAGGTGGGCGCTCATCCCACCATTCTAAGGACGCTTCACCCCCGGTCCCGACCGGTCGCCGCCTGCCCTCAGTCCCTGGCCTGGACCGAGGCGCCGAGTTTGCGGGTCAGCCGGGTCAGTTCCGCGAATTCGGTCACGTCCAGGGCGGAGCCCAACACCTCGTGGATATGGCGGACATGTTCGCGGCCGATCTCGCGTTGGATGGTGCTGCCGGCCTCGGTCAGCCAGAGCCGCATCGCGCGCTGGTCCTGCGGGTCGGCGGCACGGGCGATGAAACCCTTGGCCTCGAGCCGGTCAACCATCCGGCTCAGGCTCGGCTGGCTGAGCAGGACGTTCTCGTTGAGCTCACCCAAACGGATCCCACCCTCGGGGCAGCGTTCGAGGGTGACCAGCACGTCGTATTCGCGCATCGTCAACCGTTTGAACGCCGGATGGCGTTGGAGTCGTCGCATGATGGTCACCTGGGCCCGGAACAAGGACTCCCAGGCCTGGGTGGTCTCACGGAGGGTGGCGGGCCTAGACATGGGACTCCGCGGGGGTCTTCTCAGGCACCGGGACCTCGTTGCGGGCGGTGGCCGGCTTGATGCCTGCCCGCCGAGCAGCCAGCAGGTTGGCGTGGGTCGGGGGTTCGGGGTGGTCTGCGGGTTTGCGTTTGGCGTATTCGGCACGCAGCTCGGGCAGCACCCGTTCGCCGAACAGGTCCAACTGGTTCAGCACGGTTTTCAGCGGCAGGCCGGCGTGATCGACGAGGAAGAGCTGACGGTGGTAGTCCCCGAAGTACTCCTGGAACGTGAGCGTCTTCTCGATCATTTGCTGCGGGCTGCCCACGGTCAGCGGGGTCTGGGACGTGAAGTCCTCCAGGGAGGGCCCATGGCCATAAACCGGGGCGTTGTCGAAGTAGGGACGGAACTGTGCCACGGCATCCTGGGAGTTCTCTGCCAGGTAGAACTGACCGCCGAGACCCACATAGGCCTGATCGGCCCGGCCATGACCATAGTGTTCGAAGCGCTGACGGTAGAGGCCGATCAGTTCCTGGTAGTGCTCCTTGGGCCAGAAGATGTTGTTGGCGAAGAACCCGTCACCGTAATAGGCGGCAATTTCGGCAACCTCGGGTGTGCGGATCGAACCGTGCCAGACGAAGGGGGCAACGGAATCCAACGGGCGGGGAGTGGAGGTGAAGTTCTGTAGCGCCGTGCGGTGCTTACCGGACCAGGAAACGTTCTCTTCGTCCCAGAGCCGGCGCAGCAGGTGGTAGTTCTCCACGGTCAGTTCCACCGCATCCGCCGAGCTCTTCCCGAACCAGGGATAGACCGGGGCGGTGTTCCCTCGCCCCAGGACCAGATCCGTGCGGCCTCCGGATAGATGTTGGAGCATCGCGAAATCTTCGGCAATCTTCACCGGATCGTTGGTGGTGATCAGCGTCGTGGCCGTGGAGAGGGTGATGTGTTCGGTGTGGGCGGCAATATAGGCCAGCTCGGTGGTGGGCGAAGACGAGAAGAACGGTGGGTTGTGATGCTCGCCGATGGCGAAGACATCCATCCCGATCTCTTCGACCTTCCGCGCGATCGCCACCATCGCGGTAATGCGTTCATGCTCGGTCGGCAGCTGACCGGTGGTGGGGTCGGCCGTGATGTCACTAACCGAAAAGACGCCGATTTCCATGGTGCTCCTTCGTGGATCCGACCTTCAGTATGTCAGAAGATATATGCATTTGCATATAAGAACATCAGTCATCTCTTGGGTATTCCCGTGTCCCGGGGCCCGATGGTGTGGCGACGCGGTGAAAGGGTCTGCCGTTAACGAACGGTGGGACGGGTCTGACCCGTCCCACCGTTGAAAACACCGACAACCTATGTGAGCGCGAGCGACTTATTCGTTGCCGCGGTGACCTCGGCGAGCAGGTCGGGGTTCTCGTTGAGCTTGACCCCGAAGCTGGGGACGATCTCGGTGAGCTTGGATTCCCAGCCGGCGAAGTTCTGCGGGAAGCAGCGACGCAGGACCTCGATCATGATCGGTGCAGCGGTCGAAGCGCCCGGGGAGGCGCCCAACAGCCCCGAGATCGAGCCGTCGGCACTGGTGATGACTTCGGTACCGAACTGCAGGATACCGCCACGCTTCTTATCCTTCTTGATGACCTGTACGCGCTGGCCGGCGGTGATCAGTTCCCAGCCGTCTCCCGAGGCATTGGGGTAGTACTCGCGCAGGGCCTCGTTCTTGGCCTCGCGGCTCTTGAGGACCTCGGTGACCAGGTACTTCACCAGGCCGAGGTTGTCCTTGGCAACGGCGAGCATCGGGATGAGGTTACCGGGACGAACCGAGGCGACCAGGTCCAGGTAGGAACCCGACTTCAAGAACTTGGGTGAGAATCCGCCGTACGGGCCGAACATGAGCGAACGCTTGCCGTTGACGAAGCGCGTGTCCAGGTGTGGGACAGACATCGGCGGGGCGCCCACGGACGCCTGGCCGTAGACCTTGGCATGATGGCGGGAAATGACATCTTCGTTGGTGCTGCGCAGGAACTGTCCGGAGACCGGGAAACCACCGAAGCCATGGGCCTCGGGGATGCCGGCGGCCTGGAGCAGGTGCAGGGCGCCGCCACCGGCACCGACGAACACAAACTTTGCGTTCACGGTCTGCTTGTCCCCGGTGGCCCTGTTCTTCACGGTCAGCGTCCAGCCGGCGCCGTTGCGTTCCAGCCCGGTGACCTTATGGCCAAAGTTCAGATCGACCCCGTCCTCACCCAAGTTGGCAACCAGCTGGCGGGTCAGCGAGCCGAAGTCGACGTCGGTGCCGCCCAGAACTCGGGAAGCGGAAACCCGTTCGCCGGGGTTGCGGCCTTCGGCCACGAGCGGAGCCCATTCGGCGATGGTGGCGAGATCCTCGGTATGCTCCATCTGCTCAAAGAGCGGCTGGGTGCGCAGCGAGTCGTAACGCTTCTGGAGGTAGTCGGCGCTGTCGGAGCCGTGGACGAAGCTCATATGCGGCAGCGGGTTGATGAAGGAGCTGGGAGTGGAAATCCGCTTCTGGTCCACCAGATGGGAGTAGAACTGGCGGGAGACCTGCCACTGTTCGTTGATGCCCACTGCCTTGGCGGGGTTGACCTTGCCATCGGCGCCGAGTGGGGAGTAGTTCAGTTCGCACAGTGCCGAGTGGCCGGTACCCGCGTTATTCCACGGGTCGGAGGCTTCCTGGCCCGCCTGATCAAGGTTCTCGAACAGGGCGATATCCCAGCTGGGTTCCAGCTGTTTGATGAGCGTTCCCAGCGTTGCACTCATGACCCCACCGCCGATCAGGGCAATATCAACGTTCGATGAGGTGGTTTGGCTCGGCACAGGATTCTCCATCCGACGACTCTGGTGGCTTAAGCCAAGGTTAGCGCGGTCAGATCACCGCCATGAAATCAGGGGGTTCCTTGAGCCGCCCTAGGTGGCGAGCCTCACCCGGTCAAAGGGCTCGTCCAGGGTGGGACTGGTGGGGTAATGCATGACCGAATCGTCGGCCGCGACGGCGGAAATCGGGTAAGCCAGCGGAAGGGCGGGCAGATCTTTCGCCAGCTGCTCGCCGATCTGCTGATAGGTGGTGGCCCGTGGGTCCCCGTTGGGCATCGAACGCGCCTTGACGATCTTTGCGCGCACCTTCGGGGCGTCGTAACCGAATTCCGGTGACGTGGTGCCAAAGAGGGTACCGATGAAGTTGTCCGGATCCCGGTAGCCGCCGTTCCAGCCCAACAGGTGGAAGCCGGGACGCCGTCCGTTGACGACATTGTCCATATAGCCGTCTTCCCAATCGATCGGGTACGGCTTGATGTTGAAACCTACGGCGGTCAACTGAGCGCTGATTTCGGCATAGATCCGTTCGGGCATCGGCAGGTAGGCGCGGGTGACATTCAACGGATAGGTGAAGGGGATCGGCTCGCCGTCGTATGAGGAGCTCTTCAGCAAGGATTTGGCCTTGGGGACGTCATAGCCGAAGTAGGTCTGGCCGTCGGGCACCCCGAGGCTCGGCGGTACGAAACTCCGTGCTTCCTTCGTCCCGGAGATGAAAAACTTTTGGATGAGCTCTTGCCGGTTCACGGCGTGCGCCACTGCTTGACGGATCTTTCGATCCGCCAGCAAGGGGTTGGACTGGTTCATCCCCAAATACAGGATGGAGAACGGGTCACGCTGCAGGATCTGCTGGCCCTCACGAACAAGCTCACGCAACTCGCCGACGGTGACCATGTCATAGGCGGCGATCTTCTGCCTCCGCAGGGACTGCAAACGCGAGGAGGGATCCCGCAGCACGGCAAAGGTCGCCCTGCCGATCTGCGTACTGTGTCGCCAGTAGTCCTCGTTGGCGACCACGGTGACCGATTCAGCTTCTGCTTCATCAAAGAGGTAGGGGCCGGTGCCGACCGGATGCCGGCTGAAACCGGTGCTGAGACTGCCCGAAGCATCCTTCTTCGCCTCGTCGGCCTTGTACTTGCGGAGCGCGGAGGGGGAAGCGATGCCGAAACCCGGGAGAGTCAGGGCATCGATCAAACCAGTGATCGGTTTGGTCAATTTCAACACGAACGTGTGGGAGTCCACGGCGCGGCAACTGTCGTAGTAACTGGCCGTCACCGTCTCGAACTTGTCCTTCGGAGCCGAGTCCTTGCCGGAATCCTTGGTCAGCTTCAACCCACCGAGGACGTTGGGGGAGCGCAGCATGGATTGGGTGGCCGCCTGGGAGTCCTGCGCAATGCCGGTGTCCCCGGCCGGCTGCACCTCGGTGTGGTGGAAGACCGATTCGAAAGCCTGACCGACCTTTCCTCCGAGATCCTGGGGAAGGTTGGCCCATCGTTCGAAGTTGTGAACGACGGCATCGGCATTGAACTCCGTGCCGTCGTGGAAGGAAACCCCGTCGCGCAAGGTGAAGGTGTAGGTGAGTCCGTCTTTGCTGATCTTCCACTCGGTGGCCAACCCCGGGGTGGGGGCCCCGGTATCCGGGTCAACGCTGATCAGGGATTCGAAGATTTGTCGGGTGACCCGGAAGGATTCGTTATCCGAGGCGAGGGCCGGATCCAGGATGGCCGGTGCCGCGGGGGTGCCGAACCGTATTTCCAGGTTCTTCACGATCGACGTCGAGGGAGGTGCAGCGGTGGGCAGTTCTTCGGGTGTCGTGGCCTTCGTGCAGCCGACCAGCCCCGCCATGGCGATGGAGCCGAGGCCCAACACCGTGCGGCGCGAGGGGCGGATTCCCCGGGAGAACGAGGTACCAGGGCCCTGAACGTCGCCGGGGCGGTTGGTGGACTCCACGCTCACTTGCTCCTTGTCTAGGGGCGCATCCCGTTGTGTTTTGCGGGGCCAATGACGGTCCTGCGACGAGCCGATGGGTGCTTCGTTGTCGTCGTGCATCATCACCTGGTGCGAGCGGGGGGACTTGAACCCCCACGTCCTAAGACACTGGAACCTAAATCCAGCGCGTCTACCAATTCCGCCACGCTCGCTGAGGCCCTCTACATGCGGAAGGCCTCAACCAGTGTAACGGAACCCCTTGCAAGAACCGTGAATTGGCGCCCGCACTTAAGAAACGGTGTCGAGCCCCAAATCTCGGTGCAGTTTTGCCACGTGGCCGGTGGCGCGGACGTTGTACTGGGCGAGCTGGACCTTTCCGTCTTCGCCGACCACGATCGTCGAGCGGATCAGGCCCTCATAGACGCGGCCATAGTTCTTCTTTTCGCCCCAGGCGCCAAAGGCGGCGGCGACGGAGTGGTCCTCATCCGAAAGCACGGGGAACGTCAACGCTTCCTTCTCGGTGAACTTCGCCAGTTTCGTCGGTGAATCCGGTGACACTCCCAGCACCTGGTAGCCGGCGGAGGCCAGCGAGGAGAGCGAGTCACGGAAGTCACAGGCCTGTTTGGTGCAGCCGGGGGTCATGGCCGCCGGGTAGAAGTAGACGACGACCTTCCGTCCGGCATAGTCAGAGAGCGAAACCTCGGAGCCGTCCGCGGCGGTCAAGGTGAAAGCGGGCGCTGGATCGCCGACGGCGAGGCGCTGGGATGGGGTGGTCATGGGCTTCCTCCAAGTGTCCGGATATATAAAAAGAGGCCAGCCTCGCGGCCGGCCTCTTTTATCGGTTGTGCACCCCTCGGGACTTGAACCCGAAACCTACTGATTAAGAGTCAGTTGCTCTGCCAATTGAGCTAGAGGTGCATTATTGCTTCCTGCGAATCCCTTGCGAGGCCGCGCTTTGCAACGAGATGAAACATTACCAGCACTTTTCCGACCGCGCAAAATCGCTTCCCTGAATGGGTTCCGTGTCACATTTTTAGGAATTTTCAGACCCGAATTGGCGGTCTTGCCGGGGATGAATCCTAAGCTGTGTGCATGGAACCCATCTCTACCTTTACTGTCCCTGACCACTACCTGCTCGATGCCTGCTCGCCGCTGCCTGCGGGCGTGCGTTGCGGAGTGTGGGATTTGGACAGCGAACCGCAGGGAGTGGCGCTGGAAGACATCGGAGCGGTGGTCTTGCCGTACTCGATGGCCTCAAAGAAGCGGTGGGGAAACGTTCGGAAAGCATCCAATCTCCGCTTGGTCCACACCCAATCCACGGGCTACGACGGCGTGATGGACGCAGTAGGCGAAGACATCGCCATTGCCTCGGCGCACGGAGTCCACGCAGCGGCCACCGCGGAACTGGCCGTCGGACTGCTGATAGCGGCCTTGCGTGGAATGGGCCAAGCGGCACGGAACCAGCTGACTGGCACCTGGGATTCGGCACGCTGGAAGGGGCTGGCCGATCGCCGGGTCGGTTTGATCGGGGTGGGCGGAATCGGCGAGGAAATTCGACGCCGGTTGGACCCCTTCGAGATTGACCTGGTTCGTATCGGCACCCACGCTCGAACCGACGAACACGGGCCGGTGCACGGTCTGGACGAGCTGATGGAGCTTGCCCCCGAGCTCGAAGCCGTTATTGCCATCGTTCCGCTCAACGATTCAACCCACCACCTGTTGGGTCGGGAACTCTTGGCCGCCTTGCCCGACGGCTCAGTGGTCGTCAACGTGGCCCGTGGCCCGGTCGTCGATACCGATGCGCTGACAGCCGAAGTAGCATCAGGGCGACTGCACTGTGCCCTCGACGTGACCGACCCCGAGCCTTTACCCAGCGATCACCCGCTATGGAAGCTCCCGAATGCATTGATCACGCCGCATGTCGGCGGTAATACTGAAGCCTTCCCACCCCGGATCGCCCAGCTGCTTCGTGAGCAGATGGCCAGCATGGCTGCGGGGGAGCGGCCGAAGAATCTCGTGCATCAGGGTGAGCACCTGCTCTAGGTCGACGCATGGCTCCCGTCAAGACCTGTGGTGTTCCGTCGAGCTAGCGAACGGATGACTATTTTGCCGCGGACTTCTCTCGGAGGAACGGGGAATCACAGGCCGGGCCACCGGGATTATTGGCACAGTCCTGGTCGACCAAGAGTTTCTTGGTGCGCCAAACGCTCATGGGCATGGGGTCACTCGGGACGCTAGCCGTACCGGGGATTGGCATCCATGGCCCGCCATCGACGGAGTACTCGCCGCGATAGGCGGTGCTCAGTTGGATGGTGAAATCGCCGGTCTCGTCATACACATGGCTGGTGTCCGTCGGTTGATCGAAGGTGTGATTCGGGATGGGTTTTCCGGGTTTTTGCAGTTTTCTGCTGTGGCCGTCGCCGTAGTTCCAGAGGTAGGACTGGGGGATTGCCCGGACACGAACAGGCTCGTCATAAATGTCGACGCTGAATGTCTGAGGGTTTGGAGCGGCGTACATATGTGCGTGACCATTCCGCAAGGAGAATCCTGAGGGCTGACTCTTAACCTGAGAACCACGAATGGGAAAACTCTGAAACTCTGCAGGAGTGACTTCGATGGTCCTTTGCTCCTGGACTGCGCGCTGAAGATCTTCTGGTTTCGCAGGTGAACCTTCGGGTGCTTGCGGTGGAGGCTCCGTCTTGCAATAGGTGTCCCGGGATACGAGTGCGCCGGCCGGGGTCCGAATAGTGCGGACTTTCAGCGGTTGATTGTCAGGGCATGGAGCTTCATCAAATGTCTTGCAGCTTCCATTGCCACCAAGCTGTAGGGCGCAGGTAGTCGAATACGAGACTCTGTATTTCATAGAGTTCGAAGGAGCCTTTGCCGTTGATTTCTTAGCTCCACCAGCACGTCCTTTTGGTGGTGTATTTGGCAAAACGTCGGTCTTACGCGTACTCCCCACCTTGTTTTGGTGGCGTTTTCGAGGAGCGATAGACGCGTCTTTTGTCGCTGTAGCATGCCGATTCTCGAATCCAATTATCGCCCCAGAGTCATCATTAGGTTGTCTTGACTGAGGGGCGCCGAAGGCAGCGTTCCCGCCGAATACTAGTGCCAGCGCGAACGCAAAAATAATGGCCCGAACGGGGCGAAAACAACCGACTTTGGTGTTCATTGTTGGACGCTCATGATTCAGGGAACTCCACCGAGTTGACGCGCCATCCATCTTTCCATCCCAAAAAGAAGGAACCGACGACGGGCGTTGAGGTTTCCTCGAGAGTCGTCCGTACGGTTTTGTCTGGATCGTAAACTTGGCCTCCTGCTTGCAAGTATGTGAAGGAGACCCAGACTTCATCTGGTCCCTCCTTTTGAGCAGAGCTGATTGAAAGATCGAACGCGCCGCCCGTGTTCCAGCCGCCCTTTTCCTTGTTGTGTTTTGCAGGTTCGATAATGGCCTCGTCGCATAGTTCGCAGTCCGAGGAGGAAACCTTGCTGATGGGTTTCGACTCGTTGGTCACCGAGGTGTATTCGATAAGTTCGAAGTAGTACTTGGTGAATTCGGCTGCGCCCTCAAGGTCGTGCTTCTTGGCCTTTGCAGGCATTTTTGGCACGGGCCAATTCTTGGCGGGGCCATCGGAGCTTGCGGCTATCGGAGTTGCCGAGGAGGACTTCGTCGTGGGGGAGGCAGCAGTGCTGCTGTCCTTATCACCTGTTGACTGTGTGGCTGGGGATGAGGAGGACTCGTCGTCTCCGGAAGCCGTGGTTTCTGCGCCGTCTGTGGGCGAGCAAGCGCTGAGGGCGATGGCGATGGCTGCTCCAACGGCGAATCTGCTGAGCGTCTTTCTTGCGATCGTGACCGGCATGAGGCCTCCGGGTTCGACAATGAAAACGGGCGTAAAAGCACCCTAACCCGAAAATCAACCGTGTTGAATAGTTATCCACAACTCCGTGTTCGAGGCGATCCAGCACTAAAAGAATCAACTGATGGTGACCTGCGAAGACACGTCGGATGCTTAGCGCAGGTGTGGCGCCTCGTCGCTCTAGCCAGGGGAGGGCGCCGATCCAGCAGGGCTGATAGGGCGCTCAGGCGCGAAATGCAGCGACGTCGGCAGCTGGTGAATCAGGCTTCGTTGCGATGATGCGGATCTGCTGAGACGCCAACGAGGGTGGCCGACATGTCTTCCATCGCTGTATGCATCCAGGACAAGGCAACTTCGTCATCCTTGTCGTCGGGCCGTGCATTAAAACGCATGAACTGATCGATTTCGAACCCCAGCACCTCGAGTAGACCGAGGATGCGCTCAAGCGAGCATGCCGTGGTGGCGCCAGAAAAGTGCTTGTCGCCAGACTGAGATGCCACGGGAACACTTCTGGAACTGCGGGGGTGATCCAGTTCGGTCAGGGATTTTCTGCCTTCGTGCTCTTGAAACATGGTGCCCCAGTACTTGACGTCGTGAAGCCTTGGGAGAAGTCCGTCAAGGCCGCTATGGCACCGCCCTTTTCCTTCGGCTAATGGCAATACGATAGTTCGAGCTTTCAACGTATGGTCTGCGGCCCGCAGGCGCAAATTCCGTGTGGATATCCGAGGGCCATTGGGTAGTCAGGGCTGTGACTATTGGTCGCTCTCGACGTTCTCCGGCTCACCGAACCCGTCCAAAAGGGTCAGGAACTCATCGAAAAATGCTGAGAAATCTTCGGCATCGTGGTGCTGTTGGAGCCTGACGCGGGCACCCGGGGCGCTGGTTGCAGCTGGCGGGGCATCGACTGTCGTTTCCGGGGCGACTTCGAAGCGGTAGACGCGGCCGGTGCTGGTCCCCACCTCGTGGCCACCGGCACGATCCTCGGCCAAATGACTGAGGTTGGTCAGGTTGATCGCCACGGCTGGTTCAAGGGCAGCCAAGGTCCCTGCATGCAAGGGGGCAACCAGGATTTCCATCGGCTCGCGCCGGTATCCGACAATATATTTGCCGCCTTCACCGGCACGCCCCGTCGCATAGACGAGGTTGTAGCTACCGAAATTAGGGATCTGCTGATCGAAGGCGCGGTGCAGATGGGCCTTGAGCGTCGAGTCTTCCGTCGTCTCGGGCGCGCTGACGTCACTGTCTGTTTTCCCCATGCCGTCCATCCTAAAGGGAATGGACTGATAGTTCAGGGCAAATGTTTCAAAAGCAGGTCACGGGTTCGTTGCGTTTGCCGGGGAGTTCTAGACTCTGGTTTATGAGCCAGGACAGCACCATAGACATCAAGCCACGCAGCCGCGCCGTCACCGACGGCATCCATGCGGCCCCGGCCCGCGGAATGTTCCGCGCGGTCGGCATGGGAGACGACGACTTCGCCAAGCCGCAAATTGGCGTGGCCAGCTCGTGGAACGAAATTACTCCCTGCAACCTCTCCCTGAACCGGTTGGCGCAGGCCTCCAAAGAAGGTGTCCACTCAGGTGGCGGCTTCCCCATGCAGTTCGGCACCATTTCGGTTTCCGACGGCATCTCCATGGGCCACGAGGGCATGCATTTCTCTCTCGTCTCGCGTGAGGTTATCGCCGACTCGGTGGAAACAGTCATGATGGCCGAACGCATCGACGGATCGGTCCTGCTGGCCGGCTGCGATAAGTCCCTACCCGGCATGTTGATGGCCGCGGCACGGCTCGATTTGGCCAGCGTCTTCGTCTACGCCGGATCGATCATGCCCGGCACCGCCAAACTCGAGGACGGCACGGAGAAGGAAGTCACTCTCATTGACGCCTTCGAAGCCGTTGGGGCCTGTGCTGCAGGGAAGATGAGCGAAAAGGATCTGGACACCATCGAACGGGCCATCTGCCCGGGCGAAGGAGCCTGCGGCGGCATGTACACCGCCAACACGATGGCCTGCATCGGCGAGGCACTGGGCATGTCCCTGCCCGGCTCCGCAGCCCCGCCCTCGGCGGACCGCCGCCGCGATATGTTCGCGCGCAAATCCGGCGAAGCCGTGGTGAACATGCTGCGCAAGGGCATCACCGCCCGCGACATCATGACCCGCAAGGCCTTCGAGAACGCGATCGCCGTGACCATGGCCTTCGGCGGCTCCACCAACGCCGTGCTCCACCTGCTCGCCATCGCCCGCGAAGCAAACGTTGACCTCAAGCTCGAGGACTTCAACCGCATCGGCGATCAGATCCCGCACCTGGGGGACCTGAAGCCCTTCGGCGAATACGTGATGTACGACGTCGATAAGATCGGCGGCGTTCCGGTGGTCATGAAGGCACTGCTCGACGCGGGCCTGATCCACGGGGACTGCCTGACAGTTACCGGTAAAACCGTGGCCGAGAACCTGGCCGATATTGAGCCCCCGGCACTGGATGGACACGTCCTGCGCGCGCTGGACAACCCCATCCACGCCACCGGCGGGATCACCGTGCTCATGGGGTCGATGGCTCCCGAGGGTGCGGTCGTCAAGAGTGCCGGATTCGACGCTGACGTCTTCGAGGGCAGCGCCCGCGTCTTCGAGCGCGAACAGGGTGCCCTGGACGCGCTGGATCAGGGTGAGATCAAGGCTGGCGACGTCGTCGTCATCCGCTATGAAGGGCCCAAGGGTGGACCCGGGATGCGCGAGATGCTCGCCATTACCGGAGCCATCAAGGGGGCAGGACTGGGCAAGGACGTACTGCTCCTGACCGACGGACGGTTCTCCGGAGGGACGACCGGCCTGTGCATCGGGCACGTGGCACCCGAAGCCGTGGACGCCGGCCCCATCGCCTTCGTCAAGGACGGGGACAGGATCCGCGTGGACATTGCCGCCCGCTCCTTCGACCTGTTGGTCGACGAAGCGGAACTGGCATCCCGCCGTGAAGGCTGGGAGCCGCTGCCGGCCAAGTTCACCACCGGCGTGCTGGGCAAATACGCCAAGCTCGTGAAGTCCGCCAGCACGGGAGCCTACTGTGGCTAACTAAGGCAACGGGATGCGACGTCCGGCCACCGGACGTGTCCACGGACTGGACGTCGCGTCCACATATTGAGACAGGCAGTGGGTTTCGTTGACAGCCCCCGCAGCACCGGGGAAACTGAAGACATGCAGATCCGAACCGAAGTCCTACTAGTTACCAAGCGCGGAGCCTAAGCCTCGTTTGTAGGACACGGTGACGCGCGAACCCCTCTGAAGCCATGATGGCCAGCGGGGTATTTTTATGCGCAGAACTAGAGAAGAGAAGGAATATCCGATGAGTAACGGAACACCCATCAGTCCGTCACTGGTGGCCCAGGCCGCCGGCCGTGCCAAGGATCATGCTCCTGTCTCTTCCACCGTGGATGCCTCGAACCCTGTCCAGGGTCCGAATAACACCGTGGCACCCACTGAGATGACTGGCTCACAAGCCATCGTCCGCTCGCTGGAAGAACTGGGCGTCAAGGACGTCTTCGGGTTGCCGGGAGGGGCTATCCTGCCCACCTACGACCCACTGATGGACTCGACCAGGCTCAACCATGTCCTGGTCCGCCATGAACAGGGCGCAGGCCACGCGGCACAGGGCTACGCCATGGTCACCGGGGAAGTCGGGGTATGCATCGTCACCTCCGGCCCCGGCGCCACCAACCTCGTCACCGCCATTGCCGACGCCCATATGGACTCGGTCCCCATGGTCGCCATTACCGGACAGGTGCATTCGGCCTTCATCGGCACGGACGCCTTCCAGGAGGCGGACATCGTCGGCATCACCATGCCGATCACCAAGCACTCCTTCTTGGTGACCAAGGCCGCCGATATCCCGCGGGTGATGGCCGAAGCCTTCCATATCGCCGCCACGGGACGGCCGGGGCCGGTCCTGGTGGACATCACCAAGGACGCCCAGCAGGGCAAGGCAGATTTCTCCTGGCCGCCAAAGATTGACCTGCCGGGCTACCGCACCGTCGTGCGTGGTCATGCCAAGCAGGTCCGCGAGGCCGCCAAGCTGATCGGCGCCTCCCAACGCCCGGCCTTCTACGTCGGCGGCGGCATCATCAAGGGCCATGCCTCGGCCGAGCTCATCGAGCTGGCCGAACTGGTCGGTGCCCCGGTGGCCACCACCCTGCAGGCCCGCGGCGGCTTCCCCGACTCGCATGACCTGCACGTGGGGATGCCCGGCATGCACGGTTCGGTCTCGGCGGTCACGGCCCTGCAGCAGTCTGACCTGCTGATCACCCTCGGCGCCCGGTTCGATGACCGCGTCACCGGGGTGCTGTCCACCTTCGCCCCGTATGCCAAGGTCATCCACGCCGATATCGACCCCGCCGAAATCTCCAAGAACCGCACCGCCGATGTTCCGATCGTCGGCTCGGTCAAGGAGATCCTGCCCGAGCTGACCGAAGCCTGCCGGGCACGGTTCGCCAGCGACGGCCACCCGGATCTGACCCAGTGGTGGTCGACCCTGGACCGGTTGCGCAAGACCTACCCGATCGGCTTCACCGAAACCGAGGACGGCCTCACCGCACCGCAACGGGTCATCGAACGCATCGGTGCCCTGACCGGGCCCGAAGGCGTCTACGCGGCAGGGGTCGGCCAGCACCAGATGTGGGCGGCACAGTTCGTGAAATACGAACGCCCCCACCAGTGGCTGAACTCCGGTGGCCTGGGAACGATGGGCTACGCCGTCCCGGCGGCCATGGGCGCGAAGGTCGGCAACCCCGACCGCGTGGTCTGGGCCATCGACGGCGACGGCTGCTTCCAGATGACCAACCAGGAACTGGCGACCTGCGTGATCAACAAGATCCCGATCAAGGTGGCGGTCATCAACAACTCCTCCCTGGGCATGGTCCGCCAATGGCAGGCCCTGTTCTACGACGGCCGCTACTCCAGCACCGACCTGAACACCGGTCACGGAACGGCGCGGGTGCCCGATTTCGTCAAACTCGCCGACGCCTACGGTTGCGTGGGGTTGCGCTGCGAACGCGATGAGGACATCGACGCCACGATCCAGCAGGCGCTGGAAATCAATGACCGTCCGGTCGTGATCGACTTCGTCGTCAGTGCCGACGCCATGGTGTGGCCGATGGTCCCCACCGGCGTGAGCAATGATGCGATCCAGATCGCCCGCGGCATGACCCCCGAATGGGAAGAGGAGGACTAGGACCATGGCACGCCATACCCTTTCAGTGCTCGTGGAGGACGTCCCCGGCGTCCTGACCCGCGTGGCCGGCCTGTTCGCCCGCAGGGCGTTCAACATCAACTCATTGGCCGTCGGCCCCACCGAAGTGCCCGGGATGTCTCGGGTGACCGTCGTGGTCGACGCCGAAGGAGACCTCCTCGAGCAGGTGACCAAGCAGCTCAATAAGCTGATCAACGTCATCAAAATCGTTGAACTGACCCCCGATTCCTCGGTGCAGCGCGACCACATCCTGGTCAAGGTGCGTGCCGACGCAGCCACCCGGCTGCAAGTCACCCAGGCGGCGGACCTCTTCCGGGCCTCCATCGTGGACGTGGCCACGGACTCAGTGGTCATCGAGGCCACCGGCACCCCGGATAAACTCGATGCGCTGTTGGCCGTCCTGGAACCCTTCGGGGTCCGCGAAATCGTTCAATCCGGCACCCTGGCCATCGGCCGCGGTTCCAAATCGATGTCGGACCGCGCCCTGCGTGCGGTCTCCGCCTGAACAGCAACAAAATACTTCCAGACTCAGATACCGAATAGCACCAAGGAGTTATCACCGTGACCGACATGTACTACGACGACGACGCAGACCTTTCGATCATCCAGGGCCGCAAGGTGGCCGTGATCGGCTACGGCTCGCAGGGCCACGCCCACGCGCTGAGCCTGCGCGATTCCGGCGTCGACGTCCGCGTCGGCCTGCGCGAAGGATCAGCCTCCCGCGCCAAGGCCGAGGCAGAGGGCCTGCGGGTCGTGGGGGTCGCCGAGGCGGCAGCCGAAGCAGATGTGATCATGCTCCTGGCACCGGATCAGATCCAGTCCAAGGTCTACCAGGACGAGATCGCCTCGAACCTGGTGGCCGGCGACGCACTGTTCTTCGGGCACGGCTTCAACATCCGCTTCGGCTACATCCAGCCGCCGGCAGATGTCGACGTTGCCATGGTCGCCCCCAAGGGCCCGGGCCATATCGTCCGTCGCGAATTCGAAGCAGGCCGTGGCGTCCCGGATCTCATCGCCGTGGAGCAGAACCCCTCGGGGAAGGCCAAGGAACTGGCCCTGTCCTATGCCAAGGGCATCGGCGGAACCCGCGCCGGCGTCATTGAGACCACGTTCACCGAGGAAACCGAAACCGACCTCTTCGGCGAGCAGGCAGTGCTCTGCGGTGGCGCCTCGCAGCTGGTGCAGTACGGCTTCGAGGTTCTGACCGAAGCCGGCTACAAGCCCGAGATCGCCTACTTCGAGGTCCTCCACGAGCTCAAGCTCATCGTCGACCTGATGGTCGAAGGCGGCATCGCCAAGCAGCGCTGGTCCGTTTCCGACACCGCCGAATACGGCGACTACGTTTCCGGCCCGCGGGTGATCACCCCCGAAGTGAAGGAAAACATGAAGGCCGTCCTCGCCGACGTGCAGAACGGCTCCTTCGCCAAGCGCTTCATGGATGACCAGGCAGCCGGCGGGAAGGAATTCCTTGAGCTGCGCAAGAAGGGCGAGGATCACCCGATCGAGTCCACCGGCCGGGACCTGCGCAAGCTGTTCTCCTGGATCCAGACCGACGACGACTACACCGACGGCGTCACCGCCCGCTAGATCGACAGCGCCCGGCGCACCCACAGCACGACGGCGATCGCCCGTCCCGTTCCGACGGGGCGGGCGATCGCCTTTTCTGGTCATGTGTGGGAAGCGTCACGTCATATTCGCCGGCCCGGGCATCGCTGATCGTAATATCCGCACTTGCACACGGGCAGGGGAGGCCCCTGACGATAATCTGGACCTTCGGGACCGAACGACCCGGCCCCGATCCGCATCCGTCGATCGCAAAGGTGCCACCTCCGTGTCAGAAACCAAGCCCGTCGTCCTCTTGGCCGAAGAACTCTCGCCCGCCACCGTCCAGGCGTTGGGCCCGGACTTTGAGATCCGCAGCACCGATGGTTCCGATCGAACCCAGCTGCTGGAGGCCATCGTGGACGCCGAGGCGATCCTGGTTCGTTCAGCCACCCAGGTCGACGCCGAGGCCATCGCCGCCGCGACCAAGCTCAAGGTGATCGCCCGCGCCGGCGTCGGACTGGATAACGTGGACATCAAGGCCGCCACCCAGGCCGGTGTCATGGTCGTGAACGCCCCGACCTCAAATATCATCTCGGCTGCAGAACTCACCGTCGGGCATATTGTTTCGCTGGCCCGCAGGATCCCCGCGGCCAACGCCTCGCTGAAATCCGGTGCCTGGAAGCGTTCGGCCTACACCGGCGTCGAACTCTATGAGAAGACCGCAGGCATCATCGGTTTGGGCCGCATCGGCGCCCTCGTGGCGGCGAGGCTGCAGGGCTTCGGCATGGATGTGGTCGCCTATGACCCCTACGTCACCAGCGCCCGCGCCCAGCAGATGGGGGTGCGCCTGCTTGAACTCGAGGAACTGCTGGCGACCTCGGACTTCGTGACCATCCACATGCCCAAAACCCCCGAAACCCTGGGCATGCTCGGTGCCGAGGCCTTCGGCAAAATGAAGGACAGCGCCTACGTCGTCAACGTCGCCCGTGGCGGCCTGATCGACGAGGACGCCCTGTATACCGCGCTGAAAGAGGGCCAGATCGCCGGCGCCGGGGTGGATGTATACGTCTCAGAACCCAGCACCGACCTTCCGTTCTTCGACTTCGACAACGTCACTGTCACCCCCCACCTCGGAGCCTCCACCGCGGAAGCCCAGGAAAAGGCGGGCGTCTCGGTCGCCAAATCGGTTCGCCAGGCGCTCTCGGGAGAACTCGTCCCCGACGCGGTCAACGTCGCCGGCGGCGTCATCGACGAACAGGTCCGCCCCGGCATCCCGCTGATCGAGAAGCTCGGACGCATCTTCACCGCGCTAACCGTGGATTCGCTCACCTCCCTGGACGTCGAGGTGGCCGGGGAGATCGCCGAACTCGACGTCAAGGTCCTGGAACTCTCGGCACTGAAGGGCGTCTTCCGGGATATCGTCTCCGACCAGGTCTCCTATGTGAACGCCCCCGTGCTGGCCGAACAGCGCGGGATCTCCACCCGGCTGGTCACCACCACCGAATCACCCGAATACCGTAACGCGTTGACCCTCAAGGGCGCCCTGTCCGACGGCCAGCAGATTTCGGTGACCGGCACCCTGACGGGGCCGAAGCAGATCGAGAAGCTGGTCGGAATTGGCGGGTACGAACTCGAGATCCCGATCGCCGAACACATGATCGTGTTGATCTACCAGGACCGGGCAGGGGTCATCGGCACCTTGGGCAGCACCTTGGGCCAGCACGGGGTCAACATCGCCGCCATGCAGGTCTCCCGCAATGAGGAAGGCGGCCCGGCCCTGGCAGTGCTCGCCGTGGATTCCTCCCTGCCGGCCGGGGTCCTGGATGAGGTCAGGGATTCGATTAGCGCTACCACGGCCCGCGAAGTAGACCTCTCCGAGTAATTCACGCGCAGCATCAACCCGCCGCAGGGCGTGGGGGGCATCGGCATGGTCGGTGCACCCCACGCCCTGCGTCGCAAGCTGCGGATGGGCTTGCCGGGGCCGATGAGTCCGGTTACTACAGCGTCGATGGGCGCCCGAGCTCCGTGGTGCGGTAGATTTCTGGGGTGACTTCAACTCAGGATCAGACCCCGTTCTACATCACCACGGCCATCTCGTACCCCAATGGCGACCCGCATATCGGCCATGCCTACGAGTTCATTGCCACGGACGCCATGGCGCGTTTCAAGCGCCTGGACGGGGGTGACGTCTTCTTCCTGACCGGTACGGACGAACACGGCCAGAAGATGTTGCAGACCGCCGAGAAGGAAGGCATCACGCCCCGCCAGCTCGCCCAGCGCAACTCGGACGTCTTCCAGGAGGCGCAGGACGAACTGGGGATCAGCTACGACCGGTTCATCCGCACCACCGACGTGGACCACCTCGAAGCCGCCCAGGCCATCTGGAAGCGCATGGAGGAACGCGGCGATATCTACCTCGATAAGTACGCCGGCTGGTACTCGGTGCGCGACGAAGCCTTCTACGGTCAGGACGAGACCGAGGTCCGCGAGGACGGCATCCGGTACGCCACCGAATCCGATACCGAGGTGATCTGGACCGAAGAGGAATCCTATTTCTTCCGCCTCTCCGCCTACCAGGACAAACTGCTGGATCTCTATCGCGACCAGCCCGACTTCGGGGCACCGCACTACCGGTTCAACGAGGTCATCCGTTTCGTTGAGGGTGGGCTGAACGACCTCTCGGTCTCACGCACCTCCTTCGACTGGGGGATCCCCGTACCCGGAAACCCGGCCCACGTGATGTACGTGTGGGTGGACGCGCTGACCAACTACCTGACCGGGGTAGGTTTCCCGGACACCGATTCGGCCTCCTTCCGTAAATACTGGCCCGCCGACCTGCACGTCATTGGCAAGGACATTTCCCGCTTCCACGCCATCTACTGGCCGGCCTTCCTGATGTCCGCCGGGCTGGAATTGCCACGCCGGATCATGATCCACGGCCACCTGCACAACAACGGCGTGAAGATGTCCAAGTCCTTGGGCAATACCGTGGCCCCCGCCGACTGGGTGGAAAACTACGGTCTGGACCAGACGCGGTACTTCCTGCTGCGCGAAGTCCCCTTCGGCGCCGACGGAAACTACAGCCACGACGCGATCGTCGCCCGGATGAATTCGGATCTGGCCAATAACCTCGGCAACCTGGCCCAACGCTCCCTGTCCATGGTCGCCAAGAACTGTGGGGGACTCGTCCCCACCCCGGGCGACTTCACCGACGCCGACAGGGAACTACTGGACGACGCCGAGGCACTGCTGGAGCTGTCCCGCGGCGCTTACGATCGCCAGGAGTTCAGCAAGGGGCTCGAGGCCGTATGGCATGTGCTGGGGGATACGAACGCCTATTTCGCAGAAAATGCGCCCTGGGTGCTGCGCAAAACGGATACCGCCCGGATGGAAACCGTCCTGTATGTGACGTTGGAAATCCTGCGGAAGGTCGCCTTGCTGGTGCAGCCGGTGATGCCCACCGCGGGGAGCCAGCTGCTGGACGTCCTGGGCCAATCAGGGGGAGCGGCACGCACGTTCGCCGCCTATGACTCGGCCATTGAACCGGGGGCCGAACTGCCTGCCCCGAGGCCGATTTTCCCGAAGTACGAAGAGCCCGCCGCGGAGTGAATAGGCGCTAGTCAACCGCTTGACGGGCGGTGGTGGGGGAGGCCCGCGACGTCACGCCGCCGAGCGGGGATGCCGCCGATGACGGGTCCGGGGGAAGAGACCGGCAAATTGACAGTGGATGCCTTGTCAGTAAAGTGGGTCAACGGACTTACTCGTACCCCCTACCCCGTATTTGAGGACTGTCATGAGCACCCCACCGGAAATCAGCGGTGAGAATCTAGACCAGAGGCGTGCCTCCCCGACGGAGGCGAAGAAGCCCATTATCCCCGCACCGCGCGTCTTCTGGCCCGCACTAGCCGTCATCGTGGCGCTGGTCGCCGTGGCGATGATTGCCCCCGATGGCACGTCGAAGGTCTTCGGCAATATGCAGTCTGCAGTGGTGGAGGGCCTGGCCCCCTACTACATGTTGGTGGTCGGAGCCTTCGTGGCCTTCGCGATCTGGATGGGCTTGAGCCGCTACGGCAACATCAAGCTCGGCAAGGACGACGAGAAGGCAGAATTCGGCCTGCTGTCATGGTTCGCCATGCTCTTCGCCGCAGGCATGGGCATTGGCCTCGTGTTCTGGGGCGCCGCCGAACCGCTGACCTTCTTCGTGAACCCCAAACCCGGCGTGACCGGGGACGAGGCGGATCTTGCTCGGGCCGCCATGGGACAGACCTTCATGCACTGGGGGTTGCATGCCTGGGCCATCTACGCAGTCGTCGGTCTGGCCATGGCCTATGCCATCCACCGTCGAGGATTCCCGATCTCCATCCGCTGGACCCTGGAACCCCTGCTAGGGGACAAGGTCAAGGGCGGGCTCGGCGACACGATCGACGTGATCGCCGTGGTCGGCACCCTGTTCGGCATCGCGACGTCACTCGGACTGGGCGTCCAGCAGATCTCAGCCGGACTGTCCCATATGGGCGTTGTCGGTGAAGTGAACAACACGTTGTTGGTGGTGTTGATCATCATCATCACCCTCTTCGCGCTCGTCTCCGCCGTCAGCGGCGTCGGCAAGGGCATTAAGTGGCTTTCGAACATCAACCTGGGCTTGGCCGGGGTCTTCATGATCTCCGTCCTGCTGCTCGGCCCGACCCTGTTCATCTTCCGCGACCTGATCTCCTCGCTGGGCTACTACCTGCAGAACATCCTGGGCATGACCCTCGACACCGCGACCTACACCGGTGCAGCTGGTCAGGAGTGGCTGGGCGACTGGACCATCTTCTACTGGGGTTGGTGGATGTCCTGGGCACCCTTCGTCGGTGTCTTCATCGCCCGGATCTCCCGTGGCCGGACCGTGCGCGAATTCGTCCTCGGCGTCCTGGCGGTTCCGACCATCGTCAGCTTCATCTGGTTCTCCATCATGGGCGGAACGGCCATCCAGGCCGCCTGGGACGATATGAACGGCGGACTGTTCGACGAGAAGGAAGGCATCGTCTCGGAGAATGTCCTGTTCAACATGCTCAGCCAGTTGCCGCTGGGTGGGGTGTTGTCGGTCATCGCCGTGTTGCTGGTGACGATCTTCTTCGTGACCTCCTCGGACTCGGGGTCGCTGGTGATCGACATGCTGGCTTCCGGCGGAGATACCGATCCGCCCAAGTGGAGCCGTGTGCTCTGGGCGTCCCTCGAAGGCCTCGTCGCCATCGCGCTGCTGTTGGCCGGGGGTCTGGGCGCCCTCCAGACGGCGTCCATCCTCACCGCGCTGCCGGTCAGCATCGTGATCATCGGGATGTGCCTGGCCACCTTCAAGGCCCTGAACGCCGAACATCAGGTGCTCCTGCGGGCCGAACGTCGCCAGCGTCGGCGTGAGCTGGCCCGCGAGGTCGGCGAAGGCGTGACCGACGAGCTCACGGACAACTTCGATGAGCGCTTCGGCGAGCAGGTGGACGACCGGATTGAAACGGCACTTCCATCCAACGTCAAGACCCCTCCACGCCCGTGGAAGCCACGCGATAGGCGTCCTCGACTCTAAGTCGCCTCGAGGACCAAGCAGCATCACAGCAGGGCCCCCTCTGGAACTTTTTCCAGAGGGGGCCCTGCTTTTTGTTGTGACCGCCGGGATGGCTGCTCGGCGACATCGCGTGGTCGCGGCCCGGGCAGGAAACATCTCCACGACTGCCACCGATTCTCCCCGCAGGCAGGGGCATCGAGGGGGTGTTGCGTGGCTCACTAAATTAAACTAGAGTCTAGTTTCAGTTATTGAAGCACAGCTCGACGATCCTCCCCGTCGCAGGGGAGTGCATCGTCCGTGATTTTGGAGTGAACAGATGCCACTTTCCCTCACCGAAGAGCACACCGACCTAGCCTCCGCAGTCTCCGACTTCGCCGAACGCTTCGCCGATATCCTCGAAACCCGCGAACACCTCCAGGCCTATGCCGCGGGTGGCCGGCCCGACCACTGGGCCGAACTCGTGGATAACGGACTCCACGCCCTGCACATCAGCGAAGAACGTGGCGGCCAGGGCGGAAGCGTGGCCGACACGGCGATCGTGGTGGAGGAATTCGGCCACCGCCTCGTCCCTGGCCCGTTGGTTTCCACCGTGCTCGCCAGCTCCGCCGTGGCCGGGGCCACCGAGTGCAAGGCCTCCACGAGTGGTCTGGACCTCTTCGCCGATGGGGCCACCGGCGCCCTGGTGATGCCCACCGCCGCCGTGACCGTCGCCGCCTCGGCCGAGGGCTGGCTCCTCAGCGGCAGCATCGGCGTCGCCTCGTTGCTCTCCGCCGAACAGCTGGTCATCGGGTTCACCTCCGAGGACGTGACCCGCTTCGCCCTGGTCGATGCCCAGGCAGCCGGTCTGACCAAGCGTGTGGCAGCGTCCTCGGACCTCACCCGCGATGCGGGAATCCTGGAGCTGGACGGCCTGGCCATCGGGCACGAAGCCATCCTCGAGGGACTGGAGGCCAGCTACGTCGATGCCCTGAAGGCGGCCCTGCTCGCCGCAGAGGCGTCTGGCCTCATGCGGTGGGCGGTGGAAGCCACCACCGACTACGCCAAAATCCGCGAACAGTTCGACCAGCCCATCGGCTCCTTCCAGGCCATTAAGCACAAATGCGCGAACCTGCTCATTTCCTCCGAACTGGCCACCGCCGCCGCCTGGTCGGCAGTGGTCTCACTCGACCAGGACCGTACCCAGCAGGCCCTGGCCGCAGGATCGGCCATCCAGTCGGCCATCGTCCCCGCCGTCGAGGCGATCACCGAGGCCGTCACCATTTTTGGTGGCATCGGCTTCACCTGGGAGCACGACGCACACCTCTACTGGCGCCGCGCCATGAGCCTCGCGGCACAAGTGGCCCCGGTGGCCGACAGTGTCGCAGCCCTGGGCCGCACCGCCTTGGATGCCGACCGGCAGATCGATATCGTGCTCCCCGACGAAGACCCGGCCTTCCGCACGCGCATCGGGGCACTTCTCGATGAAGCGGCGCAACTGGACAACGAGCACGACGGCGGCCGCTGGTACTCCCGTGGCTCCCAACGAAACTTCCTAGCCGAGAACGGGCTCGCCGCCCCACACTGGCCCGCCCCCTACGGGCTCGGCGCCACCCCGGCAGAACAGGTCGTCATCGGGCAGGAATATGCCCGCCGTGGCCTGGTCCAGCCCACCTCGGTGATCGGGGAATGGGCGATGCCCACGATCCTGGCCTACGGCACCGAGGCCATCAAGGAACAGTTCGCCCTGCCGACCCTGCGTGGGGAACTGGCCTGGTGCCAGCTCTTCTCCGAACCCGGCGCCGGCTCCGACCTGGCAGGACTATCCACCCGGGCCACCCGCGTCGACGGCGGCTGGGAGCTGAAGGGACAGAAGGTCTGGACCTCGGGGGCCCACGAAGCGGACTGGGGCATTTGCCTGGCCCGGACCGATACCGAGGTGCGCAAACACAAGGGGCTGAGCTACTTCCTGGTTGATATGCGCAGCACGGGCGTCGACGTCCGCCCACTGATGCAACCCACCGGCGCCTCGGAATTCAACGAGGTCTTCCTCGATGCGGTCTTCGTCCCCGATGAGTACCTGCTGGGGGAGCCGGGGCAGGGATGGCGCATCACCGCCACCACCTTGCAGAACGAACGGACCCAGATCTCCGCCGGCGTCTCGGCAGGAACCGAAGACGCGATGCGCGAGCTGATCAGCGAAGACGGCTACATCGGTACCGAACGCGAAGCCTTCACCGCCCTGGGCAAGATCGTGGCCAGCAGCTCGGCCATCGGCGCGCTGAACCTGCGCGAAACCCTGCGCCAGGTCAATGGAAGCGACCCGGGAGTTGGTTCCTCATTGGCCAAGGTCGCCCAGGCCCGACTGACCCGCGAGGCAGCCAGTTTGGTGACCGCCCTGGCCGGGCCGGCCATGCTCTTCGCCAACGCCCCGGCCGGCGCGGTGACCCGTCAACTCGACGTCCCCCAGGTGCTGCTCGGCGGGGGCACCGTGGAAATCCAGCTCAATGTCATTGCCGAACGCATCCTGGGCCTGCCGCGCGGCTAAACCGCCCCGCAGGACTCCAGACCTCAAGCCATTCCCGAAAGGATACCCTTCGCATGACAACGATGACGCGCGATACTCAGAACGTGAGAACCCTCGCCACCGACCGACTGCACGAATTGCTCCAGCCACGATCCGTGGTGATCGTGGGCGCCAACAGCAAGTCAGCCTGGTCACAATTCACCTACACCAACCTCATCTCCGGTGGCTTCGACGGTGAGCTCTACCTGGTCAACCGCCGCGGCGAGGAATGCCACGGACAATCCTCCTACACCTCGATCGCCGAGCTGCCGACTGCCCCCGATCTGGCCATCGTGCTCACCGGCACCAAATCATTGGAGACCATCTTGGAGGACGCCCGGCTCAAGGGCATCCGCAACCTCGTGATGCTCGCCGCCGGGCTCAGCGAGGCCGGCGCCGAAGGCAAGGCATTGCAGGACAGCCTGGTCGAACGGGCCAGGGCGGCAGACCAGCTGATCCTGGGACCCAATAACCTCGGCTTCATCAACGCGCATGCCAAGGTCGCCGCTTTCAGCCATATGACCCAGATGCCCATGATTTCCGGTGGTGTCGGGATCGCCAGCCAGTCAGGTGCCCTGGCCATCTACCTGTTGCCCTATATGGCCTCACGCGGGGTGGGCTGCTCCACCGCGGTGACGGTTGGCAACGAGGCAATGGTCTCGGCCATCGACGTGATGGACCTGCTGGTCGATGACGAGAACACCACGGTCATCGCCGCCTATCTCGAACAAATCACCAATCCCGCGCAGTTCCTCGACGTCGCCGCACGGGCCCGAAAGGCCGGCAAACCGGTAGTGGTCTTCAAAGCCGGACGCTCCGAGGCCTCGGCCCGCGTCGCCGCCGCCCATACCGGCTCCCTGGTCGGAGACGACAGCGTGATCGATGCCGCCTGCCGGCAGTTCGGGGTGATCCGGGTGGAGAACATCGAGGACCTGATTGCCACCGCGGGGATCATCGAATCCTACGGTGCCGTGGACGGCAACCGGATGGGCGTGGTCACCGGCTCCGGCGCCATGTGCGCCCTCATCGCCGATAAGTCCGAAGCGCTCGGCCTCCAGCTGCCCGCCCCCTCGGCGTCCACCGTCCAGGCACTGCACGACGCCGGCCTGCCCGAATATTCGACGGTCAACAACCCCATGGACACCACCGGATACATTTCAGTGGATCCCTCCATCCTGACCAAGGCCAACCAATGCTTCATCGACGACCCCAACTTCGACTTCGTCGTGATCAACGCCTCCTGGCCGGCCAACCAGATGATGGCAGATATGGGCAGGGCCACTCAGGACACGCTGCTCGCCCAGCTCACCTCCTCACCCAAACCGGTGATCCCGATGAGCTTCCTGCCCACCGAGGTCACCGAATTCGGGCGGGCCTTCGCGACCGAATACGGCTACCCCCACGCCTCCGACTCCTTCGACCGGGGCATCCCGGCCGTGGCCCGCAGCGCCTGGTGGGGGAAGCGCACCGCAGAACTGGCCTCCGACCCCGTGCTCCCCGAGGCGCCGGCCATCGCCAAACCCTCCGGGACGGAAACGTGGACCGAAATCGAAACCGGGGACTTCCTGCGTGAGCACGGGGTGCCTTACGTTCCGGCGACCATCGTGGGCTCGGCCGAACAGGCTGTCGCCGTCGCCGAAGACCTGGGCTACCCCGTGGTGCTGAAGGTGGCCTCTGAAGATATTGCCCATAAGACCGAGGTCGGCGGCGTCAAATTGATGTTGCGGGATGCGGACGCTGTTACGGCAGCCTACGAATCGATCAGGTCTTCCGTCGCCGATCTGGCCCCCGAGGCCACCATCCAGGGGGTCGCGGTTTCTCCCATGCGTCCGTCCGGCACCGAGCTGCTGGTGGGGATCATCCGTGATCCGCAGTGGGGGCTGGTGATGGCCGTCGGTTTCGGCGGCGTCATGGTCGAGATCCTCAAGGACTCGGCCCTGCGGCTGCTGCCTGTCGGCCCTGCAGAGATTCGACGGATGCTCGAAGCCCTCCAGGGAGTCGACTTGCTGACCGGGTTCCGTGGCGGGGAGGCCACCGATCTGGACCAGCTGGCAGAGGTCGTCTTCAAGATCTCCCAGGTCGCTCTCGGGCTGGGCGACGAACTCGAAGAGTTGGAAATCAACCCGCTGAGGGTGGCGGGGAACCAGATTGAAGCCCTCGACGCACTGGTCCGGTGGAAGGACCGGGCATGAACGTGGGAGCTGGGCCATGGGAGCGTAGCCCGGTGATAGCGTTGGAGTCCCATTCCGACCGGCAGCCGAAGGAGCACGATGTCCGGCCAACTCTCCGCGGATCTCGTCGATCTTCCCGCCTACCAGGTGATGCGCAGGCAGCGCATCCTGGACGCGGCGAAAACCCTCCTGGTGGGAACCGACTACGACTCCATCCAGATTCGGGACGTCGCCGCCGAAGCCAACGTGGCACTGGGCACCCTATACCGGTACTTCTCCTCGAAGGAGCATCTGTATGCGAACGTCGTCTACGACTGGAGCGTGCCCTTCAACTCGGCCGACCAGTCCTGGGCGGAGGGCCTGAGCACTACCGAACGCGTCCAGTATCGGATGCGCTCGGCGCTGGCGGCCTTCGAACGACAGCCGAACTTCTACAAAGCCATTTGGCTGCTGCGCTCCACCTCGGACCCGCAGGTTTCGGCGTTGATGCAGCAACTCGGCGTCGTGCTGGAGGAACCCATCCACGCGGACTTTGCGATGCTCGGTCACGAGGAGGCAGCCGATATCACCGCCATGGTGTGGTGCGTGCTGATGGATCTGGTGGCCCGGCTGCTGACCGGGGACAAGACGATTCCCGAAGCCCATCGGGTGATCGACAGCTTCGTGCGGATGATCGGCCTGCGGGTCGCTCAGTTCGAGGCCGAGGGCGCCTAACCGGCGCAGCCCTTCTCAGTCCGGCTGCGGCTTCGGCCACGGATACCGGGGTGCTCTCATGAGCGCCCACGAATTGGATCATCTGGCCATCGCGGTGCCCGCCTGGGCGCCTGCCGGCCCGGTGCTGAACCGCGAGCTGGGCGCCCGGTGGGGCGGAGGGTTCACCACCGAAGCCTTCAACCCCTGCCAGTTGGCGGTGGTCGATGACATGCGGGTGGAACTGCTCGAACCCAGCGGGTCCGAACACTCCTTCATTCAGCGTTTCCTCGATCACCATGATGGTTCGGCTGCACCGCACCATGTGACCTTCAAGGTGGCCGATATCCGCTCGGCCATCGCCGGGGCCCAGAAGGCAGGGATCGAGCCGATCCTGGTGAATCTGGAGCACCCGGGCTGGCAAGAGGCCTTCCTCCACCCTCGGGACACCGGGCTGGGCTTTTTGGCCCAGCTGGTCCAGAGCACCACCCTCCTCGACGCGTCGGCGGAGCAACTGCCCCATTCCACCGGTGGCTGCCCGTGGGATGAGCAGAACACCGATCCGGTGCGGGTCCAGCTCATCCATGGGGTCGTCGAGGACCTGCCACTCGCCCGCACCGTCCTCGTGGACGTGCTCGGTGCCCGCACCTTCGGCATCGGTCCCGCACCCCGCGGCCAGAGCGATGTTCTGGGCTTCCGCTGGAACGAGGGCGCCGACCTGGTCTTGAGCCAAGGAACAGCCATCGGGTTGGACGCCATCGGCATCCTGCCAGCCGAGACTTTCTGGCCGCCGGGAGACTACCCCACAGACCTGACCGCGCAGCTGGGCGAGGGCACCGGGCATCCCGAACTCGGGATCCGCATTGCCGCACTGCGTTCCGCAACGGTGCCGGCGGACAGCTAGATCCCGCCGTCGTCAGCTGTCACCATCGACCACCACCTTCAGGCGCCGGACCATCGGCGCGTCACCGAACCAACCATCCCCGATCTCAGGAGAACACCATGGGACTGAAAGCAGAAGCCGCGATTCTCGGTTTCCACGAACTACCGCCTCAGCGCAAGCTGACCCGCGATAAGACCTTCAACCTCGAACAGTGGGCGCGCCTGTCCAAGGCGGCGTTGGACGACGCAGGCCTGGACGCCACGGACGTCGACGGAATCGTCACCCCGCTCATCGGCGAAGCCAGCATGTTCGTCCCCTCCACCATCACCGAATATCTGGGCATCAACGCCAACTTCGCCGAAATAGTGGACCTGGGTGGGGCCGGCTCCGCTGCCGCCGTCTGGCGTGCTGCCGCCGCCGTGGAACTGGGATTGTGCGAAACAGTCCTGGTCACCTTCCCCGGGACCCACGAGGTGCCCACCCACGAACGTCGGCCCTTCGTGCTGGACGACAGCATGCTCTTCGGGGCCTCCTCCAACGCCTACGGATCCCCGCAGGCGGAGTTCGAGATCCCGTATGCCAATCTGGGCCAGAACGGGCCCTACGGCCAGATCGCCAAACGCTATGGACATGAATTCGGCTACGACGAACGCGCGATGGCCAAGATCGCCGTCGACCAGCGCACCAACGCCTGCTCCACGCCGGATGCCATCTTCCACGGCCAGCCACTGACCATCGAGGACGTGCTGGCCTCACCGATGGTCGCCGACCCCCTGCATAAACTCGAAATCGTCATGCCCTGCCAGGGCGGAGCCGCGGTCGTCATCGGCAACAAGAACCAGGCCAAAAAGTCAAAGAACCGTCCGGCCTGGATCAAGGGCTTCGGGGAACGCGTGCCCTATAAGACGCCGACCTACGCCCACGACCTGATGTATTCGCCGATGATCCACGCCGCCGACCAGGCCTTCGACATGGCAGGCCTGGGCCGGGGCGATATGGACATGGTCTCCATCTATGACTGCTATTCCATCACCGTGCTCATGTCCTTGGAGGACGCAGGCTTCACCGAGAAGGGCAAGGGAATGCAGTTCGTCAACGAACACGACCTGACCTTCCGCGGTGATTTCCCGATGAACACCGCCGGTGGCCAGCTGTCCTTCGGCCAGGCGGGCATCGCCGGAGGCATGCACCACGTCATTGACGGCGTCCGACAGATCATGGGCCGCTCGGGAGAAGCCCAGGTCAACGACTGCAACCGGGCGTTCGTCTCCGGAAACGGCGGCATCATGAGCGAACAAACTGCACTGATCCTCGAAGGCGAATAGGAGCTTTGACCATGAGCACAGATACAGCACCCGTTTTCGAACGGCCCCTGCCCGTCCCGACCCCGCTGACCCAGCCGTTCTGGGATGCGCTGGCCGAACACAAGGTTCGCATCCAGTACTCCCCGTCACTGGGCGAATACGTCTTCTACCCCCGGCCGCTGGCCCCGCGCACCCTGGCCGACGACCTTCAATGGCGAGAGATTCCCGGCACCGGGACCCTCTACACCTACACGATCACCACCCGGCCGGTGTCACCACATTTCGCGGCCGAGGGCCCGATGGTCCTGGCCGTCGTGCAATGGGATGAGGGCCCGAAGTTCTCCACCGAACTGATCAACATCGACCACGCAGACCTCACGATCGGCATGCGCGTCAAGCCGGTCTTCTGCGACTACCCGGCATCGGACATCACCATGCTGCGCTACGAACCGGAGGTCTGAAATGAGCACCGAAACCACCGACGCCCTGCCAGCGGTCACGCTGCGCATCGGCTCCGAAATCCGCACCCACGCCCAAGGAGTCCACGAGCACGTGAACCCGGCCACCGGCCAGGTGGATGCCCGCGTGCCGATGGCCGGACCAGCAGAGGTCGATGAGGCCGTCCAGGCCGCCCATCTGGCCTTCGCCACGTGGAAGGCCACGCCGGCCGCCGAGCGCGGACGGGCCCTGCTCAAACTCGCCGAGCTCGTCGAAGCGCACGTCGATGAGTTCACCGAACTCGGCATCGCCGATAACGGGACCCCACGGACCACCGCCCGACTCTCGGTGGATGCCGCCGCGACCTGGATCAGGTACTACGGGGGATGGGCCGATAAGCTCCCGCTGGGCCGGATCTCCTCGACGGTCGGCGCGGGAGGGGTCTTCGGACACACCTTGCGCCAGCCCTACGGGGTCATCGGGGCGATCATCACCTGGAACGCACCGCTGATGTCCCTGGCGATGAAGGTCCCCGCGGCCCTGGCCGCCGGGAACACCGTCGTCGTCAAACCCAGCGAACTGACGCCCCTGGGCGTCATGCTCTTCGCCGATCTGGTCCATGAGGCCGGCATCCCCGACGGCGTCTTCAACGTCGTCACCGGCGGCGCCGACGCGGGTGCCGCCCTGGTGGAACACCCGCTGGTCAAGAAGGTGTCCTTCACCGGTGGCCCGGAAACGGCCCGTAAGATCACCGCCACCGCCGCGCAGACCTTCAAGCCGGTCCTGCTGGAACTCGGGGGCAAATCGGCGAATATCGTGTTCGAGGACGCCGACCTGGACGCCGCAGCCCAGCAGGCGGCCGTCATGGCCTTCGCGATCATGACCGGGCAGGGCTGCGCCATGCCGACCCGGCTGCTGGTGCAGGACTCCATCCACGACGAATTCCTGGCCAAGGTCGCCGCCATTGCCGGCTCCTTCAGCATCGGGGATCCCCAGGACCCGTCAACGATCTGCGGCCCGGTCGTCAACCAGGCGGCGATCGACAGGATCGAGGCCATGGTGGCCAGGGCCCAGGACGACGGCGCCCGACTGGTCATGGGCGGTTCCCGCGGCGACGGGGAACTGGCCGAGGGGTTCTACTACCTCCCGACCATCCTGGCCGACGTCGATCCTGCCAGCGAGCTGGCCCAGAAGGAAGTCTTCGGCCCCGTGCTGGCCGTGATGCGGTTCAGCGACGAAGCCGAGGCGGTCGCCCTGGCCAACGGGACCGACTACGGACTCTCCGGCTACCTCTGGACCGCGGATGCGCGCCGGGCCATCCGGATCACCGAAGAACTCGAGACCGGGGAAGTCATCGTCAACGGTGCCCCCAATGCCGTCACCGAACGGCCCTTCGGCGGGATCGGACACTCCGGCAACGGCAACGAAGGCGGGGTGGAAGGCCTGGAGGAATTCTTCTGGACCAAATCCGTCGCCTACGGAAACGGCTGATCCAGGCCCGACCCACACGTCACAACCGGTGGTCCCCGCCCAACCCGCGGGACCACCGGTGGGCTGTGACCGTTCCTGATCGGGGGCGGGTTGCGGACCCAAGAAATGTTCGCACCATGTTTCTTTCGCCGCGTCCCTGAAAGGTTGGGACAACGATGTCCGCACCCGCTGGCCGACAGGCCACCCTGCTCCAACAACTCAAAAAGCCGGGATTCGCCGCCGTCGTGGTGGTGCTGATCCTGGCCGAAATCGTCTCGGCCTTCGAACTGTCGATGATGTACGTGACCCTTCCAACACTGATCACCGAATTCCAGGTCGATGCCAACACCGTCGCCTGGGTGGTGACCGCCTACCTGCTGGTTTCCGCCTCCGCCGGGGTGATGGGCGGGCGCTTCGGGGATCTCTACGGCCGACGCAAGGTCCTGATCATCGTGCTGGCCATCGCCGGCGTCGGATCGCTGATCTCCCTGCTGGGTGGAACGCTGGGGATGATCATCCTGGGCCGGGCCATCCAGGGCACCGCAGGCGCGGTCATGGGGCTGGCCTTCGGCCTGGCCCGGGAACACCTGGACGAGGAGCGCGTCCCGGTGGGTGTCTCCATGATCGGGGCCTCGGCCCTGATCGCCGGTGCCGCCGGGGCCTTCATCGCCGGGTTCATGATCGACGTCTTCTCCTGGCATGGCATTTTCGCCTTCGCCGCGGTTCTGGCTGGAGTCGCCATCGTCACCATCCTGATCGTCATCCCCCGGGACACGACAGCGCCCACCACGGAAAAACCCGACTACCTGGGGGCCCTGCTGCTGCCCATCGCCGTCAGCGCCATCCTGCTGGCCCTGTCAGGCAGTTCCACCACAGGATTCGCCTCGGCCCGGTTCCTCGGTCTGATGGGCGCCGGACTGGTCGTGGCCGGCCTCTGGGCCTGGTGGGAACTGCGGGTGGAATCCCCGATCGTGAATCTGCGGATGTTCAAGAACCGGCAGATCGCCCTGGTCATGACGGCCACCCTCTGTGCCGCCATCGGACCGATCGGCGGGTTGGCCGTACCGACGCAAATGGTCCTGCAATATCCCACCAGCGAAGGCTTCGGGCTGGGCTTCAGCGCCACGGCAGCTGGGGTGCTCAGCTGCATCACGGCGTTGCTGGGCTTCGCCTTCTCCCCGCTGGGCGGGCGGATGGCCCACCGGTTCGGTGCCCGTTCGGTCTTCGTCTGCGGGCTGACCCTGATGACCGCTGCCCTGGCCATCATCCTGCTGTCCTTCGGCAACGCCCCGCTGTTCATCATCGCGCAGGGAATCAACGGGATCGGCATCTCGCTGACCTTCGGTGCGCTGCCCAATGTACTCATCGAAGCCATTCCCGAGGCCAATACCTCCGAAACCGCGGGGACCAACACCATGGTGCGTAACGTCGGGCAGTCGGCGGCGACAGCTATCGGCGCCTACATCCTGGCCAGCTACCAGAACCCCAGCACGACGCTGGTCAACCAGAACGGTGTCAGCGCGGCCCTGCTGTTCGTGCTGGCCTTCTCGGTCCTCTCGGTGGTGCTGGGCCTGATGCTCAAACGCCACCCGGTGAAATGGGTTCCCGAGACGGCTGCCGAACGTGATGCGCGCCGCGGGAAAAACGCCGTGACCGTACCGTCCGCTCACCACGGATAGACAAGAACTAGAATCCCATTATAGTATTTATGAAGACGTGACCCGCACCACCGTCCGGTGCGCGTCCACAGCAGCACGGGGGACACCCGTGGAAGGAGCCAATCCCATGACGATCAACGTCGAGAACATCGGGAAGACCACTGAAGGAGATCCCTACAGCTGGGATTCACAGGATGCGCTGCTCTATGCGCTCAGCGTCGGAGCGGGTGCTTCGGATCCGGCGGAGCAGCTGGCGTTCACCACCGAAAACTCCCGCGGCATCGACCAGCAGGTCCTGCCCAGCTTCGCCGTCGTCCTGGGCGGCTCGGGCGGTTCGATGGAAGACCTGGGGGACTTCAAGCTCTCGCAGATCCTCCATGGCGGCCAGGCCATCACCCTGCACCGCACCCTGGAACCGGCAGGCACCGTCATCCCGGTCAGCGGGATGACCGCCGTCCACGATAAGGGCAAGCATGCCGTGATCGAATTGACCACCGAGCTGCTCGATGCCCGGACCCGCGAACCGGTGGCCACCAGCGTGACCACCATGATCATCCGCGGAGAAGGCGGATTCGGCGGGGATCCGGGGCCGAAGGAAACCTGGGCCGTCCCCGACCGTCCGGCCGACACCACCGTGACCCGGAAGACCGCCGACAACCAGGCGCTGCTCTACCGCCTCAACGGGGATCGCAACCCGCTGCACTCCGACCCGCAACTGGCCCGGATGGTCGGCTTCGAACAGCCGATCCTGCACGGTCTGTGCACCATGGGCTTTGCCAGTCTGGCGGTCCTCGAGGAGGTGGCCGAGGCCGATCCCGACCGCTTCGGTGCCATCAGTGTCCGGCTGGCCTCCCCGGTGGTGCCCGGCGATGAACTGACCACCACCATCTGGCATACCGAGACCGGCGCGGTGTTCCAGGTTCGCGTGGGGGAGACGGTCGTCCTGGACCGTGGCACCTACACCCACCGCCCCGTCGGGGCGGAACAGGGAACCGATGCCGGTGAGGCTGTGGCCTCACCGGAAACCAGCAGGGAGGAAACCCGATGAAGATTGCCGTCTTGATCAAACAAGTCCCCGACACCTGGGACGAAAGGCAACTCACCCCAGCCGGGCATGTGGACCGGGCTGCGAGCGAACGCATTGCCGACGAAATCACCGAACGAGCCCTCGAGGTCGCCTTGCTGCACAAGGATGCCGATAAATCGGTGGAGATCGTGGCCGTGACCATGGGACCCGAACAGGCCAGCGATGCCCTGCGCAAGGCCCTGCAGATGGGGGCCGATTCGGCCCTGCATATTGTCGATGACGCCCTGGCCGGCTCCGACGCCCTGACCACCGCACGGGCCCTGGCCGCTGGGGTCAAGGACGGCGGATTCGACCTGGTTCTGGCAGGGAACGAATCCACCGACGGGCGCGGCGGCGTGGTCCCGGCGATGATCGCCGAACTGCTCGGGATCGCGTTCGCCGGGCCGCTGAACACCGCCGACGTCACCGGCGGATCGATCAGCGGGGAACGCGAGGGGGCCGAGGGCACCGAAACGGTGACCGCGGCCCTGCCCGCAGTGGTTTCCATCACCGAACGGGCCGCCGAACCACGCTTCCCCAAGTTCAAGGGCATCATGACCGCCAAACGCAAGCCCGTCACCGTGCACGACGCCGCCACACTCGGCCTCACCGATCTGGGGCACGAGGGCGGGAACCTGGTGATGGCTTCCAGCAGGCGCCCCGCCCGAACCGCGGGGCCCAAAATCATCGACGAAGGCCAGGCAGCCTCCGAACTCATTGACTACCTCAGCGCCGAACACCTGATCTGAAGGGACTGGAGACCATGAGCACTATTCTCGTCAACTGTGAAATGGCGGCCAACGGCACGCTGCGCCCCCATACCGCCCATCTGCTGGCACTGGCCTCCCAACTGGGCGACCCGGTCGCCGTGGTCGCGGCACCTGCGGGCACCACGGTGGTCGCCGAACTGGCCGCCTGGGGTGCCCCCGTCGTGGTGGTCGCCGAAACCCCGGCAGCCACCAGCCACGTCGCCGCCGGTGCCGTCGCCGCCCTGGCCGAGGCCCTGAACCGTTACGAACCGGCAGCCGTGCTGGCCTCCACCACTGCCGATGCCCGGGAGACCATCGGCCGCTTGGCGGCCCGCACCGGGAACCCCGTGGTGCTGGAGGCCATCGACGTCACCACCGCCGACGGCAGGATCCGCGCAACGCATTCGGTCTATGGGGGCAACTACACCACCGAATCCACCGTCGGCTCCGGCGTCGCGCTGGTGACCGTCTCCTCCCACGGCCTCCCGGCCCTGCCGGCCGTCGAAGCCCCGACGGTTGAAACCCTCGACCTGGACGTGGCGACCAGCACCGCGGCGGCCATCACCGCCATCCAGCCCGTCGAGGCCAGCTCAGGCCGGCCCGAGCTGACCTCGGCCAAAATCGTGGTCTCGGGTGGACGCGGACTGGGTTCGGCGGAGGATTTCGCCCTCGTGTCAACGCTGGCCGACGCACTCGGTGCCGGCCTCGGGGCTTCCCGCGCCGCAGTGGATGCCGGCTACATCGGCCAAAACCATCAGGTCGGGCAAACCGGTGTCAGCGTCTCGCCCGACCTCTACCTGGCCGTGGGCATCTCGGGGGCCATCCAGCACCGCGCCGGCATGCAGACCGCACAACGGATCGTGGCCATCAACGAGGATGCCGACGCCCCCATCTTCGAGATCGCCGATTTCGGCATTGTTGGCGACCTGTTCACGATCCTTCCGCAGCTGAATCGGGCCCTCGCCGAACGTGCCGGCGTCGGTGCCACCGTCTAGGGGAGGACCAGCGATGACAGCGACAGCCCAGCGCGGGCGAAAGAAACCGGCGAAAGGTCAGCGGCCCGCCGGGTGGAAGGCGATGCTCTGGTGGATCGGTGCTGCCATCGTGGCACTGGCCGTCGTCGTCCTGCTGGCCCGGTGGGTCCGCGGGCTGGAACCGGTGCAGGAATTTCTGCTCACCTACCCCGGACAGTCCGAACTTCCCGAAGGGGCACCCGTCGGGCTACCTGCCTGGCTGGGATGGCAGCACTTCCTCAACGCGTTCTTCCTGGTCCTGATCATCCGTTCCGGCTGGAAGGTGCGCAACACCGCCAGACCCCCGGGGCATTGGACCCGCCGGAACACCGGATGGTTCAAAACCCGGAATAAACCCACCAAGATCAGCTTGGACCTCTGGTTCCATCTGAGCCTGGATGTGCTGTGGCTGCTCAATGGGCTGGTGTTCGTGGTGTTGCTCTTCGTCACCGGTGGGTGGATGAGGATCGTCCCCACCAGTTGGGACGTGTTCCCGAACGCGCTCAGTGCAGCCCTGCAATACGCCTCACTGAACTGGCCGATCGAGAACGGGTGGGTCAACTACAACTCCCTGCAACTGTTGGCGTATTTCGCCATCGTCTTCATCGCGGCACCGCTCGCGGCCATCACCGGCGTGCGGATGAGCTCTGCCTGGCCCAAGGGGCACCCGAAGCTGGACCAGGCCTACCCGATCGAACTGGCCCGCAAGATCCACTTTCCCGTCATGTTCTTCTTCGTCGGATTCGTCATCGTGCATGTGGGGCTGGTGTTCTCCACCGGGATGCTCGCCAACCTCAACCACATGTATGCAGCACGTGAGGGGGCAGGATGGCTGGGCTTCTGGCTCTTCGCCGCCTCACTGGCCGTCATGGTCGCCGCCTGGTTCCTGGCCCGACCGATCTTCCTGCGCCCCCTCGCCGGGTTGACGGGCAAGATCTCGAAATAAGGAAACCAGGCGCCGGACTCCGTCGCCGGGCAGCAGACAAGTCCCGCCCCTCGTTGGTCACCAACGAGGGGCGGGACTTGTGGAGCCGTTGCTACTCGGTGGCCAGTCCCTCCACGGGGGAGAGGCGGGCGGCCCGGCGAGCCGGGAGCACCGAGGCGGCCAGCGCTGCCAACACGCTGACACCCAAGACGAGTGCCAGCTGAGACCAGGGCAGCGACAGCGTCACATCGGTAAAGGAACCGATGGCCGACTGGGCGCCCAAGACACCATAGGTGGTGCCCAAGGCAATCCCCAGGGCCGCGGCGACCCCGGCGATCAGGATCGCCTCCAGGGCCAACATGGACTTCAACTGGCCCCGGGTCAGCCCCAGGGCCCGCAGCAACGCCGATTCGCGGGTGCGTTCGAGCACCGACAAGCTCAAGGTGTTGGCCACCCCGATCAGGGCGATGAACACGGCGACGGCCAGCAAACCGGAGACCACGAGCAACAACGTGTCGATGACCTGATTGAACAGCGACCGCTCCACGGCGCCACCGGCGACCTGGTAGTCCTGGACGTGCAGCTCGGTGGCCAGGGTACGGCTCAGACCCTCGAGCTGATCGGTGCTCAGCCCGCTGGCTGTTTTGAGCCATAACAGCGGATAGGCGCCCAGCTGATCGGGGCCCGCCTCGGCTGCGGCACGAGCCGCCGAAGCGCCCGTGGTGTATCCATCGAGCTGCTGCGCCGTTTCCATCGTCATCAGCGGGGCGGAAATCTCCGACTGGGAGTGCTGGGCGGCCAAGGAGCTGGCCGTGGATCCCTTGTACGCCGTGACCTCGACGTCGTCACTGCTGACCGATTGGCCCACCAGCACTTCGCCGGTGCCGGGGACCAGCGACGGGTCCTTCAGGACCCGCGCCAGTTCCTCGGCCGCTGCGGCATAGACCGGCTCCCCGGCGGCGTTTCGTCCCACGGGTTTGAGCAGCGCGACCTCCTCGATCCCGTCGACGCCCGCCGCGAGCTTCGCCTGCTGGGGGCCCAACTGGCCGGCGCCCGCCGCCGCATCGGGGCCGGGCAGTGCGCCGCCGTCGAAGCCCTCCCCGTAGTTGGCGGGGGAGTCCACGGTGACGTCGACCAGGTAGTTGCGGGCCAGTTCGTCGTTGAAGGACTGTTTGGTGGTCTGGGCGCCCACCATCATCATCGACACCAGGGTGACGCCGATGAGCAGCGCCGTGGCCGTGGCGGTGGTCCGCCCGGGGTTGCGCACCGAGTTCAACGAAGCCAGCTGCGCCGGAACTCCCGAACCACCGAAGAGCCGGCCGACCGCGCGGACGGCACCGGGCAGGAACAGCGAGGCGAGCATCAGCACCCCGATGAAGGAGAACAGGCCTCCGGCGAAGCCCAGCAGGAGCTGGCCGAGGACCGCGCCGCCGATCAACAACGCTCCGCCTCCGATCAGCAGCAGCAACCCGAAGATCAGGCGGACCTTGCCCACCCGGTTATGCACACTGGCGGAGTCCGCGGGGCGGAGGGCGGCCAAGGGGGCCACGCTCATCGCCTTGCGGGCCGGAGCCCAGGCGGCGATGAGGGTCATCACGGTGCCCGCGAGAAGGCCGGCGATCACGGCGCTCGGTGGCACGGCCAGCACGGCGAACGAGGCAGAGGGCAGGGTTGAAACGTAGCCCACCAGCCCGGCCATCACTCCGATGGCCAGCAGGACCCCCAGCACCGAGGAGACGAGCCCGACCACGAAGGCTTCGACGAGCACCGAACGGCGCAGCTGGGAGCTCAGGGCACCCAGGGTTCGGAGCAGGGCCAGTTCACGGGTGCGCTGGGCCACCAGGACCGCGAAGGTGTTCATGACCACCAGCCCGGTGACCACCAGGGCGATCAGTGCGAAGACCAACAGAACACCGGTGAGTTGGTCCTGGCCGCCGGTGAAGCCTGCCAGATCGTCGACGGTGCGTTCCTGAGCGGTCATCACCGACGCCTGGGAGACACCCGCGGACTTCAATGCGGCCGCAACGGCCGAGGCGGCCTCTGCCGGGTCGGTGCCCGCATCGAGGCGTACCAGCAGGGATTCGTACTGCGGGTCCGAACCCATCAGGGTGCTGTAGCGCTGGGGGGAGACGGCAACCTGCAGATTCGACCCCATGAAAGGGCTGTTGCTGGAGGTCGTGATACCGCTGATCCGGGCCGTGAAGTCCACGGTGGAGCCGTCCGGGGAGGAACCGGACATCCCGACTTCGTCGCCGACCTTCAGGTGATAGCTCTCGGCGTGCTGGCGGTCCACGGTGATTTCCTCGCGGTCTGCCGGAACGGCACCGGAGTCCAGCTCGGTGGTGCGCAACTGTTCGTCGGAGACAAAGGATTGCACGATGGCGTTATAGTCGCCCGAGCCGGTTTCGATCCTGGCTCCGGCGCTGCTTTGGGCCTCCGCGGCGGCGACCCCGGGGGCCTTGCGGACCGCGGCGAGTTGCTCGGGGCCGAGGCCCACGGCCTCGTCGGTCTCATCGGGGCTGATGCCGGCAACCAGATCGGCGTTCTGGTAGGCCTCACCGATGCTGCGTTCCAGCGAGGCGGTGGTCGAGGCATTGACCATGAGGGTGGCCGCCAGGAAGGCGGTGCCGATCATGACGGCCAGGGTGACGGCGATGAAACGCCGTGAGTACATGCGGATATTAGCCAGCGCGAGTGAAAACACCTCAGGCCCCCAGTCCGGCCAGCGCCGAGGTGACGCTCTCCGGCGTCGGATCCGACAGATGGCCGACCAGTTCCCCGTCGCGCATCAGCACCACCTCATCGGCATAGCCTGCGGCTGCCGGGTCGTGGGTGACCATGATGATGGTCTGGCCCATTTCCCGGACCGAGGAACGCATCAGGGAAAGCACTTCGGCACCGGTGCGTGAATCGAGGTTTCCGGTCGGCTCGTCACCGAAGACGACGGCGGGGCGGGTGAGCAGGGCGCGGGCCACGGCCACGCGTTGTTGTTGTCCGCCGGAGAGTTCGTGCGGTTTATGGGAGAGGCGGTCCGTGATGCCCAGGGTGTCCACGACGGTGGCGAGCCAACCGGCGTCGTGCTTTTTCCCGGCGAGTTGGAGCGGCAGCAGGATGTTCTGTTCGGCGCTCAAGGTGGGCACCAGGTTGAAGGACTGGAAGACGAAGCCGATCTTCTCGCGGCGCAACCGGGTCAGCTGGTCATCGTTCATCGAGGTGATGTCCTGGCCAGCGATCATGATGGAACCGCTGGTGGCCGAGTCGAGGCCGGCCAGGCAATGCATCAACGTGGACTTTCCCGAACCCGAAGGCCCCATGATGGCGGTGAAGCGTCCGGCCTCGAAGCCGATGTCCACGCCGGCCAAGGCGTGGACCGCTGTGCTGCCGCTGCCGTAGACCTTGGTGAGGCCGCGGGCAGAGACTGCCTGGGTGGTGGTTGAGGTGTGAGTCATGGTCATACTGAATAATTTATGCGGACCCTCCCTCCCGGCGGATCAACCCGGCGGAGGGTCTTCGTGGTCCCGCACGTCATACCGAGGTATGACGAGGCACAGGTCAGCGACGGATTGGGGGTATCGGTGCCGGCACCTGGTGTGGCGATCACGGACCGTCCAGCAAAGGAACGGCAGAATAGGCCCATGACTGTGCGTTCCTCCACTGCCGCCGCCGTGCTGGCCCCCCTCATGACCTTGGCCTTGCTCACCGGCTGCAGCAAACCTGCCGAACCCCAGGTGCCCCCGACACCCGCGGCTTCCTCGACGCCGGCTCCCAGCCCCTCCGCCCCGGCAGTCAAAACCTCGGGGATGAAGAAGGACCTGGCAGGGTTCACCACCAAGCTCTACACCGGGAAATCGGTGCCCAGCAGTGGCCCGGCAACCCAGGCGCTGAAACAGTCGAAGGCTCCGAAGCGGGCCGCCTCCGTCAAGGCTGCGACCGGAACCTGGAAGAAGGAGCAATTTGCCGTGCTCACCAGTGGCAAGGACGTCACCCTGGTGGTGAAGAAGAAGGGCACGTGGACCGCAGTGGGCGGTTGGTGGCCCTCACTGGGGATCAAGGATGCGGCGCTGGGCGGGAAACGCCATGTGCTGCTCATGGGTTCGGACGCCCGGGAAAAGCAAGGCGAAAAGATCGACGAGGCACGGGCCGATGCCCTGCAGGTCGTCGGTGTTGACGGTCGGGGTGGCGGCGGGGTGATGGGCATCCCGCGGGACCTGTGGGTGCCCCAGGCCAACGGCAGGAACGCCAAGATCAATAGCGCCCTCTCCACCGGTGGGCCCACGGCACAGACGAAGACCGTTGAAAAAGCCACCGGACTGCCGATCCAGGGATACGTCCTGACCGGGTTCACCGGGTTCCAGAAGATGATCGACGAGCTCGACGGGATCACCATCAACGCGCCGATGAAGGTGCGGGCGGTGGAGAAGGGCAAACAGCAGGTCGACGGGTACGACGCCTTCTGGTTCACCCGCGAACGCAAGACCCTGCCCAACGGTGACTTCGACAGGACCTCCAACCAGGGGATCGCGCTGGCGGGAATTGGGGCCAAGGCGGTGGCCGAGGGCCCGGCAGGCCTGGCGAAGGTGCTCGATATCGCCGATCGGCATGTCTCCACCAACCTGAGCGCCGAACAGGCCCTGACCTTCGGCGCCTGGGCCTATCAGATCGACCTGAAGAAGATGGGGCACCAAGTGCCGACCGCCGACTATGGACGCAGCGCAGATGGCCAATCCATCCTGGAAGCCACCAGCGCAACCCGGAAGGTGTTTAAGGATTTTGCGGACGGAAACCTGCCGAAATAACAACAAATATCGCCCATCGTGTCCTTTTCGTTACAATAGGTGAGGCGTCGTTTGGCGTCTGACCTAGTGAAGGAGGCGGATGCGCGCGACGGCCATAGGCTCGAACCAGCGCTCCACCCTGCGCTGGGCCGCCCTCCTCGGCACCCTGATGCTGGTGGGCTCCCTCGGTATCCTGCCCGCTTCCGCCGCTGAAACATCCCCCGAAGTTGCCGCGGATTCGGTGAGCACCACCACCGAGACCGGCCCTGACTCGCCGTCCGTCACGCCGCCGGAACCCACCGATCCGCAGATCACGACGGATCCTAGTGAATCTTCACAGCCGACGGAACCGACGGAAACACCAGAGCCTTCGGAATCAACGGAACCGACGGAGCCGATCGACCCCACGACGGAGCCGCCCAGCACGGATCCCACGACCCCGCCGCCATCCTCGACGCAGCCCTCGGAGCCTGGCTCCTCCTCGGGATCCAGCGGGCCATCCTCGAGCTCCTCGGCGGAGCCTCCCGCCCCGGCGCCGTCGACCACGCCGTCGAAAACGTCGCCGGGCATCATCCCGGCACCGCCGAAGCCCCCGAAGTATCCCTCGAAGCCCGGCAGTTCGACGCGCAGCCCGGGGCCCGGACAGTCCTCGACTACTCCCCAGGGCCCGCGCCCGGGAGCACAGTATGGTGCCCGCGATGCCCGGACTGGGTTTCTGATTGATCCGGCCAGCGGCTATCCCATCCACCCGAAGACCGGGTTGCTCATCGAACCGGGCACCGGACGCATGCTGGTGCGTGGTTCGCTGGAGGCCAGTGACTTCGTCTACGACCAGGCGACCCAGAGCGTGAAGCTCTCCATCCAGCAGCAGGACGGCAGCTCGGCACCTGGGGAGCCGGACTCCTCGGCCGGCGCCGGGGACGGGGCAACGAACGCCGCAGGCGTCCTTCCGCCGTCGAACCCGGCACAGCAGGCGGAGGCTTCCACTGGGCGCCCCTCCGCAGTGATGGGACTGGTCATGTCGCCTTCGGCCCCGGCCATTGGTTTGGGCACCCTGCTGGCCTTGGGAGGGCTCTGGTACTTCTTCGTGTTCGTCCGCCAGCCCAAGCCGAAACCCCAGTACCGCCGCTGATGCCGGCAAAAAGCTACGGGGTGACAACCCCGGTGGCATAGGCGATGACCACTGCCTGCACCCGGTCACGGGCCTGCAGCTTGGACAGGATCCGCCCCACATGCGTCTTCACGGTCGCCTCGGAGAGGAAGAGTTCGGCGGCGATCTCCGGATTGGCTTTGCCCCAGGCAATGAGTTCGAAGACTTCGCGTTCACGTGCCGTCAGGGAAGCCACGGCCGCCTCATGCCCCGACGTGGTGGCTGCCGGTTGGCGCAGCATCGGCGCGACGTGGTCCAGCAGGCGCCGGGTGGTCGACGGGGCGATCACCGCATCCCCGCGGTACACCGTGCGGATGGCCTCGAGGAGCTCTTCCGGAGGGGCGTTCTTGAGGAGGAATCCGCTGGCCCCGGCATGGATGGCAGCCAGCGCGTACTCGTCCAGATCGAAGGTGGTCAGCACGATGATGCGCGGTCCGGTACCCGGCCCAGGGGCCAGGAGTTTGGCGGTCGTCTCAATCCCGTCCATCTCGGGCATGCGCACATCCATGAGGACGACGTCGGCCCGGGCCAGGGCGGGGGAGGCGAGGGCCTGCCGGCCGTTGGCTGCTTCGGCCACCACCTCGAGGTCGGGCTGCGAGTTGATCAGCATACGGAATCCGCTGCGGACCAGGAGCTGGTCGTCGACCAGTGCGACGGCGATCGGGGTGCTGGGCTGGGTGTCCACTTAGTCCTCGGTGTAGGGGATGAAGATGCGGGCGGAGAATCCACCGGTGCTCCGTGGCCCGGTCTCAATGCGTCCATCGTAGAGGGCGACCCGCTCCGCCATGCCGATGAGTCCTTGACGGGCCCCGATGTTCTCCTCGGTGGCGGCAGCACCACGTCCGTCGTCGGTCACTTCCACCTCGAGACCGGTGGAGGTCCACTCCAGGTGGACCTCGGAGGAAGCGGCCGGGCCGGCGTGTTTGATGGTGTTCGTCAGCGCTTCCTGGATGGCACGGTAGGCGGTCAATTCCGCGCCGGGTGGGAGCTCGCGTCGCGGGGACCCCGAGAGGGTGGAGGTCACTTCCAATCCGGCGGTCCGGGTTTCGTCCAGGAGCCAGTCAATATCGGCCAGCGTGGGCAACGGGCGGGTGGAGGCTTGCTCGTCGCCACGCAGGACACCGAGCAGCCGGCGCATCTCGCGCAATGATTTTCGGCCGGTTTCCGAAATGGTGCCCAGGGTTTCGCGCGCGACCTCGGGGTCGTGTTCGCTCGCGTAGCGGGCACCGTCGGCCTGGGTGATGATGACCGAGAGTGAATGGGCGACGATATCGTGCATTTCCCGGGCAATCCGGCCGCGTTCGTCGGAGGCGGCAAGATCGCGTTCCTGTTGGCGTTCGATTTCCAGCCGGCTGGCCCGGTCGGACAAGGCTTGCATGGCTAATCTGCGGGTACGGGCCAGGTCTCCGAAGGTCCAAGCCACGAGGACGATCAGGGCCAGACCCACGAGGCTCGGCAGCATGTGGAGGCCGATGGCCTGCCCGGTCGGATTTCCAAAGCGCAGTGTGGCCAGTATGGCCCCGAGCATGCCGGCGCCGAGTCCTGCGTAGGAGGCCCAACGTTTCCCATACTTCGCCAAGGAAAAGACCACGATGGGGACGGTCAGCTGAGAGGGAAGGAACGTCTGGAGGAGGATGACTTGGGCCAGGCATCCGAGCACGACGACGGCGCTGCTCAGCAGCAGATGGGAGCGCCGCCAGATCAGCGGCAGGACCTGCAGCGATCCGATGATGAACTCGAGGACGCGGTGCTGCCCGGAAAAACCACCCAAGAGGAAGGCCGACAGGGTGAGGAGCAGCCACAGCCCGATGGCTAGTGCCCCGTCGACTTTGCCCGGGTGGTTTCGGATCCAAACATCCAGGGTGCGGTGCGGGGTCATGGGCCTACTCTACTTTTGGTCGTCCCCGCCCCGCGTCATACCTCGGTATGGTCCCGGGGGCATTTGAGGGGACTGACCCCAGGATGTGGCTAGAAGGATTCGGCCGAAGTCCAAAGAACTAAACGTGATAAACGGCCGCAAATTTCACGTGGACCAAGCCCTCCTCTAGCATTGTTTAGTTGTCAAAGCGTTAAATCATGGGGGAAACTGCAGTGAAATTCAAGCGGCATAAAGCAAATGATCGGCAGGAGTCGATTGCGCGAGGATATATCAAGGGTGTCTTTACGCCGCTCGTTTCATATGCCGTCAGTGCCATTGCCGCCACTCTGGCAATTCTCGTCTCCTCCGGTCCAGGGCATCAGGGTATTTTCATCGGACTGTTGGCTTTCGCCCTGGCGGTCCATGTGCTCGGGCTCTGGAGAAAAGGCGGAAAACTCGGGTACCGCCCAGTCATTCGTATCCTCGCTGCTGCTGCTGTCGCCGCCAATCTATCCAGTGTTGGTTTGTCAGATAGTAGGCCGGAAGCACCATATCTAGCCGTACTGGGCTTTATTGGTATTGGGTTGCCCGTACTATTCGAGCCTTCGCTGAGGCGGGCCATCGCTCTCCGCCTGCCGTTTGTCGCGCATTTGCCGGGAGTCCCTACGACGAAACAGCCGATCACGATCGATCGTCAGCTGCTCACAGCTAGTTCAATCGTGATCATGGCCGGCGGCGTCCTGCATGGCGCTGGACAACAGCTCTGGTGGTGGATCGCAGCTGTTGGCGTACTGGATATATTCTATGTGCTGGTTTTTCTACAAGCCGTTGCTCAGTTTCGGCAGTCAACGCTCGTCAAAAGAAATCTGGGGGACGGGCTGCTGCGTCTCGCACCAGAATTTATGATCTACACCTCGCTAGCGGAACCGGCTGCACATCAGGTGAAGATGTGGCTTCCCTACCTGGAGCGAACCGGGCGGCCCTTTGTGCTCGTCGCTCGCACCGAGCGTACGGCTCGCGATCTTGCTGGGGTGACAACCCATCCTGTTCTCCTATGCCGCTCCATCGAAGAGCTCGAGGAGGTCATGGTGGAATCAATGCGAGCCGTCTTTTACGTGAATGCTTCGTCCGGTAATAGCACGATGGTTCGGTACAGGAATCTCACACATGTCTTTCTTGGACATGGTGATTCGGACAAACCAACTTCGTATAACCCATTGCATGCCATGTATGACAAGATCTTCGCCGCGGGACCAGCTGCGATCAGAAGGTACGCTGCGCACGACATCTATATTGAACCCTCGAAGTTTGTTGTCGTCGGTCGCCCCCAGCTGGAGACTGTTATTCGCAAGGTCCGATCAGACGACAGTGCGGGACCGCAGACGGTTCTTTTTGCCCCAACGTGGCGTGGACATGTCGAAGAGACGAGTTTGTCTTCGCTGGCCGCAGGATTCGAGATCGTTTCGGCTCTCTTGGACCGTGGATGCCGGGTGATCTTCAGGCCACACCCGTTCAGTTATCAGTTTCCCGAGGACAGGGAACATATCTCCAGGATTCATGAACGCCTGATATCGGACTCCAAAATCACCGGCCGGGAGCACGTTTACGGTGTTGCAGCCGAAACGTTGCGGTCGATTACCGACTGCATCAACGAGTCCGACGCCATGGTTTCGGATGTGTCCAGTGTGGTATCCGACTACCTATATTCCGAAAAACCGTTCGCGATGATGTCGATTGGGATTGAAGCCGACCGGTTCTCGGAGCTGTATCCGGTCGGTGCGGCCGCATACGTTGTGGATGAATCCCTGACCTCTCTTTCGGGGTCGCTTGATGCCATGCTCGGCAGTGATCCGCTCCAGTCGGATCGAAGGAGATTGAGAGCCGACTATTTGGGCGACTTTCCCCTTGAAAACTATGCTTCAAATTTCGTCGAAGCCGCACGGTCACTGATAAAGCCGGCGGGAATCGAAGCATCACCGGTCGCTGGTGCCGCGACGACGAAGGTCCACTCTGTGGGGGCTGGGCAGAGTTCCAAAGCAGGTGAACCAAAGAAGAGCCGTCCGACAATCCACGCGGCGAACCGACCTAGCAAGCATGACGCAGAAACGCTTCCTCCATCGGCCACCGTCGGAGCGCCTATCGGTGCATCCCCCACGCCGGATGGACCCCGGCTACGACCAGGAATCCCCTCGGCGATCACCTTCGAAGGCGCGGCCAGTGAGTCGGGGCAGTTGGTGGTCTCCACCGTGGCGGCCCCCAAGGAGAATCTAATAGTCCACCTAGCGGGAAGGATCTGGAAGAGAGACTCGGGGCGGACCGTTCTACCGGTCACTCTGAACGTAGCGGTCTTTACGTTTGCGATCCTTGGCGCTTCTCCCCTCTTCGTGGCGGCTCTTGGCGTGGCCGCATCTGCTACCTACCTATTTCAAAACAAGCAGGCAGCCGGGGATTCTATAGCCGTGAATCGACTGCTCAGGGCAGTCAATGGTGCTCGGTCGCTCGGAGTAGCGGCGCTGGGTATTGCGCTGATAGGCCGGTACGGCTGGACCTGGTGGCTTGCTGGTGCAGCAACCTTCCTTATCCTATCCATCGTGATGGAAACAAGCATCCATAAAGCCTGGCGCGTGAGTGGTCTCGAATGCAGGAACGTCCACGGGGTCGAGACCCGCGGCTATCAGCCGATTGCTCGGGGATACGCAACGCTCATTGCTAGCGTTGCGATCGCGCTGTGCTGGATGCTCGCCTACGTCGGCTCCCACCCAGCAGTGATTTTCGTGGTCTCTGCAGTTCCTTTCCTGTTCGCCGTGTTTATCTTCTGCAGCGGATTGGAAAGAGGGGTGCGTAGCGCAAAATTGGAGACGTCCTTGCCCGACGTCTTGGAATCCATCTCTCCGGAGTTCGTCGTCTACTTCGGGGCAAAAACCGGTATTGATTACCAGCTGGGTATGTGGCTGGAATACTTTGAAGAAATGAACAAGCCGTTCATTATCGTGACTCGAAATATCGTCATGATGCGTGAAATTTGGCCGCGCACCACGGCCCCGGTCATCTACAGGAAAACGCTCCGCAGCCTGGAAGATGTCATTACGCCGTCGTTGAAGGTCGCCTTTTACGTCAACAATGCCGGCAACAATTCCCATTTCATTGAACGGCGCGACCTTAAACATGTGTGGCTCAACCACGGGGATTCCGAGAAGCCAGCCTGCTATAACCCGGTACACAACATCTATGACTTCATTTTTTCAGCAGGCCAGGCTGGCGTGGACCGCTATGCCCGCCAAGGGGTAACGATCCCACCCGAGAAATTTAGGATCGTAGGGCGCCCCCAAGTCCGCGAGGTTCTGCGTCCAGGTTCCTACCAAAATGAGCAAGGTTCCAAGACCGTGCTGTATGCGCCGACGTGGAGGGGGCCGTATAAGGATACGGAAGTCTATTCGCTGCGTCATGGTGAAGAGATAGTCTCCGCCCTGCTGCAGCGTGGTTGCACCGTAATATTCCGGGCCCATGTTCTGAACTATCAATTTCCGGACGACGTAAAAAGGATTAATCGAATTAGTCGCCTTCTTCGTAAGAACGCAGCCAAGACAGGCAGAGCCCACAAATGGGGTCGGAAAGCAGAGACTCGCATGAGTATCGTTGACTGCTTCAACTCCTCTGATGCGATGATTTCTGATGTGTCGGCCGTGGTGTCGGATTACCTGCAGTCTGAAAAGCCCTTTGCCGTAGTCGCAATGAAAAAGTCTCCCACGGAGCTGGAAGTTGAATTGCCCGCATCAGCGGCTGGCTATCTTCTTAGAGAAGATCAGTCCAATCTTCAGATGGTTCTGGACGAACTATTAGGTGCCGACTCGAAATCCGTTCTGAGGACTGAAATGCGCAACTACTACCTTGGAGAGTTTGACCAAACTGAGTATTCGAACCAGTTTCGTATTGCGAGTGAGGACCTGATAAATAGCGTGGGTCCCAACATGGATTCAATTCGCTCTGTTGACTCGATTGCGGCCGACAGCGTGCTCTGAACTCGCTCAAAAGTGACCAAAGAGTTCAGGTGGACTAAAGATTGCTCGTATGACGAACCCGGAGGTTAGCTGGATCTCGATCGTGGGTCAGGTGTTGTAGCACTGGTCGTATGCCGAACAGTGGGACCGGTTCTGGTGTCGGCTCGCAGATATAACACGGCCTTCAGGGTCAGGCGTATTACTGCGCCAGAGAAGAAGATTGCGAGTGGCTTGAAAGACTGAACTCTGCCCAGGATCTCATGATGGGGTGAGGGATAAGACAAGTGTTGCGGGCTTCATAAACGTCGAGAGTGAGACAGAACAAATCCGTGCGCAGCCCTTTTCCCTAGTATCAAATAGCGAGACAGTTTGTCCGGGATGCGGACGCCGCAATAATCTGGATACATGAGCAACGCGATTGATGTGGCCGTCATCTCCGGTGACGGCATTGGCCCCGAGGTCATTGCCGAAGCCATCAAGGTCCTGAAGAAGGCAACCGAAGGCGGTGACCGTTCACTGCGGTTCACCGACTACAGCCTGGGCGCCCAGCATTGGTTGGAAACGGGCGAAACCCTCACCGATGAGACTCTTGAATCCATCCGCGCCCACGAAGTGATCCTTTTTGGAGCAGTCGGTGCGGCGCCGGGGGATACCCGCATTCCTTCGGGGCTGATCGAACGCGAACTGCTGCTCAAATTGCGCTTCAGCCTCGACCACTACATCAACCTGCGGCCGTCGCGCCTGTACCCGGGCGTCCCTAGCCCGCTGGCGCACCCCGGAGACATCGATTTCGTTGTTGTCCGTGAGGGAACCGAGGGCCCTTACGTCGGCAACGGTGGTGCACTGCGAGTCGGCACCGAACACGAGATCGCCACCGAGGTCTCCGTTAACACCGCTTATGGCGTCGAACGCGTCGTCCGCGAAGCCTTCCGCCGTGCCAGCGAACGTCAGCGCCGCCACGTCACTCTGGTCCATAAGCACAATGTCCTTGTTTACGCCGGGCATCTGTGGCGCAGGACCGTCGAGACCGTAGCCGCTGAGTATCCGGACGTCACTCACGACTACATGCACGTCGACGCGGCGACGATCTTCATGACCACGAATCCTTCACGTTTCGACGTCATCGTCACCGACAACCTGTTTGGTGACATTCTCACTGACCTCGCAGGGGCCGTGACCGGCGGAATCGGGCTGGCTGCCTCGGGGAACATCAACATGCTCGGTACCGGTCCTTCGATGTTCGAACCGGTCCACGGCTCGGCTCCGGATATCGCGGGACAGCAGATCGCCGACCCGACCGCGGCGATCCTCTCCGCGGCGCTCCTGCTGGAACATGTGGGCCTGACCGATGCTGCCCGCAAGGTAGAAGCCGCCGTTGAAAAGGACCTCGACTCACGGGCGGAACTGACCGATCCGAGATCAACTGCGGAAGTCGGCGACGCGATCACGCTGGAGCTGTCATAAGCTGGTGCCGGAACAACGTCCCGTGTGAGGGGCGGCACGAAAACTTTGCAGAGGAAGTGCGTAGGCACCATGGAATTCTCACAACAGCTCTCCACCACCCCCAAGAGCGCCGAAGAACGCGCCAAGATTCTGGCAGATCCCGGATTTGGCGATTACTTCACCGACCACACCGCCGTCGTCGACTGGACCCAGGATGCCTCCGGCAAGGGGGTCTGGCACGATGCCCGGATCGAACCCTATGGCCCGATCATGATGGACCCGGCGGCATCGGTCCTGCACTATGGGCAAGAGATCTTTGAGGGGCTGAAGGCCTACCGTCACGCCGACGGAAGCGTCTGGACCTTCCGGCCGGAAGCCAACGCGGCGCGCTTCAACACCTCAGCCCGCCGGCTGGCCCTGCCAGAACTCCCGACCGATGTGTTCATTGATTCGCTGAAGCGCTTGGTATCGGTTGATGTTGATTGGGTTCCCTCCGGCGAGGGGGAGGCGCTGTACCTGCGCCCGTTCATGATCGCCACGGAAGCCTTCCTGGGAGTGCGTCCCTCCCACGAGGTCTCCTACCGCGTCATCGCTTCACCGGCAGGAAACTACTTCGGCGGCGAATTGAAGCCGGTCTCCATCTGGCTGTCCACCCAGTACGCCCGGGCCGGTCACGGCGGCACGGGTGAGGCGAAATGTGGTGGGAACTACGCAGCTTCCTTGGCGGCCCAGCTCGAAGCAGAGGCCAACGATTGCAAGCAGGTCCTCTTCTTGGATCCCACGAATGACTTCGCAGTCGATGAGCTGGGTGGCATGAATGTCTTCTTCGTCTTTACCGATGGCACGCTGGTCACCCCGGAACTGAACGGGAACATCCTGCACGGCGTGACCCGGTCCTCCGTGATGGAACTGGCCCGCGAGCGTGGCCTGACGGTCCAAGAGCGCAAGATTACTATCGACGAATGGCGTAGTGCGGCGGCTGACGGTTCCCTCGCCGAGGTCTTTGCTTGCGGCACCGCTGCGGTCATCACTCCCATCGGGGAACTGAAGACCACCGATGAATCGATCGTGACACCGGAAACCGGCAAGGGCTCGGTGGCCATGGCCATCCGTGAACAATTGCTCGGCATCCAGACCGGAACCATCGAAGATACCCACGGGTGGCTCACCCGCCTCGTGTAGGCCTACCTGGTCCCTGGGCGAAGGCATCAAACTCGACATCCTCGCTGAGCATTGCTCCGCGAGGATGTCGGGTTTAGTGTCTGAGCGCATGAACCGAGGAAGCTGCCATTGGTCGTTGTGGATGACCGCACTCCTGCTGATGGTCCTCTCGGGTTGCGCAGCCGGAGCAGGCACGGAAGCCACCGGGGGCGCTTCAAAAACCTCAGGCTCGAATGCCGTGGTGGCATCGTCTGCCTCGGATCCAAGCTCGGATATACCGAACGACACCCGCTGCCCCTCCGGGACGCAAATCGTCCCTGAGACGCTGAAAGCCGGCTCCACCACGTCGCCAGCCGCCAGCTGGGGGAACGGTAGGACCGGCGTTCTGCTGTTGCACCAGAGCGATGGTGACGGCATGTGCGGGTGGCTTGCCCACTCGCAGGCTTTCAATGATCTCGCCCATGATGCTCGATTCCTGACCTTTGATCTCTGTGGGTATGGGCAGGCACAGTGCGCCGGGACCGAGACCAACCAGCGCCAGCAAATCACGGCGGGTATCGATCGACTGCAAGACAGCGGTGCTCGGGTGATTGTCATCGTCGGAGCTTCCCTAGGCGGATACCTGGCCGTGCACTTCGGGCCAGCTGCCGGTGCTGATTCGATCATCAGCTTGTCGGGCTACGGTATGGCCGGTGCGGATTCCTTCCAGCACGACTTGAAACGAACGAATCAGCCGGTTCTGCTCACCACATCGCATGCCGACGGCGAGACCCGCTATCAGGATCTGCAGGACGTCGCTAAAGCAACCGGGAAGGACTTCGCGGGCTTTGACGCCGGTCACGGCTACACCATGTTGCCTGAAGCGAAAGCAACTGTGGAGGAATGGATACGGGACGCAGCAGCGCAATCTTCCCCAACAGCGGGATAGACCTCATAGACTGGGGGCCATGCGCATTCTCGTTACCGGCGGAGCCGGATACATTGGATCCCACACCGTTCTGCTGCTCCTAGAAGAAGGCCACGACGTCCACGTCCTGGACAACCTGTCGAATTCATCTCGCGAGGCCCTCCGACGCGTTGCCGAACTGGTCGGAGGAGAGGCTACCTTGCACGTGGCCGACTTATTGGAGCCTGCAGCTCTGGATCGGGTCTTTACCGAAGCGGCGCCCGAGGCGGTCATCCACTTTGCCGGGTTGAAGGCCGTCGGTGAGTCAGCCCAGAAACCGCTCTGGTATTACCGCAACAACGTCGTGGGGACTCTCAATCTGCTCGAGGCGATGGAAGCTCACGACGTACGGACCATCGTTTTCAGCTCATCTGCCACGGTCTACGGCGAAGCCGGAGGAATAGTTGAATACACGGAGGACCTTCCCCTGGACGCCATGAATCCTTATGGGCGAACAAAGATGCATATTGAACAAATCCTCAAGGATTTGGCTGCTGCGGATGGACGCTGGAAGATCGCCAATTTGCGGTATTTCAACCCTGTCGGTGCCCATGAATCCGGACGCATCGGCGAGGACCCTCAGGGACTGCCCAATAACTTGATGCCCTTCGTCGCGCAGGTCGCCGTCGGGCGCCGAGAAAAAGTGAGTGTCTTTGGAAATGACTATGACACGGCTGACGGTACCGGTGTTCGTGACTACATCCACGTCGTTGACCTTGCGGCCGGGCACCTCAAGGCAATGGAATACCTCGTCGAGCACGGCGGCCTACATTCTTGGAATTTAGGTAGCGGCGTAGGGACTTCCGTCTTGGACGTGATCCAGGCTTTCTCACGTGTCTCGGGGGAAGAAGTCCCTTACGAAGTCACTGTCCGCCGACCTGGGGACTTGCCAGCGTACTGGGCAGATCCAACCTTGGCTCGCGAAGAGCTCGGGTGGAAGTCAGAACGTGGGCTCGAGGACATGGTGGCCGATGTCTGGCGCTGGCAGTCAGCCAACCCAGAAGGCTATCGAGAACAGGGGTTGGAGGACAAGAGCGTGGCAGCTGACTGTTTGAATTCCCCAGCAGACGACGTGCCCGAAGATCGTCCTCTTCCTGCGGGGGCAGATCGCACGGAACCCGGAACCTCTACTAGGCTGTAGTCCATGCGTATTGCTCGGTTTGTACTAGACGATGACCCCATGTACGGCGTAGTCGACGGCGAAGACGTCATCGTCATTGCCGGTGACCCCTTCTTCCAAGGCATCAAGCCCACCGGTACCCGCCACCGGCTCGATGATGTACGTCTGCTTGCCCCGATCATCCCACGATCAAAGGTCGTCTGCTTCGGTCGCACCTATGCCGAACATGCCCGGGAGATGGGCAACGAGGTTCCTGTCACACCGTTGATGTTCCTCAAGCCGAACACGTCGGTGGCCGGCCCCGGTGACCCGGTAACCCTTCCTGCCTTCTCTGAAGAAGTGTCCTATGAGGCCGAACTAGCCGTCGTCATCGGGCGCATCTGCAAAGATGTCCCGGCAGATAAAGCCGGCGATGTCATCTTCGGGTACACCTGTGCCAACGACCTGACGGCCAGGGACGTGCAGAGGACCGACAACCAGTGGGCCCGTGCCAAGGGATGGGATGGCTCCTGCCCCCTCGGGCCATGGATCGAAACAGATTTGGACGTCGAGGATGTGCGGATCCAGGGACGCTTGGACGGCGAAACCGTTCAAGATGGCGATACCACCTTGATGGTCTGGAGCGTTCCGGACCTGGTCGCGTATGCCTCGCAGGCGTTCACGCTCCTGCCCGGCGACATCCTGCTCACCGGGACGCCTGCCGGAGTCGGCCTGCTCCGCGAAGGACAGCGTTTCGATGTCGAGATCGAGGGAATCGGTACGCTCACCAATACCTTCCGTCGCTAAGGGACGCCAAAGGTGTACGGAAAACGTCGTGTAGGGCGGGCCATTCGCCTATCGATGATGGAGACTCAACGCAGTCGAGCGGCTCGCCCTGCTTGGCAGAAGCGTCGCACGGCCCTCTGGGGAGCCGCGTGGGCTTTGGCCGTCTGCTCACGGATCTCTTATCGGGCGGGTTGGCCCGTCCCGGTGACCACCACGTTATTGGGCATCGCCATCGCCTTGGCCGTGACACTACTGATCCGCCGTATCGCCTCGGCGGTACGTAATCACCGCCAGTCCAAAGAACGATGACGCGGGCCGACTTCCCTTAGCCGTATTAGGATGGGATTCATCATGATTGAGCCATCCCAGATTCCGGTCGTCACTGACGAGACCCCTGTCCGCGTCCGCTTTTGCCCGTCCCCGACTGGGATGCCACATGTCGGACTCATCCGCACCGCACTGTTCAACTGGGCGTATGCCCGGCACACCGGTGGAAAAATGGTGTTTCGGATCGAAGACACCGACGCCAAGCGAGATTCCGAGGAAAGTTACGAGCAATTGCTCGATGCTCTCAATTGGCTCGGCATCACCTGGGATGAAGGTGTCGACGTGGGCGGTCCGCACGAGCCCTACCGACAGTCGCAGCGCGCAGACATCTATCAGGAAGCTATTTCCAAGCTGCGGAATGCTGGCCATCTCTATGAATCGTTCTCCACGCCGGAGGAAGTTGAGGCCCGTCACCGCGCGGCGGGGGAGGACCCGAAGCTCGGCTATGACAATTTCGACCGCACACTCAGTGACGAGCAGATTGCTGCTTTCCGTGCCGAGGGGCGCGAGCCGGTTCTGCGGTTGCGCATGCCCGAAGATGATCTGACGTTTACCGATCTGGTCCGCGGCGAAATCACCTTCAAAGCCGGTACGGTCCCCGACTATGCCGTCGTCCGTGCGAACGGAAAGCCGCTCTACACGTTGGTGAACCCTGTCGACGATGCTCTGATGGGGATCACCCATGTTCTGCGTGGCGAGGACATCCTCTCTTCGACGCCACGGCAGATCGCCCTGTACCGGGCGATGATTGACGTGGGAATCGCCCAACATATGCCCCTCTTCGGGCACTTGCCCTATGTCATGGGTGCCGGCAAAAAGAAGCTGTCAAAGCGTGACCCTGAGTCCAGTCTGTTCCTCCACCGCGACAGAGGTTTCATTCCTGAAGGTTTGGTGAACTACCTGGCGTTACTCGGATGGAGTTTGTCGGCAGACGAAGACATCTTCACGCGCGAGCAACTGGTCGAGGCCTTCGACATCCATGACGTCCTCGGCAACCCAGCCAGATTTGACGTCAAAAAGGCTGAAGCCATTAACGGCACCCATGTGCGCATGCTCGAAGCGCAAGATTTCCGCGACCGGCTCGTGCCGTATCTCCAGACTGCCGGGCTCACGGGGGAGACGCTGACAGCAAAGGAAGGACACACCCTTGATCAGGCCGCTCCTCTGGTCCAGGAACGCATTACCTTGCTTGGTGAAGCACCGGAAATGCTTGAATTCCTCTTCCGTGGCGATGACGAGATCGTGATCCAGCCGGAAGCGCTCAAGGGCATGCCCGGAAACGCCGACGAGGTCCTCGACGCCGCGCTAGCGGAACTGACAGAACTGGCTGTTTGGGATGCAGAGTCGATCCAGGCAGTGCTTCGGTCCGCGCTGATCGAGAACATGGGCATCAAGCCGCGACTGGCCTTTGGGCCTCTGCGCACCGCCATGTCAGGCAAGCGCGTCTCGCCGCCGTTATTCGAATCCATGGTCATCCTCGGGAAGGAATCGTCCCTGAAGCGACTGCAAAACTTCAAGGCCACGCTGGCCTGATGCTCCACGGCTGGGGAGGGCCAGCCGATTTTGGTTTTGTCGGATTCCTCGGGTAAAGTTATTTCTCGTGCCGAGGCATACGGAACATCTCGAAAGAGAGGTCAACCGAGTCCGGCAAACCATTGGGATATGGTGTAATTGGCAACACATCGGTTTCTGGTACCGACATTCTAGGTTCGAGTCCTGGTATCCCAGCGCTACAGCCGGGGCAGATTCTGCGCCGGCTGGCATTGTCCGATGAACAAACAGGACAAGCTATGGCCCCATCGTATAGCGGCCTAGTACGCCGCCCTCTCACGGCGGTAACGCGGGTTCGAATCCCGCTGGGGTCACGTTCACCAGAACAGGGCGGCATCAGCCCTCAACGATGCGAGCTATGCGGCCCCATCGTATAGCGGCCTAGTACGCCGCCCTCTCACGGCGGTAACGCGGGTTCGAATCCCGCTGGGGTCACCTGTGGAACTTCGCGGTACATCGTCATGGTGTGCCGCGAATTTTCGTTTGAAACCCTGGCGCCGATTTCTGCTGTGTTCCGTCTGCGCCGCTTCCCCTGTTCTTCCCCTTGGTTTGGCATGATGTAGTAGTGACTTCCCTCGACAGCGACGGCCAAACGGGACCACCGGCCCTCGGACTCCTCCAAGAGTGCCGGTCTGCCCTTGAGGTGGTGTCCTTGCCACTTGACCTCCCAGGGGCCGACAGCGTGCGCAGCAGCGTGCACGATGCCGCCGTCCAACTCAATGACTACATCCTGCCTCGGTACCGCAGCCTCGACGCTCCACTTCTGGCGGTGGTTGGTGGGTCAACAGGGGCCGGCAAATCCACGCTGGTCAACGCGTTGGTCGGCCATCCGGTGACGCGGGCCGGAGCCATCCGTCCGACGACACGTCAGCCCATCCTGGTTCATCATCCGGATGAGAGGGAGTGGTTCGACGGTGACCGGATTCTGCCCGGGCTACCCCGGATCACTGGGACCGTCGAGCCTAGTGGGCAGATTCAGGGGGCTGCGACCGCGACGGTGGCGGGCAAAGGTGAAAGCGTCGGCCCCGTGGGCGGGCCATCGCTGCTTCTCCTCGGGCACAACAACATCCCGCAGGGCATTGCCTTGCTGGACGCACCTGACATCGATTCGGTGTCGGACGCCAACCGGCAATTGGCCGGACAACTACTCGCGGCAGCCGACCTGTGGATTTTCGTGACCACTGCCAATAGGTACGCCGACGCCGTGCCGTGGCGGCTCCTGGCAGATGCAGCATCCCGCGACATCACCCTCTCCATTGTGCTGGACCGTGTCCCGTCGGGGGTGGAAGACGAGGTTGCTGCAGACCTGCGCGCCATGCTCGACCGACAGGGATTGGACACCGCTGGGCTCTTCGTCGTCCAGGAATCCGAGCTCGACGGGGACGGCATGCTCGCTGCGGAGGCCGTGGCACCCCTCCGCGAGTGGTTGGCCGGTATCGCCGCAGACAGCGCCGGCCGGGCAGCCATCGCCCGCAAGACGCTGACCGGGGTGGTCGCGACCCTTGGCCGCCGCACCGCGGCAATTGCCGTTTCACAACAAGAACAACACGACTCCAGCCGCCAGCTGGCCGGTCACGTCACCGAATCCTATGCGGCCGCCGCAGAACGCATCGGTCATGCCACCTTTGAAGGGACGCTGCTGCGCGGCGAAGTTCTGGCCCGGTGGCAAGATTTCGTAGGGACCGGAGAGTTCTTCCGCTCGCTGGAATCGGGCATCGGCAAGGTACGTGACCGCATTGGAGCTTTCTTCACGGGCAAGCCTCAGCCGGTCAGCACCGTCGAGGAAGCCATCGAATCCGGGCTGCATGCCGTCATCGTGGACGAAGCGGCCAAGGCAGCCGAGCAATCAGAGGCTTTCTGGCGATCCGACCCCGCCGCCCGATCGCTCATCGGTACCGTCGACTACGGGTCGACCTCCGAAGGCTTCAGCGATCGTGTCGCCGCGGAAATCCGAGACTGGCAAAACGAGTTACTGGCCCTGATACGTTCAGAAGGGTCCGGAAAGCGTTTTACCGCCCGGATGGTTTCCTTCGGCGTCAACGGTGTCGCCGTGGCATTGATGGTCGTGGTCTTCGCTTCCACCGCCGGTCTGACAGGACTCGAGGTGGGTATTGCTGGAGGCACCGCCGTCGTCGGTCAGAAACTACTGGAATCCATTTTCGGGGAAGACGCCGTCCGGCGACTAGCGAAAACGGCACGTGAAGGACTCGAGCGGCGGGTCAAAGGACTGCTCGCCGAGGAAAGCTCACGATTCCTGACCTTGCTGGAAGACACTCCAACGACGGAGGAGATCGCTCGGTTGAAGGACTTGTCCATGCGGCTGGATCAGCTGGCGCAGACCACTCCGGAGGCGACGTCATGAGCCGCCGGGGGAAGGACACAGCCACCACGCCGTTGATCGAACGACTCGAAGCGCTCCAGACTGCCACCGAGCTTGGCACGGGCAGGGTCCCCGCGGCGGATATAGAGCGGGCGGGGATCGTTCTCGACCAGGCTTCCACCCGCAGGTCGTTGTCAGCCGAACACACCGTCGTTGGATTCTTCGGGGCCACCGGCAGCGGAAAATCCTCGCTCTTCAACGCAGTGACTGGTAGGGAACTGGCTCGAACTGCTGCCACGCGTCCGACGACCAGCGTGCCTCTGGCCGGGGTATGGCACGCAGCGGGCAGTGATGATCTTCTGGACTGGTTGCAGGTTCCAGAGCGCCACCAACTTGATGAACCGCTGGGAACGAGTAAGAGTGGCCTGATGCGACGCCGAGGCGGGGTAGCCAGCGGATTGATCCTCGTGGACCTTCCGGACTTTGATTCCACGACGGCAACACATCGCGAAACCGCCGAGCGACTTGCCGGGCAGATAGATGTCCTCGTGTGGGTGCTCGATCCACAGAAATACGCCGATGCCGCGGTCCATCACGAATTCATCCGCCCGCTGGCCGCCTATGCTGGTATCACGCTCGTGGTCTTGAATCAGATTGATCTCCTGGATTCTTCGGATCGTGCAGCAGTGATCGAGTCCCTGCACGGCATCCTCGAGGCCGATGGGCTCCGCCGTCCGCGAGTCCATGCCGTCTCGGCGAAGACCGGTGAAGGCATCGACGGGCTACGCGAAGCCATCGCCGACGTCGTCGTCGCACGATCAGCGGCAACGGACCGGCTGCTTCAAGACGTCGCCGCTGCCGCGGACGGCCTCATCGGAGAATCACCTTCAACAACGGATCCCAAAGCAGGGTGGCGCGGAGACCCGGCGATGGCTATCGGGAGGGGGCTGAGCGAGCCCGGCAGTGCCGAGCAGCGACGTCTGGCTGATCATTTGGCAGAAGCTGCTGGAGTGGACACCGTGGTTGCCGCCGCGCGGACCTCCTACCGTCTCCAGGCTCGCGCCCGGACCGGATGGCCGGTGACCCGCTGGTTGTCCCGGCTTCGCCCCGACCCCTTGCGCCGTCTGAATCTGCGCAGTCGAGACGTCAATCCTGCAGTGAACAGGACGTCATTCCCGTCCCCCGGTGCTGCCCAACGTGCCCAGGCGGATTCCGCCGTACGCGCCTTCGCCGACGGGGCGAGCCAGGGCGCTCCCGAAGCCTGGCGGGGATCGATCCGGCGTGCCGCCCGTGCCAGTTCGGAGGAGCTGCCGGATGCGCTGGATCAGGCGATCGCTTCTACGGACATTTCGGCAGGACGGGGGTCCTGGTGGTGGCCGGTTGTTTCCGTGGTGCAGTGGTCGGCGTTGGCCGTGGCCCTGGCCGGGGCCGGATGGCTGGCCGTGTTGGCGGTCATGGGATATCTGCAGTTCGACGCTCCGCCAGCCCCCCGGGTTGAAGGCCTTCCCGTCCCGACCTTGATGCTGGCCGGGGGAGTGCTGCTGGGTATTGTCCTCGGGTTCGCGACCGGCCTCCTGGCTCGGGCCGCTGCCTCCGGGAGGGCACGCGCAGCGGGTAAGAGGCTCAAGGCCTCCATCGCCCACGTGGCACAGAACGCAATTGTGGAACCAGTGAGCGAGGAAGTCAGGCGTTTCAACTCCTTCAGCTCCGCCGTTCGGAGGGCCCGTGGCTGAAACATCGGATCAGGAACAGACGGTGGCCGGACTCGGTGAAGCCGGTGTCCTTAAACGGATCCTGCCACGTCTGCGCGGAGCCAGCATGCTGCTGGGGCCAGGGGACGACGCCGCCATTATCGACGCTCCGGGAGGACGCTTCGTCGTTACCATCGATACCCTCGTCCAGGATCGAGACTTCCGTCTCAACTGGCGCAACGGGTACCAGAGCAGCGGATATGACGTCGGATGGAAATCTGCGGCGCAGAACCTGTCAGACGTCAACGCCATGGGGGCTGTAGCGACGGCCGCAGTCATCTCCCTGACGCTTCCTCCGGAGACACCCGTGGCGTGGGTCGAGGGAATCGCCGACGGTTTCTCGGCAGCGGTCAGGGAACTCGGCGCCGACCAATGCGCACTAGCTGGAGGCGACCTGAGTTCGGGGAGTGAACTGTCGATCACGGCCGCCTTGACCGGCTCGATTCCCGGCCCTGCGCTGCTGCGGAGCGGGGCCCGTCCTGGAGACATCCTGGCAGTCTCCGGAGTTCTGGGCGCCGCTGCCGCCGGGCTGGCCCTTTTGGAGTCCGAGCATGACTTCACCGCTCTCGATCCGTCGTGCGCAACTCTGGTTGAACGACAGCTCCGGCCACGCCCTCCCTTATCCGCGGGACCCCGGGCGGCAGCGGCTGGAGCAACCGCGGCGATGGATATCTCCGACGGGTTGGCCCGTGATGCCGGACGACTGGCCGAAGCCAGCGGGGTGTCCATTGACTTGGAATCCACCTCACTACGGGCCATCATCGGATCCATGGAACGCGAAGGCATAGATCTCGGGGCCGCCGCGGAACTCATGGAACAGGAACCCTTGAATTGGGTTCTCTCCGGGGGAGAGGACCACGGGTTGCTGGCAACGTTTCCCCCAGATGCAGCACTGCCTTCGGGATTCATGCGCGTGGGCCGGGTGGGCCGCGCAAGTGGTGACCAGGACGTACGGCAATGCATCTCGCTGGATGGCGCGCCGTATCCTTCCGGGTCCGCGGGGGAGTCCTCCCCCGGATTCGACCATTTCAGTGGATAGGAGGAGGCGAGCTGATTTAGGCGGTCGGCTTCTTCAGCGCCTCGCTGAGCTGGGCTGCCATCCGGCACACGATTTCCGAATGAGCCTTGCCCGGTTGACGGCCGAGACGTTCGATAGGACCGGAGATCGACACGGCGGCGATGACCCGGCCCGAGGGGCCGCGGACCGGTGCCGAGACGGAAGCCACGCCTTGTTCGCGTTCGCCCAGGGACTGGGCCCATCCTCGCCGCCGCACACCCGCGAGAATGGTGGGGGAGAACCGCGCTTGGTTAAGCCCATGCAGCAGCCTCTCGTGGTCTTCCCACGCCAGCAGGACTTGGGCCGCCGAACCGGCCTTCATGGACAGTTGGGTGCCCACGGGAATGGTGTCGCGCAACCCGACGGGACGTTCGGCTGAGGCAACACAGACCCGGTTTTCACCCTGACGGCGGAATACCTGTGAACTTTCACCGGTGGCATCGCGGAGCTGGACCAGGAGTGGGCCGGCAGCGGCGATGAGACGGTCCTCGCCAGCGGCGGATGCCAGTTCCACCAAGCGGCTGCCGAGCATGAACCGGCCGTGGATGTCCTTGCCCGCCAGCCGATGGTGGACCAACGCCTGGGCCAACCTGTGGACGGTGGGGCGTGAGAGCCCGGTGGCCGCAACCAATTGAGCCAAACTGATGGGTCCAGCCTCGAGTGAATCGAGAACCAGAGCTGCCTTGTCGATGACGCCGACCCCGCTAGAAGTGTCCATCTATTGATACTAGCGTCTCACCATTTGAGATGCACGCTATTCTGCTAGCGCGTGGAGTGCCGCTGGTGGTGTCCTAGATCTAAGGGAAGAATCCAGGAGGAACCCAATGTCTGAACAGGAACGGTCCACGGCCACCACCACGCCGAAGACGCTGGCCGAAAAGGTCTGGAACGCACATGTGGTCCAAGAAGGTGGCGGAGAAGGCTCGGCACGCCGTCCGGACCTCATCTACATTGATCTGCACCTGATTCACGAAGTGACGTCGCCGCAGGCTTTCGAAGGGCTGCGGCTGGCCGGTCGGCCGTTGCGCCGGCCTGATCTGACCATTGCCACCGAGGACCACAACACTCCGACGCTGGAGATCCATAAGCCGATTGCCGATCCGACCTCCAGGACCCAGATCGAGACGTTGCGGTCGAACTGCGCCGAGTACGGCGTGCGACTGCATTCGCTCGGGGATCAGGAGCAAGGGATCGTCCATGTCGTTGGACCGCAGCTGGGCCTGACCCAGCCCGGCGTCACCGTGGTGTGCGGGGACTCCCACACCTCCACCCACGGAGCCTTCGGCGCGTTGGCCTTCGGCATCGGTACTTCCGAAGTCGAACACGTGATGGCCACCCAGACCCTGTCGCTGAAACCCTTCAAGACGATGGCCATCAACGTCGAGGGAACCCTGCGCACCGGGGTGACCTCCAAGGACATCATTTTGGCCGTCATCGCCAAGATCGGGACCGGCGGGGGCCAAGGGTACGTGTTGGAATACCGTGGCTCGGCCATCCGTGCGCTGTCCATGGAAGCCCGCATGACAATCTGCAACATGTCGATTGAAGCCGGCGCCCGCGCTGGCATGGTCGCCCCCGACCAGATCACCTTCGACTACCTCGAAGGCCGCCCGCACGCCCCACAGGGCGACGACTGGGACGCCGCGGTCGACTACTGGCGAACGCTGCGCACCGACGATGACGCCCGGTTCGACGCCGAGGTCAACGTCAACGCCGATGACCTCGAACCCTTCGTCACCTGGGGAACCAACCCCGGCCAAGGCGTTTCCCTCTCCGAATCGGTCCCGGCTCCCGAAGACTTCGAGGACGAGAACGCCCGCGCCGCCTGCGAACGGGCCCTGACCTACATGGACCTGGCGGCCGGCACACCGATGAAAGACATCCGGGTCGACACCGTGTTCCTGGGATCCTGCACCAACTCCCGCATGGAAGACCTGCGCTCGGCAGCCAACATCATCAGCGGCAGGGAAAAGGATCCCGACATCCGCATGATCGTCGTCCCTGGCTCTGCACGCGTCCGCCTCGAAGCCGAAGCCGAAGGACTGGATCAGATTTTCAAGGAGTTTGGAGCCGAATGGCGCTTTGCCGGCTGTTCTATGTGCTTGGGGATGAACCCCGACCAGTTGGCCGAAGGCGAACGATGTGCCTCGACGTCCAACCGCAATTTCGAAGGCCGTCAGGGCAAAGGCGGGCGCACCCACCTGGTCTCACCGCTCGTAGCAGCAGCCACCGCCATCCGGGGAACCCTGAGTTCTCCCTCGGACCTGGAACCAGCCGACGGCGCAGCCGCCTCAGCAGCCTAAGGAAGTAGATATGGAAAAGATCACCACACATACGGGCATCGGCGTTCCGCTGCGGCAGTCTGATATTGACACCGACCAGATCATCCCCGCCGTCTATCTCAAGCGGATCACCCGCACGGGCTTCGACGATGCACTCTTCGCTCGCTGGCGCAAGGATCCTGAGTTCGTGCTGAACCAAGCCCCCTTCTCTCATGGTTCGGTCCTGGTGGCTGGTCCGGACTTCGGTACCGGTTCCTCACGCGAGCACGCCGTCTGGGCGCTGAAAGACTACGGATTTCGTGCCGTCCTCTCATCGCGGTTCGGCGACATCTTCCGCGGCAACTCAGGTAAGCAGGGCCTCGTCGCTGCGCAAGTCGACCAAGGCGATATAGAGCTCATCTGGAAGGAGCTCGACAACCACCCGGGGTCCCAGGTCACCGTTGACCTGGAATCACGGACGGTCAGCTGCGGATCGATTGTCGCGCCGTTTGATATCGATGACTACACCCGCTGGCGGCTCATGGAGGGCCTGGATGATATCGGGCTGACCCTGCAGCAGGAACCGGGGATCACCTCTTATGAGCAGACCCGGCCCAGCTGGAAGCCGAAAACGCTGCCAGCAAAGTATTCCTGAGCGTAGACCGGCATCGCTTCAGCCGACAGCGAATCGCGCACGCCGAACCGCCGCGCGTTCAAGGGTCGTCAGGGGTGGTGGCTGTATGCTTGCCGAGAACCTTCGGAGAACTCGAAGAACCATACAAGTGTGAGGTTTTGATACATGGGCAAGGTCCTGACTATCCACGGCGGTGTCCCGCTACAGGGGAGAGTAAAGGTCAGGGGGGCCAAGAATCTAGTTCCGAAGGCAATGGTGGCCTCTCTTTTGGGGAACACCCCCTCGGTACTGCGCAACGTCCCTGAGATCAAGGACGTCGACGTCGTCACGAGTCTGTTGCAGATCCACGGTGTCACGGTTGAGAAGGACCCTGAATCCGGTGATCTCACCCTCGATCCTCAGGGTGCCAAAACGGCCCCATCCAATGAGATTGACGCCCATGCCGGGGACTCGCGCATTCCCATCCTCTTTTGCGGCCCGTTGATCCACAGCATCGGGGAAGCCTTCATTCCCGACCTTGGAGGCTGCCGGATCGGTGACCGGCCGATCGACTTCCATCTGGAAGTCCTCCGCAATTTCGGTGCCGTGGTCGATAAACGCGCCAATGGCATTTCAATCAGCGCCCCCCACGGACTCAAGGGCGCCAAAGTGGATCTGCCCTACCCGAGCGTCGGCGCCACCGAGCAGGTCTTGCTGACAGCTGTCCGGGCCGAAGGTATAACCGAACTCACCGGCGCAGCGGTGGAACCTGAAATCATGGACCTGATCGCGCTCTTGCAGAAGATGGGCGCCATCATCACCGTCCAGACCGACCGGGTCATCCGCATCGAGGGAGTCAACGAGCTCCATGGCTACAACCACCGCGCCATCCCTGACCGCAACGAGAGTGCCTCTTGGGCCTCGGCCGCACTGGCGACGCGCGGAGACATTTACGTCGAGGGGGCAGACCAACAGGACCTGACGTCCTTCTTGAACACCTACCGCAAGATCGGTGGTGACTTTGAGGTCCATGACGACGGCATCCGTTTCTTCCACCCCGGGGGGGAATTGAAGCCGCTGGTTCTTGAAACCGACGTCCACCCCGGGTTCATGACCGACTGGCAGCAGCCCTTGGTCGTTGCCCTGACGCAGGCACATGGCGTGTCGATCGTCCACGAGACCGTCTATGAAAACCGGTTTGGATTCACCGAAGCCCTCGTGCGCATGGGAGCAACGATCCAATTGCACCGCGAATGCCTCGGTGCGGTTCCTTGCCGGTTCGGACAGCGAAACTTCAAGCACTCGGCGGTCATCACCGGTCCGTCGCAGCTGGTGGGCCGCGATATCGACATCCCCGACCTCCGGGGCGGATTCTCACACCTCATTGCAGCCTTGGCCGCCGACGGCACCAGCCATGTGACCGGGATCGAGCTGATTAGCCGTGGCTACGAGCGTTTCCTGGAAAAGGTCCAGGGCCTCGGAGCACGCGTCGAAATCAGCGAAATCCTCTAGGGCCCGGATGAAGGAAGAACGGGGACAGCGACTGGTCTTCGGGATCCTGGCCGGAATTGCCAGGCCCCTGATGAACGTGCTGATGGCCAAGACGTGGATCGGTTTCGATAACCTGCCAGTAGCGGGCTTTATCGCTTGCCCGAACCACGTCACGGAGATCGACCCGGTAGTGGTGGGCCATGCCTTCTACAACCAAGGTCGCCTGCCGCGTTATCTGACGAAAGAGTCGCTCTTCAAGGTTCCGCTTCTGGGTGCTGCCCTGCGGGCCTCCCATCAGGTGCCGGTGTCCCGGGCGACTGCGGGTGCCAGCGGATCATTAGCCATTGCGAAGGAAGTACTCGATGCTGGGGACGTGATCATCATCTATCCCGAAGGGTCCCTGACTCGGGATCCCGAGGAATGGCCCATGCGTGGACGCACGGGTGCGGCCCGGCTGGCGTTGCAGACCGGGGCGCCGGTGGTACCGGTCGCACATTGGGGCGCGCAAAAGGTCCTGCCCCGTTACGGCAAGACGTTGAGCATCTTCCCAAGAAAGCGCGTGTATGTCAGAGCCGGCCAGCCCGTGGACCTCGACGATCTACGAGACCGACCGATGACTCGCACGGTTTTGGACCAGGCGACACAGCGCATTATTGCCGCCCTATCGGCGGAGGTGGGCGAGCTCCGTGGCGAGCAGCCACCAGAGAAACCATGGGACCCGGTTGCGCATGGGCAGACGGCGACCGGACGAATGAACACCGAAGACAAAAACCGCAACGAAGACGACCGACCAGGAGGGGCAGCATGAGGCCAGCACCGCAGAAGATTGCCGTCCTCGGAGCCGGAAGTTGGGGAACAACCTTTGCCAAGGTCCTGGCAGACTCCTGCGCCGACGACGGAACCACGGTCCAGTTATGGGCCCGCCGTGCTGAGGTTGCCGAGGAAATCACCTCGAGGCATACGAACTCGACGTACCTGAAGGAAACCGTCCTTCCGTCCAATATCACTGCCTCTGCGGATGCCGGTGCCGTCCTAGCCGGTGCCGACATGGTGGTGCTGGCGGTGCCAGCCCAACAGCTGCGCGAACAGCTACGAAAAGTCGTAGGCCTCATCCCTGCCGGTGCGGTCATCGTGTCCTTGATGAAGGGCCTCGAACGGGGGACCGACTCACGGATGACGGAAGTCATCGCGGAAGAAATCGGCCGAAACCAGGACGAAATTGCCGTCGTTTCCGGCCCGAACCTGGCCATGGAAATTGCCCGTGAAGAACCAACCGCCTCGGTGGTGGCCTGCCCGGATGGTGACACGGCAGCATGGATCGCCAATGCCTGCTCTCCTGACTACTTCCGTCCGTACACCAATACCGACCTCATCGGCGTCGAAATCGGCGGCATCGTGAAGAACGTGATCGCCTTGGCCGTGGGCATCTGCGATGGCCGCGGCATGGGGGACAACACCAAAGCCTCGGTCATCACCCGCGGGTTGGCCGAAACCACACGGTTGGCCCTGGCCATCGGCGGAAAACTGGAGACCATGTCGGGGCTGGCCGGCCTGGGTGACCTGGTAGCTACCTGTTCCTCCCCGCTCTCGCGCAATCGCACGGCAGGGCGGCACCTCGGCAACGGGCTCACCCTCGAGGATGTCAACGACACGATGACGCAGACCGCCGAGGGCATCAAATCCGCTCGTGCCGTCTTGGACCTGGGCCGAAACGTCCACGTGGAAATGCCGATCACTGAGGCCGTGGTCATGGTCCTCGAAGGAAAACTGACGGTGTCAGCGATGGCCGAACGCCTGCTGGGGCGGGAACTTAAATCCGAAGGAGAAGGCTCATGAGTGCGACCAACAGCAAAAAAACAAGGATCGCGCTGCTCTTCGGCGGCAGGTCGCCGGAACACTCCGTGAGCTGCGTGACTGCTGCCGGGATCCTCCGGGTTTTGGACCCTGAGAAGTACGAGGTCGTTCCTATCGGCATCACCCGTCAGGGACAGTGGACTATTGAAGAAGCCGACCCGGAGTCTTGGTCACTGTCTTCCGGCGTCGCTCCGGAAATCAAACCCAGTGGAGAGTCCCTGCAGTTCTCCCATACCAATGAGGCGACCGAACTCATTGGACATAGCGAATCCGGGGCCATGCGCAGCCTCGGTGGAGTCGACGTCGTCTTCCCCGTGCTGCACGGATCCTTCGGCGAAGACGGCACGGTCCAAGGGCTGCTGGAAATGGCCGACGTTTCGTATGTGGGCTCCGGCGTTGCCGCCAGCGCCATCGGGATGGATAAGCACTTCGCCAAACTCGTCTTCGAGGCAGCTGGGTTGGAAGTTGGCCCCTACGAGGTCATCACCGATAAGGAATGGCTGCGGGACCGGCAAGTCTGCCTGGGCCGGCTGTCGGGTCTTGAATACCCCCTCTTCGTGAAACCTGCGCGCGCAGGATCCTCGGTCGGCGTGAGCCGCGTCTCCGACGAAGCCGGACTCGTCCACGCCATCGACGCGGCGCGCGAGCACGATCCGAAGGTCATCATCGAACAGGGCATTGCCGGCCGTGAAATCGAATGCGGTGTGCTCGAAGGACGCGGCTCCGACGCGCCGCGGACCTCATTGCCCGGAGAGATCGAGGTCACGGCCGGGGCCGATACCTTCTACGATTTCAACGCCAAATACGTGGACGGGGGAGCCGCGGAGCTCACCTGCCCGGCCGCTCTACCTGAAGACCAGATCTCGATCATCAGGGAACAGGCCTCCATCGCGTTCGACGCGATCGGTGGTGAAGGCCTGGCCCGGGTCGACTTCTTCTACACCGATGATGGCCGCTGGATCATCAACGAGATCAACACCATGCCCGGCTTCACCCCGGTGAGCATGTACCCGCGTATTTGGGGGGAGACCGGAATCGGCTACGCGGAACTCGTCGACGAACTGATCTGGTTGGCCGTGAACCGAAAAACCGGTCTCCGCTAGGACCCGGTGGTTCCCTTCGGGAACCTACGGCAGGTCCTCGGAGGTGTCTTGGGTGCTGCACCCTCCTTGAGCGGGAATACGCTCGGCGGCGGATCCAAGCTGGGACAGCACGGAACTGGAAGGCACTTCATCCGGATTGAAGAGTACCTCGGTGGCGGGGGTCCGGCCGTAGGTGGTCAACGTCCATGCGACCTCACCCTCCTTGGCCACCCAGTCCACACCGTTCACGCCGGCACACTGATCCGTCGTCGGGCCCGGAACATTGACGCCGCACCGCAGGATGATTTTCGCAGGGTCCCCCCAGACTGCCGTTGCTTGACTGGTCGTGGGGCGAAGTTTGTAGCCGGCCAGCTCATCCGGCATCGCGACCATCATGTCAGCGCAGAGTGGATTCGCTGCGTCATCGGCCGGCTGCACGGTAGCGGGACTGGCACATCCTGCCAATGATAGGCCCGCGAGAAGGACAACGACCGCCGGGAGGGCCCGGCGCTGAACAAATAAATCAACAGGCAAACGCACACCTCCACTCTAACCCGTGGTGCCACGGCTAAGATGAGACGGCAACCACGGCGATGAAAGGCTGACATGTCCCAAGAGAACATGGATTTGGCGTTCGGTGAACCCGAACATAAGACGAAGCACCCGGTACGAGCGACCATCATCACTCTCTTGTCACTGGTCGTGATTGCCGCCCTGGTCGCCGGTGGATACGTCTTCATGCTCGCCAAGAACTTCGATTCGCACAGCGCAAAAATCGAGTCGGCTTTCCCTTCGGACTCAGTCCGCCCTGAGAAGTCGGCCAATGGGGCCTCCAACATTCTTCTCCTGGGCAGCGACTCTGGAGGCGGATCCGGTGACTCGGAGAACCTCAAGGGTGTCCCCAATGCCGGCAGATCTGACACCATCATGCTGATCCACGTACCGGCAGACCGAAAGAACGTTTTCGTCACCTCGATTATGCGCGATACTTGGGTGCCGATTCCGGGGAAGGGCAGCCACAAGATTAACGCAGCCTTCTCCTACGGTGGAGTCCCGCTGGCGGTCCAGACGCTGGAGACACTCTTGGATACGCGTATTGACCATGTGGCTTCCATTGATATGGAAGGCTTCAAGGGGCTCACCGAGGCGATAGGTGGTGTCGATGTCAACGTGCCATCGAATTTCACGTCAGGGTACGGACACTATGACTTCACTCAAGGACAGACACATCTCGAAGGAGATAAGGCCTTGGCCTTTGTCCGCGAGCGAAAGTCGTTCAAGGATGGCGACTATCAGCGAGTGAAGAACCAACAGACCTTTATCAAGGCTGTCGTGGGGAAGGTGTTGACTCCGAAAACGTTGGCCAACCCGGCCAAGATGACCGATGTGGTCGATGAAATCTCGCCATATATCGCCGTCGACGATGAATTCGGCGCGGTCGAGGTTGGTAAATTGGGCGCCTCTCTGGCTCGTGTGCGAAGTGGGGACATGCACTTCTTCACACTGCCGAATAAGGGCACCGGTTGGTCCAACGACGGCCAATCAATCGTTGTCCCTGACGACGCGGCGATCGATGAACTCGCCACCGCACTCAAGGATGACAAAGTCGGCGAATTCGTCCAGTCACACGGACTCTAAGCAACCCGTAAGGGGAACGAACATGACCGCCAAGATCGCTTCAGGGGTGCCCGCAGCAGCCACCTGGCTCGAATCGATGGTCGGGGCCCTGGCCAACCATAGCGACCGGCTGGACGCTATCAATATCTTTCCGGTAGCTGACGGGGATACCGGCTCCAATCTTTACCTGACCGCGCGAACTGCCCACGACGCGGTGTCGGTATTGGAATCAGAGGACCTCGGCGAGTATCTGGCGACGGCAGGTCGAGCCGGAATGGAATCGGCGCGCGGTAATTCAGGGACACTGCTTTCGGTATTCCTTATCGGTTTTTCAGAACCGCTGCTGGGACAGCCACGATTGACCGGCCCCTTGCTCGCCGCCGCCCTGGAACGTGGAAGGGTCCGGGCATGGTCCGCGCTCAGCGACCCGGTTCCGGGGACCATGCTCTCCGTGGCGGAGTCCGCGGCTCGGGCGGCAAGTAGCGCGGTGGCACAATCGACTGCCGATCCGTCCAGTCGAGCAAACCTGCGCGAGGTTCTGACTGCCGTGCAGGAAGTAACGATCCAATCCGTGGTCAGTACTGAAGACCAGCTCGGGGCGCTGACCAAAGCCAAGGTGGTGGATGCCGGAGCCGTGGGTATGCTGCTGGTCCTCGATACGCTGTGTGCAGCGCTGACGGGTGAAGAACCTGAGGAATCGCGCTATACCCCGTTACACGGGTACGGGATCCAGGATCCCCACATTCATGCCACGTCCTCAACTGAGGAAGGCGTCGAAGTGATGTGCACGATCACGTTGGGAGCCTTGGAAGCTGCCACGCTGCGTGCCCGGCTCGACTCGCTCGGCAACTCGGTCATCATGAGCGCGGTCAATGGGCCCAACGAAGCCTATCGCTGGCGTGTCCACGTCCATGTTCCTGCTGCAGAAGACGCGCTGGAAGCCATCCGTGAGGCCGGTGAACCGGTCAACGTTTCTATTACGGACTTGTGCACCCACAGTGGTTGACTCAACGTCCTTCGGTCCGGAAACACCCTTGCGCTCGGCAGTTGGAAGTCGAGCAGCCGACGCAGTGGCCAAGGCCTTTCATATCGAAACCTGTGGGGAACTGCTCCACCACTTCCCCCGACGTTATCTCGACGTGGGTGAACTGACGCGTATCGACGAACTTCCGTTCGGTGAAACCGTGACCGTGGTGGCCCGGGTTGTCTCCTCGGAACAACGCAGAATGCAACGACGCAAAGGGATGCTCCTGCAAGTAGCTGTCGAGGACGAACTCGGCGACACGCAGGGCCGACTCAACATGACCTTCTTCAACGGGTACAAGGCTGCCAAGGAACTGACCCACGGAACCGTGGCCATGTTCAGTGGAAAAGTCGGTGCCTACCGGCAGACACTTCAACTAGCCCAACCCGAGTACGCACTCTTGGAAACCGCAGAGGACGCCGAACCCCGGCCGATCCCCATCTACCCGGCGACCGCTGCGGTCAGTAGCCAGGCACTGCGGGGCATGATGGACCTGGTGTTGGCTGGCGTCTCATCGACGACATACCCAGATCCGGTGCCCGAATCACTCCGCGAGCAACACCGCCTTCCCGAGCTCGCACGAGCCCTACACGCGGTCCACGCGCCGGATACGGTCGCCCATGGTGAAGCGGCGAAGAAACGCTTCCGATACGACGAGGCATTGGTTCTCCAGCTGGCCTTGGCTGAGCGCCGGGCGCACCGCTTCCGCCAGCCAGCTACCGCTCGGGTCGGGGGAGTCGACGGGATACTTAATGCCTTCGAAGCAGCTCTGCCGTTCACGCTCACCGAAGGCCAGATCCGGGCCGGGATGGAAATTTCAGCGGATCTGGCGCGTCAACGACCGATGAACCGTCTGCTCCAGGGAGAGGTCGGGTCAGGTAAGACCGTCGTGGCGTTGCGGGCCATGCTCCAGGTGATCGATGCCGGGGCACAAACGGCGTTGATGGCACCGACAGAGGTCCTGGCGCAGCAGCACTATGCTTCCATCTCCAAGATGCTGGGTCCACTAGGACGTGCAGGGCAGCTAGACGGGCATCCTAACGGGACACGCGTGGATCTGCTCACTGGTTCCATGCCCGCCGCACAGCGCAAGGAAGTCCTGCTCAGGGTTGCCTCCGGGGAAACCGGCATCCTGATCGGCACCCACGCATTGCTATCGGAAAACGTGATCTTCGCCGAACTGGGATTCGTCGTTGTCGACGAACAACACCGGTTCGGCGTCGAACAACGAGATACCCTGCGAGCCAAGGGAAGCATTCAACCCCATATGTTGGTCATGACGGCAACACCTATCCCGCGAACCGTCGCGATCACGGTCTTTGGGGACCTGGAGATCAGTACGTTGTCGGAATTGCCGGCCGGCCGGGCCCCGACCAGTACCTATGTCGTTGACCTCCATGACGAACGCTACCGCGACCGAATGTTTGCTCTCATGCGAGAAGAGGTTGATCAGGGACACCAGGTCTATTTGGTGTGCCCGCGCATCTCCGAACAGGCGACGGAAGAAGGCATGGCTCCGGGGCTGAACGGCTCCGAAGCTATGGGCTCGGACACAGGATCTGAAGGCGCTAATCTGCCCGGTCTGCCTGCACCGCCGAAGGCTACCGTCGAGGAGATGTACCAACGTGTGGCAAACATGCCGCTTTTCAACGGGGTAGGCATCGATACGCTGCACGGTCGGATGACGACCGAAGAGAAGGCAGCCTCAATGTCAGGATTCGAATCGGGGGAGACCGGAATCCTGATCTCCACTACGGTCATCGAAGTAGGCGTCGATGTCCCCAACGCCACCGCCATGGTGATCCTTGATGCCGACTCCTTCGGTGTGTCGCAGTTGCACCAGCTGCGCGGACGCGTTGGCCGTGGCGGCCTGCCAGGGACCTGTCTCTTGGCGTCATGGCTGCCCCAGGAGCACCCTTCCTTGCAACGACTCGCAGCCGTGGCCAAAACCACCGACGGTTTTGAGCTGGCAGAAGTTGATTTGGCCGAACGCCGCGAAGGAGACGTGCTGGGGGCCAGACAATCGGGAACACAGAACACCCTGAAGATCCTCCGGGTCGTCCGTGACCGGAAGATCATCACGGCAGCCCGAACTGATGCCGAAAAAATCGTTGAAAGCATCGGAGGGCTCGCCGCGCACCCGGGACTGCGCCAACTGGTGCACAGCTGGGTGGATGATGACATGCAAGCTTTTCTGGAACGAGGTTAACTGCATATGGGACGTGTTATTGCCGGTGCAGCCGGGGGACTGGGCCTCACCTCCGTACCGGGTGACGCCACGCGACCGACGACCGATCGTGTGAAGGAAGCACTCTTCTCGAGGTTGGAAAGCCAGGACGAACTCGACGGCGCTCGTGTTCTGGACCTCTATGCTGGCTCCGGCGCACTCGGCGTTGAGGCAGCCAGTCGGGGAGCTCGAGCAGTAGTGCTCGTTGAACAAGCTCCCAAGGCTTTGGCGGTGTGCCAAGCCAATGCCGCGTTAGTCAACAAACACCTGCGCCGCGAAGTTATCGCGGCCCGGCGCGGGTCAGTCAAGACGTTTTTGGCAGCGGAAACCGAGTCGGGGCGTGGCTGGGACCTGGTCTTCATGGACCCGCCCTACCCTCTGACTGACGCCGAGCTCTCGGCCACGCTCCTGGCGTTGGTGCCTGTCTTGAACGAGGGGGCGTTGGTGGTCCTGGAACGTTCCTCACGTTCCCCTGAACCTTCGTGGCCGGCGGAGCTGGCCGGACTGTCGACGAAAAAATACGGGGAGACGACCCTATGGTTTGCGGAGGTCGTCAAGATCGACGCCTGAAAGGACACTGCCGGGGTGGGGGCCCATGCCACGCAAGTCGTCTAGCCGAGAGCCGTCCCACGCGGTATCCGTCCCCATGAGAATGAAATTTCCCGGGGCCCGGAGCTCGAATAGATCCTGGGGAGCAGCGACGGTGACCTGCCGGTAGGTCTCTTCCATGGCGCGGATCTGTTGGCGGATGAAGGCAAAGGGCGGATCGTCCCCGACATTGACCAATGAAATCCCCGCAGGGGTCAATAATCGCCGGATTTCTCGATGGAATTCATCCGCACGCAAGTGCTCCGGAGCGTCGGCTCCGGCAAAAACATCCAAAATGACGGCGTCGAAGGTTTCCCCGGCAAGTTTCCCAGCGACAACATCACGTGCATCAGCGATGATCAGTTGAAGGTTCGCCTCGGCGGGTAACGGCAGGATCTCGGTAACGAAGTCCAAGAGCTCCCGCTCTGAATCAACGGCAAGCTGCGTGCTGCCGGGCCGTGTTGCGTCGAGATAGCGGGCCAAAGTGAGTGCTCCTGCCCCCAGATGGAGGACACTGAGCGGACTCCCAGGAGAACCGAGTAGATCCAGATGGTTTGCCGTCCGGCGGAGGTACTCGTAGAAGATGTCGCCGGGAGCCGCTGGATTGACGTGGGATTGCTCGGCGCCGCCGATCGAGAGAACCCATGCCCCGGGAATCCACGTGTCCGGAACGAGGTCCGCGTGCTGACCGACACCGGACAGCCAGCGGCGATGGGTCTTGTGGTGCGGGACGTTCATCGGGTGATTACTTCACGCAGCCGACTCAGCCGTTTCGTCGCCTCGGCGAGGACTTCGGGCCGCTTGCAGAAGGCGAACCGGATCAACGTACGTGTAGCAGCGGCACCCTCCTGGTGACAGAAGACCGACAGGGGAATCCCGGCAACCCCAACGATTTCAGGCATCCGCCGCGCCAAGTCCGCGGCGTCGTCGATTCCCAGGGGTGCCACATCGGCGACAACGAAGTACGTGCCTGAAGGGCGATACACCCCCATGCCAGCGTTCTCCAAGCCGTCGGCCAGGAATGTGCCGCGTTCTGCCAGATCCGTCGCAAAATTCGCGAAGTATTCGTCGGGAAGCCGGAGTGCCTCGGCCACGGCGGGTTGGTAGGCCGGACCCGAACTGTAGGAAAGGAACTGCTTCACTGTGCGGACTGCAGCAATCAAGTCGGCTGGTCCACTCGCCCATCCGACCTTCCACCCGGTAAAGGAAAAAGTCTTGCCAGCCGAGGAAATACTGATCGTCCGCTTCCAAGCGCCATCGATGGAGGCCACCGGAATGTGCTGACAGCCGAAGGTCAGGTGCTCGTACACTTCGTCGGACACGATCAGTACGTCGTGACGTTCAGCGAGCTGGACGATCTGTTCGAGGACTTCGCGCTTGAAGACCGTTCCCGTCGGATTATGCGGATTATTAAGCAGAATCATGCGCGTTTTGTCGGTTATGGCGCGTTGAAGATCTGCTGGGTCTGGCTGGAAATCAGGAAGCCGCAGCGGAACCGTTCGGTGGATACCTCCCGCCAAAGCGATGGTGGCTCCGTAGGAGTCGTAGAAGGGCTCGAAGGTGAGAACTTCGTCTCCCGGGTTGACCAGGGCGAGGACCGATGCAGCAATTGCTTCAGTAGCACCCGTGGTGACTACGACGCCGTCCGCCGGGTCGGGCGAAAGCCCGTAGAAGTGTTGCTGGTGTTCTGCAATAGCTTCGCGGAGCTCCGGAATACCCGGACCCGGTGCATATTGGTTCTGACCTGATCGAATATTTTGTGCGGCTGCTTCGGCCATGAAGTCGGGCCCGTCCGTGTCGGGGAATCCTTGACCGAGATTAACTGCCTCGTGTTTTCGTGCGAGGACTGTGATCTCTTCGAAAATGGTTGCTGCCAGGTGGCCGTCTGGGCCGAGGAGATTTGCGCCATGGGCGGCACGTTGCCAGGGAAAGCTGTGGGACATGGACTCAGTATGGCAAGGACGCGGCCAACATGACGACTATTGCAGGCCATAGACGCCTCCAATTGATAGATTGCACGTATGCGTCGCGCCGTCTGCCCCGGATCCTTTGATCCCATTCATAAGGGCCATGTGGAAATCATTGCCCGTGCCAGTAGCCTCTTCGATGAGGTCGTGGTGGCAGTGTCGACAAACTACTCCAAGAAGTACCGATTCGATCAAGAAGAGCGGATCGCTATGGCGCGTGAAACTGTCTCTGGGCTCGCCGGAATCAGCGTCGTGCCGATGGGGGACGGGCTGTTGGCAGAATTTTGCCGCGAGGTGGGTGCCGACGCCATCGTCAAAGGACTGCGCTCTGTGGTGGATTACCAATATGAAGTTCCGATGGCAGCTATGAATCGGCACCTTACAGGTGTCGAGACCGTTTTCCTCTCCGCAGACAACAGGTATACGCATCTGTCTTCAAGCCTGATCAAAGAAGTCCAAGCTCTGGGTGGTGATGTGGAAGAGTACCTTCCACGTTCGGTCGTCAGTCGCTTTCGCAATGGTCGTTAGAGATTGCAGACCGAAGTGGGATCGGTCTTGTAAAGTCGGATCATGAGTGAAACAAAGCGCGTCACCAAGGCAGTGATTCCGGCAGCGGGGTTGGGGACCCGTTTCTTGCCGGCTACCAAGGCGATGCCCAAGGAAATGCTCCCCGTCGTCGATAAGCCAGCCATCCAGTATGTTGTCGCTGAGGCAGCCAAGGCAGGCTTAGACGACGTTTTGATGATCACCGGACGCAGCAAACGAGCTCTTGAAGATCATTTTGACCGAGTACCTAATCTTGAGCAAGTCTTGACGGACAAGGGTGACACGGAAAAACTCGCATTGATCCAAGAGGCGACTGACCTCGGAGAGATCCACTACATTCGCCAGGGAGATCCGCAGGGGTTAGGACACGCTGTTTTGTGCGCCAAACTTCACGTGGGGAATGACCCTTTCGCTGTTCTTCTGGGTGACGACCTCATCGACGAACGGGACGATCTTTTGAGCGAAATGATCAAGGTCCAACAGAATACTGGGGGGTCTGTGATTGCGTTGATGGAGGTGGATCCGACGCAAATTGGCGCCTATGGATGTGCTGATGTCACTAGCGTAGACGGCGAGGATTATGTCAAGGTTAATCGATTGGTTGAAAAACCGAACCCAGTGGAAGCCCCCTCTAATTTGGCAGTTATCGGCCGCTATGTACTCCACCCTTCAGTTTTCGAAGTGCTTGAGCGGACTGAACCCGGTCGTGGTAATGAAATTCAACTGACCGACGCCCTTCAGGAACTCGCAGCTTCGGATCAGTCTGGAGGCGGCGTGCACGCAGTCATTTTCCGTGGTCGCAGATACGATACGGGAGATAAGCTCTCGTATATTCAAGCGGTGATCAGTCTCGCAGCCGAGCGGCAGGATATCGGCGAACAGTTGGTTCCGTGGCTCAAGGAGTTCGTTGCAGCCTTGGAGGCCTAGATCCAGTTGCATCTGCACAGGGCAAGTCTTCTCTTCCAATGGCGCTAGACTTGCTTGCTTACGACCATCCACTTGATTCGGGCATCGTCGCGGCCAAATTCGGGCCATTTCACGGCCGGCGTCCCCCACGGGAGAAGACTTGAACAGTACGCAGCCTGAATCCGGGTACGCTCCGCGCCGAATGGCGCCGCGGAAGAAACACCCAGTACGCGCCGTCATTCTGTCGTTGGTGGCGCTGATTGTGGTCGCCGCTCTCGTCGCCGGCGGATACTTATTCACGCTCGCCAACACGTTCGATGATCAGACCCCCGAGTTGGGCTCAGCTTTTCCGGAAGAGTCGCTTCGGCCTGTGAAGGATCCGGGCGATAAATCCATGAACATCTTACTGATGGGTGCGGACCACGGTGGCGCAAATCAGGTCACCGAAGACGTCATCGACACTGGTGGTACCGGTCAGCGCTCTGACACGATGATGCTCGTGCACGTTCCGGCGGACCGCAATGGTATCTACGTCATGTCAGTCATGCGCGATACATGGCTGGAGATTCCGGGCCATGGGAAGCACAAGATCAACGCGGCGATGGCTTTCGGGGGAGTCCCCTTGGTGGTTCAAACGTTTGAAGGCTTATTCGACGCTAAAATCGATCACGTCGCCGTGGTGGACTTCCAGGGGTTCCGAGACCTCACCACCGCACTGGGTGGCGTGACAGTTAAGAATGAGATTCCCTTCACGGCGAACGACACCGACTATTTCTACCCGGTAGGAAATATTGATTTAGAGGGAGACCGCGCGCTCCGCTTTGTCCGCGAAAGAAAGTCCTTCTCCGATGGCGATTACCAGCGAGTGAAGAACCAACAAACGTTCTTGAAAGCCGTCATGGATAAGCTCCTGCGGTCCGAAACTCTGACTAATCCGAGCAAGGTCTATAGGGTCATCGACAAGGTCTCTCCCTATGTATCACTTGACGACTCGCTTGATGCAGGGACCGTTGCCGGATTGGCCATCCAATTCAAAGGGTTGCGTTCCAAAGACGTTCACCTGTTCACCCTCCCAACGGCAGGTACATCGACGAGCGCGGACGGGCAATCCATCGTGTTGGAAGATGAACAAGCAGTTGCTGACGTCGGTGAAGCCCTGAGCCACGATACGATGGGCTCCTATTTCGAAGATTTGGAATCAGATTTGGAAGCCAAGGCCAAATGAGGAGTTTGAACGCATGACGGTCATTGGTTCAGTGGGACCCGAAGGTCTTCACCGTGTGGGAGCCAGACCCCGCCTCCTTACCTACCTGAAGCAAGCCTGGGAGCGGCGTGACTTCGCCTTCGAACTGGCACGTAGCCGGATCGAGGCCAGCAACGGGCGCAACCGTTTGGGTATGTTGTGGGTCGTTCTGAAGCCGACTTTGAACGCACTGATGTATGGCGCCATTTTTGGGCTATTACAGGGTGACAGCAGGCCGCCAGGCTTTCCGATGTACGTCGTCATCGGTGTCTTCCTCTTCGAATTCTTCAGCCAGTCGATGAATCAAGGCGCAAAGTCGATTACCGGAAATACTGCGCTGGTGCAGTCGCTTTCATTCCCCCGTATTACGCTTCCCTTGGCTACCGTTCTTCAGCAGCTACTCACTCTGGCGCCCATGCTGGGAGTGATGTATATCTATTGCCTCATTCTGGGTGCTAAGCCGTCATGGAGCTGGCTACTGGTTTTGCCGCTCGTAGGCATCTATACCTTGTTCAATACCGGGGTCGCCCTCGTTGCTGCACGACTTACCGTGCATGTGCGGGACCTGACTCAGCTTTTGCCATTGATCAATAGGCTCTTGTTCTATACGTCCGGTGTTTTATTTTCGGTGGATCGCATTCTGAGCATGCTCCCGGTTATGGTGACACTTTTCGACTTCCACCCGATCTATCAAACGCTCCAGATCGCCCGCGGATGCATCATGGGCACCGAATACCCCATTGAGTATTGGGCATACCTGTCCATTTGGTCGGTACTGCTGTTGATTTTCGGAATCCTTTTCTTTTGGGTAGCAGAGGAGCGTTATGGCCGAGTCAACTGATTTTGACGATCTGATTCGTCCGAGGCGACGTTCTGCGGACCGTGTCGAAACCGACGGTGCCGGAACGAATGCAGATACTCCCTCTGAAGCATTCCGGGGGAGACGCCGGAACTCCATGGGAAACCACCACCAGGTCGAACCACCCAGCGGTCCTCCTAGCGAGATCCCACCTGAAGACACGGCGTCTCCTGTCTCGGCATCGTCAGAGGCAGAGTCCGCACACGCGACGCTGGAGACCGAATCCGCGACAGTTTCTCCAGTACCCGAATCCGCGGATACACACCCGGACGGACGACGACCAGTGGTGGTCGTGGAGGACCTGCATGTTCGGTACAAGGTCTATTCCAGTGGGAAGTCCGCTGGTTCGGCTGGTGGTCGACGACTGATGACGAAAACCCGTGGGCTGCGGGAGGTGCACGCGGTGAAAGGGATCTCCTTCACGGCCTATGAGAACGAGTCAATCGGGATCATCGGCTCAAACGGTTCAGGAAAGTCCACCCTGATGCGCAGCATCGTGGGCCTGACCCCTCCAGCATCGGGCGCCGTCTACGCGACTTCTCGTCCCAATATGTTGGGCGTGGGGGCCGCGCTCATTCCCGATCTTTCAGGGGACAAGAACATCACCCTCGGGGGGCTCGCCCTGGGCTATAACCGCCGGGAAATCGAAGCGATGAGGAGCGATATCATTGAATTCGCTGAACTCGAGGACTTCATCGACTTGCCCATGCGGACGTACTCCTCCGGGATGTCGGCTCGTCTGAAGTTCGCGATCGCGGCTTCTAAGCAGCACGAAATTCTCATCGTTGACGAAGCGCTGGCGGTTGGCGACGCCCGTTTCCGGAAGCGGAGTGAAGCTCGTATCCGGCAGATCCGCGAACAAGCCGGAACAGTCTTCCTCGTATCGCATTCCATGAAGTCCATCCTCGATACCTGCAACAGGGTGCTATGGATCAACCAGGGGGTTCTGGAAATGGACGGGGACGCCGAGGAAGTCGTCAAGGCGTACAAGGAATCAAAGAAATGAATTTCCCCGACCGAAAGACAGCCGTTTCGTACGTCATGCCTGTCCTGAACGAGGCTGAGTACGTCAGAGACGCTGTCCAAGGGATTCTCGCCCAGGACTTCGATGGACCCAAGGAAATCATCCTTGCTCTGGGACCAAGCGACGATGGGACTGAGACCGTGGTGGAGCAGATGGCACTAGAAGACCCGAGGATCCGGTGGGTTCACAACCCCAGTGGACGCACTCCAGCAGGCCTGAACCTCGCCATCAAGGCGTCTACGGCTCCCATCATCATCCGGGTGGATGCGCACAGCGTTCTGGATCCCCAGTACACACGCCGCGGCGTGGACACCCTGTTGCGCAGTGGGGCGGCCGATGTTGGCGGCCGTATGGACGCGCAAGGCCGCAACGCTCTGCAACGCGCCGTCGCGGCTGCCTATAATTCGCCCCTGGGACTGGGGGGAGCTGCGTACCACTCGGGTGCTCCCGAAGGCCCGGCTGAATCGGCGTACCTTGGAGTTTTTCGCCGCTCGATCTTCGACGAAGTCGGCTTCTACGATGAGTCCTTGTGGCGTGGACAAGATTGGGAACTGTGTCTCCGGATCCGACAGGCCGGAGAAAAAGTGTGGTTTGATCCACTGCTGAAGACGACGTATTTTCCTCGGGATGATTATCGTCGATTGGCCGCACAAAGCTACGCTTCCGGGGTGTGGCGCGGGGAATTGGCTCGTAGGTATCCGGAAGGAAAGTCAATTAGGCATTTCGCGCCGCCGATCATGGCCGTAACGGTTGCGGCGGGAGTCGTGTCGTGGCTCGTGCGTTCAGACCATTTCAGAGGCCTAGGACGCTTAGTTCAACGAGCTGTGCGCAGTGCCCCTGCGGTCTATGGAGCAATGATCATAGCGGCTTCAGTCCAGACGAAATGCTGCAACGGATTGGAGCGGCTCCAACTGCTGCGTGTCTTACCGACCATCCACTTTCCCTGGGCCTTCGGCTTTGTCCGTGGACGAATTCTTGGGGCCGGCCAGACCACGGATCAGAGCCGACCGGTAAAGAACGTGGAAAAAAACTCCGAGGGTACAGAATGACCCCGTCGGAAACACGACCGGCAAGACCGTCGTTGGATGAGCTTCGTGCCGTATGTCAGCCCCCGGAGGTCAGATCCAGACGTAACGCCGAGCATTGGACTGCGGAACTATATCTTCGACATATCTCCATCTATCTCACCGCACTACTGGTTCGAACCCCGATCAGTGCCAACGGAGTCACGGGACTCATGATTCTTGCCGGCTGGGGTATGTCCGCAGCCTTGCTGATTCCAGGAATCTGGGGCCCCCTACTCGCTGTCGTGCTGTCCCAAGTGCAGCTATATTTTGATTGCTGCGATGGAGAAGTCGCGCGATGGCGAGAAACCCAGGGGCCCAAAGGCATTTTCATTGACATGGTCGGCCACCATACTACCGAGGCGCTACTACCCATCGCCCTTGCGGCTCGGATTTCCCTTGGAAACGAAGCGGGGCTCCCCGCGGGACTCGATGACCAGGTGCTGTTCATCGGCGCAATCGTGGCCTTGCTTCTGGTGCTCAACCGCTCCTTGAGCCTGATGGTCCACGCTGCTCGCGGCATGGCTGGACTCGGCAAACTTCCCGATACCGGGGATGCGCGGGCAATCCCGTCGACGTCCCTGTTGGGCAAGTTGCGGAATCTCGCCCGCTTCCTGCCCTTCCACCGGCTTTTGCACGCTGTGGAATTGAGCCTTTTGTTTCTGGTAGCGACCATTGTATCCACGATTTTCGGGAGTTCAGGACTTGCCGAAAGCTGGTTACTGTGGCTGCTCGTGCCTGTCACCCTTTTCGTGAATCTCGGGCATTTCGCAGCCAGCCTCGCATCATCCAGGCTCAGGGCCTAGGAGGCATTCATGGGCACAACGAATGGAGAGCCCAGCGTCGGAGTCGTGATCCTGACCATGGGAGACCGGCCGCAGGAACTTCGGCGCGCCTTCGCTTCGCTTCAATTACAAGAAGGCGTCCGCTTGGATGTTGCCGTTGTCGGCAATGGCTGGGACCCGGCAACACAGCCGGGAGGACTACCGGAATGTTTTGTTCCGGTCTACTTGGAAGAGAATCTAGGCATCCCAGCCGGACGTAATGCCGGCGTGCCGCACGTTCGGGGTGAATTCATCCTGTTCCTCGACGATGATTCGTGGCTTCCAGACATCGATTTTCTGCAAAATGCCGTTGCCCGTTTCCGGAAGTACCCGGATATGGGGATGCTGATGCCGCGCATCGCTGACCCGGAAAACGAGGAATCGCCCCGTCGTTGGATTCCTCGCCTGAATAAAAAGACGGCGGGGGAGTCAAGCAATATCTTCCATGTTGGGGAGACCTGTCTTCTCCTACCCAGGGCGATTTTTGAGGCGACCCGTGGTTGGGCTGGCGGGTTTTGGTATGCCCATGAAGGCATTGAGTTGGCTTGGCGTGTGTGGGATACAGGCCATCGTGTCTGGTACGCGGGGGACCTGCGAGTCTTCCACCCTGTCGTAGATCCACGTCGGCACGGTGAATTTTATCGGCTGAACGCCCGAAACCGCGTTTGGCTGGCACGTAGGAATCTGAGGTGGCCTTTCAGCTGGGCCTACGTGGGGTCATGGACGCTGATCAACATCGTCCGCCTGCGGAAAGACCGCAAGGGCCTGCGCCAGCACCTCGCCGGGGTGATGTCGGGCTACCGCACCTCCCCTTGGTATCAAACGCCGCGGCCCAAGTTGAAGTGGAGTACACATCTCCGGATGACGCTGGCTGGTCGTCCCCCGATTATCTGAACGGGACCGGGTTTCACCGATGAGCCGTGTCTCCGCAACTGCGCAGTTCAAAAACCTGCCTTTTGGGAACACGTGATGCTTGGAACGTGATCGAGAGGCAGGGTTCGTCTAAAGTGGTTGTGGATCCATAGCCCTCGACGTCAGGTAATAGAACATGACCAGGACCGTATTGACCTACGGCACATTTGACCTCTTCCACATCGGGCATCTGAACATCTTGAAGCGACTCAAGGAACAAGGCGACCACCTGATTGTGGGCGTATCAACGGATGAGTTCAACGCGGTCAAGGGTAAAAAGCCAATCGTCCCCTACGATCAGCGAGTGGAGATCGTCCGTTCTATCTGTTACGTAGACGAGGCAATCCCGGAAGACAACTGGGGACAAAAACGCGAAGATATCACCAAATACGATGTCAACGTGTTCGGGATCGGGGACGACTGGCGCGGCAAATTCGATGATCTGGAAGACAAGGTAGACGTGATCTACCTGCCACGGACTTCAGGGATTTCGACCACCGAAATGAAGCGTGTCCTCAGTGCGTTCGATGAACGGCACGTGTCAGAACTCAAACGAACCCTTGATAGCTTGAGCCAGATCGTCAAGGAACTGAGTTAAAAAGATACTCAACGCGGGACTGTGACGGTAGTTCCCGCGAGTTTCAGTATCGTACTTGCAATATTTTCTAGACGAGGGATGGTCAATATATGCGTAATGTTGGTGTGATTCTTGCAGGGGGAGTCGGCGAGAGGGTTGGCTTGGGTATCCCGAAGCAACTGATAAAAATCGCAGGACGTCCCATTATCGAACACACAATGGCGATTTTTGAGGAAAGCGCCAAAATCGATGAAATCATCGTCATGATGACACCGGGATACCTTGACGATGTTCGGTCTATCGTCAAACGAAACACCTTCAAAAAGGTGTCCCAAGTGCTGGAGGGCTCGGGAACCCGCAACGATACAACGCAAGCTGCTTTGGCTGCGATGGGCAACGAGGACTGTAACGTCATTCTTCACGACGCGGTGCGTCCGTTGTTATCCCAACGCGTGCTCGACGACGTCGTCACCGCTTTAGACACGTTCAAGGCCGTTGACGTAGCGATTCCTTCAGCGGATACCATCATCGAAGTCGACCAGCGAGGCGAGGGGATCCCCACCATTGCCGAGGTGCCTCCAAGAGCGGCACTACGTCGTGGTCAGACGCCTCAAGCTTTCAAGCTAAGCACCCTGCGAAAGGCATATGTCGGTGCTTCCCACGACCCGGATTTCACCGCTACGGATGACTGCAGTGTTGTTCTCCGCTACTCACCCGAGGTGGATATAGGGGTTGTCCAGGGTGAAGAGCGCAACATGAAAGTCACGGAGCCCATCGATATCTTCGTCGCCGATAAACTGTTCCAGCTGTACAGTGCAGACGGACGAGCAACTTTCGATGATGATGAACTGCGCTCGGCGTTGACCGGTAAGGTCGCCGTTGTGTTCGGTGGTGCGTATGGCATCGGAGCGGACATAGCCGCACTGGCCGAGGAACATGGGTGCACGGTGAGAACTTTTTCTCGTTCGTCCACCAACACGCATGTCGACCGCCGCGCAGATGTCGTCAAGGCCAAAGATGAAGTCTTGGAAGAACTCGGTCGGGTGGACTTCGTGGTCAATACGGCGGGGATCTTGCCGCGAGGTCTACTACTCGATGAAACTGACGACTCCGTCTACCAAGCCACGGAGATTAATTATTTGGCCCCGATCTTCATTGCTCAGGCCTTCCACTCAGCCCTTCGTGCCTCTGGGGGCTCACTGCTGCTCTTTACCTCGAGTTCGTACACGCGTGGCAGGTCGGGCTACAGCCTTTACAGCTCTGCCAAAGCAGCAACAGTGAACCTGACCCAAGCCCTAGCCGATGAGTGGGCAGAAGACCGTATTCGGGTTAATTGCGTTAATCCTGAACGAACGGGAACGCCGATGCGCACGAAGGCCTTCGGAGCTGAGGACCCCAACTCCCTTTTGGCCTCGGAAACGGTGGCCCGGACGTCCTTGGAGACCCTCATTGGTGGGCGGACGGGGCATGTCATCGATGTACGCAAAGATGATCCTTTGTCTGCCAAGGCGCTACTCGGCGAGGGCAACGATTTTTAACTGAAGACAGCCGGACGCCCAACATGCCGCCCTGTCTTCACGTCGAAGATGCCGGCAGAGACAGAACTGCCTCGCGGAAGGCGTCTGGCGAAGTACCCCCCAAGTAGTAGGCTGCAGCCTCGTCGCGGGTACTTCGCATGGGGTCGGGCCCCAGGAACAGGTGCCAAGACGCTGAATCGGGCGACGTCGGCAGATATGCATGTTGGACCGACGGGAATTTTGTACCGATGTCGGAGTCCCGTCCGTTGGTCGCTCGGCAATGAGCCGGTAGAAGCACTGCCGCCGGCTTGTGTGATGCTAAATAGTCCACCAGCACGCTGGATACGTCAGTCACGAGGGCATCGGAAGCGTTGAACAGGTCCAGAAGCTCCATGCTGGCTGTATCCTCGGAGCCAAGGTGACTCAGCTTTTTGTCAACCAAGAGGTTGTCAATCTCGGCGATGTCGTCTTGATCTTTGGAAGAGAAGCGGCTGAAGGGATGGGGCCTGAACAACACCGTAATTCCGCGGGCCAAGAGATCAGCGATAAACGGTACTGCGATACTCAGTGAGCTCAGGGAAGTTGCCTGATTATACCCTGACCAGGTTGGCGCGTACAGCACGGTTTGTGGTGTACTTCTGAACTCTGGAACATTGACACGTTGCAATTGGGGCCGTCCGATTATATGAGCCTGGCCTGGGTCGAGGTTCACATTTTCTGTCGCGTATCTATCTATGGCAGCTTGCCCAGCCACGAAAATTGCGTCGTACATCCGGTGTGCTGGGTGCGCCGAAATCTCCTTGTCGGAGTCTCCGTGGCCCAGATATACGTGCTTGACGTTCCGGTAGCTGACCATGTTGGCATTATTCGTGACCGAATTCACGTAGAAGACCGCCCGAACGGAGCTCGGCATGACGTCGTCCAGATCCTTGTTTTCGCGACAAGAGATAATGGGGATCTCAGAGGAGATGGAAGTTGCGAGGTGTTTGGCAGCTTCGGGGTCGCGGACGACGATGATAACCCGCGGCGTAATAGCCAGGATCTGGGGAAGCCATTGTTTGATCTGGTAGGCGCCCCCATCGCGACGTCCCATGTACAGAATGTACTGAGGTGTGAAGTTCTCAATAGCCCGTCGTAGGATCGGCCGATACCTTCGTGCACGGTGGAATTTCATAGCAAGCCTGGAAGCGGCGGCCACAGCCAGACCCAAAGCGATAGTGGCCACGATAACTCGCAGGGCTAGCTGCGCCCCCGCTATGGCGAGGAAAGCATAAGCGAGGACAACAAGGCCTGTGACCACGGCGGTGATGGCAACGATCCGTGTTTCTTGGCGAGGCGGCGGAAGCTGAATGTTGTAGGCTGCTGGCCAGCCGCGAAAAGACGCGAGCACTGCCAGCCCAGGCCACGGCGCCATCGCGACGCCGATCTCCATTGCGATGGCTATTTCCCAGAGCCGTTCAGTTCCATCGACCGCTTTAGCCCCCGATAGGGCTATTGCAATAGCAAGAGCAAAAATCGTACTTGGAATGGACGCTACAAGTGCAGTCTTCAAGGTTTTCACAGTGCTTCAGTCTCTGCCGATTCCGCCTCGTTGAGGATTCTTGCGGCAGCGTCGATGAACCCATCGGCGTAGCTGGCGGGCGGGAAGTCACCCAAGTAATATTCCCGGACGCGTCCTCTGCGGTGCAGCAGTGGGTCATCATTCAACAGATGATTCAATACTTCCTGAAGATTATCGAGGTCACCATGCAGTACATAGCCGCCCGACGTCGCAGGCATATCGGCTGCTAGCTGCTTTGGAGTGTGATTGATGGCGGCAACGGCGAAAGGCTTCTCTGATTGCAAAAAATCAGAAACCATGGCGGAGACATCGGAGATCATGGCATCCGAGGCGTTGAAACAGTCGACCACTCCCATGTTCTTTTCCGCAGACGCGCCATAGATGTGCTCGCGTCCGGTTTCTGCGTTGTCCAAAGCCAACAAGTTGCGGATTCGGCGCATCCTGCGTACTGCGTCTGGGTAGCGGTAGTTGAACGGGTGGGCCCGGAAAATGACGGTGCACCCACGGTCGAGTAGGGCTTGGACGATGTCGACGCCCAGCGGGAGCGAGTACACAGCCGTATCTGCGTACGGCCCTCTCCATGTTGGCGCGTAGAGGACCGTCTTCGCCTCATCAAGAACATCACGACGGCGAGTGATTGCCTCGACTTGGGGACGACCGACGATCTCGAATTTCTCCCGTGGGATGGTGACCCCGTGACGTTCATACCTGTCGATCCCCGCCTGACCTGCGGCGAAAATACGGTCGTAGATTCCATGGACAGGGTTGTAGCAAGCGGCCTTTTCCGAATCTCCATGATTCAGCCATATGTGGGTCAGTTCCCGATGTTCAATTAAATGGGTGTTCTTGACTGCGTTGTTCACGTAGAAGGCCGTTGTCAGGCCCGGCACCAGGACGGCTTCGAGCGATCCAAGGGTCTTACGATAGATCACGGGAGATTCGGTGACTTTAGCAGCCGCTCGAGCCATCCTTAGATCCCTGGCGATGACGATGTATGGCTGGCCAAGCCGGTCGAGATAGGGCACCCACATACCCAGCTGGTAAGACACGCCCACGTTCGAAGCAAAATACACGCAGAAGCGCGGGGCATAGTTCTCCACCAGCTCGGGAAGCCGCGCTTCCAATGACAAGTTCACGTATCGGCGGTGTATGCCTCGCACCAGAACGTAAGTGGTGACTCCCAGAGAGAGTGCCCCGAAAACTAGCTGGAGGGATCCCCAGAGTGGGAATAGTGCTGCACTGATTGTCATCGCTGCCAGAGCCAAAGCAGAAACCATCCCAGCCCAGCCGCGGGCAAATGCTAGTGGAACCGCTGCTTCTGTACCAGGGAGGTTTCGTGACTGAAGCCCCTCTGCGCGCCACGTGGATACGGCTTGCCCTTCGAGGCTGATGGCGAGGAACGCCAAGGCCGGGCCAACGATGGAAGCCCATCCTTGCCCTGACGTGGCCATACCGGCTAGGAGGGTCACGGCAATTAGGCTCCTAGCAATGGGCATGGAACCCAGCGCGCGGTTCATCCACGCTTGGCTTTTGAAGCCACGGCGGTGGAGATAGACGAAGATCGTCAGCGAGAGTATGGCTGGTACGAGGAAGGCGAAGCTGCTGACCCCGAAAACCGCCGCTGCTCCCAGAGCTGCTGAGGCCAGAACATCCGGCAGGAAATGTCGGGCCATCCGTAGTGCTTTATTGCGCACCCTGCGCGCGCGCCGGCGCTGACGCCTACGGTCCTTTGCCTTCTCCAAGGCTTCAGTATCCAGGAGTGGAACGTCATCTGAATCGCTGGGTTGATCCTCATCGTCGTCATCGGGCCCAGATTCGTCTGCCGTTGCCGATGTAGTCATATCCGCCGTGGCGGCCTCAACAGATTCCATCTGCTGGCTGGGCGGATGTTGTTCTATGGTGGCGACGGCGGCGTCGACGAAGACCGACGAGTAGCCATCGTTGGGGAAATCACCCAAATAGTCTGAACGCAGCTCGAGCCGACGCGCGCGCATGGAGTCGTCTTTGAGCAGTTGGTCGAGGACGGCGTTGATATTGCGCAGGTCAGACTGGAGCAGGTACGCAGCCCGGGCAATCGGATATTCGTCTCGGAAAGACTCTACTGGCGTGTTCACTACGACCATCGCCATGGGTTTGTATGAATACAGGTAGTCCGAAACGACACTGGATACGTCGGAAATCATCACGTCCGAGAGATTCATGCATTCGATGACGCCCAATCCCTGCTCTGCAGCCTCGCCGTACAGGTGCTTTATGCCGCTGGACTGTGTGTCTGCGCGAAGCAACTCATGGACCCGGACGATGATCCCTGCGTCCTCCTCGAACTGGTAGCTGAACGGATGGGGTCTAAAGACGACCCGGACGTGACGTTCCAATAAGGCGGCGATGATTCCTGGAGCTGATGGAATCGAATGAAGGAACGTTTCATCCACATGGCCACGCCAAGTCGGGGCGTACAGGACAGTGGGCTGATCCGTGAGTGTGGAGGTAGCCGGTTCGAGCGTCTCTAGTTGGGGCCGACCGACGATGGTGAACTTACCGGGGTCCAGCAGTACACCGTGTGCTGCATATCGCCTAGTTGCAGCGGGTCCCGCGGCGTAGATCTGGTCGTACATGGCATGTGTCGGGTTGTACGAGGGTGCCTTATCCGAATCTCCGTGACCGAGATAGACATGGGTGAACTGGCTGTAGCGCACCATGGCACCATTTCCAGATGAGGCGTTGACGTAGAAGAACGTGCTGAGACTGGGCACCACGAGGTCGTCAAGGTCCGCCAGCCTACGGCGCATTACGATTGGTGCATCAGTGATTTTAGCCAGTGCGTGCGAAGGTCCCTCTGCTCGGGTGACGATGATGAATTTCTTTCCCGTACGTTCCAGGTACGGCAGCCACATGGCGACCTGGTATGAGGCATCGTCCGGACGTGCTGCGTAGATGGCGAACTCCGGCGCATATTCCGTGAGCAGGGAGTGGAGTTCGCGCTCGATCTTTCCGTTGTAGCGGCGCCGAAAGAAGACGCTGACGGCACGCATCAACATGAGCGAGGAGATAACGAGCCCAAGGAAGAACCAACCAAGGGCCGAGAGATCCATGGCCGCAACCAGAACCCCATAGCCGAGAAAGGCCAGTTGGAGATAGACGATGGTCAGTGTCATGCGCCAGACGCGCGGGGCTGTTGGTGCTCCCGGGAGGCTGAGAATTGCGTGGCCGCCACCGAGTCCGAAGCGGCGCAGCACACGTTCCCCCACGATGGTTCCGGCCCCCACCAGAACTGTGAGTGTGATGAAGAGGGATTCGAAGTCTGACGGAGAAGTGGATGCTGCAAGGATGCCGATGGAAGCCAGCAACCCCGCTCGAACGGCTGTATACCGGCCGAGGCCTGGCCGGAAGTCCCGTCTAGGGAAAAGCACGATGAGGGCAATGACAGACGCCCACGATAAGCCGAGCAGCCAGCCCCACGATTGTTTGTCAGCGTGTTCAATGGCGACTAGCAAAGTCGTTGCCAAGACCGCTACAACAATTAGCAGAGTGACAATTGTCTGAATCCGTAGCCAGGTGTGGGCACGGGCGGGAGCCAGGCGATCGTGAATCTGTGTCAATTGATTAGGTTCCTCAATGCTGAAACTGACATGGCTATAAACGTATCTGCTATCGACCGGGAGTATATACAACCAACCCCGCTCTAAGGCACATCGGACAAACCGACTGAAGGAAGAGAAAGTAGGTCCTGAGAAGCACGGATGAAGCGCTCGGTCCCGCTCCCGAGTTCGTCGGTTCCGAATATATGCTGACGGAAACGGTCTTGCTCTTGAGCTGCTCCCTCACGAGCCAGCTTAAGTATCCGTTGAACGGCATCAACCGGAACATCGGACCAGGTAGGCACGGCTGATACTAGATGATTAGTAGCACCAGCGGTTGCTGCTGCCGATGCGGTCAGAACCAACGTCGGTTTGTTGAGTCCTACAGAGTCCATGGCCATGGCTGACACATCCGTAATCACCACGTCTGCTCGCGAAATATCACTGGTGGAGTCGATCGCGGGCTGCGTTCTGGATCTGGGCGGCTCGACCTTGCTCGTGGATTTGAGCAGATGGCGGATCTGCCGCAAAGCTTCGGCATGTTCCCGCGAACGTGTACCGAGCTTTGGATGAGGGCGAAAGGTTAGGCGTACGCGGTTGTCCTCGGCAAGCAACTGGATCAATTTCCGTCCACTACCCGTCAATGAGCTATACGCCATGGCAGGGCTGTCTCCTTCCCACGTGGGGGCGTAGAGAACCTCCGTTTGATCATTAGGCACTGGGCGGGCAGAAGCAAGGAAATCCAATTGAGGTCGACCGATCTCGACCAAGGTCGACGGATCGATTCTTTGAATATGGGTAAGGATTCGTTCCCTGGCTGCCGCCCCGGCGATGAAAGCAAAGTCGTAGGCTTTTAGCTGGTTCGACACCATGGACGACTTTTCACTCTCCCCATGGCTGAGGTGTACATGTACGACTCTGTTGATCCGTAACGGCGTGAAATTTGCTTGGTTATTATTCACGTAGAACAGGACTTGGACGTTGTGCTTTCTTACGAAATTCTCGACATCTGCAGCTTGGGGGCAGAGAGAAATCGGCAAGTTACCCGCTTTAGACAGCAGGTTCGCTGAGTTAGAATTGGTGATTAGAAGTGTGACCGGGGTTCCCACAGCGCTGAGATGTTGGAGGGCTGGAATCCATTGCTCGAGCTGGTAGGCCGAGTCTGGGGTGTCTGCAAAATATACGGCGAAGGGACTTACTCTGGGCGGCACCTGGTCTCTACGCTGGATGCGTGCCCGCACCACTGGTGCGAGCACTATGGAACTGACTTGTGTTGTCAGCCGCTTACACGCGGTGGAGAGTCGAATCCCTATTGGCATCTGACCAGTTTAGTTCCCCAGCGCCAACGAGGGTTACATGGATGATTTCCAGCGCGTTCCGTCCGTGAGAAAGCCGCTGTCCGTCATACTATTTTACGAAGGTTGCGATCGTGTTGGTTGGGTCCCTTGGTAGAAGCCCGGTGACTATGTGAGTTTCGCATTCGCTAATGGATGCAGGAGGAAATTCACAGATATGGCACCTAAACATACCCCTGATCAGGTCATCGTGAAGGTCCGGCAGGGCCAGAAGATGTTCAACGACGGGCGCCCGATGATCGAGGTCATCAAGGAACTACAGATCACTGAAGCGACGTGGTACCGGTGGCTTCAGCAGTACGGATCCGAGAAGAACGCCGGCCAGACCAAGGCTATGAAAAACCTCGAAAAGGAGAATGCCAGGCTAAAGAAGCTTTTAGCCGATCAGGTCCTGGCCAATGACATTCTGAGTGAGGTGGAGCGGGGAAAATTCTAAGCCCCTAACCACGTCGCCGTGCTGTGCGTATGGCGCAGGAGAAGTTCGGAGCTTCCGAAAGGTTCGCGTGCTGTCCTGGGCCAGAATCGCTCAGCCCTGCGCAAAGGCCGACCGATGATCAGCTTCGAAGAGGCCCAACTGCGGGCTGATCTACGTGCCGTGGCTCAGACGTATCTCGCATGGGGCTGGCGTAAAGCACGCTGGCACCTGCTCGAGCAGCCGCAGTGGGACGGGGTAGCGCTGAATAAGAAGCGCCTACTCCGGCTCTGGCGCCTGGAGGGACTCACCTGCAACCCCAAGGCACGGAAGAAGCGCCGCAGCAGATCCTGCGCCGGGGAGCGGAAGAGGCTCAGGGCCGAGTATCCGATGCATGTGGTCAGTTTTGACTTCCATTCCGATACGATCTCATGCGGCTGGCATATCCGGTTTTTCAACGTTGTCGATGAGTTCACTCAAACCGCCCTGGCGATCATCCCCAGACGTTCGTTCACGGCCACTGATGTGGTCGCCGTTCTGGAGGACATCATCGCCGAAACCGGCATTGCCCCGGCTTTGAGTATTTGAGGCTTTGAGCCCCACCGATCGTGCGACTCAGCACCACCGATCGTGCGAGAGAGCACCAGTAACGTTCTGACATAGCGCCACCGATGCTCTCCGCCAGGGATTAGACGCCGCCCAGCACCGTATGTTTCCGCATGTTGTAGTTGCCAGTTTCGACCCGGACCGTGTCGTGGATGATGCGGTCTATGATTGCGTCCGCGTGGACAACGCCGGAGCCGAGCAGCTGGTGCCAGTCCTTCTACTGATACTGCGTGCAGAAGACCGTCGACTTTCCGCTGGCGAGCACGGGTTCCGGGGTACCTCTAGCTGTACTGCCCAAGTAGGTTGGTTGAACTCGTGCCACGACACGATATGAATTAATGGGATGAAGAAGGCCCCCTGATGTGGAGTGGAGCTGTCTAAGAAACCGCTTCACAAACAGGAGGCCTTCATGTCCCACGCTAATGCAGCCTTGACCCCGAAAGCACGTCTGAGACTTGCCAGGCTCATCGTCGACGATCGCTGGAGCGTGTCCACCGCGGCGAAGATGTTCATGGTCTCCTGGCCTACGGCCAAACGCTGGGCAGAGCGCTATCGGGTCCACGGCCCGGCAGCAATGGCCGACAAAACCAGTCGGCCCAGGACGTGCCCGGCACGCACCCGGCAGGCCATGGTGAAGAAGATCGTTGCCCTGCGCTGGCGAAAACGATTGGGCCCGGTCCAGATCGCCTACCGGCTGGGACTACCTGCCTCGACCGTGCACGCGGTGCTTGTTCGTTGTCGGATCAACCGGTTGCGTTATATCGACCGGGTCACCGGCGAGCCGATCCGCCGCTACGAACATCCTTATCCCGGATTCATGATCCACGTGGACGTCACCAAGTTTGGGAACATCCCCGACGGTGGAGGCCACCGATACGTAGGCCGAAAGGCAGGGGACAAAAACCGTGCGGCGACCCCGGACAAGCCCCGCAATGCGACCTA
>NZ_FUHW01000038.1 GCF_900163545.1 Arthrobacter rhombi
GTCCTCGGGGGATGGGGACGGTCAGATGGGGGGTGGATCTACTCCAGCCTCCGGCCGGACCACCCGGATCCTAGATTAGCCGGTGCGCCGAGGGCGGGCTGGACGACATGGCTATCACCTTTGCAGTGCTGGCCCTACAGTAGGTGTGAACTGCAGCACGACAGGCGCTCCGGACGGGGTGCCCGAAGGGACGGCGCCGCCATGGCAGAAAACCCGGCCGAGAAGAACGCCGAACTCGAAACACCCAAGAAGTGGAAGGTCATCGGACCGGGGCTGATCGTGGCCGCCACCGGCGTGGGGGCCGCCGATATGGTCGCCACCCTGGTGGCCGGTTCCAAATTCGGTTATGGGCTGTTGTGGGCGCTGGTCGTCGGCGTCATCCTGAAGATCGTCCTGGTGGAGGGGGCCGGACGTTATTCCTTGGCCTCGGGCAAGACGATCTTCGAGGGCTGGCGTTCACTGGGGCGGTGGCCCGTCTGGTATTTCGGTCCCTACATCATCATTTGGGGATTCATCTATGGCGCCTCGGCCATGGCCTCAACGGCGCTGCCGTTGGCCGCGCTGTTCCCCGGAGTGCCACAAATCGTCTTCGCCATCGGCACCGGCCTGGCAGGTTTGCTCTTGGTGTGGTTCAACAGGTATTCGGTCTTCGAGAAGATCACTGCCGTCCTGGTCGGACTGATGTTCGTCACGATCGTCGGGCTGGCCATCATCGCGGTTCCAGACGTTCCGGCCATGCTCGCCGGGCTGGTTCCGCGTCTGCCCCCGGGGTCGGTGCTCTACACGCTCGCGCTCGCCGGTGGAGTCGGTGGCACGATCACCTTGGCGGCCTACGGTTACTGGTTGCGTGAGAAGGGCTGGGTCAAGCCCGGATGGATGCGGGTGATGCGGCTGGATAACACCATGGCCTATGTCATCACCGGGATTTTCGTGATCGCCATGATGATCGTCGGCGCCGAGGTCGTTGCTGCTGCAGGAGTGACCCTCGATGCCAATGACAAGGGCCTGCTGGACCTGAGCGATGTGCTCAAGGATAAGTACGGGGATTTCATCGGCGCCGCCTTCTTGGTGGGCTTTTTCGCAGCGGCCTTCTCCTCGGTCATGGGTGTCTGGAACGGCGTCTCACTGATGTTCGCCGATTTCTGGGGCAATATCCGCGGGAAGGGATCCGACCACCCCGATTCCCAAGCCCACGGAAAGTACTTCCGTTTCTACCTGTTGTGGCTGACCTTCCCGCCGATGCTCCTGCTGCTGATCGGCAAGCCGATCGCCCTGGTGCTGGCCTATGGTGTTCTGGGCTCGATGTTCATGCCCTTCCTGGCCATCACCTTGTTGCCGCTGCTGAACACCCACCGGGTGCCCAAGGAATGGCGCAACCGGTGGCACACCAACACCGCCCTGGTGATATGTGCCGTGCTGTTCATCTGGCTCGGCGGCTACCAATTGATCACCACGATCATGGACTTCTTCTAGGGTCTGGACCCGCAGGGACTCCCAGGCCATCCCAGCCAAAAAAGCAAGGCCTTATCAGCCGCGCCTCACGGGGGTAGGCTCTGGTCATGGGAGTGGATTGGACGGCTTTGGAAGAGGCAATCCGGCGATCGGCATTGCGACAGGCACGGGACGTGATCGAGCATCACCCGGACCACGTGTTCTATGCCCTAGCGCTTTCGGGGGTCTCCACCGATCCTGCCGAGCCCATCGAGCTGCCGGTGCTGGCCCTGAACTCCGAACAGGCGTTGGACCGCGACGGCGACTCCGTCGAGGAGGACTTCGGTGGCGGCGACGAGCCCGAGGAAGTGGAAGAGGACGGGGACGGTCCCGACCCCCTCAACATCGGCGATGACCCGTCCGACGACGCGCAGGATTCCACCGATGACTCGGAAGAGGATACCGAGAACGACGACGATGCCGACGGGTTCGACGTCGACGGGGAACTAGCCCAGCTTGAGGCGGAGGGCGAAGCCGCCGAATCCGGGGCCAGCTACTATTCGGCACGGTGGAATCCGCCCGAATGGCACTGGTGCTCGATGGAACTCTTTGACGAGTCAGCTGCCGAGCTATGGCGCGAGGCGCTGACCCGGGTCGCCGAATCAAACGGCTGGGAAGAGACGATCCGACGGTATTACGAGCTGCTGCTCGCGGTCATCGACGACCTGCGGGTGGAACTGGCCCACGGACCCAACGCCGATATCGTCGCCTACGTCGCCGATGACGATCATGCTGACGCGCTGCTGCGCAGGAGCCTGACGCCCGAGCAGCTTTCGCGTCATTTCCCCGACCTCGTCTCCTAAAGCCAGGCCGCGGGCCGGTAGGGTTGGAAGCGCCCCAACCCATGATTCCCGGGAGTTCCTTGTGAGCCAGACCGTCCTTGACCGTGTTCCTCTTCGCCGTGCACTGATTTCCGTCTACGACAAGACGGGACTCGAAGACCTCGCCCGTGGCCTCCATGCCGCGGGCGTTTCCCTCGTGTCCACCGGCTCGACCGCGAAGAAGATCGCTGCCGCCGGTGTCCCGGTGACGGAGGTATCGGAGGTCACCGGATTCCAGGAATGCTTGGACGGGCGGGTGAAGACCCTGCACCCACGGGTGCACGCAGGCATCCTGGCCGACCGCCGTCTGCCCGAGCATATGGATCAGCTGACCGATATGGGCATCGAACCCTTCGACCTGGTCGTGGTGAACCTCTACCCGTTCGTGGACACCGTCGCCTCCGGCGCCGGTCAGGACGACGTCGTGGAACAGATCGACATCGGTGGCCCCTCCATGGTCCGTGCCGCAGCGAAGAACCACCCCTCCGTCGCCGTCGTCGTGGATCCTTCGAGCTACGGAGACGTCGTCTCGGCAGCCCAAGGAGGAGGCTTCGACCTGAAAACCCGCCGGCGCCTGGCCGCACTGGCCTTCGCCCATACTGCCGCCTACGATAACGCCGTCGCCAGCTGGACGGCAGCCCAGTTTGGCGATGACGAAGCCCCGGCCAAATTCCCTCCCTACGCCGGAGTCGCCCTGGAACGGGCGGAGAGCCTGCGTTACGGGGAGAACCCCCACCAGGCTGCTGCCCTCTATGTCGACACGGCAGCCCCGGCCGGCATCGCCCAGGCAGAACAGCTGCACGGCAAGGCCATGAGCTACAACAACTTCACTGACGCCGACGCTGCCCTGCGGGCGGCCTTCGACTTCGCCGAGCCGGCGGTGGCCGTGGTCAAGCACGCCAACCCCTGCGGCGTCGCCGTGGCCTCCGCCAACGCCGCCGACCCGATCGCCGATGCGCATCGCAAGGCCCACTCCTGCGACCCGGTCTCCGCGTACGGGGGAGTCATCGCCGCGAACCGAACCGTCACGGCAGGGATGGCCCAAACCATCAAGTCCATTTTCACCGAGGTCGTTATTGCCCCCGGATTCGAGCCCGAAGCGTTGGAGATCCTCAGCGCCAAGAAGAACATCCGGCTGCTGCAGTTGCCGGCCGGGTACGAACGGGACGACGTCGAGTACCAGCAGATTTCGGGCGGCATGCTCCTGCAGGCCTCGGATCGGATCGACGCGGCCGGCGACGACCCGGCGAACTGGACACTGGCTGCCGGCCCCGCAGCCGACACGGCCACGCTGGCCGATCTGAACTTCGCCTGGAGAGCCATCCGCGCCGCGAAGTCCAACGCCATCCTGCTCGCCAGTGGCGGGGCCACCGTCGGTGTCGGCATGGGCCAGGTCAACCGGGTGGACTCCTGCAAGTTGGCCGTGGAACGCGCGAACACCCTGGGGGTGGCCGTCGAATCGGATGTCGATGCCGCCGGAGGTGCCTCGGGAACTGCCGCCGGCGCCCTGTCACCCGAACGGGCTCGCGGGGCCGTGGCCGCCTCCGACGCCTTCTTCCCCTTCGCCGATGGGTTGCAGATCCTGCTCGACGCCGGGGTCAAGGCAGTCGTTCATCCCGGCGGTTCAATCCGTGACGAGGAAGTCGTCGCTGCGGCCAATGCCGCGGGGATCACCATGTACTTCACCGGGGCCCGGCACTTCTTCCACTAGGAACCGCAGCAACACCGTCAGCAGATCGCCAGCGGCCGGCCCCTCGAGCCAGGGGACCGGCCGCTGCCGTATCCGGGGAGGTATCCCGCCCGAAATCATCCTCGATGGGGGTGCCCCGTTCGCTCCTGAGACGTACGCTGAAATGAACGCAGATCCGAAGGGGGCGTCATGTTCAGCATCACTGCAGCAGGATGAGCAGCAGCAGAAGCGAGCGGAAACGACACGGGCAATCTCATCGTCGGACTAGTGGTCGGGGCCATCATCGTCCTGTGCGCCGCCGGATGGTTTCTGCGACGCTACCTGGTGGCACGCCGCCCAGCAGCCAGCCGTGAAGAACACGAGAGGCTCCGTGAAATGAACGGGGTCCGCCCCGAACAGAAGGTCGTCAACGACCAGACGACCGTGCGGCCGGTCCGCCGCGGGGGCATCTAGCCAGGTCCGGAAGGGCCGGCGCAACAACAGCTGGGGGGAAGATGTTCATCACTATTGCCAGTGGCCTGCTGGCTGCTGCAGAAACCACCGGAGAAGAGTCAGCGAACTTGGCCCTGGGCCTGCTCATTGGTGCTGTGGGTCTGGTCGGCGGCATCTGGTGGGTCGTGCACCGTTTCCGGGCCGCACGGCGTCCTGCGGCCAGTCGTGCCGAGCACGAGATGCTGCGTGAGATCAACGCGGTGCGGCCGGAGCAAAGAGCCGTCCAGCGGGAGCGCCCCCGGGTACGCCTGCGCCGGAGCGGATTCTAGCTCCGGGCCGTCAACACCTGGTGCGCCAGCGCCGAATCCGGGGTGAGGAACGGCAGCAGTGCGGCCCCCTGAAGTGAGGTGGCCGCCGGCTCGCGCACCTGCAGATGCGGCCACAGCCCGGCCAGTCGGGAAATGAGTTGGCTGCGGACCCGTTCCCCCCGAAGGACCCCACCCAAAAAGCAGACGGCAGGGGACTCGGCCTGGTCCTCGCCCACCCGGCGCAGCCCGGTGGCCACCGCCAAGGCCAATTCCTGGGCCGCATCATCACAAATACGGCGGGCCACCGCGTCGCTCTCGGCCAGCCGGGCCACCGCGGCGGCGTAGGCGGCGGTGCGGCTGATGCGGTCCGGGTCGCGTTGGAGTTCAACGTAGGCCTGGGGCAGATCAGGGAAGTCGGCACGCACGACCTCGGTGAGTGCCGTGGCGGGGCCACGGCCGTCGAAGTCACGCATCACCGCGTCGAAGGCCGCTCGGCCCATCCAATACCCGCTTCCGGCGTCACCCATGATGTAGCCCCAACCATCGATGCGCACGACGTCGGTGGCGCCGACGGCCAAGGTGACGGCTCCGGTCCCGGAGGCGACGACGGCGCCGGGGGAGTCACCCAAAGCGCCGAGGTAGGAACTGACCGAGTCGTGGGTGATGTAGACCGAGGTCACACCGTATCCGGTGGTGGCTTCCAGCAGGGCCGGAGCCAGGCCTTCGCCATCGGTGAGCCCCGATAAACCTGCGGAGACCGTCAGGAAATCGTGGCCCGAGGCTTCATGGGCCCGGGCGACCACATCGGCGATTTGGGGGGCCAACGGCCGGTCGGTGAGGATGCCCCTGAATTCCAGAACCTGGTGGTCGGGACGGGCCATGCCATCTGCCTGGACTATTTGGGCACGGATGCCCGTTTGCCCGCCATCAATCGCCAATGCCGCCTCGGGCATGTATGCCGTCCTTCGTTCGTTGGTGCCTCGAAGAAGACCCGAGGACTGGAACATCATACCGACTGCTGTGAGCTCGGACACGGAGGAGTCGTGGAAACCGCGGAATGTGGCACATCCCACAACTGGTGGCCTGAGGCAACGGGATATGGTGGCGGTGACGGACGCCACGGCGCCCGTCGGCAACGACCATCACCACTTCTGGAGTCATCGCATATGAAGTTCCCCCACGTCCTGGGCGCCGGTATCGCCGTCGCTGCAGCTTCCCTGGCCTTGGCCGGCTGCGCCGCCGGTGAACCGGCAGCCGATTCGTCCTCCGCCGCCTCCTCGACCGAGGCGGCGATCCCGGCGCCGGAGACCAACGAGCAGATGAAGGCCGAAGGCGCCGACGGACTCTCGGCGACGACGTACTACTACTACGAGGCCATGTCCTACGCCCTGCAGACCGGCAAAACCGATGACATGCTCGCGGTCACGCAGGACTGCGCCGAATGCGAGAAGGCCGCCGGGGCCATCGCCCACGTCTACGACGACGAAGGCACGATCGAGGGCGGGCAGCCCAAGCCGCAGGACGTGGTCGCCGTGGGCAAGGCCGACCAGGACGGCCAGCTCAGCGCCGTGGTGCCCTATATGGAAGACGCCAAAAAGGTCCTGGACAAGGACGGCGAGGTCGTCGAAGAAACCGAATGGGATGCCGAAGGCACCACCTACACGGTGACCGGCACGTACGACGACGGCGCCTGGAAGATCACCTCGCTGAAGCACACCCCTGACGCGAGCGCACCAGAGGAAGAGTAGTACCCGGGCGGTCCGGTCCTTCCCGGACCGGGAACGGCGTCGCCACCCCGGTTGGAGCGGGATGCCGGCGCCGTCGTTCGCCTCCGAGGAATATGGGCTCACGGGCCCTCTCGGGTAAGTTGGATACGTTGAGATCATCACGTTGATCTCCCCAAACCGTTGACCTTCAGGGAGATGCCTCACCCATGGCAAAGATTATCTACACCCACACCGACGAAGCGCCGATGCTGGCCACCTATTCCTTCCTGCCCGTCGTCGAAGCCTTCGCCTCGACCGCCGGCGTCGAAATCGAAACCCGCGATATTTCGCTGGCCGGCCGCATCATCGCCCTCTTCGGTGACTTCCTGACCGAGGACCAGCGCCAAAGTGATGCGTTGGCCGAACTCGGTGCCTTGGCCCAGACGCCCGAGGCGAACATCATCAAGCTGCCCAATATCAGCGCCTCCATGCCGCAGCTCAAGGCGGCCATCGCCGAACTGCAGTCGCAGGGATACGCCCTGCCCGACTACCCGAACAACCCGTCCTCCGATGAGGAAACCGATATCCGTTCACGCTACGACCGCATCAAGGGTTCCGCGGTGAACCCGGTACTGCGTGAGGGCAACTCGGACCGCCGGGCCCCGCTGTCGGTGAAGAACTACGCCCGTAAATACCCGCACTCCATGGGCGCCTGGTCCGCGGAGTCGAAGACCAACGTCGCCACCATGGACGGCGGGGACTTCCGGGCCAACGAGAAATCGGTGGTCATGGAGGCCGACGACCAGATCGAGATCCGCTTCACCGCCGAAGACGGAACCGTGAAGGTCCTGAAGAAGGCCTTCGGAGTCCTCAAAGGCGAGGTCATCGACGGAACCTTCATGTCGGCAGCGCAACTCGATACCTTCCTGGCCGAGCAGGTAGCCCGCGCCAAGGAAGAAGGCGTGCTCTTCTCCGCCCACCTGAAGGCCACCATGATGAAGGTCTCCGACCCCATCATCTTCGGCCACGTCGTCAAGGCGTTCTTCCCCGACCTCTTCGCCACCTACGGTGAGGACCTCGAAGCGGCAGGCCTGAGCCCCAACAACGGCCTGGCAGCCATCCTCGGCGGACTCGACGACCTCTCCGAGACGGTGCGCGACGGCGTCAAGGCCGACATCGAGGACGGGCTGGCCAACGGTCCGGGAATCGCCATGGTCGATTCGACCCAGGGCATCACCAACCTGCACGTCCCCTCGGACGTCATCGTCGACGCCTCCATGCCGGCCATGATCCGCACCTCGGGCCATATGTGGGGAGCGGACGACGGCGAACACGACACCCTGGCAGTGCTCCCGGACAGCTCCTACGCCGGCGTCTACCAGACGGTCGTCGAGGATTGCCGTGCCAACGGCGCCTACGACCCGACCACCATGGGCACCGTCCCCAACGTCGGGCTCATGGCCCAGGCGGCCGAAGAATACGGCAGCCACGACAAGACCTTCGAAATCACCGGAGCCGGCACCGTGCAGGTCGTGAACTCCGCAGGCCGGGTCATCATCGAGCACCAGGTCGAACAGGGCGATATCTGGCGCGCCTGCCAGACCAAGGACCTCCCGATCCGCGACTGGGTCAAGCTGGCCGTCACGCGCGCCCGCGCCTCCGAGACCCCGGCGATCTTCTGGCTCGACGAGACCCGTGCCCACGACCGCAACCTCATCGCCAAGGTCAACGACTACCTGGCCGATCATGACACCGAGGGTCTGACGCTGAAGATCATGGCCCCGATCGAGGCCACCGCCTACACCCTGGAACGTTTGCGTCGGGGCGAGGACACCATTTCGGTGTCGGGCAACGTGTTGCGCGACTACCTGACCGACCTGTTCCCGATCCTCGAGCTGGGCACCAGTGCGAAAATGCTGTCGGTGGTCCCGCTCATCAACGGTGGCGGCCTGTTCGAAACCGGCGCCGGCGGCTCGGCACCCAAGCACGTGGTGCAGCTGCTGCAGGAAAACCACCTGCGCTGGGACTCGCTCGGAGAATTCCTGGCCCTGGCCGAATCCTTCGCCCACCTCTCCACCTCCACGTCCAACGCCCGCGCCCAGGTGCTGGCCGACACCCTGGACGCGGCCACCGGGACCTTCCTGCTCCAGGACAAGTCGCCCAAGCGCAAGGTCGGGGAACTCGACAACCGGGGCAGCCACTTCTACCTGGCCATGTACTGGGCCCAGGAACTGGCCCGGCAGGAAGAGGACGCCGAGCTGGCCGCGGCTTTCGCCGAGATCGCGAAGGACTTCGCGACCCACGAGGATGACATCAACGCCGAACTCCTCGGCGTCCAGGGCTCGCCCGTGGAACTGGGCGGCTACTACCGTCCTTCCGATGAGAAGGCCCAGACGGCCATGCGCCCCTCGGCCACGCTGAACCGGGTCCTGGAGTCACTGGTCTCCAAGCTCGGCTGACGCGGTCGCCACCGGCCCTGCCGATGGCCCCCGGCAAGACCACGACGGCGCGTGGCCCGATGCACATCATCGGGCCACGCGCCGTTTGTGGTGCCGGGGGCCCCGCGACTGCTGCCGAGGCCGACCGGGCAGCGGTGGCCTAGCTGGTGCGCAACGTGGGCGAGGCCGCCAAAAGGGCCCGCGTATAGGGGTCCTGCGGGTTGGCGAAGATCTCCTCGGTGCCCCCGGCTTCGACGATCCTGCCGTGATGCATCACCGCCAACCGGTCGCTGACATGCCTGACGACGGCCAAATCGTGGGAGATGAACAGATACCCCAGCCCGAACCTGGCCTGCAGGTCATCGAGCAGGTCAAGGATCCTGGCCTGCACCGAGACGTCCAAGGAGGACACCGGCTCATCGCAGATCAGTACCCGCGGCCCCGGAGCCAAGGCCCTGGCGATCGCGACGCGTTGGCGTTGCCCGCCGGAAAGCGTTCCCGGATGCCTTCGGGCCAGTGCCGGCTCAAGCCCGACCAGCTCCAGCAAGGAGGCCGGATCCTCGGCGCCCCAACCGACAGCGGCGGACCTGGCGGAGAGGGCATCGGCCAAGATGGCACCGACCTTGCGGCGTGGATCAAAGGAACTCAACGGGTCCTGGTACACGGCCCCGAGCAGCGGTCGACGGGGCCTGCGGCCGGCTTCCTTCCCCGGCACCCAGGGCTCACCGAAAAGCTCGACACTCCCGTCCTCGGGCTCCTCCAACCCCAACAGGATCCTCGCCGTCGTACTCTTGCCCGAACCGGAGGCGCCCACCAGCCCCAGCGTCCGCCCGGGCTCCACCCGCAGACTGATATCGTCGACGGCCCTGAACTTTTCGCCGCCCTTCAGGGTGAAGGATTTTGAAAGGTTCCGTGCCTCCAACACCGGTGGCAACACTGCCGGCACCTCCGGCGGCGACAGCTTCGTTGACGCGGTGGTGGCGGCCGGTTCCTCCACCGCCACCGAAAGCCGGGTGCCGCGGGGACGACCTGCGGGGACGGCGCGCAGGAGCATTTTGGTGTACTCGTGCTCCGGCTGGGAGAGGACCTTGGAGGTGGGCCCCTGCTCAACCATCCTGCCCTGACGCATGACGGCCACCCGGTCAGCCACCGAGGAGACCACCGCCAGATCGTGGCTGATCAGCAGCAGCGACGAACCCCCGGCCCGTAATCCGCCCAACACCTCAAGGACCTGGGCTTGGGATTCGGCGTCGAGGGCGGTGGTGGGTTCGTCGGCGATGAGCAGATCCGGATCCAACGCCATGGCTGAGGCCATGAGCGCGCGCTGGCGCATGCCGCCGGAGAGTTCCCCGGCCCGCCGCCCGGCATCGTCGGTGTGCAGCCCCATCGATTCCAATAATTCGGCGACCCGACGGCCCCGGGCCGCGACCGACAAGGAAGTGTGGAGGCGCAGGGAGTCGTCGATTTCCCGGCCGATCGTCCGCAAGGGGTCCAGCGAGACCAGCGCATCCTGCAGGACCAGCCCGATCCGGGGTCCGCGTAGGCGGCGCCACTGCCGGCTGTTGGCGGCGGGCAGTGCCGTGCCGTCGAACTCCATCCGGTGGGCTCTCACCCGGGAGGCGCCGCCGGTCAGGCCCAGCAGGGCCCGGGCGGTCACGGATTTCCCCGAACCTGATTCTCCCACCAGGGCCAGGCATTCGCCCCGCCGCACCTCCAGATCGACGTCGTGCACCACCTGTGTGCCGCCGAATCCGACCTGGAGTCCCTCGACCCGCAGGACTGGTGGCCCGCTCATGCGCCCACCGCCCGGCGTTGAAGGGATCTGCCCAGGACGGTGCTGGCCGCCGCCGTGGCGACAATGGCCAGGCCCGGGAAGAAGGTCATCCACCAGGCAGAGCCCAGGTAGGTGCGTCCGGCGGCGAGCATGGCCCCCCATTCGGGGGCAGGCGGTGCCTCACCGAGGCCGAGGAAGCTCAAGGCCGAAGCCCAGATCACCGCTTGGCCGACGCCCAAGGTGGCCAGCACCAGAACAGGCCCGAGCGCGTTGGGCAGCAGATGCCGCACCAGGATCCGGGCCGGATGGTGGCCCAGAACCCGGGCCGCCTCGATCATGGCCGAACCGCGCAGGGATCTGGCTTGGGAGCGGATGATGCGGGCATAGCCGGGAGCCGTGGTCAGTCCGACGGCGATGATCGTGGTGGACACTCCCGGCCCGGCGAGGGCGATGAACACCAGGGCCAGGAGCAGTCCGGGCAGGGCGAGCATCACCTCGACGATGCGCCCGATTCCTGCGTCGAGCCAGCGTCCGCCCAGACCCGAGGCCAGACCCAGCACCAGCGCCAACCCCAAGCCCAAACCGGTGGCTGCGGCCCCGATGAGCAGCGAGGGCCTGGCCCCGTGCACGATGCGCGAATAAATGTCCCGACCCGATTCGTCGGTGCCCAACCAGTGGGAGAGAGAGGGGCTGGAGAAGGCGGCACCCGGGTCGATGGCCAACGGGTCGGTGGGAGCCAACCACCAGGGCACGAGCGCGGCGAGGACCAGGAAGAACGCGGTGGCCGCGGCGATGACCGGCAGCAGGAGACCCGGGCGCAGCCCGCGGCGCAGGGCAGCACCCCGCGGGGTCGTGGTGGAGGACGGCATGGCGCTCACCTCGTCCGGATCCGCGGGTCGATGGCCCGTTCGGCCAGATCCGACAGGGCCATGACCACCACGTAGGCCAGTGCCGAAACCAAGGCGACCCCGGTGACCAGCGGGACATCGCGCAGGGTGACTGCCTCGAGCAGGGTGCGCCCCAACCCGGGGCGGGCGAAAATCGATTCCACCACGACGGCTCCGGAGACCAGGGACCCCAACGCCCAGCCGGAGAGCGCCACCCCGGGCAGCGCGGCATGGCGCAGGGCATGACGGAGGACGACGCCGGCCTCGGACTCTCCGCGGGCGCGGGCCGAGAGCGCGAAGGGGGAGTTCAGCGCGGTCGCCATCGACTCACGCATGACCTGGCCCAAAAAACCCGCCAGGGGCAGCGCCAGGGTGACGATCGGCATGATGAGCCCGGCGGCCGTACCGTTGCTGACCGGTGGCAGCCACCGCCACGCGCTGGAGAGGAGCAGCACCAGGACCGATCCGAGCCAGAAGTGAGGTACCGAGGCCGCAGCGATTTCCAGGGCCGAGCCGACGGCGGCCGCGCCCCGGCCGCCCAACCCCGAATAGAGGGCGAGCCCCAACGCGATGAGCCACGCCACGATCCAGGCGCCGGCGGCCAAGCCCAGCGTTCCGGGCAGTTGGGCGGTCAAAACGTCGATGACCGGGACCTTCAGCGAATACGAGGTCCCCAGGTTCCCGGTGGCCAGATGCCCCAAGAGGGTCAGGTATTGAACCCCCACGGGCCGGTCGAGTCCGTATTCGGTGCGGGCTGCTTCGAGGGCTTCGGCGGAGGCCTGCGAACCCGGCCCACCCATGATCGCCTCCGCCGAGTCGCCGGGGATGAGGCGGATGGCGACGAAGATCAGTGTGGCCACCGCCCAGAGCACGAAGACCGCTGAACCGGCACGGCGAGCCAGCCAGAGACCAGCGGGGCGCCACCAGGTCGCGGCGCCCCGGCTGGGGCGTCCGGCGAATGTGGAGTCCGCTATCATCTGCCCGGCCATCCTCCGGCGTCGTTCCTAGTTCGCTAACCAGGCGTCGTGGAACGTCGGGGAAGCCACCGCGGTCATCGCCCCGACGTCGTGCAGATCCGTGCTGTACAGGAAGTGGTTCTGCTGGTCATACAGGGGCAGGATGTAGTGGCCTTCCAGGACGATCTTTTGCGCTTCGGTGTACTTGGCCTGGCGCTGGTCGGCGTCGGTGGTGGCGCTGGCCTCCTCCAACAGGGCATCGAGCTGCTGGTCCTTGATCTGGGCATGGTTGGCGAAATAGCCCGACGGGGCAGGGACCGTATTGGAGGAATGGAAGAGGATGGACAGCACGTCGGGGCCGACCTTCGTATACGGGGCGCTGACCAGGTCGTAGTGATTTTCGCCCAGGACGTCGTACCAGCTGGAGAGGTCCAGCAGGTCGAGTTTGACCTCGAAGCCGACCTCCTTCGCCGTGGCCTGCAATTGCTGGAAAAGTGACTGTTCGGCCGGAACCGACTGGTTGGTGCTCACCGGGAAAGTCAGTGACAGGCGTTGGCCATCCTTGCTGCGGTACCCCTGCCCGTCGCGGTCGGTCCAGCCGGCCTCATCGAGCAGCCGGTTGGCGTGTTCGGGATCCTGCGTGAAGGCGGATTCATCCGAGTAGCCCATCGGTTCGACGCTGGACAGCGCCGAAAAGGAGCGCTCTGCCGTGTCAAAGAACAACGAGGAGAGCCCGTCCTCGACGTCCACCGCGCGGATGAAGGCCTCGCGAACCTTCTCGTCGTTGAACGGGGCCCGGGAAGAGTTCAGCTCGATGCGGTTCGAGGCGCCCGGGCGCGGGGCATCGAGGTGACCGATGGTATCGGCGTCCTCGGCGGCCTTGATGGTATCGGGCTGGGCATTGTCGATCATGTCCACCGTGCCCGATTGGAGGGCGGCATAACGGGTGGCGGCCTCGGGGATGAACTTCCAGGTGATGGCCTCCAGATGGGCTGGCCCCGCATGCTCGGCGGTATCCACCGGGACCTGGTAGTCCTCGTTGCGGGTCAGCTCGACGGAGTCCTGCTTGGTCCACTTCTTCACGGTGAAGGGACCGGTGCCCACGGGGGAGGCACAATTATCGGCCTGGCTGCGCTTCAGCGCCTTCCCGGATTCGATGGCGACCCAGGGCATGGAGAACGATTCCAACAGGGCCGAATCCGGGGCTGAAAGGTGCAACTTCAGGGTTGAGTCATCCACGACGTCCATGGTCTTGATTTTCGCCACCGCCAAATAACCGGTGGAGGAAGCGGTGTCGGGGTCCTGCAGATGTTCGATATTGGCCTTCACCGTGGCAGCGTCCAGTGCGGTCCCGTCGGTGAATTTGATGCCCTCGCGCAGTGAAAGAGTCCACGTCAGTCCGTCCTGGGAAGGTTCGGCCCCGGAGGCCAGCCACGGGACGATCTTTCCGTCGTCGTCCTTGGTGTAGAGGGTTTCGAGGTACTGGCCGGCCAATAAGGCCTGCGGATAGTTCCCACCCACATGCGGGTCCAGGCAGGTTGGTTCGGCGTCGCCCGAGGCATACACCAAGGTCCCACCCTCGACCGGGGTGTCATCGGCGGCCGAACCTCCGGGATCACCCGAACCGGCGCAACCGGTCAGGACGAGAAGGGTGGCGAGCAGGGACGCGGCGATCGATGCCGGCCGTGCGGGACGGGGGACTACGGGCATGGGTGGGACTTCCTCGACAGGTGCTGGGGCACCGGCACCCGGTGATGGCGGGAGCGCGGCGGACCACGCTGATGCGCGGGATGCCCCACCAGCCTAAAGCAGGGGAGCCCTGCCCTGCGGTGGCGTGGGACACACTGGCCACCCCAAGTCATAATTATCGGGCTCGGGAGGAGGTTTGGAACGATGGTTTCCATGTCAAGCACACCTGAAGGACCCCACGGGCCGCATGCACGGTCAACGACGACGATCGAGCCTGCGGGGACGGCGAACCCCGCCGAAGAACGCAGTGCCCGGATCGCGGTCACCCTGTTCCCCCTGTTGATTCTCGCGGGTGGGGCGGTGGCCCTGTTCTTCCCGGCCCCCTTCACCGGGCTGGCTCCGCTGATCAACCCGGGGCTGATGCTCATCATGTTCGGAATGGGCCTGACCCTGACCCTGCCCGACTTCTCCCTGGTGGTGCGCCAACCGTTGCCGGTGCTGTTGGGGGTGATCGCCCAATACGTGATCATGCCGCTACTCGGGCTGGGGGTCGCCACGCTGCTGGGGCTGCCGCCGGCGCTCGCGGCGGGGGTCATCCTGGTGGGTTGCGCCCCGGGAGGGACCTCGTCGAACGTGGTCACCTATCTCGCCAAGGGCGATGTTGCCCTATCGGTGACGATGACCAGCGTGTCGACGCTGATCGCCCCGATCTTCACCCCGCTGCTGACCCTCTGGCTGGCCGGACAGTACCTTCCCGTCGCCGCCGGGTCGATGGCCGTCTCGATCGTGCAGATCGTTTTGATCCCGGTGGTGCTGGGCCTGATCGTGCGCACCTTCGCCCCGCGGTGGGTGGCCGCCATCCTGCCGGCACTGCCCTGGGTCTCGGTCTTGGCGATCACCTTTGTGGTCATCGCCGTCGTCGCCGGTAGCGCGGAGGCCATCTTCAGCGCCGGGCTGCTCATCCTGGCGGCTGTCATCCTGCACAACGGGCTGGGCTACCTGGTCGGCTACGGCGCCGCACGGCTCTTCGGGTTGCCGATCCCTTCCCGCCGAACCATGGCCATCGAGGTGGGGATGCAGAACTCGGGGCTGGCCGCCGGCCTGGCCAAGACCTATTTCGCGCCCGAAGCAGCCCTGCCCGGCGCCGTGTTCTCCGTCTGGCATAACGTCTCGGGAGCGATCTTGGCGGCGATCTGGCGGCGCAGCAGCTCCCGTTCGCACTAGAGATCGCCCCAGCACCCCTTCAACAGGGGAAGGGAGGACGACGACGGGTGCCGTCGTCGTCCTCCCTGTGTTTCAGCGGGGGTCCGCTACTTCGTGAGCGGGCCCAGCACCGGATCGTTCACGTAGGCTTCCTTGACGTTCTTCTGGGTGACGATCTGCGGCTTGAGCAGGTACGCCGGGACGACCTTGGTCCCGTTGTCGTAGGAGTCGGGGTCGTTGACCTCGACCTCCTTGCCCTGCTGCAGGTCCTGGACCATGGTGACCGAATGCTCCACCAGGGCACGGGTGTCCTTGTTGATGGTGGAGTACTGCACGCCCTTCATGATGGACTTCACCGATTCGACCTCGGAGTCCTGCCCGGTCACCACGGGAACGTCCTTGCCGGCCGCCTTGACCGAGGTCAGGGCGGCGCGGGCCAGGGTGTCATTGGGGGAGAGGACCCCGTCGAGGGTCTTGGAGCCGGTGTAGGTGCCGGTGAGCAGGGTGTCCATGCGCTTCTGTGCGTTTTCCGCTTTCCAGCCCTGGGTCACTGCCTGCTCGAACTTCTGCTGCCCCGAGGCCACGGTGACCGTCTTGTCCTTGATGGCCGGCTTCAGCACGTCCATGGCACCGTCGAAGAAGACCTGGGCGTTGGCATCGTCGGGGGAGCCGGCGAGCAGCTCGATGTTGTAGGGGGCCTTGCCCTTCTTCTCCTTCAACCCGTCCAACAGGGCCTGGCCCTGCAGCTGGCCGACCTTGAAGTTGTCGTAGGCGACGTAGTAGTCGACGTCCTGGGTGTTCAGCAGCAACCGGTCGTAGGCGATGATGGTGGCCCCGGCTTCCTTGGCGGCCTTGAGCTGGTTGCCCAGCTGGGCTCCGTCGATGGCACCGACGATGATGACCTTCGCGCCCTTGGAGATCATGGCGTTGATCTGGTTCTGCTGTTCGGCGACGCCGCTGTTGGCGAACTGTACGTCGGGCTTGAAGCCCTTGTCCTTGAGGTCCTTATTGAACAGGTTCTCGGCCAGGACCCAGTTCTCACTGGTCTTCTGCGGCAGGGCGACACCGATGGTGGCTCCCTCGTCGAAGCCGGAGGCGGATTCCCCGGCGGCGTCGGCCCCGGCATCCTGCCGGCCGCAACCGGTCAATGCCAGCGCGGCGATCGCCGTCACCGCGGCGAACTTGGTTGCTTTGCCCATGATCTTCATTGGTTTCTCTTTCTGATGGTGCGGGTGGAGCCGGATGGAAGGTGTCAGGCAGAGGTCGAGACCTTCTCCGGAGTGGAGGGGAGCTCATCGTCCGCGGGACGGTTGCGGGAGGACAGCCCCCGGGTCAGCAGACCCGTGATGGAGGGCTTGCCCTGGGATTTGTTGTAGACATCGAAGGCGACGGCCGCCAGCAGCACCAGACCCTTGATGATCTGGGTGGCATCGGCGCCGACACCGAGCAGCTGCAGGCCGTTGTTCAGCACGGCCATGACCAGGCCGCCGATGATCGAACCGACCACGGTCCCGACACCGCCGGTCACTGCCGCACCGCCGATGAAGACCGCGGCGATCGCGTCCAGCTCCCACATGTTGCCATCCGAGGGACCCGAAGCGGTGGAGCGGGCGACGAAGATCATGCCGGCCAGACCGGCGAGGACCGCCATGTTCATCATGACCAGGAAGTTGACCTTCTTGGAGCGGACGCCGGAGAGCTCGGCTGCATGGCGGTTGCCGCCGACGGCGTAGATATGGCGGCCGAAGACCGTGCGTGAGGAGATGAAGCCGTAGATGATCACCAGGCCGATCAGGATGATGCCCGGAATCGGCAACGAGGTCCCCGGCCTGCCGGTGGCAAAGAGATACGTGGCGTAGAGGATGGCGGCGCTGATCAGGGTCAGCTTGGTGACCTGCACCCACAAGGGCGGCACCAGGGCGCCGAGTCGGAGGGCCTTGGCACGACCACGTAGCGACATGATGACGACCAGGGCGACGGTGGACAGGCCGAGGAGGAGGGTGAGGTTGTTATAGCCGGTGTTGGGCCCGATCTCCTTGAGGTAGCCGGCACCGATGTACTGGAAGTCTTCGGGGACAGGGATCGTGTTGGATTTGCCCACGAACTGGTTCAGCCCGCGGAAGAGCATCATGCCCGCCAGGGTCACGATGAAAGCGGGGATCCCGACATAGGCGACCCAGAAGCCCTGCCACGCCCCGATCACCACGCCCAGGGCCAGGCCCAACAGGATCCCTGCCCAGGCGGGAAGCCCCCAGTCGCGGATCGCTATGGCGACGGTGACGCCCACGAAGGCGGCGATCGAACCCACCGAGAGGTCGATGTGCCCGGCGATGATGACCAGCACCATGCCAATGGCCAGGATGAGGATATAGGCGTTGCCGTTGAGTAGGTTCATCAGGTTGCCGGAGGTCAGGGTCACGCCTTCGGTCATGATCTGGAAGAAGACCACCAGGGCCACCAGGGCAAAGATCATGCCGAATTGGCGGGTGTTTCCGCCAAAGAGCTGCTTGATCGCGTTCATGTTGTGTTCCTTGGTTCGCGGGTGCGGGTAAGTGAGGAGAAGGGGCGGAGGGATCAGGCCGGTTGACGGGCCGAGGTCATCAGGCGCATCAGGTTCTCGGGGGTGGCTTCCTCGCGGTCCACCACCCCGGTGATGGCTCCTTCGAAGATCGTGTAGATCCTGTCGGAGAGACCGAGTAGTTCGGGCAGTTCGGAGGAGATCACGATGACTCCCTTGCCGGCCTTCGCCAGTTGTTGGATGATCCCGTAGATCTCGAATTTGGCTCCCACATCGATGCCACGGGTGGGTTCGTCGAGGATGAGCAGGTCGGGCTCGGTGAACATCCATTTGGCCAGGACGACCTTTTGTTGGTTGCCGCCGGAGAGCTTGCTGACGCCTTCCTGCACCGAGGGGGTCTTGATGCGCAGGGCCTTGCGGTAGTACTCGGCGACCTCGAATTCCCGGTCCCGGTCCACCACCTGGTGCTTGCTGATCTTGGCCAGGTTCGCCGAGACGGTGGTTTCCTGGATGTCGTCCAGCAGGTTCAACCCGAGGCTCTTGCGGTCCTCGGTCACATAGCCGAGGCCCGCACGGATGGCCTGGGCGACAGTGCGCAATTCAAGGTGTTGGCCGTTCATCGTCAGGGTCCCGGATTGGTAGCGTCCGTAGGAACGACCGAAGATCGAGCGGGCCAGTTCGGTGCGCCCGGCACCCATGAGCCCGGCGAAACCGACGATCTCACCCCGCTTGACGAAGAAGCTGGAGTCCTTGCAGACCATCCGGTCCTGGATCTGGGGGTGGCCGACGTTCCAGTGGGAGACCTCAAAGAAGGTCTCCCCGACTTCTGCACTGTGCTCGGGGAACCGTGATTCCAGGGTCCGACCGACCATCCCCTTGATGATGCGGTCCTCGTTGACCCCGTCGGCCTGGACGTCCAGGGTTTCGATGGTGCGTCCATCACGAATGATCGTGATGGAATCAGCCACCTGTTCGATCTCGTTGAGCTTATGCGAAATGATGATCGAGGTGATGCCCCTGCCCTTGAGCCCGCGGATCAGATCCAGCAGGTGCTGGGAGTCGGATTCGTTCAACGCGGCCGTCGGCTCATCAAGGATGAGCAGTTTCACCGATTTATTCAGTGCCTTCGCGATCTCCACCAGTTGTTGTTTGCCGACGCCGATCTCCTTGATGGGGGTGTCGGGATCATCGCTCAATCCCACCCTGGCCAGCAGATCCATCGACCGCAGACGCGCCGCGGACCAGTCGATCATCCCGAAACGGGTGGGCTCGTTACCCAGGAAAATGTTCTCCATGATGCTCAGCTCGGGGATCAGGGCGAGTTCCTGGTGGATGATCACGATGCCGGCCTCTTCGCTGGCATTGATGGTGCGGAAGGCCTGGACTTTTCCCTGATAGTGGATGTCCCCGGTGTAGGTTCCGTGTGGGTAGACCCCGGAGAGGACCTTCATCAGCGTCGATTTCCCGGCGCCGTTCTCCCCACAGACCGCGTGGATCTCTCCGACGCGCACGTTCAGACTGACGGCGTCCAGGGCCTTGACGCCCGGGAACTCCTTGGTGATCGAACGCATTTCCAGCAGATTCGGGGCGTGCTGCCCGGCAGGTGGTGTGTGCATGGTGCCCAGGGGCCTTCCAGTGGATAGTCGAGAGGATTCTTTGAGGCTCGCCGGTCGCTGACCGCCGAGGAGTCCAGGGGGCGCGGATCCCCACATGCTGGAAGGCCAATGCCGCGGCTCCCAGGGATTCTGCCCGTTCACTCAGTGATGACATGACGACGGTGGTGCTGTCTCCGACGATCGGGACGGCGTGGCGGTGCAGACCGCGTCTGATCGGTTCCAGCAAGAGATCGCCCAGACCGGTCAAGGGGCCGCCCACGACGATGACTTCGGGGTTGAGCAGGTTGGCGATATTGGCCAGTTCCTGCCCGACCGCCATGCCGGCGTCGTCCAGGACGCGGAGAACCGCCGAACCGCCGCCGCGTCCCTGCGCGACGATGTCTTCGGCCGTCTGGGGGGGATGTTCGGCCCCGGCCAGCAGGGTCGACATGATGGTGGTGGAGGCGACGGTTTCCAAGCAGCCGCGGTTACCGCAACGGCAGATCGAGCCGTGTTGCTGCACGGTCGCATGGCCGATTTCCCCGGTGATGCCGATATTTCCGTAGTAGGGGGAGCCGTTGATGATCAAACCGGCGCCGATGCCTGAACCGATTTTGATGAAGACGAGGTTATCCACCCCGTTATGCGGACCCCAGGTCACTTCGGCCAAGGCCCCGAGGTTGGCGTCGTTATCGACGATGACGGGGACGTCGAGGACTTCTTCGATACGTTCCTGCAGGTTCAGTCCCACCCATTCGGGCAGGATGGCTCCCTGGGCGACCGTTCCGCTGCGGCGGTCGATGGGGCCGGGGATGCCCACGCCGGCACCGATCAGGGTGCTGCGGTGGAGGTTGTTCTCGGCCAGCAGTTCGGTGACGAGCCGAGCTGCTGCGGCGATGCCTTCTTCGCCCTGGTGCCCGAGGGGGAGAATGATCGTTCTCTCGGCGATGATGTGGTAATTCAGCGAGGCGAAGACCACGCGCAGGTGGCGACGGCCGAAGTCGATGCCGACCCCGATGGCCCCGTCGTTGAGGAGTCGCACGTTCAGGGCTCGGCGTCCCGAACTGGTGGTGGGCTCGGTGTCGACGAGGCCGGAGGCCTGCATGAACTTCACGATATTGGAGACGGTGGCCGTGGACAGCCCGGTCTGCCGGGAGAGTTCGGCCTGGGTGGCGGGGCCGGCGAGCAGGCAATCGATCAGACGTTGCTGGTTCAGATGGCGCAGCGCGGACTGCGACCCGGGACTCCTTCGACCCGCTTGTGATCCAGCTCTCGTTTCTTGCATGGAGAAAAGTCTGCAATACGGAATCGTTGCCGTCAAGAAGTAAACGCAAAAAATGGAAAACAGATCATCTGTGTACGGAGGGTTACGTCAAGAAGGGTGGGGCTACCCTTCCTTAAGGCAACGGCCATTCATGGACCGGACCCGAATGATGCATATGGTCCCAATACAGGCGGGTCATCTCCACCAGGGCATGGCGACGATCCAGTCCGCGCTCTTCGAGTCGTTCGAGGCTCTGTATCTGCCACAGTGCGCCGTTCTGCTCGGTACGGGCGCGTTCACGCAGCACGTCGAGATAGCGGGCCGCCACGGCATCCTCGACACCCAGATCTGCCAAGCCCTCGGCGGCCAGCGGGATGAGGTGGCGCACGATGAGTTCGGATACCGGGATCTCCCCGACCCCGGGCCAGTAGACGGTGGCATGGAGCCCATCGCGGGCGCAGGCCAGGAAGTTTTCCGTTGCCGTGCCAAAGGCCATCCGGGACCATAACGGGCGTTGGGAGGTGCGCAGTCGGCGCACCAACCCGAAGAAGAACGCGGCATTGGCCACCGTGTCCAGGACGGAAGGGCCTGCCGGGAGCAACCGATTTTCCAACCTGAGGTTAGGGATCTCGACACCCGGGTCGTAGATGGGGCGGTTCCAGCGGTAAACGGTCCCATTATGCAGTCTGAGCTCGTGCAGATAGGGGGCCCCGGCCTTCGTCTTTTGGGGACGGCGTCCAGCAAGTTCGGGCAGCAGCGCCGGAAAATAGCGCACATTTTCCTCGAAGAGGTCGAAGATCGAGGTGATCCACCGATCGCCGAACCAGACGCGGGGCCGGACGCCCTGGGCCCGCATTTCCGGGGCCCGGGTGTCGATCGACTGCTTGAATAATTCGATACGGGTCTCATGCCACAACACCCGTTCCAGGAACACCGGGGAGTTGGCGGCCAGGGCGATCTGCGGTCCGGCAATAATCTGGGCGGCATTCCACGCCGGAGCGAATTCGGCTGGGCTCAATTGGACATGCAATTGGACCGAGGTGCAGGCGGCCTCCGGGGCGATCGTGGGGGCATAGAACCTGAGGCGTTCTTGGCCGGAGATGTCAATCAGGACATCCTCACCACGGGCCTGCAGCACCGAGGTGTTCAGGGCGGCGTACCGTTTGCCGGTACTCATCCAGTCGGGGTCCTGCAACTGCTCCGGACGCAGGGTGGGCAGGATGCCGGTCATCAACAAATCTGCCCCGACCTCGTCGGCCCTCGCGTCGGCATGGTTGAGCTGGGCTCGGAGGCCTTCCTCCAGTTCGCGGAGTCCACGTCCGGACACATCCAAGGCCGGATGGTTCAGTTCGATGTTGAAGGCACCGATCTCGGTTTGGAAGGCCTCGTCGGCAATCGATTCCAACACCTGCGTGTTGCGCATGGCCGGGGTGAAATCCTCGTTGGCGAGGTTCAGTTCCAGTTCGACGCCGATGGTCCCCGAGGCGGCAAAATGCCCGTTCGAGAGGAAGTCCTCGAAGGTCTCGAGGTTTTCGTTCAGGCGTTCACGGTACCGGGTTCGTTGCGCCCGGGTGAAGGTCTTCTTCCTGACTTCTGCTCCCATGGCCTGAGCGTACTGGGGCATTGGTCATCTGTATACGGATGCATGCCTGCCCGCACGGACCCACTGCTGGTTGGCCTAGCGTCCACGGTCGTTGAGGTAGCTGACCCCCAGCTGGTTGCGCACCCCGTCGAAGAGGCGCAGGGTGTCCACCGAATCCGCCCAGCACATCGTCGGGCTCTCGGTCAGCCCCTGCTGGATGCAACGCGTGGCCTCACGGAGTTCATAGACGTAGTTGCCGCCCACCGTTTCGAAAGTCTCGGTCCGTGGCTCCGCGTCGAGGGGGTGGACCTCGAAAGAGGCTGGGTTGTTCAGCGGGCCGGCAATGCGCAGGAAACCCGTGCTGCCCGAGATGACCGCCTCGCGGGGACCGGCGCCGTTCAACGAACAGAGCAGTTGGGCCTGGGCGCCCGAACCATAGGTGAGGGTCAGCGACTCCTGGGTGTCCACCCCGTCGTCGTTCAGCGTCCCCACCGCCTGGACCGACTGGGGGAAGCCCAGGGCTCCGAGCGCCCAGGTCAGCGGATAGACCGCCAGATCCAGCAGCGCACCGCCACCTGCTTCCGGGTCGAACAGGCGCCATGTCTTGTCGTAGTTCGCCGGGAAGCCGAGGTCGGCGCGGATCCAGGCGATGTCTCCGATTTCGCCGGCGTCGATGAGGTCCAGGGCCCGGTGGACGGACGGCAGGAAGCGGGTCCACACAGCTTCCATCAGGAACAGGCCGCGGGTCCTGGCCAACGCCACCAACTCGGCGGCCTCCGAGGCGTTGATGGTCAGCGCCTTCTCGCACAGCACATGCTTGCCGGCCCGCAAGGCGTCCCGGGCGATGGCGAAGTGCTGGGCATGCGGGGTGGCGATATAGACGGCCTCAACGGCAGGGTCGGCGAACAGTCGTTCGTGGCCCGAGAGCCCGTCGTGGGGCCCATAGCCGTCCACGAAACCGTGCCGGGTGGCGAAAGCGGCAGCCTGGTCGCCATCACGGGAACTGACCGCCTGCAAGGTCGCGTCCTCCAGCAGGGCCAAATCGGCGACCACCGTCTCGGCGATCCGCCCCGTCGAGACCACCCCCCAGGAAATGGGGCGGCCCGTTGCCAGCAGCGGTGATCCGGCGTCGGGCTCTGCGCAGGGAGGGGTGGGGAAACGGTGGCTCATGCCACCAGCTTGGCATGATGCTCATGGCCCGGCAATCGGCTCATGCCACCAGCATCAGCCGGCGTTGGCAATACGGTGCTTCTCGGCCAGCACCAGGTAGTGCTCGGCGTTGGTGCGCAGCGAGTCGACCTCTTCGTCACTGAGTTCGCGGCGGACCTTGGCCGGAACTCCGGCCACCAAAGAACGCGGCGGAACGACGGTGCCCTCGAGCACCAGGGCGCCGGCAGCCACGAGGGACTGTTCACCGATGTGGGCGCCGTTCATGACGGTGGCACTCATGCCGACCAGACATCCGTTGTCGATCGTGCAGCCGTGGATGACGGCGGAGTGGCCGACGGAGACCCCGGTGCCCACCGTGGTGGGGAAACCCGTGTCGGCATGGACGACGACGTTGTCCTGCAGATTGGTGTCGTCTCCGATACGGATCGGCGCTGAATCCCCGCGCACCGAAACGCCGTAGAAGGCACTGGCGCGCTCGCCGAGGACCACGTCCCCGCTCAGTGTGGCCGTGGGGGCGGTGAAGGCCGTCGCGGAGACCTGGGGGGTGTTGGAATCAATCGTGATGATGTGTGTCATGGCCCGAGTCTACAAAGCCCGGGGCCGGCGCGCGCTAGTTGAAGACCACGGTTCGGCGCCCGTCGAGCAGGATCCGCCGTTGGGCGGCCCACTGCACGGCCTGCGTCAGCGTGCTTCCCTCGACGTTGCGTCCCATGGCAACGAATTGGCCGGGGGTCTGGGAATGGTTGACCCGGATGACCTGCTGTTCGATGATCGGCCCCTCGTCGAGGTCGGCGGTAACGAAGTGCGCCGTGGCCCCGATCATCTTCACGCCCCGGGCATGGGCCTGATGGTAGGGCCTGGCCCCCTTGAAGGAGGGCAGGAACGAATGGTGGATGTTGATCGCCCGTCCGGCCAACCCGCGGCACAGGTCATCGGAGAGGATCTGCATGTAACGGGCCAAAACCACCAATTCGATGTCGTGTTCGGCCACCAGCTCCAGCAACCGGGCTTCGGCCTCGGCCTTGGTGCCGGGGGTGACCGGCAGGTGGAGGAACCCCACCCCGTAGAACTCCGCCATCGGGGCCAGTTCCCGGTGGTTGGAGACGATGAGGGGGACCTCGATGGGCAGGGAGCCGGCGCGCTGCTGATACAGCAAGTCGTTCAAGGCGTGGCCCGCTGTAGAACACATGATCAGGGTGCGCAGCGGCTGGGCTTCGGGGTGGACGGAGAGTTCCATGGCGAAACGAGAGGCCACGGCGGCCAGGGGCGCCTTGACCTCGTCCAGCCCGGCACCGGTGGACACGGCAACGCGCATGAAGAAGGACCCCGATTCGGGGCTTTCGAATTGCTGGGATTCGGTGATGTTGCAGCCGGCCTCCAAGAGGGCGCCGGAAACGGCATGCACGATGCCCGGCTGGTCGGCGCAGGAGAGAGTCACGATGTATTGCTGGCTGGTCATCACCGAAGTTTATCGGTGCCCGATGACGCCAAGAAAACGTTGTCCCATCGACGTCATGGAACTCCCGAGGACAACAGGCTATGACTAGGGCATGGTGATTCTTCGTTTGTTGAGGCGGTACCCGCTAGCTGGGGCCACCATCGGGTTCGGATTGCTGACCGTCGGGCTGAACATCACAGGCCTCGATGGGCCGGCGCGCCTCGTCGCGTCCGTGTTCGCCCTGGTCGTGGCCGCAACGGTTTTCGTGGACATGGTCAAGGACCTGATGCGTGGACACTGGGGGATCGATGTGCTCGCCCTGACGGCGATCGTGGCCACCGTGAGCGTCGGTGAATACCACGCAGCACTGGTGATCTGCCTGATGTTGACCGGGGGAGAGGGGCTGGAGGACGCCGCCCAGCACCGCTCGCAACGCGAACTGACCGGTCTGCTGGACCGGGTACCGCGCACCGCCCAGCTACTGTCCCCCGACGGGACCGTCTCCGCTGTCCCCCTCGAGGACATCGCCGCCGGAGACGTGGTGCTGCTGCGCCCGTCCACCGTCGTTCCGGTGGACGGGACCCTGGTGGAGGGGGCCGCCGATTTCGACGAATCCGCGGTGACCGGCGAATCCCTGCCGGTGACCCGGGCAGCGGGTGAACCGGTGCCCTCGGGTGCCGTCAATGGCACGGTGGCGGTTGCACTGCGGGCCACCGCCACCGCCGCGGACTCGCAATACGCCCGGATCGTTGCCCTCGTCCAGGGGGCTGCGGAATCCCGGGCGCCCCTGGTACGTCTGGCCGACAGGTATGCGGTCCCCTTCACACTCTTTGCCTACCTGGTGGGCGGGCTGGCCTGGTGGCTTTCCGGAGATCCGGTGCGCTTCGCCGAGGTCCTGGTCGTGGCCACCCCCTGTCCGCTGTTGATCGCCGCCCCGGTGGCCCTGATGGGCGGGATGAGCCAGGCGGCGCGCCAGGGGGCGATCGTGAAGGACGGCGGCACCCTGGAACGCCTCGCCCGGGTGAAGACCGCTGCATTCGACAAGACCGGGACCCTGACCACCGGCACTCCGCGCCTGGTGCGCGTCGCCGTCGTACCGGATCTCGCATCGGGGCTCGACGCCGACCGGTTGCTGGAACTGGCGGCCTCGCTGGAGGCCTATTCCACCCACGCCTTCGCCCCGGCCATCACGCAGGCCGCCCGCCACCGGGGGATGGCCCTGCACCCGGTGCAGGACGCCACCGAAATGGCGACCGAAGGCATCAGCGGCACCGTCGCCGGACACCGGGTGCTGGTGGGAAAACCGCGGTGGATCGCCGAAAAGAGCACCGGATTCGCCCCCGGGGCCATCCACGCGGGAGAAGCTGGTGTCTATCTGGCCGTCGACGGCGTCCACGCCGGGATGCTCGTGATGAGCGACCCGTTGCGCCAGGAGGCAGCGCAGATGATGGTGCGGCTGGAACGGGCAGGAGTCACGGAGCGGGTCATGCTCACCGGCGACGTTGCCGCGACAGCGCAGGACGTGGCACGACGCGTGGGATTGACCGACGTTTGGGCCGAACTGCACCCGGGACAGAAAGTCGACCTTGTCGGGCAGCTACCGCACCGACCGGTGATGATGGTCGGCGACGGAATCAACGACGCCCCCGTCCTGGCTGCCGCCGACGTCGGGATCGCGATGGGTGTGAACGGGGCCACCGCTGCCTCCGAAAGCGCCGACGTCGTCATCATGATTGATGACGTCTCGGTCGCCGCCACGGCGGTGGAGATCGGCCAGCGCACCGTGAAGGTGGCACTGCAATCCATTTGGATCGGGATCCTGCTCTCCGTGGGACTGATGCTTTATGCCGCCACCGGTGCCCTTCCTGCCTTATTCGGGGCCCTGGCGCAGGAGGTCGTGGACGTGTTGGCCATCGCCAACGCCCTGCGGACACTGGGTGGTCCGGCCACGTCACGGCGGGACCGGAAAACTGCGGAGGCAGACTCCATCCAGTAGCATGAAAGACGTCGTGACTGGCGCTGGTGGATGACCACAAGGGAGCGGCAACAGCAGGAACCAAACGGATCGCGCGCCTGGGCCCGGGGGTCTCCGCAGTGGCGTCTGTCGCCGGGGTGGCCCTTTCGCAGACCATTCCCGCAGCAGGAGAAGATTTCGTGAGCACACCACATCCCGTCACCAACCAACCGCTGTCCGAAGTGGACCCGGAGATCGCCGCGGTGCTGACCGCCGAGCTCGGCCGTCAACGCAACACCCTGGAAATGATCGCCTCGGAGAACTTCGCGCCCCGCGCGGTCCTTCAGGCGCAGGGCTCGGTGCTGACCAATAAATACGCAGAAGGCTACCCGGGCCGCCGCTACTACGGAGGCTGCGAACACGTCGACGTGGCCGAGAACCTGGCGCGGGACCGCGTCAAGACGCTGTTCGGCGCGAAATACGCCAATGTCCAGCCGCATTCGGGGGCGACGGCCAACGCCGCGGCACTGGCGGCCATGATCAACCCAGGGGACAAGATCCTGGGGCTCTCGCTGGCCCACGGAGGACACCTGACCCATGGGATGAAGCTGAATTTCTCCGGCAAGCTATACGCGGTCGCCGCCTATGAGGTCGAGCCCGAGACCTTCACCATCGATATGGACAAGCTGCGTGCTCAAGCCATTGCCGAGAAGCCCCAGGTGATCATCGCCGGCTGGTCCGCCTACCCGCGCCAGCTGGACTTCGCAGCCTTCCGCTCGATCGCCGATGAGGTCGGCGCGCTCCTGTGGGTCGATATGGCCCACTTCGCTGGACTCGTCGCCGCCGGCCTGCACCCGAACCCCGTGGAATACGCAGACGTCGTGACCTCCACGGTGCATAAGACCCTGGCCGGGCCGCGCTCGGGATTGATCCTGACCAACGATCTGGAACTGTATAAGAAGATCAACTCCAACGTCTTCCCCGGCCAACAGGGTGGACCCCTGATGCATGCCATCGCCGGCAAGGCAGTGGCCTTCAAGATCGCTGCGGGGGAGGAATTCCGCGAACGTCAGGAGCGCACCCTCGAAGGGGCCCGCCTGCTCGCCGAACGGCTCACGGCAGAGGACGTCACATCCGCAGGAATCTCGGTGCTGACCGGGGGAACCGACGTCCACCTGGTCCTCGTGGATCTGCGGGACTCCGCCTTGGACGGCCAACAGGCAGAGGACCTGCTGCACTCCATCGGGATCACCGTGAACCGCAACGCGGTTCCCTTCGACCCCCGGCCACCCATGACCACCTCGGGGCTGCGCATCGGTACCCCCGCGTTGGCCACCCGCGGCTTCGGGAAAGCCGAATTCACCGAGGTCGCAGACATTATTGCCACCGCACTCCGCGAGGGGGAAGCGGCCGAGACCGCCAGCCTGATCGCCCGGGTGGAAAAACTGGCAGCCGACTTCCCCCTCTACGCCGAACTGGAGCAGTGGTGACCATGACACAGCGTGCACAAATCCTGGATGGCAAAGCCACAGCAAAAACGATCAAGGCAGAACTCACCGAACGGGTTGCTGCCCTGAAGGAGCGGGGCATCACCCCGGGACTCGGAACCATTCTGGTGGGGGATGACCCGGGATCGACGTGGTATGTCGGCGGCAAGCATAAGGACTGTGCCGAGGTGGGGATTACTTCGATCCGCGTCGACCTTCCCGCAGACACGAGCCAGGAGGACCTGCTGGCCGCCGTCCACGACCTGAACGACAACCCCGAATGCACCGGATACATCGTCCAGCTCCCCCTTCCTGACCATATTGATCAGGATGTCGTTCTGGAAGCCATGGATCCGGCCAAGGACGCCGATGGCCTGCACCCGATGAACTTGGGACGGCTCGTGGCCAACGTGAACCGACCGATGATTTCGCCGTTGCCCTGCACTCCCAAGGGCTGCGTCGAGCTGCTGGCCCGGCACGGTATTGATCTGAACGGCAAAAATGTCCTCGTCGTGGGCCGTGGTGTGACCATCGGGCGACCGATTGGCCTCCTGCTGACCCGGCGCCAGGTCAACGCCACGGTCACCCTGGCCCACACGGGCACCACCGATCTTGCCGCGCACCTCTCCCGCGCCGACGTCGTCATCGCCGCAGCCGGGAAGGCACATATGATCAAGGCCGCCGATCTCAAACCCGGGGCCATCGTTCTTGATGTCGGTGTCAGCCGGGTCGATGACGGTCACGGCAAGGCAGTCGTCACCGGAGACGTGGAACCGGCAGCCTACGAGGTCGCTTCCTGGATCTCTCCGAATCCCGGGGGAGTGGGGCCGATGACCCGCGCCATGCTCCTCGATAATGTCGTGGATAGCGCCGAACGCCAGACCGACTGATTCCGAAACGAACGGGTACCCGGGAACCTGAGGGGGCCCGGGTACCTGTGCGTGGCTCAACGGGGCGCGTCCTGATAGTTCCGGCGCTGAAATTTCGGGGCAAACATGCTTTGATCACGCGGAGTGGGATGGTAGACATGCGGTGTAAGGTCCCGAAGTTTTCCACCCAGCCAAGGGGTTTGATCGTATGGATACCTCACAGATCGTTTGGATTGTTGTCGCCGTTGTCGTGGTGCTGATCATCATCGGCGTCATCGCTCGTGTGGCCGGCCGGAAGAAGGCCGAGCGTAACCGGGAAGAAGCCGGTCGGATTCGTGCCGAAGAGCAGGAAAGCCAACTGCAGGCACGTGAACGGGCGAACGCCGCACAGCGGACGAAGGCCGACGCGGATGCCGCAGAACTGAAGTCGAAGGAACGGGAAATCGAAGCCCAGCGGCTGCAGGCCGAGGCCAAGGACGCCGAGATTGCCGCCGAACGCAAGCGCATGGATGCCGATCAGCAGGCCGCAGCGGCGAACGAGCAGCAGCAGGCCTCCGAAGCGCGGTTGCGCCATGCCGACCGGCTGGATCCGGACGCCGGCAAGGACGTCCCACGGGATGCCGGCAATGGTGGCACGGGGCGCCGTGCCGATGCTGCCGTAGCCGGAGGACCGGCGGAGACCGGGCATCGTCGGCATCCTGTGGACCCGGTGGACTCCGAGCGTCGTGAAGATGCTGCTCCGGTGGCGGGTGCAGCGCGTGCCGAGGATGGAGGCGACGCCCATCACGGCCGGAACCGCCAGGAGCGTGTCGGGGATCCGGCCGACGATCGCGGCCAGGATCACCGTCGTCAGCGTGCGGGAGCAGCCGGTGAGTCGGTTGCCGGAGACCAGAGTGATGTGCAGGGTGAGCGGAGTCGCGGGGAGCGTGTCGGGGATCCGGCGGAATCCGAGCGTCGGCAGGATGGGACTCCGGTGGTCGGCGACCCGCTGGCCACGGACCGTCCCGATGCCTATGGTGACGCCGCCGCGCAGCGAAAAGACCGCGGCGCAGGAGAGGACGACGATTTCCTGGACGATGTCGACGCTGCTGACCTCGACGCGAAGGACCGTGATCAGACGGGGCGTCACGGGGACGTCCCCAAGCATCGCGACTAGGGCTGAATAGCTCGGCCCTCCTCGCCCACCGCCCCGCCCCGCCGTTCAGGCGCGGCGGGGCGGCGTCGTTTGAGCCTGTTTCGTTGCGCCCGCTCAGCCGTTACACAGCCCACATGGGTATAGTGATGATTCAGGGATCATGAGGTTTTCAGTTCCTGCGGCCGAGAGGCCAGGAACTACACTCCGAAGGAGTGACCATGAGCGCTCAGACGCCCTCCATCCTGACCAAAGATTCGCCGGCGGTTGCCCCGAAACGGCGCAACGCCGGGGCCCGGAACTTCAGCCTGCTCAAGAATCGGGTTCTTGACGCGGGGCTGATGCGCCGGCGTCGAGGTTATTATCTCGGCGTCGTGATGCTGCTGTCGCTCCTGCTTGCCGCCGCAGTCACCGGGTTCACGTTGCTGGGGGACAGCTGGTTCCAGCTCTTCGTCGCCGCTGCCTTGGGAATCATCCTCACGCAGTTCGCTTTTCTGGCTCATGAGGCCTCCCACGGGCAGGTCCTGAAATCAGGTCCGGCCAATGACCGGGCCGGTCGGATCCTGGCCAATGCCGTCGTGGGCATGAGCTACGGCTGGTGGATGAATAAGCACACCCGTCACCACGCCAAGCCGAACACCATTGGCAAGGATCCTGACATCGAGCAGGACACCGTCTCGTTCCTTCCCGAGGACGCCGCGGCCCGCACCGGCTTCTTGGCCTGGCTGACCCGGCGGCAGGGATACCTGTTCTTCCCGCTTCTGACGATGGAGGGGTTCAACCTGCACTTCCACTCGTTCAGGTACCTCTTCTCGCGGCGGCCCGTGAAACAGCGCACCCGGGAGATTTCCATGGTCGCCCTGCGCCTGTCGATCTACCTGGCGGTCCTGTACATTTTCCTGCCCTGGGGAATTGCCAGCGCTTTCCTGGGCGTCCAGATGGCCGTCTTCGGCGTCTACATGGGTGCCTCATTCGCCCCGAACCACAAGGGCATGCCGCTCATCCCCAAGACCTCCACCATTGACTTCTTCAGCCGCCAGGTCCTGACCTCGCGCAATATCGTGGGACGGACGTCCTTCGGGACCCGCGTTCTCACCGCTGTTTACGGTGGCCTGAATTACCAGGTTGAACACCACCTGTTCCCCAGCATGCCGCGCCCGCACCTGCGCCAGGTCAGCGTCATGGTCCGCGAATACTGCCAGGAACTGAAGGTGCCCTACACGGTCGCTTCGGTCGGTGAATCCTACGGCCAGGTCGTGAAGTACCTGAACACGGTGGGGCTCAACGCCCGCGACCCGTTCGACTGCCCGATGGTGCAGGAATACCGCCCACACTAAGTAAAGATCATCTCGATGATTGGCTGGTGCCAATCACTCGTTCACAGTAGAGTGCGGTTGTGCCCCAGAACTCATCACGCCCTCCGGTGATCGTCGCCGACCAGCTGACCAAACGCTACGGTGACTTCACCGCTGTCGACGCGATTTCCTTCGAGGTCCCTGCCGGGGAGTCCTTCGGATTGCTGGGGCCCAATGGTGCCGGGAAATCCACCACCATGCGCATGATCGGCGGGGTGTCCCAGCGCAGCGGGGGGACCCTGAGCATCATGGGACTGGACCCGGAGCAGCAGGGGCCCGAGGTCAGGGCCCATTTGGGAGTCGTCCCGCAGGAGGACAACCTCGACCAGGAACTGAAGGTCAGAGACAACCTGATCATCTATGGGCGCTACTTCGGTCTGCCGCTGAGCTACCTGCGCCCCAAGGCCGACGAACTCCTGGACTTCGCCCAACTCACCGAGAAGGCCTCGGCCCGCGTCGATGACCTCTCAGGAGGCATGAAACGCCGGCTGACCATCGCCCGATCGCTCATCAACGATCCTCGCGTCCTGCTGTTGGACGAGCCAACGACCGGGCTGGACCCGCAGGCCCGCCATATCCTCTGGGACCGGCTGTTCCGGCTCAAGGAGCGTGGCGTCACGCTCATCCTCACCACCCACTACATGGACGAAGCCGAACAGCTCTGCGACCGGCTGATCGTGGTGGACCAGGGCCGGATCATGGCCGAGGGCTCCCCGTCGGCGCTCATCCGCGAATATTCCACCCGTGAAGTTCTAGAACTGCGTTTCGGCGCCGAGCGCAATGCCGGGGCAGCCGATGCCGTCGCGGGGATCGGGGAGCGGATCGAGGTCCTGCCCGATCGGTTGCTGATTTATGCCCACGACGGCGAAGCAGCGCTCGACGCCGTGTCAGCCCGGGGCCTGACCCCGCTGACCTCGCTGGTGCGCCGTTCATCATTGGAGGACGTGTTCCTCCGGCTGACCGGTCGGAGCCTCATTGAATAACCACGAAACGCCACCTGCGACCCGCGTCGGCCGCCGGGCGGTGTCGTTGTCGCCGCTGGTTCCGCATCCGCCGGCCACCAGCGCCCGCAAGGCGCGCAGCTTCGGCACCTGGTATGTCGCTGAGCAGTATCTGCGGGCGATGAAGGGCTACCTCGATATCGTCATCGCCTACTCCGTGGGCAACCCGCTGGTTTATCTGTTCGCCATGGGGGTCGGATTGGCCTCACTGGTTGATGCGAACTCCGGGGGAGCGGCCTTCGATGGTGCCAGCTACCTGCAGTTCATCGCCCCGGCACTGCTGGCTTCCGCGGCGATGATGACCGCATCGGGGGAGTTCACCTATGGGGTGATGTCCGGGTTCAAATGGTGGAAGACCTATTACGGGCCACTGGCGACCCCACTCACCCCGCAACAGATCTGCCAGGGGCATGCGTTGGCCGTGGCCATCCGCATTCTGGGCCAAAGCATCGTTTATCTGGTGATCGTGCTCTTCTTTGGTGCTGCCACCAGCGGATGGGCAGTCCTGTCGATCCTCACGGCCTCGCTGGCCGGTTTGGCCTTCGGGCTGCCGCTGATGGCGTATTCGGCCTCGGTCAAAGACGATAAGGGCCAATTCGCGCTCGTCGAGCGATTTATCGTCATGCCGCTCTTTTTGTTCTCCGGCACCTTGTTCCCGCTATCGACGCTGCCCTGGTTCCTGCAGTGGATCGGGTGGATCTCCCCGGTCTGGCATGCCACCGAAATCGGAAGGGTCCTCTCCTACGGGTATAGCGAACCACTTTGGCTCTCCATCGTGCACGTGCTTTACCTGCTGGCTCTGGTCTGCGGGGGACTGCTGCTCGCCCGTCGCGTCTACGCCCGACGATTGGACGGCTGATATGAGCCTGATCCGTGATGCCGACCTTGTCTTGATGCCCGACCGTCGCCCGTTCGCCGCACTCTATTCGCGCAATATCCGTGCCGTGATCGAACGCGGTCTCATGGCCACCAGGACCTCCAACGCAGCAATCATGATTTCCGGATTCGTTGAACCCGTGCTGTACCTGCTCTCGATGGGGATCGGACTCGGCGCCCTCATTGGTACCGTTCAGGGTCCCGCAGGCACCCCGATTAGTTACGCCGCCTACATTGCTCCGGCCCTGCTGACGGTGTCGGCGATGAACGGGGCGCTTTACGACTCAACCATCAATGTGTTCTTCAAGATGAACTACGGCAAGCTCTACCAGAACATGCTCTACACTTCGCTCGGGCCGCTGGACGTTGCCCTGGGTGAAATCTTCCTGGCCCTGCTCCGTGGATTCCTCTATGCCACCGGCTTCACGATCGTCATGGCTGCCATGGGCCTGATCACCACGTGGTGGGCCCTGCTGATGGTTCCGGCTTCGGTGCTGATCGCCTTCGGCTTCGCCTCGATCGGCATGGGGATCACCTCCTACATCCGCACGTTCCAACAGTTGGACTGGGTCACGTTCATCATGTTGCCGATGTTCTTGTTCTCGGCAACGTTCTACCCCTTGGACGTCTACCCGCAAGCCATTCAGTGGATGATTCAAATCTTGCCGCTCTGGCACGGCGTGGAGCTGCTGCGCCAGCTCTCGGTGGGAGCCTTCGGGATCATGACCGTGGTCCATGTCCTTTACTATGTCCTCATGATTGCCGGCGGAATGGCACTGACCACCAACCGCCTGAAGGCCTTGTTCCTGAAGTGAGATGGGTTTCAGGGGCGTCGTGCAGGTAGTCTAGTGCGGACCAGAACCCAAGGAGGCGCCGTGATCGGCAGTTGGCATGCGGTCGTCATCGACTGCGAAGACACGGAAATCATGGCAGATTTCTACGAGAAAGCTCTCGGCATGGTGCGAGTGCAGCACGACGACGACGGATGGATCACCATCGGGGATGCCCCCGACCGGCCCGCTATCGCCTTTCAGCGGGTGGAAAACTACCAGCCCCCCGAATGGCCGGGCCAGACCCACCCGCAGCAAGCCCACCTCGATATCCGCGTCGACGATTTGGACGTGGCCGAGGAGGCCGTGCTCAAACTCGGTGCCACGTCGATGAACACCGGCGGGCAGAACTACCGCGTCTACCTGGACCCCCAGCGCCACCCCTTCTGCCTCGTGTCCTGGTGACCCCGGCACCACAACAGGGCCAACGACGCCGTGCTGTCGTCCTCGGAGGTACCGGCCTGCTGGGACGGGCCACGGCCGCCCGCCTGGCTGCCGGCGGATGGCAGGTGGACGTCACCGGACGCAACCGGCACCACCTGCCGGCCGAACTCACCGACCTGGGAGTGCGGTTCCTCGCCGCTGATCGCTACGATGCGTCGGCCCTGGCAGCGGTCATCGGCCAGGGCGCCGACCTGATCGTGGACACGCTCAGCTACACCGCCGACCACGCGCGCAGCTTGCTCGCGCTGCGGCAGGACGTCGGACGCATGGTGATGCTCTCCAGCAAGGCCGTCTATGTCGACGCTGAGGGTCGCCATATGAATTCCGTCGAGCCACCGCACTTCGCCGGCCCGATCACCGAGCACCAGCCGACCTTGGCCCCCGGGAACATGCCGTTCGCCTCCGCCGAGGGGTACGGCCCCAATAAGGTGGCCGCCGAGCAGACCCTGCTGGACTCCGGTGCCGACGCCACGGTCATCCGTGCCTCAAAAGTCCACGGTGTCGGTGCCGCACCGCCCCGTGAATGGGCGTTCGTTCGCCGGATCCTTGACCACCGCCGAGTGCTGCTCCTGGCCGGACGGGGGGCCGGGGGTGACCATACGACGGCCGCAGCAAACACGGCTGCCCTGATCGAATGTGTCGCCGATACCCCCGCGGGCGCCCGGGTGCTCAACAGTGCCGACCCCGACGCGCCGAACGGCTTGGAGATCGCCCGTACCGTCGCCGCGCACTTCGGTCATGACTGGCAAGAGATCCTGCTGGACGAGGACGCCCCGCCGGGCCTGGGTGCCCACCCATGGGACGGCCGGCCCGCCATCATGCTGGACACCACCGCGTCCCGGGACCTGGGCTACACCCCGGTGGGAACCTATGCACAAACCGTCGCCGCCGAACTGGACTGGCTGGCAGGACTGCCGCGGGAGAGTTTCGATGACAACCCTCACTTCGGCAACTTTGCGCAGGACTACGCCGCCGAAGACCTGTATCTGGACCGGTTCCCCGGGCTCCTGAGACGCAGCTGAACCGTCGTCGGCGCCTTCGGTGCTGTTCGCCCACGGGAAACCTGTCCCGGACAGTGCCCCCGGTTTGGGATACTGGGGGTATGGAACCCATCGGCACGGACCGCCCCCGCTCGGAAAAGAAGATCACCCTTAAGGCCAGCACCCTGTCGCTGGCCGTCATGGTCACCGTCTTTTTAGTGGCGGTCGTCTTCGCCGCCAACCAAAACGATGTGATCGGTTGGATCGTCGCGGTGATCTCGCTGGGCTGGTTGCTCTTGGCAGCCTTCCTCGTTTTCGGCCTGCGCCGTGGCGCCCGCAAGGTCAGCAGCCAGTTGCAAAACGCCTCCGCCTCCATGGCAGCCCGCGCCCGCCAGCCGGAGGCCTCCGAAACCGTCGTGGTGGATGAGGGGTCGCGAACCCGTGACCTGAAACTGGAGCACTCGTTCAAAATCGTCCAGGTCCAAGCGGGAGTCATCAAGGAGCACCTGGATGCCAGCGGTGCCGAAGCCCGCGGCATGGTGGACCGGGCCGTGGAAACCATCGAAATCACCGCGCATAATGCACGCGAGATGATGAAGCCCGCAGGCGGAAGCGATCCACTCTCCGGAGAGGTCATCGACTAGGAATTCTTCGGTAAGCTGGATCAGGTGAGTACAGCAGAGGAACAAAACCAGGCCAAGAACCCGGGCGCCGTTCGCGTCGCCTCCGTCAATCTCAACGGCATCCGCGCCTCATACCGGCGCGGGATGGCTGATTGGCTGAAGGACCGGGACATCGACATCCTGACCATGCAGGAAGTGCGTGCACCGGACGAGATCGTGCGCGAACTGCTGGGGGATGACTGGCATATCCTGCACGCCGAGGCAGAAGCCAAGGGCCGCGCCGGGGTGGCCATCGCCTCACGGCAGGCCCCCCAGGCCACCCGCGAGCATATCGGCGAAGACTACTTCAAGACCTCCGGCCGCTGGGTCGAAGCCGACTTCGACATCAACGGGGAGCAAGTCACCGTCGTGAGCGCTTACGTTCACTCCGGGGAGGTCAACAGCCCCAAACAGGACGATAAATACCGTTTCCTTGAGGTGATGACCACCAAGCTGCCGGAACTGAAAGCGACGTCGAAGCATGTGCTGGTGACCGGCGACCTGAACGTCGGACACACCGAACGAGATATCAAGAACTGGAAGGGCAACGTCAAGAACTCTGGTTTCCTGCCGGAGGAGCGCGCCTACTTCGACCGCTTCTTCGGTGAAGAAATCGGGTTTAAGGATGTGGCCCGTGAACTGGCAGGCGACGTTGACGGCCCGTACACCTGGTGGTCCTACCGCGGGAAGGCCTTCGACAACGACACCGGTTGGCGTATCGACTACCAGATGGCGACCCCGGACCTTGCCGCACTGGCATCCAACGCCGTCGTCGACCGCGCGCCAACCTACGACACGCGCTTCTCCGACCATGCACCACTGGTCATCGACTACCAGTTCTAGGAAGACCTCACCATGACTGACAACGCTGTACCGGCCGACCGCCGACCGCGCGTCCTTTCGGGGATGCAACCCTCCGCCGACTCACTTCACCTCGGCAACTACCTCGGGGCACTCGTCAACTGGGTCAAGGCACTGGATGACTACGACGCCTTTTTCTTCGTCCCCGACATGCATGCGATCACCGTCGGACACGACCCGGCATCACTGCGTGAACGAACCCGGACCACCGCAGCCCAGTACATTGCCGGGGGCATCGATCAGGACGCGGCCACCTTGTTCGTCCAGTCCCACGTTCCCGAACACGCCCAACTGGCCTGGGTGCTCAACTGCATCACCGGGTTCGGCGAGGCCTCGCGGATGACCCAATTCAAGGACAAATCGGCCAAGGGTGGTCAGGATGCCGTCAGTGTTGGCCTGTTCACCTACCCGGTGCTCATGGCAGCGGATATTCTGCTCTACCAGCCGCACGCCATCCCGGTGGGTGACGACCAGCGCCAGCACGTGGAACTCGCCAGGGATCTGGCCCAGCGATTCAACCACCGCTTCGGGGAGACGTTCAGGGTTCCCGAAGCCATGATCCAGAAGGAAGGTGCCCGGATCTACGACCTGCAAGATCCGACGTCGAAGATGTCCAAGTCCGCGTCGAGCCCCAACGGTCTGATCAATATCCTTGATGACCCGAAGCTCATCACCAAGCGGATCAAATCAGCGGTCACCGATAATGACACCGTGATTGCCTTCGACCGGGCGGAAAAGCCGGGGGTATCCAACCTGCTGGAAATCCTTTCGACGATCACCGGCAAATCGGTGGACGGACTGGTCGAAGAGTACGACGGCAAAATGTATGGACACTTGAAGGTCGACGTGGCCGAGGCAGTCGTCTCCCGGGTCGAGCCGATCCGCCGCAAGACCCTGGAGCTGTTGGATGATTCGGCCGAACTGGATCGCCAGCTGGCCATCGGAGCGGCCCGGGCCCGCGAAGTCGCTTCCAACACCCTGGACGCTGTCTACTCGAACATCGGGTTCCTACCGGCGCGCGCGGAGACGCCGTTCGACGCCGCGGGAGCCGACGATGGTCAGAGCCTGCGATAAACGATGACCCTCCCTGAGTCGGGTACCGAGATCCCCGGGGCCACCGGCCCCGGGGAGGAGGGGGTCAGTGTGGGTATCGTCATCCCACTGCCCGAACCCTACCGCTCGGAGTTGAGGCAGCAACGGTTGTCCTTCGGGGACCCCGTAGCCCGCAGCATCCCGCCTCATATCACGCTGATCACCGGCGCCTGGGCCACCGACTGGATGGCAGCACTTGCCCATGTGCGGCGTGTCGCCGCGAACACGCAGCCCTTCCGCCTCAGACTCCGCGGGACCGCCACCTTCCGTCCCATCTCCCAGGTGGTCTTCCTAAAGGTCGCCGCCGGCTTCGAGGAATGCGTGTCGCTGAACCATGAACTGCAGTCCGGACCGCTGGAAACGCGCACCGAATTCCCCTTCCACCCACATCTGACCTTGGCCCACGACCTGACGGAAGAACAGATGGGGCGCGCGTTGACCGGCTTGGCAGACTACGATGTCACTTTCGCCGTGGATAGAATCGGGTTATTCGAATACGATGCCGGAGGCCTCTGGGCTCTGCAGGAGGAACTGACACTTGGCCAAGACGGCGCGCATCCCGATCCAGCGTAAGAAAGGCCGCCTTCCGGCCAGCGCCATCGTCTATAGCGACCCCGCCCGCTCCGAGACGGATCTCGGCACGCGCACCTCCCCGCTAGACCGGGCAGCCTTACATACCAACGCCATGCACCAGCGTGCTGCCCTGGGTCGTGCCCGCCGGGAAAAGGCCGGACTGCCCAAGATCGCCATCGCCGGTTTCGGTTCGCTCATGGCACGTCTGAATTCATGGAAACCCCTGCGCGTCTTCAGCCTCTACGGGCAGCGACATGGATCAGTCATGGCGGCAGGGGCCGCCTATAAGATGTTCTTCTCCATCGCAGCAATCCTGGTCGTCGGATTCTCTATCCTGGGCATCCTCGCCAGCGGAAATCAGCAACTTCAAGACCTTGTGGTTGAGGGCGTCGCCAAAACGACCCCCGGGCTGATCAATACCGGGGACGGGGGACTGGCAACTCCTCAACAGCTCTTCCACAGCCGGAGCTTCGGCTGGGCACTCGTGATTTCCACCGCCGTCTCCCTCCTGACCTCGCTCCGCTGGATCGCCGGCTTGCGAGAGGGCATGCGGGGGGTCTTCGGCCTGCTCAAAATGCAATCCAATATCGTGATGGCCAAGATCAAAGACCTGGGCGTGCTGCTTCTGCTGGGAATCAGCTTGATCCTCACGACGGGGCTGGGGGTCATCGCCAGCACGGCTCTCCACAGCATTATTGAATTCCTTGACCTGGAGTCCACCTTCTCGGTGATGCTCACCAGGGTGGCGAGTCTGGTGGTGATGCTCCTGCTGGATTCGGTGGTCGCGGTGATCCTCTTTCGGCTCGCATCGGGGATCACCATGCCCCGTGTGGCCTTGCTGGAATCCGCGTTCATCGCCGGGGCAGGATCCACGACCCTGCGCTACTTTTCTTCACTACTGCTCGGCAGCGCCAGCAGTAACCCGATCCTGGCGCCCTTCGCCGTGATCCTGGGGCTGTTTGTCTGGTTCTACCTGTTGAGCCAGATCTACCTTCTGGCAACCTCCTGGGGCGCGGTGACCACCGCCGATATCGTCGCCGCCGCACGACGGGGCAACCCGAAGGGCTTGCGGTCCCGATCCGCCCAGATGCGTGCCCCGGCGTCGACCGAGAGTGCACCGGTGAGCTGGCTGCAGGACAGGTCCTAGGCACGAAGAAGGCGTCTCCCCGCAGTTGTGGGGAGACGCCTTCTTCGTGCTTCGAGAGCGGTCGACTCTAGACCGAGCGGGCCAGAATGGCCTGCTTGACCTCGGAAATAGCCTTGGTGACCTGGATGCCACGGGGGCAGGCTTCGGTGCAGTTGAAGGTCGTACGGCAACGCCACACGCCTTCCTTGTCGTTGAGGATCTCGAGGCGCATATCGCCACCTTCGTCACGTGAGTCGAAGATGAAACGGTGTGCGTTCACGATCGCCGCCGGGCCGAAATACTGCCCATCGGTCCAGAAGACCGGGCACGAGGAGGTGCACGCAGCGCACAGGATGCACTTGGTGGTGTCGTCGTAGCGTTCGCGCTCTTCGGGGGACTGGTAGTGCTCAGCCGTCGGGGAATGTCCCTTGGTGATCATGAAGGGCATGATTTCACGGTAGGACTGGAAGAAGGGTTCCATGTCCACGATGAGGTCCTTCTCGACCGGCAGCCCCTTGATGGCCTCCACGGTGATGGGCTTCTCGGTGTCCAAGTCCTTCAACAGGGTCTTGCATGCCAGCCGGTTACGGCCGTTGATGCGCATGGCATCGGAGCCGCAGACGCCATGGGCGCAGGAACGGCGGAACGACAGCGAGCCGTCGATCTCCCATTTGACCTTATGCAGGGCGTCCAGCACACGGTCGGTGCCGAACATCGTCAACTGGAAATCCTCCCAGGTCACGTCTTCGGAGAATTCCGGTTGGTATCGGCGCACCCGCAGGGTGATGTCGAACTTCGGGATCTCCCCGCCGCCGCCGACACCGGGGGCCAGGTCGACCTTGGATGCTGGTTCGGGAATCTCGCTGCTCATTAGTACTTACGCTCCATCGGCTGGTAACGGGTGAAGATGACGGGCTTGGTGTCGAACCGGATGCCCTCGATGCCCTCCATCTGCGCGGTGTCGTCCTTGTAGACCATCGAGTGCTTCATGAAGTTCTCGTCGTCGCGGTCCGGGAAGTCCTCGCGGAAGTGGCCGCCACGGGATTCGTGACGGTGGAGTGCGGAAACGGACATGACCTCGGCCAAGTCCAGCAGGAAGCCCAGTTCCACGGCTTCGAGCAGATCCAGATTGAAGCGCTTGCCCTTGTCCTGGATGCTGATGTTTGCATAACGCTCACGGAAGCCCTTGACGTCGGCCAGGGCCTTCATGATGGTGTCCTTGGTGCGGAACACCTGCATGTTGGCGTCCATCGTGTCTTGGAGGTCCTTGCGGATGGCGGCGATCCGTTCGGTACCGGATGCCTGTCGGACCACGTCGAGCAGTGCCTCGGTGTCGGCGCCCGGGTTCTCCGGCAAGTCGACCCAATCGGCCGTCTTGGAGTATTCGGCGGCTGCGATACCCGCACGCTTGCCGAACACGTTGATGTCCAGCAGCGAGTTGGTGCCCAGGCGGTTTGAGCCGTGGACGGAGACACAGGCGACCTCACCGGCGGCGTAGAGGCCGGGGATGGTGAACTCGTTGTCCTGGAAGACTTCGCCCTTGATGTTGGTGGGGACCCCACCCATGACGTAGTGCGCGGTCGGGAAGACCGGCACCGGCTCCGTGTAGGGCTCCACACCGAGATAGGTACGGGCGAACTCGGTGATGTCCGGCAGCTTGGCATCGATATGTGCCGGCTCCAAGTGCGTCAGGTCCAGCAGGACGTAGTCCTTATTCGGCCCACAACCGCGGCCTTCACGAACCTCGTTGGCCATCGACCGGGCGACAATATCGCGCGGGGCCAGATCCTTGATGGTGGGTGCGTAGCGCTCCATGAACCGCTCGCCCTCGGAGTTGCGCAGGATGGCACCTTCACCGCGGGCGGCTTCGGAAAGGAGGATCCCCAACCCGGCCAGGCCGGTTGGGTGGAACTGCACGAACTCCATGTCCTCCAGCGGGATGCCCTTGCGGAAGGCGATGCCCATGCCGTCACCGGTCAGGGTGTGCGCGTTGGAGGTGGTCTTGAAGACCTTGCCGGCACCGCCGGTGGCGAAGATGACCGACTTGGCCTGGAAAACATGGATCTCGCCGGTGGCCAGGTCGTAGGAGACGACTCCGGCAACACGGGTCTGCAGGTAGGTGGTGCCATCCTCGCGGGTGGCTTCCTCCTGGACGGTGAGCAGGTCCAGGACGTAGTACTCGTTGTAGAACTCGACGTTGTGCTTCACGCAGTTCTGGTAGAGCGTCTGCAGGATCATGTGGCCGGTGCGGTCCGCCGCGTAGCAGGACCGGCGAACCGGGGCCTTGCCGTGATCGCGGGTGTGGCCCCCGAAGCGACGCTGGTCGATCTTGCCTTCGGGGGTGCGGTTGAACGGCAGACCCATCTTTTCCAGGTCCAGCACCGCCTCGATGGCTTCCTTGGCCATGACCTCGGCGGCATCCTGATCAACCAGATAGTCGCCACCCTTGACGGTGTCGAAGGTGTGCCACTCCCAGTTGTCTTCCTCGACGTTGGCCAGGGCGGCACACATGCCGCCCTGCGCGGCTCCCGTATGTGAACGGGTGGGGTAGAGCTTGGTCAACACAGCCGTATGGGCCTGCTGGCCGGATTCAATGGCAGCGCGCATGCCAGCGCCACCGGCGCCGACAATGACGACGTCGTACTTATGTACCTGCATACCGGATGTTCCCTCTTCTTTGAATCTTGGTTTCGGCGACGTGTGCCGGAACTACTGGCAGACCGCGAGCGTGGAGCCCGGGATGCACGGATCGAAGGTGAAGATCACCAGCGTGCCGAGAATGACGATGGCCGCCGAGCACAACACCAGGACCAGCTGGAGCCAGAACCGCGGACGGTTCTTTTCGACGTAGTCGTTGATGATGGTGCGAACGCCGTTGGTGCCGTGCAGCATGGCCAACCACAGCATGGTCAGGTCCCAGAACTGCCACAGCGGGTTGGCCCACTTGCCGGCGACAAAGCCGAAGTCGATGGCATGCACGCCGTCACCGACCAGCAGGTTAACGAAGAGGTGGCCGAAGATCAGGATGACCAGCAGGACGCCGGAGATACGCATGAAGAGCCACGCGAGCATCTCGAAGTTGCCGTTTTTGGACTTGCCACGCATGTACTTCGGATCAATCCGAGTCGAGCGCGGTGCAACGAATTCCGTGGGAGCCATGGCTTAGTAACCTCCGAAGGCGAGCGACAGGTGACGGATGGCGAAACCGATCATGACAACGACCCAGACGATCAGCACGCCCCAGAGCAGCTGACGGTGGTACTTGGGTCCGGACTTCCAGAAGTCAACCAGGACCAGACGCAGACCGTTGAAGGCGTGGAAGACGATCGCGGCGACGAGACCGAGCTCTCCGACGGCCATCAGCGGGTTCTTATACGTGCCGATCACGGCGTCGTAGGCGCCGGGGTCAACCCGGACCAGGGCCGTATCAAGCACGTGCACCAAAAGAAACAAGAAAATGACGACACCGGTGACCCGATGCCCTACCCAGGACCACATGCCTTCGTGGCCGCGGTAGAGGGTGCCTGACGATGTCTTCGACACTGAATTTACCTCCATGCATGCAAGGGCGTTCGTGTGGCGTGCACACAAAAGATTGGCGCCGGTGCGTAAGCGTTCCTAGCCTGATCCTAGACCACGGGGCCCGTCAGGCTTCGTCTCCACCCTACCTGTGTGGCGAGCCTCACGGCGACCGCCGTGACGAGGGGGAATACGCGGATTCACGCGGAAAATACGTGACATTTTCGTGTCCTAAATCGAGCCCGTCCTCCAGCGAAACGCTTCGGTGATCGCCTACTGTGGGATCCATGAATGAAGACCTCCTCGCGCGCTTCCACGGCGTCATCCCCGCCGGCGGCGTGGGAACGCGGTTGTGGCCGCTCTCCCGAGCGGCCGCCCCCAAGTTCCTGCACGACCTCACCGGATCGGGAACCACGTTGATCCGCGCGACCTATGAGCGGCTCGTTCCCCTGGCCGACCACCGCATCATGGTGGTCACCGGGCAGGCCCACCGCGAGGCCGTCCAATCGCAGTTGCCCGAATTGAGCGAAACGAACCTCGTGCTCGAATCCGAGCCGAAGGATTCCGCGGCGGCGATCGGCCTGGCGGCAGCCATCCTGCACCGCAGGAATCCGGACATCATCATGGGTTCCTTTGCCGCGGACCAGGTCATCGGGCCCGTCGAGGTCTTCCAGGAGGCGGTCCGCGAAGCCATCCTGACCGCGGCCACGGGAAAAATCGTCACCATCGGCATCAAGCCTGCTTCGCCGTCGACGGCTTTTGGCTACATCCGTGCCGGCGAAGCCCTCGCTGTTGAAGGGGCGCCCAGTGCGACGTCGGTGCTCGAATTCGTGGAGAAACCGGATGAGGAGGTGGCCCAGCGTTATGTCGCTAGCGGTGACTACCTGTGGAATGCCGGGATGTTCGTTGCCCCCGTGGCCCTGATGCTCGAGCACCTTGAACGCAACGAACCTGAACTGCACGCAGGGTTGATGGAGATCGCCGATGCCTGGGACACCGATGAGCGTGATGCCGTGAAAAAGCGTATTTGGCCGACCTTGCCGAAGATCGCGATCGATTATGCGGTGGCCGAACCGGCAGCTGAGCACGGCGACGTCGCGATGATCCCCGGCGAATTCACCTGGGATGACGTGGGCGACTTCGCGGCCATCGGCCGCTTGAACCCCGCCAGCGAGGCCACCAACCTCACCGTGCTGGGGGATGGGGCCCGGGTCTACGCCGACGATGCCTCCGGTGTCGTCGTCTCCGACACCAAACGGATGATCGCCCTGATCGGAATCAAGGACGTGGTCGTCGTCGACACCGGGGATGCCCTCCTGGTCACTACCAGCGACCACGCCCAGTCCGTGAAGAAGGCCGTTGAAGCCCTCAAGGCCTCGGGCGACCTCGACGTGCTCTAGCCAGGTCGGTGGCCGCCGGTAATGCGGGCGAAATGATGCGTTGCAAACTCGGTGGTTGCCCCGACTTCGTCGTAAGGTCGCTTCTGTGACTTACGATTCCTCAAGGCAGACGACCTACCCCGCGATCGGTCCCTGGGCCGAGCCGTTGCTGCCCCAACTGGTGGGCTTCCGCCGGGACCTGCATGCGAACCCCGAACTGTCCTTCGAGGAGACGCGGACGACGGCACGCATCCTGCAGGAACTCACGGATGCCGGACTGGAGCCGAAGGCCCTCGAGGGGACCGGGCTCTATGTGGACATCGGCGAGGGCGAAATTGCCCTGGGGCTACGTGCAGATATCGATGCCCTGCCGATCCTGGAAGAAACCGGGTTGGACTACGCCTCGAACCGCGAAGGCGTCTGCCATGCCTGCGGGCATGACATTCACACCACGGTCATGCTCGGAGTGGCCCTGACGCTGGCGCGCCTGCACGAAGCCGGCGAGCTGGGGGGAAGGATCCGGGTCATCTTCCAGCCGGCCGAGGAGACCATGCCCGGCGGGGCGCTATCGGTCATTGCCCAGGGAGTCCTCGAAGGGGTTCCGCGCATCCTGGCCCTGCATTGTGAACCTCGCGTCGACGCCGGAACGATCGGGACCCGCATCGGCGCGATCACCAGTGCCAGCGACACCATCAAGATCGAATTATCGGGCCGCGGCGGGCACACCTCACGGCCGCATCTGACCGAGGATCTGGTCTTCGCCCTCGCCGAGATCGCCGTCGGCGTCCCGGCGGTACTCAACCGGCGGATCGACGTGCGTAGCGCAGTGTCGGTGGTCTGGGGTCAAATCCATGCGGGCTCGGCCCCGAATGCCATTCCGGCGTCTGGCTATCTGGCCGGAACCATGCGCTGCCTGGACGGCGAGGCCTGGGAATCGGCGGGTGTCTTATTGGATGAGGTGGTCCGTCAGGTCGCCGTTCCCTACGGTGTCGACGTGAAGCTCGAACACACCCGGGGCGTCCCCCCGGTGGTTAACGCCGAAGCGGAAACGGATTTGATCGAGCGGGCGGCGCGCGCCGAGATCGGTTCGAAGTCCATCGTGCTCATCCCGCAATCCATGGGTGGGGAAGATTTTGCGTGGATGACCCACACCATTCCCGGAGCCATGATGCGTCTGGGGACGCGCACCCCGGGAGGGGAAACCTACGATCTGCACCGTGGCGACTACATTCCTGACGAGACGGCGATCGAAACCGGGATTCGGGTCATGGCCGCTGCCGCCCTGCGAGCCATTAATCCTGGACAAAGTGTCTGATCGTTCTACCAGTAGGTAACAAAAGGTCAACGATATTGTCTTGTCAACTATTTGTGGTGGCAGGTCGGTCTTCGTGGGGCATACTGTATTCTCCGTCACGTCTTCCTGCCATGGGAGGTCGGAGGCGGTCGGCACCCACACGGGACAGGTAGGTCACCTGGCCTGTTCTGTTATGGGGTGGCCCCGAAGCATCACTCGTCACTGGAGGAACCTTGAAGAAGTCACCGCGCACCCTGAAGCGCTCTACCGGCCAGCTTGCCGCCGTCCTGGGCGTTTCCGCCCTCGTTCTGACCGCCTGCGGGGCGGCACCGGATTCCGGTGGCGATGACTCGAACGCTTCGAGCCACCCCGGCGCCGCCGACTACACCGGCTGCATTGTTTCCGACTCCGGTGGCTTCGATGACCGGTCGTTCAACCAGTCCTCCTACGAGGGGCTCATGAAGGCCAAGAAGGATTTGGGCATCAAGACCAAGAAGGCCGAGTCGCAGGCGGCCACCGACTTCGAGCCCAACCTCAGCTCGATGGTCAAGGGCGGCTGCAATCTCACCGTCACCGTCGGCTTCCTGCTGGCGGACGCCACGAAGAAGATGGCCGAAGCCAACCCGGACTCCCACTTCGCGATCATCGATGATGATTCGATCAAGGCCGATAACGTCAAGCCGATCATCTATGACACGGCTCAGGCTGCCTTCCTGGCCGGTTACCTCGCCGCCGGGACAACGGAGACGGGCAAGGTCGCCACCTACGGCGGCATCAACCTGCCCACCGTCTCGATCTTCATGGACGGCTTCGATGAAGGCGTGAAGTACTTCAACGAGAAGAACGACAAGAAGGTCAAGGTTCTGGGCTGGAACTCCGATAAGCAGAACGGCACGTTCACCGGAGACTTCGAGAACCAGGGCAAGGGCAAGACCACCACGACGAACTTCATCAACGAAGGCGCTGATATCGTCATGCCCGTCGCCGGCCCGGTGGGACTGGGCACCATCGACGCCGTCAAGGAAGCCAACTCCAACGGTAAGGATGTCAAGGTCGTCTGGGTCGACTCCGACGGCTACAAGACCCTTCCCTCGGGCAAGGAATTCGTACTCACCTCGGTCATGAAGCTGATGGGCGAGGCAGTGGAGAACGTGGTGACCGAGGATCTCGACGAGAAGTTCGACAACGCCCCGTATGTCGGGACGCTGGAAAACAAGGGTGTCGGTCTGGCGCCGTTCCACGACTTCGACGCCGACGTCTCCGATGACATGAAGTCGCAGTTGGACGAGATCAAGGCAGATATCGTTTCGGGTGACATCAAGGTCAAGTCGCCTTCCAGCCCGAAGGAATAACCCACGGGCTGTCCCGAGCCATCCAGAGGATCGGCAGGGACCGCCAAGAACGGCACGCGCCGTCCGTAGTTCGGGGTCACCCCGTTCTCGGGCGGCGCGTGCTCGCTCACCACCACACGTTCGCGGCTACGCTAGGGTCGACGGCGCACGGGTCCCATGGCCACACCATGGCCCCGGCGCCGGATGAGAAGGGAACACGGTACAGCACGTGAAATTGGAACTTCGCGGAATCACGAAGAAATTCGGTTCATTCACGGCCAACGACAACATCGATGTCGTCGTCGAGGACGGGCAGGTCCACTCGCTGCTCGGGGAGAACGGCGCGGGCAAGTCCACCCTGATGAATGTCCTCTTCGGCCTGTACGAGGCAACGTCCGGCCAGGTGCTCATCGATGACCAGCCCGTCAGCTTCAGCGGCCCGGGCGATGCCATGAAGGCAGGCATCGGGATGGTCCACCAACACTTCATGCTCGTCCCCGTCTTCACCGTGGCCGAGAACGTGGCGCTCGGTGACGAAAACACCCGCGCTGCGGGTATCCTCGATCTGGACGCCACTCGTCGGAAGATCCGGGAGATCTCCGACCAGTTCGGTTTCCATGTGGACCCCGACGCCGTCATCGAGGACCTACCGGTCGGTGTCCAACAACGGGTGGAAATCATCAAGGCGCTCGTCCGTGACGCCAAGATCCTGATCCTTGACGAACCCACCGCGGTGCTCACCCCCCAGGAAACCGACGAGTTGCTGAACATCATCAGGCAACTGCGCGATACCGGAACCTCGATCGTCTTCATTTCGCATAAATTGCGTGAGGTCAAAGCGATTTCCGACGTCATCACCGTCATCCGCCGCGGCAAGGTCGTGGGCAACGCAGATCCCAGCGCCCCGGCGACCGAATTGGCCTCACTGATGGTCGGGCGCGCCGTGAACCTGGCTACCGATAAGGAACCGGCAAAGCCGGGCAAACCCACGTTCAGTGTGCAGAACCTGACGGTTCTTGCCCCCAGTGGGCAGGTCATGCTCGACGACGTCAGCTTCGAGATCTCCGAAGGCGAGATCCTCGCGGTCGCCGGTGTCCAAGGCAACGGCCAGACCGAATTGGCCGAGGCGATCATGGGGCTGGAAGACCACGCCACGGGAAAGATCATGTTGCAGGGGGAAAACCTGCTGGGCCGTACGGTGAAGTCCATCATCAACTCGGGTGTCGGATTCGTCCCCGAGGACCGCAGCACCGACGGACTGGTCTCCTCCTTCACGGTCGCGGAGAACCTCGTACTCAACCAGTACGACAGGCCTCCCTTCGCCCGCGGACTCAACATGCTCCCCACGGTGATCAACCGCAACGCCGACGAGAAGATCGAAGAGTACGACATCCGTACCCAGGGCGGGCAGTCCAACGCCGGAACACTCTCCGGAGGCAACCAACAGAAGGTCGTCATGGCCCGGGAACTCTCCCGGCCCCTGAAACTATTCATCGCCTCGCAACCCACCCGCGGCGTCGATGTGGGTTCCATCGAATTCCTGCACCGACGGATCGTCGCCGAACGCGATGGCGGAACACCGGTCATGATCATTTCCACCGAACTCGACGAAGTTGCCGAGCTCGCCGACAGAATTGCCGTCCTCTATAAGGGACGGCTGGTGGGCATCGTCCCGGGGGATACCCCGCGCGACGTGCTGGGCCTGATGATGGCCGGCGCCTCAGCCGACGACGCCGGCGCGACGACCCCGGGCAGCGCCCGGACCCCGAACCACGAAGAGGAGTCCGGGAATGAATGATCCCGCCGACCTGACACCCCAGGACCCCGCAGCAGGAGGTCCCCCCGCATCACCAGAGGGTGGCGGATCCGTTCCCGGAGGGGCCGCCGCAGGAAACACTCCCGCCCAGCTGGCCGAGGCCGGCCCACCGGAGCCCGGTGCCACGTTGCTGCAACGCATCACCCAGGGCAGCGGTCTGGTATCGGTGCTGGCGATCGTCCTGTCACTGATCGTCGGTGCCATCTTGATCGCCGCGACCGACGAGCGGGTCACCGAAGCGGCGAGCTACTTCTTCGCCCGCCCCCTCGACATGCTGACCGCCGTCTGGGCGTCGGTCTCCGAGGCCTACGGCGCACTGTTCCGCAGCTCGGTTTTCAACACGCAGGCCGACGGCTTCGCCAATGCGATCTATCCGCTGACCGAAACGTTGACCGTCTCCACACCATTGATCCTGGCGGGACTCGGCGTGGCCTTGGCCTTCCGGGTCGGCCTCTTCAACATCGGTGGTCAGGGACAGATCATCGTCGGCGCCATGCTGGCCGGCTGGGTCGGTTTCACCTTGGAGCTGCCGGCCGGTATCCACCTGCTGCTGGCCGTCGTCGCCGGAGTCATCGGTGGCGCCATCTGGGGCGGCATCGCCGGGATCCTGAAGGCCAGACGGGGCGCGCACGAGGTGATCGTGACGATCATGCTCAACTACATCGCTCTGTACCTGCTGCTCTATGTGCTGACCACCACCGCCTTCCAGCGCCCCGGATCCAATAACCCCATCAGCCCCGCAGTCCACGATTCGGCGACGTACCCGCTGATCTTTGGTTCGGGGTTCCGGCTGCACTACGGATTCGTGGTGGCCCTGCTGGCCGTCGGATTCGTCTGGTGGCTGCTGAACCGTTCGACCTCCGGATTCGAACTACGAGCCGTCGGCGCCAACCCCCTGGCCGCACGCACCGCGGGCATCAACGTCCCACGGGCCTACACCCTGGTGATGGTCATCGCCGGTGCCCTCGCGGGACTGGCAGGCACAGCACAGATCTCCGGCACCGAACACTCCTTATCGGGTGATATTGCCGCCAGCTTCGGCTTCGACGCCATCACGGTCGCCCTGCTGGGGCGTTCCAAACCGATCGGCACCTTCTTTGCCGGGCTCCTCTTCGGCGCCCTGCGGGCCGGTGGCGTCGGCATGCAAGCCAATACCGGCATCCCCATCGACATCGTGCTGGTGGTGCAGTCCTTCATCGTGCTGTTCATCGCCGCTCCGCCGCTGGTGCGCACGATCTTCGGGATCACCGCCGGCAAGAAAAAGAAGTCCACCCAGGCGGCATCCGCCGCCCAGGCCGGAGGAGCAGCGTGAGCACCGCAACCACCACACCCCCGTCCCGCGTGGCGGCCATGGCCCCGGCGATCCGCAACTGGGGCGCACCGGTCACCCTGGCCGTCCTGGCCCTGCTGGCGCTGGTCGGGTTCGCCATCGGCAGCCCACATGCCACCGCCCGCTTCCGGATCTCCGCCAAGGCCGACGCAATCCAGGTTCCCGACGTGCAACTAGGCACCACCCTCGTGGGGTGGGCCGCCGCCGTCGTCCTGCTGTTGCTAGCCGGATATGCCTTCAGGTCCACCGCCCGCGCCGAGGCCCTGCCCCGTTGGATCGTCCCGGTCTTCGCCTCGGTCTGGGTCATCGCTTTCCTGGTCTGGGTCATCGGCAGTGCGAACAACCCCAACGTCTACTTCTCCGGTCTGATCGCCGGATCGTTCACTCTCGCCATCCCACTGATCTTCGGTTCGCTCTCGGGGGTGCTGTGTGAACGTTCGGGCGTGATCAACATTGCCATCGAAGGTCAGCTGCTGGCCGGCGCCTTCGGTGCTGCCATCGTCGGTTCCATCACCCAGTCCCTGATCGCCGGCGTCCTGGCCGCCGTGGTGGCCAGCGTGATCGTCTCGATGGTGCTGGCGGTCTTCAGCATCAAGTACCTGGTCAACCAGGTCATCGTCGGCGTCGTGCTCAACGTCCTGGTCGCGGGGCTGACCAGTTTCCTGTTCTCCACGGTCATGAAGGAGAACTCGGCGCTGTTCAACTCCCCGCCGTCGTTCCACAACATCAGGATCCCCGGCCTGGCGGACATTCCCGTCTTCGGCCCGATCTTCTTCAACCAGACGATCCTGGGCTACGGCATGTACGTCGCCGTCTTCCTGGTCTGGTTCGGTCTGTTCAAGACCCGCTGGGGTCTGCGCGTACGGGCCGTGGGCGAGCACCCGAAGGCCGCCGATACGGTGGGCATCCGGGTCAACGCCATCCGCTTCTCCAATGTGGCCCTGGCCGGCGTGGTCGCCGGTGTCGGAGGTGCCTTCTTCACCCTGGTGACCTCCTCGTCCTTCAGCAAGGAAATGACCGCAGGACAAGGCTTCATCGCCCTGGCAGCCATGATCTTCGGACGCTGGAACCCCATTGGCGCCTTCTTCGCTTCCCTGCTGTTCGGCTTCTCGCTGAACCTCTCCTTCGTGCTGAGCATCCTGGGCACCCCGGTGCCCAACCAGTTCATGCAGATGCTGCCCTATATCGTGACGATCTTCGCCGTCGCCGGGCTGGCCGGGAAATCACGGCCTCCGGCCTCCAACGGCGTCCCATACGTGAAGGAGTAGGCGCGTGGCCGAGGAAACGACGACGCCGCTGGATGCCGCCGGTTGGGAGAGCCTGCGGGCCGCGGCGACCGCGGCGATGGAACACGCCTATGCCCCCTATTCGAAGTTCCCGGTCGGGGCGGCAGCCCTGACCGAGGACGGACGGATCATCAGCGGTTGCAATGTCGAGAACGCCGCCTACGGGGTGGTCCTCTGCGCCGAATGCACCATGATCGGACAACTCCATATGGGCGGGGGCGGCCGGCTACGAGCGTTCTACTGCGTCGATAGGAACGGCAACATCCTCATGCCCTGCGGGCGCTGCCGCCAACTGCTGCACGAACACCGTGGACCCGATATGGAACTGATGACCGTGCGTGGCATCGCCACCATGGAACAGGTCCTGCCTGACGCGTTCGGACCCGAAACCCTCCTGCACTAGCCCCGGCCGCCCGGCCGGGAACCGACGAAAGGCCCAGCATGAGCACCGAGAAATTCGACGCCGTCGACATCATCGGCATCAAACGCGATCGGGGGACGCTGAGTCCCGAACAGATCGACTGGACCATCGACGCCTATACCCGCGGGGTCATTGCCGAGGAGCAGATGGCCGCCCTGAACATGGCGATTCTGCTCAATGGGATGGACCGGGCAGAAATTTCCCGCTGGACGACGGCCATGATCAACTCGGGTGAACGCATGGACTTCTCGACACTGCGCAGCCCGTCGGGGGTGGCCAAGCCGACGGCGGATAAACACTCCACCGGTGGGGTGGGGGACAAGATCACCCTGCCGCTGGCCCCGCTGGTGGCCGTTTTCGGGGTAGCCGTACCCCAGCTGTCCGGCCGTGGCCTCGGACATACAGGTGGCACCCTGGATAAGCTCGAGTCCATCCCCGGATGGCAGGCCTCGCTATCCAACGAGGCGATGATGGACCAGCTTGCCGGCTGCGGGGCGGTCATCTGTGCGGCAGGAACCGGCTTGGCCCCTGCGGATAAAAAACTCTACGCCCTGCGTGACGTGACCGGAACGGTCGAAGCCATCCCCCTGATCGCCTCCTCGATCATGTCCAAGAAAATCGCTGAAGGGACCGGGACACTGGTCCTGGACGTCAAAGTCGGCTCCGGGGCGTTCATGAAGGACGAGGACGATGCCCGCGAACTGGCGCGGACCATGGTGGGGTTGGGCACCGACGCCGGAGTGAAAACGGTGGCCCTGCTGACCAATATGGCCACCCCGTTGGGGCTCACCGCCGGCAACGCGATCGAGGTCCAAGAATCCGTGGACGTTCTCGCCGGGGGCGGACCGGCAGATGTGGTGGACCTGACCGTGAAACTGGCCGAGGAAATGCTTGCCGGCGCCGGAGTGCACGACGCCGACCCTGCTGCCGCCCTGGCCGATGGTCGGGCCATGGACGTCTGGCGGCTGATGATCTCCGCCCAGGGAGGTGACCCCGCAGCCGCGCTGCCGGTCGCCCGCGAATCGGAGACCGTGTACGCCCAGGCCGATGGGGTGCTGACCGAACTCGATGCCCTCAGCGTGGGTATTGCCGCCTGGCGGTTGGGCGCCGGGCGGGCCCGCCGGGAGGATGAGGTTCAAGCCGGGGCAGGGGTGCGTTTGCACGCCAAACCCGGGGACGTGGTTCGCCGCGGTCAACCGCTCATGACCTTATTGACCGACACCCCCGAGAAGTTCGGCAGGGCGCTGGAGGCGCTGGAATCGGCAGCCACGATCAGCGCTGAAGGGAGCAGAAGCGGCCAACGCCTGATCCTGGATCGGATCGCCCAGTAGCGGCCCCGCTGGCCTCAGGGATGACCCGGATTGAACCCTGAATCATCCCTGGGAGGGACGGCAAGCCCGGTGTTCATGGACCAGACTGGAAGCATCGCCCGGCCCAGTCCGCCCGTGGCCGTCGTCGTCCACTCGACGATTGACTCATTCCAGCTGAGGGAACCTGCTTCATGGATGTCATCAACGAAGTGATCCTCTACGCTTCGACGGCGTGGTGGATCCTGCCGTTGCTGTTCCTGTTCTGCCTGATCGACGGTTTGCTGCCCGTGGTGCCCAGCGAATCGTTGATTGTGGCCCTGGCGAGCGTGGCCGTGGCCTCCGGCGCACCGCCGCTGCTCCTGCTCGGACTCGTGGGGGCCGCCGGGGCCATTGCCGGGGACCACTTCGCCTACCGGTTCGGGCGGCGCATCGGCCTGGATCGTTTCCGCTGGATGCGCCGACGGCGGGCGCGCAAGACTTTTGCCGTGGCCCGCCGCGAACTCGAACGACGTGGCGCCCTGCTGATCTTCACGGCCCGTTATATTCCCATCGGACGCGTGGCAGTGAACTTCACCGCGGGGGCCACCCGGTTCTCCCTCCGCCGCTTCACACTGCTCGACACCCTGGGCTGCCTGACCTGGAGCGCCTATTCCACCACCATCGGCGCGGTGGGCGGCCACTGGATGAAAGACAACCCGCTGCTGGGCATCGGACTGTCGATCTCGATCGCCATGGTGTTCGGCTTCATCGTGGACCGGGTTCTCAATGTTCTGCGTCGTCGACTGGGAATCGACCCGCAGTCCCCGGACGCGCAGCCAACCCCCCAACTGCTTGAAGTGCCCGCGGACCGGAGGCGCTGAGCCTCGGGCAACGAGGGGAGCCCATCCTCGAGCGGGAATGGTTCCGTTGCGTCGGCACGCCCAGTACGCTGGGGTGCGTGAGTGAAGAGCTGATCCATACCGCCTATGACCCCGAATTCGACTTCCGCAGCCTGCCGAAGGTCTCGCTGCACGACCACCTCGATGGTGGCCTGCGACCGTCCACCATCATTGAACTTGCCGCAGCGGCACACCATGAACTGCCGTCCACCGATGCGGTGGCCCTCGGCGAATGGTTCCGGCAATCGGCGAACTCCGGTTCGCTGCCCCGCTATCTGGAAACCTTCGAACATACCGTCGCGGTGATGCAGACCCACGAGAACCTGATCCGGGTTGCCCGCGAATTCGTGGAGGACCTCGCCGACGACGGCGTCGTCTACGGCGAAGTGCGCTGGGCACCCGAACAACATCTCGCCGGTGGACTGAGTCTGGACGAGGCCGTCCAAGCCGTCCAGCAAGGCCTGGACGAAGGGGTCGAAGCCGTGGCCGAGAGTGGAAGGCCCATCCAGGTCGGGCAGCTCATTACCGCGATGCGCCATGCCGACCGCGGCGTGGAAATCGCCGAATTGGCGTTGCGTCACCGTGGTAACGGTGCCGTCGGCTTCGACATCGCCGGCGCCGAGGACGGTTTCCCGCCCTCCCGGATGACCGAGGCCTTCGACCTGCTGGCCAAGAACTTCTTCCCCACCACCGTCCACGCTGGCGAAGCAGCGGGAGTGGACTCGATCGTCGACGCCCTCCTGACGGGGAGGGCCGAGCGGCTGGGCCACGGTGTGCGCATCGCCGAGGACATCGACATCCAGTTCGGAGGCACCGACGATGATGGCTCGGAGGTCGAGGAAGACACCGGGCTGGTCACCCTGGGGCCGGTCGCCAATTGGGTGCGCGATCGGGGTATTCCGCTGGAGATCTGCCCGTCCTCGAACCTGCAGACCGGGGCCACCACGGGCTTCGGTGAGGGCATCGAATCCCATCCCATCGACCTGCTCTACCAGACGGGCTTCACCGTCACCATCAGCCCGGACAACCGCCTGATGTCGGATACGAGCCTCTCGAGCGAATTCGAGTTGCTGGTCGAAGCCTTCGACTACGACCTCGATGACCTGCTCGAGCTCACGCTCAACGCCGCCGAGGCTGCCTTCCTGCCGTTGGAGGAACGCGAAGCCCTGGTCGAATACATCAACGCCGAATATGCCGGGCTGACCGGCGACGGCGATGACCAGGACGATGACCAGGTGTGAGCCGAGGATGAGTGAGGCCCGACCCGGGGGGAGCCTGGGTTCGGCGGGGGAGCCGCAACGCCTGTTGGGCATCATTGCGGACCTCCGCCGGCACTGCCGCTGGACCGCCGAACTGACCCACGCCTCGCTGGTGGAATACCTCGTCGAGGAGTCCTATGAACTGCTCGAGGCCATCGAAACCGGCCAGGATGATGACGAACTGCGCGGGGAACTGGCCGACGTGCTTCTGCAACTGGTTCTGCACGCCGAAATCGCCGCCGAACGCGGGGCCTTCGATTTTTCAGATATCGCCGCCCACCTGAGTGAAAAGATGATCCGCCGCAACACGCACGTCTTCCACCCGGATGGCAGCCTCCGCGGGAGCTACCCCGAGAGCATCCAGGAGATCATCGGGTCCTGGGATGCTGCCAAACGCGCCGAGGACCCCTCCCGCACCGACCCGTTCTCCTCGCTCCCGCGTCATCTTCCGGCCCTCGCCTTGGCGGATAAGACGATCGGCCGGGCCCGCCGTTGGGCCGGCGCCACCCCGGCGCCGGACACCCCGAAGGCCCCGGAATCCGTGGTGGTGGACACCGAAGACGAGCTGGGTGACCTGCTGCTGGGGATCGTCGCCGACGCGCATGAGCGTGGGCTGGACGCGGAACGCTCGCTGCGCACCGCCGTCGCACGTTACATGACTCATGCGCAACCAACTTCCTCCTCCACAGCCGGCACAGGCTAGGCTGGGAGGCGAGGCAACGTGCCCGCGTATCCAATGCTGTGTACGGCCCCCAAACCCACCCACGAAGGAGTACCTTCCATGGCCTTGATCGATGCCATCCACGCTCGCGAGATCCTCGATTCGCGTGGCAACCCGACCGTAGAAGCCGAAGTCCTGCTCTCCGATGGCTCATTGGGCCGCGCGGCAGTGCCCTCCGGCGCTTCCACCGGAGCCTTCGAAGCCGTTGAGCTGCGCGACGGTGATAAGTCCCGCTACCTGGGCAAGGGCGTCTCCAAGGCCGTTGACGCGGTCATCGACACGATCCAGCCGGCCCTCATCGGCCAGGACGCCACCGACCAGCGGGCCATCGACCAGATCATGATCGACCTGGACGGCACCGCCAATAAGTCGACCCTGGGCGCCAACGCCATCCTGGGTGTCTCGCTGGCCGTGGCCTCCGCCGCTGCCGAGTCCTCCAACCTGCCGCTCTACCGCTACCTGGGTGGCCCCAACGCCCACGTTCTACCGGTACCGCTGATGAACATCCTCAACGGGGGTTCACACGCAGACTCCGACGTCGACATCCAGGAGTTCATGGTCGTCCCCGTGGGCGCCTCCACCTTCTCCGAGGCACTGCGCTGGGGCGTCGAGGTCTACCACGCGCTGAAGTCGGTCCTGCAGGAACGCGGGCTGGCCACCGGGCTGGGGGACGAGGGCGGTTTTGCGCCGAACCTGGAAAGCAACCGTGCTGCCCTGGAACTGATCATCGAAGCCATCAAGAAGGCCGGTCTGATCCCCGGCGAGGACATCGCCCTGGCCCTGGACGTCGCCTCCTCCGAGTTCTTCGAGAACGGGACCTACCAGTTCGAAGGTGGCTCACGCACCGCCGCCGAGATGAGCGACTACTACGCCCAGCTCGTCGAGGACTTCCCGCTGGTTTCCCTCGAGGACCCGCTGGACGAAGACGACTGGGACGGGTGGAAGACCCTCACCGACGCCATCGGTTCGAAGGTCCAGATCGTCGGCGACGACCTCTTCGTCACCAACCCCGAGCGCCTGCAGAAGGGCATCGATTCGGCCACGGCGAACTCGCTGCTGGTCAAGGTGAACCAGATCGGCTCACTGACCGAGACCCTGGATGCCGTGTCGCTGGCCCAGCGGGCCGGTTACACCACCGTCACCTCGCACCGCTCCGGCGAAACCGAGGACACGACGATCGCCGATATCGCCGTCGCCACCAATGCCGGCCAGATCAAGACCGGTGCCCCGGCCCGCTCCGAGCGTGTCGCGAAGTACAACCAGTTGCTGCGGATCGAGGAAGAGCTCGGCGACGCCGCGTTCTACGCAGGAAAGGCGACCTTCCCGCGTTTCACCGCCTAACGTCGCACCGCAACGCGTAAAGTGCTGAGGGGAGCCGCCGGACACCGGTGGTTCCCCTCACGCCTTTGAAACGTGTGCCCAGCCCACCCCAGAGACCACCGAACAGACCGGTAGGAGACCCATGGCAACCCGACGTCCCAACATGCCTCGGGTCCGGCCTGCCGATCAGGGGCACGGTGCTACAGCAGCCAACGAGGGCGAAAACGCGGCAGCCCCTGCCGCGAACACCCCGGCGGCCCCCCGCACACCGACAGCGGTCAACCGGCAGAAAGTCGTCCCGATGGGTGCGGCCCCGGCGCACGAGGAGGCGCCCCGGGCCGCCTCTTCGCGTCCCGAAGCGGCCAGCGCATCGGCGGCAGGTAAACCGGCCACCAAGAAACCAGCTGCCAAGAAACCGGCCAGTCAACCAGCTGCCAAGAAACCGGCGGCAGGCAAACCGGCGGCCCGTACCTCCACGGCGAAGAAGCAGCCAGGCACACCGCCCACCAAAAAACCGAATCAGCCCGGTAAACGTCCCGGGCCCCGGCAGGGCGGCCCCCGGGAGAAGCGACTGCGCGAACGTGCAGAACTTTCCGGGGCGATCCGCTCCGGCAGTGGACACCGCAAGCCCGAGGCCGCACAGACTCCCGCGGAAGGTGGCGCGCCGGTCCCGGCCCGGGCCTTCTCCGGGCGCCTGCTGACCCTGGCGGTCATCTTGGCCGTGGTCACGGTCCTGCTGCTGCCCAGTGTGGGAACCTATATGGACCAGCGGGCCGAGGTCGCCGAAGTTCAGGCGTCGATCGCCCAGAAGCAGCAGGAACAGGACGAGCTCGTCACACAGATCTCCCGTTGGGACGACCCGGCCTACGTCAAGGCACAGGCCCGTAACCGGATCAACCTGGTGATGCCCGGCGAGAAGAAGTACATGGTGGTCGGAGCAACCGGTGAGGAATCCGCAGCCGGCCCACAAAGCGTGGGCGATGTCCGGACCGACCTGCCATGGGTCGACTCCCTCTGGGACACCGTTGTACGCTCGGCCACCGACTGATCATTTCCCGAAGGAGAACACGTGGAGCATCCCGCCACAGCACCGCGCCATGAAGCGCTGGACGCCGAACAGCGGGTCCCCACCCCTGAGGACCTGGACACGCTGAGCCGTCAGCTCGGCCGCCCGGCCCGCGATGTGGTGGAGATCGGGGCGCGTTGCCTCTGCGGCAACCCACTGGTGGCCACCACCGCCCCGCGGCTGGCCTCGGGCATCCCCTTCCCGACAACGTTCTACCTCACCCACCCCGTCATCACCTCGGCCGTTTCCCGGCTCGAGGCCGCCGGGCTGATGGCGACGATGACCGAACGGCTGGGACAGGATGAAGCCCTGGCCGCCACCTACACGGCGGCCCACCACGACTACCTCGCAGCCCGTGATGCCATCGGGCAACGTACCGGAATCGGTGCGGTCCCGGAAATCGACGGGGTCTCCGCCGGCGGGATGCCGACCCGGGTGAAATGCCTGCACGTGTTGGTGGGGCATTCGCTCTCAGCCGGCGCCGGGGTCAACCCGTTGGGAGACGAAGCCATCGCCGGTATTGCCGAATGGTGGACCGCTGAGCGCTGCCATTGCCACGGCGCGTGGGATACCGAGGCACCAGTGCCCGCACAAGACCGCAGCCGCCACGTCAAAACACAGGCCGAGGATCCTGCCGTGAAGAAGGCCCGGCGCAGTGCAGCCAGGCAGGCGCGCGAACACGCCGAAACGACCGGGCAGCAGCCCGAAGGACACGACACAGGAGACCAAGCATGAGGGTTGCCGCCATCGATTGCGGGACGAATTCCATCCGGTTGCTCATCGCCGACGTCATCGAGGACGAGGAAGGGCAGACCCGACTGCTCGACGTGTCCCGCCAGATGCGTATTGTGCGTTTGGGCCAAGGGGTCGACGCCACCGGAAACTTCGTGCCCGAGGCCCTGGAGCGCACCTTCACCGCCGTGGATGAATACGCCGCGCTCATCGGCAAGCATGGGGCCCAACACGTCAGGTTCGTCGCCACCTCGGCTACCCGCGACGCCGGCAACCGCAACGAATTCATGGAAGGAGTCCGCACCCGCTTGGGGGTCACCCCGGAGGTGATCGAGGGCTCGGAGGAAGCAGCTTTGAGCTTCGCTGGTGCAGTGTCCGTGAGGCCTCCAGCGGATACGGAGAATGTCCTGGTCGTTGATCTGGGCGGAGGATCCACGGAATTCGTGGTGGGTACCAGCGACGGCGTGCGGGCAGCAATCAGCATGGATATGGGGTGCGTGCGCTACGCCGAACGCTTCCTCACCGACGACCCGCCGACGGCCGAACAAATCGCAGCAGCGGAAGCAGAAGCCAACCGGCAGATCGACACGGTTCTTCAGACGGTTCCGCTACACGAGGTGGACCGGGTGGTCGGCGTGGCAGGGACCATCACCACCGTGACCGCCCATGTGCTGGATCTCCACAGCTACCAGCCCGAGAAGATCGACGGTTCCGAACTGCCCATCGGTGTCATCGAGGCAGCAGCCAGCGAATTCCTGGGTTTCTCACGCCGCCGCCGGGAACAACTTCCCTACATGCACCCGGGCCGCGTCGACGTGATCGCCGCCGGGGCACTGATCTATCGGACCATTCTGTTGAGGATGGCCGAGCTGACCGGAAACCGGGTGCGCACGGCGGTCGCCAGCGAACACGATATTCTGGACGGCATCGCCCTCGGGTTGGCACGCCAATAAGCTGTCCTCTCGCCGTCGTCCCCGACCTTGGAAGGAACCGCCCGTGAGGCCCCGTCCACTCCGTGCCACCGCCGGCCTTTTGGCGACCCTGTTAGCCGCGGCAACCCTGCTGGTGGCGGCCCCCGCCGCTCAGGCAGACCAAATCCGTGACAGCGAATATTGGCTCAAGGACTATGGCATCAAGCAGGCGTGGAAGGTCTCCAAGGGGGAAGGAGTCACCGTTGCGGTCATTGACACCGGCATCGCCGACTCGCACCCCGACCTGAGCGGAACCGTCGTCGGTGGCAGTGACTTCTCACAGGCAGGGAACAAGGACGGAACCAAGCCCCTGGGCGCCTTGCCCGAGCACGGAACGCTCGTGGGAACCCTGCTGGCCGGACACGGGAACAATGAAGAGGCCATCGCCAAGGCCACAGCGGAAGACGAAAAGCAGACCATTGCCTGGAAGCGTGCCGTCAAGGACGCGAAGAAGGACGACGAAGACCCGCCCAAGAAACCTGATCCGGTAAAAATCCCCAAATCCGGCCCCGGGCCGGACGGCGTCATCGGGGTCGCTCCCAAGGCCGAACTGCTCTCCGGTTCCCTGTGGTTGGGTTCGGAAAACCCCGGCGGGGTACCCATCAGCGAACAAGTCCCGCATGCGGTGAAATGGGCCGTCGACCAGGGGGCCGACGTGATCAATATGTCGCTGGGATCCACGACGCCGAGTTGGCCCACCAGCTGGGATGAGGCCTTCAAGTACGCCGAGGAGCACGACGTCGTCATCGTCGCCGCCGCCGGGAACCGTGCCGGGGGAATGGAACAAGTCGGGGCCCCGGCGACCATCCCCGGAGTGTTGACCGTGGCCGGTGTCGATAAGAAGGGCAAGGCCAGTTGGGATTCCTCGACGCAAGGAATCAGCATCGGCGTTGCCGCCCCCGCGGACCCGCTGGTGGGTGGGCTGCCCGATGGTGGTTACGCCGACTGGTCAGGAACCTCGGGCGCGGCCCCGTTGGTTTCCGGTGTCGCCGCACTCATCCGCTCGAAGTACCCGGATATGAAGGCCCACGATGTCATCCAACGGATTTTAGCCACGGCGGAGGACGCCGGGAAACCAGGCGTGGACAACCTGTACGGCTACGGATTATTGGATGCCGAGGCGGCGCTGACTACCGATGTTCCCTCGGTGGATAAGAACCCCCTGGGGACGATCGCCGAATGGATCCATGTGCATCGGCGGGGCCAAGTCGTCCGTCCCACCCCCTCCAAGCCCAAGGCCAAACCCCAACAGGAATCCTCCGTTCCGCCGGTGGCCGCCCCCCAGGCCATCGCCCCGGAAGATCCTGCCGGCGCACTGCCGGCAGTATTGGTCATCGGTTTCGGCGCGCTGACACTGATCATCATCGTGGGCGGGGGAGCGCACGTGGTCAACACCCGGCGCCGGAACCGGGCCACGTTGGCAGCGGAAGCAGGTACCGTGGCGGACGCCGAATGGACCGCTTCGGAAGCCGACCGGGACCCCTTCGACGATCTTCCGGAAAGTCGTTAGTGAAGACTTTCACATAGCCGATGTTCGCGTTAGGATGGGCCTATGGCAAACACTCCTGAACTTTCCGATCGCCCACGTATCCTCGTCGTTGGCGGTGGATACGTCGGCTTGTACGTCGCAATGAAGCTGCAGAATAAGGTCAAGGCCCACGGCGGCGTCGTCACGGTCGTTGATCCGCTGCCCTACATGACCTACCAGCCCTTCCTTCCCGAGGTCGCCGGTGGCAAAATCGAACCCCGCCACGTGACCGTCTCGCACCGCACCCACCTGGATAACGCGGAACTGATCACCGGACGAGTGAGCGCCGTGGATCACGCCAACCGCAAGGCAGTCGTCGTCCCGACCGACGGGGAGCCCTTCGAACTGGGCTACACCGACGTCGTCATGGCCGCCGGCTCCATCACCAAGACCTTCCCGATCCCCGGCCTCGCCGACGAGGGCATCGGACTCAAGTCCATCGAAGAGGCCGTTGCCCTGCGCAATAAGGTCCTCGAGCGGGTTGAGACCGCATCGATGATGAGCGATCCGGCAGCCCGGCGTCGTGCCCTGACCTTCGTGGTCGTCGGTGGCGGCTTCGCCGGCATCGAGACCATCACCGAACTCGAAGACCTGGTACGCGCCGCAGTGGCCAAGACCAGCCGTGTTGAGCAGGACGAGATCCGCTTTGTCATGGTCGAAGCCATGGGCCGCATCATGCCCGAGGTCACCGAAGAGCAGGCCGTCTGGGTCGTGGAGCACATGCGCTCACGCGGCATCGAGGTCCTGCTGAACACGTCGCTGGGCAAGGCCGAAAACGGCAAGCTTGAACTGACGAACATGCCGGAGAAGACCCCCGGCGAGACCTTCGAGACCGACACCTTGGTCTGGACTGCCGGTGTGCAGGCCAACCCGATGGTCCACTCCACCGATTTCCCGATCGAACCGCGTGGCCGCGTGCGCGTCGGAACCGACCTGCGCATCACCGGCGACGACGGACCCATTGAGGGCGCCTGGGCCGCCGGCGATGTCGCCGCCGTTCCGGACGTCACCGGTGGCCTGCCCGACGGAACCTGCGTACCCAACGCGCAGCACGCCGTCCGCCAGGCCAAGCTGCTGGCCTCGAACATCTACGCCACCCGTTACGGAGTCGGCCAGGTGGGCGAGTACGAGCACAAGAACTTGGGCGCCGTCGCCGGATTCGGTACCGGCAAGGGCGTGGCCAAGGTCCTCGGCGTGCAGCTCAAGGGCCTGCCGGCCTGGGTTGCCCACCGTGGGTACCACGGCATGGCCATGCCGACGTTCGAGCGCAAGTTCCGCGTGGCCGGCGACTGGTTCGCCAACCTGCTGTTCAAGCGCGACATCACTCAGATCGCCGATCTGGAGACCCCGCGCCGCGGGTTCGTGGAGGCAGCCACCCCGAAGCCCAAGGCCGCAGCCAAGTAGTCTTCGGTACCGCCGAAACCCGTAGCAGCCATGGCGCCGCGTCCACCCGGAATCCCGGGAGGACGCGGCGCCGTGTTGTGATCGCGGGACGGCGCACTCTTGTAGGATTTATGGATGGGCCCCCATAGCCCAATTGGTAGAGGCGGGAGACTTAAAATCTCTGTGTTGTCGGTTCGAATCCGACTGGGGGTACTGATGCCGGCGCTGAAGAGGCGCTACCTCGGCTGTTGCCCTCTGGCGAAACTGAAGGGCTCGCGGGACGAATCATCTGTCCAATCGCCGTCGGCTACTCGGTCTCGGCGGCGATCTCGGCTTCCGATGGGGCCGAAAAATCCATGTCCACCCAGGGCACGACCCTGCTTTTGGTGACCCAACGGTGGATGATCCAGAGCCCCAAGAAGAGGGGGATGCCGATATAGGAGGAGAGGACTTCCAGCCCTCGTCCGGCAACGACGGCCTCATAGTTTTGTCCGGCAATCACCAGCAGCAATACCGTGAAGGCCAATAGCGGACCGATGGGGAAGAAGGCAGCCCGATACGGCAGTTCGCTGACGTCATGGCCCTGGGCCAGAAAGCCGCGGCGGAATCGGTAGTGGGAGACGGCAATCCCCGTCCACACCAGAAAGCCGGAAAGGCCCGAGACATTCACCAACCAGGCGTAAGCCGAGCCCTGACCTAATAATGCGCTGAGGAAACCGAACAGGCCGACGGCTGCGGTGGCCAACAGCGCCGGGAGGGGAACGCCGCGTGTGTTCACCCTTCCGAAGATCGCCGGGGCCTGACCGTCTCGAGCCAGGGCGTAGAGCATGCGGGTCGAGGCATAGAGCCCCGAATTGCCGGCCGAGAGGATGGCGGTGAGGATGACGGCGTTCATCAAGGCCGCAGCGAAAGCGATCCCCGCTCTTTCGAAGACCAGGGTGAAAGGGGAGGCGGCCACATCGGCCTCCCCGGAGGCCAAGAGGCTCGGGTCGGTGAAGGGAATGAGGCAGCCGATGATGAAGATGGCTCCAATATAAAAGAGCATGATGCGCCAGAAGACCGAGCGGATGGCCCGGGGGATCTCCCGCCGTGGGTTCTTCGCCTCGCCGGCAGCCACCCCTACCAGTTCGGTGCCCTGGAAGGAGAACCCGGCGATCATGAAGACGGAAATGATCGACACCCAGCCGCCGTTGAAGACTTCGCCGGGGTTCTGCCAATGGCTCAGACCGGGGGAGTTCTGTCCCAATATGCCGAGGATCATGAAGACTCCGGCCACCAAAAAGATCACGACGGCCAGGACCTTGATCAGGGCCAGCCAAAATTCGCTTTCGCCAAAGGCCCGGGACGAGAGGGCGTTCAAACCCGTGAGTACTGTCAGGAAGAGGCCGGCCCAGACCCAGCCGGGAACGTCGGGCAGCCAGAAGGACATCACAATTCCTGCAGCAACCAGCTCGGCTGCCACGGTGATCGCCCAGTTGAACCAGTAGTTCCACCCGATGGCGAATCCGAATGAGGGCGAGACGAAACGGGTGGCGAAGGTTTGAAAAGAGCCGGCTACCGGAAGCTTGGCCGACATCTCCCCGAGCGACTGCATCAGCAGGAACACCATCAGGCCGACTGCTGCGTAGGCGACCAGCGCACCTCCCGGGCCGGCCTGGGCGATCGTACCGCCCGAGGCGACGAACAGCCCGGTGCCGATGGAACCGCCGATGGCGATCATCTGCAGGTGACGGCTGCTCAATCCGCGTTTGAGCTCGCGGTCGGGGGAGTACCCCGTGGCTGGCCCGGCCCCGGAACCATCCGGTGCTGGTTGCTGATCGGTCAGCACGGGATCCCGGCTCATGGGCGCACCGGACTCGGGTGCCGTCCTACCGGTGTCTGCTGGTGCACCGGGGCGGGTGCCGTCGGGTGGTCGGCCGCACCGGCCGAGACCGGATCGAGGCCGCAGAGATTCTGCTGCATGGGTGGCTTTCCTGCTGTGGGAGGTGCCGGGAATGAACCTGTCGTGGAGGCAGCGGCCCGGAGCTATGGAGCGCCGGGGAACCAGTCCGATCCGTGACGGAAGGGCAGTCCGTTCAAACGGCCAGATCCATTATGGCGCGTTCAGACGGTCTGGGGAGAATCGGTGATTTTGCGTGGTGGCCGGCGTTTCTTCTCGGGGCAGAGCCCCCAGGTCACGAAGCCCCACCCGGTGGGAGCGGCGCTGATAGGCTAGGCCGGTGACTTATGAGATTGAGATCGGCCGGGCAAAACGTGGCGTGCGCGCCTACTCACTGGATGACGTCGCCGTCGTCCCCACCCGCCGCACCCGTGATCCGCAGGACGTGTCAGTGAACTGGCAGATCGACGCCTACCAGTTCAGCAGCCCCATCATCGGTGCCCCGATGGACTCGGTGATGAGCCCGGCCATGGCCATCTCCCTGGGCAGGTTCGGCGGCCTCGGGGTCCTGAACCTCGAGGGGCTGTGGACCCGGTACGAGGATCCGGAACCGGTGTTGGAGGAGATTGCCTCGCTCGAGTCCAAGGTCGAGGACGATAGGACCCTGGGCGAACACGTCAACCCTGCCGTCACGGCCCGGCTGCAGGAGCTCTACCAGGCGCCGATCCAAGCCGAACTGATCACCTCGCGGCTGGCGGAAATCCGCGATGCCGGGGTCACGGTGGCCGGCTCCCTGACCCCGCAGCGGACCCAGGAGTACTACCGGACGGTGATCGACGCCGGGGTGGACATCTTCGTCATCCGCGGCACCACCGTCTCGGCCGAACACGTGTCGCAGAACCAAGAACCGCTGAACCTCAAACAGTTCATCTACGAGCTCGACGTCCCGGTCATCGTCGGCGGCGCCGCCGGATACACCCCGGCCCTGCACCTGATGCGTACCGGTGCCGCCGGCGTCCTGGTCGGTTTCGGGGGAGGGGCCACCGCCACGACCCGCCGGGCCCTGGGCATCCATGCTCCGATGGCCACCGCCATCTCCGATGTGGCCGCCGCACGCCGCGACTACCTGGACGAATCCGGGGGACGCTACGTCCATGTCATCGCCGATGGCGGCCTGGGGACCAGCGGCGATATCGTCAAGGCCATTGCCATGGGCGCCGACGCCGTCATGCTCGGCAGTGCGCTGGCCCGGGCCGAAGAGGCTCCGGGGCGTGGCTGGCATTGGGGAGTCGAAGCCCACCACGACAACAGCCCCCGCGGGGATAGGGTTCGCGTGGGAACCGTTGGGCCGCTCGAGGAAGTCCTGCTCGGGCCCTCGCGCCACACCAACGGCACCTCGAACCTGATTGGCGCCTTGCGTCGGGCCATGGCAACCACCGGGTATTCGGATCTGAAGGAATTCCAACGCGTTGACGTCGTCGTCTCCCCGTACGAAGCTGGGTAGCATGACACCACGGATGCAGCACGGAGAACCGGGCGCCACATCAACCCGGGGGGTTCTTGACCCGGCCTTCCGCGCCGCCTCACTCGAGACGATGCGGGCGACCAGTGCCGACCCCGAAGCCGAACTGGACCTGCTGATCATCGGTGGGGGAGTCGTCGGTGCCGGAGCCGCCCTCGATGCAGCAACCCGGGGGTTGAAGGTCGCCATCGTCGAGGCCCGCGACTGGGCCGCAGGGACCTCTTCGCGTTCTTCCAAGCTCATCCACGGTGGGCTGCGCTATCTGGAAATGTTGGACTTCGCGCTGGTGCGCGAGGCCCTGCAGGAGCGGGGACTCCTCATTGACCGGATCGCCCCGCATCTGGTCCGGCCCGTCCCGTTCCTCTACCCGCTGACCAAGCGCTTCATCGAACGTCCCTACGTCGGGGCGGGCATTGCCCTCTACGACGGGATGTCGCTGGCCTCCGGGCATAGCCGTGGGGTGCCCTTCCACCGGCACCTGAGCCGGAAGGCGACACTACGCAGCGCACCGAGCCTCAAGGACGAGGCCTTCGTCGGTTCGATCCGCTATTACGATGCACAGGTCGACGACGCGCGTCTGGTCATGGACCTGGTCCGAACGGCAGCAAATTACGGCGCTGTGGCGGCCAACCGGGTCAAGGTCGTGGACTTCGTCCGCGAGGCAGGACGTGTGGTCGGTGCCCAGCTCGCGGACCAGGAGAGCGGAGAAGATTTCACTGTCAGGGCCAAACAGATTGTCAACGCCACCGGCGTCTGGACCGACGAAACCCAGGATCTGGTGACCGATCGGGGACAGCTGCGGGTCAAGGCCTCGAAGGGCGTGCACCTGGTGGTCCCGCGCGACCGCTTCCAATCGACGGTCGGATTGATCCTGCGCACCGAAAAATCGGTACTCTTCGTCATCCCCTGGGGGCGGCATTGGATCATCGGGACCACCGATACCGCCTGGACCTTGGACAAGGCCCACCCGGCGGCGTCCAGCGAGGACATCGACTACATCCTCGACCATGTGAACAAGGTGCTGAAGCGTCCGTTGACCCGCGAGGACGTCGAAGGCGTGTATGCGGGGCTGCGCCCATTACTGGCCGGAGAATCCGATTCCACGGCCAAGCTCTCCCGTGAACACGTCGTGACCCACCCGGTCCCGGGGCTGGTGGTCGTGGCCGGGGGTAAATACACCACCTACCGGGTCATGGCCCGCGACGCGATCGACGAGGCGGTGCGTTCAATGGACCTGAACGCCCCGGTTTCCTGCACCGAAACGATTCCGTTGTTGGGGGCCGAGGGCTACCAGGCGGCATGGAACAGCCGGCATCGTCTGGCCAGAACCTCCGGACTGCATGTTTCCCGGATCGAACACCTGCTGGGCCGTTACGGTTCGCTGGCCCGTGATGTGCTGGCCCTGGCCACCTCAGACCCTGAGTTGGCCCGCCCGCTGCCCGGGGCCGACGACTACCTGGCCGCGGAAGTCGTTTATGCGACCACCCATGAAGGGGCACGGCACGTCGAAGACGTGTTGACGCGCCGGACCAGGGTCTCCATCGAGTCCTGGGACCGGGGAGTGGCTGCTGCCCCGGTCGTCGCCGGAATCATGGCTCCGCTGCTGGGCTGGAGCCAGGCACAATGCGAACGCGAAGTGGCGTTCTATGAAGCCCGGGTGGCTGCCGAACGCGCCAGCCAGGAACAACCCGACGACGAGTCCGCCGATGAAACACGACTGAATGTGGAAGACATTGTCCCCGTCCGCGATTGAACAGCACGATGAACTCACGACCCCTGAATTGGTGGTCCTCGAAATGGAGGCGGCCGATCGGCAGGAGGCCGTCCGGTTGCTGGCCGGCAAACTGTTCGACGCCGGTCGGATCGCTGACTTGGAGGGGTTCGTGGGGGAGGTCAACTCCCGCGAACACCAACTCGCTACCGGCCTGCCCGGGGGGATCGGCATGCCCCATGCCCGGACCGTTCACGCCGACAAGGTGTCCATTGCCGTGGGGATCACGGCCTTCGGGCACTCTTTGGACTTCGGTTCGGTGGACGGGCCGGCCACGGTCGTCCTGCTGCTGGCGACCCCCGCGGGAAGCTATTCACTGCATCTGCAGGTCTTGGCGACCCTGGCCCGCAGCCTGGTCAAGCCGTCCTTCCGCGAATCCCTGCGGCGCGCCTACGACGCCGAGGTCATTGCCGACCTGATCAATTCCACGGTCGACTTCACCGACGTCTAGTCGTTCCACGGTGCGGCAGTTGCTGCCGGCCAGGTTCAGCCCGCCGGCGGCGTGAACCCCGGATCGGTGATCAGCAGACCGGCGACCTTGCCGGAGCGGTCCACTGCCGCCCGCCCCTCGAGGAGGCCGTCGGCAAAGACCAGCGAACAGTGCACGAAGCGCGTGGAACCATTGCGCCGTACCGTGGCCGCAGTCAGGCGGTCGAAGGGACCCAGGGAGTCGACGGCATCGGCCCAGAGTGCCCTCACGGTGGATGGGGGGACCTGGGCCAGCATGCGCGGGGTGAATTCGGTGCCGATCCGATCGATGTCACCAGAATCGATGGCCGCGAAAAGCTCCCTGATCTGTTGGACGAGCTCGCGGTCTTCTCGCCGTCGTCCGTCGTCGGCCGAGCTACCGGAAGCGAATCGCTGATAAGCGGCCTGCCGCGAGATGCCCAGCTGGTTGCCGATGTCCTGCCAGCTCAGACCGGCATCATGGGCGCGGGATGCCGCGGCGGTCAGGAGGTCACCGGCCAGGTATTTCAACTCCTCGGCCTGCCGGAGGGCGGTCACGGCCCCGTCCGCTTCGAGAGGGTCCGCGAGCCGGGCCGCCAGCTTCTCAGCACGGCGAGCCCGAGCCGTCGTCTCGGCCGGGTCGTCAGCGGAGGAATCCATATGACACCACTACCAGAAGCGCGCCATTGATTACGAGCGACACGACGGTGCGGATCCTCCGTTCAGCGGCGCCGCTACGGACCAGGACCGGCCAGCGGACGCTGAGGGCAATGGCGCCCACGCCCACGGCCACAGCGGTGGGATACCAGGACCACAACGGGACGATGCCGGCCCGGAGGACCACCGCTCCCAAAGCTGCGAGGGCCGTCATGCCCGTCAACTGAGTGATGCGGTTCAGCGCCGGTTCCGCGTTCGTCGTGCGCAGCATTCGCAGGCACCAGGGGGTCGTCAAGGCCAGCAGGATGAAGGGAACCGCGTAGCTGATCACGGTGCTCATTGGCTGCCTCCGTTTAAGAGATCGAGTCCTGCTTCGTCCACGCCGAGGGCCGTGCCCGAGAGTACGACGACGGCGCGGTCCGCGTCTGGTTGCAGACCCAGGTAGGTGGCGAAGCCGCCGGTCATCCCGTTGTGCCAGATGACTTCGTGGTCATCCGATGATTGGCCGGTTCCGGAAGTGATCATCCAGGCCAGCCCCACCTTCCCGTCGGTTGCGTTGTCAGCAACCGGGTCCAGGCTCGTTCTGCCGGGGACGGTCCCATCGAGTACTGCTTGAGCCAACAGCACCAGGTCCTCTGCCGTGGAATGGATTCCGCCGGCCGGTGCGAACCCATCCATGGGCCAGGCGGCGGCAACATGTCCGGAAGCCAAATGCCCGGTGGCCATCGGCGTTGGCAACCGTGGTGCTGAGCCCTGCGTGGCAGAGCTGGTGCCGGCATCCACCGGCTGAACCCAGGTGCGGTCCATCCCCAGCGGACCGGTGATCCGCTCCTTGACGAGTTGGGGATAACTGGTTCCCGCGACCTGGGCCAGTGCCTGCCCCAGCAAGGCCGCTCCGAAGTTCGAATAGGCGAAGCCGGGATCCTCATCCGGGTGGGAGTTGCGTCCCAGCTTGATCACTTCGTCGACGGACTGGGCGCTGGAATTCGTGTTGGCGAACTGTGCAAGGAAGCCTCCGACGAAAAAGGGTACCGATCTCGGCATGCGGGGCAGGCCGGAGGTGTGGGTCGCGAGTTGTTGGAGGGTGATGGCCCCGGAACCGTCGGTGGGATAGCCGAAGACCTCTCCCAGCGTCGTGTTGGCGGTGACCTCTTCGCGGTCAATGGCATCGGCCAGCAGCATCCCGCCGAAGACCTTGCTGATCGAACCGACCTCGAAGGCCGTGTGCTCGTCGGCCCCGCGCCCGGCGAAGTCCACCGTGCCGTCGTGGATGACGGCGGCAGCAAAGTCTCCCGAAGGTGCCCCGGGGCCTTCGGTAATTCGGGTGGCCAACCCGTGGTCGCCGGTGGGTGCCTCCGCGGGCAGGGCGCGCGGTGCGGCGACCACCAACACGGCGATCGTGGCTGCCGCGATGACCCAGGGAATCCTCCGGTTCGTCTTCCGTGGGTGACGGTCGGTGGAGGGAGAAGAAAGCATGGCGTCAATATTTCCTTGACACTGACGTGGTGTCAATATGTTCTTGACATATTTTTTTGTGGGCTATGCCGCCGGTGCATTCGCTCTTCTACAAGCAATCGAAGTACGGTTGGGTGTGTGTTGAAGACTGCCCTGAAGCCCAAATGGATCCTCGCTCTGCTGGGGGCCCTTTTGTTGGCGAGCGGCTTCGTGCTGCTGAGCCAGTGGCAGTTCTCCAGATCCCAGGATGCGCCGCCGCCGCCGGTATCCACCACCGAATCATCGGTGCCGTTGACCGACCACTTCGAGCCCGAAACGGTGATGTTCGAATCGGTTGCTGACCAAGTCGTGACAGCCAAGGGGCGCTTTCTGAAGGATAAGGAAGTCCTGGTGAGAGGCCGCGTCCAAGACGGAACCCAGGGATTCTGGGTCGTCTCTGCCTTCGCCGTCGACGGTGTACCGGATAAGAACACGATCCCCGTTGTCCGGGGCTGGCAGCCCGAATCGACGACGCCGCCGGCCGCTCCGGCCGGCGAGCTGGAAGTCACCGGTCGGCTGCTTCCCACCGAAGCGCCGATCGACCAGAAGCCCGATGGCGATCCGGCATTGCGCTCCCTCTCGGTCGCCGAACTCATCAACATCTGGGACGTGCCTTCCTATAGCGGCTTCATCGTCGCCTCCCAGGTCACCGGCCCCGATGGGGCGGACGCTGGTGCGACGTCCGTCGGGTTGGACGAGGTCACTGTTGGACCCCAACCCCAAGAACAGCCGCTGAACTGGCTGAATATCTTCTACGGCATCGAATGGGTCGTCTTCGCAGGCTTTGCCGTCTTCCTCTGGTGGCGTCTGGTCGTCGACGACTACCGGCGTCAACAAGAAGACATCGAAGACGCTCTGGCCGAAGCCCAGGCAGCAACCAACCCCCCGACTCATGAGGACCAGCAGTGACCCAGCAACCCAGTCCAGCACCCCGCAAGCGCCGCTTCGCCGGAACGCCAGCACAAATCCGCACGGCAGCAACCTTCTATCGCGTGCTCGCCTACGCCACCGGCGTGATGTTGCTCTTGCTCTGCGTGGAGATGATCGCCAAATATGCCTTCAGCTTCGAGGCCTACCTCGGCTCGCTGAACCTCTCCACCACGGTGTTGATCGTCCACGGCTGGATGTACGTGATTTACCTGCTGGCCGATTTCAACCTGTGGTCCAAAATGCGCTGGCCCTTCAGCCGGTTCATCACGATCGCCCTGGGCGGGGTCGTGCCGTTGCTCTCGTTCTACATGGAAAAAAAGGTCCACGGGGAGGTCGAACGGGAGCTGCGTGAACACCCCGAGGCGGCCAAACGCTACTGAGGAAAAACGCGGTCCCGAGGGTGAAGGTGCGGTCGACGCCCGCTGGCGACTAAGCTGGAGCGCGTGAGCAACCCAGCACCCACCCCAGAGCACCAGCCGGTTCTGGTCGTCGACTACGGAGCCCAGTACGCGCAGCTGATCGCACGCCGCGTCCGTGAGGCCAATGTGTATTCGGAGATCGTTCCGCACACCTTTACGACCGAGCAGATCTTGGCCAAGAATCCAGCGGCCATCATCCTCTCCGGCGGGCCCTCCAGCGTTTACGCTGACGGTGCCCCGAGCGTCGGCTCAGACCTCTTCGAGGCCGGTGTGCCGGTCTTGGGCATCTGTTACGGCTTCCAAGCGATGGCCAACGCCCTGGGCGGAAAAGTCGCCCAGACCGGCCTGCGGGAATACGGGTCCACCGATGCCACCTCCACCGGGGTCTCACGCTCCCTGCTGGCCGGACTGCCGGAGGACCAGCAGGTCTGGATGAGCCACGGCGACTCGGTGCACGAAGCACCGGAAGGCTTCGACGTCCTGGCCTCCACCGAAGGCGCCCCCGTGGCGGCCTTCGCCAACGAAGACAAACGACTCTTCGGCGTCCAATGGCACCCCGAGGTCAAGCACTCGGTCTATGGGCAGCGGGTTCTGGAGAACTTCCTGTTCAACGGTGCCGGCCTGGAACCGAGCTGGAACACCGGGAACATCCTTGAGGAGCAGGTCGCCCGCATCCGCGGGCAGGTCGGTTCCGGCCGGGCGATCTGCGGTCTGTCCGGCGGTGTTGATTCGGCCGTCGCGGCAGCGCTGGTCCAGGAAGCCATCGGCGACCAACTGACCTGTGTTTTCGTCAACCACGGACTACTGCGCGAAGGCGAAGCCGAACAGGTTGAACGCGATTTCGTCGCGGCCACCGGCGCCAAGCTGCATGTCGCGGACGAACGTGAACGCTTCCTGAGCGCGTTGAAGGACGTCACCGACCCCGAAACCAAACGTAAGATCATCGGCCGCGAATTTATCCGCGCGTTCGAAGCCGCCGAGGCAGCGATCATGTCCGAAGCAGCAGATACCGGCGAACCGGTGCGCTTCCTGGTCCAAGGCACCCTCTACCCCGACGTCGTCGAATCCGGGGGCGGCGAAGGTGCTGCAAACATCAAGAGCCACCACAACGTCGGTGGTCTGCCCGAGGACCTGCAGTTCGAGCTCGTCGAACCACTCCGCGAACTGTTCAAGGATGAGGTTCGTGCCGTCGGAGCCCAATTGGGCCTGCCAGCCGAAATCGTGCAGCGTCAGCCCTTCCCCGGCCCGGGGCTGGGCATCCGCATCATCGGCTCGGTGGATGAGGAACGGCTGGAGCTGCTGCGCAAGGCCGATGCCATCGCCCGCGCGGAACTGACCAACGCCGGGCTTGATCAGGAGGTCTGGCAGATGCCCGTCGTCCTGTTGGCCGACGTGCGTTCGGTCGGCGTTCAAGGCGACGGCCGCACCTACGGGCATCCGATCGTTTTGCGTCCGGTGTCCTCCGAGGACGCCATGACCGCGGACTGGTCACGGCTGCCCTACGATCTGCTCGCGCGGATCTCCAACCGGATCACCAACGAGGTCGATGGGGTCAACCGGGTGGTCTTGGACGTCACCAGCAAGCCCCCGGGAACCATCGAATGGGAGTAGGCCCACGGCCCCGTCGGGGCCTGAGCTGAGGTGAAGGGAGGGCATCAGGCCCTCTCTTCGCTGGCTTAACCCGTCGTGGACGTGTTGCGATCAAGCACCGAGGTGCCGGGGTCGCGTACCTTAAGTAGTGGCGTGCGCTGAGGATTGCGTACTGGCCGATCTCCATCACCCCGCGCTGGGCGGGTTCTGACGGGGGACCAAATGTGAGGAAGGTGGTGTTCCGGTGGTAGGGACGCAACAAGGCGAGGCAGCATTGACCGATTGGCTAGAGAAGCTCGGTCCGGGTGCGGGAACCGATACCCTGCTGCGCTTTGCCGGTTCGACGTCCAACTGCATCGACATCACCCACGCCCACCCCTCGGGGTTGGCACAGTTCCTGGCCGGCCGGCGCACCCGCCTGTCCATGCTCCTGCGTGACGTCGACGCCTATAACCAGGGCCGCCGCACCGCACGGGCATTGCGCGCGAAGATCCGCGAACTCTCCGAGGACCGCGGCATCGATGTGGGATACCTCGCTTCCGGCGTGGCGACCTGGCGGGCTGTCCAAGATGGTCGTTCCGAACAGTTCAGCGCCCCGATCATGCTCGGGCGGATTTCGTTGACCCAGCGGGAAGGACAGGAAGAAGACGAAGTCCAGCTGGCCGGGCGAGCCCAGGTGAACCCGGCGCTGGTGCGCTACTTCCAGGAGCAGCAAGGACTGGACATCGACGTGGAGGCCCTCGAAGGCGCCGCGTATATGACCGCCCGGTTCGATCCGCGCCGCGCGTTGGACACCCTGCGGGAGCAGGTGGCTTCCCTGCCGGGAACCGTCATCGAACACCGTTTGCTCGTATCGACCTTCGCTGATTTGGCAGATCCCGCCGACCCCTCGCGCATCGACGTCACCCACCCGGTGATTTCCCGCCTGCTGGACGAGGACGCCGGCGAGGAAGTCGTCGTGCAGGAACCCGAGGTCACCGTCCTGAGCAGCGACGAACGTCATCCCGCGGACGAGGCCCTGGTCCTGGACGCGGATGCCAGCCAGCAGGAGGTCCTCGACCTGGTCGATGCCGGGGAATCCGTCGTCGTCTCCAGCCCACCCGGAACCGGGCAGACCCAAACGGCCGTCAACGCCGCGGCGATCTTGGCCGGCCAAGGCAAACGGGTGCTCATCGTGGCCGAACGCCGGGAAACCGCGCGGAGCCTGACCGAAAAATTGGCCGAACTTGATCTGGCGTCCATGGCCCTGCGCCTGTCGCCAGAGGTCGGGCCCGAGGAACTGCGCGACCAGCTAACCCAGGCGATCCTGCGGAACGAACGTGCCGCCGAACCACAGCTGGGTCAGCTCCACCAGCGTCTGACCGAGCACCGCCATGCCCTCCTGGACCACGTGAACTCCCTCCACGATGTGCGCAGCCGTTGGGGATGTTCGCCCTACCAGGCGATGCAGGAACTGGCCCGCCTCACCTCCATGGACCCGGCACCGGCCACCTCGGTTCGGCTCAAACGCTCCGTATTGGACAGCATCAGCGACCGCGAAGAAACAGCGGTGCGACTGCGCCGGGCTGCCGAAGTCGGCAGTTTCACCGCCTCCACCACGGCCAGCCCCTGGTACGGGGCGCGCCTACGCAATCGTCGGGAGACCGATGACGCCTTGGAGATTGCCAGCTCATTGGCAGAAGACCTGCCCAAACTGCACGCCCAGATGCTCAAGGTCGCCGAACACTCAGAAATCACCCTGGGGGAGACCTTCGTGGAATGGGGTGCCCAGCTGGACCTGCTGGTGGCTGTCCGCGGGTCCCTGGACAAATTCGAACCGGATATCTTCGACCGTTCGGTCGAGGACCTCATCAGCGCCACCGCCAGCTCCTCGTGGCGCCGAGAACGCGGTATCGAGATGAGCTCCATCACCCGTTCGCGGCTTCGCCGTGTGGCCAAGGAATACGTGCGCCCCGGTGTACATATCTCCGATCTGCACACCTCCATCATCGAGGTCCAGCAGCAGCGCGAAATGTGGAATAGCTATGCCACGAGCCAGCGGCATCCCAAGGTTCCCACCGGACTCATCGAACTGAATAAGGCCTACCTCGACGCCGCAGCGCGGATTGCCCGACTCGATGAGGCCCTGGCCCCCGTGGACGCCGATGACGAACTGCAGCACCTGCCGCTGGAGGAGCTGGTGACCCGGCTGAAGGACCTCGTTGACGACGAGAACGCCTTGCACGTCTTGCCCGAACGCACCCTGGTCCTGGAGCAACTGCGTGAACAGGGACTCGGTGAACTGCTCGAGGATCTGGCCGAACGCGAAGTCGACGCCGATGAGGTGGCTGCCGAGCTGGATCTGGCCTGGTGGCAGTCGGCCTTGGAGGCCATGATCTCCGGTGACGAATACCTGGCCATGTCCGACGGCGCGAGCCTGCGCCGACTTGAGGCCGAATACCGCCTGGCCGACAACGCCCATATCGCTTCGGGCGCCTCACGCCTGAGGTGGCAACTGGCCCAACGGTGGAAGGCAGCTTTGGCCGACCACCGGGCCGCCTCCCGTGAACTGCGTTCCCTGCTCAAGAACGGCGAGCCCACCTTGGAGGACGTCGCCGGTCTGGGGGTCGGACTGGTCAACGCCCTGGTCCCTGTCTGGATCGGTTCCCCGCTACTGATCCCCGCCGTCGTCCCCGAAGATGTCGAATTCGACGCAGTGATCCTGCTCGATGCTGATGCCCTGTCGCTCCGTTCGGCGGTGGGCTCCATCAGCCGTTCGGGACAGGTCATCGCCTTCGGCGACGCCATGCTGGGCAAACCGCGTGGCTTCAACGTCTCGGTCGATCCCACCGCCTCGGCCCGTGCACCCCACGAACCAGCCAGCACCTTCGAGGAACTCTCCACCGTGCTGCCCCTGCGGCGCTTGCGCACCGTGTACCGGGGCGTCGATGAGGGACTGACCGAAGCCTTGGGGCGTGCCTACTATTCGGGATCGCTGCACCGGCTGCCGGCCGCCCGGGCGATGTCCGGGGGAACCCCCTCGCTGTCGGTGGACTATGTTCCGGACGGAACAGGGATGCCCGGTTCGGGCGGGGAATCGGTGGAGACGACCGTCGCTGAAGTCAACCGGGTCGTGGATCTGGTCTTTAGCCATATCCGCCGCCGGCCGCACCGTTCCCTGGCAGTGATCGCCGCGAACCAGCGTCACGCCGCCAGGATCGCCGAGGCCATTTCCCTGCAGCTGCCCAACCATCCGGGGGCGCAGCCCTTCTTCAAGGAACGCGTGGAAGCCTTCCAGGTTTCTTCGGTGGAACGTGCCCACGGGTTGGTCCGTGATGCCGTGATCTTCTCGCTCGGCTACGGGCGGACCCCGCATGGCAAGAGCCTGCACGATTTCGGTGCACTGTCCTCGGAACGTGGCGACGAGCTCTTCGTGACCGGGGTGACACGTTCACGCGACCTGCTGCATCTGGTCAGCGCCGTGGCACCCGAGGACATGGATATGGACCGGGTGACCGGCGGGGCCCGACAATTCATCGAGTTGGTGGGCCGTGTGCTCTCCGGCGAATCAGGTGTCACCGGTGATGGGCACCCCTTGGAGGACCCGCTGGTAGCGGATCTGAAGGAGCGGCTCGAAGCCGCCGGGGCCATCGTGAAGGAACGCTACCGTGGTGTGCTGGATCTTGCCGCCCAGGCAGCGGATACGAGCGAAGGGGCCGAGCTGCCGTTGGCCGTCGTCTCCGATGGGACCGAAGAGTACCGGAACATGACCGTGCGTGAACGCAGCCGTCTGCGCCCGCAACTCCTGGAGACCATGGGATGGCGCTATATCCCCTTGTGGACGATCGACGTGTTCTCGGACCCGGCCAGCATCGCCTCCACTATGGCACGTTACCTGGGTCTGGGTGACCCGGCAGATACCCACCACCATCGGGAGGATGACATGGGAGCCGACGAGCAGGATCAGAGCCGGGCCGGCCAGGATGAAACGTCCACCGCCGGCCGTCACGCCGCCGATCTAGGTGCCGGTGCTCCAGCAGATCGCACCGCAGGACAGGGATCCGACCCGGTGCTCCCGACCCGGGCCGGTGACGATGACCCGCGGGGCTGGGGCGATAGCGAGGGAAACCACGACCAGTGGTTGCGCGAACAGCGTCCTCCGCACTGGGGCTAGGGGACACCGGGGCCGACGAGGACCAGGAAGATCCGTCCGCGGGCGGCAGCCCCCGCCAGTGCAGCCGAATCCTCTTGTGATGCGGCGACGACGACCATGCCCGCAGCCTGTCCCGAATCGAGCCAGGTGTCGGCCGAACCGGTGGGCACCCACAACACCGGGACCTTGCGGGCAATGACCTTGGAGTCAACGGCCCGTTCATAGCCATTGCCTTGGCTGAGGACGACGTCGACGAGTTGGCCGGGGGAGAGCAGCCCAATGGTTTCGGGATCGCTGGGCCTGACGGGGACGGCGACGGTCCCGGAAGCTGTTCCCGTCAGGAGCCCCGGTCCGACCAGCATGGCCGAAGCCACCGGAGAGCCCGAGGCCGCAGGAAAAGCCAATTGTTGCCCGAGAACGGCTTCGACGTCATCGAGGATGCCGGGCGGCAGGGCCTCACGCGCCAAATGGGCGACCCGTACCGACGAGGCATCCAGCACGGCTCCCGAGGGAAGATCCCGGGTAGCAACGACGACGGCAGACGTCTCGGTGTGCTCGGGGGCCACGGCCGAGAGGGCAACGGCCACCGTCAACGCGGCCAAGGCAGCAACCAGCGGGCGGCGATAACGGGCCAGTACTTCACGCCAGGAGCGCCGGTACCCGGTGCTTCGGCCGCTGGCTGCCATCCGGCGTTCTCTGCTTCTCATGCTTCCAGTGGAAGCTCAACGGGCCGTAGTGTCCGCCCAGTAGATGCCGGTTGTGGATGAGGGCGCCGCCGATGGAAGCCCAGTCCACCTGTGGGGTGCCGGTCAGGAGTTCGAGGAGACCTTTTGCCCCGCGGAGGAGGCGGAGGAGGAATCCGAGGACGCGGCCGCCGAGGAACTCGACGAGGAGCTGGAGGAAGAATCCGCGGTGGAGGAAGAATCCGATCCGCTGGTCTTGGACCCGGAGGATGACTCCGTGCTCGCCGGGGCGGAACCGTTGGAACTATTCCGTGAATCCGTCCGGTAGAAGCCCGACCCCTTGAAGACAACACCGACGCTGTTGAACTTCTTACGCAGCAATCCTTGGCACTCGGGGCATTCGGTCAGCGAATCCTCGCTGAAGGACTGCACGGTGTCGAAGGTGTGGCCGCAATCCTTGCAGGCGTAGGCATATGTAGGCATGATCTTCCTTCGTTGCACTGGTCTCGGCGGAGGGCCTGTGCGGTCCATCGAGGCCTTTTTGGCACTCACATCCGTCGAGTGCCAATTCTACCTCATACGGTGCGCTGAGGACCGATCCAGCTGATTCCCGCGGCGGTGATGACCCCGTCCACCGGTTGGTCCAGCTCTCCGACCTCGAAGCTCCCCTCCGGGACCAGCTCATGTTGGTAAACCATCGCCAAGAGCACCGGACGGGTCGGGCGGGTGGCCAGCGAAGCGATGAAGCGGTCGTAATACCCGCCGCCCTGGCCCAACCGCCCGCCAGCGGGATCCACGACCTGTGCGGGGACCAGGACGACATCGACGTCGTCCATCACCTCCACCCCGTGACGTTCCCCGACGGGTTCATCGATTGGTGCCACCGTAGCCCGGGCCATGGGAACCGCAGGGTACCAGTCGGCCCAGGAGAGCTGTCGCCCGGGCTCACAGATGGGGACCAGGATCCGGTGGCCAAGACCATGCAACGTCTCCAAAAGCGCTGCCGTGTCAGGTTCGGTGCCGAAAGACAAAACAGAGGTCAGGGTGCGCTTCCGCTCCTCACCCAACCAGCTGAGCAGAACCGAGGTGATGCCGAGAGCTTCCTGCCGGCGTCGTTCAGGATCCATTTCGGCACGCAGGGCCCTGAAATGCGTACGGGCCGCCGCCTTCGACATCGTCTCCACCCTTCGATGGTAAGGCAGTGGCTACACGAAGCCGAGGATGAAGCCGCTACCCGGCTGAAGTGACGCGGCGCCGCGGCCTCGGAACTGCGGTGCTGCGGATAAGCTAACAGCATGGGATTCGGGACCGGTTCGTGGCCGGTGGCATTGGAAAGCGGTGATCTGGTGTTGCGGCCGCTGCGCTACCGGGATAAGGCCGAATGGATGGCGCTGAAACGTCGCAATGCCGAATGGCTACAACCGTGGGAAGCCACCTCCCCGCGTCCCGAGGGGCCGTTGCCGAGCTACCGTGACATGGTTGCGTCACTGAACCGTCAGGCCCGGGCCGGTCTGACCCTTCCGTGGGCGATCGGCCTGCGTACCAGCGACCGACGTGAACCGACCATGGTCGGCCAGCTCACCGTATCGGGCATTCTTTGGGGATCGGCGCTGAGCGCATCGCTGGGGTATTGGGTGGATGGCCGCCGCGCTGGCCGGGGAATCACCCCGCATGCCGTCGCCTTGGCCACCGACTACTGTTTTTCGACGCTGGGGCTGCACCGGATGGAGATCAATATTCGGCCCGAAAACGCCTCCAGTCTGCGCGTGGTGCAGAAGCTGGGGTTCCGTGATGAAGGCCTGCGCGAACGCTTCCTGCATATTGACGGTGCCTGGAGCGACCACCGAGCCTTCGCGCTGACCGCCGAAGAGGTGCCCGAAGGATTGCTCCACCGCTGGCTCGGGGACGCCGCCACACACTGAACCGCAGGTCACCGCGGGGTCAAAGACCGACTTCAGGCCGGACACACCGGGGTCAATGCCGACACCTGCACGGTGGGCCACGTAACGTCGAGGTGTGGACATCCAAGTCGAAAGTTCAGTGGTTCTGGCGGCCATGATCGCCGTGCTGCTCGCCTTCATCGTCCCCTCACTCATCCGTCGCGGTCGGCGCACCGGCGAGCCCGCCCTCGTCCTCGCCTCGACCCTCGACGAAGCCTTCACATCAGCGCCCGGCCAAGCGGAGGAAACCGTGGAAAGGGTCGGCCCCGATCCGGCCGATCTGCAGCCGGCACCGGCCCCCAAGAACACCCGAACCCACGACACCGAACGTCCCCGGAGGAACACCATGGCAACGCCCGCACGGACCCGGTCCGCCGCACCGACCACGGCAGTCTTCCGGATCCGATACGGCCGACTGGCCATCGCCCTGACGGGCGTGCTGGCTGCGCTCGCCCTGGTCGTCGGGGGCCTGCTGGCCCCGTTCGGAATCCTCTCGGGATTCGTCCCGCTCGTCGGGCTGATCGTGCTCGTCGGATCCTTCATGGGGTTGAGGGCCCTCGCGGTGCGGGACCGTCGGCGGAAGGTTCTGGCCCGCATGGACGCGATCTTCCATGAAGCCATGGACACCCAGCCTGCCGAGCCAGTGATCCGGCGTCAGGCAACCAAGGTCTTCGACGCCCGTGAGCAGGAGACCGCAGCGGCCCAAGCCCCCGAAGCAAACGGGAGCGTCCGGCACCATGCCCCGCTGGCTGCCGCCACCGCCCCCGCAACATGGGAACCGGTCGCCGTACCGAAACCGACCTACGTTGGGGCCGCCAAGGCCGAACGCCCGGCCCCGGAGCCACTGCCGGCCGGCGAGGAAAAGAAGCCGCAGAAGGCCACCAGCATCCTGGCGCAGACCCGCATCGCCGAACAGGAAGCCCAACTGGCCGAACAGGCGGAACGGGCCGAGCGCGGCGAAGAGGTCCGGGCCGTCCCCGAAGCTCCGCGCCATCGCCCCACAGCGCAGAGCAGTGGCATGAATCTCGACGCCGTCCTGCAACGCCGCAGGGCCTGAACCGGCGGTAGCCGAAACAGCGGTCCCCACCCATGCAGCCCGGATGGTCCGACGCCGAACAGGCAGAGGCCCTGGGCCGCCACGCAGAAACACTGATGGCCCAGATCTGGGCGGACCGCTTCGAAGCCCGCGTGGTCGACACGGCCCGTCAGGTCCAGTTTCAGCTGCGTCCCGGCGCCGGAGCCAGCGGCGTCTACTCGCTTCGCCGCGGCACGACAGAACAGTTCGTGGGCCTGAGCACCGAACCGCTGGAAGCGACGCCCGGGCTGCGTCAATCCCACCTGCCAGCCCCCCAGGACACTGCCGAAGCCAAGAGTCCGCTTCGCATCTCCAGCTGGCTCCACCCGCAGGACCCCCGGTTGCCCGGACTGGCCCGGGCCGGGGTCGCTGCCGAAGCCCAGCGGCTCTGGGGTCAGGGCGATCGGCTGACGGGCCTGCGGACCATGACCTACCGTCCCTTGCGCCGGGCCGTTTTCCGCGCCGACTTCTCGACCCCCGGACCGGTGGTGGCAACCCGCAGGCTGTATCTGAAGGTTCTCCGTCCCGGCCAGGCAGAACCGTTGGCGCTGCGCCATCGGCTGCTCGCCGATGCCGGCCTGCCCGTGGCCGACGTCATCAGCCCGGTGGCCCACTCGGTCGTGGCCACGGCAGGGCTTCCCGGCGAACCGCTCGGTGCTGCACTGCGTCTGGACGGAGCAGGAGGCCTGGAGCCGGCCACACTGGTATCCCTGCTGGATCGACTCCCCGCGGCAGTGCTCGAGCTTCCCCGCCGCCCGTCCTGGACGGACCGGTTGGCCCGCTACGCCCACGCGGCCGGCTGCGCCCTGCCGGAGGACGTCCAGCAGATCGCCGCGTTATCCCGACACCTTCGAGAGGTGATCGACGCCCAGGACCCCGGGCCGGTCGTTCCGGTGCACGGTGACTTCTATGAAGCCAACGTCTTGATGGAGGGCCGAACGGTCAGTGGGCTGCTGGATCTGGACTCGGTGGGACCGGGACACCGGGTCGATGACCTCGCCTGCCTGCTGGGACACCTGGGCATGATTCCTGCGCTGGGGGGCCGAAACCGGCAGCGTGAGTCGGCCATCTGGTCCACGCTGGAAGTCTGGGGAGCCGAATTCTCCCGGGAGGTCGACGCCCGCTGCCTGTATGCACGGGCCGCTGCGGTGGCCGTTTCCCTGATTGCCGGCGCCAGAAGGCCGGGGATGCGGACCTGGGACCGGGAAGCGCGAGCCCGGCTGGAGGTGGCCCGCCGGCTGGCCGAGCTGGCCGGCTAGGCGCGGGCAGCTAACCCTGCTCCGGATCCTCAGGAAGGTTCTTTGGCTCGGCATCCTCGACGGGATCCGCTGGGTCGGCAGTCTCGGGCAGGGCTTCCTCGTTCTCCGGAGCTTCCCCCTCCGGGTCCTCATCGTCGCGGGCGTAGGTCTCCTGTGCCTCCACGAGAGCCCGGTTGGCTAGATCGGCCGCCTCCTTGGCCTGAACCGGCAATTCCATGGTGGTGAGTGCCTCGGAGAGACCACGTTGGGCCGCATAGAAGTGCGCTACGCTCTGGCGATGCTCGGCGGCGATCAGACGGTATAACTGGACGGCCTCATCCCCGCGGTCCGTCTGGGACAGCACATGGGCGGCAAAAAGTTCGGCATTGCCGGCCCCATCGGTGTCCTCGGCCACCCGGAACAGGTCGGCGGCCTCCAGCGCGGCGGCCACGGCCTCGGTGGGGTAGTTCAGGGCCCAGAGAGAGCGGGCGCGGGTATCCCGGAAATCGGCCTGATGCCAATCCGCCCCATCCTCGTCCGCGAGTTTGATCGCCTCGGCGAGGATCACCAGACCGGCAGGATCCCCGCTTTCGGAGAGGGCATGGCCGTAAGCATGCAGGGCGACCGGGAGCACGGTCGGATCATCTTCGCAAGCACGTGCCAGTTCGGTGGCCCGGGAGAAATGCCCCAGGCAGGCACCGGGATCCTCGGCGTCTGATAGGAGCGTGCCGGCGCTGAGATGGGCGCGGGCGGCATCCCCGGCCAGACCCGACGCCTCGAACCCGGCGGCGGCCTTTTCCCAGGCCTGCAGGGCATCGACCTCGCGGTCCTGGTGACGCAGGCAGTGCCCGAGGGACATCAACGTCCGGGCCGCGTCGTCTTCTCGCCCACGGGCCTGCAAGAGATGGGCGAGCGATTCGAGAACTTCTTCGGCGAGCAGGAACTCCTCGGCTTCCAATAACTGGTTGCCCAAGGCGAGGCGGATGGCCCAGGTTTCCTCGAATTCGCCGCGTTCGGCTTGTTCGACGGCGATCCGCCAGGCGGTGATCGCTGCGTCCTGGTCCAGATCCGCCGAGGCAAAATTGGCCACCAAGGCGGCGGCGGAGATCGCCCCGCGGCGGACCCCAGTCACCGAATACAGTTCCAACGCCTCAACGGCGCAGCCTTCGGCCTCCACCGGATGCCCCAGCTCGTGGTGGCAGGAGGCCTTGACCATCCAGATCGCTGCCCGCATCGCCAGGTTCGTCTGGAGGGCCAGTAAACGGTCGGCCGCTTCAATGGCTTCTGGCTGCCGACCGTGTTTGGCGAATCCGTGGGCTAGATACAGCAGGGCCCCTGCCTCACTTTCGGGGCGGCCGCCATCACGGTAGTCGTCGGCGCAACGCTGCAGTTCCTCCAACGCCGATTCGTCGCCTCCTTCGAAACGCACCACGGCCAGGGGCAGCCGGGCATCGGCTAGGACATCGGCGCTGGCGCCCGAAGCCGCATGGGTGGCCAGAGCGGCCTGCAGGATGGCGGTTTCCTCCGGGAGGGGTTCCCGGAAGAGGAGTCCTCCCAGATGTTCTTCGAGGTCTGCCTGATGGGTCCGTTGGGCCGCGCGCAACAGGACGATGCGACGGGCGGCGGCCTCTTCGGCATCGGAGAGGTTTCCGTCGAGCTGCTGGACCGAGGCCAGGACCCCGAGCAACGACAACGCCGTTTCGAGGGCGGGGGACTCGCCGGCGGGGATGGGGCCCACCTCGGGGGCAGGAGCCGCCGGGGAACCGGTCAACAGGGGGCGGAGGATGTCCAGTCCCGCGGCCGCCGCGCGCGCGGCACCGGGATGGTCTTCCGAGTAGGCGCGGTCGTAGGCCAGCTCAAGCCAGCCATGGGCCGTGGCGGGCGAGGCCAGTGGGTCCGGCTGCGGCATGCCGGAAATCTCCTGCAACCGCTGTGTCAATGCCGACAAGTACCTGATGCTCCCACGTTCTGCGTTGTCTTTGATCCCGGGTCCGGACGTCTTCCAGCTTAGTGCCTGCCGGCTCCCGCGAGGTGCCGCAGCAGCGGTTCGGCCCGGTAGGGAATATGTTCGCTCAAGGCCAGGGAGGTTTCCGTACGGATCACCCCACGCATGCGCAGGATCGAGCGCAGCAGGCTTTGAAGGTGGTGGGTGTCCCGGGCGACGACGCGGCACCACACGTCACCGCGCCCGGAGATCTCATGGACCTCCAGGACCTGTTCCTGGGTCCTCAGGGCAGCGATGACGGCGTCGAGTTCGCGGTGGGAGACCTCGATGGTGATGAACGCCAGCACGTCGAAACCCAGCGCCGCCACATCGACCTCTCGTCCGCCGTGGCGCAACACCCCGGTCCTATCGAGTCGCTTAAGTCGTGACTGCACGGTGTTCCGGGCCACCCCCAACGTGGTGGAGAGGTCCCCGATCTGCGCCCGGGGTTCTTCGAGCAGGGCGAGGACCAAACGCAATTCGAGTTCATCAAAAGTAGCCATGATGCATCCCAGTAGATCACATTCACGTCGAATTTTGATCGAAATCATCAATTAGTGCTCTCGAGGTGAAATATTTGGGGCCATCCTCACCCAGAATGATTACTCGAAGGTCAAAACGGGACATCCACCGTGGAGACCACCGCCGCCGAACCCCACCCTGCGAGGCCTTGTGACCGTCATCAGCGAACTGCGTATGCGCGCCCACCCCACGGCACCGAACCGCGGTTGGGATGCCTCGGTGAAGGCCCGCCTGTTGCTGACCTTCGCTGCCATGACGCTTCTGCTCATCGGCGCGAACCTGGCCACCCCGCTGTATCCGCTCCTGCAGGAGCAGCTCGGGTTGGGGCCGTTCGCCGTGACCCTGGCCTTCGCCTCCTATGTGTTGGCGCTGATCGCCGGGTTGGTGCTCTACGGTCATTGGTCCGATCACATCGGCCGCCGGGCCGCCCTGGTCCTCGCGGTCCTCGTGGGCCTGGCCGGAGCGGTGGTCTTCGGTCTGGCCACCGGGCTCGGGGGACTGATCTTCGGACGCATCCTGCAGGGGGCGGCCGTCGCCCTCTGCACGGGCGCCAGTAGCGCCGCCCTGCGTGAACTCCTGCCCCGCAACCCCGAGTGGGCCAGTCGGCTGACCCTGTTGGCTTCGGCGTCGGGGGTGGCTGCGGGCCCTCTGTTGGGCGGTGCGCTGGGCGTCCTGCCCCGGCCCGACCTGACCCCGTTCCTCCTGTTGGGCTTCGCCTTGCTACTCGTGTTGGTGCCGTTGTGGGTGCTGCACGCCCGCCCCGCCCTGGCCCCTGCCCCCGGAGCCGCTGCGGTGAAGGCCCTGCGGCCACGCCGGCTGGGCCCCGTAGCCGATGCCCGCGTGCAGTTCCGCCGGGCGGCTTCCATCGGGTTCCTCAGCTTCGCCCTCTTCGGATTCGGGCTCTCGCTGGCCCCGCGCTATTTCGCCGACCTGTTCGGGATCACCTCGATGCTGGGCATCGGAGCATTGGCCGCCCTGACCCTGATCGCTTCGGCCGCCGCCCAACTGCTGGGGCGTTCGCACCGCAAGCTGCTGCCGGTGGCACTGATGGTCATGGCCGCCGGGATCGTCCTGATTGCCGTGGCAGGGTCGGTACGCAGCCTGCCATTGCTCATCGCCGCCAGCCTGCTCGCCGGTGCCGGACAAGGCACCGCCTTCCGCACGGCCTTCAACGACGTCGCCCTGGCGGTGGAACCCGCCCGACACTCCCAGGTGATCAGCACCGTGTATGTGGTGACCTATCTGGGCAGCGCCGTCCCGGTCCTGTGCCTCGGCCTGGTCGCCGGAGTGATCGGCTTACCGTCAGCGGTGGCCTGGTTCGCCGGAGTGATTGCCGCAGGATGCCTGGCGGTGGCGATCAGCGTGCTGGCCCACCGGCAGCCCGACGCTGTCTAGGGGCATCAGCCAGCTCTTCAGAGCGGGCCGGCCTGGCCCTGGACGTGATCGAAGACCAGCGTCGTCTCGGTATGGCCGACGGCCTCATCGGTCGCCAGGTTGTCCAGCACCCAATCACGCAGTGCCTCCGTTGAAGGAACCGCCACATGGAGCAGGTAGTCGGTGCCGCCGGAGACATGGAACATCGACAGGACTTCGGGCAACTGCGGAACCCCACCGGTGAACCTGTCGATCTGAACGCGGTCGTGGATGCGCAACTTCACGGCAATCAACGCCTGGACGCTACGGCCGACCGCCGGTAGATGCAGTCGAGCGTGATAGCCCTCGATGATCCCGCGTTCGACCAACTGGCGGGTGCGCAGCAGGGCCGTCGACGGAGCGATCCCCGCCCGCTGGGCCAACGCGGCATTGCTGATGCGGGCATCGGCGAGCAGTTCGGAGATCAGCACACGGTCAACCTCGTCCAACGAGGTGCTTCCTGAGGGCTTCTTGGCGGCAGACATGCCAATATTCCACCACATGCGGCCCGGTTCGCGGAGCGGGAGGCCGACCGGCGCAGTACGCTGGGGCCATGAGCACTGCGCCCCGGGAGCCGGACACAGGTTTCGATACACGGCTGGCCGCCTATTGTGTGGTGGTCCGTCACTCCAAAATCTTGCTGGCCCTGTGGGACATGCGTTCCAGATGGCCGGGCTTCACCCCCCGATGGACGCTGCCCGGGGGAGGCGTTGAACTTGGAGAGGCCATCGAAGACGGAGCCGTCAGAGAGGTCTCGGAGGAAACCGGCTACGACGTGCGCCTGACAGGACTGTTGGACGTGGACGCCGGACATATACCTGCCGAATCCAGATTTCACCCGACCGATAAACCACTGCAAAACGTGGCGGTGCTCTACTCGGCAGAAATCACCGGTGGTGAGCTGGAATTCGAAGTTGACGGCACCACCTCACAGGCAGGTTGGTTCGACCTCGAGGAGCTGTCCCGGTTGGAGCGGACCTCACGGGTCGACTGGGCAGTGAAAGCACACCACCACCACGTTGACGGGGGCCGTCCATGATCCGCTTTGAGAACGTCAATAAACAGTACGACGGCGGTGCTCCGGCAGTCTCCGATCTCAACCTGGAGATCCCGGAGGGCTCCATCACCGTCTTCGTGGGTCCTTCCGGCTGCGGGAAGACCACCTCCTTGAGGATGATCAACCGCATGGTGGATCCGACCTCGGGCACCATCGAGGTCGATGGCCGCAATATCGCCGACGTCGCCCCCTATCAACTGCGCCGTTCCATGGGGTATGTCATGCAGGCCGGGGGCCTGATGCCGCACCGCACGATTGCCGAGAACATCGCGACGGTGCCCCGACTCATCGGTACCGCGAAGGCCGACTACCGTCGCCGGGTGAAGGAACTGCTCGACACGGTGGGGCTCGACGCAGAGCTCGCCGGCAGGTATCCGGCCCAACTCTCCGGAGGCCAGCAGCAACGTGTGGGGGTGGCCCGGGCCCTGGCCGCGGACCCCCCCGTGCTCCTCATGGACGAACCCTTCAGCGCCGTGGACCCGGTGGTCCGCGGAGAGCTGCAAAGCGAACTGCTGCGCCTGCAAGGCCAGCTCTCCAAGACGATCGTTTTCGTCACCCACGATATTGACGAGGCGGTTCTGCTGGGAGACCACGTCGCCGTGATGGGTAACGGGGGAGTGCTGCAACAGTTCAGCCCACCCGACGAACTACTCCGGGCCCCAGCCAATGACTTCGTCGCCCACTTCATCGGCCGCGACCGCGGTTTCAGGGCGCTGTCCTTCCGCCCCGCCACCGAGCTGCACTGGAAGCCGATGGCCGGGCATACCGACGACGATGTGGCACACGCCGTCCGGATCCCACGATCGTCCACCGTCCGTGCCGCCTTGGATGCCGCCCTGACGTCGCTCTCCGGGCTGGCGCTCGCCGTGGACGAGGACGGAACCGAAACCGGACTTCTGGACGCCGCGGAAATTGGCCGTCAGATCGGTGGGAGAGACCACGATGAAGTGGCTTGAAGGTCATTGGCAGGAGATCCTGAGCCTGGCCGGTAGCCACCTCATTCAATCCATCCTGCCGCTGCTGCTCGCTGCCCTGATCTCCATTCCCGTGGCCCGGCTGATCCGCATCAATGGAACCCGGCGCCGTCGTACCGTGAGGTGGGGCGTCGTCCAGCTCAGCGCCCTGCTCTACACGATTCCCTCACTGGCCTTATTCGTGGTGCTGCCGTCCATCCTGGGCACCCAGATCCTGGACCCGCTGAACATCATCGTCGCCTTGACCATGTATGCCATCGCCCTGCTGGTCCGTAGCGCGGCCGACGCCCTGGAATCGGTGGATCCCGCGGTACTACGTGCCGCCGATGCCATGGGCTACCGGCCCGTGCGTCGGTTCTTCTCGGTGGACTTGCCGTTATCGCTGCCGGTCCTCTTCCCCGCATTGCGCGTGGTATCGGTCAGCAACATCTCGTTGGTCAGCGTGGGGGCACTGATCGGCATCGACAACCTGGGAACCTTGTTCATGGACGGACTGCGGCGCAGCTTCACCTTCGAAGTCGGGGTGGGCATCGTCGCCACCCTGGTGCTGGCCCTGTTGATGGACCTGATCCTGGTGCTGGCCCAACGGATGCTCACCCCCTGGGAGCGCGCCCGGACGGCACCCCGACCGACACGGTGGGTGGCAGCATGAGTGCCTCCACTGCCGCGATCGCCCTGCTGCCCGCTGCCGTGCCCACTGCCAGCCCACTGGGCGGACTCGCCGAATGGTTTTCCCGCCCCGGGACGCTCTCGGGTCCCGGAGGCATACCGACCCGTCTGGTCGAGCATCTGGCCTATACGGGTCTCACCTTGGCCATCGCCTTGGTCATCGCCGTGCCGATCGGCCTCTACGTTGGGCACACGGGCCGGGGCCGGGTCGCCGTCATTGCCGGATCCGGCATGCTGCGTGCCCTGCCGACGTTGGGCATGGTCACCTTGTTCATCCTGCTCTCGGGGACCCTGGGGATCATGCCGCCGATCTGGGCGCTGGTGCTGTTGGCGGTGCCACCACTGCTGGCCGGCATCGCCGCCGGCATCTCGGCCGTCAACCCGGGAGTCGTCGATGGGGCCCGGGCCATGGGTCTGACGGAATCGCAGGTGCTTTTCACCGTCGAGGTCCCCAACGCGTTGCCCGTCCTCATGGGCGCCCTGCGTCTGGCTGTCTTGCAGGTTATTGCCACCGTCGCCATCGTTTCGATCATCAATCTCGGAGGTCTGGGCCGCTATCTCATTGACGGCATTGCCGTCCGTGACTACCCCCAGGTCTTCGGCGGGGCCGTCATCATTGCAGCATTGGCTATTGTGGTTGATGCGGTGCTGGCGATGGTCCAACGGATTGCCGTCTCGCCCGGCTTGAGAACCAACACAGGAGGCACCCCATGAACCACATCAACACCTCTGGAGCCCGTCCAGTCCGCCGCGTGCGGCTGATGGCAGCGCTCGGAATCGTCGCAGCCCTGGGCCTGTCGGCCTGTAGTGGCTCCGACCCGCTCGCCGGAGATAGCCCACAGGCTTCGGGATCGGCCTTGGATCGACCACTGGTCATCGGCAGCGCCGATTTCCCCGAATCCCAGATCATCGCCGAGCTCTATGCCGGAGCCTTGGAAGGCGCCGGCATCGAAGCCACCACCAAACCGGGCATCGGGGCCCGCGAGGCCTATGTCGGCGCCGTGAAGGACGGGTCGGCCGACGTCGTCCCCGACTATTCGGGAAACCTGCTGCTGTTCTTCGATAAGGACGCCAAGGCCGTCTCCGATACGGAGATTACCGAGGCGCTCAAGAAGGCCGTGCCCGAAGGGCTGGGCGTGCTCAAGGCCTCAGCGGCGGAAGACAAGGACTCGATGGTCGTCACCTCGGCGACGGCCGAGAAATATGACCTCAAGACCGTGTCGGATCTGGCGAAGGTCTGCGACAAACTCGTCCTGGGCGCTCCGCCGGAATTCAAAACGCGGGCCTACGGGCTGCCCGGACTGAAGAAGGCCTACGACTGTGTTCCCAAATCCTTCGAACCCATCGCCGATGGCGGAGGCCCGCTGACCGTCAAGGCGCTGATCTCCGATCAGGTCCAGATCGCGGACATCTTCACCACCAGCCCGGCGATCGAAGACAACGGACTGGTCTCCTTGGAGGACCCGAAGGACAACTTCATCGCCCAGCAGGTCCTTCCGCTGATCAACTCCGGCGTCGTCAGCCAGGACGCGGCTGCGGTGCTGAATAAGGTCTCCAGCGAATTGACTACCGATGACCTGGTTGAACTGAACCGTTCGGTCTCCGGCGACGCGAAACTGGACCCCGCCGATGCCGCAGCCGAGTGGCTGAAGGACAAGGGGCTGGACGGCAAGTAGGCCGGCACCCCACAGAACAGATGCCGCAGCGCCGGGTCGTCCTTCCACGACGACCCGGCGCTGCTGTCATATGCTGGGACAATGCCCGAGTTCAAGCAGTCCAATAAGCTCCACAACGTCCTGTACGACATCCGCGGCCCGCTCCTCGAGCACGCCCAACGGATGGAATCCGAGGGGCACAGGATTCTGAAGCTGAACATCGGCAACCCGGCACCCTTTGGTTTCGACGCCCCCGATTCGATTCTGGTGGATATCATCCGCAACCTGCCCCAGGCCCAGGGCTACTCGGATTCCCGCGGGATCTTTTCCGCCCGGACAGCCGTCTCGCAGTATTACCAGACCCGCGGCATCCAGACGATCGGCGTTGATGACGTCTACCTGGGCAACGGGGTTTCCGAACTGATCACCCTGAGCCTGAACGCCCTGTTGAATAACGGTGACGAAATCCTCATCCCGGCGCCGGACTACCCGCTGTGGACCGCATCGGTTTCACTGGCCGGGGGCACCCCGGTGCACTACCTCAATATCGAGGAGGAAGGGTGGCTACCGGATCTTGAGGACATCGAAGCGAAGATCACCCCGCGGACCAAGGGCCTGGTGATCATCAACCCGAACAACCCCACGGGCGCGGTCTACCCCAAGCACATCCTGGAGGGCATGCTCGAGCTGGCCCGCAAACATTCCTTGATCGTCTTCTCCGACGAGATCTACGAGAAGATCCTCTACGACGATGCCGTGCACTACAACACGGCGGCCCTGGCCGACGACGTGCTGATCATGACGTTCTCCGGGCTCTCCAAGGCCTACCGGGTCTGCGGTTTCCGGGCCGGCTGGATGGCGATCTCCGGGCCCCGGCATCAGGCTGCGGACTACATCGAGGGCATCAACCTGCTGACGAATATGCGTCTCTGCGCCAACGTCCCGGCGCAACACGCGATCCAGACGGCCCTGGGTGGATACCAATCGATCAACGACCTCCTGCTGCCCGGCGGCCGGCTCAAGGAGCAGCGGGACACCGCTTACCGGTTGCTCAACGATATCGACGGCGTTTCGGTCCAGCAGGCGCAGGGGGCGATGTACCTGTTCCCGAAACTGGACCGGGAGGTCTTCCGTTTCGATAACGATGAACAGTTCGCCCTGGACCTGCTCAAACAGCAGAAGATCCTCATCTCCCACGGGCGGGCCTTCAACTGGATCACCTCAGACCATTTCCGGTTGGTGACCCTGCCCTCGGTACCCGACCTGGAGGAAGCCATCGGACGGATCGCCGAGTTCCTGGACGATATCCGCCGCTGAACCATTCCCTTCCATCCGGGGACGCTCCGGCGCTATCGGGGGAGTGCCCCGGATGGCATAGTGGATCGCACGGTGGAGGTGCCGCCGGGCGAAGCAACGGCAAAGGGGCCTCAGATGGGCACAAAGCACAAGAAATCCCAGGACTTTCCCGGGGCATCCTTCGGAGTCACCCACCCGCTATCGTCCCTGTTGCGGGCCGGTCGGGGTTTCTCCTTGCAGGATGCCGACCCGGGAGCGAAGCCCGGCTTCCCCGGAGGCAAGAAGGACGGCAGGAAGGCGTTGGCTGCCGCCGACGAACGCCTCGATGACCTCCAGGAGCGCCTCTACGCGCAGGCGATCGGGGGCGACGCCACCGAAAGGGTGTTGTTGGTTCTGCAGGCCATGGACACCGCCGGCAAGGGAGGCATCGTGCGCCACGTCATCGGGTCCGTGGACCCGCAGGGGGTGGAGCTGCAATCGTTCAAGGCACCGACGACGGCCGAGAAGCGCCACGACTTCCTCTGGAGAGTCGAACGCCGTCTGCCGCATGCGGGCATGATCGGGGTCTTTGACAGATCGCATTACGAGGACGTGCTCATCGGCCGGGTGAGGTCTCTGGCCGCCGACCAGGAAATCGAACGACGCTACGGGGCGATCCGCGAGTTCGAGCAGCGCATCGCAGACGAAGGCACGCGCATCATCAAGGTCATGCTCCATATTTCCCCGCAGGAGCAGTATCAACGACTTTCCGAACGGCTGGATCGCAAGGACAAATACTGGAAGTTCGCCCCCGACGACATTGATGATCGGCTTCTCTGGGAGGAGTACATGCAGGCCTACCAGCGGGTCATCGAAGAAACCGACGCCGAGCACGCCCCATGGTACGTCGTCCCGGCCAACCGCAAATGGTATGCCCGGGTGGCCGTCCAGCATTTGCTGCTCGAAACCTTGACCGGGATCCACCCGCAATGGCCGGCCGCCCGGTTCGATGTGGAAGCCGAACGCCGCCGGCTCAAGGAAGCGAAGGACGTTGGCTGAACCGTTCAGCTGACCGGAGGATCCTCGGTGTCGCCGCGACCGGCACGGTTGCGTGCCGCATCCAGACGTTCCCGGGCTCCTTCGAGCCAGGCTTCGCAGCGGGCTGCCAGCGCCTCGCCACGTTCCCAGAGGGCCAGCGACTGCTCGAGACTGGCACCTCCTGCTTCGAGCTGGGCCACGACGGCCACGAGCTCCTCGCGGGCCTGCTCGTAGCTCAGCGCGGTGATATCTGCTGTGGAGTCCGTTTCGGTCATGCTGATGCCTTTCTATCGTGTGCTGCCTCGTGTGGGTCGTCATGCCCCGATAAGACGACGGCGGTGAGCTTTCCACGGGCCAGCCGGATGGCCAGCTCGGTATCGGTGGGGGCCTCGGCGGGGGAGCGGACCACCGTACCTTCGCTCGTTTGCACCACCGCATACCCCCGGTCCAGGGTCTGTTGTGGTGAAAGTGCCCGGACCTGGGCCCGCAGGTGCGCCACGGCGTCGTGCCCGCGACGGACCAACATATCGATGGACCGATGGGATCTCTCGCGCAGCCGCTCCAGGTCTTCGCTTCTGACCTGCACCATGCCTTCCGGATGGGCCAGGACTGGTCGAGTGCGCAGGGCGTCAAGTTGTTGGGAGGCACGGTCCAAGAAGAGGACCACCGAACGGTCCAGCCGCCGCCGGGCCTGGTCGATACCCTGCAGTTCCTCGGTGAGGTCAGGGACGATCCGCTTGGCGGCATCAGTGGGGGTGGAAGCCCGCACATCGGCCACGTCGTCCAGAATCGGCCGATCGGCTTCGTGGCCGATCGCGCTGACCACAGGTGTTTTAGCTGCGGCGACCGCACGTACGAGTTCCTCGGCGCTGAACGGCAGCAGGTCCTCCAGGGCGCCACCACCTCGGGCGATGACAATGAGATCGACCGTAGGATCGGCATCGAGCTCCCGGAGTGCGGCCATGACTTCCGGAACGGCATTGACCCCCTGCACTGCGGTACTACGGACCGCGAATTCCACCGCGGGCCAGCGCAGTGTGGCATTGCGGATGACGTCCTTTTCGGCGTCCGAGTCACGCCCGGTGATCAAACCAATGCGTTGCGGCAGGAGCGGAAGGCGAAGTTTCCGAGAAGGATCGAACAGCCCTTCCTCGGCCAGCGCATGGCGCAACCGTTCGAGCCGGGCGAGTAGATCACCGAGCCCCACCGGCCTCAAATCCGAGGCGATCATGGAGAGTCGGCCGGTCTTCAAATACAGGTTGGGTGCCACGCGGGCCACCACCCGGGAACCGACCTCTGGTTTGGTGTCCAGCCGACGCATCACCGAGGACCAGACGTTGACCGACAGCGAATATTCGACATCAACATCGCGCATGGTGAGGTAGGCGTGGCCGTTGCGGACATTGGCTTCGAGTAGTTGGCCTTCGATCCAGGCCGCCGGCGCCCTTTCGACATGCTGCTTGAGCTTTTCGGAGAAGACTCGGAGCGGCCAGGGGGAGTCGGGGCTCGTGTCACCGGCCATTGGTGGCAAGGTGGCCCCACCTTCGGGCTGTCGGCCCGCTGCGGCGGACGGGTTCGGGTTCTCCACGGCTCTTGCTCCCCGGTCTCGTTGCGGCTCCGGCAGTCGTCCGGGCCCATGTACATGCATACCAGTAGGCTGGGATAATTGGCGCACGCCCGGCCGGGCGTGCCGATGGAAACGACCCGTAAAGGGGAGGCCGTGCGCTCTATAGGACCCGTGGTGCTCATGATCTTGTCGGCGCTACTAGCCTGCGGGGCCGTGACGGGATCTTCTGTCGACCGTTTGGCGCACACCGCAGAACCCGCCCGCCAGATCGCTGGAGCGCTCCCCGCAGACCAGGATATTCGCGCCGAATTGCCCCAGGTCATGATCGATGGCATCCGCGATGCCCTCCCCGGCAGCATCGAATTGCCGGAGGCGTTGGCTGAGCCGTTGAACCGAGCCAGTGCACGGGCCGTGGATGTGGTGTTGGACAGTGACGGATTCCAACCGGCCTGGCTTGAAAGTATTGACGAATCCCGCGAAATCTTCGTGGATCGACTCTCGACTGTCAGGGATGGATCCGCCAAGACGGCGCCGGCCACCCTAGAACTTGGCCCGGTAGTGGACTTGGGGATCGGCGGGCTCAAGGATGCTAGCCCCGGAGTGGGCCTGGGGCTGGTCATCGATTCCCTGGGCCAGGACATCAAGACCTCCGTGCCCCTTGATCTACCGTCTTCCGATCCAGCGGTAGCGCAACGAGTCGCCACGACGGTCTGGTTGGCAGGCTTCTGGGGTTGGGTAGCCCTCGGCTCAGGGCTCTTGGCGCTGGGCGCCGTAGTCCTGGCTCGCCCGTGGTCGCGGGGAGGAGTGGTGGCCGTGGGAGGGATCGTCGTTTGCCTGTGGTCGGCAGCCCTGTTGGTCTTGGCGACGCGCATCGCCCCGGAAGGTGCTGTTCAGGCGTCCGCGGGGCTGGGCGCATTGGCGGGATCCAAGATCATGAACGGGCTATCGGAGCAGGTGCATGGCGTCGGGGTGTCCTCACTCGTTGGTGGGGCAGCGGTCCTGGTTGCCGGGGTTGTGATCCGGCTCCTCGTGGGGCGTCGCAGGAACGGATAGCATGGATGGCATGTCCATCAGTTCTGCCGCCCCGGTTTCCGTGCCCATGCCACAGGTGCCCCGTCGTCGTCGTTCGCCCGAGGAAGTAGCCGCCGTTGCCCCCGTGGCCGGACCCAAACGTGTCCTCTTGGCTGCCCCGCGAGGTTATTGCGCCGGTGTTGACCGCGCGGTGATTGCGGTGGAAAAGGCCTTGGAGCACTACGGGGCCCCGGTCTATGTCCGGAAGCAAATCGTGCACAACGTCCACGTCGTCTCCACGTTGGAGGAACGCGGAGCGATCTTCGTGGAGGAAACCGATGAGGTCCCCGAAGGCGCGCTCGTCGTCTTCTCGGCTCACGGGGTCAGTCCCGCCGTCGTCCAGTCAGCAGAAGATCGCAATTTGCGCACCATCGACGCGACCTGTCCCCTGGTCACGAAGGTGCACCGGGAAGCCGTGAGGTTTGCCAAGGCCAAGAATCACATCCTGCTCATTGGACACGCAGACCACGAAGAGGTCGAAGGCACCTACGGGGAAGCCCCGGAAAGCATCACGATCGTGAACAACCCCGCGGAGGCCCGCACCGTCGAGGTCGAGGATCCGGAGCACCTGATCTGGCTGTCACAGACCACGTTGTCGGTCGACGAGACGCTGGAAATGGTGGATATCCTGCGCGAACGGTTCCCGAAGCTTCAGGACCCGCCCAGTGACGATATTTGCTATGCCACCTCAAACCGCCAGACAGCGATCAAGAAGATTGCCCCCGAGGCGGAACTGGTGATCGTCGTTGGATCGTCGAACTCCTCCAACTCGGTGCGCCTGGTGGAGGTTGCCCTGGAATACGGGGCGAAGTACGCCCACAGAGTTGATTTCGCGCATGAGATCGACGAGACGTGGTTCGAAGGTATTTCCAGTGTGGGCGTGTCCTCGGGTGCCTCGGTTCCTGAAGTCCTCGTCTACGAGGTGTTGGAACTACTCGCCGATTACGGGTTCGGCCCGGTCGAAGAGATCGTCACCGCACAGGAGGACATTATCTTCTCGCTGCCCAAGGAACTGCGGGCCAAGCTCAAGGAAGCCGGCGATACGTCAACGGGGCTCGGCGGGCACGGAACAGCAAACTAGGCGCTCTCTCCGCTAGGCGGTTCCACCATCTGTTCTTGGGCCGGCATCTCCGCTTGCAGGAGCTCGCTGGCACTGAGAACCCGAGGCGTGGACTCCAGCGGTGGGACGGACAATCCCGCGCCATCGACGGAGGAGAGGTCATGTCCCGGATCCAAATTCTGGATCCTGCGTACCGAGGGCAGAACCCTGGACTCAAGGGTCCCCACGAACGAGTTATAACGTTCGACGCTTGATTTCAGCGACGAGCCCAATTTCGTCACATGGGATCCCAGCGTGCCCAAACGGCTGTATAACTCCTTGGACTCGTCGAAGAGGGCCCGGGCGTTATCCGTGAGCAGTTCTTGACGCCAAGCAAAGGACAAACCCTTGAGGATCGAGAGCAGCGTGGCCGGTGCCGCCAGGGCGACATTCCTCGAAAACGCATGGTCGAGGAGCTCCGGATCGCTGGTGACGGCTGCGGCGAGGAAGGACTCCGCCGGCAGGAAGCAGACCACCAACTCGGGACTAGCTGCCAGGGAATCCCAATAAGTCTTCGAACCCAGATCGTCGACATGCGCCCGCAGGGCCTTGGCGTGGGCTTCGAGCAACGTCCGTCGCTCGGCCTCCCGTGACGGCTCCGCCAGGAGGTCAATCTCTTGGGCCAACAGGTAGGAATTGAGCGGGACCTTCGAGTCGACGACGACGGATTTGCCGCCGGGCAGGGTGATGACCATGTCAGGACGCTTGCCGTTGGACGTGGTGACCTGTTCGTTGAAATCCACGCGGGACAGCATGCCCGCTGCTTCCACGACCCGCCGCAGCTGAACTTCACCCCAGGTGCCCCGTGCCGAGGTGTTCCGTAATGCTCCGGCGAGTGACGACGTCGTTCTCAGAATGGCAGCATCCTGTTCGGCCGCCATGTTCAACTGCTGGCTGAGTTGACCGTATTGCTCGACCCGGTCGCGTTCGAGGACCGTCACCTGCTGTTGGACCTGTTGGAGCTTCTCCGCCACGGGAGCCAACACCTGCAGGACCTTCCGATCGTCAGCGTCGCGTTGACGTTCAGCGTCTTGCCGGGACTGGAGGGAATCAACATGCTCCCGTGCCGCCGCCAGAGCAGATTCGGCGGTGGCGAGTTCCTGGGTGGTCCTTCGGTTCTCGTGGTTGAGCACGGAAAAGCGGTCCTTGAGTCCGAGCATCCAGAGACCGAAAGCCCCGAGAACCAAGCCCAATAACAACGTGAGAGTCGACACAACCCATGCAAAAGCGTCCATGGGTCCACTGTGCCAGTCCGCGCCGACACATTGCGGCAGGTAGAGTTGTCTCCCGTGGCACTTACTATCGGAATCGTCGGACTGCCCAATGTCGGCAAGTCAACCATGTTCAATGCACTGACCCGCGCGCAGGTTCTCGCGGCGAACTACCCGTTCGCCACGATCGAGCCCAACGTCGGCGTCGTTCCGCTACCGGATGAGCGGCTGAAGGTCCTGGCCGGGATCTTTGGATCCGAGCGAATCCTGCCGGCGACGGTGTCGTTCGTGGACATCGCAGGAATCGTCAAGGGTGCCTCCGAGGGGGAAGGGCTGGGCAATAAGTTCCTGGCCAATATCCGCGAAGCAGATGCCATCTGCCAGGTCACCCGGGCCTTTGCCGACCCAGACGTGGTCCACGTCAACGGAGAGATCGACCCCGCAGGTGACATCGACACCGTCGCCACTGAGCTGATCCTCGCCGACCTGCAGACGATCGAAAATCAGTTGCCGCGACTGGAGAAGGAAGTCAAGGCCAAGAAGGCCGACGCCTCGTTGCTGACAGCCATCAAGACGGCGCAGGAGGTCTTGGAAACGGGCACCACGCTGTACGCCGGTGCCGCAGCGGCCAAGCTCGACCTTGCCGAGATCGCTTCGTTGCAGCTCATGACCACCAAACCATTCATCTACGTCTTCAACATGGACGAAGAGGCCCTTGCCGATGAGGCCCTGCGCACCCGCCTGAGCGAGCTCGTGGCTCCGGCCGAGGCGATCTTCCTGGATGCCCAGTTCGAATCGGACCTCGTCGAACTCGAAGAGGACGAAGCCGCCGAGATGCTGGCCGACGCCGGCTATGAGGAGTCCGGTCTGGATCAGCTGGCCCGCGTCGGGTTCAACACCCTGGGGTTGCAGACTTATTTGACGGCCGGCCCGAAGGAATCACGTGCCTGGACGATCCCGCAGGGGGCAACCGCACCCCAGGCAGCCGGAGTCATCCACACCGACTTCCAGCGTGGATTCATCAAGGCGGAAATCATTGGTTTCGAAGACCTGGTTGCTGCCGGGTCAACCGCCGCTGCCAAGGCCGCCGGCAAGGCGCGCATCGAAGGCAAGGAATACATCATGAAGGACGGCGACGTCGTGGAGTTTAGGTTTTCAATCTAGCCTCTGGCGTGGGGACGAGCAATTTCATGTATCGGCAAGCAACCTGTCGAAGAAGTTGGAGCTGCTCACACCACCATTGTCCCCGGTGGGCTGTCAGACGGGCGAAGGCCAAGCAGGCCGCTCCTGAGACGGACAAGAACCTCGGCGGCATCGTTGCCAAGGTCTTGGCGACGGTGGGTGTTGGAGAGCGTCTCAGCGCGGTTGAATGATCACTGGTTGGCGATCCTTGGCGACGCAGACGTTGTTCTGGACGATGTACATCTCGACGTAGTGGCTCCCCACAAACGCCGTGCTCTCGTATCGGGTGTCCCCGCCCACTATGACGTCACCACGTGGCTGGCCTGCCTGGACAGCTTCCGAACCGTGGTTCTTCACTTTCCAATAGACCTCGTAAGGTCCTGTGACATCTAGGTCTCGCAATTCGAAGTCGATTGTTCGATCCTTCTGCACTCGGTCTTCGCGGCGGGGTAGGTCGTACGCTCGTACAACTCCGGCGCGGCGGACCCTTCCGAACAAGGTGACGCGATTCTCCAATCGGATCGGAATGCGGAGCATTGTGTCGATGAACTGCTCGGCGGGCAACGACTTCTGCGCAGCCTCGACAGCCGGCTTATTGAACGACGGTCCGAAGGCGTCCTGCCAGGCTGCCACGGAGTCGTTGATAGTCTCAGCGTCGTACGCCTCCCGCATCTTCGTGGCGTAGTGGAGAATCTGGGCCCGGAAGTTCGAGCATCCATCCTGGTCCCATCGTTCCCGGAAATCTCGGCCGGTGCTTGCCGGATCGTAAATCGACGGCATCGTCGGGTTGGACTGAAGGTAGTCGTTGAGGTCTTCGATGACGTGCACGAGCGCTGTCGCGATGTCGCCGTATTACTCCGGATCGTCCGCGGAGCGCCAGCTCTCGATGGAGTTACCGACTAGGATTGTGAGTAGCACGGACTTGATGGAGAACGTCGTTTTCGTATCGCGCAGGTACTTCAGTAGTCGCAGTGCTGCCTCAAGGCGACCTCCACCAACGATGCGGGGGCTGGCCTAGGGTGGGCGCCATGGCGAAGCCCCTCGCCCGCATCGCGGGCGACCTCCTCGACGAGCACGGCACCACCTACGCCCAGCAGGCCAGCATCGATCTGGCCGATCGCCCCGCGCCCCTCTTCCAGCTGCTCGTGCTCGCCAACCTCCTGGCCGCGCGGATCGGGGCGGACATCGCGGTGGCCGCAGCGCGTGAGCTGTGGGACGCCGGCCTCACCACCCCGCGCACATGCGCGCCTCGACGCACTGCCAGCGCGTCGCCGCGCCGGCTACCGCCGCTACGACGAGAGCACTGCCACCCGCCTGGGCCGCATGTCCGAGCAGCTGCTCGCGGACTACGGCGGTGACCTGCGCCGGCTGCGCGCAGCGGGGCACGCGGAGCCCGCGGCCCTGAGCCGCCTGCTGCGCCCCTTTCCCGAAATCGGGTCCGCCGGGGCGCAGATCTTCCTGGGCGAGGTCCAGGGGATCTGGTCCCTCCCGCCGGTCTTCGATTCTTCGATGCCAAGGCGCTCGAGGGCGCGCGCCGGGCGGGGCTGCCAGCCGAGCCCGAGGCGCTTGCCGGGCTGGTCGCGCCCGCCGACCGGGCGCGGTTCGCCGCCGCGCGCTGCGGAAGTAGCCCCGGACGCTAGGGGAGCGGGCGCCGGGCCGCGCCCTTGCCGAGCGCGGAAAAATGAGTACACTCAAAAATAGGCGCGCAGGTTGCGCGGCTGCCGCCCCCGGCGGCCCATCGAGGAGGAACACCATGAGCGACATCGCCCGCGTCACCGTGCTGGGCGCCGGAGTGCTCGGCGCCCAGATCGCCTACCAGACCGCCTACTCCGGCTTCGACGTCACCGTCTACGACATCGGCGACGAGGCCCTGAGCGCCGGCCGCAAGCGCCTGGACGCGCTCGTCACCGCCTACCGGGCTGAGGTCGAGGGCGCCACCGAGGCCAGCACACAGGCAGCGCTCGAGCGCCTGGCGATGACGACGGACCTCGCGCGGGCCGCGGGGAATGCCGATCTCATCATCGAGGCCGTCCCGGAGCGCCTCGACATCAAGCGCGAGACCTACGAGAAGCTCGCGGCGCTCGCCCCCGAGCACACGATCTTCGCGACGAACTCCTCGACCCTGCTGCCCAGCGACATGAAGGACTTCACCGGGCGGCCCGACCGCTTCCTCGCCCTGCACTTCGCCAACCAGATCTGGAAGTTCAACACCGCCGAGGTCATGGGCACGGCGGAGACGAGCCCCGCGGTCTTCGACACGGTCGTGGAGTTCGCCCGCGCCATCGGCATGGTGCCCATCCCCGTGCTCAAGGAGCGCCCCGGCTACGTGCTCAACTCGCTGCTCGTGCCCTTCCTCAATGCGGCCCTCGACCTGCCGGCGGGCGGCTACGCACAGCCAGAGGACGTCGACAACGTCTGGCGGATCGCCACGGGCGCGCCCATGGGACCGTTCCAGATCTACGACGTCGTGGGCCTCGGCACCGCCTACAACATCCTGTCGAGCGGCGATGAACACAGCCAGCGCCTCGCCGCCTGGCTCAAGGAGCACTACATCGACCGCGGCCGCATGGGCGCCGGCGCGGGCGGCGGCTTCTACGACGACCCGCAGGGCTGAGTCCCGCCCGCTCTGTGGTGGAGGTGGGCCGCGCTCGGTAGGCTCGACCTGCCGCGCCACGGTGCGGCGGGCGCGCCGCCGGGCGGCCCGGTCGCGAGGAGGTTCGTGTGGGTGCAGCGCTGAGGGACGGCGATACCGAGGCGGGCCCGGCCCGCCGGGAGACCGCCGCCGACCGCCGCGCATGGGCGGCCATGTGCCGCCACGCCCGCGTGCCCACTATGTGGGGCATCCCCCTGCGCCTCTTCCTGCTCGCCCTCGCACTCGGCGCCGTGCTGCTTGCCCCCGACCGCGCGCTCGCGCCGCCGCTTCACTACCCGCAGCTCGACGCGGGGGGCGTGGGCTCGCTGCTGGGCATCACCTTCGGGGCCATGGTCACCTTGGCCGGCCTCGTCTTCAGCGCGCTGACGGCCGCCATGAGCCTGGGCGTCACCGCCCTGTCGGTGCGCATCTCGCCGGTATTCCAGGCCGGTCGCGTCATGCAGTGGGGGCTGGGCTGCTTCGTGGGCACGTTCGCCTATGCGTTCCTCATCGCGCTCTCGATCGCGGTGGGCGGGGACGCCTATCGCCCCTGGGCCTCGACCGTCGGCGCGGTGGCCATCACCGTGGGCTGAGGCGTCATGTTCATCGCGGTCGCCGTGCGCGTGTGCCGGCTGCTCGACCCCGGCGCGCTGCTGCGCCACCTCGCCGCCGAGGGCCGCGATTCCACCCGCTACGACCCGGCCCGCTTCCACACCCGCGCCGCGGAGCTCGCCACCGGCACCGCCGCCGGCGGCCGCCCGGTTTGCCGGCGCCGCCGCGCCCCGCGGGGGAAGTCGTGCTCGCCGTCAACATCCCGCGCCTGCTCGACTGCGAGGACACGTGGGGCATGCGCATCAGCTGGGCGGCGCGCGCCGTGGTCCGTCCCACGAGGTTGGCGATCCCGATCCCGCGCTCGGCCAGCAGGCGCTCGTCGTCCGGGCTCAGCCCCCGCGAGGCATCGACGGTGCGGGGGAGGATGACGGCCGCAGCGAGCGAGGGCCAGAAGCGGTTGCCCGGGCGCGCGAAGGGGGCGTTGACCGCGGTCGTCCACGGGCTCGGGTTGATGCCCACGATGAGCAGGCGCACCAGGCCCGCGGACTCGGCATCGCCGGGCAGCGGCAGCACGTCGTCGCGAGCCGGGCCGTCCGCCGCCGCGGCGAGCTGGGCCGGCGTGGGCCGCGCACCGGCCAGCGGCGAGGGCCGGCGCCAGGGGCGCCAGGCGGCGGGCAGGCGGGATTCGGAGCCGAGGGGAGCGGTGGGCGACATGAGACCAGCCTAGGCGCGCCTCGGGACCGGGCCCGAGGCGCACCCGCGGTGGGCGGGGCTCAGATGAGGCCGTGCTCCTCGAGGAGCTGGCCGATCTCCCCGTGCTCGAGCCTGCCGCGCAGGTAGCCGCGCAGCGCGGCCGGGCCGGGCATCTCCACCTTCTTGCCGTCGCGCATGCGCGCCGAGGCCTCGAGCAGGTCGCGCACATCGTACGTGGAGCCCCAGGTCTCCGGCACGCCGCGCTCCACGTCGAGGAGTTCGTAGACGGCCTCCATGCCGGTGCGCACCGAGTACTCGGTCGTGAAGATCGTGTCGCGGCCGGTCTCCGCGAACTGCCCGAGGAACGCGAAGTTCGTCGCCCCCTCCGGCACGACCTGCGGCCGGTCACCCGCGCGGCGGGGCATGAAGAAGCTCGTCACGTAGGGCATCATGACCGGCACGCACCGGGCGCCGGTCGCCGCGAGCTCGGGGATCTCCTCGACGGGCACGCCCAGGTGGTAGAGCCACTCCTGGGTGATCTCCTCGCCGGTGCACTGCGCCAGGGGCTTCTTCACGTAGTCGCCGTCGACGTCGACGAACAGGCCGTAGACCCAGACGACGATTTGATCCTTCGGCTGCTTCTTGAAGTGCGGCTGGCGGTTGACCGTCCAGCTCAGCAGCCAGGAGGAGTCCTCGGCGGTGACGATGCCGCCAGTGACCACGCGGCCGCTGAACGGATCGCGCTGGGCGATGCGCTCGATATAGGCCGGGATGCGCTGATCGAGCGTGGTGACGGTGGCCGACTCCCACTTCGTCTCCTCGATCGAGGAGCAGAAGACCTCTGGACGCCCGAACGACGGGTCCTTCTTCGCGATGCGCTTCCACAGGTCCCAGGCCGGGGCCGGGGCCTCGTTGAGCACGGCGGCCGTGTGGTGGTCGCCGTCATCGGAGTTGTCCACCAGCGAGCCGATCGTCATCAGCGCGAGGTCGTGCTCACCGAGCTCGATGGTCTCCTCGGCGCCGTCGCGGCGGCAGTGGATCGCGGTGGCGCGGATCTCGCCGTTGCGGTGGGCGAAGTCCACATCGAGGACCTCGGTGCCGGAGCGGAAGACGACGCCGTGCTCGGTGAGGTAGTGCATGAGCGGCAGGACGAAGGACTCGTACTGGTTGTACTTCGTGAACTTCAGCGCCGTGAAGTCGGGCAGTCCGCCGATGTGATGGACGAACCTGTGGAGATAGAGCTTGAACTCAAGCGCGGAGTGCCACTCCTCGAAGGCGAACATCGTCCGCCAGTACATCCAGAACGGCGAGTCGAGGAACTCACGGCCCATCACCTCGTCGATGCGCTTGCCCTCCATCTCCGCACGCTCGGCGAGGAAGATCCTGAGCAGATCCTTCTGGGCCCGCTTCGGCAGGTCGAAGCGGCCCTCGTGGCCCGCATCCTCGCCCCGGCGCACGGTGGCCCGACGCAGCGAGTAGTTGGGGTCATCCTTGTTGAGCCAGTAGAACTCGTCGAGCACGGAGGCGCCCTCGAGCTCGAGGGAGGGGATGGAGCGCATCATGTCCCACAGGCACTCCATGTGGTTCTCCAGCTCCCGGCCGCCGCGGATGACGAAGCCCTTCTCCGGGACGTCGAGGCCGTCGAGCGCACCACCGGCGATGTCGTCCTTCTCGAGGATCGTAACGTTGGCACCGGGGACCCCGGCGTCGCGGATGAGGAAGACGGCCGCCGCGAGTCCGGCCAGCCCGCTGCCGACGATGTAGGCCTTCGTCTCCCGCGCGTGCTGTGCGGGGCGGGGACGCGCGAACGCCTCGTAGTTACCTGCCGTGTGCTGCATGATCCATCCTTCCTGAAGCGTGCCGGATGCCGATCACCCGGCGTCGATATTGAGTCTACTCAGAATTGAGTCGACTACAATGTCCGCATGGGAACTCGGGATGACACGGAGCTGGCGCCCTCGGCGATGCTGGGCAGGCGCGAGCGGGCGAAGGCGGAGAAGCGCGCCCGCATCCTCGCCGCGGCGCGCGCGCTGTTCGAGGAGCGCGGTTTTGAGCGGACCTCGATGAGCGAGGTCGCGCGCGCGGCAGATGTGGCCGAGGGCACTGTCTTCCAGCACGCGGCGACGAAGGTCGAACTGCTCATGATGGTCGTCGATGCGCTCTGGGGAGCCCACGAGCGCGCGACGACCACCACTTCGCTCTCTGCGTTCGCCGCGCCCGGCACCGCGACGGCGGGCGGGGAGACCGCGGAACGGATCGCGGAGCTGATCTCGCCGCTCGTCACCGCGATGCGGCGCTGGTCCGAGCTTGCGACGTGGGTCGCGCGCGAGATCCTCTTCGGTGCGGACATGCCGCATCGCCGGCGGGTCCTCGACCGCGTCGATCGCCTCGAAGAGCAGATCGCCGCGCGCCTGAAGGACGGCCGGGCCGACGCTTCCGGTGCGATCGGAGCTGCGCGGGACGGTGCGACAGGCACTGCCGTCGAGGAGCCCGGTGCGGCGGCCGGCGCCCGCCTCATCGTCGCCGGGGTGCTGGCCGAGCTCAACCGCTCCCGGCAGAGACGGATCGACGGCGAGGACGTCGATGTGGTGCTCCGCCGGCTCATCGACCTCGTGGTGGCGGGGGCGGGCGCCGCCCGGTGACCCGGAAGCCGTCCGGGCCGGTCGGGCAGCCGTTGGCACCGGCCGCCGCCGCCGCGATTGCCCACCGCGCGGCCGGCAGGCGCGTGCCCGCCCCCGGTCGTGTAGGCCCCCACGGTCAGGTCCTCGCCCAGCAGGGCGGGGGAGATGGCGCCATCGGAGAACTCCACTGCCGGAGATGTCGTTGTCCTCGTAGACCCCTGCTGGAGTCCATCCTCTAGCCTTGATGAGCGCCTCGGCGTCCTCCCTGTGGCGGTCCACACCCAGGCGACGGTTCTCGCGATCCTGAGAGATCCGCAGGTAGACGGCGGCCCGCCGAGGCTCAGCACTCATGGAGTCAATCTACGTCAAAGGTTATTCGGCTACCGAACGTGGTCGACTTCCGGTTTAACGTCTAGCGTTATTGACGCGACGCGTTATACACTGGACGTGTGATCAGGTCGTTCGGTAGCAAGGACACTGAGCGAATCTGGCACGAGCAGTTCGTCAAGGGCGTTGACCGCCGCGTGCAGCGGGCGACTCTGCGGAAGCTCGAGCTGATCCACGCCGCGAAGGACGTGGAGGATCTCCGGATCCCGCCGGGGAACCGCCTGGAGCGGCTCGTCGGTGATCGTCGAGGGCAGCACAGCATCCGCGCCAACGCGCAATGGCGTCTCTGCTTCGTCTGGAGAGAGGGAGGTGCGGATGATGTCGAACTCGTCGACTACCACTGAGAACGAGATGATCGAGCCGATCCACCCTGGGGAGATCCTCATGGAGGACTTCATCGAGGGCTTCGGGATCACACAGAACAAGCTCGCCGTGTCCATCGGTGTGCCGCCACGCCGGATCAACGAGATCGTGCACGGCAAGCGTCGCATCACGGCAGATACGGCGATCCGGCTCGCACGGTACTTCGGGACGTCCGAGGAGCTCTGGATGAGTCTGCAGTCCAACTACGAGCTGCGGCTCGAGCGGCGGGCGCTGCGAGACAAGGTTGCCGCGATCACGCCGCTGGCGGTCGCGTGACCGGTCGCCTCCTCGTGCTCTCCGGCCTCCCCGGGGTTGGAAAGACGAGCATCGCCGGGGTCGTCGCTGCGCGCACGGGGTCGGTCCACCTGTCCGTCGACGAGGTGGAAGAGTCGATCCTTGCCTGCGGTCTGCCACCAGGGTGGCAAGTCGGCGTTGCCGCTTATGAGGCAACGCGTGCGATGGCAGAACAGAATCTGCGGCTCGGTCACGATGTCGTTGTCGATGCTGTCAACGACAGTGAAGAGGCTCGGCAGACCTGGCGCACTGCGGCCTCGCGAACAGGTTCACATGTCGACTTCGTGTACCTCGGGATCTCCGATGTGCATGAGCACGAGCGGCGGCTCAGCGGCAGAGATCGCGGTCTCGCCCATGTCGGCGAGCCGTCTTGGTCGGACGTGCAGCGCCGGCGCGCTGACTATGCGGCGTGGTCTGATGCAGTCTTGGAGTTCGACACGACATCGCAGTCTGCGGACGAGGTTGCAGCCGCGATCACCGCGTGCCTCGACTCGACATGAGACGACGTCGTCGCTGATGGTTCTCCGTGCCGGAACTCGGTCGACTTCCGCTTCAACGTCTAGGTTCCGGTCTGCCTGAAACCTATGTTCTTGACGGCGGCCCCCTGCTTATTGCCACCCGTGTCACGACGAAATAATGCCGTGCTCATTGTGGGGCCTCACTTCCGGGGGACTCAGCTTGCGGAGCCAGTGGGGCGCCTTAGAAAAGGGGCCAAGGCACCGCAGACATCTCACCGCGTGGGGCCGGAAACCTGCCCTCTGAGAGCAGCTGTGTGCAACGTGTAGCGAGAGATGCGAGTTCCTCGACGCTGAGCAAGTCCGCCAGTTCTTGGCCCAGCCCGCCCTGAAGCCCCTCGCTGACGCAACCTATGCCGTCGCGTTCATCGTCGGTGAGGGCTTCTCCCAGCCACCCCCACAGCACCGTCCGCAGTTTGTGGTCGCTGTGGAAGGTGAGCCCATGGTCCACACCGTGTCGACGACCGCCAGCCATCGCAAGAATGTGGTCCCCTTTGCGGTCGGCATTGTTGACGATGATGTCGAATACCGCCATGCGCCTCAGCGCCGGCGAGTCTTCGTGAACGAGCGCGACCTTCCGTCCGTTTTCATCGCGCCCCTCAAGAACGTGTTTCCAGCCTGTCTCGGGAACCTCGTCCGTGGTGACCAGGTCGACAGCGTTTTGGGATCGGTCCCGCTCCTGCCAGAGCTGCACCATTCCTTCGCCCATCGGCCCATCGCGCAGCCAAGTGCGCGGCACGATGTCCCCGCCGAGAGCCTGCGAGACCAGATATGCGGCCACTTCCCGATGAGCCAAGAGCCCCTGCGGAAAATCCCAGAGCGGAGTTTCTCCAGCTATCGGCTTATAGACAACCACCACATCGCCGATGGTGCCGAGGAACGTAGCGTTGGACGCCGTCGTGATGCGACCGGTGAGAGTCAGCTCGGCTGTCGCGAGGTCCGGCGTCGCCATCAGACCTCGGGAGTGGGACAGCTGTGCCCGTCAGCGTCTACGGGATAACCACAGAACGGGCATATCGGACGACCAGCCCCCACGATCTCGCGGGTGCGCTTGGTGAACGCGCGGGCGGTGCCGACCGGCATTCGCACCCGAAGCATTTCCGGGTCGTCAGTGTCATCCTCGACAAGCCATTCACCGTTGCCATCAGCATCAGTGATGGGGTAAGCCTCCATGACGATTTGGGCCGTGGTCGGGTCCCAACCTAAGCCCACAGCTCCGGTACGAAACTGCTCCTGGACGGCCTCGAGCTGGTCATTGTCGACTAATTCAACGGGAGTGTTCGTGGGAACACTGAAGGGGTTGCCCTCGATGGTGATGAGCTGGTCGAGAATTTCGTCGATCTTCTCCGCGAGCAGAGCAGACTGCTGCTTCTCGAGGGCGATGCTGACGATCTGCGCTCCCGCGCGCACCTGCAGGTAGAAAGTACGCGCCCCCGGAAGGCCAAGGGTGCCAACGACGACCCGATCGGGCCAGTCGAACTCGTGAACACGTGTAGCCATGTCAGTATTCTAGGCGCATGTGGTTCATGGCGCCTTTTGTCCTGCACCGCCGCCCACCGGGGCATCGCCAGAAAGAGTGGTGGTAGTCAGCCACGATAGATCGCCCGCGTGGGTATTGGTCGCGTAGACGTTCGGCCGACTCGTCCCGTAGTGCACGATCGATACAGAGGCGGGGCCGACGTTAATACGCTGGAACAGGTCAAGGTGCATGCCAAGCGCATCGGCAAGGATTGACTTGATGATGTCACCGTGGCTGACAGCAACCCATACGGCTTCTGGGCCGTACTCGGCTTCGAATCCTGCATCATGACGTCGAATTGCTGCCACTGACCGGGCCTGCATCTCTGCCATTGATTCGCCGTCGGGGAAGACGACGGCGGACGGTTGGGTCTGTACCAACGGCCACAAATCCTCGGTCGCTAGATCGCTGAGTGCACGGCCCTGCCATTGGCCATAATCGCACTCTGTCAGGGCCGGATCGACCAATGTCTTCAGCGCGCCCGTCTGGCGCTCGAGGATGTACGCGGCTGTCTGCTGACAACGCTCAAGTGGGCTCGATACCACCCCGGCTATAGGCACGGGCGCGATCCGGTCCCCGGTCAGAGCGGCCTGGTCACGCCCGACCGAGTCCAGGCTGACACCGGCGGCTCGGCCGGCTAGCAGGCCAGTGGCATTAGCTGTGGTGCGGCCGTGCCGCACGAGAAGAACTGTCGCCATCCACCCAGCCTAGTCACCCGTTAGATGAGGGGTGTGAACCGGGCGGGGACACGAGTTGACAGTTCATGCGATGGACGGGATGACCAGAGGGGGTGGCCCGTGACGTATCGGGGTCGACTTCCTCCCTGGCGTCGGGCATACATTGGCTGACCTCGTACCGCAGTGGCGAGGAACCCAGGGCTTGTCATCTTCGGCCGGCCGTTGGAACTTTCCCTCGTTCTGTTGGATGGTTGGCTGAAGGGCCAATTTCAGGTCCATTCGACATTTATGAAGGAGCATCCAACCATGACTTTTTCCGTCTATCTTTCCGGTGAGATTCACTCCGACTGGCGTGACGAGATCCAGCGTGGTGCACAGGCTCTCGGGCTCGACGTGGAATTTACCTCGCCGGTGACCGACCACCCTGCCAGCGACGCCGCGGGTGACCACCTCGGGGAGACCTCCAGCCAGTTCTGGCGTGATCACCAGTCCTCCAAGGTCAACTCCATTCGTACGCGCACGTTGATTGAACAGAGTGATTTGGTGGTGGTGCGCTTCGGGGATAAGTACAAACAGTGGAATGCAGCCTTCGATGCCGGCTACTGCGCCGCGCTGGGTAAGCCATACATGACGTTGCACGACGAAGATATCGTCCATCCACTCAAGGAGGTCGACGCCGAAGCCCAGGCTTGGTGCAAGACCACCGATCAGGTGGTACAGACACTGCAGTACGTACTCAAGGCATAAGCCAGCGGTTGCTTGGTGCGGTAACGCGGTCGACTTCCAGCTTCAGCGTATCGCCGCGTTCCGGTTCAACCTTTGAAACTGGGCTGGCATCGGACCGTGATGCATGAACTTTGTGCTGCTGTTGCGTGCACGCCGGATCGACCGGGTTATTGGAGTGCTTCGAAGGCGTCGGCCAACGTGGCGATGGACTGACGCCCACAAAGCTCGCTGGTCGCGCCGCTCCGTAGCTGCGCTTCGACGTCCCTCATGTTCTGGCGCACCTCATCCTGCTGTGCACTCGTGCGCCGAAACGGGCTGTTCGTCCTCCTGGCGATACGTTCGATGAGAGCCTCGACCTGAGTACTCAGCAGCACCACGTGGTCGAACCGATCATAGAACCCACTCTGGTTCTCGACTCGTCCCAGATACTTCCCGGCAGCTGCCAGTTGTCCTAGTCCGTAGCACCGGTGAGGTGTCTCCGAATGGCAAGCGCTGCGAGCAACGTCGACTTCCCGGGCCCGGACATGCCCGGGGCCTGGACTCGAGGTCTGTAGCCCCCTGGGGCTTCTTCGGGCCGGATCCCGGACGACTTCCGCTTCAACGTCTAATTCGGGGAGGGCAGTCGGATGCATCCTCTGGCCGGCGGTGCGAGCCGTCAGGGCAGATCACCTCGGATGAGAGGAGTCGGTTTTGAAGATGCGGACGTTGTGGAAAGCACCTTTGAAGCTGCGGTCACAGTGCTGGTGCAGACCTTGCCAGCCGTGCGCTACTGCCCTAAAAACGGTACATATGCCGAGGGACGACGGCCGTCCTAGAGCCTTGTTGTAGCGTGGTCGATGTGGAGAATTCAAGGGCGTTCATTCGGGCACTGGAAGAGCTGCAGACCACTGAGGCAGTGACGATGGCGGGAAAGCCCGCCGGCTGGTCGACGGCGAGACGATGGTTGTTCTTGGTACTCATCGGGCTCGTGAGTCTGGTCGGCTTGGGTATGGCCATCGCTTTGGGCGTGGTTCTGCCTGCCGAGAGTCTCCGGGTCACGGGGATGACCATTTTCGGCATCATCTCGGTTTACGCCATGCTCTTCGGAGGGCTGGCCCTACTGATTACGACGTATCGGCGGCAACTCGAGTTCGCTGATCTTGAACGCGAAGAGGTCAGGCTTGAAGCTCGTGGAATGACGCTGCGCGGTATTGGTCCGATTCCCTGGCAGGATTTCGTGCCAGCCAGGAGCATGATGGTGCGCGCCGAACATAGCGGTAATTACACCCTTCGCGCCGTGATGCCGTTGACGCAGCCGGGATTCGTCAATGTGAATCAACGGATGCCTCGGCAATTGCGCGGGCGTATCTCACCAGCCGTGGGACCGTTCTGGAACCGCCGCCACCGCTGGATCTATGTCCCCGGAGTGGAAGGGATGTCAGAGGGAGCGGTGATGGAACTGATCAACACGGCACACTGGATGTTTGGCCAAGCTGTTCACGCTCAACCATGAGCTGGCAGCGGGTCAACGTAAGGCCGGATCCCGCGCGTTCTTCGGCATGCGTCCTGGTCTGTTCAATAGAGCCGGGTCGATTGCATGACGCTGCGATGAGCATAGCCGCGAATTAACAACCTCCGATGACATTCATAGGGAGGATCCGTCACTAGGTGCCATGGGCCGCACGCACCGGAGGAGGCGCGATGACTAACGATCTCGTGACGGGCATGCTTCCGGTGTTCGGAAGATCCTTGGAGCCAAGATTCAATGTCTTCGACGTGATGCATCACGGATTCCACGAGAAGCAGATCTCCAATGTGTCCAGGTGGCTTCTGGAACCTGACGGTTCGCACCGCCTCGGTGGCACCTTCATGAAGATCCTCATCGACGAGGTTAATTCTCAGAAGACCGGTGGAGAACCGCTTCCAGACAGCGGCTACTGGGTCCGGCACGAAGTGAACACCGCGGCGGTGGACGAGCCGGAGGACATTGCCGATCTGGTGCTCGAGAGCGATGCCACGGTGCTCGTTGTTGAGAACTACTTCACCTCCGATGGCCCTGGCCATAGCTACGATGGATACTTGGCCTACGGCCTACGGCCTACGGCCTACGGCCGACGCGACGGGCGTAGAGGCGTTGTCGTGCTCCTCTGCCGCGACGGTGATGAAGCGCTGCAGAGCAAGGCTGGGAGAACGCGCCAGTCCTCACTTACAGCGTGTTGATCGAGCGGCTTCGCGAAGTTATTGATCATGACACCGCATACCGGCGGCGAAGCCCGGACGCCTATTCGCTCATTGACCAAATGCATCAGAGGTTTTCGGTCGGGAGGGGACCCGTGGACGAGCAAGATGTGATCGGTTTCGTCGTCGCGATGTGCGCGACGGGCGAAGCGCGAAGATACCAGGCGAAACGGCAGGACGTCGCGGCAGAAAAGTTCGCGAACGACCTGGCTGTTCAAGCGCGTGAGCGTTTCGGTGAGAGTCCGCTGCAGCTCAAATTCGGCCCCTCTGCATGGTTTGCCAATGAGCAGGACCCAAACTGGAGGCAGACGGTACCTGAGGTGTCAGTCGACTACTCACATATTTTTGTCACTCGCGCGCAGACCCGTGAAGTTCGGCAGAGCAACGTCATCATCAGTGAGGTGCTCGACGGGCTTGAGAATTCCGATACGAGACGTCATGACGAGATTGTGAGTCTCAGGGGGAGCGATCAAAATCTGCCTTCCTCGCAGGAGTAATCGATGCCCGGGTGGACTCGGCGGCTACGTCGCAGTTTAGATTCGGGTGCCTGACACTTCCGGGATGTCCGGGCGGTTTCCCAGCTCGGGGCCCAGCGTTGTGCCTCGTTCTCGAACTGATACCAAATGTTGCTGGTCGGACATCGGAGAGATTGGTCTACTAGGAAACCTGGTGTTCCACCGTAGTGAATACACGTTTGGAGCGGAGAAATGAGCATGGTCCCGATTCCTCCCACAGCATTGGTTGCGGGCCTGAGCGGGCAATATCTACTGTCTCGTCACCGGAAGGTGTCGCCGATATCTGTGGTGTTCGCTGGTGCCGTTTCTCTGGCGTCGGGATCGCTCGCCGTGGGGAGTCTGCGCGAATTCCTGCGTCAGCGCACGAGCTTCGACCCGGTCGATGTCGAAGCCCCCACGTCCCTCATCGTGAGCGGCCCGAACCGGCTGAGTAGGAATCCTATGTACGTCGGCATGGCTGGTCTGCTGGTGTCCCAAGCGATCCTGCGTAGATCCACCATCGCTGTGCTGCCCGTGGCCGCTTTCGTTCTGGTGATCGATCGGTTGCAGATCCCCGCCGAAGAATCCGCGTTGGGCGCGAAGTTCGGGGCCGACTACAGCCGCTACCGTCGCTCGGTGCCCCGTTGGCTGGGCCGAAGTTCGTTGAAGGGGTTTGGGCGGGAGGCTTCCTGATCCGGGGGTCGGTCTGGTTATAGGTCTGAACCTAGCGCATGGCACGGTCACCGACCCGCCCGCCTACATACTCTCTCCGCACGGCTACTTCGCCACCTCTTCCTCGGCTGTCGGCTCTTCGGCAACGGCCGTGTCTTGACGGGAGGGCCAGAGGGACATTCGATGCAAGAGCTTGTCCCGCAGAACGAGGGTGTGGAGCAGGACGGCACACATATGGGCGGTGAAAGCTGCGAACAGCAGGTATGCCAGAATCGTGTGTGTCTGCCGCAGGATCGTAAACACCAGGGGGCTGTGCGGGGCCATCGCCGGCAACTGGAATTGCCCGAAGAGGACGATCGGATCCCCGGCGGCCGAGAGCATGGCCCAGCCCACGACGGGTTGGATGAGCAGCAGCGCATACATCAATAATTCGGAATACTTTGCCGCCTGGCGTTCCACGGGCCCCATGGAACTCATGAACGGAGGGGCCCGGTGCAAGATCCTGTAGACGAGGCGGATCAGCACCAGGGCCAGGATGGTGATGCCTAGCGGTTTATGGATGGCCAATAGGAGTGGTCGGTAGACGAGGGAAGCCATCATGACGGCGGCGATGAAGAGCTGGGCCACCACCAGGATGGCCATGGTCCAGTGAAGCAGCCGGGAGGGGAGGGCGAAACGTTCGGGTGGATAGTTTGTCTTAGTGCTCATCGAGGACCTCTTCCACCTTGATCTTGCTCGGCTGTTTCGACTCGCTGGTGCGTCGGGCGAAGGACCGCGCATAGACGGAGGAGCGTGCGTTGAGCAGGGGATCGTCTAGAGCCGTGATGCCCTCTGGCAGGATGAGTGGATCGAAATTGATGTCTCGGGCATTGCCCCGGTCTTCGGTCTGCACGGAGTCGAGGGTCAAGGTGCCCACATCTTTTGTTTTCCGGTCATCTGGCCAAGGTTTGGTCGCATCGTTTGTCTGGTCCTCGGGTTCGCCGATGGTGAGGATCAGACGCCATTGCAAGGGGGTGTCCGCCGTGGCACGGATGAGTGATTCGAAAAGGTAGTCCTGGCCCGATGGCTGCGGCGGGGTTGCTGGTTTCACGGGTTGTTCGGGCAGCATTTTCCACCGAACCGGAACCGTTTTGCCGGCCTCGTTGGTGAAACCGAAGGCGTTGAGTCCGTGGAACGTGCTGTTCTCGAACCCGGAAGTAGGTGGCTGCTGGTGGACGATCTTCATGGCAGCAACGGTTTCGGGGTGGTCTGACAAATACTCCTTCAGCTTCCGGGGGTCCGGTTTCCCGGTCTCCGGGTCGGGTTTGGAAACGAGGAGCCGATCGACGAAGTTTTGTGGGGTGCTGTCCAGGAACACGGGAATGTTGACCATGGCGGTACGCCATTGCTCACCGTTGGGAAGGCTGAAGAGCAGAGCCATTCCTCGGACGACGGCGTCGCCATCCGGTGCACAGGGTAGACCGCCGGAGAGTGAGAACCGACCGGTCACAGGAATTCTGCCGGGGCTGAAGACCGCCGCTGTGGACACGGCCGCGCCGGCTCCGTTGCTCGTGAAGTACCCGGAAGCGCTGAGTCCTTTCGCATGATTTCGCCGGAAACCGTCATGTTGACCGAACACCGTCTCGAACCGATCAGCAAAGCGTGAAGACGTCAGCTGTTGGGGCGTGAGTACACCGCGTGCGTAGCCGTATCCGCCGACCGTTACCGCACCGATCCCGCCAACCGCTGAAAGTCCTAGGAGGACCTGGCGGCGGCTAACGGCCCGGGATAAGGGAGAGTGGGTGGGACTTCGTTCATCGTTCATCGTTGATCTGCTCCATTCGTGACTTGGTCTAGCTGCGGCGCCTAATAGGCGGATTGGTGAACGCGAGCTCGCCGGGCGTCTGCGTAGAAAATGCTGATGAATCCGCTTTCCCAGTTGCGTGCCACGGCGTGGAGCACCCAGAGGGTGCCACCCAGGATGCGGGCGCCCAAATGATCGTCTGCGATCTGGATGAGCTGGTCCGGTGGGGAGGCGATAGGGGAGGGGCGGGTCAGCTTTAACTGTCGAGGCGGGCTGCCCGCAGATGGTTCTTCTTCCGGTCCGGCTCTGGGGGCGTCGGCCAGAACATTTCGGGGACGTGCGTGGTTGGGTAACCACCGTGGCGGTCGTCTGGGATGAAGGTCATTTGTCGATACGGGTGGCGGAGAGACAGCGGATTTCCTGAACCTCTGTGATGGTCAATGACCACAAAACGTAAGTGTCAATTACAGATCTTATTCTTGATTTGATTAAATTAAACTGTAATGTCAGAGAAGGAGGGTGTCAACGATCCGGCGTGGTGCAGCTGTCGGCCCGCTATGCGGAGGGGCGGTCCTCGAGCCGGGCCAGATAGTCTGCCAGCGCACGACTGGCTTCGCGTACATGCGCGCGGGTGGCGTTCTCGGCGTCCTGCGGCGATCCAGCTTTGAGGGCCTTGATGATGGCGGCATGTTCTTCGAGGGCGATTTGAACACGTCCGGGAACGCGGGAGGACACGTTGTTCCCGATGCGGACCTGGCCCAAAAGGTTTTCAGCCAAGGACAATAAGCGATGGTTCCCCGAGCTTTGCCAGATGGCTTTATGAAATGCCAGATCGAGGTCTCGATAGGCCGAGATGTCGCCCTCTGACACGGCGTGGCGTTGTTGTACCAGTAGTTCTTCCAACGCGGCGACGATATCGCTGCGGGATTCCAGCTCGGCGACGCGGCGGGAAGCCACGCTATCGATGACCTCCCGGATCTCGTAGATCTCGAGAATATCTTTACGTCCCAGCTTGGGGACGAAGTAGCCGCGGTGCTCCTGGGCAACCAAGAGTCCTTGCCGTTCGAGGGCGGCCAATGCAGTGCGAATCGGTGTGGGGGACAGGCCCAACGATTCGGTCAGCGGCTGGACGGTGACACGATTGCCGGGGGCCAGCTCGCCGGAGAGGATGAGTCGACGAAGGTGCTCGTAGGCAATCTCGACGTAGCTATTGCCGCGTACCGGCAACGCGTCCTCGATCACCATGGTCGATCTCCTCTGAATATTCCCTGAGGCCACGAGCGGCCCGAGGTGTTCTCGTACTCACACCGTAGGGAGATTGTATTAGAAATCTAAATCGGCTGGGTCTGTAACCGGTCATGGTCTTGCCCCGCCGCGGTTATGGCTGGCCCCTGGTTCCGCCCCGATCGCTATCTTCCGGGCGTTTCCCCACGGGGGATCAGGCATTGAGCCGCGTCGTCTGGTCCTACGCGGACGGGCGCTGCGCATATTCGACCGCATGACGCAGCGGCACTTGCTGGGACGAGCAACTTCGATCAGCCCGGCAGCCCTGAACATCTGCGCCGTGCCGACATGGAGGTCCACCGTGATGGCCTCAGCGGTGATCCGTGGGTAGGCCTCGATGGTTCTTGCCCCCCAACGTCGGGCGTGTGCCACGGCTGCAATGGCCAGCGAACTGGCAATACCCTGTTGGCGATATCCCGCCCGGGTCCAGAAGCAGCTGATTGCCCAGACGGAGGTGTCCTCAGGCTGTTCGTGACGGCCCCGCCACGCGGTGTGGTTGGGATTGCGCAGAAGAGCGGAATAGGAGGGGCGCGGGGCTACTGCGCACCAGCCCACGGGTTCCTGATTCATGAAGGCCAATAGACCTGGTGGTGGCTCCCTGTGGCTCTGGTCGTGTAGGCGAAGACAGAGCTCATCGGCAGGCACTGTGTCGAGGGACTCGCCGGGCTCGAGTTTGTAGCGTTGGCACTGGCAGCGCGAGGCCATGCCGCGATCCCCGAACACGGTTTGCACCTCGTCCCACGAAGCGACGTCGGTTGACATGATCCTCAACTCCACATTCAAAAGTCCAGGACTCCTGGCGCGTAGCGGATAGGGATGAAGGAATAACCAGAGGCTCAAGACGTTGTGCCCAGTGGAAGCCGCCACCGGACCCCGAACAGAGGCGCGGGTGGTGGACGCTCTCGGCGCCAAAGCGGCGCAATCGGAGGTACGTGTGTCTACAGCAGAAAAAGGCCGTGTCGTTATTCTGGGCGGTCATGGCAAGATCGCCCTTCTGGCAGCCCCCAAACTCAAGGACGCCGGCTACGCCGTTGAATCCGTGATCCGCTCAGAGGCTCAGTCCAGCGATATCGAAGCCGCTGGAGCCAGCCCGGTAGTTCTGGACCTGGAAAATGCCGACGCCGAGGCCCTGAAGCAGGCGTTTTCCGGTGCACAGGCAGTGGTCTTCTCGGCTGGGGCCGGCGGAGGCAGCCCGGAGCGGACCCGTTCCGTCGATTTTGAGGCCGCGGCGCGCACCATGGACGCTGCTGAAGCGGCCGGGGTCAAGCGATACGTCATGGTCTCCTATGCGGGCGCCGGCGTTGACGTCGACCGGCTCGACCCCGAGGACGCGTTCTATCCTTATGCGCAGGCAAAGCACGACGCCGATGCACATCTGAGGCAGTCAGGTCTCGATTTCACGATTCTTGGCCCCGGACGGCTCACCCTTGAGCCAGCCAGCGGCAAGATCGTGCTCGCAGATTTCGACGGCACCATGAGCGGCCATGCGCCCTCGGGCGACCAAGCAGTGACCTCACGGGAAAACGTCGCCGAGGTCCTGACACAGGTGCTGTCGGCCAACTCGGCAATCCGCCAGACGGTGAATTTCTACGATGGCGATACCCCTGTTCCTCAGGCCATCGGCTAAGCCCGACGGCTAAAGAAGCGGCGCCCGGCCCCGAGTTGGGCGCCGCCGGTTACCGGTATCCTCATCAGCATGGCCACCACGCGAGATCCACAATTGACGGGCTCGTCCTGGCACCTGGATTCCTTTGATATCGATGCCTACCTCTCCGCGGTCGGCGTCGAGCGGGAGAAGCCGGGACTGGAGTTCCTGGAACGGCTGATCTGCGCGCATCTGGAAACTTTCCCCTTCGCCAACATCGATATATTGCTTGGCAGCCATCCAGGCGTCGAACCGGTCAACGTCCAACGGCAAATCGTGGACCGTCGACGCGGAGGATACTGCTTTGAACACGCCCAAATATTTGCCGCCGTCGCCGCAGACCTCGGTTACCGCGTCCGCCGGCAACTGGGTCGGGTGCACTCGCCATACAACACGCGGACCCATATGACCGTGGCCGTCCTGACCGAAGAGGCCTGGTTCCTGACAGATCCCGGATTCGGCTTCAGCATCCGTGGGCCGCTTTCCTTGCAACACGGTGCACACAGGAACGACGGCGGACGCGTCTTCAGCATCAGCCATGATAGCCAAGACGGAGTGGATCGCTGGTCGCTCCACCGCGACGGCGGACTGCAGCACGTGACGGATGGTTTGAAGGTCCAACCGGCAGATGTGCGTTCCGGGCACCTTGTCACGTCGACCAGTACCACCGCCGGGCCATTCACCCGGGCATTGATCGCGTCCCGATTCACCGCCGACGGGCATGTCACGGTCACCTCCGGTACCCGGACCGTCCGACGCAACAGCCAGCCCACGCGCCAGGAAACGATCACTACCGCCGAAGCCGTGGACGGCGTCCGGGAGCTCGGGGTCTCATTAACCAGCGACGAACAAAACAGGCTGCTGCGGGTCCTTGAGGGGTGGGCACCATGAGAGGGGCTGCGGCACCGGATGCCGTGGAACCAGCACGTAGTGACGGGGCAATCACGAACCCGAAACCCTGGATCCAGCGTCGAGGCACCGGAACTCCGCTCGTGATAATTCACGGCAATGGGGTCGACCACCGGCTGCTTCTGCCACTGGATCCCTGCCTGGCTACACCGGGTGACTGGGAGAGGATCTACCTTGACCTCCCCGGATTCGGGAAAACAGCTGCGCTGGAAGAACCGGGAGGACTGCCCGAACTCCTCCACTGGCTCCGCGGGACGATCTCCGACCTGGTGGGTCATGAAGAATTCGCCCTCCTGGGGAATTCGCTCGGTGGACTTCTCGCCGGCCGCATCGCTTCGATGTTCGGGGGACAGGTGCTCGGATTGGCCTTGCTGGCTCCCGTGGTTCACCCTAGGCAGCGGGACCGCAGGGTGCCGCTGCGGAGCATCCTGCACCGTGATCCTGGGTTTCTGCAGTCGCTCGACCCGTCGGATGCCCATGAATTCGAACAGATGACGGTGTATCAATCCGCCGAATCGTGGGCGGCTTTCCGTGACACCGCACTGCCGGGAATCCGCACCGCAGACACAGCGGCGGGGATTCGCCTGGCCCGTGGATATCGGCTCGATGACGAGGTCGGGCCCGATACGCCGCCACTGACGTGTCCGACGCTGATCCTCACCGGACGCCAGGACCATATCGTGGGATTCGAAGACCAGATCGGCCTCCTGCAGAGATACCCCCACGCAACCTACATGGCCCTCGACGGCGCTGGACATAACGTGCATCTGGACCAGCCTGGCCCGGTCGACATCCTCCTCAAGGACTGGATCCGACGAATCCGTCAAGCGGCGTTCTAAGGGACTTCGCGCTTGGAGACTTATCTCCTAGATTTTTTCCGAGGAACGATCGGCTCGTCGAGACTCGTTGAGGCGGGACTGTACCGGTCGTGCAATGACCCGGTGTGCCGCCAGGAATATCCGGGCCGTTCCCAGAGTTGGGTGCCATATGCGAGCAATGACCTATAGCAAGTACGGAAGCAACGACGTTTTGGAGCTCACCGAACTGGACCTGCCCAAGGTCGGTCCCGGGGAGGTGCGCATCCGCGTGACTCACGCCTCGGTCAACCCTGTTGATTGGAAGATCATGTCAGGGGGCCTTGATGGACTCATGGATGCATATTTTCCTGTCATTCCCGGATGGGACGTGGCGGGAGTAGTCGACACCGTGGGACCCGACGTCCCGGAATTCACCAGCGGTGACCGGGTCGCCGCCTATGCGCGAAAGCAGGTGGTCTCCGGTGGAACCTTCGCTGAATACGTGACGGTCTTCGCCGCGGATGTTGCCGCGATCCCGGCAGGCGTGCCAAATGCTACTGCGGCCGCACTGCCCCTGGCGGGGCTCACGGCACAGCGGAGTCTCGAAGCGCTCGACCTACGCCCGGGTGAACGACTGTTGGTTCACGCAGCCTCCGGGGGCGTCGGTACCTTGGCGGCCCAACTGGCCATCTCCGCCGGGGCGGAAGTGGTCGGCACCGCATCCGCGGCGAACCATGAGAAGCTGTCCGCGCTGGGTGTCACCCCAGTTAGCTACGGAGACGGGTTGAGCCAGAGGCTGCGCGAAATGGCCCCCGAAGGTTTCGATAAGGTCGCCGACTATGCGGGAGGAGTCCTTGAAACGACGCTGTCGGTGCTGAAAGAAGGCGGCCGCCACGTGTCGATCGCCGATCCGACCGTCACCGAACATGGTGGTCGCTGGCTATGGGTCCGCCCCGACGGTCCACGGTTGGGTGAGCTGCTGGCCCGTGTGGCAGCAGGGACTCTCGACGTCGCGATCGGTGGGGTCTACGGACTCGAAGAGACCGCTGCTGCCTTTAGTGCCTCTCAACAAGGAACGGCCCGCGGGAAGCTCGTTCTGCACATCGCGGACTAATCCGGTCACACCCCGAAGCGAGGCCGCGTCCAGGGGCGCGGCCTCGCGTGGATTTCGCTTCCGGACCAGAGGGCTCGTATCACCGCACCACCGCTCATGCAAAGATTAAATTCGACGTCACCGATATGGGGTTCGGAGACCGACGATCGGGTGTCGCGTCAAATGGGCAGCGAGACACGCCGTCATTGATTGGGAAGCTTTACAAAATCTTCGAGGATCCGCTTGATGGCGGGGACAAGTAGTTGACAATCCCCAATCTGAAGCAGACCCTTGATTTCTCGCGGGAGGATCGATGTTGTCGCGACCCTTCGAATGAATGTGACCATCGTCTCGCAAAGTTGCGACTCCATAACAACAGAATCTGAAGCGAGATTTTTATATCCAAGGGGCCCCTCCGCAGTCTATGGTTTCTCTATGTGAGACAGGCCACTCCTCGTGGTCTGTCGCAGTCAAGTGGATCGCTCGGCTGGAGAACACACCTAACTCAAGGAGGCGGAATGCGTTTCACACGTATTTCCAAGGCAGTCGCGATTGGTGCGACCGCCGCCCTGGCGCTGAGCGCATGCGCGGCCAGCACGGGCAGCAACGACTCGTCGTCCGGGGCCGCTGAAGGCGAAGGCAACGGTGGCGAGATTCGTGTCGTCGAAGTGAACGCATTCAGCTCGTTCAACGACAACACAGCCAAGGGCAATGTGGATATCAACTCCAAGATTGCCTACACCACCCAGTCGCAGTTCAACTACATCGACAATGACCTGAAGGTGCAGAAGAACGAGAAGTTCGGCAAGTACGAGGTCGAGTCCGAGGATCCGCTGACCGTGAAGTACACCATCAACGAGGGTGTCAAGTGGTCGGATGGGGAGCCGGTGAACGCCGATGACATGATGTTGGCATGGGCCATCCAGTCGGGTCACTTCAATGATGCGAAGACCGACGACGCGGGCGAAGTCACCGCCGGGACCAACTACTTCGACTACGCCGGCGACACCTCCGGACTGGCGCTGACCGACGTCCCGGAAATCGGAGACGACAACCGGTCGATCACCTTGAAGTACTCCGAGCCCTTCGCCGACTGGGAAACCAGCTTCGGCATGATGGGCGCTGCTCATGTCGTAGCCGAAAAGTCCGGCATGAAGACCGAGGAACTCACGGATCTCATCAAGACCGCACCCAAGGGCGATCCGGCCAAACCCGCCAAGAAGCCGAATGCGAAGCTGAAGAAGGCCGCCGACTTCTGGAACACGGGCTTCGACACCAAGTCGCTGCCCTCCGACGAGTCGCTCTACCTCTCGGATGGTCCCTTCATCGTCGACAAGATCGTCGCTGACCAGTCCATGACGCTGGTACGGAATAAGGACTACGACTGGGGACCGGAGCCGAAGGTCGACTCGATCGTCGTCCGGTACATCGGTGAATCACCGGCCCAGGTCCAGGCGCTGAAAAACCAGGAAGTCGATATCATCGCTCCGCAGGCCTCGGCCGATACGTTGGAGTCGCTTGAGGCCCTGGGTGATCAGGTGGTCGTGGATAAGGGAGACCAGCTCTCCTATGACCACATCGACCTGAACTACAACGGCGTCTTCAAGGACGAGGACGTCCGCAAGGCGTTCATGCACACGATTCCGCGTGAGCAGATCGTCGACACGATCATCAAGAAGCTGAACCCGGATGCGAAGCCGCTGGACTCCCAGCTCTTCGTCCCCGATAACGACGGCTACGAGGAATCGGCGAAGAACAACGGTTCAGCCGACTACCAAGAAGCCGACATCGAGAAGGCCAAGAAGCTGCTTGACGGTAAGAAGCCGAAGGTCCGCATCATGTACAGCAAGGACAACCCGAACCGTGCTGATGCTTACTCGCTGATCGCCGCATCGGCGAAGAAGGCGGGCTTCAAGGTCGTCGATGGTGGTCTGGGAGCTTCCGAGTGGGGCAGTGCCCTGGGCGGTGGCACCTATGATGCCACCATCTTCGGCTGGATTTCATCGGGCGTCGGCGTCACCGGTGTCCCGCAGATCTTCGGCACGGGCTCGGCATCGAACTTCAACAAGTTCTCCAGCAAGGAAGCCGATTCGCTCATGGACAAGCTCATCGTCACCACCGATGAGAAGGAACAGACCGACCTGCAGGTCAAGATCGACAAGTTGATCTGGGACTCGGGATACGGGCTGCCGCTCTTCCAGTCGGTCGGCGTTGACGCCTATGACTCGAAGGTTGAAGGCGTGAAGTACATGTCCAACCAGACCGGTGTCTGGTGGAACTTCTGGGATTGGAACCTGAAGAAGTAGCTACGTCGGGTAACCGGATATAAGTGCCGCTGAGGCGCCGGGACCATGATTCACGGTCCCGGCGTCTCAGTGTGCCGCTACAAACTCCGGTGGAAGGGATTCCACCGATTGGTCGGGCAGATAGCCCGCCCCGTAGTTCCTTGACCGGGCCACGAGAAGTGATTGGGTTTTCCCTCCTTCCCGAGTGCTGTGAGGTGAACTACACTTCAGCAAAAGTACTGCCGGGTGATCCCCGGTATCTTCTACCAAGAGGCTATATTTCATGGTGACCTACATCATCCGGCGGCTCGTCACTGCCGTGCTCATCCTCCTGGGCGCCTCATTCGTCGTCTACCAACTCACGGCCGCGGCGGGCGACCCGTTGGGTGACCTGCGAGAGAGCAACGCGCCGAATAAGGACCAGCTGATCCAGCAACGCGTTGCCTTGCTGGACCTGGGCACGCCCGCCCCGTTGCGCTACTTCAAATGGCTCGGAGGGGCCGCCCAATGCGTGGTTCCCCTCGTCGGCAAATGCGATCTGGGTCAGGCCATCAACGGCGAACCCGTCGTGAATGCGCTCGGCCGCGCCGCCGGCCAAACGATCCTGCTGATCACCGCGGCGACCGTCCTGGCCATTGTCATCGGCATCGGCTTGGGCATCATCACCGCCCTGCGCCAGTACAGCACCCTTGACTACTCGGTGACGTTCATGGCGTTCCTGTTCTTCTCCCTGCCGATCTTCTGGATTGCCGTCCTGTTGAAGGAATTCGGCGCCATCGGGTTCAACGACTTCCTCAGGGACCCCGTCTTTAGTCCGATGTCGATCCTGATCACCTCCATATGTCTGGGCATCGTCGTCGTGTTGTTCATGAGTGGGAACTACTTGCAGCGGAGCATCGGCTTCGTCATCGGCGCCGCTGCCACCGCTGGCCTGATGTATGCCCTGTCGGTGACGGGTTGGTTCAGGTCCCCGGGTCTGGGGCCGATCCTGATCGCCCTCTTCGGGGTGGGCGTCGCCTACCTGGCAACCCAACTGACCGCCGGAGTGAAAAACCGCAAGGCGTTGTACTCCTCGTTGCTCATGGTCCTGGCCGGGTTGATCGCCTATTACGCGCTGAACCCGTTGTTCTCGGGTATTTCCGGTTGGGGCGTCCTGGGGCTCTTCGCCGCGACCATCGTGGTTGGTTGCGTCGTTGGCTGGTTCATGGGCGGATACGACCGCGGGCAGTCCATGCGCGCCGCCGCCCTGAGCGCCTTCTTCATTGCTGGGCTCGTGATGCTGGATCGCTTCATGGTGGAATGGCCGAGCTACTTTTCCAACGGCCGCGTCAGGGGACGTCCCATCGCCACCATCGGCTCCTCGACGCCAAACCTCGAGGGCAACTGGTGGATCCAGAACCTTGACCTCTTCACCCACTTGCTGCTGCCGACCGTGGCGTTGCTCCTCGTGTCGCTGGCCAGCTACTCGCGTTACTCCAGGGCGTCCATGCTCGAGATCATGCAGATGGACTACATCCGAACCGCCCGTGCCAAGGGTCTTCCGGAGCGGACAGTGGTCATGCGTCACGCCTTCCGCAACGCGTTGATCCCGTTGGCGACGTTGGTGGCTTTCGATATTGGTGGACTGATCGGCGGTGCGGTCATCACTGAACGGGTCTTCGCCTTCACCGGTATGGGCAACCTCTTCGTGGCTTCCCTCTTGCCGATACCCGACCCGAACCCGGTCATGGGCGTCTTCCTGGTGACCGGTCTCCTGGCTCTGGTCTTCAACTTGATCGCCGACCTGGCCTATTCCGTACTCGATCCGCGCGTAAGGGTAAAAGCATGAGCAGGCCGAATCCAGAAACCCCGTCAGGGCAGATGCCCGAGGACCTCGAGGCTCCTGTTGCGCCCGAAGAAGTCCAGGGACTGTCCCAGAACGCCATTGTCCGCAAACGGTTCATGGGAAATACGCCGGCCCTCGTATCGATCGTGGTCTTCGTGGCTATCGTCGTGATGGCCTTCTCATCCATTGGCTTCGTCGGTATCCCGGGCTGGTGGCATTACAACTACGAGCAATTCAGCACCCAGATCAACGGCGGTCGCCCGACCTTCGCGAACCTGCTCAATTGGGGGGACCACCCCTTCGGGCAGGACCGCATCGGGCGGGACTATTTCGCCATGACGATGCGCGGAACCCAGCAGTCGATCATGATCATGTTCGTCATCGGTGCCGTAGGCGGATTCATCGGCGTGGTCGTGGGGGCACTCTCCGGCTACTTCCGGGGATGGATCGAAGCGGTCCTCATGCGCATCGTGGATATCATCATCATCATTCCGCTGCTGATCCTGGCTGCAGTCCTCGGACGGATCTCCGGTTCGGCGGTCAGCGGGAACTTGGCCACCGTGGCCCTGGGCTTGTTCATCGGAGTCATCATCTGGACGGGGCTCTCCCGTCTGGTCCGCGGCGAATTCCTGACCTTGCGCGAACGTGAGTTCGTCGATGCCGCCCATATCGCCGGCGCATCCAATACGCGCATTATGTTCAAGCACATCCTGCCGAATGCGGTGGGTGTCATCATCGTGAACGTCACGTTGCTGATGGCCGCAGCGATCCTGCTCGAGACGGCGTTGTCGTATCTGGGACTCGGGGTGAAATCTCCCGATGTCTCGCTGGGTTCGTTGATTTCGGATAACCAGGAAGCGTTCAGTACACGCCCATGGCTGTTCTGGTTCCCCGGGTTGTTTATCGTGGCGATCTGCCTGTCGATCAACTTCATTGGTGACGGACTTCGCGACGCCTTCGACCCGCGGCAGCGGAAATTCAAAGCCAAGAAGGCCAAGGAACGTGGAGTCCACGGGTCGGCAGTGAATGATTCGGTTTCAGCAGCCGCCATCGCCCGAAGGACCGAGGGCGGGGAGGATTCGGGACGTCATGGAACTTCTGATCCCGATGATGATGGCCCGGCCCACCGGGCCTAGCCGGGGTCGTGTCGGGATGACAGATCCCGGCACGGTCTCAAGACATCACGGCAGGCAACGTCAGGCTCAGAACAACCAGGATCAGGAGGACAGCAAGATGGGTCCAATGGATGCTTCGTTGGGTCTTCAAGGATTCCGTCGACTCAACGTCGAGGGTTCCGTCCTCGGCCATGCGAGCCAGCCGGCGCCTGACGATGTTGGCGACGACACCGGAATCACTGGACCGCTGGTCACCCGGACGAATGCTCGTATAGCTGGCGCCGGACTGGTCGCGAGACTCCGACCTGGCCGAGCGTCGAGAGTCCCGCAGCGCAGACATGACGCCGGGCGCGGGAGCAGCCCACGCAGTGAAGCGCCCCTTGGGTGTCACCAGGGCGAGCGCGTATTTGGTATCCACCAAAATGATCGTCGCCCACGGGACCTCCAAGGTCTGCAGCGGATTAATCAAGGTGACACCGGCGTCGTTCACTTCCACCCGGGGCAACCAGAAGACGATCCATGCGGAATACCCCACCAGCAGCACGGGCAGGACGGCTGGCGCCGAATACCAGCTTCCCGTCACCAGGATCGCGATGGAACCGGCGGCAGCGAGCACGATGAGCGCCATCGCCAGGATGCGAGGCCCACGGGGCCTAAAGGTGAAGTCCCGGGTCGTGCTTTCAGCAGAAGTCATAACTCCCATAGTTTCAGGATTATCGGCAGCCATGTAATCGGCGCCACACAACACCCCCGGCCGCCAGCCCACCCGGGCCGCCGCCGGAAGGAAATGAGGACCAGATGAGCCAGCAGAACCCCTCCTATCCAGAGGAAACGCCGGGCGGCGAACAGCCCGTCCTGCAGGTCAGCCACCTCTCCGTGGACTTCGGAGTGGACAAGGAATGGGTACCAGCTGCCATTGACTTGAACTACCACGTGAACGCCGGTGAGGTGCTGGCTATCGTGGGGGAGTCCGGTTCAGGCAAGTCGGCCAGTTCGATGGCCTTGCTTGGACTGCTCCCAACGAACGCCAGGGTCCGTGGCGAAGTGAAGCTCAACGGGCAGTCGCTGCTCGGGCTCTCCGGTTCGAAGATGCGCCAGGTACGCGGCAATGACGTCGCGGTGATCTTCCAGGAGCCGATGACCGCCTTGAACCCGGTCTACACCATCGGATTCCAGATCATGGAGACGCTGCGACTCCATAACCCGATTTCCCCGGCGCAAGCCCAGAAGCGGGCCCTGGAAATGCTCGAACTCGTCGAACTTCCGGATCCGATGAAGGCGTTCAAGTCGTATTCGCACCAACTCTCCGGTGGCCAGCGTCAGCGTGCCATGATCGCCCAGTCCCTGTCCTGTGACCCGAAGCTGCTCCTCGCCGACGAACCGACCACAGCGCTGGACGTCACGGTTCAGGCCGAAATCCTGGACCTCATGCGCAACCTGCGCAATAAGTTGAATTCGGCCATCGTGCTGATCACCCACGACATGGGCGTGGTTGCCGACCTGGCAGACCGCATCGCCGTCATGCGGCAGGGGCGCATCGTCGAACACGGAACCGCCCATGAGATCTTCAACGAACCGCAGCACCCCTACACGCAGGCGCTACTTGCTGCCGTGCCGAAACTGGGGACCGGGGGTGACTCGCTCGGCAGCGTGGACGTCGATGCCGCCGTGGCGGCAGCTTCAGGAACCGAGCTGGATTCCGACACGGATGAGTCCTTGGAGATTCGTGAACGCAAACTCCTCGACGAGGCCCAGGAAGCCCGGCGCGGGGCTGCGAAGATCGAAGACCGTCCGGTAGTGCTTGAGCTCAAGGACGTCGCCATCGAGTACCCGAAACAGGGGCGCGTCCCTGCCTTCCGGGCCGTTGAGGACGCGAACCTCACCGTCCACCAGGGCCAGGTCGTCGGTCTGGTCGGCGAATCGGGTTCGGGAAAGACGACCATCGGACGGGCTGCGGTTGGTCTGCTGCCCGTGGCCGAGGGGTCCTTGAAGGTCAACGGGGCGGAACTCTTCGGGCTCAAGCCCACCTCCAAGGAACTGTTCAACATCCGCCGACAGATCGGCATGGTCTTCCAGGACCCGTCGAGTTCGCTGAACCCGCGTCTTCCGATCGGGGAGTCCATCGGGGAACCGATGCTGTTGGCCAAGGTCGCCAAGGGGGTCGAACTACAAAAGAAGATCGAGACCCTGCTGGACCAGGTGGAGCTTCCGCGCAACTACCGCAACAGGTACCCCCACGAACTCTCCGGCGGCCAGAAACAACGCGTGGGCATCGCCCGGGCCCTGAGCCTGGAACCTCAATTGATGGTCGCCGACGAACCGACGTCGGCCTTGGACGTATCGGTGCAAGCGAAGGTCTTGGAGCTGTTCCAGGATCTACAAGCCCAGATGGGGTTCGCCTGCCTCTTCGTCACGCACGACCTCGGGGTGATCGACGTTCTCGCCGACCACATCGTGGTGATGCGCAACGGGCAGATCGTTGAACAAGGAAGTCGCGACGATGTCCTGCGTCGGCCCAAGGACCTCTACACGCAGCGCCTCATGGCCGCCGTCCCGGTTCCTGATCCTGACGCCCAGCGAGAACGCCGCGAACTGCGCGCCCGCCTGCTGGCCGATTCCGAAGCCTCCTGACCTACCGGTAGGGCGCGAACTGTTCAGGCCCGCCGGCACCAGATGGTGTTGGCGGGCACCATCGGCAGATCTTCACTGTGATTTGCCTCTCAACTGCAGGCCGCGTAGCTCTAGGGATTTCCTGCCGAGCGGCCCCCGTGGTGGCGGCGCCCAGAACGCCGCCGGTTCGGGCAACTTTTCACGAAGGTCTAGACTGGTCTATTGGGTCAGCCGTGGCCCCACGTCTTCGACCCAAAAAACATCAACTTGAAGCGAGCCTTTACGCATGTCAGATCTTTCCCCGGGAACCACTAGCGCTACTCGCGAGGATCTTCGCAACGTCGCCATCGTCGCCCACGTCGACCATGGAAAGACCACGATGGTCGATGCCATGTTGTCGCAGACCGGCGCCTTCTCCTCGCATGGCGACACCACGGAACGCGTGATGGACTCCGGCGAGCTCGAACGCGAGAAGGGCATCACCATCTTGGCCAAGAACACCACGGTGTTCTACTCCGGCCCCGCCGCCAACGGCCACGACGTCACCATCAACGTGATCGACACCCCCGGCCACGCCGACTTCGGTGGCGAGGTCGAGCGTGGACTGTCCATGGTCGACGGTGTCGTCCTGCTCGTGGATGCCTCGGAAGGCCCGCTGCCCCAGACGCGTTTCGTGCTGCGTAAGGCCCTGACGGCAAAGCTTCCGGTCATCCTGGTCGTGAACAAGACCGACCGTCCCGACGCCCGGATCGACGGTGTCGTCTCCGACTCCATGGACCTGCTGCTGGGCCTGGCCTCGGACCTCGCTGAGGAAGTTCCGGATCTGGATCTCGACTCCGTGTTGAACGTGCCCGTCGTCTACGCCTCAGGCAAGGCAGGCCGTGCCTCGAAGATCCAGCCAGAAGACGGATCCTTGCCGGACAGCGAAGACCTCGAGCCGCTGTTCGCCACCATCATGGAACACGTTCCGGCCCCGACGTACACCCCCGGTGAAGTCCTGCAGGCCCACGTCACCAACCTCGACGCCTCGCCGTTCCTTGGACGTCTGGCCCTGATGCGCGTCTTCAACGGCACCTTGCGCAAGGGCGACCATGTTGCCTGGGCCCGCCAGGACGGCCAGCTGAAGACCGTGAAGATCACCGAACTGCTGGCCACCAAGGGCCTCGGCCGTGTGGCCGCAGCAGAAGCCGGACCGGGCGAGATCGTCGCCGTCGCCGGCATCGAGGACATCATGATCGGCGAGACGCTCACCGACGTGGAGAACCCCAAGCCGCTGCCGTTGATCACCATCGACGATCCCGCGATCTCCATGACCATCGGCATCAACACCTCGCCGTTGGCCGGAAAGGTCAAGGGGGCCAAGGTCACCGCCCGCCAGGTCAAGGACCGTCTGGATAAGGAACTCGTTGGCAACGTGTCGCTCAAGGTTCTGCCGACCGCACGTCCGGACTCCTGGGAGGTTCAGGGCCGTGGCGAACTCGCTCTGGCGATTCTGGTCGAGCAGATGCGCCGCGAAGGCTTCGAACTAACGGTTGGCAAGCCGCAGGTCGTCACTCGGACCGTGGATGGCAAGATCCACGAGCCGATGGAACTGATGACCATCGACGTCCCCGAGGAATACCTGGGCAACGTCACCCAGCTCCTGGCCGGCCGTAAGGGCCGCATGATCAACATGGCCAACCACGGAACCGGCTGGGTCCGGTTGGAATTCACCGTTCCCGCCCGTGGCCTGATCGGCTTCCGCACCCGGTTCATGACCGATACCCGTGGTGCAGGCATCGCCTCATCCATGGCCGACGGCTACGAGGCCTGGACCGGCGATATCGAATACCGGAACAACGGCTCGATGATCGCTGACCGTGCAGGCGTCGTGACCCCGTTCGCGATGATCAACTTGCAGGAGCGTGGCTCGTTCTTCGTCCAGCCGACCTCTGAGGTCTACGAAGGCATGATCGTCGGAGAGAACTCCCGCGCCGATGACATGGAGGTGAACATCACGAAGGAAAAGAAGCTCACCAATATGCGTGCCGCTTCCTCGGACTCCTTCGAAAACCTCACACCGCCACGCCACCTGACGCTGGAGGAGTCGCTCGAGTTCGCCCGCGAAGACGAGTGTGTTGAGGTCACCCCGGATGCCATCCGTATCCGCAAGGTCATCCTCAACTCCAGCGAGCGCGGTAAGGCTTCCCGCTCACGTGCCCGCGCCTGATCAAACGACACGCCGGTTCACGCCGGTGATCACCGGCACCCTCGTCGCCATTGTGGCGGGGGTGCTGGCTGCTGTCTTCGGCACGCTGCTGCACGGGCAGATCTACTATGCGGGGGAGACACCCCTGCCGTGGGGTGCTGTGCTGGCACTACTTCTGGCGGGAAGCCTCGCCACCGTTGCCGGACTGTATGCCGAAAAAATTTGGGCTGCAGCAGTCTGCGGGCTGATCACCTATGGGCTGGTTGCCTGGGCCAGTCTGGATGCACATAACCACCTGCTGATCGGGTGGTCCAGCCACGAAACGCTGCCAGGGCCTGCCCTGGCCGCAGCGATATGGACCTATGGGATCGCAGCCTCCACGGTGGTTGCGCTGCTGATCACCGCCGGCGGGCTGAGCGCCCGGCGTCGCTAGGCAGCCGGCGGGACACCGAGCTCGGGCCGCGGCATTGAATCAGTTGGCGGTCTGGTCCAAATGGTGGGCGACGAAGAGAGACGTCGCCACGCCCTCATCGTCGGAGGGGCGCAGCGCGTAATCGGAAATAACATCCTTGATCCGTGAGAGTAGCTCGCGCTGATCGGCCTCCGTCAATTTCAGCCCCACCCGCATCACCTGGATTTCGTCGGGAGCCAGGCCGTTGATCTCCTGGAGAAACGTCTCGAGGAGCACGGGAGCGGCGTCGGGCAATTTCGTGCCCCAAGACATCCGGGTGCTGCGATACGGCACTTCCTTTGCCCCGCGCTTGCCCCGACGGGGCTCTTCGGATTCGAGGAACCCGGTCCCCAACAACGTCCGCACATGGTGCAACGAGGTCGCCGGATTAATCTCCAAAAGGTCGGCGATTTCCTTATTCGTTCGGGACTTATGTAGACATAAACGCAGGATTCTCAGGCGGATCGGGGAGCTCAACGCCCTCGCCCGTGCTTGCAGCTCTTCATCTGATGCCATATGTTCAGCATACGATAAATAACTGCACTGATTGACATCATCAAATCACATAGCAAGGTTTTTATGACCTCTCCTGGGCCCCAGTCTCATTCGGCTCCGGACGGTAATCAACAGGCCAGTGGGGTGGCCGACCCGTCCAATATCCAACCTCCGCCACCGCCCCAGACGCCTTTGCGTCGGGAAGGGAACTTCTTGGTGTTCTGGCTCGGCCAGACATTGAGCCAGTTCGGCGCACAACTCGGCACGGTCGCCATGCCGGTGCTTGCCGTCACGCTGCTGCACGCTTCCGAATGGGAAGTCGGCGTCCTCAATGCGGCGAACACTGCCGCCTTCCTGATCGTTGGCCTCCCGGTCGGTGCCTGGGTCGACCGGTTCTTCAAACGACGGATCATGGTCCGCGCCGACCTCGTCCGGGCCGCTGCCATGCTGGCCATTCCACTGCTGTGGTACCCCGGACTGCTACATATCTGGCATCTGTGGGTCATTGCCGCAATCATCGGGATAGCCAACGTCTTCTTTGACGTTTCCTACCAGTCCTATATCCCGGCACTGGTCCACCGTGATCAGATCTCCGAGGCCAACGCCAAATTAGAGATCAGCGGTCAGATCTCCCGGTTGGCCGGCCCGGCGGCCGGAGGCGCTTTATTGGCAGTGCTGACCGCACCCCTGCTTTTCGTCGGACAAGCCATCGGTTATCTGGTGTCGGCGCTCTGCCTCTGGCGGGTCCGCGACGATGAACGGCCCGCGGTGCGCCACCCCGATGCCCGACTGGTCACCGAAATCAAGGAGGGCCTGGGCTATGTTGTCCGGCACCGGCTGATCGGCCCGATTGCCGCGACCACCGGGATCATGAACTTCTTCAGCACCATCATCTTTACGCTGCTGCCGATCCTGGTCCTGCGTACGTTGAGTCTGAACACGGTCGAGCTCGGGTTGATCTATTCGGCGGGTGCCGTTGGCGGGCTGCTGGCGGCTTCACTGACGCCCTGGGTGGCAGCCAAGGCGGGGGAGGGCCCGTCGCTTGTGATTGGTACGCTGCTGACGGCTGTGGGCATGTCGGGATTCCCGTTGTCCATTCTCGCCGGCGGCCTCCGCCCGTCGTTCGCGATCCTGGCCTGCTCGATGTTTGTTCTGACGGCCGGTGTGCTCGTCTATAACATCATTCAGGTCAGTATGCGGCAGAAGATTTGCCCACCACGCTTGCTGGGGCGTATGAACGCTTCGATCCGCTTCATCGTTTGGGGGATCATGCCGATTGCCTCGTTGCTGGCCGGCTTATTCGGTGAAGTACTCGGCATCTCGGCTGCCCTCTGGATCGGGGTTGGAGGCAGCGCCCTGGCCACCCTGCCGTTGGTGCTCTCCCCGCTGCCGCGCATGCGCCAACTGCCCGCCGAGCAGGAGGACGACGGCGTGCGTTAGACCCGCCGGCCGCCGCGGCGCTGAGGTGCCGGGGGAACGCGCTTGGCATGGGTGACCGTGGAATGTTCCACCGTGACCGGCCCGGTCCGGGTTCGTACGGTCAACCAACCGTCTTCCAGCGACACGAAGTCACCGATTGAGTCGCTGTGTTGCGGCCCGTCGGGGGTGGGGGCAGCGGCTGGGTCTTCGTCCGGCGAAGCGGCCCGCCCCGTGATCCGGTACCTGATGACGATGCGTTCACCAGGGGCCAAGGTGTCGAAAAAGTCGGCGGTCATGGCCTCATCGTAATCTCGAATGCTGGCCTCGCCTTCGATCCGAGAGGTCAGGGGGACTAAGCTGGAAGCCGGTGGTGCCTGCGGGCGCCCCGCGGAGTCGAGGCGAACAGCAAAGGAAGGCCCTAGGTACAGTGACCTACATCATCGCTCAGCCGTGTGTAGACGTGAAGGACAAAGCCTGCGTTGAGGAATGTCCAGTCGATTGCATCTACGAGGGGGAACGCTCGCTCTACATCCACCCGGATGAGTGTGTGGACTGTGGCGCCTGCGAACCGGTGTGTCCCGTGGAAGCGATCTACTACGAGGACGACACCCCGGAAGAATGGGCCGAGTATTACAAGGCCAACGTCGAATTTTTCGACGAGTTGGGGTCCCCGGGTGGAGCCGCCAAGGTCGGCAACACGCACACCGACCACCCCATCATCGCCGCCCTGCCCCCGCAGCCCGGTATCTGAACCCGTGCTGATCCTCCCTGACTACCCGTGGGACTCGCTGGCCCCCTACAAAGAGCGGGCTCTTCAGCACCCCGAAGGCATCGTGAACCTCTCGATCGGCACCCCGGTGGATCCCACCCCCGGGCTCGTCCAACAGGCGTTGGCCGAAGCCGCTGACGCTCCCGGGTATCCGACCACCCACGGAACCGAAGGCCTGCGTCAGGCGATCGCCGATTGGTATGCCCGGCGTCGGAACACCACCGGGCTGGACCCGTCCAACATCATGCCCACTGTCGGCTCCAAGGAACTGGTGGCTTGGCTGCCGCTGTTGTTGGGGCTGGGTGCGGGAGACGTCGTCGTCCGCCCCACCGTGGCTTACCCGACCTATGACATCGGTGCCCAGCTAGCTGGAGCCGAAGCCGTCACAGCCGATGACCTGGACACCTTGGACCCCGCGGTGCGCTCCCGGGTGAAGCTCGTCTGGGTGAACTCGCCCGGGAATCCGACGGGGATCGTGCGCAGCGTCGATTCGCTGGCCGGGTTGGTGGCCCAGGCCCGCGCCCTCGGCGCTGTCGTCGCTTCGGACGAGTGCTACGCGGAACTGGGGTGGGGAGCCTGGGACGGAATCTGCATCCCGGGCGTTCTCGACGACCGGGTCAGTGGCGGAGATCATCGCGGTTTGTTGTCGGTGTATTCGTTGTCTAAACAGTCCAACCTGGCTGGCTACCGGGCGGCTTTCGTCGCCGGTGCACCAGAACTCATGCCGCATCTGATCAACTCACGCAAACATGCCGGAATGATCGTGCCGCATCCGGTGCAGGAAGCGATGCGAGTTGCCCTCGGGGACGACGCCCATGTGGGCGAGCAAAAGGAGCGCTACCGTCACCGCCGGCAGCTTCTCGTGCCTGCTCTAGAGTCGTTCGGGTTGAGGATCGAGCACTCCGAAGCGGGACTCTACCTGTGGGGCACTGCGGGGCAGGACACCTGGACCACGATCGGACGACTGGCGGATCTGGGGATCCTCGCAGGACCCGGAACGTTCTACGGCGAAGCCGGCAACGGTTACGTGCGGATCGCGCTGACGGCCAGCGACGAGAGGGTCCGTGCCGCCGCAAACCGGCTGAACGCGGCCGCGGGTTCGCGCTCAGCCCCTCTTGATTAGTTTCCGGTACCTCCGGAGCGGTAGCGTGAGACCTGATTACTGCTTGTTAGTACAACTATGTACTCCGGTTAAGGAGAAACCATGACGGATAATAACTCCGCTCGCTTGGCGTTTGCCGGACATGACCTCGAGCTCCCGGTGGTGCCAGCCTCCGAGGGCAACGACGGATTCGATGTCGCCAAGCTCCTCAAGGACACCGGGAACGTCACCTATGATCCCGGTTTCATGAACACGGCGGCTACCAAGTCCGCCATCACCTACATTGACGGCGACGCGGGGATCTTGCGGTACCGCGGATACCCGATCGAGCAGCTCGCCCAGCAGTCCAGCTTCCTCGAGACGTCGTACCTGTTGATCTACGGCAACCTGCCCTCGGCCAGCGAGTTGGAAGAGTTCGACCAGAAAATCCGTCGCCATACGATGCTGCACGAGGAGCTCAAGGGCTTCTTTGGTGGTTTCCCCCGTGATGCCCACCCGATGCCGGTGCTCTCATCTGCCGTTTCAGCATTGTCGACCTGGTACCAGGATTCGCTGGACCCCTTTGACGAGGACCAGGTCGAGCTCTCCACCATCCGCCTGTTGGCCAAGGTCCCGGTCATCGCCGCGTACGCCCATAAGAAGTCGGTTGGCCAGGCGCTGTTGTACCCGGATAACTCCATGAACCTCGTGGAGAACTTCATGCGGCTGAACTTCGGCATCGCCGCCGAACCATACGATCTGGATCCTGACCTGGTCAAGGCGCTGGACCAGTTGCTGATCCTGCATGCCGACCACGAGCAGAACTGCTCGACCTCCACGGTCCGCCTGGTCGGGTCCTCGAACGCGAACATGTTCGCTTCCATCTCAGCCGGTATCAACGCCCTCTTCGGCCCGGCACATGGCGGGGCGAACGAGGCAGTGCTGAAGATGCTGCGTGGCATCCAGGCCGAGGGCATCAAGCCCGAGGACTACATGGAGAAGGTCAAGAACAAGGAAGACGGGGTCCGGCTGATGGGCTTCGGACACCGTGTCTACAAGAACTACGACCCGCGCGCGAAGATCATCAAGTCCACCGCACACGACATCCTGAACAAGCTCGGCGGCAACGACGAGCTCTTGGACATTGCGATGCGCTTGGAGGAGCGGGCCCTCGAAGACGACTACTTCATCGAGCGCAAGCTCTACCCGAACGTCGACTTCTACACGGGTCTGATCTACAAGGCCATGGGTTTCCCGGAGAAGATGTTCACCGTGCTCTTCGCGATCGGCCGGCTGCCCGGTTGGATCGCCCAGTGGCGCGAAATGATCCAGGAGCCAGGCCTGAAGATCGGGCGCCCGCGCCAGCTCTATGTGGGCGAAGGCGAGCGCAACTACCCGGCTTTCTAGCCCGGACAGTTCGAATCGTCGAGGCGGTCGCTTCCCTACTGGGGGAGCGGCCGCTTTTTGCTTCGGATGCTACCGGGAATCTTGACACAGGCCTATTCTGGAAGGGGGTTCGCTGAGTAAGGACGACCGGCATGTATGAGTACCGTGGGGACGGGTGGCAGGTCACGGCGCAAAGCCATGGGCAGATGCTGCTGGCCTTGTATTTTCGTGATTTGGCGGGCATCGAACACCCGGGCCCACCGGATATCGCTCCGCTGGCCCCTCGCGTCAAAGCCACAGCGGCAGCGGAGGTCTCCGGTCCGCCGGCAGCAGAGCTGCGGCAGGAATGGCATGACTGGTGGCGTCGGGTTCTTCTGCACGACCCGGATGACGACGAATTGTTTTGCCCACCACTGTTTCCAGGTTTCGCCGATTCCCCGACCCTTCAGCACCTGTTGCAGGCACACTATGGTGCCGCACTCAGCTGGAGCCGCGCCCGGATGGACGAATACCGCGAGGTCAGTTCCGATCATCATGCCAGCGGTCGCCGGAGCCTGTTGGAGGAAATGATCATCGACCGGGCGAGAAAACTACCACGACGGCCGAAGCCGATGGAGCTCAAACTGGTGGAACTACCCTTGTCAGAACAACGAGCCTGGTTCGTGGACCCGGACACCGTGATCCTCAACCAGGATCTGGCACGCGACGCCGAGCTCTACCGCAGTTTCCTGGAGCCGGTGATCCGTTTCCTGCTCTGAACCGATGAGGGGACGACAGCCTAGGGTGCGGCGTCGGCGAAGGTAATGACCACCTGTGATTTTCCGGTGGTGCCAGGAACCCATTGGTGTTCGGCGCGATTCCATAACAACCCCGAATTGCTGACCGAGATGATCTGGTGTTCAGAGGCGTTGGCGACCGCCCATTGGGCCACCGCCCAGCCGCGTTCCTGGGCGGCCGAAACAGTCAAACTATGGGCGCCTGCCGAGACGGGGAGGTCCCCGAAGGCTGCGGTGAGCTGCGCCGAAGTAGCCGCCACATCCCCTGCCGCGGTGGGGCGACGTAGAACGCAGTTCAACGCAGCGGGGGAATGCCCGGTCAGAGCCGAGGCGTAGGCCCTGCCCTCGGGCTCATGGTCGGCATAGGCTTGCGGAAAGGCACTGCGTTGGACCTTCTGTGCGGCCTCGGTCACCGGCAGCGAGCGATAATCGAACGTCTCCAGCTCCTGGTAGAACCGGTTAGCGGAGTAGAGCGGATCCATGATCTGTTCCTCGGTGCCCCAGCCCTGCGATGGGCGTTGTTGGAACAGCCCCCGTGAGTCGGGGCCTGCCTGGTCGCCGTAGTCGATATTGCGTAATTTCGATTCCTGAACCGACGTGGCAATACCGATGGTGGCGGCACGGGCCGGCATGCCGCGCCGTACGGCCACCGCGGAAATCAGTGCTGCATTACGGGCCTGTTCGGGGTCGAGCCGATGTTGGTCCGGCCCGACGGCTGCTGTGCAGTGTGGCCGAATCAGGGTTTCCTGTTGATCGAGGAAACGTGAGGCGACATAGACGCCTCCGGAGACCACACCGACCCCCAACACGATGGCCATGAAGGCGCGCAGCCCCCGATGACGACGCTGCTGGGGCCCGGAGCCCTTATGGGGCCCCGGGGACTGGGTGGACAGCGAGAAGACGCTGTCCGTGAGGTCAGTTGGCATGGAGCGCGGAATTCAATTCCACGCTCTGGCCTTCACGGGCCAGGACTTCGACCGCACCGCTGGTGGAATTACGGCGGAAAAGCAGGTTCGGAACGCCGGAGAGTTCGCGGGCCTTGACGTTCTTACCGTCCAGGAGCACCCGGGTGCCGGCGGTGACGTAGAGTCCGGCCTCGACGACGCAGTCGTCACCGACGGAAATCCCGACACCCGAGTTGGCGCCGAGGAGCACACGTTCTCCGATGGTGATCCTCTCCTTGCCGCCGCCGGAAAGGGTCCCCATGATGGAGGCGCCTCCTCCAACATCGGAGCCGTTGCCGACCACCACGGAGGCGGAAATGCGGCCCTCGACCATGGAGGAACCCAGGGTGCCGGCATTGAAGTTGACGAAACCCTCGTGCATGACCGTGGTTCCTTCGGCCAGGTGGGCCCCGAGACGGACTCGATCCGCGTCGGCAATCCGCACACCGGAGGGAAGGACGTAGTCCACCATGCGGGGGAACTTATCCACGCCCTGCACGATGACCGCCCCGCGGCGGCGCAGACGCAAGCGGATGCTCTCGAAGTCCTCCACCGGGCACGGGCCGAAGTTCGTCCACACAACGTTGGCCAGGAAGCCGAAGATCCCGTCCAGGTTGATGCTGTTCGGAGCTGCCAGACGGTGGGAGATCAGGTGCAGTCGCAACCACACATCGGCAGTATCGGCAGGAGCAACGTCGAGGTTGATCTCCAGTTCCACAACTTCCTGCCTGGTACCACGATCGGCGTCCTCGGTCGCCACGGCGGCCAGTTCCCCGGAGAGACGAGGTGCCTTCTCCAAAGCGGTCAAGGTGGGGGCGGGGAACCAAACGTCCAGCACGGTGCCGTCGGATGCGATGGTGGCTAGGCCTGACCCGGAAGCGATGCGTACCGGGGCGGCGGAGTCGTTCAGGGCAGAACCGGGCTGGGCCGTAGTAGAAGTCATGCCACCCATCGTAGCCGGGAGGACAGGCTATAGGCTGGATCCGTGAGTGAACATAACGCCGTGCCTGCCCCAGCAACCTCCTCCGCACCTTTGCCTGACGGCTCAGACGTGGCCCTGCTGACGCAGGCGCTGATGGACATCGAGTCCGTATCGGGAAATGAACGGGCGATCGCCGACGCCGTGGAAGATTACTTGCGCGCCCTGGGCCATCTCAGTGTCCACCGCGACGGGGACTCTCTTGTGGCCCGCACGGAGCTGGGCCGCGCCGAACGGGTCGTCCTGGCCGGACACCTGGATACCGTCCCGTTGCCCACCACACCGGGCTCCCGCGGAACGGTGCCTGCCCAATGGGACGGGAACATCTTGTTCGGACGTGGTGCCACCGATATGAAAGGTGGGGTGGCGGTCCAACTGGCGATCGCCGCACAACTGATCGAACCGAATCGGGACATTACCTTTATCTTCTACGACCATGAAGAGGTCGAAGCCTCCAAATCGGGGCTGGGTCGTCTGCTGCGAAATGCGCCGCACTTACTCGAAGCCGACTTCGCGATCCTGCTGGAACCGACGAACGGCACGGTGGAAGGCGGCTGCAACGGCACAACGCGTTTCCTCCTGCGCACCCGCGGCACCGCGGCCCATTCGGCGCGCGCGTGGATGGGGCATAACGCCATTCATGACCTCGCCGACGTGCTGTCCCGCTTGCAGGAGTACCAGCCGGCCACCGTGGACGTCGATGGGCTGGCCTTCCGCGAATCACTGAATGCGGTGAGGATCACCGGTGGTGTTGCGGGAAACGTTATCCCCGATGCCGCCGAAGTCGAGATCAACTATCGTTTCGCCCCGGATAAGGGCATCGCTGAGGCGGAAGCCCATGTCCGTGAACTCCTTGAGGGTTACGAAATCGAACGCACCGACGGCGCCCCGGGAGCCAAGCCCGGGTTGAACCATCCTGCCGCGGCCGCTTTCGTGGCCACCGTGGGTGCCGAACCGAAGCCGAAGTATGGGTGGACGGACGTCGCACGGTTCTCCGAATTGGGGATTCCAGCAGTGAACTTCGGGCCGGGCGACGCGCTGCTGGCCCATTCCGATGACGAACATGTCACCGGGCAAGCCATCCGCGACTGCCATGAGGCACTACTCCGGTGGCTGAGCTCCTAGATCTGCCGCGTAAAGGGCCGACGTTTTCCTCAAAGACGAACGGCCCCGGACACCAGTGAAGGTGTCCGGGGCCGTTCGTCTTTCGCCGCTTCCACGGCTATGAGGTCAGGGTTTGGTTGGCTTCGCCGCAGCGCCACCGGCCTCAACGTTCTCCAGCCCTGCCGGACCGCCGACCAGGGCCGTGGCTCCGGGCTTGGTCTTCGATTCGCCGCGGCTGGAGAGCCTGCGGGAAACGATCGTGGCGATCTTGGAAAGCGTGAAGTTGATGACGATGAAGACGGCAGCAACCACGATCAGGGCCTGGAGGACGTTGCCGTTGGGCGAGGAATAGGTCCTGCCGTAGAAGAGCAGCTCGTTGAAGCTGATGATGTAGCCCAGGGCGGAGTCCTTCAAGATGACCACGAACTGGCCGATCAGCGCCGGGAGCATGGCCACCAACGCCTGGGGGATCTCCACGATGCGCAGGCACTGTCCTGCCGTGAGGCCAATCGCGGTGCCGGCTTCACGCTGCCCCTTGGGCAGGTTGTGGACGCCGGAGCGGATCAGCTCGGCGACCACCGAACCGTTGTAGAACACCAGTGCCGCGACCACGGCCCACAGGGCGCTGTCATTCATCTGCAGGGTACGTGAGAAGAAGATGTTGAAGAACAGGATCATCAGCAGCACGGGAACCGCGCGGAAGAACTCCACGATAATGGAGCAGAACACATTGATCAGCGGGTTCTTCGAGATCCGTCCGATGCCAAAGAGTAGGCCGAAGACCACCGAACCGACGATCGCGAGGGCCGCTGCTTTCAGCGTGTTGGCCAGACCGGGAAGCAGATAGTCCATCCAGGTATTGGCTTCGAGGAAATCATCCCATTTATCGGGGGCCATCTGCCCCTTGGACGCCAGACCTGAAATCATCCACCACAGAAGCGCCAGGATGGCGAGGGCACCGATGATGTTGATGATGAGAATGTTGCGCCGAGACTTGGGGCCCGGCGCGTCGAACAGTACGGATGCGCTCATTGGGACACCGCCAGTTTCTTGGAGAGCCAGGTGGTTAGCAGGCCGACAGGGATCACGATGATCACGAAGCCGGCTGCGAAGGTCAGGAAGACCGGGATGACGATGTCGGCCCGGACGTCGAGGATGGCGTTCATGGTCGCGGAGGCCTCAATGGACACCGAACCGACGGCGGCGACGGTGGAGTTCTTGATCAGGGCAATCAACACGTTGCCCAAGGGGACAATTGCCCCGCGGAAGGCCTGCGGCAGGATGACCATACGGGCCGCGGGCATGAAGCCCAACCCGATGGCTCTGGCCGCCTCGGCCTGCCCCTGCGGGACGGTGTTCACGCCCGAGCGGATCGCCTCGCAGACGAAGGCTGCGTGGTAGATCGCCAGGCTCATGATCGCCAGGCGGAAGAAGTTCTCCTGGAACCCTCCACCGAGGTCAAGGCCCAGCTGCCCGTTCAGCGCCAAAACCCCGAACAGGATGATGATCGTCAGCGGGGTATTACGGATGACGTTGACATAGGAGGTGCCGATTGCCGCGAAGCTGGCCACGGGGGAGATCCGCATCATGGCCAGAAGGGTGCCCAGGATCAGGGAACCGATCGCTGCGAAGAAGGTCAACTCAATGTTGACCCACAGCGCGCCGGGGATGTTGTACTCCGTGAAAATTGAAAGGTAATTATCCACTGTCTGCCTCTATCTGGGTTGCCGCGGAGGTGCGGCACCGTGGGGCGGGCTACCGGGTGGGGCCGTGGGCCCCACCCGGTATGGGGGGATGTTCCGGTAGGAACCGGAAGGGTGTCCCCGGGAGCTGCTAGGAGCAGTGATCCGGCGTCGGCGGGTTCAGCTTGGCGTTGGGCTCGTAGCCGGTGCCCTCCGTGTTCGCATCCAGTGCCTTCTTCCAGTCACCGGAATCGATCATCTTGGAGATCGCCTTGTTGATGTCCTCGCACTTATCCGAACCCTTGGGGATGCCGACACCGTACTTCTCTTCGGTGAAGGGCTTACCCACGATTTCGAACTTGCCCTGGTACGCCGGCTGGGCGGCCAGGCCGGCGAGGATGATGTCATCGGTGGTCACCGCGTCGATCGTGCCGCCTTCCATCTGGGTCACGCATTCCGCGTAACCCGGAAGTTCCTGAAGGTTGACCTTCTTGGCGTACTTGTCTTTCACCTTCCGTGCCGAGGTGGATCCGGTGACAGAGCACAGGTTCTTGCCGTTGAGGTCTTCGGGGGAGGTGATCCCGCTGTCCTTCTTCACCAGCAGGTCCTGGCCGGCGATGAAGTACGGTCCCGCGAAGTCGACGACCTTCTCCCGCTCATCGGTGATGGAATAGGTGGCGACAATCATGTCGACCTGGTTGTTCTGCAGCATGGTTTCGCGGTTCGCCGAGGGTGCCGAGACGAACTCGATGTTCTTCTCGTCGTAGCCCAGCTCGTTGGCGACATACTTGGCGACATCGACGTCGAAGCCCTTGTAATCGTTGCCGTCCTTGAAGCCCAGACCCGGCTGGTCGAACTTGATGCCGATCTTGACCTTGTCGCCGTCTCCGCCGTCGTCTCCCGAGCCGCCGCCGCATGCGGTCAGGGTCAGGGCCGCTGCGGCGGCCATGGCGGCCATCGCGTAGTGGGTCTTGCGCATGTGCTTCTCCTTGTGTTGTGACCGGGGCAGTGATGTCCGATCGCGAGTGATCCGGTCCCCCTCGGGGCCGGGCTAGTTGTTGGTAATGAGCTTTCCGAGGAAATCCTTCGCCCGGTCGCTTTGCGGGTTGGTAAAGAATTCCGTGGGGGTGGCTTGTTCCACGATCTGTCCATCGGCCATGAAGACCACCCGATCGGCCGCCTTGCGGGCGAAGCCCATCTCGTGGGTCACCACGATCATGGTCATGCCCTCTTTAGCAAGGCCGACCATCGTGTCGAGCACCTCCTGGATCATTTCCGGGTCCAGCGCCGACGTCGGCTCATCAAAGAGCATGACCTTCGGACGCATGGCCAATGCCCGGGCAATCGCCACACGCTGCTGCTGTCCGCCCGAGAGCTGTGCCGGTAGCTTGTCCTTCTGGTTGGCCACCCCCACGCGTTCGAGAAGTTCCATGGCCCGGGTGACGGCTTCGGATTTCTTCATGCCCCTGACCTTGATCGGGCCCAGGGTGACGTTTTCTAGAATGGATTTATGGGCGAAGAGGTTGAAGGACTGAAAGACCATGCCGACGTCGGCGCGGAGCTGGGCCAGGGTCCTTCCCTCTTCGGGAAGCTTCTTGCCGTCGATGAAGATGGCGCCGTCGTCAATGGTCTCGAGTCGGTTGATGGTTCGGCAGAGCGTTGACTTGCCGGAACCGGAGGGGCCCAGGACGACCACGACCTCGCCGCGCGCGACTTCGAGATCGATGTCCTGCAGGACATGGAGGGCGCCATAGTGCTTATTGACCTGGTCGAGCCTGACGACCGGGGAGCTGGAGGCGGCCTCGGTGCCAGTGCGGGATGAATTGCTCATGCCATGACAGTAGCCGATGTAACGCAGCACACCATGGGTAGTCGCCACCTTGGTGACCGAATCTTTACAAAACTCACCGGCACTCGCCTGCCATCACGTATCGACGACGATAGGCTGGACCCATGCCAGACTCTTCAAACCCACGTCAGACGATCAATGCACTGCGGGAAATCGCTCGTCGAAAAGGGGCAGTGGTCTTGCGGCGAGACCAGGCCAACGTCGACCAATCCGACCGGATGCTGCTTGAATCCAAGCCGTCGGGGGAGGACTTCACCCATACCGATCCCTGGCGCGTTTTGCGCATCCAGAGTGAGTTCGTCGAAGGTTTCGGCACCTTGGCCCAACTCGGCCCGGCGATCAGTGTCTTCGGCTCGGCGCGCACACCGCGGGACTCGGAGCGATACCAGCAAGGTGTGGACGCGGGACGCCTGCTGGGAGAGGCGGGTTACGCCGTGATCACCGGGGGAGGCCCCGGGGCCATGGAGGCCGCCAATAAGGGGGCCTGTGAAGCCGGGGCTGTGTCCGTCGGCCTCGGGATCGAATTGCCGTTCGAGACCGGGATGAATGAATGGGTCGATCTGGGGGTGAACTTCAGGTACTTCTTCGTTCGCAAGACCATGTTCGTCAAATACTCGCAGGGGTTCGTCGTGCTTCCCGGTGGATTCGGGACCCTGGACGAACTCTTCGAAGCACTGACCCTGGTCCAGACACAAAAGGTGACCAGCTTCCCGATCGTGCTGGTCGGCACCGCCTACTGGGGCCCGCTGGTCGACTGGCTGCGCGACACCGTCGCCGAGGAAGGGGCCATCGGGGCCTCCGACCTGGACCTCATCCACCTGACAGACGACGTGGAAGACGCGGTTCGACGGGTCGTTGGCGGCGGACACCCGCCGGTAGGCAAGGCCTAGAGATGCAATATCTTCTGGTGTTCGTCGGTGTCCTCCTCATCGGAGCGACGATCTTCTTCACGGTGGGCACCCGGCGTGGATTGGCGGGGTCGGAACCGGCACGGACCGACGGGATCCTGGGGCTGACCGAACCGGTCCCATCCCTTCCACCGGTCCTGCTTCCCGATCGCCCCGGGCCGCAGGATATCGCCCGCATGCGGTTGGGGGTGGGGCTGCGCGGTTACCGGTGCGACCAGGTCGACGAGGTGATCGGAGTGCTCTCCGAGGAAATCGGTCGACTCCAGGAAGAACTCGATGCGACACGGCAGGGACCTGTGATTAGCGCCACGGGACAATCTCCTGAATAATATGAAATGCAGGTTGAACAAGAACGGGGTGGTGTTTGCCGTCCTCGTCAGAGACGATCCGCGGGCCCGGTGGGACCGTGACATGCAGGAAGGAAGTCAGCATTAATGGCTGCGATGAAACCGCGTACCGGGGATGGCCCCATGGAGGTTACCAAGGAGGGTCGTAGCCTCATCATGCGGGTTCCGATTGACGGCGGAGGACGCCTGGTAGTGGAACTCAATGCCGAGGAGGCTGCCGAACTGAAGGCCTGTCTCGTCGGTGTCACTGAGTAGTTCCCGCACGATACTTCCACCAGAAAGGCAGGAACGGCATGCGCCGTGTTCCTGCCTTTTTGCCGCCCTAGGACCTTTTTGTCGCCCCGGGGCCCCTGCCCGGTTCCATGGTTCCCGTTTAGCTGGTGCGCACGGCCAAAAGCAGTCCGCTACCGGTGGGGACGGTGCTGACCACCAGATGCTCGTTATCGCGGAGCATCCGCCCAACGTTCCGCGCTGCGACGGTGCTGCGGTCGCGCACGGCCGGCTGCGGGACACGGTCACCGTCGAGCGCGTCGTTGATGATCAGCATCCCGCCCGTACGCAATAGGCGGACCCCATGCTCGGCGTACTCCACAAGATTCTGCTTATCGGCATCGATGAACACCATATCGTAGGCGCCATCGGTCAGCCGGGGGAGTACATCGCGGGCCCGCCCTCCGATGGTGCGGGTCCGGTTGGCCGGGATACCTGCATCCAAATAAGCTTGGCGTGCCGCATTGAGATGGTCGACGTCGATGTCGATCGTGGTGAACACCGCCTGCGGGGAGAGCCCACGCAGCAGGCTGAGGCCCGAAACGCCGGCACCGGCTCCAACCTCGACGACCGTGCGGGCCTTCGAGTTGGCAGCCAGGACCTGCAACAAAGAGGCGATGCCGGGACCCACGGGATCCACCCCCAGTTCGTAGGCGCGTTCCCGGGCACGGGTGATCACGTCGTCCTCGACGGGCAGTGCTTCGGTATAGGACCAGCTACTGTGCTTGTCGGAGCTCATGGGGTGCGATGTTCCTCGGTTCGTGGTTGCGCGGCGGGGACCGGACGGCCCCGGACCATCTTAGCGCCGCCACCGGATCCATGTTGTGGTGGCATATGCTCAGAGCTTGTTCAGCCTGCTCACAGGATCATCGGGAAGAATTGACACCGTGATTGTCAAACGAAGCATAGAAGACGGAGCCTTAGCCTCGCGTGCCGAGCAGGAGTTGGAAGTGCCGTCGTGGGACGAAATAGTCCAGAACCACTCCGCTAAGGTCTTCCGGCTGGCTTACCGCCTGACGGGCAACCGGTTCGATGCCGAGGATCTCACCCAAGAGACGTTCGTGCGTGTCTTCCGCTCGCTGCACAACTTCACCCCCGGGACGATCGACGGATGGCTTCACCGGATCACCACCAACCTCTTCCTCGATCAGGCCCGTCGCCGGAACCGCATCCGTTTCGACGCCCTCGCCGAAGACGCCGAAACCCGGCTTCCGGGTCGGGACCCCGGCCCGGAGCGGACCTTCGAGTTCAACAACCTGGATGTCGACATTCACCTGGCCCTCGATGAGCTGGCCCCCGAATTCCGTGCCGCCGTCGTGCTGTGCGATCTGGAGGGGCTCTCCTATGAAGAGGTAGCCGAAACCTTGGGCATCAAACTGGGCACTGTCCGTTCACGAATCCACCGTGGCCGGTCGCAACTGCGCGTCAAGCTGGCTCACCGTGCCCCCACACCTGCCGCAACCCAGAACCGACCCAAGGTGGGGCCCGCGGTATCCGAGGCCAGCTGACGATGCACCGACACGCCAAACGCATCGACGGATATCTCGACGGGGAGCTCAACGAACGCCAGCGGGCGGCGTTGGAGCAACACGTTGGGCTCTGTGCCGACTGCCGGCTGCAGCTGGAGGATCGCCGCCGACTCAAACGTCGGCTGCAGTCGCTCAATACAGCGGCCGAGGAAACCATGCCCGACGCAGCGCTGATGGGGCGGTTGCGAGAGAGCCCGTGGGCAGCGGGGGGCCCGACGGGATTCGCCGAGGCCTCTCACGACGCCGACGGACACGGCTCGCGGCTGCGCGCCCTCGCCCCGGCATTGGCGGCGACTGCTGTGGCCGCCATGCTGACCGCTGTGGTGTGTGCCGCCTGGGTGCTCGGTGGGGCCGTCCAGAACGCGACCGACAGCCACGGACCGATAGCTGCCTCGTGGTCGGGGACAGAAACTGAATTGAGCCGGTCAGACCTCGGTGCGTTGCGGGCTGCGGGCTGGAATTGTCCGAATATGGCACCCGCGGGCCTGGAACTGGTGAAGGCCAGCGGCAGCCGGACCGGGATGATCGATCATGTGACGCTCGAGTTCTCCGGCACTCAGGGTGAAGTGGTCCTGACCGAGTCGCGGAACCGAAATACCGAACTGTTGAAATCATCGCTGTTCCAGCCAGCCGCCGCGCCGAAGCGGACCAGCACCCACGCCGCGGGTTCGGCAACATCCCACCTGCAGAGCATCGACGGTGAAACCGTCTCGGTGGTCACCGTTGATGGCGGGATGGAAATGGATATGCAGAATGCCACCTATGCGCTGCGATCCTCCATGGATGGGCCAAGCATCGACGCGGTGAAGCATCGGATCGTAGCCACCGAACATGCCCGCCTGGCCCCGCATGCCGAGGGGACCGAGAGAATGCTGACCCGGTTAGGTCGCGGAATGTCGCGGCTTCTGGTCCTGGATACCGATTACTGATGTCGTTCGTGAACGTCAACGTTGCGCCGCAACACCAGCAGACGGGGCCGTGGAGTTCGGGACAGCGGCTTCGACCGGGTAATCTCTAGACGTGTTCGGAATTAACGGTGGCGAGTTCCTCATTCTCGTGGTGTTGGCGGTCTTCGTGCTGGGCCCCGACAAACTCCCGGTTTATGCGCAACAGCTGGCGCGCCTGGTCAAGGAAGTGCGCAAGATGGCCACCGGCGCCAAAGAGCAGCTCCGGGAAGAAGTCGGTGATGAGATCGCCGATATTGACTGGCGCAAACTCGATCCCCGGCAGTACGATCCCCGCAAGATCATCAAGGATGCCTTGCTCGACGACGCAGATGACGTCGTGGCTGCCGCCCGCGAACCCCTACCCGCTGCCCGGCCCCACAAGGCTCTGGCAGCTTCCGGTCCCGAACGGACCGGCGGAGAAGACCTCCCAACCAACGAACCGGCCCCCTTCGACCTCGAGGCGACCTGAGCTCACGGCAGCTGCCGCCGCGACGGCCGGGGGCATAGCAGCCGCCCGCATCCGTTGTGCCACTTACCCCTCGCGCGGAGTGACATCCAGTTTCAAACCCGAAAGCCCCCGGGGGCGATGCGCCAGCTTCCGGGCAATGGCCGTCATCTCGCGGGCCGCAGCGGAATCCGGATCGGCCACGACGATGGGTGTCCCCGCATCGGCGGACTCGCGCAGACTCTGATCCAGCGGTACCTCGCCCAGCAAGGGAACTTCCGTTTCCAGCGATCCGGCGAGCCGTTCGGCCAACAGTTTGCCGCCGCCGGAGCCGAAAGGGTAAGCCCGGGTTCCATCGGGCAGTTCGAACCATGACATGTTTTCCACGACGCCGATGACCTGCTGACCGGTTTGGCTGGCCAGGGCGCCGGCCCGTTCGGCGATCGAAGCCGCCGAAGCCTGGGGCGTGGTGGTCACCAGGATCGAAGAACCGGGCAGCAGTTGGCCGACCGAAATCGCTACGTCTCCGGTGCCCGGAGGCAGGTCCAGGAGCAACACGTCCAGATCGCCGAAGTGCACGTCGGTGAGGAACTGTTCCAGGGCTCGGTGGAGCATGGGGCCACGCCAGATGACCGGCTGATTGCCCTCGATGAACATGCCGATGGAGATGACCTTCACCCCGTGCGCCACCGGTGGCAGGATCATCTCGTCCATCCGGGTCGGCGGCTGGGTAATACCCATGAGCCCCGGCACCGAAAAACCATGGACATCGGCATCGATGATCCCCACCCGTAGCCCGGCGGCCGCCATCGAGCAGGCGAGGTTCACGGTCAGACTCGATTTGCCGACCCCGCCCTTGCCGCTGGCCACCGCGATGACCCGGGTCAAGGACCCGGGTTCACTAAACGGGATGGTGTGACGTTTCAAACCGCTCTTCAAGGCGCCGCGCTGCTCGGGGGACATGACCCCCAATTCGACCTGTGCTTCGGTGATCCCCGGCACCGATCGGACCGCCTCCGCCGTGTCTTCCATGATCGTCTGGCGCAGGGGGCAGCCGGAGATGGTCAACAGGACGCGCACGTGGGCGGCGCCTGCCTCGTCGACCCGTACGGAGTCGACCATGCCAAGCTCGGTGATCGGACGACGAAGTTCGGGGTCCTGGACCCCGGCAAGAGCCTCGAGGACTGCTGCCTCTTGTGGACCTGTGGTGCTGGGTTGGGTCAAACTACTCGATGTTCCCTTCTCTGTCGCTCTCGACCTCGTCGGTGGACGTGCGCTCGGGACGCGGTCCCCGCACGCGCGGCAACGTGGTGGTTGCCTCGGAGACCTTTTCCTTGCGCTTGGGGGCCTTGCCCCGAAGGCGGATGTCTTCACCCTCGTTGGATTCCACAAGCTCTTCAAGCGCGGAACGCAATTCGCTGCGCACGTAGTCGCGGGTGGCCACATCCCGCAAGGCGATCCGCAGCGCTGCCAGCTCACGGGTGAGGTACTCGGTGTCGTAGAGGTTGCGTTCGGCCCGGTTGCGGTCCTCCGTCAGCGAGACCTTATCCCGGTCGTCCTGACGGTTCTGGGCCAACAGCAGCAGCGGGGCAGCATAGGAAGCCTGGAGGGAGAGCATCAGCGTCAGCGCGGTGAAGCCCAGGGCCGCGGAGTCGAAGCGCAAGGAATCCGGGCCCCACGTGTTCCAGGCCAACCAGACGATGCAGAAGATCGACATGTAGACCAGGAACGCCGGGGTGCCCATGAAGCGGGCAAAACCCTCGGTGGCCTTGCCGAAAGCATCGGGGTTCGGGGAGACCCGGGGCCAGAGCCTGGCCCGGGCGCCGAGAGGAGTGTCCAGTCCCGAACTGTTCTTGAGTTGTTCAGCCATGGCTGCTGACTCCCTTCGGCTGGATCTTCTCATCATGGGTGCGCCAGTCCTCGGGCAGGATATGGTCCAGCACGTCGTCGACGGTGACCGCCCCGACCAGCCGGCCTTCCCTGTTGACCACCGGCATCGAGGTCAGGTTGTAGGCGGCCAACATCCGGGAGACTTCGCTGACATCGGTGGTATCCAGGACCGGTTCCAGATCGTTGTCCAGGATGTTTCCCACCGGCTCCGGCGGTGGATAGCGCAAGAGCGCCTGGATATGGACCATACCCAAGTATTTGCCCGTCGGGGTTTCCAGGGGCGGGCGGCAGACATACACGCTCGAGGCGAGCGCCTGGCTGATCTCTTCCCGCCGGACATTGGCCAGGGCTTCGGCGACGGTGGCTTCGGGGGGCAACACGATCGGCACCGGGGTCATCATCGACCCAGCGGTGTTCTCCTCGTATTCCAGCAGGCGGCGCACATCGTCGGCCTCTTCGGGTTCCATCAGCTGCAGCAACGCCTCTTGCTGGACCTCCTCCAACTCATGGAGGAGGTCGGCGGCATCATCGGGGTCCATTTCCTCCAGCACGACGGCGGCCCGTTCCATATCGAGGGAGGAAAGGATCTGCACCTGCTCCTCATCGGGAAGTTCCTGGAGGACATCGGCCAACCGGTCGTCCTGTAGTTCGACGGCCACTTCAAGTCGGCGCTTCGTGCTCATCTCATGCAGGGCCTCGGCGAAGTCCGCCGGTTTGAGTTCCTCATGGGCCGCGACGAACTGGGTAGCAGCCTGGGGGTCGTCCCGGTTGCCGTGCAGGATCTCGTTCCAGGACACCAGCAGGCGGTGACCGCGGGAGAGTCGGCGCAGGGCACGGAACCCGCTGGCCGGATCCGAACCGCGGCGAACATAGTAGTCGGACAGGCCCCAATCGCCATTGCGCAGCTGCTGCAGCCCGATATCCTCCACCACGGCGGTACCCGAGCCGTCGGTGAAGGAGACCACCCGGTCGAAAAGTTCGGCGACCACCAGCGTTTCGGCGCCGCGTTGCTGGAAGCGGCGCAGGTTGACCAGTCCCGAACAGATGATCTGTTGGGACTCCATGGCCTGCACACGCGTCATCGGCACGAACACACGCTTCTTGCCCGGAACTTCCACGACGAGACCGACGCTCAAGACCTGTTTGCGGGGACCGCGATCGAGCACCACGACATCACGCAGCCGGCCCAGACGGTCACCCAGCGGGTCGAAGACATCGAGGCCGAGCAAGCGGGCAATGAATACCTTATTTGATGAGCTGCTCACCCTGCTAGGTTACCGGCTGGACCACCCGTACGTCAGGGAGCGGCCAGGATGCGACGCACCGGTTCACCGGGAGCGATAACACCCCACCAACGACCGTGGAGGGGGCAGAATGGAACCATGAGTCCACAAACCGGCGCCAACCGGAACGCCTCCGCCCAACTGGGACCTCCCCGCGGGGAGATTCTGGGCCGTTACGATTCCTATCTGGATGCCCAGAAGGTCGTCGATTACCTGGCCGACCACGACTTCCCCGTTGCCGGGGTGAGCATTATCGGCAACGACTTGATGACCGTCGAACGGGTCACCGCGAAACTGAGCTACCCGAAGGTGGCCCTGGCAGGGGCTGCACAAGGTGCCATGTTCGGGATCTTCGTGGGCCTGATTCTGAGTATTTTTGGCCCCGAAGGCGGACTGACCCAGATCCTGTCCTCGGTTGGACTAGGAATGGCCATCTGGATGATCGTCGGAGTGGTCAGCTATTCGTTCCGCAAGGGCAAGCGCGATTTCTCCTCCTCCAGCCAGGTGATGGCCACCAGCTACGACGTCGTCGTCGCGTTCGAGCATGCCGCGGCGGCCCGCCAACTGGCCGCGAAACTTCCGATGAGCCGGGTCGAGGCCCAACAGGTCACTCCCGCGTGGGCACCCCCACGCCAGCATGGTGCTGCCGGGAGCCCCGGACATGAAGCACCCTCCACCTCAGCGGGGGCGGCACCAGAGCCCACGGCCGGGGAACCCCGTCACGACGAGGGACACGGGACGCCGGAGACCGGGAAGGCGCCCGGCGCCGACGCGCCGACGCGCCCATCGTCGGCGTCATACTCAGATCTCCCGGACGGGCGCCCGCAATACGGTGTCCGGGTCACCCCGGAGCACGAACCGACTCCGGAGGCAGAGTCGACCGCGCAGGCCGACCAGCAGCCTGCCGAAGGCACCCGCCCTGGGGAGGGCGAAGAGCGGACCGGCGGGACGGACCCCCTGCCGTAGGCGACCGCCCGCGGCTCTGGCCAGTGCATCGGTCCGCGCCGGCCGAGAGGCAGCCACACATCAAAGAAGGCTGGTTCCTCCCCGAGGGGAGGAACCAGCCTTTTCTTTTCGGCTGGGGCGACTACTTGGTGTTCGCCGCGTAGATGCCGGCCATCCAGGATTCGATCTCCTCGGCGGTGCGCGGCAAGGCGGCACTGAGGTTCTCGCAACCATCGGCGGTCACCAGGACGTCGTCCTCGAGACGCACACCGATGCCCCGGTATTCGGCCGGCACGGCCAGGTCCTCGGACTTGAAGTACAGGCCGGGCTCGATGGTGAAGACCATGCCGGGCTCCAATACCGCATCCAGGTACAGGTCACGTTTGGCCTGGGCACAGTCGTGCACATCCAAGCCGAGGTGGTGGCTGGTGCCGTGCGGCATCCACCGGCGGTGGTGCTGGCCTTCGGGGGACAGGGCCTCCTCCAGCGACACCGGCAGCAGACCCCAGGCGTCCAGGTTTTCTGCCAGGACCTTCAGGGCGGCCTCATGCAGCTCACGGAATTTGCGGCCGGGGCGGGCCACCTCGAAGGCGGCGTCGGCGGCGTCAAGGACTGCCTGATAGATGCGGCGCTGCACGTCTGAGTACTTGCCGTTGACCGGCAGGGTCCGGGTGATATCCGCGGTGTAGAGCGAATCGGCCTCGACCCCGGCGTCGAGCAGCAGCAGATCCCCGGTATTGACCTGTCCGGAGTTGCGGATCCAGTGCAGGACCGTGGCGTTGTTGCCGGAGGCGGCAATGGTGTCGTAGCCCAGGTCGTTGCCTTCCTCCCGGGCCCGGGCGAAGAAGGCGCCCTCGACGACCCGCTCGCCACGCTTATGCTCGATGGCGCGCGGAAGTTCGCCGACGACATCGTGGAACCCGTTGACGGTGGCTTCCACGGCGGAGCGCATCTGCTCGATTTCCCAGTCGTCCTTGACCAGACGCAGTTCGGAGAGGGCTTCGGAAAGTTCCCCGTCGAGGCGGTCCGAAGCTTCCAGATCGACCCCGGTGTTGATCCGGGAGGTGTCCACCAGGGCGTCGCAGTTCAGATCCACATCGCGCAGCAGGCGGATCCGCATGCCACCGATTTCCGTGGCGCCAGCACCTGCGGTGATGGCTTCCTCCAGCTCGACATCAATATGGGCGGTGGGAATCTCCAGTCGGGCCTTCAAGACATCCAGGGTCGGACGGGTGCCGATCCAGAATTCACCGGAGCGGGCATCCGAGTAGAATTCCTCGCTATCCCGACCGGCCATGGGACGGAAATAGAGGGTCGCCAGGTGGTTTCCGCCGTCGTCCCCGGCACCCTCCTCGGTGGGTTCCAAAAGCAGGACGGCATCGGGTTCGTGGTCGACGCCCAGACCGGTGAGGTGGGCGAAGCCGGAGTGCGGGCGGAAACGGTAGTCGGTGTCGTTGGAACGGACCTTCAACGGTCCGGCCGGGATGACGAGGCGTTCGCCGGGGAATTTAGCTGAAAGGGCGCGGCGGCGGGCTGCAGCGTAGGGTGCAACGGCGTCGGGGCCGGGAGAGGTGGCTTCGGTGGAAGGGGCCCATTGGGAACCCATGAAGTCCTTGAAGGCCTGCGAGGACGGGCGCTGTGAACGGTTGTTCACGCGTTCCTCGAGGGGTTGATCGCTGCCGGGGGTGTTGTTCGCTTGAGTCATCACCGTCCCATGTTCTCAAAGCCGGGGCGATACACCAAGGCGCCGGTAGGCTGGGGGAATGCTGATCGACCTGCATGCGCACTCGAACGTCTCGGACGGGACCGAATCCCCGTCACAGTTGATGGCCGCTGCGGCCGCCGCCGGCCTGGACGTCGTGGCGCTGACCGACCATGACCAGACCTCCGGATGGGCCGAAGCCGCCACCGCAGCCCTCGAAACCGGTGTGGGGCTGGTTCCGGGAATGGAGATCTCCTGCAAGACGGCTCGCGGGGTGAGCGTGCACCTGTTGTCCTACCTGCATGACCCCACACAGCAGGCCCTGCTCGCGGAAATCGACAAGGCCCGCGACGCGCGGGTCCACCGGGCGCGGAAGATGGTTGAACTGATCTCCGAGGATTACCCGATCACCTGGGATTTGGTGGGCCAACAGTCAGCTCCCGGAGCGACGTTGGGCAGGCCGCATATTGCCGATGCGCTGGTGGCTGCCGGAGTGGTGTCCAGTCGCAGTGAAGCCTTCGCCACGGTCCTGACATCGCAGTCACGCTATTACGTGGGCCATTATGCGGTGGACCCCGTGAGCGCCGTGGAACTGGTGCGGGCCGCCGGTGGAGTTCCGGTCTTCGCCCACCCCATGGCGGAGCTGCGTGGCCGGGTGGTTGAGCCGGAGGTCTTCGATGACATGATCGAGGCCGGCCTGCTCGGGCTGGAAATCGACCATCGAGATAATTCGGCCAGCGGCCGCAGGTTCCTCCAGTCTTTAGCCAGCCGGCATGATCTGATCGTGACCGGCTCCAGTGACTACCACGGCACAGGAAAACCCAACCGGCTCGGCGAGAACTCCACGAGCGTGGAGATGCTTCGCCGCATCCTCGAGGCCGGGACTGGAACTGCTGCCGTGGGAGTACCCAAAATATAACCTGCCAGTAACTTAGATTTCCGCCTGCCGGGAAGATCCTCCGTCATCTGATAGTGTCGCCGACGTAGGGGGTTGCTTGAGGCAACTTGTCGAGCATTCATCCGATTGCCTGATCGACCCCTGGTTCCACCGGAGGTAGAACAAGAACCTCCACCGTTTGAGTGGCCATGACCCGAAAGCCGGGTAGCCGCACGCGCCGCGTCAACAGCGGCCCTGCAGGTCCGGTTGAGTCCGGGTGGAATGCGCGCCTTGAATGCGTCCGCACCGGACAATGCCCGCCTCACGGTGGCCTGGCAATAGCGCCCGAATTCCCGGGCCGGCGCGCTGCGACAAGGGGAGGCATCCGGTTGGCCGACCCGCGAGAAGAGGAGCAGCATGGCACCGAACGGTGTAGAGCTCCAGCAGTTGAGCGGATGGTTAGTCATCGGCCTGTTGGTGTTTTTTTACGGTGGGACATTCCTGATGACCCTCGGGATTGGTAAGAAGAAGGAAAACGCGGACGGCTACATGACCGCGGGCAACAACATCGGCTTCGGCATCTCCGCGGCGAGCATGACGGCAACGTGGATCTGGGCCTCGTCGATGTACGCCTCGGCAACCTCCGGCTACACCTACGGCATCTCCGGCCCCATCCACTACGGGCTCTGGGGCGCCTTGATGATCCTGTTCATCTACCCCTTCGGCAAACGCATCCGCTCCGTGGCCCCCCGGGCGCACACCCTGGCCGAAGTCATGCACGCCCGGCACGGCCGCGGCAGCCAGCTCATGCTCGCCGGCTCCAACGTGGTGGGCAGCCTGATTAGCCTGACCAGTAACTTCATCGCCGGCGGCGCACTGATCGGCCTGCTGTCGCCCTTCAGCTTCCAGCAGGGGATCCTCACCGTCGCGGCCGGCACCCTGCTGTACTCGCTGTGGTCGGGTTTCCGTGCCTCCGTGTTGACCGACTTCGCGCAGGTGCTGGCCATGCTCGGCGCCGTCGTGGTCATCATCCCGGTGGTGTTCTTCGCCGCGGGCGGGACGAACATGTTCGTCGAGGGGGTCTCGAACGTGACCCCCCAGCAGGCGAACTTCTTCTCCTCAGAGGCCTTCATGAACCAGGGCGCGCCGTACATCGCGGCGGTGCTGGCCTACGCCATCGGCAACCAGACCATTGCGCAGCGGCTCTTCGCCGTCCGTGAGGATCTGATCAAAAAGACGTTCGTCACCGCTACCGTTGGCTATGGGGCCACCATCATCGGCGTCGGCATGCTCGGCGTCATGGCCCTGTACCTGGGCATCACGCCCACCGGCGGGGACCTGAACAACCTGATCCCCGAAATGGCAGCCACCTACCTTGGACCGGTGTTGTTGTGCCTGTTCCTGGTGATGATCATCGGGGCGTTGTCCTCGACGGCCGACTCCGATCTCAGCGCCCTGTCCTCGATCATGATGGCCGATATCTACGGGCAGAACGTGGCCAAAAAGGGTGAAGTCAACCCGAAGACCATGCTCCTGGTCGGCCGTATCTCCATGGTCGTCGCCACCGGTGCCGGGCTCTACTTCGCCAGTGGGGCGCTGAACATCCTGGACCTCCTGGTCTTCGTCGGGGCCCTGTGGGGTTGCCTGGTCTTCCCCGTGATTTCCAGCTTCTACTGGAAGAAGGTCACTAATATGGCCTTCGTGACGTCGGTGATCGTCGCCCTGGCGATCTTCATCCCCGTACGTTTCTCCTGGATCCCCGTCGACGGGCTCTGGGGTTACACGGTCGACGTCTTGTCGATCGTCGGGGTCGGTGTGGTGCTCGGGCTGATGCTCTTCGGCTTCTTCGGTGGCCGGGTGGCACGGATCGGTGGCGTCATCGCGACCCTGGCCGTTGCGCCCTTCGCCTTCGGGCACCTGCATGACTACGCGGTCCTCAGCGGCTCCCTCGTCGCCTACGCGGTCTCCACGGTGCTGTGCTATGTGATGTCAGCCCGGTCCTCGATGGAATTCGACTTCGAGACCATCAAGGACAAGGTGGGCGATTTCGACCCCTCGGATCGCGCGACAGCAGCCCGGCCCGACACCGCAGAAACGCATTCCTGATCCTGTAGGAGGAGACAATATGGAACCGATGATCTTGACCGCATATGTGCTCATCTGGCCGGTGATCGTTGCCGGAACACTTTTCGTCATCACCCGGGCCTTCCTGCGTGAATGGCGCCAGGCGCGTCGGGACGAGCGCACGATGGTCTAATCGTCCGCGTGGACCGACCGCTCCGGCACCCTGCCAGGTGACGGAGCAGACGGCCGTTGCACCACCGGTTCGGTAGGGGTGCAACGGCCGTCTTGTCGTCAAGGAGGAGTGCCGGTGGGAAGAGAACGACGACGTTGTCCCCTGCCCACCGGCTGCCGTGCCGGCTGGACGGTCACCTGTGTTGGAAAACAGTATGCTCCGGAAGGCGCTCACGCATGGTCTCGATGGCTGCTGGATTCGCGTCCACGCAGACGAACCGCCGATCCAACTGGGTTGCGGCAGCGCCGGTAGTGCCTGAACCGGCGAAGAAGTCCAACACCCAGTCTCCCGGACGGCTGCTGGCGGCGATGATTCGACGCAGGATCCCTAGCGGTTTCTGCGTGGGATAGCCGGTCTTCTCCTTGCCGGTGGGCGAGACGATGGTATGCCACCAGACATCGGTGGGTAGCTTGCCACGGGCCGCCTTCTCGGCGGTGACCAGCCCGGGGGCCATATAGGGTTCCCGGTCGACTTCGACGGAATCGAAGTGGTAGGTGGACGGGTTCTTGACATACACCAGGATGTTGTCGTGTTTAGCCGGCCACCGGCTCTTGGACCGGGCACCGTAGTCATAGGACCAGATGATCTCGTTGAGGAAGCACTCCCGGCCGAAGATCGCGTCCAGCATCACTTTGGCGTAGTGGACCTCCCGGAAATCCAGGTGGAGGTATAACGTGCCGTCGTCAGCTAGCAGCCTCCACGCCTCCAGGAGGCGCGGCTCCAGGAAAGCCCAGTAGTCATCGAAGGCATCATCGTAGCTGTGCAGGGTTCCGCGGATGGTCGAGTAGCTGGCGCCCTTGAAACCTACCCGGTCACCTGAACCGTCGATATTGCGGACCATCGTCGTCGCCTGCCGCGATTGCTGGCGACCGGTGTTGAACGGCGGGTCGATGTAGACGAGAGTGAACGAACCATCGGGCAAGGTGGGCAGGAAATCGGCGTTATCGGCCTGGACGACGAGGTCGGGCCCATCGGGGGACCAGCTGTTCGCGGACCCCACCCGGGTGGGGACCCCGGCCGGGTGGCCGGGCTCCCCACCGGATGCCGGCATGGTTGCACCCACAGGTGCTACTCGGACTCGTTGCGGTTGACGACCTCGCCGTGGTGCCGGCGCGTCCGCGAGCGGCGACGACGTGCCGGACGAGCTGCCTCGTCGCTGGTGGGACCGGTCTCGGCGGGCTGGCGGTTCGCCTCGCCGGTTGCCTCGCGGTTGGGGCGATCGGATCGGCCGTGGCCGCGACCACGACGGCCGGCACCATCTCCGCCTGATTCCGAGTCGCGACCGCGTCCGCGACCTGCATCGCGCCCCGAACGGGACCCTGATCCACGGCCCTTCTCACGTTCGGCCGGACGCTTGCCGGTTTCGCCGAGATCCTCGAGCTTCTCGCCCGACAGGCCCTGGAGCTTGCGTTGGTTGCGCGGCAGCCGACCCTTGGTCCCGGCCGGGATATCCAGATCGGTGTAGAGATGGGGTGAGGAGGAATAGGTCTCCACCGGTTCTGCCTGATCCAGTCCCAGCGCCTTGTTGATCAGGCCCCAGCGGGGGACATCGGACCAGTCAACGAACGTGATCGCCGTACCCTTTTTCCCGGCACGACCGGTGCGACCGATCCGGTGAAGGTAGGTCTTCTCGTCCTCGGGGCACTGTAGGTTGATCACGTGGGTGACGTCCTCCACATCGATGCCGCGGGCGGCCACCTCGGTGGCGACCAACACGTCGACCTTGTGGTTGCGGAAGGCCCGCAGTGCCTGCTCACGGGCACCCTGACCGAGATCCCCGTGGATCGCACCGGCGGCGAATCCGCGGTCGATCAGTTCCTCGGACAGTTTGGCTGCCGAGCGCTTGGTCTTGGTGAAGATGATGGTGCGTCCGCGACCTTCGGCCTGCAGGACGCGGGCGACCACTTCGTCCTTATCCAGCTGGTGGGCTCGATAGACGACCTGGCGGATGTCCTTCTTCGTGATGCCGTCGTCCTCGGGGTCCGCGGCACGGATATGCGTGGGGCGGGACATGTAGCGGCGAGCCATCGACACGACGGCGCCGGGCATGGTGGCCGAGAACAGCATGGTCTGGTGCACGGCAGGAATCGCGGCGAGCAGGGTCTCGACGTCGGGCAGGAAACCCAGGTCGAGCATCTCGTCGGCTTCATCCAGGACCACGATGCGGATGTTCTTGAGGTTCAGGTGCTTCTGCTTATGCAGGTCGATCAGACGCCCCGGGGTGCCGACCACCAGTTCGACACCGGCCGTCAGCTGTTCGATCTGCGGCTCGTAGGCCCGGCCGCCGTAGATCGTGGCGATGCGTGCGTTGCGCTTGGTCGCTGCCTTCTGGATGTCGGCGGAGACCTGGTTGGCCAGTTCACGGGTCGGGGCCACGATGAGAGCCTGCGGGGCGCCGGGGCTGGGCAGCTTGTCATAGTCGGGATCATCCCGGCCGATGACGCGTTGCAGGGCAGGAATACCGAAACCGAAAGTTTTGCCGGTACCGGTTTTAGCCTGTCCGATGATGTCGTGGCCGGCCAGGGCGACCGGCAAGGTCATCGCCTGAATCGGGAAGGGGTGGATGATGCCGGCATCGGCCAGGGACTCAACGATGTCCTCCCGGACACCGAAATCGGCGAAGGTCTGTTCGGGCAGTTCGTGCGGGGCATCCTCGGAGGCGAGGAGACCGTCGACCGGAAGCTCGATGGTTCCGGTGTCGTCGGTCAGTTGTTGCTCAGTTTTCAATGAAATCTCATTCGTTTAGGCGCCGGGGCTCGGTGTGCTCGACGTCCTCTGAAAACGGAGAGCGGAGTCCACCGCAGCAGCGGCGCGTCCAGCGGAGCCGATCGCGGGCTAACCAGCGCGAATGAACGCGCAAAAGGTGCAGGTTCGCTGGGAATTCCTGCCAAGTAAATGCGTCTGGTACGACCGGGCATCCTTGTCTACCCCCTCAGTCTAACGTGCCGCGACATAAACACCGCCCCGGGACCTGGCCGCGCGTGGTGTGAGTTACGCTGGAGCCGAACCACGGGAGCCCGCAGACGGGCTGAGAGGGTGCTGCCGCCGTAGAACGGCTCCGAGCGCCGACCGAGAGACCTGATCCGGATCATGCCGGCGGAGGGAAGGTAGCGAAGCATGCATTGTGCCGTCATCGGTGCCGGGATCATCGGCTTGTCGATTGGCTGGGAACTGGCCCGCAGCGGATACCAGGTCACCGTGATCGACCCGGCCCCCGCAACGGGGGCCACCCACGCCGCGGCCGGAATGCTCGCCGCCGTCACCGAATTTCATTATCAGGAACGCGAATTGCTCCACCTCTCGGTTCCTGCTGCCGCAGCCTGGCCACAGTGGGCCCAAGCTGTGGAAGCAGCCAGCGGACGGTCCACCGGCTTCGAGGCCTGCGGCACGCTGGTGGTCGCCGCCGATGCGGCCGACCGTGCCGACCTTTCGGCGCTGGCCGAAGCCCAACACGCCGTCGGACTGGGAATCGGGGAGCTGGGAACTGCTGCGGCCCGCGAAATCGAGCCCCTGCTGGCCCCCCGGTTGGCCGGCGCCTTCCACGCCCCCGCGGATGCCAGGACCGACCCGCGTCGCACCGCCGAAGCCCTGGTGGCCGCCCTCGAGTCCGAACCCGGGGTGGCCTTTTACCGCCAGCGGGCGACCGCCGTCGTCCAGGGGGAGCGCGGGCCCACGGTGCAGACCGTCAGCGCCGACGGAGAACGGGCCGAAATCGAAGCCGATGAAGTCATCGTGGCCACCGGAACAGGAAGGATCGGCGAGCACGGGGCGCCGGGGGAGGGCCTGACCGGATTGCCAGCGATCCTGCGGCTTCCGGTCCGCCCGGTATTCGGCGACGTCCTCAGGTTGCGGCCCACCGCCACGGCCCCCCGTCCGGCAGGTTCCACGGTGCGTGCGCTGGTCTCCGGACAGCGGGTCTACATCCTGCCGCGTCGCGACGGTGAAGTCATCGTGGGCGCCACCGAACGCGAAGATGACCAGGCCGGAGTCAGCGTGGAGGGGGTGCACCGGTTGCTGCGTGATGCGCTGCGTGTCATGCCTGCCCTGGCCCACTACGAATTGGTGGAACTGACGGCTCGCGCCCGTCCCTCGACTCCCGATCACTTGCCGTTGCTCGGACGCATTGGCCCCGGATTGATCGCCGCCACGGGATTCCACCGCCATGGTGTCCTGCTCAGTGTGGCGGCTGCGGCGGCAGTCAGCATGCTGCTCGCCCCGGCGCCCGAGGCCACCGCGCCACGTTCTCCCCCGACCATCCTTGACCCGACCCATCTGGCATCCTTCGACCCCTGGAGATTCTCATGAACGACACCAAGGCCCCACTAATCCTCAACGGACAGGCCGAGGCCCATGCCGAACTCAGCGTGCTGGAGCTGATCCGGCGCGAGACCGGTCTGGCGCTGGGCGCCGATGGCCGCACCGCTGAGGGGACGAGTCCTGGTCTAGCGGCAGCGGTCAACGACGAGGTCGTCCCTCGCTCGGCGTGGGCCGGAACCCCGTTGCAGCCAGGCGATCGCATCGAGCTGCTCTCGGCGGTGCAAGGTGGCTGAAGTAGCCCACACCGATGACCTGGTCGTGGACGGAACCCGGTTCAGCTCACGATTGATTACCGGCACCGGCGGCGCCCCCGGCCAGGACGTCCTTGAAGCGGCACTGATTGCCGCAGGAACCGAACTCACCACGGTGTCGATGCGCCGCCATGCGGTGGTCCCGGGCCGCGAATCCATTTTCGCGTTGCTGAGCCGCCTGGGGATCCGCTTACTGCCCAATACGGCGGGATGCCATACGGCACGTGAAGCAATCCTGACCGCCAAAATGAGCCGCGAAGCGGTGGATACCGACTGGGTCAAACTCGAGGTCATCGCCGACGACGAATCATTGCTGCCCGATATTCCCGAACTGCTCAGCGCTACCGAGGAACTGGTCGCCGACGGTTTCAAGGTCTTCGCCTACACCAACGACGACCCGGTGGCAGCCCAGCGGCTCGAGGACCTGGGGTGCACGGCCGTGATGCCGTTGGGCGCGCCCATTGGCACCGGGCAGGGGATCCTGAACCCGCATAACATCGAATACATTGCCTCACGGTTGACGGTCCCCGTCGTGCTTGACGCCGGCATCGGTACCGCCTCTGACGCGGCCCTGGCCATGGAGCTGGGTTGCGACGCCGTCCTGTTGGCCACCGCCGTCACCCGGGCGCAAGAGCCGGCGTTGATGGCCGAGGCGTTCAGGCATGCGGTACGTGCCGGTCGACTGGCCCACCGGGGTGGACGAATCCCCCGCCGACCCATGGCCCACGCCTCATCGAGCATGCAGGGGCGGGCGGAGTTCCTCCTGGGCTGAGCGGCCCCTCACGGGAGCCGATGGCGGGATCAGGGAATCGTGAACAACACCGTGTGCTTTTCGATATCGGCCTGGACGAGTTCGGCCTGAACGCGCTCGCCGGCTTCGGCCCGGCCCAGGAACCGGGCATTGACCGCCGGGTCGAGGATCTGCAGACGCCCCCCAGGGGCGTCACCGTTCTCGTGGGCCTTGGCGGCTTGTTCGGGGGACGTGCCATTAAGCGTGATCGCTTCGAAGGTCTCCCCGATCCGGTCCGAGAGCAGGGCAGCCTCGACGGTATCGATGGCTGCCCGCTCGGCAGTTCCCGCCACCTGGTTGGAGGACTGCATCAGCTCCGGCAACAGCGGGAGCGCCCGACGGATCCCTTCGGGAACCTCGACGCCCCGGACCAGATGCTCGCAGACGACGAGACTGAAACGATCCACCAGCCGGCGCAACGGCGCCGTGGTGTGCGCATAGGGGGCCGCGATGGCCGCCTGGCTGCGTTCAGCGGGCAGTTCGCCATCGAAGGCCGTGTAGCCGGCACCGCGGAATAAAGAGGTGGCCGCATGCATGATGGCCAACTGACGTGGTTCGGTGACGTCGAGGGAGCGCAGGAACTCGCCGTAGGGTACCCCCTGCTGCCAGGGGGTACCCAGTGAGGCAGCCTCCCGCCGGAAGGCCCTGGAACCGTGCTCATCGGGGGCGGGCATGGTCCGCAGAATTCCGATCCCGCCCTCGAGCATGATCCGTGCCGCTTCCATCCCGGTGAGCAAGGAGATCTGTGCATTCCAGTCCTCCACGGGCAGGGCGGCCCGGGTCGCGAGGAAGGGGACCCCGTCGTCGTCCACCTCGACTTCCTGCTCGGGAATGCGCAGGCTCGCGCCACCGCGTTCACGTTCGGCTTCGATCCGTTTGAGCCCGACCTCCTTCAGCAGGGCCAGTGATTCGGAGGCGCTGCCGTCGTCGATGTCGGCTTGGACGCCGGCGTAGTCGAGCTTCTGTCGGCTACACACGGTGGCGCGGGTGAGGTCGGTGTCGATCACCAGCGCGTTGGCGTCAAGACGGAAGGTCCAGACGTAGGCGCCGCGGCGTTGGCCCGGCAACAGCGAGCCGGCATCCTCGCTGATGATCTCCGGATGCAGGGGCACCCGGTGGCCTGGCAAATATAGGGTCTGCCCGCGGCGCCTGGTCTCGGTGTCCAGGGCGCCGCCTTCTGTGATGAAGGCCGGCACATCGGCGATGGCATAGCTGACCACATAGCCGTCCCCCTCGCGGGCGAGATGGACTGCTTGGTCCAAATCGGTGGAAGCAGCCGGGTCGATGGTGACAAATTCGATGTCGGTAAGGTCGTGTTCGGGCAAAACCAAGGTATCGATCGCTGCTTGGGCCTCGGCCAGTGCTTCGGGCGGATACTGCCCGGGCAGCTCCATCGCGGACACCAACGACTCCAGTGCCGCCGCAAGCCGTGTCTGGCGGGCACCGGTTTTCAGGTCAATGAGTTTGCGCACCACAGGTTCAGCCTAACCACATCAGTGGGGGAAACGTGCGCCCGACCCGGGGAGGGAGCGGGGCCGGAGGTAAGCTGGCCTGCATGACCGAGCTGCCACCGCCGACCCTTGACGATGCGACCCGAAACCGGGCCGAACTGGCCCTGTGTGGGCTCATGGCCTACCGGGAACTGACCGCATTCGAACGACTATCCTCCGATGCACGGTTCTCTCCGACCATCATCGACCGGGTGGCACTGGCCCGACTGGCCGTCCATGAGTTCGGCCATTATGAGCGAGTGGTGGAAGTCATCACCGCCCGAGGGGCCGAGCCAGCGGATTCCATGGAACCTTTTGTGGCCTCCATCGATGCCCTGCACGATCGCACCCGCCCCGGGGACTGGTATGAATCCTTGATGAAGGCCCATGTCATCGACTCGGTCTCGGGGGATTTCTATGTCGCGATCTCCCGCGGTTTGGACCCCGATATCCGTCGACTCGTCCAAGAGGTACAGGCACTGGATGAGCAGAATAAATGGCTCCACGAACGCCTCCAAGAAGCCCTGCAGGAAGATCCTCGGCTGGCCTCCCGGTTGGCGCTGTGGGGCCGGCGCCTGCTGGGGGAGGCCCTCACCCAGGCCCGCAGGATCGCCGAAAGTGGTCTTTTCAACGATGCGCTGATCACCCCGGACGGGGAAGAACCCCTGAGCGTCCTGTTTTCCGAACTCGTGGAAAACCATTCGCGCCGGATGGCTGCCCTGGGGTTGACTGCCTGAGCCAACGGCACGAGCATGGGCCCAGGGAGCGAAAGGAGAGATCATGACCGATCCATCCACCGAACCGGCAGACACCGTGCTGACGGGGACCCGACTCAATGAAGCCCTGACCGGGCTGCCCGATTGGCGGTACCGTTTGGGCGCCCTCGTGACGGCCTACTCCTTCGCCAGCTCAGCGTCGGCCATCGACTTCATCGCCGGCGTGGGGGCGATTGCCGAGGACCTCAATCACCACCCAGACCTGGACTGGCGGTATGACACCGTCTTCTTGACGGTTTCCTCCCATGAGGCAGGAGGTGAGGTCACCGGTCAGGACATGGAATTCGCCGAGGCAGTGTCCAGGGTTGCGACGCGGGCCGGGGGGACCGCCGAACCGCGTCGTCACACCACCGTGGAGTTGGGCATCGATACCGAGGACCCCTCACGGATCGCCGAATTCTGGACCAGTGCACTGGGATATCAGTTGGCGGATAACGGCGATGTCGTCGATCCGGAAGGACGCAACCCGAATATCTGGTTCCAAGTGACCGATACGCCGGCGAACAACAGGATCCACCTGGACCGGCACGTTGCGCTGAGCACCCTGGAACTCGAGCGGGAAAATCTTCGCCCGGTGGCCGGTGAGGGAGACGGGACACGGCACCCTGCGTTCAGGGTCTATGCCGACCCCGACGGAAACCGGGTCTGCCTCTGCACCGAAATCGGCCATATGCCCGCCGACTGAGGTGGCCAGAGAAAAACTGCCGGCCCCGACACGTGGTTTCTGCGTGTCGGGGCCGGCAGTTTTCTGCGGGGTGTTTCGTTAGGCCTGGGCGGCGAAACCGACGCGGCGCTGTTCCTCGGCGCCAACCTCCACATAGCCGATGACACCGGCCGGGACGATGATCTGGCGGCCCTTGGAATCGCTGAGCACCAGATCGGTGGAGCCGCTGATGGCGTCGCGGACGGTCTGACTGACCTGTTCCGCGGTCTCGGCAGATTCGATGACAACCTCGCGGGCAACATTCTGGATTCCGATGCGCACGTCCATGGTGGCTCCTCTTAAGTCGGGGTGGGCGCCTCGAGCGACGCCCCTATGCTTCAGGGTCAAATCTACGTCAGGATTCCTTCGGGAACCGAGCAATTCCGCGCCAAGCTAAACGCGAGACCAGGTCGCTGGCCTCGTCGAGATCAACCTCGCCCTCCAGCTCGAGCCAGTAACGGGCCGCGACCTGGGCCATACCTGACATCGCCCGGCCCAAGAGCACCGCTTGGGCCTGGCTGAGACCGGTGTCCTCGGCGATCACCCCGGCAATGGCATCGGCGAAATTCGCGTTGAAGGCCTCCAGCCGGGAACTCACCGCCGCGTCATTCATCAGATCCGATTCAAAGACCAGGCGGTGGGCCTGACTGTCACCGGCGATGAAACCGAAGAACTCACGGATGGTGGCCCTGACCCGCTGCTTATTATCGGTGGTGGAGGCGATGGCCAGGAGCAGCCGGTGGGAGAGGGCCTCCAGATGTTCGTCGAGCAGCGCGAGGTAGAGCTCGCGTTTGCCCGGGAAATGCTGGTACAGCACCGGTTTACTGACCATCGCGACGTCGGCGATCTCGTCCATGGCAGCGCCATGGTAGCCATGGGCCACAAAGACCTGATGCGCGGCCTGCAGCAATTGCCGCCGCCGCTGGTCCCGCGGCATCCGAGGGGTCCGCTGAGAATTTTCTGGACTGCGCTCCACTGCCTGCCTCTCCTCCGTAACGTCGTCGTCGTTACAGATGGAGTCATTCTACCCATGGGTAATCCACGGCTGGGACTAAGCTGGGAAAATGCAGGATGCGATACGAACAGCCCCCGGCCCCCTCGTTGAACCAGCCGTCGAGCTGGGTCCGGAAGAACTGAAGCGCTATTCACGCCATATCATCATCCCCGAGGTCGGCCTGGAGGGGCAGCGGCGGCTGAAGAACTCCCGCGTTCTCGTGATGGGTGCCGGTGGGCTGGGTTCCCCGGCACTGCTCTACCTGGCTGCCGCCGGCGTCGGGAGAATCGGTATCGTCGAAGACGACACCGTGGAAGTCTCCAACCTGCAACGTCAGATCATCCATGGCATGTCCAATGTGGGGCAGGGCAAAGGTGAGTCGGCGCGGCAGAGCATTGCCGAGATCAACCCGTTCACCGACGTCGTCCTGCACGACGTGCACCTGGACAGCACCAACGCGTTGGAAATTTTCGCCGACTACGACCTCATCCTGGACGGGACCGATAACTTCGCCACCCGCTACCTCGTCAACGATGCGGCGGCGATCTTGAATAAACCCTATGTCTGGGGGTCGATCCTGCGCTTTGACGGCCAGGTCAGTGTCTTCTGGAACGGTCAGGGCCCCACCTATCGGGACCTGTACCCCGAGGCGCCGCCGGCCGGAAGCGTTCCCTCCTGCGCCGAGGGCGGCGTCTTTGGGGTGCTATGCGCACAGATTGGGGCAGTGATGGCCGCCGAGGCCATTAAGCTCATCACCGGGATCGGCGAATCCTTGCTGGGCCGGGTGCTCATCCTCGACGCACTGGCCATGAACTGGCGGGAAATCCGTTTGCGTCCCGACCCGGAAACGGTCCAACCGGCCGAATTGCTGGAAGACTACCCGGCGTTCTGCGGGATGACCCCTGCGGGAGAACCGGCCCAGGAACTACCGACCATCGATCCGCTGGGCCTGCGTGAGCTGTTGGCAGCACGTGCCGCCGGGCGCAAGGACTTTGTCCTGATCGATGTCAGGGAAGCGGGCGAGGCCGAGATCGTGTCCATCGACGGTGCCGAATTGGCTCCGCGCGCCCAAGTGCTGGGAGGGGACATCAGTCTGCCGCGGGATCGTGAGGTGGTCCTGCACTGCAAATCAGGTGGACGCTCCGGCGAGGTGCTCGAGTACCTGATCGACCAGGGCTATGACAACGTGCGGCATTTGGCCGGAGGCATCGCCGCCTGGGTCGAACAAATCGAACCCGAAAAATCAATGTACTAGGGGCTGTCAGCAGCGGGGTGGAGCACCGGCGTGCACGCTAGGATTCGCGGCGTTCGGGGCAGGGCGGGCCGTCGGTACCCGTAGCGGGCAACGCCGGCGGGCCGGTGGTTGGTTCCTCGGCGCGGATCCCGGGCGCGGCCTGGTGGCCGGTGGCTGCCGGGGATTCTTCGAGCTCGATGCCGAAGAGGGTGGTGAGGGCATCCTCGACATCGCCGTGCCGTCCTTCTGCGGCCAGATCCCTAGCCCTCACGGTGGGGACATGGAGGAGTTGGCGCATCATGCGGCGCATGGCGAATTCGACTTCTTCGGCAGCCGCGGTGCAACCATGCTGGGCCCTGACCCGCTGCACTTCGGTCTCGAGGACCTTCTGGGTGTGCTTGCGGAGCGCGACGATCGCGGTATCTGCGCTGCGCTGGCGCTGCTGCCCGGCGAATTTCTCGGCAGCGTCGGTGACGATGACCCGGGCCTGGGCCACGGCTTCTGACTGTTCGGCGGGAGCAGCCATGCGCACTGACTCCAGCGTGATCAATTCGACGCCGTCCAGATCCGAGACATCGGGGTCCACATCGTGGGTCAGTGCCAGGTCAATGGCCACCAGGGGCCGCCCGTTGCGGTCCAACGACTGCAATTCGGCGGCATCGATACGCACCCCGCCGCCGCTGCAACCGATCAGCACGTCGGCCTCACGCAAGACGGTCGGCAGAGCCTCATCGTCGATGGCCGTTCCGCCGCGGGACGCGACGAAGGCATCGGCCCGGCCCGAAGCCGAGTAGACGGAAACGTTGGCGGCCCCGCGTTCCTTCAGCCGGGCCATGGTGGCGCCGGCATAGGCGCCGGTACCGAAGATGACGACATTGAGCTCCGACCAGGACGCCGCGACCGAGAGGTCCTCGGAAAGATCGAGGGCCACCGAGACGATGGACAGGCCCCGGCCGCCCAACGCGGTGCGGGTCCCCACATCCTTGGCGGTCCGTGAGGCGCTCTGGAAAAGCCTCACGAGGGGACCGGAAGCCGTACCGGTGGCCTGCGCCTCGATGAGGGCCCGCTTCACCTGGCCAGCAATCTCACGTTCACCGATGACTGCCGAATCGAGTCCTGCCCCGACAGCGAAAAGGTGGGAGACGGCGTCGTCCGCTGTCTTGGTTTCCAAGGCCTGGGAGACCTGATCCTCGGCCAGCCCGGAGGCGGCAGAGATCTGTTCGATCACTGCCTGACGAGCCGCGGGTACCTCGGTCTCGCCGGGGGCTTCGCAATAGACCTCGTAGCGGTTGCACGTGGACAAGACGACAGCGCCGGAGACCGGGGTCGTGCCATCGAGCACGGCAGAAGCGACCCCGTCGGAAGCGGCGCTCAGCCGGGCCACCGTTTCAAGGTCGATATCAGAATGGGATGCGACAAGTGCTAGGAAAACCACAATGTCCAACATCGTACCGCTAGAGTGCCCATCGGGACATGCAGGCTGCCCTAACCTGAGGGCCTGGATCCCCCGGAATGACGGGCCAGAATAGGATTTTTACGAGACGTAGAACGTGTCGTTGGCCACGAAGGGTCTTCGCAGGTGGCAAGGATTAGCGGTTCAGTGGGTGGACTTGGCAGAATCGGAGCATGACCTTGAGCGCTAGCCACCCGTTGATGGATGGGCGTACGTCCTCATCCGATCTCATCACGACCTACCGAGGCGGGGTGCCCAACCGGCGCCCCGTATGGTTCATGCGCCAGGCAGGACGTTCGCTGCCTGAGTATCGCAAGCTCCGCGAAGGCGGAAACATGCTCGATTCCTGCCTGAACCCGGAGATGGCCTCGGAAATCACCTTGCAGCCGGTACGCCGTCACGGGGTGGACGCGGGAATCTTCTTCTCGGATATCGTCATCCCGCTCAAACTCGCAGGGGTCGGCGTGGACATCGTTCCCGGCGTCGGCCCGGTTCTGGACGAACCGGTACGCACGGCAGCCGATGTGGCCCGCTTGCCCGAACTCACCGATGCCTCACTGGACCCCATCCGTGAGGCGGTGGCCCTGACGGTCGCCGAACTCGGCAGCACTCCGCTGGTCGGCTTTGCCGGGGCCCCGTTCACCGTTGCCGCCTACATGGTCGAAGGCAAACCGTCCCGGGACCACCTGGGCCCGCGCCGGATGATGCACAACGACCCGGATACCTGGAACGCCCTGGCCGAATGGGCTGCCGAGGCCTCGGGTGCGTTCCTGCGCGCCCAGCTGGAAGCAGGTGCCAGTGCCGGCCAGCTCTTCGACTCCTGGGCCGGAAGCCTGTCGCTGGCCGATTACGAGCAGTTCGCCGCGCCGGCCTCCACCCTGGCCTTCTCCCGGGTCAAGGACCTGGGCGTGCCGCTCGTGCATTTCGGGACCGGGACCGGTGAACTCCTGACGGCGATGCGTGACTGCGGTGCCGACGTGGTGGGGGTGGATTACCGACTGGAGTTGGCCGAGGCCAACCGACGCCTCGGCGGACAGAGTGTCCTGCAAGGCAATATCGATCCGGCCTTGCTGACCGCCCCCTGGGAAGTCCTCGAGGCCCACGTCCGTGACGTCCTGGCCTCGGGCGCGCACGCTCCCGGCCATGTGGTCAACCTCGGACATGGGGTTCCCCCGGATACCGAACCCGAGGTCCTGACCCGGGTGGTGGAACTCATCCACTCGATCCCCCCGACCGCAGGCTGACATCTCGTGCACACCTGATCATCAGGACACGGGGCGATAATGGTGGGGACCCTTCGTGGGTCTCCAGCGCGGAAAGGACGTAGGGATGACGCAGGCCGAGAAGATCGTCGGCACTCCGGGCCATGCTTCGGCGCCCCGCGCGATCGTGGTCGGCGGAGGGATCGCCGGGCTCGTGGCGGCCCGCGAACTCTCGCTCACAGGACACCACGTTGACGTCTTTGACGCTTCCTCACGCTTCGGTGGAAGCGTGGCATCCCATGAGGTGGCTGGGCTGAAACTCGACGCGGGCGCCGAATCCTTCGCCGTCCGTTCCACCGCCGTCGCCGAGCTGGCCACCGAACTGGGCTTGGAGGCGTCGATCCAGACGCCGAATCCTGCAGGTTCCTGGCTGTACCACGCAGCCGATCACGCCAAACGGGGTGGCCCCCGGGCCCTCCGGATGCCGGCCACCGCCCTCCTGGGCATCCCCGCGGATCCTTGGGCCGAGGACGTTAAAGCGGTGATCGGTGCGGCAGGCTGTGTTCGGGCTGCCACCGATCTGGCCATGCCGGTGACCCGACGCCAGGCCAAGGAACCCATCAGTTTGGGCGAACTCGTTCAGGCCCGAATGGGCCAAGCAGTCCTGGACGGACTGGTGACCCCCATCGTTGCCGGAGTGCATTCGGCCGATCCGACCACCCTGGACGTCGATACGGTCGCCCCCGGGCTACGCGCCGCCATGGTGAAACACCATTCCTTGGCTCGAGGCGTCGCCGCACTGCGGGCTTCGGCCCCGGCAGGTTCGGCCGTCGCCGGGCTGGCCGGTGGCATGCACCGACTGATCGAGGCACTGCTGGACGAGCTGAAAACCGCGGGTACCGGACTGCAGGTGGGATCCACAGTCCTGTCCCTGGCTCGGAAGGCGCCCACCGAAGGATTTTCCGAGGGCGACTGGGAGGTCACCGTCGAAGGCCAGGCGGCCCCCGAAACCGCCGAACGGGTCATCATCGCCACCCCCGGGCCGGTCGCCGTGGATCTACTGGCCGGCCTCCTGCCCGATGCCGCCGCCCTGCGACCGAAGACCGGACACGGCATCGCGCTGGTGACGCTGGTCGTGGACCAGCCGGAGCTCGACGCGGCACCACGCGGCACCGGTCTGCTGGTTGCTCCCGGAACCCCCGGTGTCACGGCAAAGGCCCTGACCCATGCCACGGCCAAATGGGGGTGGCTCGCCGACGAGGCAGGACCGGGAACCCATGTGCTTCGGCTGTCCTACGGACGCCTCTCCGACGGCCCCGACACGATCCCCGCAGACGACTCCGTCCTGGGCGATATCGCCATCTCCGACGCTTCGACCCTGATGGGTGTCCGGCTCTCGGCAGCCGATGTGGTCGGGTGGGACGTGGTCCGCTATGACGCAGCCCTGCCTTTCGCCACCACCGGCCACCGGGACCGGGTCGATGCCTTCCGTGCCGCCCTGGCCGAACAACCGGGGCTCGACGTCGTCGGCGCCTGGCTGGCCGGCACCGGTTTGGCCTCGGTCGTCGCCGACACGAGGGCCCGCACCTCCATCACCGCCAGTTGACTGCGGCCAACCGGCCGCCAAGACCCCACCGAAATATCCAGCAGCAGAAAGTTGAGGCCACACCGTGAGCCAAGCACCTTCCACCACCGAAACCGGCACGTCCGAGGCCCCGGAGGAAGAGCTCTTCTATACCCTGTGGACCGTGTTCAAACGCGATTCCGACCTGGACCGCAGCGAAGGCGTCGCAGCCTTTGACGCCCTGGTCACCGAGCTGGCCACGGCCGGCGTCGTCCTGCGCGGCACCTACGACGTCTCGGGGATGCGTAACGACGCCGACATCATGGTGTGGTTGCATGGCCCGAAACCCGATGGCCTGCAGGAGGCCGTGCGCAAGATCCGGCGCACTTACCTCTTTGCCGAAACCACCCTGGTCTTCTCCGCCATGGGAGTACACCGGGATGCGGAATTCACCAGGAACCATTCACCATCCTTCGCCCTGGGCAAGGAACCGCAGAAGTGGCTGTGCTTCTACCCCTTCGTCCGCTCCTACGAGTGGTACCTGCTCGAGGGTGAACAGCGCGGCAAGATGCTGCGGGACCACGGCATGCTCGGCAAGGATTTCCCCCAGGTCCAGGCCAATACCGTCGCCTCGTTCGCGCTCGGCGACTGGGAGTGGCTGCTGGGCCTGGAAGCCCCCGAACTGATCGATCTCGTCGACCTCATGCGCCACCTGCGCTACACCGAGGCACGGAACCATGTCCGCGAGGAGATCCCCTTCTACACCGGCAAACGCATCAGCACCGCCGAGGTTGCCGAGGTGCTGCGATGAGCCAGCCCGAGCAGTCCTTCGACCCGCGGACCGGCTACGACGACGCAGGGCGGATGGAACCCAAACCCTATGACGCCATCCTGCTCGCCTCCTTCGGCGGCCCCGAAGGCCAGGAAGACGTCATCCCGTTCCTGCGCAACGTCACGCGCGGCCGCGGTATCCCCGATGAGCGTCTCGAAGAGGTCGCCACCCACTACCGGGCCAACGGTGGCATCAGCCCGATCAACGCCCAGAACCGGGCGCTGAAATCGGCGATGGAAGCCGAACTGGCCTCCCGCGGGATCGACATCCCCGTCTACTGGGGCAACCGCAACTGGGACCCCTACATCCCCGAGACGCTCAAGGCCCTGCACGAGGACGGCCACCGGAAGGTGCTGATGTTCTCCACCAGCGCCTACTCCTGCTACTCCAGCTGCCGCCAGTACCGCGAAGACCTGGGCGTGGCCCTGCGCGAAACCGGGCTCGAGGGCATCCTCGAGGTCGATAAGGTCCGCCAGTACTTCGACCACCCGGGCTTCGTGGACCCCTTCGCTGAAGGTGTGGCCGCCGGTTTGGCCGACGTGCGCTCCCAGCTCGCCGCTGCCGGCACGCCCGAGGCGCCGGTACGGATTGTCTTCGTCACCCACTCCATCCCGCTCTCCGACGCCGAAGCCGCCGGCCCACGGGATCTGGCGCCCACACTGGACACCGATGTGTACTCGGCCCAGCACCTGGCCGTCGGCGAGGCTATCCTGGCCCAGGTTCCCGAGGCCACGGGCCTCGAACACTCACTGGTCTTCCAGTCCCGTTCGGGTTCCCCGGCCACCCCGTGGTTGGAACCGGATATCAACGACGCGCTGGCCGACTATCACGCGTCGGGCACCGGAGGCGTGGTCGTGGTACCGATCGGCTTCGTCTCGGATCATATGGAGGTCCTCTGGGACCTGGATACCGAAGCCAAGGAGACCTGCGAGGAACTGGGATTGGCCTTCAACCGGGCAGCCACCCCGGGCACGCACGAAAAGTTTGTCCGCGGCATCGTGGACCTGGTCTCCGAACGGATCGCCGGACCCGACGGTTCGGCACTGCTTGCAGGCCGGCAGAGCGAGGTCGAGCTCGGCCCCTGGTTCGATGTCTGCCGTCCCAACTGCTGCTCCAAGATCATGCGTGACGGCACGATCAAGCCGACCATCGCCGCCGTGGACTCCGAGGTGGGGGTGCCCGCATCATGAGCGAGGAAATGACCGGACAGGGAACGACGACGGAGCCCGGCTTCCGTGTGGGGACGCGTGGTTCGGCGCTGGCCATGACCCAGACAACCACGGTGGCCGAAGCCCTGAGCGCGGCTTCCGGGCAGGGGCATGAGCTCATCCGGGTCAAAACCGAGGGCGACGTCACCTCCGGCCCGTTATCCCAGCTCGGCGGCACCGGGGTGTTCGCCGCCGCGCTGCGGATGTCGCTGCTTGAGGGCGGCTGCGATGTGGCGATCCATTCGCTCAAGGACCTGCCCACGGCCCAACCAGAAGACCTCGTCATTGCGGCCACGCCGGTCCGGGTCGACGTCCGTGATGCGCTCTGCGCCCGGGACGGGCTGAGGCTGGATCAGCTTCCACCGGGCTCCAGAATCGGCACCGGATCCCCGCGCCGGGGCGCCCAACTGAAGGCTGCCCGGCCCGATCTGCAGATCGTGGGCATCCGCGGGAACGTCGGTACCCGGCTGGGCCGGGTCGCCGGTTCGGCCACACCGGAGGACGACGGCGGGGTGGGCCGCGGTGTCCAGGGTGACTTGGACGCCGTCGTGCTGGCCGCTGCAGGACTCGAACGGTTGGGCCTGGGCGAACACATCACCGAGTACCTGGATCCCGAGATCATGCTCCCGGCGCCCGGGCAGGGGTCGTTGGCCGTGGAGGTCCGTGCCGGTGGCACCGGCAACTCCGAGGTCGACGCAGCACTGAAGGTCCTGGATGACCCCGAAACCCGGATGACCATCACCGCAGAGCGGGCCCTGCTGGGCCGACTCGAGGCCGGTTGCTCGGCACCGATCGGCGCCCTGGCGAGGATCGTCGACGGTGAATTGCGGTTAGACAGCGTTGCCTGCGCCCCGGATGGTAGTGACTGGATCCGACGTAGCGCCACCACCGAACGCCTCGACATCGAGGGCGCCCAGGCCGTGGGGATCGCTCTGGCCGAGGAACTACTCGACGCCGGGGCCGCCCGGATGGCGGGCCTTTAGGTGCCCGATCGCCGATGGTTGGCCGGACGGTCGGCGCTGCTCTTGCGCAGCGCTGACCGGTCCGCTCCCACCGTGGCCGAACTGGCAGCCCGTGGCGCGACAACCCTGCTGTGCCCGCTGATCGACTTTGAACTCCCGGAGGACACCACCGGGATCGACGACGGGATCCGTCGCCTGGCCGACGGCGGATTCGACTGGCTCCTGCTCACCTCGCGCACCACGGTGCTGGCCTTGCAGCAGCGCTCCGCCGCACTGGGCGTGGTTGGAGCGGGATCGGCTGGCAGAGAACCCAGCGGAATCCCGGCCACCGGAAGCGGGATACCCGTTCCGGAACCGACCCGAATCGCCGTTGTCGGCGAGGCAACGGCCCGGGCGGCCACGGCAGCTGGCCTGCCCGTGGAATTTGCTCCGGAGACCGACCACTCGGCGCGTGGCATGTTGGCCGAATGGCCCGCCATCTCCCGCCCGGGGCCCGGCAGCACCGTCTTCATGCCCCAAGCCGATATCGCCTCTTCCACACTGGCCGACGGCATGCGCCACTGGGGTGCCGACGCCTTCGTCGTCACCGCCTACCGCACCGTTGATGCCCCCGCCGAACCATCGCGTCGTCTGCGCGCACCGGAAGCCGAACCGGCACCTGCCCCCCTGGTGGAACCCGCAGTGTTGACCCGGAACGGAGGTGTCCCGGAGTCAGTGGACGCCGTGTTCTTCACCTCCCCGAGCATCGTCAGGCGCTACCTGGCCCTGGTCGGCACGCCACCGGACACGGTAGCTGCCATCGCCATCGGCGACTCCACCGCCGAGGAGTTGCGCCGCAACGGCTGGGAACCTGCTGCCATCGCCTCCACGCCCACCCCGGCCGGGCTGGCCGACGCTTGGGAGTTCGCGGTGCACGATCCGTCGCCACCGGGTGAACCCGCCACCACCGACCACCCAGACTGAACCCACGAACCCCCGACCACGAACGCCCCGCATGCCACCCGGGGCAGAGAGCTGAAGGCCACGATGTCTTTCCCCGCCCACCGGCCCCGCCGGCTGCGTACCACCCCCGCCATGCGTCGGCTTGTCGCCGAAGTCGATCTGGCCCCGCGCCAGCTCATCCTTCCCACGTTCATCCGTGAGGACCTCACCGAACCACAACCGATCACCTCCATGCCCGGCGTCGTGCAACACACCACCGATTCGCTCAAACGCGCAGCCGTCGAGGCCGTGGAACTGGGGCTCGGTGGGTTCATGATGTTCGGTATCCCGGCCCACCGTGATGCCACCGGCAGCGCCGGGATCGACCCCGAGGGGGTGCTGAACCGGGCCATCGCCGACGTCAGGGCAGAAGTCGGCGACGATATTGTCATCATGTCCGACCTCTGCCTGGATGAATTCACCGACCACGGGCACTGCGGAGTCCTGGACGAGGAGGGCCGCGTGGATAACGACGCCACCCTGGCGATCTACGCGCAAATGGCCGTCGTCCAGGCCGAGGCGGGCGCCCATATGGTCGCCCCCTCGGGGATGATGGACGGCCAGGTCGCCGTCATCCGGCAGGCCCTGGATGCCGCCGGGCTGGCCGACACGTCGGTGCTGGCCTACGCCGCGAAATACGCCTCCGCGTTCTACGGGCCCTTCCGTGAGGCCGTGGATTCGCAGCTGAGCGGGGACCGGCGCACCTACCAGATGGATGCCTCCAACCGCCGCGAGGCCATCCATGAGGTTGAACTGGATCTGGCCGAGGGAGCGGATCTGGTCATGGTCAAACCGGCCATGAGCTACCTGGACGTCCTGGCCGACGTTGCCGCCATGTCACCGGTCCCGGTCTCGGCCTACCAGATCTCCGGTGAGTACGCGATGATCGAAGCCGCCGCAGCCAACGGGTGGATCGACCGCCGCGCCGCCGTCACCGAATCCGTGCTGTCCATCCGCCGTGCCGGCGCCGACACCGTCTTGACCTACTGGGCCGCCGAACTCGCGGGCTGGCTGAAGGAAGGAAAATAACCATGACCACCTCACAGGAACTTTTCGACACCGCCCGGACCCTGATGCCCGGGGGAGTGAACTCGCCGGTCCGCGCCTTTGGCTCGGTCGGCGGCGTGCCCCCGTTCATGGTGGCCGCCGATGGTGCCCACCTCACCGACGCCGACGGGAACGACTACGTCGACCTGGTCTGCTCCTGGGGTCCGGCGCTGCTGGGCCATCGGCACCCGGCAGTCCAGGAAGCCGTTCACGCCGCGGTGGACCGTGGGTTGTCCTTCGGAGCCTCGACCCCCGATGAGGCCGGGCTGGCCCGACTCGTGAGCGACCGGGTTCCGGCCGTTGAACGCCTGCGCATGGTTTCCACCGGCACCGAGGCCACGATGACCGCCGTGAGGCTGGCCCGTGGATATACCGGACGCGACCTGATCGTGAAGTTCGCTGGTTGCTACCACGGACACCTGGACGGACTGTTGGCAGCAGCCGGTTCCGGTCTGGCCACGTTGGCCCTGCCCGGATCCGCAGGGGTCACCGCGGCCACCGCCGCCGAAACACTGGTGCTGCCGTATAACGACGTCGCAGCCGTCGAGGCTGCCTTCGCCGAACACGGCGAGCGGATCGCCGCCGTGATCACCGAGGCCGCCCCGGCCAATATGGGGGTCGTGACCCCGGCCGAGGGATTCAATGCAGCCCTCTCGCGGATCACCACAGCCCACGGTTCGTTGCTGATCCTGGACGAGGTCCTCACCGGGTTCCGCACCGGGCCCGGCGGCTACTGGGGCCTCACCGGGGCCTCCGACGGTTGGACGCCCGACCTGTTCACCTTCGGCAAGGTCATTGGCGGCGGCTTGCCGACCGCAGCCTTGGGTGGCCGCGCCGAGGTCATGGACTACCTGTCCCCACTGGGACCCGTCTACCAGGCAGGAACCCTCTCGGGGAACCCGGTGGCCATGGCCGCCGGCATCGCAACGTTGACCCACGCGACCGAGGAGGTCTACGCCCACGTGGATGCCCGCAGTAGGGAACTGCAGGCCGCCGTGCGGCAGGCCTTCGATGGCGCCGGGCTGGACTACTCCATCCAAACCGCCGGGAACCTCTTTTCCGTGGCCTTCGGAACCTCCGAGCACGGGGTGCACGATTACGAGCAGGCGCAGGGCCAGCAGGTCTACCGCTATGCCCCGTTCTTCCACTCCATGCTGGACTCCGGGGTCTACTTGCCCCCGAGCGTCTTCGAGGCGTGGTTCCTCTCGGCGGCGCACGACGATTCTGCCATGGAACGCATCATCGGAGCCTTGCCGGCTGCCGCCCGTGCAGCAGCCGCAGCGGTGCCGCAGGCCTAGCGGCGCAGCAGCTACTGGCTGCGCTGGCGCTGTGGGCTGCGCTGCCGGAAACAGGAACAGGCGGCGTTCGATTCCCCCAGCGGGGGAAAGATCGCCGCCTGTTCTGCGCCGGTAGTGATCAGCGGTGCATCATGCGCTTGGCCAGATGGTTGCCCAGCAGTTGGGCGAGCTGAACGATCACGACGATCACTCCCACGGCCAGCAGGGTGACCGCGTAGTTGAACTGTTGGTAGCCGTAGGTGATGGCCAAATCGCCCAAGCCGCCGCCACCGATGTACCCGGCCACGGCAGACATGTCCACGACACCGATGAAGATGAACGTATAGCCCAGCACCAGTGGCGCGATCGACTCGCGGAGGACGACGTCGAAAAGCACCCGGCTGCGGCTGGAACCCATGGCGCGGGCTGCTTCAACGACCCCGGGATCGACGCCGACGAGGTTCTGTTCCACGATCCGCCCCAAAACGACCGCTGTCATCAGCGTCATCGGGAAGATGGCGGCATTGGTGCCGATGGAGGTGCCGATGACCTGCAAGGTCCACGGGCCGACGAGCGAGATGAAGATGATGAACGGGATCGGCCGGACGAGGTTGATCACGAAGTTCAGCACATTGAACACCACGGTATTAGCCAAGATGTTGCCGGGCCGGGTGGCATAGAGCAGCATGCCGATCAGCAGCCCGAGGATCCCCCCGAGGATCATCGTGATGATGACCATGTAGAGGGTCTGTTCGATGGATGAGAACAGCAACGGGCCCATCGTGGTCCAGTCGATCATGGCTTCGCTCCTTCGACGTCGGAACCGGCAGCTGCCATCGGGGGCCATTGCTGCACGGTGGTGATCTTCGCCAGCCCCTCGATGACGGCGTCGACGTCGGCTTCGGGGCCTTCGAGGACGTAGGTGAGCGAGCCGAAGGGGCGTTGGGCGATTTCGGTGACGGAACCGTAGACCACCGAATCGTGGACCGCCGGGTAGGACGCCAGCAGCGACGAGATTTCCCGCTGATTGGTTCCGGCCCGGGCCCCGGGCGCTTCGGAGATCGTCATGCTGACCAACCGGCCCGGATGCAGGACCTGCAGGCGGGCCACGGTATCGGCGCTCGGCCGATCGGCGATGGTGCTGCTGATGAATTTCTGGGTCGCAGGGTTCTGCGGGAAGGCGAAGACGTCGTAGACGGGGCCGTGTTCGAGCAAGGCGCCCTGCTCCATCACAGCCACGTGATCGCAGATCGATCGCACGACGTGCATTTCGTGGGTAATCACCACGATCGTGGTCCCAAACGCCTGATTGACCCGCTTCAGCAGTGCCAGCACCTCGGTCGTCGTCTCGGGGTCCAGGGCGCTGGTGGCCTCGTCAGCCAGCAGGATTTCGGGGTTCGTCGCGAGGGCGCGGGCAATACCCACCCGTTGCTTTTGGCCGCCGGAAAGTTGGCTGGGGAACTGCTTGGCCTTTTCGGAGATCCCCACGAAATCCAACAACTCGGCGACACGGGCAGCCCGCTGATCTTTCGTCCAGCCGGCGACGATGAGCGGGTACTCGACATTTTTGGCCACCGAGCGCGAATTGAAGAGGTTGAACTGCTGGAAGATCATGCCGATACCACCACGCAACCCCCGCAGGTCCTTCTCGCCCATTCCGGTGAGCTCGGATCCATTGACGGTCAGGCTGCCTGCCGTGGGTAGTTCGAGAGCGTTGATCAGGCGGACCAGGGTGCTCTTGCCGGCCCCGGAGTAGCCGATGACCCCGGTGATGGAGCCCTTCTGGATGTCGAAGGTGACGTCTCGGAGCGCATGTACGGGGGTGCCCTTGGTGGCTCCGCGGCCCGGATAGGCCTTGGAGATTTTGCGGAAACTGACGATGGATGTCACCGCAGGTCCTTTCTCGCGACGGAAGATGAATGGCCCATGAAAGCCGCTATGGCTCCGGCTCCGGGGTGTCCGGTGCAGGAGCCACAGCAGGTTTCGGTGGCGGGGCCCCGGGGTATTACTTGGAGCCGGCCTTCATGTTCTCTTCAATGGTCGACAGGGCTGACTGGAGGTCCTCGGCACTGTTCTCCTTGAAGACGCCCCCGGTGCCTAGATCCTTCTTGATCGCTTTGACGACCTCGGGGTCGTGGTACAGCTTGGCGATCTTGATCAGGGTGGGATTCGACTTATCGGCATCACGGGCGACGAAGGCGTTGATGTACGGTTTCGTCGAATCCGCCTCGGGATCGTCCTGGGCGATGATGTCGTCGTCGCTCAGGTCCGCAGCCGTGGCGAAGTTGTTGTTCACGATGGCACCGGCGAGTGAATCCAGGTTCTGGGCGGTCATCTTGGCGTCCACGGTCACCACCTTGACCTTCGAAGCGGCGGTGTCCACGTCGGCCGGGGTCGACGTGGAATCGGCGCCGCCATTGATCTCCACCAGTCCTGCCGACTCCAACACGATCAGCGAACGCGCCAAATTCGTCGGGTCATTGGGGATGGCAATCTCTGACCCTTGGGGGATCTCTTCGGCCGAAGAATATTTGGTGGAGTACAGCGGCAACGGGTAGACCGCCGTGCCCGCGATGGGCTGCAGATCCTTGTCGTTCTTCGTGTTGTAGGTGGCCAGGTACTGCAGGTGCTGGAACTCATTGAGATCAAGTTGCTTCTGGTCCAGGGCCGGGTTGGGCTGGTTGTAGTCGGAGAAGTTCTTGAAGGAGACGTCGACGCCCGTCTCCTCCTTCACCACCTTCTTATAGACCTGCCAGTACGACTCGGCGCCGTCGGCAACGCCGATGGTCACCGACGTCATGTCCTCGGGAAGGGCGGAAGATGCTTCGGAGCTCCCGCCGCAGGCGCTGAGACCCAGGGTGGTCACCGCCGCAAGCGCTGCGAACTTGGCAAAGGACAACTGGAGTTTTGACATACTGGGGTTCTTTCCGGCTGGAAGTGAACGGTGCCTCAAAGTGGACACCAATAATCGAATGAATCCATTTGATCAACCACAATGGACTTCACGAAATCGAATTCACGTGCCGAAATGTCGAGTCCGGACGAATAATCTTCGTAACGAAGAAGTTGCCGGCCGCCCGCTGTGCGATGCCGCCCCGGGGCGCCCTAAGAACGCGCCCATTCGGGGGATCATCACTGAGCGCAAGAAGCTACGTGACATGTCTCACGTTTGACGGTTTCGCGGGATACCCAGCCGTCGATTCGATCAGCGGACCGGCCAGGTGCCGTCCACGACCGCCGTCGGATCCTTGCGACGGAAGAACTCCTGCAGGCTTGCCGCCTGCTCGGCAGCCCAACTGATCTGCAAACGGTGGAGTTCGGCAGGATCCACGGCCAGGACCTGTGCGTACTTTGCGACCTGGGCATCGGCCACCCCGACGGTCGCTGCCGCATCCGCGGCAGAAGAGTGGGCATTATTCAGCGGGATGCCATAGTGCTCGCACATTGCCGTCAGCGTGCGCTTGCCCCGACGGTACTTGTCCACGTGCTTATCGATGATGAACGGGTCGATCACCGGGACCGGTTCCAGGGCAGGAACCCCGTGGCGTTCCGACTCCCGGGCCAGGACGGTGAAGTCATATCCGGCGTTGAAAGCCAGGACCGGCATGGTGTGGAACAAATCGCGCAAATGAGCGGAAATCTCGGCGACGGCAGTGGCGGGATCCTGCCCGGAGGCGACCGCCTGCTCGGTGCTGACCCCATGCACGGCGGCGGCTTCCTCGGGGATCGGTACCCCGGGGTTCACGAGCCACTCCCGGTGGTTGATGATTTCCTGCCGGCCATTGACGATCACGACGGAGGCGGTCACGATGCGGGCCTCCTGCGGATCCTTGCCGGTGGTCTCGAGGTCGAATGCTGCGCGGGGGAGCTCATGCCAGTTATCCATGCCCCCACGGTATCGTCAGCTGCCGACGATATGGCGCCGGCCCGCCTAAACTGGAACCATGTCAGCCGATTATGCCCTGGCCGTCCATCGGCTGGCCCGCCACATCCCTGCGGGGTCGGTGCTGACCTACGGGGACATCGCCGAACTTTTGGGCCTCGGTGGCCCCCGTCAGGTCGGTGCCGCGATGGCGCGATCGGACGGCGCGCTGCCCTGGTGGCGTGTGCTGCGCGCCGACGGAACCCTGCCGGCCGATCTGCAGGCCCGGGCCACCCCGCATTGGGTCGAAGAATCGATACCGCTCCGTCACGGCCGCGTCAGGGTCCCGGCGGCCCGCTGGCAGCCCGACGAGGAGGCCTTCGCAATCCTCGACGAGCTCGCCTCGACCCTGGCCTCCCCGGTGGTCGTCGAGGAGACCGCACCAAAACGACGGGGGCGCATGCTCTGATGGAATCCATGGAAACCGTTGAGGACACCGCTGGAAGCTCCGGGGCACGTCTCCGTGAGCTGGGCCCCGGCCACGGCCCGGTGCTCGTCCTGGGAGCACCGGGGACCGGGAAGAGCGCGGCGTTGCTCGACGTCGTCGTGCATCGGCTCGCCGGCGGGCACCGGCCCGAACAATTACTGGTCATCGCCCCGTCCCGGACAGCGGCAGCCGATCTACGTGATCGACTCTCCGCGTCGACCGACACGACTTTTTCGGAACCTGCCGTACGCACCTGGGCGGCTTACGCCTTCGATCTCATCCGCAGGGCCCGGCTGCTCGGTTTCCTGCCCGCCGTCGAGCGCCCGCCCCGGCTGCTTTCCGGCCCCGAACAGGACACCCTGATCGCCCAGCTGCTGGCGGGGCATGCCGACGGCATCACCGCGGGACCAGCCTGGCCGGACTCTTTGGGGGAAGCCATCGGGACCCGCGGATTCCGCAAGGAGATCCGTGAGCTCTTCGACCGGCTGTCCGAGTACGGGGTGGAAGCAGGAGACCTGGAGGAACTGGGGGAGCGTTGCCTGCGGCCCGAATGGACCGCCTCGGCGGCGCTCTACCAGGAATACCGTGACCTGCTCGATCTCGGTTCCAGCGAAGCATTCGACCCCGCTGGGCTGATCACTGCCGCCGCTGATCTACTCGAGGACCATGAGGAGCTCCTCGAGGAAGAATGCCAGCGGCTGTCCTTGGTCATCGTCGACGACCTCCAAGAAGCCAACCCTGCCCAGCACCGATTGCTGCGCCTGCTGGCCTCCGGCCGCGACCTGCTGGCCTTCGCAGCCCCCGATAACGCCGTTTTGGGTTTCCGAGGTGCGCGCCCCGATCTGCTGGGCAGGTTCGAAGAGTATTACGGAACCGACAGGAACCCGGCAACGCTCCTCGAGCTGGAGACCTCGTGGCGGATGAACCCGAGGATTGCCGAAGCCTGGACCCGGGTGGCAGGTCGCATCCCGGTCACCACGGGCCACTCGGGACGCCGACTCGTGGAGCGCCCGCAGGCGCCGACCGGCGACGACGTGGCGGAACCGGTGGAAGTGCATCTGGTCGAATCTCCCATCCATGAGCTTCGGCTGGTGACCCAGCGGCTCTTGGAAGAGCACCTGATGCGCGGAAGAGGCTTCGACTCGATGGCCGTCATCGTTCGCAATGGTGGACTGGTGGCCGAACTATCCCGCCATCTGGCGGGTCAGGGTATTGCCGTGGACGTCCCGCAGGCCGAGGTGCCGCTGCGTGATGAGCCGGCGGTACGCCCGTTGCTGACCCTCATGCGGCTGGCCTTGGATACTCCGGCGGATCCTGCCGGGGGAGCGGGGACCGAGGCGCACGACCAGGAACCGGCGGCGCACCTTCCGGAGGCAGGAGCCGTCGAGGCCCTGCTCTCCTCGCGCTACGGGGCCTCTACGGCCTTGGATATCCGCAGACTCCGGCAGGTCCTGCGCCGCCGCGAACGTGTTGCCGGAGGACGTCGCTCCAGCACCGAACTGCTTCGTGGCATCTTCAACGACTCTGGGTCGTTTGGCGGGCTGGGGCGGGAGGGACGGGGCGCCGAACGTCTCGGACGTATGCTCACCGCGCTATCCACCGAACTTGCCGTGCCGACGGCCAATGCCGAAACCGCTTTGTGGGCACTCTGGTCGGCCTCCGGCATGGAAACCAGCTGGCGTCAGGCAGCCCTGGAGGGTGGCGCCGCGGGGGCACGGGCCGATCATGACCTCGATGCCCTGATGGCCTTGTTCCAAGCGGCGGAACGCTTCGTGGACCAGCTTCCCGGGTCGACAGTCAGCCAGTTCGCCGATCATGTGCTCAGCCAGGAATTGCCGATGGATACGCTCGCCTCCCGCGGAGGCCATGCTGCCTCCGTGGCGGTGACCACTCCTGCCGGTGCTGTCGGCCACGAATGGGATCTGGTGTTGGTACCAGGAATGCAGGAGGGGATCTGGCCTAATACGCGCCTTCGCGGGGAACTGCTGGGCAGCAGCGCACTGGCCGACGTTATCGAACACGGCCCCGTGATCCTGCGCCACCGTGACCCTGCCACCCGGCTGAAGGCCACCCGGGCCGATGAGCTACGCACCTTTGCCAGTGCGATCTCCCGCGCCCGTGAACGCCTCGTGTGCATCGGGGTTGCCTCCGAGGACCAGCAACCGTCCCAGTTCCTGGATGTGGTCCTGCCCTGGACCGACCAGGAGACCCCGCGACCGATCACCGCGGTGCCGCGTGAACGCACGTTGGCTTCCCTGGTGGCCCTGCTGCGTCAGCGCATTGAAGCCGGCAGCACGGAGCCGGAAGGCGGACAGACGGCCGTCGATGCGGCGGCCGTGCTGGCACGTTTGGCAGATCAACCCGAGCACGTGCGGGGAGCTGCCCCGGCCGAATGGTGGGGGCTTTTGCCGGCCAGTACCGACGGGCCGGTGAACCCCGAAGGGGAGCCGGTTCGGGTTTCACCCTCGCGGGTCCAAGCCGCCCTGGAATCGCCTCTTGACTGGTTCGTCCAGGCGGCGGGTGGGGAGCCCGCGACGGATCTGGCCCGCAGTCTGGGGACCCTGGTGCATGCCATCGCCGAGGACCTGCCGGCAGCCACCGGGAACGAATATCTGGAGGAACTGGATCGGCGGTGGCCTGACCTTGATCTGCCGTCGAACTGGGAAACCGCCAAGGACCATGAGCGCGCCGAAACGATGCTGCGCAAATTGGCCCAATACGCGATTCTCATGCGTAGCCACGACCGCACACTTCTGGCCAGGGAACAAGCCTTTGACGTCGAAATAACCGATGCAGACATCACGGTCAGACTGCGCGGGGTCATCGACCGGCTGGAAATCGACGCGGCGGGCCGTGCGTATGTGATCGACCTTAAGACCGGAAAATCGGCGCCGACGAAGGCCGACGTTGAACGCAACCCCCAGCTGGGCAGCTACCAGGCAGCCGTGCTGGCGGGGGGACTGGGAGCAGATCTGCCGCAGCAGCCCGGAGGCGCAGCGCTCGTCCAATTGGGTACCACGACGAAGAGCCCCGGAGAGCAGGCCCAGGAACCCGTCGGCGACGAGGACTGGGCCACACCGCTGGTGCTGACCGCTGCCCGATTGATGGCCGGCAACGAATTCCACACTCGGCATGATCCCTCGAAGGCAGGTCGCAGTGGCAGCGGCTGCCGGTTGCCGTCGGTGTGCCCCTTATGCGCTGAAGGACGGCAGGTGACCGAATGAACCACGAGCACGAACCGGCATATCCGGAGGAGAGCTCCGTTGTGGATCACCGCTACACACCGGAGGAGCTGGCCGATCTGCTGGGCCAGCACCAGCCCACCGCTGAGCAGTCGGCCATCATTTCCTCAGAGCTGGCACCCATGCTCGTCATTGCCGGCGCCGGATCGGGTAAAACGGCCACCATGGCCGACCGGGTGGTCTGGCTCGTAGCCAACGGTCAGGTCAGACCAGATCAGATCCTCGGGGTCACCTTCACCCGCAAGGCTGCCGGTGAGCTGGCGCAACGCATCCGGGCGCAGTTGGTCCGCCTGGCCGAAAGCGGGATCCTTCCCGAGGGCGAAGACGACGCCCTGCTGGAACCTGAGGTCTCGACCTACCATTCCTATGCCAACACGCTGGTGCAAGATCATGGTTTGCGGATTGGCGTCGAATCGGACACCACCTTGCTCGGTAGCGCCCAGGCCTGGCAGCTGTCCTTGAAGGTCGTTCAGGAATACGACGGCGAATACGAGCATCTGCGGGTGGCTAAGTCCACGCTGGTGGACGCCGTCGTGCAGTTCGCCGGCGAATGCGCCGAACACCTCGTGGACCCCCTCGAAGCCCGCGAGCATGTGCTCGCCGAAGTCGAACACTTTTCCGCGCTGCCCTACCGGGTGGGCAAGGAGGCCAAACCCTCGCAACCTGCGCTCAAGCTCGTGGATAAGCTCAGGACCCGGGCGACGGTGGCCGACCTTGCCGTGCGCTACGCCCGGGCGAAGGCCGAACGCAATGTGCTCGATTACGGAGACCTGGTGGCCCTGGCAGCCCGCATCGCCAGAACCGTGCCCACTGCCGGGGAGATCGAACGTGAACGGTTCAAGGTGGTGTTGCTTGACGAATTCCAGGACACCTCCCACGCCCAGATGGTCCTCTTTTCCCAACTATTCGCCGGGGGCCATGCGGTGACGGCGGTCGGGGACCCCAACCAGTCCATCTACGGTTTCCGGGGGGCCTCGGCCGGCCAACTCTTCCGTTTCCCCCAGGAGTTCCCGGCCACCGGCCCCGACGGCGGGCTCACTCCCTCGGCCGTCGCGTTCCTGACCACCGCCTGGCGCAACTCGGTCAATGTTCTCGAAGCCGCCAATGCCGTCTCGGCGCCCCTGAATCGCGAGGACCCGAACCGGGCCTCCCCTTCGATAGCCGTCCCTGCTCTGGTCCACAGTCCCTTCGCAGGAACCGGCAGGGTTGAACTCGCCCGCTTCGCCACCAGCGCCGACGAAGCGGCAGCCCTCGCCAACAGGCTGCTGACCGAACGCGGGGCCTTCACCTCCGCCCAGGGGCGGCATCCGACCATGGCGGTACTCTGCCGAACCCGCGCCGCACTCGCGGGCATCGCCGAGGCCTTGGCCCACCGCAATATCCCCTACGAGATTGTCGGGTTGGGCGGGTTGCTGGCCATGCCAGAGGTCGTCGACCTCGTGTCGACCCTCCGCGTCCTGGTCGACCCGCTGCGCTCCGATGCCCTGTTGCGGTTGCTGGCCGGTGCCCGGTGGAGGCTGGGCCCGGCTGATCTGATGGCCTTCGCTGACTGGTCCCGGTTCCTGGCCCGACGTCGTGAAGCAGCCATCCGCCAGGCCCGTGAGATTGATACCGTCACCGCAGACAGCGCTGCGGTGGACAGCCAGACCGAGGCACGCAGCGAGCTGGCAGAGGAGGCCAGCCTCATCGAAGCACTGGACCGGCTGCCCCCACCCGAGTGGACGTCTTCGGCCGGCAGGACGCTGACCACCACCGCTTTGAATCGCCTGTACGCGCTCCAAGCAGAGATCCGTTATTTGCGCAGCTTCGCCGACGACGACTTGCCGACCCTGCTCCACGAGGTTGAACGCACGTTGTTGCTCGACATCGAAGTCGCCGCGAAACCCGGGGTCGGCATCCACACGGCCCGGCGGCACCTTGACGCTTTTGCCGACGTCGCCGCCGGATACTCCGATACCGACCTCGGTGCCGATCTGGCTGGATTCCTGGTCTGGCTGGATGCCGCGGCGGCCAAGGAAGGCGGGCTGGAGATCGTCCAGCAGGAAGCCAGCAGCGAAGCCGTCCAACTGTTGACCATCCACGCTTCCAAGGGCCTGGAATGGGATGTCGTGGCGATACCGGGGATGAACGAGGGGATCTTCCCCTCGTCGACGGATTCCCGCTGGACCAAGGAAGACGGCTCCCTGCCCTGGCCGCTGCGGGGAGACCGAAACGACCTGCCCCAGTGGGATACCGATCAGCCCAGCCTCTTCGAGGCCGTCGCCGCCGAGGGGACCTTTCGCGATGACGTTCTAGCGCACGGGGAAAACGAGGAACGACGATTGGCCTATGTCGCCCTGACCCGGGCGAAGGATCTGCTGTTGTGCTCGGCCACGGTGTGGACCGGATCGCGGTCCAAACCGACCCAACCCTCGGTGTTCCTGAACGAACTGCTCCCCTTGGCCCAGGGGCCGACCCCGCGAGCTACCAGGATCGACTGGTGCGAGGACGACCAGGCGCCCGAGGCAAACCCCTTCCGGGAGGAACCACTCGAATCCAGCTGGCCCTACGACCCGCTCGAAGGCCCCGAGGTGTTCCGGGCCGGGGAGGCCCAAGCTAAATCACCGGGCCGCCGCGGGCCGCTCGAGGCAGCAGCGGCGCGAGTCCTTGAACAGCTCGAACTCCGGGGCGGGATCGGGCATGACGACGATGCCCCGGTGACCACCGACGTCGGCCAGGCATGGAACCACGAAGCCTCGTTATTGTTGGCAGCACGTCGAGAACGTGAGGCATCGCGGGAGGCCGCGGCGGTCCCCGAACACGTCCGTGCCTCGCTTTTCGTGGATCTGGCCACCGATGCCGGACAGGTCTTGGGCCAATTGCGCCGACCGGTCCCGCGGCGTCCCGGCGTTGCCGCTCGAAAGGGCACCGCTTTCCACGCCTGGGTCGAGGAGCATTACGGCTCCACCGGGATGCTTGATTTGGGGGAGTTCCCGGGGGCAGCCGATGCCTATGTGGAGGACATGTACGGGCTGGAGGACATGAAGGCCGAATTCCTGGCCTCCGAATGGGCTTCCCGACAGCCGGCCTTCGTTGAGGTCCCGTTGGAGACCCGGGTCGGACCGGTGAGCGTCCGCGGGCGGATCGACGCGGTGTTCAAGGACACCAACGCCGACGGGCGAACCGTGTGGACGCTGGTGGATTGGAAGACCGGGCGAGTGCCCACCGGAAGGGATCTGGAGGTCAAGTCCCTCCAGCTGGCGGTCTACCGTTTGGGATGGTCTCGACTGCATGATCTGCCCTTGGAAGATGTCGAGGCGGCGTTCTACTATGTCGGCCAGGGACGGACGATCCGGCCCGCAAGGTTGGCCGATGCCGACGAGCTCGAAGAACTGATCACGACCTCCATGGCCGGACCAGGCTCGAACTGAGAATTACTTCGACTCCCCGGAAGGCCCTGCCTCGTCCAAGGACTCGATGACGATCATCGGCATCGCATCGGTCTCGGGGCCGGAGGCCAAGGAGCCCGACGGCGACCCGTCCTCCGCCCCGGCGGCTGAGCCGTCGGTCCCGGATGATTGCTCATCGTCGAAGTCACTGTCGCGCAGGAAAGCCGGTTCCTCATCATCGGCTGCCGCTGAACCCTCATTCTCTGCTGCTTCGTGGGGATCAGCACCGGGTACGGTGTCGGAATCCTCGGGGTCCATGGCGTCCGTGGTGGACGATGCCTCCCCGTCCGCGGTCGCGGCGTCGTCGGCGTCTTCGTCGCCGGTCGGCCTCCCCGGCGATACGGGGGCGACCTGTGGCTTCGGCGGCACTACCGGGTGGGGAGGTGCATCCGCGACACGCTCTTCGGAGGCTGTTTGCGAATGATCTCCGAGATTTTCGTCGTGGCCGGGCTCTGCAACTTCCGACGCATCGGTCGCCGCTGGGGCTTCGTCGTCCGTGGGGACCGGCTGCCCATGGATATCCATGCGGGGAGGTTCCACGATGCTGATCGGCTGGCCCCCGTACTCGGAGATGTCCTCGTCGAGGTCGCGGAGCATCTGCTCGCCTTCGGCAATGCGTTCGGCGTCGTTGGTCGCCAGGCCGCGCGAAAGCCACTGGGCCAGCGCGAATTCCGCGGCCAGGGCGGCACGGCGCATGATGTGCGGGTCGGCCAACTCTCCGCGTGCAGCGGTATAAGCCTCGATCACCGTGTCGGTGAAGGACTGCTCGTGGGCGGCAGCGAGCCAAGCGAAATCGTCGGCCGGGTCACCGATACGGACATCGGTCCACCCAATGACCGCTGCCACCTTGCCATGTTCGATCAGCAGGTTCTCCTCATGAAGATCACCATGCACCACGCGGGGGTTGAACCGCCACAGGGCCACATCCTCCAAGGCATGCTCCCAACGACGCAGCAGACGCGGAGGAATGCGGCCCGTCATGGCCGCCTGATCCAGCTCGTTGAGTTTCCGCTGGCGGAATTCGTCGGCCGTGTAGACGGGCAGGTCGGCTCGATCGACCAGTTCCTCGGGCAGCGCATGGATGGCGGCGATGATGCGACCGATATCGGCCGCAGTGGAACCACCGGCGGCCACCAGTTCGTCGAGGTCCATCACCTGCCCGGGGAGGTGGTTGTAGACGAAGGTACGCAGGCTGCCCTGACGAACGGTCCCGGCCACGGAGGGCAGCCGGAAGGGCAGGGATGCGCGAATGCCGGGAGTGAAGGACCGCAGCGCTGTCAGCTCGGTTTCCAGCCGCATGCTGGATTCCTCGTGCCGAGGAGAACGCACTCTCCAGCGGTTCTTTTGTGCGTCGATGATCAACGCGGAATCAAAATCATCGGGATCATCCGGGATGCCGGCGACGCGAGCAGGGGTCAACCCGGGCACCGCTGCGGTCGCGATGGCGGCCAGTTCCATGGGAGATCGTTTCACGTACACAACCGTATGCCGCGAAGTGCCTTGCGGCCACGCCTCCCGGGCGGCGAGTCGCCCGAATGACGGGCAGTGCACAGGTAATACACAACCAATGTGCAGGCGCAGGGTTCGGGGTGCCCTCCGTTCGACTCCCGGAGGGAGCAGGACGTCCACAGGGGTGACCTGCGGATATGCGGGCCGGGGGTCAACCTCAGTACGGTAGGAGCATGACTTCTTCCCCGGATCCCGTTGCCGCTGCCGCTACTGATCTCCCGCTCCTGGGTCGCCTGCCCTTGGCCCGGACCGAGGTGGACCGGGGATGCGAGCGTCGACAGGACGAGGGATGGCTTGCTTCCCTGCTGGGCGACGTCGAAACCCGGGTCCTGCTGCTGGTGAAGGGGCGTACTCCTGTCCGTGACGGTGAGTTGGCCCTCGTCGGGACCGATGGGCTGCCGGCTGACTGCCGCTTGGTGTATCTGGGACGCTCGGGCGAACGTGAGATCGTGTTGGCCGACCTCGCCACAGCTCCTGAGAAGGGGCTCGCGGAGGGCGACTGGCTGGGACTGCGCGACGTCGCAGCCGGGCTGGGCGCCCGGGACGCCGGTTTATTCGTCGAGGCGGTCGCCATTGCCAACTGGCATGCCAGCCACACGCATTGCCCGCGGTGTGGAACGCCGACCGACGTCGTGCACAGCGGGTGGGTCAGGGTGTGCCCGAAGGATGGGTCTCAACACTTTCCGCGCACCGATCCTGCGGTGATCGTGGCCATTACCGATGCCGAGGACCGGCTGCTCCTCGGTGCCAACGCCCAATGGGGTGGGCGGCGGTACTCGACTCTGGCTGGTTTTGTGGAGCCGGGGGAGTCCCTGGAGGAAGCGGTCGAACGCGAGATCGGGGAGGAGGCCGACGTGAGGGTTCATTCCATCCGTTACGCCGGGTCGCAACCTTGGCCGTTCCCGTGTTCGCTCATGCTCGGCTTTACGGCGAAAGCGGAAACCCCCCAGGTAGCCCCCGACGGCGAAGAGATCATTGATCTGCGCTGGTTCACCCGGGAGGAATTGGCCCGAGAAGTCACCGACGGCACGATCGGCGTCCCCTCGGGAGTTTCGATCTCCAGCGCCCTCATCGAACATTGGTACGGTGGGCCGCTGCCCGAACCGCGCCGGATGGAGAACTAAACGCATGCCCACCTTGGAAGAGCGGATCCTCGCTGGCCTCGACGAGGAGCAGCGGACCGTGGCCACCACGCTCAACGGGCCTCTCTGTGTCCTGGCCGGTGCCGGAACGGGCAAGACCCGCGCCATCACCCACCGCATCGCCTACGGTGTGCACACCTCCGTGTATAAACCCAACCAGGTTCTGGCCGTGACCTTCACGTCCCGGGCTGCCAGTGAAATGCGCACCCGGCTGCGTGATCTGGAGGCCGGTGGCGTCCAGGCACGCACGTTCCACGCGGCGGCCTTGCGCCAACTACAGTACTTTTGGCCGCAGGCCATCGGCGGACAGCTGCCCTCGATTGTGGGGCACAAAGCCCAACTCGTCGCCGAGGCAGCCCGCCGACTGCGGATCTCCACCGACCGGGCCTCCATCCGGGATATGGCAGCCGAAATCGAATGGGCCAAAGTCTCGATGCACACCCCTGAGGGGTATGTTGCGGCGGCCTCGGGCCGAGCCGAAGCGGCCGGGCTGGACCCCCGGACCGTGGCCCGGCTCTTCCAGTCCTATGAGGACGTGAAATCCGATCGCCACGTGATCGACTTCGAGGACGTGCTGCTGTTGACCGTGGGCATCCTGGACGAGGACCCTCGGGTGGCTGCATCGGTACGCGAGCAATACCGGCATTTCGTCGTCGATGAGTACCAGGACGTCTCCCCGCTGCAACAGCGGCTGCTCAAACTCTGGCTCGGCGGACGTGACGAACTCTGTGTGGTCGGAGACGCCAGCCAGACCATCTACTCATTCACCGGCGCCACCCCGGCCCATCTGCTCGACTTCACCCTCGAATATCCACAAGCCCCCGTGGTCCGCCTGATCCGCGATTACCGCTCCACCCCCCAGGTCGTGAGCCTGGCCAACAACCTCCTCGCTTCGCGCCGCCTCGAACAGGGTGTCGCCGGTCGCGACGTGCAGTGGGCTGCACCCCTCGAGCTGCTCGCCCAGCGTGATCCGGGGCCCGAACCCGACTTCACCGAATGCAGCGATGACGAGGCGGAGGCCGCCCATGTGGCCCGAAGCATCGGCACACTGATCCAGGAGGGGGTGGAACCGGCACAGATCGCTGTGCTCTTCCGGACGAATGGACAATCCGAGGCCTTCGAGCAGGCCCTCTCGGGCGCGGGAATCGGCTACCAGTTGCGCGGTGGGGAACGCTTCTTCCAACGCCGCGAAGTCCGTGACGCAGTCCTGGCCCTGCGGGCTGCCTCCCGTCAGCCGGCGGACGACGCCGTCCCGCAGCTGTGCCGCGATGTCCTCGCCTCCTTGGGCTACTCTGCGCAAGCCCCCACCAGTGGAGGGGCGGTGCGTGAACGTTGGGAATCCCTCTCGGCCCTCGTGGCGCTCGCCGACGAACTCTCCGCAGCACGGGCCGACCGGGAAACACCGTTCACGTTGCTGGAATTCGTGGCCGAACTCGACGAGCGGGCGTCCACCCAACATGCACCGACGGTCCAAGGCGTCACCCTGGCTTCTTTGCACTCGGCTAAGGGGCTGGAATGGGACGCAGTGTTCCTGGTCGGGCTCAGTGAAGGTCTGATGCCCATCTCCTTCGCCGAGGACCAGGGAGACTACGACGAGGAACGCCGGTTGCTCTATGTGGGGATCACCCGGGCCCGAAAGCATTTGTCGCTGACCTGGTCCACGGCGCGGACGCCGGGTGGCCGCGCCAGCCGGCGGCCCTCACGCTTCCTGGACGGATTGCGTCCGGCCTCGTCCTCGCGGACCACGGCCCGGCCCGCGGGCGGCAGTTCCAAACGGCGCAAGGCCGCCACCCCGCCAACCTGCCGGGTGTGTGGAACCCTGCTGGGCAGTCCCGCCGAACGTAAACTCGGTCGTTGCCTCGACTGCCCCTCAAGCTATGACGAAGCCGTCTATGAGGCTTTGCGTGAATGGAGGCTGAAAACCTCCAAGGAGGCAGAAGTGCCGGCGTTCGTTGTCTTTACCGACGCAACACTGATGGCCATTGCCGAAGCCATGCCGGGAGACCCTTCGGCCTTGTCGAAAGTCTCCGGCGTCGGTTCGGCCAAGCTGGAACGCTACGGGCAGGACGTCCTGGACATCCTGGGCGCCGGCACGGCCCCGGCCTGAGCGAACCCGTCAGGCGGCGGGAACCATGCACGTGCAGTCCGATCGCGGCTGGACCGGGACCCGCCGCACACCACCGGTCGCCAAGTCGATCATCAGCACGGCATCGGCGGTGGAGGGCACGTTGATACCGTCGAGCAGCATCAAGATTTGTACGGTGGCCAGCCCGGCAGCTGCACAGGAGAGAGCCAGCTCGGCGGTCGAGCTGTCCGGCCGGGGTGTGCCCACGGCGCGGGGGCCTTCTCTCGGGGCACCTGGAGGCGGTTGAGCACAATCCAGGCAGGTCGTCAGGCCCGGGATGACCAGCGGGCCGACGCGCGCCCAGGCAGGCCCGAACACCACCGGTAGGTGAGGCATGCGGCTTCCCGCCAGGCGGGCGGCCCACGCTTCGGACAGGGCATCGCAAGCGGTGACGACGGTCAGTTGGGCTCCGACCCCGGAGGCGTCGGTGCCGGGCGTCCACCCGGAGAGGCGCGTACGCGGCCATTGCTGACCCAGCCGGTGGGCCAGGGCCACCGTCCGGGATTTGCCCAGATCAGCCATCCGTAGCGGGCCGGTACCGACATCTCCGGCATGGACCGGATGCTGATCGTTCAGGTACAGGGCGCCGATTCCGCTGGCTGCGAGCAGGGAGGCGATCATCTGACCGCAACGCCCTAGCCCATGGATTCTCACGGAAGAACGGGAGCGGTTGCGGATCAGCGGGCCGGCAGACGAGGTGTAGGCCACCGAATAGGCGTTGACGTCGGGGACCAGGCTCGCCCCCAGGGCGCCGGGCAGCCGAGAGGAGTCCTCCAAAACCGGTGCCAGCAACCCGAAGAGTTCTCGGCGTCGACGCGGACCAGGATCGGCGCTGGCTGAATCTGGCGGTGGGGCCGCGAGGGTGGTCCCTTCTTCGGTGGCGAGCCACTGGATGTACTTCTGGTCGGCAGCGGTCAACCCGTCCATCCACAGGCCGCTGCCGGGGGGTCCAATGCGTAGCGATGTCTCGGTTAAGCTGACGATCTGAAGTCCGGGAATGATGTGCATCTTTGCCTCCAGCGATTCCTCCGGAAGGGTTCCGGTGGGGATATCCTGACAGGTCCGATGAGCTGGAATCCGGGTTTCCACAGCTTCCGGTGGGCGAGTGCCCTTCGTGATGTACGACGACGAGGAATGAGGAACCACCATGGTCCAGCGACCTTCCGAACGCGAACTCGTCACCGACGATGGGGTGAATGTGCGTGTGCTGCGCTCGGTGCGACGACGCCGGACGGTCTCTGGCGTCTGGAAGGACGGGGCCGCGGTGATTTCCGTACCGGCGACCATGAGCCTGCGTCAGGAAAACGAATGGGTCGACCGGATGGTCCCCGATATCTTGGCTCGTCGGGCCAAGGCTCTGGGACGGTATGGCGAAAACGCTGACTCGGAACTGATGCAACGAGCCCTCCGGCTGAATCGGAAGTACTTCGATTCACGGGCGGAACCGTTGTCGGTGAAATGGGTGAGAAACCAGAGGACCAGATGGGGATCCACCTCGACCGGGTCAGGGGCGATTCGGCTGAATCATCGGTTGCAGCAGATGCCCTCCTGGGTTCAGGACTACATTCTTGTCCACGAACTGGCCCATCTGATCGCCGAGGACGGCCATGGCCCTCAGTTCAAGGCCCTTGAAGACCGATTTGAGCGCAAGGCCGAGGCCAAGGCCTACCTTTCGGGCGTCAGTTTCGGCATGGGGCAGGGGTCGGAAGATACCGGGTGGTGGGACGAGGACCCGGCCGATGGCTGGACCGACTAAAACGGCCGGTGGCACCCGCAGGTGTCACCGGCCGTTTAAGTCTGCCTCTGCCGCGGACCGCGAGCCCGGGGGAGTGGTAGTGGAGGAAGGGAGGAAACTCAGCGAGGCGCGTCGGGGCCCTCGTCGGGATCAGCGCCGTCATCGGAGGGATCTTGCTTTCCGTCGTCGGACTCTCCATCGGCGGGGGCATTCTCATCGGTGGACGTGACGTCCTCGTCTGGTTCGTCATATCCGCCATCGAGCAGACGGTTCAGCGCCTCGTCCATTTCACCTTCGGAGGCCTCGGCGAGGGCTCGACGTGAAGAGAAGCCCTCGGGGTCATCGAGGTCCTCGGCGGCCGGCATCAGATCCGGATGTTGCCAAACGGCGTCCCGGCCTTCCAGACCGCGTTCCTCCTTGAGGATCGACCACAGCTTGGCGGCATCGCGGAGCCGGCGGGGGCGCAACTCGAGACCAACCAGGGAGGCAAAAGCCTGCTCGGCTGGTCCACCAGTCGCCCGGCGGCGCCTCACCGTTTCACGTAATGCGGCTGCCGAAGGAAGGTTGGCGGCCGCTTCGGCCACGACCTCATCGACCCAGCCCTCGATCAGTGCCAGCGCCGTTTCGAGCTTGGCCAGCGCCGTTTCCTGGGCACCGGTGCGTTGGGGCATGAAGAGCCCCTCGGTGACGGCACCTTGGATGGATTCGGGATTTGAGGGGTCGATGTCGCGGAGGGCTTCCTCGATCCGGGACATATCGATATGGATGCCGCGGGCATAATCTTCGATGGCGCCCAGTACATGGGCCTGCAACCACGGGACCCGCTGGAAGAGGCGGGCATGGGCGGATTCGCGGAGCGCGGCAAAGAGCATGACCTCTTGTTCGGGGATGTCTAGCCCCTCGCCGAAGGCCGCAACGTTGGCGGGGACCAGAGCTGGTGCATCCGTGGTCAGCGGAATGCCGATATCGGTGGATCCGAGCACGTCCTTGGCGAGACCGCCGACGGCGGTCCCGAGCTGCATGCCGAACATGGCGCCGCCGAGATTCTGGAACATGCCTTGGGCGGAGCCGAGCATGGATTTCATTTCTTCAGGTACCTGGTCGCGCATGGCGGTGCTGATGGCCTGCGAAACGCTGATCGCTACCGGCTCGGTGAGCTTCTTCCACCGCGGCAGCGTCTTCTCGACCCATTGGGCCCGTGAGTAGGAGGAGAAGCCCGAGGCGGAGGACTCGAAGGTGGTGGCCTGGTCAAGCCATAAGTCGGCGAGCCGCCCTGCCTCGGTGATGGCCGCGGCGCGTGCAGTGGTCACGCTGGGGTCGTCCCCGGAGGCCGCCTGGCGGGCGGTGTCTTGAGCTAATTTCCAGTTCACGGGGCTTCCATCCCCGGAAGACATGGCGCCCATCATGGCCTGCATCTGGGCCATCATGGCCTGCATGGCGGCCGGATCCGAGGGCATGCCCATGGCGCCGAACTGCTTTTGCAGGTCTGCGGGGTCCATACCTGGGGGGAGTTGACCACCGAAAAGGTTGGAGAGCATCTCCGAGAATGGGTCGTTGCTTCCGGAATCGTCCGGGTCGTCGGAGCCGTCGGGGCGGTTGTTCGGGGGGTTCTCAGCCATGCATCCACGCTACCCCCGCACCGGGGAAGGCCACGAGGGATGAAACGGGAGGTTCGCTGTCGGCACAGCGGAAACAAGGACTCAGCTTGTACCCTAGGGGAGATCTAATGCGCACCGGCCTGCGGGTCGGCGAAAAGCCGGAAGGAAAGACAACCACGGTGACCCAGCCGCAGGACCCCCAGGAGCGCCCCGCCCACGAGCCGGCCTCTGACAACGAATCGTCGTCCCTTCGCCCGCGCCGGACCCAGCGGAGGCTGATCACGGCGACGTGTATCGCCGTCGTGCTCGCGTTTGTCGCGCTGGCTCTGCCCACGCCGTATGTGGTGGAGGCGCCAGGTCCTGCCATCAACACGTTGGGCAAGGACAGCGGAAAACAACTCATCGAAGTGACCGGCCATAAGACCTACCCAACCCGGGGCTCCCTGGACATGACGACCGTCTTCGTCTTGGGAGGGGCCCAGGGCAAGATCTCGTTCTTTAGGGTGCTTCAGGCGTGGGCGGACCCGCATGAGGACGTCTACCCGGAAGAGGCCATGTATCCGCGCACCGCCACGAGCGAGCAGATCAGTGATACGAACGCCGCCGAAATGGACGATTCTCAGCAAAGTTCAGTCGCTGCGGCTTTGGGAGACCTGGGTATCGACTACCAGCAGGAACTCACCGTCGCCGGGCTGGCGAACGACACGAATAAAGGTCTGCTGCAGACCGACGACGTTCTGCGGCAGATCGACGGGAAACCCATTAGCGATGTGGAGATGCTCCGGTCTGCACTGCAGGAGAGCACCGACGGGAAACCGCGGATGAAACTCGAACGCGCGGGTCAGGAAAAGCAGATCACCGCAAAAACCACGCTCTCCAAAGAAGGTAAGCATCAGCTCGGCGTCTATCTCGGAACCCGGTATACCTTTCCGTTCGACGTGAAGTTCACGCTGTCAGATGTCGGTGGTCCGAGTGCCGGCATGATGTTTGCTCTGGGAATCATCGACACGCTGACCCCCGGGGACCTCACCGGAGGTAAAAACATTGCAGGAACAGGAACCATCGACGCCGACGGGAAAGTTGGTCCCATCGGCGGTATCGCCCAGAAGCTCGTGGGCGCCCGGCGTGGAGGCGCCGACTATTTTCTGGCCCCGGCGGATAACTGTGACGATGTAGTCGGGCGCGTCCCCGAGGGACTGACCGTGATCAAGGTCGCGACCCTTGAACAGGCCCGCCAGGCTGTTGAACAGGTGGCCTCGGGGACGGACCCGAAAACGCTAGCTGGCTGTGGATCATGAATGATTCTGCTGTGAAACCCACGCAACACCGCACGGGGGTTAGCGACTTCACCTGACTCAAGGCAGAATGGCAGAGTGTGCTCCTGCCTACTGTGGGTGCGCGGTAGCTCGTACCAACGATGAGGTTCAATAAGTGAGTTTTGGTCCTGACAACCCGTTCGGCCGACGACCCCAGGGTTCCGGCGATGACGAAGGCGGTGGCCAACAGCGCCCCGCGCCCACCAATAAAAAGCCATCCCCGCTGGTGCCCACCATCGTGGCCATCGGGATTTTGGTGGCCGCATTCATTTTCTTCGCGAATATTTATGCGGATGTCCTCTGGTATAACCAGACAGGATATGGGCAGGTCTTCTGGACCGAACTGCTCACGAAGGTGGCCATTTTCATCGTCGCCTTCCTGATCATGGCCGCAGCCATCAGGGCCAGCCTGCAGGTTGCTTTCAAGACGCGTCCGGTCTACGCCCCGGATATGCAGATGCAAGACAATATCTCGCGCTATCAGGCGCAGCTGGAACCGATCCGCCGGCTCCTGATGTGGGGGATCCCGCTGGTCATCGGTGCCTTTGCGGCGACGGCGCTCGCCTCGCAGTGGCAGACCGTGCTGCTGTATATCAACCAGGTCCCGTACGGGGAGGTGGACCCGCAGTTCAACCGGGACCTTTCGTTCTACATGAACTCGCTGCCCTTCTACGGGCTACTGGTCGGCTTCTTGATCAGTGTTGTGCTGATCGCCGGAATTGCCGGCTTGCTGACCCACTACCTCTACGGCGGCATTCGCATCCAGGAGCGCGGCGGGGTGACCATCTCCCGTCCGGCTCGGCTGCATGTGAGTATCGCCGCGGCCTTGTTCCTCTTGCTCCAAGGAGCCAACTTCTGGCTTGACCGGTACGCCACCTTGGAGAATCAGGGTGGACGCGTCGCCGGTGCCCTCTACACCGATGTGCATGCCGTCATTCCGACCAAGACGATTCTCGTCGTCGCCGCTGTCCTGGTGGCCGTGCTGTTCGTGGTCGGGGCCATCATGGGGCGGTGGAAGCTGCCGCTGATTGGTACGGCGATGCTCGTGGTGACCGCATTGGTTGCCGGTGGTGTGTACCCGATGCTGGTTCAGCAATTCCAGGTCGTTCCCTCCGAGAAGACCCTTGAACAGCCTTACATCAAGAAGAACATCGAGATGACCCGCAAGGCCTACGGCCTGGACGCTGTCCAAGCGACGCCCTATAAGGCGACCATCGACACGGCCAAGAACGCGCTGTCAAAGGACAAGGCCACCACCACCAACATTCGTTTGTTGGACCCGGACCTGGTGTCCGATTCCTTTGCTCAGCTCCAACAGTTCCGTACGTACTACAAATTTGCGCCCACCTTGAATGTCGACCGCTATCAAGTGGACGGAAAGACGGAAGACACCGTCATCGCTGTCCGCGAGCTTGATGTGGATCCCAGCGATAGCTGGGTCAACCAGCACGTGACGTATACCCACGGCTACGGTGCCGTGGCGGCCTACGGTGCCAAGGTCGCCGCCGGTGGACGTCCCGACTTCATGCTCGAAGGCATCCCCACTTCAGGGGTGCTTGGCAATGACTCCACGTATGAGCCACGGATCTACTTCGGCGAGTACTCCCCGGAGTACTCGGTGGTCGGGGGGCCCGAGGACTGGGATCCCCGCGAACTGGACCACCCCTCGGATAAGTCAGGAGAGGGAGATGCCAAGACCACGTTTGAAGGTGATGGCGGTCCCATCGTCGGTAACTTCTTCAACCGTCTCGTCTACTCGTTGAAGTTCAGTTCAACCGACCTGTTGCTCTCGGATGCCATCAACGAAGAGTCACAGATCCTCTACGACCGTGCTCCGAAGGATCGCGTGCAGAAGGTCGCTCCGTACCTGACCACTGACTCCAACGCGTACCCGGCCATCGTGGATGGTCGCGTGAAATGGATCGTTGACGCCTACACCACCAATAGTTCGTTCCCTTACTCCACCGAACAGCAGCTCGACACGGCCGTCCGGGATTCGCTGACCGGCGAAAACCGCACTGCCGCGCTGTCCGGGAAGGTGAACTACATCCGTAACTCGGTCAAGGCCACCGTTGATGCTTACGACGGCACGGTCGACCTGTATGCCTGGGATCCCGACGAGCCGCTGCTGAAGGCCTGGCAGAAGGTCTTCCCGTCTACGGTGAAGCCGATTTCGGAGATCTCCGGTGACCTGATGAGCCATGTGAGGTACCCGGAGGACCTGTTCAAGGTGCAGCGGACGCTCCTGGGCAATTACCACGTGACCGACCCGGATGACTTCTACGAATCCAACGATGCCTGGTCGGTCCCCAACGACCCGACCAGTCCGGATACCCCGGTTCCGCAGCCGCCGTACTACCTGTCGCTGCGCATGCCGGATCAGAAGAAGGAGACCTTCTCCCTGACGGGCACGTTCATCCCCAAGACCAGCGAAGGCGGCCAACAGCGCAACGTACTGTACGGGTTCCTCGCGGCGGAGGCAGATGCCGGGAGCAAGGCAGGGAAGAAATCCGATGGCTACGGGACACTGCGGCTGCTGGAGTTGCCGCGTTCCACCGTTGTTCCCGGCCCGGGCCAGGCACAGCAGAACTTCGACTCCAACACCACGGTCTCGACCCAGCTGAACCTGCTGCGCTCCGGTGCCTCGAAGGTCATCAACGGCAACCTGCTCTCGCTGCCTGTCGGTGGTGGCGTGCTGTACGTGCAGCCGGTCTACGTCCAGTCCACCGGTGAGACCTCATACCCGACGCTGCGTAAGGTGCTGGTTTCCTTCGGCGATAAGGTCGGCTACGCCGATACCTTGTCGGAGGCTCTTGACCAGCTCTTCGATGGCTCCTCAGGGGCCGAGACAAGTGAGGGTGACGGCAGCAAGTCGCCGGACGATGAAGGCGGAAAGGGCGACGAATCGGCACCGGCCAGCGAGCAGCAGCAGCTGAAGGAAGCGTTGGCGGACGCCAGCGCGGCCATCAAGGCCGGTCAGAACGCCCTGGGCGACGGCGACTTCGCCAAGTACGGCAATGAGCAGAAGAAGCTCAACGATGCCCTGGACAAGGCCCTTGAACTCGAAGGCAAGATCTCGGGCGAGCCGGTCAAGTCCGAAAAGGATAAGTCCTCGGACAACCCGATTCCGGGCCAGGATGAGTCGGCACCGGCTGACGAGTCGAAAGGCTAGTCGGTTTAGCCGGGCATTGGTGAACCGAAAGTTCGGCCACTGATAGCCCGACCTCACCGAAGGCGGTGGTGGCGCGTAGTGATCTACGTGACACCACCGCCTTTCGATTTGAGGTTTAGGGGCCGAAGATGGGATGCTTAAAGCACGCCGCGGGGTGGAGCAGTTCGGTAGCTCGCCGGGCTCATAACCCGGAGGTCGCAAGTTCAAATCTTGCCCCCGCAACGGACTAAAGGTCCCGGTCGATGGAAACATCGTCCGGGACCTTTTTTGTGTGTCCTAAAACCCACAAAAATGCTTTGACCTCCTACTAAATAGTTGCAAGACCTAGTATCATCGAGTCCAGCAAACCGCGCCGAGAGGATTAATTGGTGAATCAGGAAGCCCGCACATCTTCAGCCGTGACCCGAAACCGATGGGGGCGCTTCGGTATCTATGCCGGGGGGGCCATCGTCTTCTTGGCGCTGATCGTCTTGGGGGCCAGGTGGTTGACCGGCACCGGACCGGTTTCTGACTTCATGACCGACTACCCGGGGCAGGTTCCGCTGCCGGCTGTGGCACCCGTGGGGCTGCCGGCCTGGCTGGGGTGGCAGCATTTCCTCAACGCCTTCTTCATCGTCTTGTTGGTCTTGACCGGATGGAGGGTTCGGACCACTCAACGGCCCGCAGCCCATTGGGTGCGGAATAACAAGGGGCTGATCAAGACCAAGAAGGCTCCCAAGCGCATCAGTCTGGACCTCTGGATGCACCTGAGTCTGGACGTGTTGTGGATCCTCAATGGCATCGTCTTCATCGTGTTGCTCTTTTCGACCGGCCAGTGGAGGCGCATCGTCCCCACGAGCTGGGATATCATCCCCAATGCCCTCTCGGCCGGCCTGCAATACGTTTCACTGAACTGGCCGTTGGACGACGGGTGGGTGAACTACAACAGCCTGCAACTGTTGACCTACTTCCTGACGGTCTTCGTCGCTGCTCCGTTGGCCATCATCACCGGTCTGCGGATGTCGTCCATCTGGCCGACGCAGGCGAAGAAACTCAGTCGCCTCTATCCGATCGAAGCGGCCCGGGCGCTGCACTTCCCGGTCATGCTCTACTTCGTGCTGTTCGTCGTCGTGCACGTGACCCTGGTGTTGAGCACCGGGGCACTGCGCAACCTGAACCATATGTTCGCTGCACGTGACGACGGAGGCTGGCTCGGATTCATTTTCTTCGCCATTTCACTCGTCGTTATTATTGGCGCAGCGCTACTGGCGCGACCGATCTTCATCGGCCCGATTGCCTCACTGATGGGCAAGGTAAGCCGCTGACCACCCGGCCGGCGCCGGTAGCGCCGGACGACTCCATCTGGCCTACTGGCCGAAAGGATAATCATGTTCGAGCTCAATGATGAGCAGCAGGCAATGGTCGAAATGGTGCGCGACTTCGCGACCGAACAGATCGCACCGTACGCCGATACCTGGGACCAGGAACACCACTTTCCCGTCGACGTCCTGCGACAAGCTGGGGACCTGGGCATGGGCGCCATCTATGCCGATGAGGAGTACGGCGGATCGGGGCTCACCCGTAGCGATGCCGTACTGATCTTCGAAGAACTGGCCCGCGCCTGCCCGACCATCTCCGCCTACATCTCCATTCACAATATGGTGGCGTGGATGATCGATCAGTTCGGAACTGCCGAACAACGGGCCGCGTGGATCCCCGGCATGGCGACGATGGAAGAACTCGGCAGCTACTGCTTGACCGAACCCGGCGCAGGATCGGACGCCGCTGCCTTGCGGACCAGCGCCGTCCGCGACGGGGATGAATATGTCCTCAACGGGGTCAAGCAGTTCATCTCCGGCGCCGGGGCTGCGACCTATTATCTGGTGATGGCCCGCACCGCTGATACCGGGAGCCGGGGGATCTCAGCGATCGTTGTTCCCGCCGAAACCGAGGGGCTGGGGTTCGGCGCGCTGGAGAAGAAGATGGGCTGGAATGCCCAACCGACTCGCCAAGTCATTTTTAATAATGTCAGGGTTCCGGTGGGCAACAGGCTGGGAGAGGAAGGCGACGGGTTCGGCATCGCGATGAAGGGCCTCAACGGAGGCCGGCTCAATATCGGTGCGTGCTCGCTGGGCGGGGGACAGGCGGCGCTGGAGAAGTCGGCAGCATATCTGAAGGAACGGCAGGCGTTCGGCGGACCGCTGATCAAACAGCAAGCACTGCTGTTTGAACTGGCCGATATGGAAACGAAGATCTTCACCGCCAGGACCTTGCTGTGGCGTGCAGCCGCGGCATTGGACGCTGGCGCCGACGATGCGCTGAAACTCTGTGCGATGGCCAAGCGCGTTGCCACGGATGCCGGTTTCGAAACTGCGAACGCCGCCATTCAACTCCATGGTGGATACGGCTACCTGAGTGAATATGGTCTGGAGAAAATCGCTCGTGACTTGCGCGTTCATCAGATCCTTGAGGGGAGCAACGAGATAATGCGTCTGATTATCGGTCGGATGATCGCGGAAAAATAGGTCCTCCGGCACCCGATTTTGGGTGGTCTCCATTTTCGTGTAGAGTCATATCTCGCAGCGCGGGGTGGAGCAGTTCGGTAGCTCGCCGGGCTCATAACCCGGAGGTCGCAAGTTCAAATCTTGCCCCCGCAACAAAAAGAAGAACCCCGATCCAGCAACACACTGGATCGGGGTTCTTTTCTTGTTGGTGGTGGTCCGTGACCGACCGGCCACGGACCACCATCTGGGTCGGCAGTTACTGCTGACCTCCTCTCGCGCCTAGTTCAACTCGGGCGAGGTGCTGCCACCGGCCTTCAAGGCAGCCAACCGTGCCTCCACCTCGGTCTGCTCGCCGAGATCCTCCAGGGATTCGAACTGCGCGTCGAGGCTGGAAGCGGAAAGCTCGGCGGCCCCCTGGACGCGGGCTTCCTCGCGCCTGACCTTTTCCTCGAAGCGCGAGACCTCGCTGTTGGGGTCCATGATGTCGATGCTCTTCAGGGCATCCTGGACCTGGGATTGGGCCTGCGTGGACTTCGCCCGGGCGACGAGCGAATCGCGTTTGGCAACCAATTCCTGACGTTTGGTATTCATTGCATTCAGGCCACTTTTGAGCTTCTCGACGATCTCTTCCTGCGAAGCGATGGTCGGCTCGACAGATTTTGCTTCGTCCTCGGACTGCATCTGACGCTGGATCGCGACCTTGGCCAAATTGTCGAACTTCTTCGCATTCTCGTCCTTGCCGGCAGCCCGGAACTCATCGGCCTTCCGCGAGGCAGCCAGAGCCTTATTGCCCCAGTCGCGGGCATTCTCCTGGTCCTCCTGATGATCTTGCTGGAGCATACGGAGGTTGCCGATGGTCTGGGCCACAGCCGTCTCCGCCTCGGCAATGTTGTTGGTGTAGTCACGCACCATCTGGTCCAGCATCTTCTGCGGGTCCTCGGCCGAATCGATCATGGAATTGATATTGGCCTTGGCCAGTTGGGCGATGCGCCCAAAGATTGACTGCTTGATCACGATGTCACCTTCCACTGGGGTTTTAACTGGTCTGGTCCTACAACCGGCGGTCGAACCGCCGGAATCCTGTCGGATATTCTCGCGTCGGCTCAGAAGTTACCTCCGCCGCCTCCACCGCCGAAGCCGCCTCCTCCGAAGCCACCCCCACCGCCTCCGCCGCCGAATCCGCCGCCTCCGAACATGCCGCCGCCACCGCGGCCACCGCCTCCGCCGCGGAGGATCGAATCGATGAGGATGCCACCGAGGATGGCCCCGCCCATGCCGTTGCCGCGACCGTAACCACCGCGCCCGCCACCGAAACCGCCGCCGAAACCATCGACGTCGGACTCTGCCTGGCGAGCCGCTTGATCTGCAAGCGAGGAGGCTTGCTGGGCGCTTTGTAGCGCCTTGACGGGATCCTGCTCGGCCAATTGGAGGGCCTCATTGAGATAGCGCTGGGCCTCTGCCAGTCGGGTCCTTGCCGTGGAGCCGACGCCTCCCCGGCGGGCACGGATGAAATCGTCGGTGCCGTCGATCTTTCCGCGTGCTGTCTGCAGTGCCGACTGCAACGAGGCCACCGCCCGTTGGGTTTGTTGCCGACGGTCCCGTATAGCGCCCAGCGGGGCGTCCAGTCCTTCACGGGCTCGGGCCAGCTGAGAGAGCAAAGCGCCAGGATCGACCCGGCTATTTTGGCGAGCCTGCTCAATCCGACCGACCACATCGTGCAAAACGGCGGTGGGGGCAGCCAGCTCCGGGTGCTGCCCTGCGGCAGCGAGCGATTCGGCCTGAGTCAGGTCCTGGTGTGCTTCGGCCAGTTGTGAATCTACGTCAGCGCTGGTCTGGCCCAGTACGGTGGCCGTCTTGCCGATGGCTGCGATGAGGACACGGGTCTGGTCCACGGCTTCCTCCCCGGCACGGACTGCCACGGCTGCTTCGGCGTCCGAGGAATCCCCGGAGGCATCGGCAGCGGTCTTCAGGGAGTCCTCGATGAAATCAATACGTTCGTCGGCTTGTTCGACATTGTCCCTGACCTGGACCAACGCCGAATCCTCGTACCGCTCCGCTAGGCCAGTCAACGAGGACTTCGCTGTTTCGAGCTCCATCCGCAATCCTGCCAGCTGACTCTGCAAGGCAGCCGACGCCTTCGGGAGATTGCGTTCGAGCTCCCGCAGGGAGGCGAAGTCTTCACGGTGTTCCTCGAGGGAATCGTTGACTGCCTGACACCGACGGATAATTTGTCCCAACCACTTGCGCTGATCGGCTTCGGAATCGGGGATTGAATCGTCGAGTTGCTGCTGCAGCTTAAAGGACTCGCGCAAATGTTCTTTGGCCTTGGCTAGATCCGCGGAGAACGGCTTGATGGCTTCCTCACCGAATTCTGCCATCGCGAAATTCAATTCCTGCTCACTGGAACGGATCGCGTCATCAGCGGCGATGAGTAGTGGGCCAGCCTGCTGCCGGAGCTCTTCGACGCTCAGTGAGGCCAAGGGGTCCTCGGGGCCCGCTCCGGCCGGACGGGGGAGAGACCTGTTGGATGGCGGACCGGACTTCTTCCGTCGTCCCAGGATCCAGAGGGTGCCGCCGCCGATCACGATGACTCCACCGATGATCCATGGCGCGGCCGAGCTGCCGGATGAGGCGGGCTGCCCGCTCCCTGACGTGTTGCCGAGTTCACCTGAGGCCGCGGCTTCAATGCCGGTGACGGCGTTTTCGGCAGCAGATGCCCAGTCATCGGCGGTGAGGGTACTTGAGCGCAACTCAGGGGTGATGTAGTCGGTCACGATATCGGCATCGTGAGCCGCGATCTTACCGCTGTCATTGGATTTCAAACGCAGCTGCCTGTCGCCGGTGGCGATGGCCAGGACGCTGTCCGTGGTGCCCATGCCCTTCTTCTCGGCCACAGCTTGGACCCAGCCGTCCATATCGGAGGGGTCGGTGAACTTGTCGACATAGATGACATAAAGGTTCAGTCCCTCGCTGTCCTGCAGCTGGGTGACTGCTTCGTCCACACGGCCAGCTTCCGAGCCCAGCACTCCTGCTTCGTCCACCACGTATTGGCCCGGCGGGATCGTCACCGGTGGTTCGGCGGACGCTGGGCCTGCCAAAAGCAGGATGGACAACAGCGCAAATCCGGCGGCCGCCGGAACGCGTCTGGAAATGGATCGCATGGATCACCCTTCGACGTCGGTGACGGCCGGCCAGTACCTTGGGGCGTGCCGGAAGGTTGCTCCCGGTGAACGATGACCTTCGACCGTCGCCTTTGAGTCTATTGGTATGATTTGGGACCGTCCACAGGGACGCGGCGGCGATGGAAGGCTCACGGGAACCCGTCCGCGTTCTCACAGGTATCGCTCAGGTAAAGCTTCACCTGGACACAGCGCACGTTGTCATAGTTGGAGTCAAGGAACCCCCAGAAAGGACCCCACGTCATGAGCGAGGAACGGAACACCTTCTCCCAAGGAGCGGCAGGCGAGCCCGAGGACGGAACCGGAGTGTCCAGCGGCAACCCAGTTGTCCCACCTCGCCCGCAGACCCCGCCTCAGGTGGCGGGGGAGCCCAGCACCGAGCAGCACCGCCCAGTGGACGGTGGCCCCCGGACCGCGACGTTCCCGGCAGCCGGAACCAACGGGGCTGCGCCTCCACCCACCGGTGGTGGCTACTACCCCCCGGGATCCGCCTTTTCCCCCGCGCCGCGTCGGCAACCAAAACGTTTCGGAACCGCAACCCTGATTTCCGGGATGGTCATTGCCGCACTCATCGGAGGTGGTAGCGCCGTGGGCGCCAACTACCTCATCAACGGTTCGGAGCAACCGGCGGCCTCCTCCTCGCAGAAGAGCGACGCCGTGGTCATCAACAACCCGGAGAACGTCACCGCCGTCAGCGCCGCGGCGGCCAAGGCTTCACCCAGCGTCGTCACCATCGAGGTAGATGGACAGAAGCAGGGAGGCTCCGGATCGGGCATCATCTTGGACACCAAAGGGCATATCCTGACCAACACCCACGTGGTCACGCTCGGCGGAACCGTTTCGGATCCTAAGATTACTGTCCGGACCAGCGACGGTCAGGTCCATCGGGCCACCGTGGTTGGCACCGATCCCATGTCGGATCTTGCGGTGATCAAGGTCGAGGCCAAAGGTCTGCAGCCGGCGAAGCTCGGCGAGTCCTCGAAATTGAATGTCGGTGATTCGGCGATCGCCATCGGCGCCCCGCTGGGCTTGAGTGGCACGGTCACCGATGGCATCATCTCCACACTCAATCGGACCATCAGTGTGGCGTCGTCGGCAGTGCCCGATAACTCCGAGCAGAAGGACTCTTCCGATGAGGGGAACCAGTTCAACTTCGAATTCCCCGGGGAAAAGCAGCAGCAGAGCTCGGGGAGCGGATCGATCTACGTCAACGTCATCCAAACGGATGCGGCCATCAACCATGGCAACTCTGGTGGCGCCCTGGTGAACACCAAGGGAGAAATCGTCGGCGTGAACGTCGCGATCGCCTCGGCTGGTGGTTCGGGAACCACAGGAAGTGACGATAGTGGGTCGATCGGTGTCGGATTCGCCATCCCGATGGACTACGCCCACCGGATCGCCAACGACATCATCGACAACGGCAGCGCCACCCATGGTCTGCTAGGTGTCACCGTCAAAGCCAAGCAAGCCGATTCGGGAACCCAATTCAGTGTCGGAGCCGAAGTCCAGGAGGTGACCTCCGGGTCGCCCGCTGAAAAGGCCGGGCTGAAATCTGGTGATGTCATCACCCGGGTGGGCGAACGCCAGATTTCCGATAGCCAATCCCTGACAGCAGCCATCCGCGAATACGCCAAGGGGACCACGGCGAAGATCTCCTTCTCCCGCGGCGACAGCGAAAAAACTGTAGACGCCAACGTCGGCGCACTGCCCGCCGAATAATCGCAGCCAAAACGGTCACTGCCGCCTGCGGTCCTCTCACAAGGGCCGGAGGCGGCACTGGGCGTTGAGGGCAGGGTTACGCTGGTAGCCGGGCCGAGTCGTCACCTGCTGGCGGCACGGCCCCTGTGACGATACTCTTTGTTAATACCCATTAACTGGAATTCGCGGGTTGTTCCCGTGAAATCGACGGTACCGGCCGCCTTCGGCCGGACGAGTCAAGCGAAAGGCAATCATGAGCGTGACAAGCGGGGCACCACTGAAGGTGCTCGTCCTGGTCAAGCACGTCCCGGACGCGCAGTTCGACCGCCACCTGACCGGTTCCGACCATGTCATTGACCGGTCTGAGAGCATCCTGTCCGAGCTGGACGAATACGCCATCGAATCAGCATTGCAGTTGGTGGAGGCCCGGGGAGGCGTCAAGGCCGGTCACACCGTGACGGCGCTGACGATGGGGCCGGAGCGGGCGTCGGGCGCCGTGAAGAAATCCCTGCAGATGGGCGCCACCGACGGCGTGCACATCAACGATCCGGCACTGGCCGGTTCCGATGCTGCTGCCACCTCACTGGTCCTGGCCTCAGCGGTGAACCATCTGGGCGGCTTCGACGTCATCATCACCGGCATGGCCTCCACCGACGGTGAAACCTCCATCGTCCCGGCACAGTTGGCCGAACGCCTCGGACTGCCACAACTGACGATGGTCTCCTCGTTGGAACTGGGGGAAGACGGCGTGCTGACCGCTCGTCGAGATTCCGACACGACCTCCAAGACCCTGCAGGCCGCGGCCCCGGCACTGGTGTCGGTGACCGACCAGGGCGAGGAAGCGCGCTACCCGAACTTCAAGGGGATTATGGGCGCCAAAAAGAAAAAGACGGTGTCCCTGTCCCTCTCCGATCTCGGGCTCGAAGCCTCACAGGTCGGTTTCACCGGGTCCTGGACGAAGGTCGACGACGCCAGCCCACGTCCGCCGCGGGAAGCTGGAACGATGATCACCGACTCCGGTAACGCCGGCGTTGAACTGGTCGACTTCCTGGCAGACAAGAAACTTCTTTAGGAGCAGAGGCGAACAGATGACTAATATTCTCGTTTTCATCGATACACCCACAGCGCAGCCGGGCAAGGCCCAGCGCGAACTGCTCACCTTGGGCCATCGGCTCGGTGAGCCGGTGGTTGCCCTCGGCGCACCGGCCAGCGACGAAACCGTCGCCGCGTACGCACACCTGGGAGCAACCGCCGTCTACGCCCCAGCAGGTGCACTGGATGGCACCCTCATCGCTGGTGAAGCGGCTTTCGTGGCTGAGGCATCCCAAGCCTGCTCGGCAGCTGCGGTCCTGCTTCCCAACTCGGCAGATGGCAAAGAAATCGCCGCTCGGGTGGGTATCAAGCTCTCCGCCGGTGTTATCACCGACGCGGTGGACGTCACCGCCGACCTGTCCGTGACCAAGTCGGTACTGGCCGGCGGCTACACCGTGACTGCCCGGGCCAACCAAGGCAGCCCGGTCATCACCGTCAAACCCAATAGCGTCGAGCCCACCGAAGCGATCCCGACGAGCCCGGAAGTCACGACCCTCGAGGTAACCGACGCCGGTCCTGCCGCCAGGGTCACGAACACCGTCGAGAAAGCAGTCTCGGCACGGCCCGAGCTCCAAGATGCACGCATCGTGGTCTCCGGAGGACGCGGACTCGATGGTGACTTCACCCCGGTGGAACAGCTGGCCGATGCCCTCGGAGCCGCGGTAGGTGCTTCCCGTGCGGCCACCGACGCCGGCTGGATCGAGCACTCCTACCAGGTCGGCCAGACCGGCAAGACGATTTCCCCGCAGCTCTACATCTGTGCCGGCATCTCCGGAGCCATCCAGCACAAGGCGGGGATGCAGACCTCCCAGGTCATTGTCGCGATCAACAGCGACGAAGATGCGCCGATCTTCGAGATCGCCGACTTCGGCATCGTCGGCGACGCAACGACCGTCCTGCCACAGGCTGCCGCAGAGATCCAGCGTCGGAAGGGCTGAGACCACCATGTTCGACTCCGGACGTGAGACCGTCCGCCGAGTCCTGTGCTTCGGCGCGCATCCGGACGACCTCGACTTCGGGGCGTCCGGATCCGTCGCGGCCTGGACGAACTCCGGCGTCGAGGTCCATTACTGCATCATGACCGACGGCGATGCCGGAGGCTTCGACCCGGCCCACCGCGAGGAGATCGTGGCCATGCGTCATGCCGAACAGCAAGAGGCTGCCCGCAGCGTCGGCGTCCACGACGTGCACTTTTTAGGTGAAGCCGACGGATTCCTCGAGCCCTCGTTCGCAGTGCAACGCAAGATCGTCGAGATCACGCGCACCGTCCGCCCCGACGTCGTGCTGGCCCAACACCCCGAACGGGATTTCACGCGTCTACAGCGATCCCATCCCGATCACCTGGCCTGCGGTGAAGCGGTCACCCGTGCCATGTACCCGGCGGTGGAGAACCCCTATGCCTTCCCGGAATTACAGGCAGCAGGGCTGGAAGCGTTCAAGCTGCGCTGGCTGTGGCTCTATGGGGGCCCCGAAGCCCGCGAGAATCATGCCGTGGATATCACCGAGACCTTCGAAACGAAACTTCAGGCGCTGAGGGCTCACCTGAGCCAGCACCCCGACGTGTCGAAGATGGAGCGGTTCGTCCGGGCCAACGGAGAGTTGTTAGCCGAACGCCACGGGCTCGGCGAAGGCCGGATCGCTGAGGGATTCCACGTGGTGGAGGTCAACGCTGCAGATACCATCGCCGGATTCTGACCCTGCGGCCCCGCATCGGGCCACCAGCTCGTCAGATCAGTGCGGCAGGTCGATCTCGAGGACCTTGGCATCGCTGGGTTCGTTGGAACCATCGACGGGTTCGGTGGTGACCAGAACGGATTCGATGTCGTCCAGGGACTTGAAACCGACGGTTGCCTTGGTTTTTTTGGGGTCCAAGACCTCCAGGGAACTCACCGATTCGCCACCGATGGACTCCACCCAGACCTGGTAGGTCTGCTGGGCGGGCGCTCCGGGCAGATCATTGAGCTCCAGTGAACCCGCATCCAGGGACGTCGAAAGGCGAAGGACCGCCTGACCGCCTCCGTCGACGTCAACCGTTTTCTCGGTGACATCCGGGGCATCGGCGACCTCGCCGGCAACATTACGGGGCATCAAGGCGATCACCAGGGCGGTGATGCCGATGATGACCACGAGGGCGGCTCCGACGACGAGCATCCACTTCTTGACCGGCGCCGTCCGAGGACGCACCGTCTCCTGCGAGGCGTCGTCGACCAGTCCCAGGCCAAGATCATCCGTGGCGTCTTCGGGCTTCCCATAACGGAAATCCTCGGGCTCTTCGTGCTGCATGATCCTCATCCCTGGATGGTCTGACGTTTTCTCCCCTCCCAGCTTAGGGCAGGTATTTGCCGGGCTCCGGGATGGCAACGCTGGCAGGGCGCGTCAGGAGCCTGCGAAGCCCTGTTGGCGCCACGCCTCATACAGGACGATTGACGCCGAATTGGCGAGGTTCAGTGAGCGTCGGGACGCCAACATGGGCAGCCGGACCCGGGCCGTGACATGGGGGTCGGTCTTGACCTCGGCGGGCAGCCCCACGGATTCGCGACCAAACATCAGGACGTCTGAGGGACGGAATTCAAGGTCGGTGTAGGTCACCTCGCCTTCCGCCGTGAAGGCGAAAACCCGATCGGGTGCCAAGGCCTCCCACGCCGAGTCGAGATCGGGGTGGATATGGACGTCGGCGAGGTCGTGGTAATCGAGGCCCGCCCGGCGAAGCTTTGCATCCGAAAGATCGAAACCGAGGGGTTCGACCAGGTGGAGCTCGGCGCCGGTGACGGCGGCCAGGCGGATGGCGTTGCCGGTATTGCCGGGGATTTCTGGGGTGACGAAGAGTATGCGAAACACCGTTAGATCCTATGCCCGGTCGAGGGTGGAGAAGTACAGGTCAGTACATTCCGCCGATGAGTCGGGCCAGTAACGGAACATCGACGACATTCGGACTGGGGCCAGTGCCCAGGAACATCTTGAGTTCTCTGACCAGGTTCGCGGCATTGACGATATGCGTCAGCGAGGCGGAGGCAGGGTCGGTGCCGCGGGCGTAGTCGATGACCGGTTCGTGGAGGTTGTCGTCGGGGGAATGGACCACCGTCCAGCCGGTGACGTTCAGCTCCGGGAAGGCCTCCTGCATTCCACGGACCAGGTGTTCCATCCGTGGTGGGTCGATCGCCTTCCCAGCATGGCGCAATGCCGTGCCGTCCCATCGGTAGACACCGCGTGGCAGCACCATGGAATTGATGAGCGCTAATCGGTAGCCGGAGAGCACCACGTGGTCGATGAACCCTCGGTCCGCCGGAGAATGCAGGCCGTTGACCAGCCGGGCCGCCGGAAGGTGAGGCAGGATCTTGCTCGAGATCAATCTGACGGTCGCTGCTTCGCGGGCCAGCCGTGATTGCGGGGTGAACAAACCGCGTTTACGTGGTGCCCCCTGGATTTGCCGAGAGGCCACGGTCTCGGTGAGGACCGGGTTGGAGGTTGCTGAGAACGGCGGAACGTAACGTAAGGGATCGGTGGGGGTCGGCCGGCGACCACCAGCAGGTTCCGCTCTGGTCGCGGTTCGCCCGGCGGCCCGGTCATCGGCGGTGGAGGGCTGGTACGCCGAGGTCGTGCCGTAGCTGCGATCGTAGGCGGCACGCGCGACGGGGTCACGTAGGGTCTGGTAGGCCAGTGAGACGACCCGGAAGGATGCCGCGTCTCCTCCCTGATCGGGGTGCGTCGTGCGGGCCGCCCGACGATAGGCGGTCTTCACCTCGGCCAATGAAGCATCGCGGTTGATGCCCAGGACCTCATAGTGGGTTCTTGCCGGGGACACGCCTGACCTTTCCGTGGGCGCCGACTGGCTGCCTGATGGGTGTATCTGTTGTGCCGAACGAACGGCAGCTGGAGCTGGTTCCGGACGAACCAGCCGGGTCACTCGTTGCCGTGAGCGGGAACCCTCCGGTATTCGGTGAACAACGCTCCGGCTTCCTCCAGCAGAAGGGCCAGTTCGACCGGCTGGTTTCCGGAGGTGGGACCGGTGGCGATGCGTTGGCCTTCGCCGCCGGCCAACACCGGAGAGACGGTCAGGCAGAGACTGTCGACCGCGTCGGCCCGTTGGAAGGAAGCAAAGAGGGTGGGGCCACCCTCGGCATGCACCATCTGGTGACCACGCTCGCGTAATTCCGACAGGATCCGCCGGGGTTCGGCGTCGTCCTGGCCCGCGTTGATGACCTCGGCCACCGCGGCGAGAGCCTGCCGCCGGGCCGGATCCGCGGAGCTGGTCGTGAACACCAAAACCGGCACCGGGGCCGTGGTGAAGAAATCGGATTGTGGGTCCAAATTCAAGGACCCCGAGACGACGGCGATAACCGGATGGGTCGTCATGCCGCGCTCGCGACGCCAGGACTGGGCGTCTGCGTCAATGAGTTCACCGGCGTAGCCCTCGGCGCGGATGGTTCCTGCACCGACCAAGACGACGTCGGCGTGGCGACGTTGTAGGGCGAAGATGCGCTGATCGGCGGCTGTGCCCAGCCCGCCCGAGGTGCCTGCGGTGGTGGCCGCCCCGTCGGCGGAAGCTACGAAGTTGAAACGCACCACGGCATCGGCTGCCGGCGCATAGAGCCCCAGAAGCTGCTCATCGGTCAGATCGGAGGCGCCGTCACCGGGGTGCGGAGGAATCAGTTGCTGGACCATGGGACCAATCTATCGTCCCGGCAGGTGTGCTGGCTCGTTGACGTCTGCCATGTTGTGTCGCAAATAGGCCGGTTCGCGCCAACCGGCAGTGGCTTCGAAGAGTCGGGCCGCCGAGACGGCCTCGGGAATGTTGTGCATGCGCAGGACCCGGGCGCCGTTCATCAGGCAGATCACTGCCGCGCTCAGGGATCCGGCCAGTCGTTCGGATTTGGGCTGGTCCAAGGTCTCACCAATGAAGTCCTTATTCGATACCGCTGCCAGCAGTGGATAGCCCAATGCCGCCACCTCATCCAGCCTGCGGGTCACTTCCAAAGTGTGTCGGGTGTTCTTATTCAGATCGTGTCCGGGATCGATGATGATCTTTTCCCCGGGGACGCCCAAACTCCGGGCCAACTCGACCTTGCGCTGCAAAAAACCGGTGATATCGCCGACCACGTCCTCATAATGGGGGCGCGGGTAGACAGTGCGCGGTTTGGCCAGTGAATGCGTGATGACCAGATGCACCCCGGCGTTGGCGACCACCCGGGCCAGATCCGGGTTGGAGATCCCGGTGGTGTCGTTGATAACGTCGGCGCCGGCGGCAATGGCCGCCTCGGCGACCCGCGGTTGGAAAGTGTCGGCGGAGATGATCGCATCGGTTCGCTCGCGGATGGACCTGATGACCGGGACCACCCGTTCGGCCTCTTCCTGCCAGTGAAGTTCCGGCCCCGGAGCAAACGGCACCCCGCCGATATCCAGCCACTGCGCTCCAGTGTGAACGGCAGCCAGCGACGCATCGACAGCGGCGTCGAGGGCAAAGGTCGCCCCGCCGTCGTAGAAACTATCGGGGGTCCGGTTGATGATCGCCATCACCGCGACCTGCTGCGAAAAGTCGATTCGACGATGCGCGAAGTCGTGGACTGGATGAACGAGATGGGGTAGATACATGCTCACGGGGTCAGGCTCCTCGGGACGGGTCCCCTCAGTTCTACCAGCCCCCGGACTTGTAGGGTGGAGGCATGGCCATGACGTTCGCCGGGGCAGAGCCCGGACAGTGGATCGCCCACGCACTCCAAAAGGTCCTCTCGACCCGACCGCCGGCGACAACGGTAGCCGCGCAGATCCCCGCAGGATTCGACGCCTATGCCCGGATCTTCCACCCGGCTGCCGATGAGGACGGAAACCCTGTGCGCTGGTCCGATATCGCCCTCCAACGCGGAACCGTTCTGCATGCGGGCGCCCAGTTCTCCGCGGTCTCCGGCATCGACGACACCGGGATGGCCTGGACCGAAGACGCTTGGGACGGTGAAGCGCCCACCGGTGACGGCCTGCCGGTCGCCGACCTGGCCGCGGTGGCCGAGCTCATTTCCCGTCATGCGGGGCCCGAGGCTTATCTGGGGTTGTGGGACGGCTATGCCTTCATCCGTGGTGGGGACGCTGTCGAGGTGCTCGGCACCGACGAGCCGCCGACGGACCCCGACATAGCCCAGCGCGAGGCACTGCTCCGTGAACAGCTCAAACGCCCGGCCTTCTCCGCCGACGTGCTTGAGGGCGGGAAACTCGAGATCGGGCCCGAGGGCTACCGCTCCTATTACCTCTTCTTCGGCAGCCTCGAGGATGTGGCCTCCCCGCTGTGGAAAGCGGGGCAGGGCTTTGCCGAACGGCAGGCACCAAACCTGGCGTGGGGGACCGACCGCTCCTGGATGTTCTCCACCGAGCTCTACGAGGACTCGACCATCGTCGGTGGCCCAGCGGATCTCATCCACGAGCTCTGCCACGACCAGCGTCTCGAAGCCCGCGCCATCACCCTCGACACCGATTTGGGGATCAATGGTGACCGGATCAACCCTGCTCCGGAGCATGACGGGTACTGACATCCGCCGCTCCGGCGGTAGAATCGAGCGGTGTCCGCCACCCAGCCCGTGTATTTCGATCACGCGGCGACCACGCCCATGACGGCGTCCGCGCTCGCCGTGCTGACCCAGGAATTGAGCCGTACAGGGAACCCATCCTCCCTGCACGGTGCAGGTCGTCGTGCCCATACCGTTGTCGAGGAAGCCCGCGAGAGCCTTGCCGCGGCCGCCGGGGCACATTCCTCGGAGGTCATCTTTACCTCCGGTGGTACGGAATCGGACAACCTGGCGGTCAAGGGGCTCTACTGGGCCCGTACCGCGGCAGAACCGGCACGCCGGAGAATCCTGTGTAGCACCGTGGAACACCATGCCGTGCTGGACACCGTGGAATGGCTGGCCGCCCATGAAGGGGCAGAAATACGTTGGATCGGCGTCGATGAGACAGGGCGGATCCGGCTCGATGAATTCGAGGCCGAAATTGCCCGGGACCCCGGCACGGTGGCGCTGGCGACCCTGATGTGGGCGAACAACGAAGTCGGTACCGTCCAGCCGGTCGCCGAAGCGGCCTCCATCGCGGCGGCCTACGGCATTCCGCTGCACTCCGACGCCGTCCAGGCGTTTACTTCCCTCGAGGTGAATTTCCGGGCCTCCGGCCTGGCCACGATGGCCATCAGCGCCCATAAGATCGGCGGCCCCGTCGGCATCGGGGCACTGCTGGTCCGTCGCGATATTGTCCTCACCGCAGTACAACACGGCGGCGGCCACGAAAGAGCCTTGCGCTCGGGGACCTTGAATACTGCCGCAGCGGCCTCCTTTGCCGCGGCAGCCAGCGAGGCAGTCGGCCATCTCGCGGCCGAATCCCAACGGCTGGCGGGACTGCGGGACTCCCTGATTGCCGGCGTCCGCCAGGCGGTACCCGATGCCGAACTCTCCGGGCCAGCCGTTGAAGGCGCCACCGGGGACCGGTTGCCGGGCAACGCCCATTTCACCTTTCCCGGCTGCGAAGGGGACTCGTTGCTCTTCGTGCTGGACATGCTCGGCGTGCAATCCTCCACCGGCTCTGCCTGCACGGCAGGGGTACCACGGCCCAGCCACGTGTTGCTGGCCATGGGGCGCACGGAGGAGGCGGCCCGTGGGGCCCAACGGTTCACGATCGGGCACACCACCACGGCCGCCGACGTCCAAGCCCTGGTCGCGGCCCTGCCCGAAGCGCATCAGCGGGCGAAACAGGCAGGAATGGCTGCCAAGAAAAGCAGGATCCAAACAGCAGGAACAGGATTAAAAGTATGAAGGTATTGGCAGCAATGAGCGGCGGGGTCGACTCCGCAGTGGCGGCGGCGCGTGCCGTGGACGCCGGGCACGACGTCGTGGGCGTGCACCTGGCGCTGTCCCGTATGCCGGGAACCCTGCGCACCGGCAGCCGGGGCTGCTGCACCGTGGAGGATTCCAATGACGCCTGGCGGGCTTGTGACAAGCTGGACATCCCCTACTACGTCTGGGACTTCTCTGAGCGCTTCAAGGAAGACGTCGTCGACGATTTCATCGCCGAATACGCGGCAGGACGCACCCCCAACCCGTGCATGCGCTGCAACGAACGCATCAAGTTCGCAGCCCTGCTCGAGAAGGCGCTCGCCCTGGGCTTCGACGCCGTGTGCACCGGCCATTACGCCAAGGTCATCACCGATGCCGAGGGAAACCCGGAACTACACCGCGCAGCCGATTGGGCCAAGGACCAGTCCTACGTGCTCGGGGTGTTGACCCATGAGCAGCTCGGCCACTCACTGTTTCCGTTGGCTGACACACCCTCCAAGGCCGAGGTGCGCGCCGAAGCCGAGCAGCGCGGCCTATCGGTCGCCAAAAAGCCGGACAGCCACGACATTTGCTTCATCCCCGATGGTGACACCCGTGGCTGGCTCGAGGAACGCATCGAACTCAAGGAGGGGGAGATCCTGGATCATGAAGGCAACTCCGTGGGCAGCCATCCTGGAGCCAACGCCTTCACCGTCGGCCAGCGCAAGGGGCTGAAGATCGGCCGTCCCGCTTCCGACGGGAAACCGCGCTTCGTGTTGGAGATCCGCCCCAAGGACAACCAGGTCGTGGTCGGCCCCAAGGAGCTGCTCTCGGTCGATCGACTGCGGGGAATCAAAGTCAGTTGGGCGGGCCTGCCGCTGAAGGAAGCGATGGCCGGGGAACGCTTCGACTGCATGGTCCAGGTGCGTGCCCACGCCGACCCCGTCGAAGCCATTGGTTGGCTTGAGGAAGCAACGGGGGAGGACGGCGAATCGGTTCGCGAACTCGTCGTCGATGTCAGCGACCCGCTCCAGGGAGTCTCACCGGGACAGACCATGGTGATCTACCAGGGCACACGCGTGCTCGGTCAGGCGACCATCGACACGGCACGCAGCCTGTCCTGGGACCCTGCCAGCATTTCCTCGTAGAAGATCCTGGCGGGGTGCGGCAGGGAATTAGCTGGCGGCCTCGTCGACGACCCCGGTCAGCCGGCCAGCGACCTGCTCGTACTCACAGCGCACGCGTCCGGCAGGGACCGCGGACAGTTCGCTGGGGGAATGGGTGTCACAGAACACGAAATCAAAGTCGGGCCACCACTTCTTCGGGCGGGCCGCCTCGGCACGCCCGCAGACCGTGCAGACCAGATGAACCCAGACGGGGCGCTTCCCCTGCCGGTTCTGCCGTGACTGGATGAGCCATTGCGGCGGGTCGGCCTGCAGCGCGGCGAGGTGGGATTCTTCGAGCCGGCTGGGGATCCCATGTCGGGTGGCCATCTCGAGGGGGATGTCCAGGGCAATCGCGGCGTCTCGTCTAGTCATCATGGCCCTTCCACTCTAGGCCATCGGCGCCCGGACCCCCGCGCTGGCATTAGGGTGGAACCGGCCTTCCCATCGACCTCCGAGGTGCTCGCCCATGCGATCGATCAGACTGAAACCCATCGTCTACTATGTCGTGATCGCCTATGCGTTGGCGTGGCTCGTGGCACTGCCGCTCTGGCTCGGAGGCCAGGGGCTGGGGGACCCGCTTTTCACGCTCTACGCCTTGGTCATGATGCTCACCCCGACCGTGGCGGCCCTCGTGGTCACCCGCTTCGCCGAACCGACGGACCAGCGCCCCGGTGGCCCCGGAATCGCCCGGAGCCTGGGTCTGTGGCCGCTCAAACCCGTGGGGCCATTGCTCGCCTTTGTGGCCGCCGGATGGCTGCTGCCGATGCTCTTGGTCATGGGAGGGCTGCTGCTGGGGGCCGTTCTGGGCCTCTACCCGGCAGATTTCGCCCAGTTGCCGGTGCTGCGGGGGCTGATGGCCCAGCAGGCCCCGCAAGCGGCCGAGCAGATCATGTCCATGCCAGCCGCGCTGCTCATTGCCTCGCAGCTGTTCAACGTCCTGCTCGGTTCGATCATCAATCTGGTTCCGGCACTGGGCGAAGAGATCGGTTGGCGTGGCTGGCTGGTTTCCCGGCTGGAACCGTGCGGAAAAACGGCGACCGTGCTCATCTCCGGCATCATCTGGGGGCTCTGGCATGCCCCGTTGATCCTGCTGGGCTACAACTATCCGGGTGTTCCTGGCTGGTTGAGCTTGCTGGCCATGTGCGGGATGACGATCAGCTTCGGTGCCGTATTCGCCTGGTTGCGCCTGGCATCCCGAAGCGTCTGGCCGGCAGCCCTGGCCCATGGTTCCCTCAACGCTGCTGCCGGGCTGTTTTTGGTTTTCGCATCCACCTCGGATCTTGACATGCTCGTCATTGCACCGCTGGGCTGGACCGGATGGATCCTCCCGCTGATCCTGGCCGGCCTGCTGCTGTGGAAACTGCCGGTGAAGCGGCAGCGCACCGCGTAATACCACCGGGTATCGGGCCCGCTCCCAACTAGGATGGGAACCATGAGCAATGAGCCGCACGCCCAGCCCGCCACGGGTGAGGACTACGACCCCACCGCCTCCTCCCTGGCCGGGAGCGTGGACCCCGAAGTCATGGAGGAATTATTGTCCGTGCGCGGAAGCATCGACAATATCGACGCCACCTTGATCTATTTGCTGGCCGAGCGTTTCAAGGCCACGCAAAAGGTCGGTCATCTCAAGGCGGAGCACCAGCTGCCTCCTGCGGATCCGAACCGCGAGGTCGCCCAGATCGCCCGGTTACGCAGGTTGGCGTCCGAAGCACATCTGGACCCTGCCTTTGCCGAAAAGTTCCTGAATTTCGTGATCGACGAGGTTATCCGCCATCACCAGGCCATTTCGGCCTCGCGGGCCCCCGAGGGAGGCGAAGAGAGCTGAGCAGTGTCCGCGCTACCGGTCAGGGGCCGTTGCCCGGGACCGACCCGCTCGAATCCACCCGCATCATCCGTGGTGAGCTCGGCGCACCCCATCTTCCGCATCTGATCCAGTTGCCCGATCGGGGGGTCGGATCAGATGCCCTGGGCCGCACCGCCAGCCTTTTGACCGAGCTGTACGTCGACGTCCAACCCCATGGTTGGCGTCTAACCGACCGGCCCGGCCGGGACTACCGTCGCGCCGTATCGGCCCTGGGCACCGATCTGGGCGTATTGGGCGATGTCATTGGAACCGCAGGAAACGCTCCGGGCGCCCTGAAGGTCCAGCTGCGGGGTCCCCTCTCCCTCTCCGCGGGAATCTCTTTGCACCACGGGGAAAAAATCCTTTCCGACGTCGGCGCCCGACGAGACCTGGCCGATTCCTTGGCCGACGGGGCAGTAAAACATGTCCATGACGTCCAGCGGGTCACCGGTGCCACCCCGCTGACCGTGGTCGTGGAAGAGCCGGAAGCCGCCGCGGTCCTCGGCGGTGCGGTCCCCACCGCCAGCGGGTATAGGAACCTGCGGGCCGTGGACCGGCAGGAAGCAGCCAAACACTGGAAGGGCCTCGTCCAAGGACTGCGCGAGGCCGGGGCGGAAACCGTGGTCCTGGCCCCGGGGACCGGATTCCCCGCGGGAGGCCCCTCCTGGCCCGAACTGATCACCGACTCCCTCGCCGCGGGTTTTGACACCGTCTGCCTCGACGGGCAACGCGCCGAGCTGGCCGCCTGGGAACGCTGCGCGGAACTCGTGGACCAGGGCGGCCAGCTCTGGCTCGAAACCCTGAACCCTGAGCAGGAACTGCTGGGAGTGAAGGCAGCAGTGCAGGCGGTCCACCGACGCTTCCGCATGCTGGGACTGCCGGATGCCCTGCTCGGCGCGGTGACCCTCATGCCGGCGCCCGGCTTGGAAACGACCACTCCCGAGACCACCCGGCGGGTGCTGCGCCGGATCACGCAGACGGCCGAGGCCCTGGACCAGGTCCGGCTGGGCGGTTGAGCCCCACAGGTGAAGGAAAGCGTGGACACCGGATGCTAGCGAGCCTCAGCCTTCCGAGCACTCTTCGGGCCCCCGGGGGCGTCCTGACCCTACGCCGCGCGCAGATGGAAGATGTACCGGCTCTCATGGAGCTCTTGGCCGATGACGGGCTCAGCGCCTCCCGGGGTGATGGGGGCCGCGGCCACGACCCGACGCCCTACAGGGTGGCGTTGCAGGCCATCATGGAGGACCCCGGCAACGACGTCATCCTCGCCGAGGACCCGGAGGGCAGTGCCGTGGCAACCATGCAGCTCACCCGGACCCCGGGCCTGGCCCGCCGCGGCAGCACCCGGCTGCTCGTGGAGGCGGTGCGGGTGGACAGCGGGCATCGGTCCGCGGGTATCGGTTCCGCGATGATGCACTGGGTCATCGAGACGGCCGCTCCCGCCCTGGGTGCCTCCCTGGTCCAGTTGACCTCAGACGCCTCCCGGGCAGAAGCCCACCGGTTCTATGAACGGTTGGGATTCGTCGGTTCGCATATCGGTTTCAAATACCGGCTGTCCTAGGCCTGATCGTGGCTGCCGAACCTCAGGGCCAGCAGTTCCAGCGTCTGGAGGGCACAGAGCTGTTGGTGGCTGCGCAGGTTCGGGCTGGTGGGCAGTGGCTCACGGGTGCCCGTGGCCGCGTAGTAGATGAACAGAGCGGATAACCACGTGTCGAGGTCAGCGGCGTCGGCTGTGGACGTCAGCTCCCAGGAGGCGATCTCCTGAAGGTCCATACCGCCGTCGTGCATCTGGGGCCAGAGGACCACCCAATCGGCCCAGCCCGGGCCGCTGGCCAGGAAGTTCCAATCACAAATCCACGCGGTGCCCGCGGGGAAACCGCAGGACGGTGCACTGGAGATGAGCACGTTATCGGCGCGCAGGTCGTTGTTCAGCGGGACGGGACCGTGCAGTGCGGTCTCGATGCGGGAGGCGGCCTGCAGGATGGACCTGGCCAGTTCGTCACCGGATGGCCCAGTGAACCAGGAGGGCAGATAGTCGGGGCGCCTGCCGATATCCAGGACCAGATGACCCCCGTCTAGTTCGGAGATTCCGGCGGCCCATTGCTCTTCGAGGAGTTCAAGGGCGGGCAACGCTCCGGCAGCGTTCTCCAGCAGCCGGTTGGTGAGCAGACAACTGTCATGGATGGCCCGGGCATCGGAGAGGGTCCACGGTGCGCCGGGCATCCACCCGTCCAGAGCCGTGGTGGCGAAAACCCGCCACCCGGCCAGGACATCATCTTCGACGAGCTGCGGGATCGGGGCCCCCGGGGGGAGTGCCGCCAGCACCTCGACCTCGCGGGCATAGGCCGGGGCGATGTGCGGATCATCCACCGGGATGGCCTTCGCGAAGAGCGGACGCGGGCCACGCAGTACGGCGGCAAACCCGTGGGTGAAACCACCGCCAGCGATTTCGACGGCATCGATGCGTCCACCGACCCAGTCGCTCAGCAAGTCCCTGACGGGAGCGGGAAGGTCCAGCCAGCCGGGACGGCGGGCCGTAGAGGTGTAATCCAGCCCCGCTGCCGGGGCGGAAACCTTGTCATTGCGCATCCATTCCACCATTCTGGGATCGGGTCCACGGGCCCGCCGACACACCGTATACCGCTTCGGGAGGCACCACCATGGCCGACGTCGTTCTATTCCACCACGCATTGGGGCTGACCCCCGGCATCGAGGGGTTCGCCGAACTCCTGCGGGCCGGGGGACATACAGTACACACCCCGGACCTCTTCGACGGACACAGCTTTGACACCATCGACGAGGGAGTGGCCCACGCTTCGAAGATCGGCTTCGGGGAACTGGTGGGCCGCGGTACCCGGGCGGCGGAGGAGCTCGGACCCGAACTGGTCTACGCGGGATTCTCCTGGGGTGTCCTCCCGGCCCAGAAACTAGCGCAGACGCGTCCCGGGGCGGCCGGGGCTCTCTTCTTCTCCTCCTGTGTACCCGTCACCGAGTTCTCGCCCAGCTGGCCCGCAGCGGTCCCGGTACAAATCCATGCCGCAGAAGAGGACCCGTATTTCATCGACGGCGGCGATCTCGAAGCAGCCCGCGACCTGCTCGCCCACGCTCCGGTAGCCGAGATGTTCCTCTACCCGGGAGGTGGCCACCTGTTCACCGACTCCTCCACTGCCGAGTACGACGCCGGGGCGACGGATACGCTGCTGGCCCGGGTCTTGCAGTTCCTTGGCTCCCACTGATCCCGGAGGCTGTTGTGGCCCCACCGGCCCACCCGATACCGGCCGGGTGGTTCAAAGTCGCCCGGTGGCCTTGAGCCGGATGTAGGTGTCGGCCAGCAGGGGAGGGAGTTCCCACGGGGTGGCGTCAACGATTTCGGCGCCCACGGCACGCAGCTGGGTTTTCAACGCCTCCCGCTGCTGCAGGGTCCTGGCCGCGGCGGCCGCCCGGTAGACGGCACCAGCATCCGAGACATCGGCGGAACGTTCGTCCAGCACCGGGTCGCGCACGGCGGCGATCACCACCACATGTTGGGAGGTGAGCGCCGGCAAAACGGGCAGCAGTCCCTCCTCCACGGCCCCGGAGTCCAACGCGGTCAGCAACACCAGTAGCGAGCGGTGCGTGGAGATGGCCCGAACTTGTGCCGGCAGACCAGAAAAATCGGCTTCGATGAGTTCTGGCTCCAAGGGGGCCATCGCCTCGACCAACTGGTTGAGCATGACGGCCTTGGAGGCCGATTCGACCCTGGCCCGTGGCCTGCGGTCATAGGCCAGGAAGTCGACCCGGTCCCCACCGCGTTCGGCCAGCACTGCCAACAGGAGGGAAGCCTCGATTCCGGTGTCCAGACGTGGCTCGTCGGCCACCCGGGCCGCCGAGGTGCGGGAGGTATCCAGAACGATGACCACCCGACGGTCCCGTTCGGGACGCCACGTCCGCACCACGACGTTCTGCCGGCGCGCGGTGGCCCGCCAGTCGATGGAGCGCACGTCGTCGCCGCGGACGTAGTCGCGAAGCGAATCGAATTCGGTGCCGGCACCCCTGACCTGGATGGCCGCTCGCCCATCCAATTCGCGCAGGCGCTGGAGTTTGGAGGGCAAATGGCGTTTGGCGTGGAAGGGAGGCAACACCCGCAGGGTGCCTTCGCTGGAATGGGTGAGCTGACGGGCCGCCAGACCCATCGGCCCCGAGGACCTGACGGTGGTGTGGTGCACCGACAGATCGCCGCGGCGTACCGGTTGCAGGCCGATCGCGAAGGCCCGGCGCTCGCCGGCCGGCAAATCAACAACACGCCGGGTGTTCCTGGCCCCGGCGGAGGGCTGCCAGCCGTCGCGGACGAAACCCCGCAAGCGGCGTGCTCCGGCATTGCGCAGAAAGAGCTGGGCGGTGGCCGGCTCACCCAGGCGCACACTGCGCGGGATGGCCCGCTCAATGATCACCGACCGGGGTGAGGCGGCCAGCGAGATATCGAGTCCGGCCAGTGCCACCAGCACGCACAGGGTCACCACGATCGTCAGGACTCCGGGCCAGAGGATGACGGGCACCAACCCCGCCAGGGCCAGCCACACGAAACGGCGGTATAGGGCCATGCCGTGCCCTAGCGGGGGACCGGCACGGTGGCCAGGATGGACTGCAGGACATCATCCGCTCCGACACCGTCCATCTGGGCCTCGGGCCGCAGGGAGACCCGGTGACGCAGGCAGGGAAGGGTGAGGACCTTGACGTCGTCGGGGGCCACGAAATCACGGCCGGAGAGCCAGGCCCAGGCCCGCGAGGTGTTCAACAGGGCGGTCGCCCCACGCGGGGAGACGCCCAGCTGGAAGCTGGGGGCATTGCGGGTAGCCCGGGCGATATCGACGATATAGCCGATGACCTCCGGTGACACCGTCACCTGCGCCACGGCCCGGCGGGCTGCCGCCAGATCATCGGCACTGGCCACCGCACGGACCCCGGCTGCCGCCAGATCACGGGGGTCGAAACCGGCGCCGTGACGGCGGATGATCTCAATTTCGTCCTCGCGTTCGGGAAGATCCATGGTCAGTTTGAGCAGGAACCGGTCCAACTGGGCCTCGGGAAGCGGGTAGGTGCCCTCGTATTCGACGGGGTTCTGCGTCGCCGCCACAATAAACGGCTCGGGCAACAGGCGGCTGATCCCGTCCACGCTGACTTGACGCTCTTCCATGGCCTCCAGCAACGAGGCCTGCGTCTTGGGCGGGGTCCTGTTGATCTCGTCCGCGAGCATGATGTTGGTGAACACCGGGCCTTCGCGGAAGCTGAAATCGGCGGTGTTCGCGTCGTAGACCAGCGAACCGGTGACATCGCCAGGCATCAAATCGGGTGTGAACTGCACCCGTTTGGTATCCAGGTCGAGTGCTGCCGAGAGGGTGCGCACCATCAGGGTCTTCGCGACGCCGGGAACCCCTTCCAGGAGCACATGGCCCTGGGCCAGCAGGGCGATGAGGAGCCCGGTGACCGTGGCATCTTGTCCCACGACGGCCTTGGACACCTCGTGACGTACGTCCAATAGTGCTTGGCGGACCGTATCTGCCTCTTTGACTTGTTCGCTCACGGGATCCCGATCTCCTTTTCGACGGTATGCAATTCTTGGGCCCATTCGACCAGGCCGGCGTCGCCGGTGATCCGATCGGGGAAGTAGAGGCGGCGCAGGCGGGAGCCGGGGATCCCCGATTCCTTGGCGGCCGTGGCGACGATGTCATCGGCGCTGGAGACGTGTCCAAGCCGTAGATACCCGGCCAGGCGGTCCAAGGAGGCGGAACGCAGGGCGGCGACGGCAGCGTCGATGGCCTGCCCGTCCCGGTAGAGGCGCGCCCTGCCCTCGGCGGTCTCCGAAGCAGGGACGACGACGGGAAGCGGCTCGGTCACCAGTGGCCCGTCGCGGCGGGCCCTCCAGAGGATCGCGATGACTCCCACGAGCATCAGCCATCCGGTGGCAGGGGTGACCCAACCGGGCAGTAGTTCGAAGGGGTTTGCTGCCGGACCGGTGAACACCTGATCGGCAGCTGTGGGCTGATACCAGATCAGGTTCGGCTCGGCACCCAGGGTGCGCAAAGCCAGCGGGGCATGGCCGAAGTCCAGCACATGGCCGTTGTCCAGAACAGCGGGATTCCCCAGAACCGTCGTCGTACCCTCCACGACGTAACCATAAGCATCCTGGCCGGAGGTCCCGTAGGAGAAGCACCCGTGGGCGGCCCGGTACATTTTCCCGCCGGCGGCGGCCTCACGGGTTTCGTCGGCGGCCGGCACGGCACAGTGCGTGGCCACCGGAGAGTCGGTATCGGTCGGGACGACCCCTGCGGGCCGGACCGACGGGGCAAAGACACGAAGCTCCGCGAAACCCGGTTCCACCAGCACCGCCTTCCCGGCGGCCTCATCCAGTTCGGTGAGCTGCTCCTGATTCAGGAACCCGCCCGCGTCGTGGAGTAACAACGTGGAAGCCCCGTCCCCTGCCCGTAAGGCTGCCAGGGCGTCATCGAATCCTTCTGGTTGTTCCACGGTGATGTCATGGTTCGCCAGGACTCGTGCCACGGCCTTCCCGCCGTCGGGTGCTGCATTTTGCGGACTCAGGACACGGGTGTCGTTCGGTCCATTGGCCACGGCATAGTAGATGGCCGCGAGCACGGCGAGGAGGGCAATGACGATCCAGAGTCGCCAGGTCCGCCAGCGGCCCAGCCACACCGAACGGGCGGACTCCGGGCGCGGGGCCGTCAAGAGGCGTTCGCCGTCGTTCATTCGCGTCATCGTGGCACCACCAACCCCGGCGTTGTCGGGGCGGCACCGGGGGTGGCGGTGGAGAGCTGCTCCTCGAGTTCGGCCAGCCAGCGGACGTCTTCGGCGGTGGGCTCATGATGGCCGTAATGCACCGTGTTGAAGAGCGTCGCTGCCGCGTGCAGCGCCGATGCCATCTCGCCGAAGGCCAGCCCGAGTGACGTGGAGACCTCGCTGGCGGTGCGTCCGGGTTGGGGGTCCAGCAGGGTGCGTTCCTCGGCCCGGGCCAGCAGGGCGCGGAAGCGTTCGAGTACGGCGGTGGCATAGTCGGCAGCGAGGAAGGCACGATCTGCCCGACGCCGGTAGTCCTGGGCGCTGAGCGAAGCATCCAGGTCCACGGCTGCACCTGCCGTTTGCGCCCGACGGGCCCGGCGTTGCAGGCGGGGACGGGCGAAGAGGATGATCAGCGTGATGACGATCGCCAGGGCGAGCAGGACCACCAGCCACCCCAGATTCGGGGTCAGCGCATTCAACGACTCCACCCATTGGAGGAAGTCGCCCCACACCTGTTTCAGGAAGACCACGATGGGGTTCGGCAACGCCCGGGCATACTCCTGCCGGGCCAGCTCCTGGATCAGGTCGCCGGTGGCTTCGTCCCGATCAGGAAAATAGGTCAGGGCCTGCAGGTGGCTGGGGAGTAGCGGGGACATCGGGTCAGTTGCCCGCCGGGTATCCGGGGTTATATCCGCTTGTGGCGACGCTCGGCAGCCCGGGGATCGGGGCATCGACGCCGCTATCGAATTCCCGCAGCAAGGTCATATCGAAGCCGTGACGACGGATCCGCAGATCGGTGTAGAGCAGCGTGGTGACCGAACATTCGTAGGCGAAGCCCAGCCCCGTGGCGATGGCCGTGAGAATCGTGGTGACGAAGCTGATCTTCACCAATAGGCCGACAGCCGCCGCAGGATCGTCGGGGGCCAGGAATCCTCCCAGCATCCCGGCGATCATGCTCAGCGGGGAGGTGATGAGGCTGGCGATGATCCCCACGATGATGCCGGTCAGCAGCAGGATCCCCAAGCACCTCCACCAGGAGGACTTCACGAGGCTGAAGGATCTGGCCATGGCCGCCAGGGGCCGCAGATCCTCCGCCACGAGGGCATGGACGGTGAACGTCAGCTTGATCGACACCCAGATCGCCGTGGGGATGGCCACGACCAGAACGATGGCGGCGGTGGTGAAGGTGGCTGCCGTGCTGGCATTGAAAGCCACCACGGCGACGATGCCGGCGCAGAGGGCCAGGGCAGCGATTCCGGCGATCAGGAACAGCAGGGCGACGAGCAGGATCCTGCCGATGGAGGGGCGCAAGATCCTGAGGGCCTGACCAAACCGGGTCTTGCGGTTCAGCGTTGCGCGCAGCACGGGAATGGTGATCGCACCTTGGACAATGAGCAGGAGGAAAACCGAGAGGAGTCCAGCCGCCAAACTGCCGCCGACCATGGTGACCAATGACCCCGTCAGTGCGGTGAAATCGGGTTCGGCACTTTCCACGAAGGAGGGGTCGGCGATGGCGGAGAACAGCGGAATGGCCACGAGTGCGCTGATGGTCCCGACGAAGAGTTGAACGATCACCGATAAGCCCAAGGTGGATCCTGCATTACGGCGGATGGCCTGGAAAGCGCCGTCGAGCATGTCCCCAAAGCCGAGCGGGCGTAGCGGGACGACCCCCGGTTTCGGCGGGGGGACATAACCGTACGGGCCCGCCGGAGGCATTCCTTGTCCGGGCGGGGGCATCCCCGGACCGGGGGCCGCTTGGCCTCCCCAGGAACCGGTAGCCGATCCGCCCCACCCCTGGCCTGGAGGGGCACCCCAACCCTGTCGTGGCGGGTTCTGCCAGCTGGGAGCCACCGGCGGTTCGAAACCCCCGGGGGCCGCGGGATGGGCGGCAGCATCCGGTTCTCCCGCGTCGCGACCGGTCTCGGAACCGGGGCGCTCGTCGGGATTGGGTGGGTTTTCAGTCATGGCGTTGGTGCCCCTAGCATCGCGTCAGTGTCGGGACCAGCCTAACGGGATGCGGTGCGCCGCTGCAGGGGGCGCACCGCTGACCCCTATAGTGGGGGGCAGGTTCAAAGAGACACCAGTGAGACGTTCAGACGGAAAAGGGGTGCCATGAAGGCCCGAGTTTTAGTGGTCGACGATGACGAGGCGCTGGCCGAGATGATCGGTATTGTGCTGCGCAACGACGACTTCGACCCGGTCTTCTGTTATGACGGGGCGCAAGCATTGGACACGTTCAGAGAGGTCAAACCGGACCTGGTCCTGCTGGATCTGATGTTGCCCGGGATGGATGGCATCGAGGTCTGCCGGTTGATCCGTGCCGAAGCCGATGTCCCGATCGTCATGCTGACCGCGAAATCCGATACGGCCGACGTTGTCCGTGGACTGGAATCGGGGGCTGACGACTACGTTCCGAAACCCTTCAAACCGGCAGAGCTCATTGCCCGGGTGCGGGCACGGATGCGCCCGGGGGAGAAGCACGCCCCGGAGACACTGAAAATCGCGGACTTGGTCATCGACGTGGCCGGCCACTCGGTGACCCGGGCCGGGGAACCGATCTCCTTGACGCCGCTGGAATTTGATTTGCTGGTGGCGTTGGCGAGGAAGCCGTGGCAGGTCTTCACCCGTGAACTGCTCCTCGAGCAGGTCTGGGGCTACCGGCATGCCGCCGATACCCGGTTGGTCAATGTCCATGTACAGCGTTTGCGTTCCAAGGTCGAAACCGATCCGGAGAACCCGGAAGTCGTCCTGACCGTGCGCGGGGTCGGATATAAGGCCGGACAGGGCTGAGCATGGACACTTCCGCCGCGGACACCCCGGCGGCGGAACCCGGCGACGGGGAACCGCCGGTCTCCCAGGCTTTTTTCCGGCGCCCGCGGGCCACCCTTGAAGGCTCCCGGTGGAAACGCATGGTCACCGCGTGGCGACGTTCGCTGCAGTTGCGGGCCGTGGCCACCACCGTGCTGCTCTCTGCCCTGGCCATGCTCGGGGCCGGCATTTTCCTGTCGAACCAGATCGCCGACGGCCTGTTCCAGGAACGCTTCAACCAGGTCCAGGAAGAATCGGTCCGTGGCCTGAACCAGGTCAAATCCAATTTTGAATCCGCAGCCACCACCGACCGGTCCAGCACCGTCGCCTTCGTCAACGACACGTTGAAACTGGTCGAAGGTGATGGTGCCAGCGTCCAACGTGACTTCATCCTGACCCCGCTACCCAGTTCGGAAAACATCTATGTCACCAATACGGCCAGTGGCGGACTGACCACTGCCGTCATTCCCGACACCCTGGCCTCGACGGTCAAGGACAGCCCCGGGGTTTATTGGGAATCGATTAGTTTCCCGCACGCCAGCTACGACACCCCTGGTCTGGCGTTCGGGACGACGGTCCAGTTGCCGCCGGGACGCGACTACGCCCTGTATCTGGTGTACGACCTCGATTCGGTCCAGCAGACCCTGGACTTCATCCACCGGGTGCTGGCCATCGGCGGGGTTCTGCTGCTCTTCGTCACCGGCGGGATCGCCTGGTACACCACGCGTCTGGTCGTTCGCCCGGTCTCCACAGCAGCCTTGGCTTCGGAGAAACTGGCTGCCGGTCAGCTGCAGGAACGTCTAGAGGTCCACGGTGAAGATGAAATCGCCCGGCTGGGGACCTCCTTCAACCGGATGGCTACCAACCTGCAGGACCAGATCACCCAGTTGGCCACGCTGTCGCAGATGCAACAGCGCTTCGTCTCGGACGTCTCTCACGAATTGCGGACCCCACTGACGACGGTCCGCATGGCCGCCGAAGTACTTCACGACGCCCGCGAGGACTTCGACCCGATCAACCGGCGCTCCGCCGAACTGCTGTACAACCAAGTCGAGCGCTTCCAGACCCTGCTCAACGATCTCTTGGAAATTTCCCGGTTCGATGCCGGTGCCGCACTGCTGGATGCGGAGGTCCTTGACCTGGTACCGGTGGTTCGCCGGGTCGTGGATACCGCGAGCCTGCATGCCGAGAACCTCGGATCCGAATTACGGGTCCACCTCCCCGAGGAGGGGTGCGCCGTGGAAATGGACCCACGCCGCATCGAAAGGATCATCCGCAACCTGGTGATGAACGCCGTCGAACACGGCGAAGGAAATCCCATCGACATCACGGTAGGCCAGGACGAATACGCGGTCGCCGTCACCGTGCGCGACCATGGCATCGGCATGGACCCCGAGGAAGCCTCGCGGGTGTTCGACAGGTTCTGGCGGGGTGATCCGGCCCGGGCCCGAACCACGGGAGGCAGCGGGCTGGGACTATCCATCGCCACCGAAGACACCCGACTGCACGGCGGTTGGTTGCAGGCCTGGGGCGAAAAGGGTGAAGGAGCCTGCTTCCGGCTGACCCTGCCCCGGCATCTGGGTGACCTGCTCGGATCCTCCCCGCTGCCACTGATGCCCCATACCCAACTAGCGCTGGGCCAATCGCTGGGCACGGGGGAGTCAGCCCCCTATACGGCGTCCTTGCCCACCCTTCCCACGGGGAATCTTGCGTTGCCCGGCTCCATCCTTCGGGCCGTCCCGCCCTCCGAACGGGCCACACACGAACCCCCTGCCCCGGAAGCCGCCCGGGCCGATGGCCGGGTTTCTTCTGCGGGCCGTGAGGACGATGATTCGGACGATCTTGCCGATGATGAACCAGACACAGGAAGACCGGGAGGACCCCATGCGTAGGCACGGGACCAGATACGACGGGCGGGCCCGGGCCTCTATGGTGCTCAGCGCCCTCGTCGCCGTCCTGCTGGTGCTCACCGGATGTGCCTCGATTCCTACGTCCGGGCCCGTCGGAACGAGCGCGCCCGAAGCTGCCGGACAGTCCGACTTCGACTACGCCTTCGACCCTCCAGGACCAACGGAGGATGCTTCCCCACAGCAGATCATCGAAGGTTTCCTGCGGGCAGGCATTGCCCCACAAGACGACTACAGTGTGGCCCGCGAATACCTGGCCGCTGAACTCTCGAGGGAGTGGCGGGCAGCAGACCAGACAACCGTCTACGCTTCGGAACCCAATATCGTGGAGAACGTCGAAAAGGGTAGCTACACGGTAGAGGTCTCCGAAACCTCAAGTATCGACGAATACGGCCTGCTCACCCGCAAGGAGAAACAGACCACGAAGTCCGTGGATTTCGAGCTGACCAAGGAAGACGGCCAATGGAGGCTCTCCAAGGTGCCCAACGGCACGATGATGGAGGAGGGAAGCTTCGCGATCGTGTTCTCGGCGTACCCGCTGTACTTCTATGATTCCACCAATACGTATGCCGTGGCCGACTACCGGTGGTTCGCCACACGTCAGGGCCTGTCCGCCACCGTGACGGCAGCCCTGCTCGCTGGCCCTGCCCCGTACCTGCGCAATGCCGTCGGCAGTGCCTTCCCCGAAGGCAGCGAACTGGCGCGCGCCTCGGTCCCGGTGGAATCCAAACGAGCCACGGTGGACCTGAACGAGGCGACGTTCACCGACGCGACCGAGCTGCAGCGCCAACTGATGCAACAGCAGATCCAGCTGACACTGAGCCAGATCCAGAACGTCAACACGGTCACGATGACCGTCGCCCAGCGGGCCGTCAGCCTGGGCAGCGTAGCCGAGGGGTTCACGAAAGCCATCGTCGATGCTTCGGTCCCGAACACCCAGATCGCGATCGCCAATAAATCCTTGGTCTTCTACCAGGGCAACGGGGTCGTGCGGGTGGGAGGGGTCCAAGACATCTCCGCCTATAAGCCCCGCGACCCCGCCATGTCCCCGGCGGATAACCGCTTCGCCTTCCTGAACGGCAAACGCACCCAACTTTTCACTGTTGATGAATCAGGGGTGGCCCACGAGGCGACGAGCGGCCAGAATCTCCTGCGTCCGAGCATCGATGTGCACGGCTGGACCTGGACGGTCGGCAACGACGGACGAACCCGGGTGCGGGCGACGCCGTCGGATACCAAAAAGGACGGACCTTCCCGCCAAGTCAACGCCGGGTGGATGTCCAACGCCGATGTGACCTCCCTCCGGGTTTCACCCGATGGGGCCCGAGCGCTCGTGATCGCTAAAATCAAGGGGAAGACGGGGGTCTACATCACCGGCATCATCCGCGACAGCGAAGGGGTGCCTCGCGGGTTCACCGACCCGCTGGAGCTCGACGCCTCGGTCCCGGCAGAACAGGGAGTATGGAACTCCTCGAATTCCGTGGTCGTGATGAAACCCAGCAAAACCAAGGCAGTCCAAGCCGAGGAGATCTCCTTGGACGGAACCACCAAGGAATTGGAGCCGCTGTTGGGGATGACCAATATTTCCGCGGGCCCCGGGGATCAACGAACGGTTTACGCCGAGACACCCGACGGGGTCTACTCGCAGGTGTTTTCCACCTGGAAGAAGCGTGAAGGCAAGGCCAGCCAGCTCGCCTACCCGGGATAACACGGAGGCCGTCCACAACCGACCTGCCGGGACTTCCCCCGCGGTGGCTCCGCAGGGAGCATGGCGGCATGGAATACCCGCAGCTACCCGAATCCTGGGCCCGCGGACTGGACTCGCTGGTCTTCTCCGCAACGGTCCAGGGGCCGCTGACGGCGTTGGCTGAGCTCGGTTCGGTGGCCGCGCCCAGCGACTGCGTTTACTGCCGCAGCCCCGACGCCGTGATGTGCCGAACCTGCCGAGGGGCGTTCCGCGCAGCGACCGTGCGCCCCTTTGAAGCGCAGGAAGGAGCCGAATCCTTGCCACTGGACCCGGGGGGAGAGCCTTTGCCCGTGATGGCCGCCGGGATCTATTCTCGCGAAGTCTCAGCCGCCGTTCTGGCGTTCAAGAACCGTCAACGAGTGTCCCTGGCAGGGGTTTTGGGGCCAGCCCTGGCAGGGGCCCTCCGGCTGGCAGTAGATCGTTTCGATAGTAGCGTTCTGCTCGTCCCGATCCCCTCGACCCGCCTCGCACGAGCCCACCGTGGATACGCTCCGGTGGATGTGCTGCTGGCCTGGATCCAGCGACGGGCCCTGCTGCCGCCGTCCACCACCAGCGCCCGGCTCCTGCGGGTCCGCCCCGGGCCGCCGTGGGCGGGGGCAGCACAGAAGAGTAAGGGACGCAGGGCCCGCGCGGGCAGTGCCGTGAAAATGGTCCTGCTCCCGCATCCACGAATCCCCGACCGCCCGGTGCTTCTGGTGGACGATGTCCTCACCACCGGTGCGACGCTGGCCCGCGCGCATCACCAACTCCAGGCTGCAGGGGTCCGGGTGGAGGGTGCCGTCGTCGTGGCGGCCACCGCGGCACCGCGACACCACGAAGGCTCCGACCTCGATGAACCTGGCCCCATAGGCGCCGACACGCCAGCCGGTGGACGAGCCGCAGACCCGGCATTTCATGATTTCCCACCACTTGCGTGACACGGATCACGAAATGAAGGGTGGGAAGGCTTGATTAACCAGCGCCCTGGATTACGGTTGAGTATGGGCACCTCACCAAGAGGAGAAGAACCCATCTTCAGCGGTTGAAAGGAGAGACTTTCAGCCGCTGTCGTGTCACCCGAGGTCAGTAGGAGGACACCATGGAGATGAACATCACCGGGCGCAACGTGACGGTATCCGACCGATTCCGCGAGTACGCGGACGAGAAGACGGACAAGATCGAGCAGTTGGCCAGCAAGGTCCAGCGCCTCGATGTGAAAGTCACCAAGGAACCCAACGCCCGGCAGGCCGAAGCCCAGCTGACAGTGGAAATCAGTGTCGTGGGCAGCGGACCGGCCATCCGTGCCGAGGCCAAGGCCGCCGATAAGTTCGCGGCCTTCGATACCGCCTTCGCCAAATTGCTCGAGCGGTTGCGTCGGGCTCGCGATCGGAGGAAAGTTCACCACGGTCGCCAGACACCGAAGGCCGTATTCCAGGCGACGTCGACACTGGAACCGGTCAGCAGCACCATGCCCCTGCATGAACAAACCCGCCAGGAACAAGACCAGGAGCGAGAAGCAGCCGAAGCTGCCGCGGAAAGCCCCGTCGAAATCCGCCGCAAGGTCTTCCCTTCCGAGACCATGAGCGTGGACGATGCCGTGGACCGCATGGAACTCGTCGGTCACCCGTTCTACCTCTTCGTGGATGCCGAAACCGGTGTCAGCTCGGTGGTATACCGCCGGCGGCAATGGAACTACGGGGTCATCACCCTCGATGACAACCACTCCGACGAGGAGACCGTGGAAACGCGGAAGTACCGTGGTTCACAGGGTGCCGCCGTCTGATGACGGTGCCTGAGCCCGGTAGGGCTCGATGACCCGATCGATGACCTTGGCCCAAGCCCGGCGCATTGCGCTGGCAGCCCAGGGACTTCATCAGGAACGGCCCACCGGCCCGGCAACCGCCCGGCAGGTGGGCCGCACCTTCGAACGCCTGCAACTGCTCCAGATTGATTCGGTCAATGTTCTGACCCGGGCGCACTACCTTCCGCTTTTTGCTCGTTTGGGGCCCTACGCTCCGGCCCTGGTGGACCGGATGTCCTCACGGTCACCGCGCCGCATGGTGGAGTACTGGGCTCATGAAGCCAGCTTTATTCGCCCCGAACACCATGCCGACCTGTTGCTCTGGCAACGGCGGACCTGGATGGGCAGCTTCAGCTCTGATCGTCCGTGGCTGCGTGAACTGGCCGACCGGATTGTGGAGTTGCTGGCTTCCTCGCGCCCCCTGACTGCCCGTGAAGTGGCCGCCCGGTTGGGGCATCACGAGAAGATCGACCGCTCCGGCTGGGGATGGAACCGGTCCACGGTCAAGGAGGCGTTGGAGGCGCTCTTCGCCGTCGGAGAGGTCGGCGTTGCCAGTCGAAACGCCCAGTTTGAACGCCGCTATGCCCTGATCTCCCAGGTTCTTCCCCCGCACGCGCGGGACGCGGGCCCCCTCGCGCCGGTCCCGTTAGGTTCGGGGGCCGAACGTGAATCCTCGGCCCATCGACTGGTTGAAGCGGCAGCCAGGGCCCATGGCATCGGCACGGTGCGCTGCTTAGCCGATTACTTCAGGTTGCCTGTTCGCGTCGCGGCAGTTGCCGTGGAGCGGCTTGTCGAGGAAGGGGTACTTGAGCCGGTTGACGTCCTGGGGTGGCCCGGACGCCAATTCCTCCACAACAGCGCGCTCAAACCCCGCACGGCGCGGGCGCGAGCACTGCTGAGCCCCTTCGATTCGTTGGTCTTCGAACGCCGACGGCTCGAGCAACTCTTTGGGTTCCACTACCGGCTCGAGATCTATACCCCAGCAGCCAAACGACGTTATGGCTACTACGTGCTCCCGTTCCTGCTGGGTGAGCAGATCGTGGCCCGGGTCGACCTCAAGGCCGATCGTGCCCGAGGCGCGCTCATCGTCAGATCCAGCCACCCAGAACCCGCAGCGCCCACCGAAACTGCCGCTGAACTCGCGTCAGAGCTTTTCCTGATGGCTGAATGGCTCGGTTTGGAATCGGTGCAGGTCCAACTGGAGGGTAGCCTTTCCCTAGAACTGGCCGCTACGGTGGGGACGCGAAGCACGGGAACTTGAACGGGCTGTCGATCGTGTCTCCCGTAGACTGGTCAAGCCAGAATTCCTGTGCCTGAGATTTGGAGCTACCACGTGGCATCACTGCTAGAACGCGTCCTGCGGACCGGCGACAAGAAGACCCTGAAGCGACTGCGCGGATACGCGGAGGCCATCAACCTGCTTGAGGACGAGTTCCGGGCCATGTCGGATGCGGATCTGCGGGCCGAAACCGAGGGCTTCAAGAAGCGCTTCCAAGAAGGCGCTTCACTGGACTCGCTGCTACCCGAGGCCTTTGCCGCAGTACGCGAGGCGTCGGACCGCACCCTGGGCATGCGTCACTTCGACGTCCAGCTCATGGGCGGGGCCGCCTTGCACTTGGGTGATATTGCCGAGATGAAGACCGGTGAAGGTAAGACTCTGGTCGCCACCGGGCCCGCCTACCTGAATGCCATCTCCGGCAAGGGCGTCCACGTCATTACGACCAACGACTACCTCGCCGAGTACCAATCGGACCTGATGGGGCGCGTCTTCCGGTTCCTCGGCATGACAACGGGCTGCATCCTGTCCAACCAGGATCCTTCCGTGCGTCGCCAGCAGTACGAAGCAGATATCACCTACGGAACGAATAACGAGTTCGGTTTCGACTATCTGCGCGACAACATGGCCTGGAGCAAGGACGAGCTGGTCCAGCGCGGCCACAACTTCGCCATCGTCGATGAGGTCGACTCCATTCTCATCGATGAGGCCAGGACCCCGTTGATCATTTCGGGTCAAGCCCAAGGCGACGTGAACCGCTGGTTCAGCGAATTCGCCCGACTCGTGACCCGGCTGGAGATCGACACCGACTATGAGGTCGATGAAAAGAAGCGCACCGTGGGCGTGCTGGAGGCAGGGATCGAGAAGGTCGAAGACCATCTGGGCATCCACAACCTCTACGAAGAGGCCAATACCCCGCTGATTGGTTTCCTGAACAACGCCATCAAGGCCAAGGAATTGTTCAAGAAGGACAAGGACTACGTCGTGATCAAGGGCGAAGTCATGATCGTCGACGAACATACCGGCCGTACCCTGGCCGGGCGCCGCTATAACGAAGGCATGCACCAGGCGATCGAGGCGAAGGAAAACGTCGAGATCAAGGCCGAGAACCAGACCATGGCCACGGTCACCCTGCAGAACTATTTCCGCCTCTACGCGAAGCTTTCCGGCATGACCGGCACCGCGCAGACCGAGGCAGCAGAGTTCATGGGCACCTACAGCATCGGTGTCGTGGAGATCCCCACGAATAAACCGATGGTGCGTAAGGACCAGTCGGACCTGATCTACAAGAACGAGATCGCCAAATTCGACGCCGTTGCCCAGGACATCGTTGAACGCCACGCTGCCGGACAACCGGTCTTGATCGGCACCACGAGCGTCGAAAAGAGCGAATACCTTTCCCGCAAGCTCGCCCAGGAGGGCGTCCGCCACGAGGTGCTCAACGCCAAGCAACACGCCCGTGAGGCTGCCGTGATCGCCCAGGCCGGCAAGAAGGGCGCTGTCACCGTGGCAACCAATATGGCTGGCCGCGGTACCGACATCATGCTCGGCGGCAACGCCGAGTTCCTGGCGGTTGCTGATATGGAACGCCGTGGGCTGGATCCCGAACGCGATTCGGAGGAATACGAGCGGGTCTGGGATGAGGTCTTCGCCGCGGCCCGGGAGAGCGTGAAGGCCGAGGCCGACGAGGTCCGCGGGCTGGGCGGGCTCTACGTCCTGGGTACCGAACGCCACGAATCCCGCCGTATCGACAACCAGCTCCGTGGCCGTTCCGGACGTCAGGGGGATCCGGGGGAGTCCCGTTTCTACCTGTCCATGACCGATGAGCTGATGCGCCGCTTCAACGCCAACGCGGCCCAACGGATCATGAACAACCCCTCGATGCCCGAGGACATGGCACTGGAATCGAAGATCGTTTCGCGGGCCATCGAAACCGCCCAGGGCCAGGTCGAGTCGACCAACGCCGAACAGCGCAAGAACGTCCTGAAGTACGACGACGTCATGAACCGCCAGCGTGAGGCCATCTACGGCGACCGCCGTCGCATCCTCGAAGGCGGCGACCTGCAGGAGCAGGTCCAGCATTTCTTGGAGGACGCGATCAAGGCCATGGTGGCCGAGACGACGAGCGTGGGGCACGGTGACGACTGGGACTTCAAGCAATTGTGGACCAACCTGGGGCAGTTGTACCCGATGGGGTTGACCATTGACGAAGTCCTGGAAGAAGGTGGTGGCCCCGGCCGCATCACCCCGGAGTTCCTCCACGAGGAGATCCTCTCCGACGCGCGCGTTCAGTACGAAGAACGCGAACGGGCCATTGGGTCGGAAAATCTGCGTGAACTCGAACGCCGCGTCGTCTTGAGCGTGATCGGACGCAAATGGCAGGAACACCTCTACGAGATGGACTACCTCAAGGAGGGCATCGGGCTGCGGGCGATGGCCCAGCGTGACCCGCTGGTCGAATACCAGCGCGAAGGTTTCGTGATGTTCCAGACGATGATGGAGGCCATCCGCGAGGAAAGCGTCGGTTTCCTCTTCAACCTCGAGGTCGAGGTTGCCGCGCCGACACCGGTATCCCTGCCCGGGGTGACCGACGGGCGTTCGAACACCACGACGCCGGTACTGAACACCCCTGGCCTGGACGCGCCGGCCCGTCCGTCGACGTTGCAGTACACCTCACCCAGTGAAGATGGCGACCCGGAATCCCATGTGGAGCGTTCCGCCTCGACTGAAAACAAAACAAAGGGCAAGGCCAACCGGGCCGAGCGTCGTTCCAAGAAGTCCAAGCGCAGCTAACCCAACTGCAGGTCGACAACGGTCCAGTGTCCGTGTCGCCGCTCCACCCGGAGAGCGGCGGCACGGACACGGTTGTTTTCGGCGACCACCAGGCTGGCCTCGTAAGCGCCGGTCGCCACCGGGCAGAGCCGGGTGCGACGGATGCTGGTGTTGCGGTGGGATCGGGATCCGTCGTCGGGTTGCGTGGCATTGATCAGGGCGACTCGGCAACGAAGTTTCTCGTACTGGCTGGCTTCAAGCCAACGGGCCAGCTGGTGGACCGGTCTGACCCCCGACATCGATTCGAACGCGGCGAGGGCGACCAGGCGCACGATCGTCTGCACGTGGGCGACTTCTTCGCGCCGGGCTGCTTCCCCCGCTTCGTGCCGCGCACCCGAAGCCGGGCGGCCCGGCGTGGTCCTGTCGGTGGTCTTGGCGGGATACCGATAGGTGGAAGCCGGGAGTAGGTCAGCGAATTTGCGCACTGGCAGGGGGCGGATCATTGCCTCCGGTGATCCTGCGGAAAACCCGATCCCGGGACCGGCAATACTATTTGGTGGCGGGGGATCGGGTTGTGCTGGGTGGCTCATGGCTCCTACTTTCCGTTCTGGTCCAGCTCGGCTCGTGGCCGGGTCAAGACGGTTCCGATCTGCAATAGATCCGGGTCTGGGCCGATGGCTTCCCGGTTGGCTTGGTACCAGCGAGGCCAGTCGTGGGCAATTTGTGCATCACTTGCCCCGGGCCCGGCCATCCGGGCGGCGATCAACCAGAGTGAATCTCCGGTACCGACCACTACCGTGTTCCCCGGGCTGGCTGCTTCGCCTGGTTGGCCCATCAGTCGGTCCATGGGCGCGGCCGGCTGCTCGGCATTCCATTGAGGTGTTGGTAGCGGAGGTTCGGCCAGGGAAGCAGTAGGTACCCTCGCTTCCGGTGCGGGGACCGTGAGATCGGGGCGGGGAAGGCTGAAGGGAACAGTTTCAGCCGAGATGGCTGGGGCGGGAACGGGAGCGAGGGCGTGGGCGGTCGGCACCACCAGGAGCTGGGAGCCGAGCAGGGCTGCAGCCAAGCGGCGCATAAAGGCCGGTGAAAGGCGGGCCGTGTGCTGGGCTGCTGCCGCCCGTCCGCAGCGGCGCAGGATTTCACTGAGGAGCGCGGCCAGGAAACTGAAGAGCCATCCGATGATCACCGCCAATCCCAGAACGACACAGGTGAGCGCCGCGTTGCGGTCCCAACCGACGGGGGAGTACCTCGAAGGCCCGCCTCCTGGAATGCCGTGGTGGAGCCAGACGGCGCCACAGAGCACCAGCAGGATCCCACAGAGCACGATTAACACCCCGGTGATGACCGACGTCGTCTGCTCAGGGTCATCCAACCCTTGTCTACTCACGATCATCACCCTCTTGTTTGATGTCATTTAATATCATTTGTTGGTGTCTGAGGTTGATCATTGCACTTGTCGTCGTTGCTGTCCAGAGGCTTCAGTTATCCATGGGAATAGGGTGGGCCCATGCGTTGGGAGTCTTTATTCGCCGATCTGGAGTCCCAACTGAATGCTGCCCGGGCGCGGGAGCGCACCGTGGAGATCCAGGAGATGGTCCGGATCGAACGGTCTCAGCTGCGGCTCTGGGACCATCTGGCTGGTCAAACCGGAGGGCACATAGCTCTTGACCTGCTCTCCGGTCAGCGGTTGCGCGGCGTACTGGTTCATGTGGGGGTGAATTGGTTATCGCTGCTCGAGGGCACTGCCGAATATCTGGTGCTGGCCGCAGGGGTCAGGTCGATAGAGGTGGCCGCTCAGCGTGCCGCGGTCGTGGAGGACGCCATCGTTCGACGCCGGGTGAGCCAAGGCGCTGCCTTGCGTTCGCTCGTGCGCGACCGGGCCCGGGTGACGGTGTGGGCCGTCGATGGTGTTTTGCTGGGGAGCGGGACCTTGGACCATGCCGGAGCCGACCATATTCGTCTGGCCCGACATCCTGCCGACGGGTACCGCCGCAGCGCAGACGTGAAATCCGTGGTCTTGCTTCCCTTTGGCTCGATCGCTGTCCTGCGGCATGAGGCCTGAAAACCGCCGAATATCCACAGATCGCCTCAGACCCTTGGGTGTTAAGGGTTGAGTCATTAGTGTTGACGTTCAGGGAGGGACCATCCACCGGCACTTCTCCTACCAACGCAGACTGTGTCATCGCAGTGGGCGGGAAGCTGAGGCAGCGTGGCAACCGATGTGCAGCACAGTGAGCCGGCGCGCAGATTGCGCAAACCCGGGTGGAGGGACCCGCGGCTGATTGTTGGCATCCTTTTGGTCGTCGTCGCGGTGGCGGGGGTCTTGACCCTGCTGTCGGTGCAGAACAAAACGGTTCCGGTCTACGTAGCCAACCAGGACATCAGCATGGGGGAGAAGGTGGAATCCACCGGGCTGGACATCGTCGACGTACGCCTAGATTCCGTCCAAGACCACTACCTCACCGCCCAAGAGGCCCTTGCCGAAGGTCTGCAGGCCAATACGCTGATCCGCAGTGGTGAGCTGGTGCCCTTGGCCTCCCTGGGGGGAAGCGACCCGCAGGGACGTAAACCTCTATCAGTTGAGCTATCCAAAGACTTGCCCGTCGCAGTGGCAGTCGGCACGAGAGTTGATGTGTGGGCTGCCGAGCGGGGAGCGAACTCCACCACCTTTGAGGACCCGAAGAAGCTGCTGGAAACCGTGGAGGTCAGTGCCATCCATGAGCTTGATTCCGGTTTCGGAGGAACCTCAGGGCAGGTGGTTGAACTTCTGGTGAGCGATGAGGATCTGCCCGATATGATTTCTGCGCTGGCCAATGAAGCGCAATTGACAGTGGTCTTCGCCGCTGGAGGGCCCACCGAATGAGTATCGCCGTCGTCGTCTGGGGCTGGGGCGGAGATTTGGCGGACCGTCTTGAACGGCTGCGCGGAATGGTCACCATCGTGCGGCACTGTGAGGAACTGAGTGAAGTCGTTGCCTTGGCCGAATCCGGTTTGGCCGATGCCGCGCTACTGATGGGCCCGCCGATGGACATCGACGCGGAGTTCGCCGACGAATTGTCCTTCCACGGCGTACCTGCGGTGGTCATCACCGACGAAACCTCGGATGCCGCTCGGCTCTCCGAGCTGGGCCTCGGCGTGGAACCCACGACCGCAACAGAACAATCGATCTCCGACTTGCTCGAACTGTTGGTTGCCGGCGTCCACCGACCGCCACCGCGCGGTGCGCGTCGTGCGCAGGCCTCCGAGAGGGAAGAACCCATCGCGCAGCCCGAACCCTGCCCAGTCCTGGCCGTCTGGGGTCCGGTGGGTTCGACTGGGAAGACCCTGATCGCCGTGAACCTGGCTGCCGAAGCTGCCATGGACGGCCGGCGGGTGTTGCTGGTCGATGCCGACACCTACGGCGCCAGCGTCGCCGTCCACCTGGGGCTGCTCGACGAGTCGGCGGGGCTGGCGCAACTATGTCGGCTCTCCGATCAGGGCATGCTCGACCAGTCCGGATTCGAACGTTCCTGTGCCGCCGTCGCCGTCGGTGGGACGACGATCCGGGTGGCCACAGGGTTGTCGAGGCCGCAACGCTGGCCCGAAGTACGGGCCGGGGCCTTGAACCGGGTGCTGGACTTCGTCCGCCGTCGCGCCGATGTGGTGGTCGTGGACGTCGCTTCCTTCCTTGAACGCGACGAAGACCTGACCTACGACACGTCTGCCCCGCAACGCAACGGTGCCGCCCTCACCGTCTTGGAAGCCGCAGCAGAGGTCATTGCCGTCGGGTCCGCCGACAGCGTCGGGGTGCCCCGGATGATCAAAGGCCTCGAGGAACTGCGGGACATCCTGCCCGAGACGACACCACGCGTGGTCTTCAACCGGGTGCGTCGTTCGGCAGTGGGGCCCTCGCCCGAACGGGCGCTGCTGGAGAGTTGGGAGCGCTTTGGGCCAGGGGGCGGGATCGACGCGATGCTGCCCTGGGACCCGGACGCAGCGGACCGGGCCTTGCTGCAGGGCAGTGTGTTGGCCGAGTCGGCCCCCGACAGTATTTTGCGGGGCAAGATCGCAGCCCTCGTTTCGGTGGAAATCCGCCGTCGTACGGGGTTCTTCAACCGTTGATACGGCCCATTGGGAGCTAACCGGTCCTCGGGTTAGTCTTGAAGTGTTCGAGACCGCAAAGGCGCGGTCCTCATCCTTTTACGGAGGCGTTAATAGATGTCGTCGGAGTCGGGCAGTCCTACAGGATTCATTGCCGAGACCAACACCCCCCAGTTCGCCGAGGCCTACTACGGGCATCTCTCACCGGAGGACGCGACAACGTATCCACCGGAGAAGCTCAGCCACCGCATCGGGGTGCATTTGGGCGTCGGGCACCAGCGCGAGCATGGCCGGGCGAAGGTCGCGGTCGACCTGGAGGAAGATCGTGCCGTCGCCTATGTCGTCACCGATGACATGCCCTTCCTGGTTGACTCGGTCACCGCGGAGATCGTCCGACAGGAACAAGGCATCACTCTGGTTGTTCACCCGACGTGCCTGGTCCGTCGCGACGAACAGGGGATCGCGACCACCGTTGAACCGGTGAACACCGCCGAGGCCACCTCATCCGGGGACACCGCCGCCTTGCCGAATCTTGCCGGCTTCATGAATCAGGTCGGGACATCAACCGTCGAATCCTGGATCGCCATCGAAATCGCCGGGACGCCGGACCAGGAACGGGTCACGGCACTGGTCGAGGGCCTGGAGCAGGTCCTCTCCGATGTGCGTGACGCTGTGGAGGATTGGGCGCCGATGCGCGCCAAGGCCCACGAGATCGCCGATTCACTTGCTGACGTGAATTCCGAGATCCCCGACAGGGAAAGCGCTGCCGAGCTATTGCGCTGGCTCGACGACGGCAACTTCACGTTCCTGGGATATCGCGAATACGACCTGGCCGTTGAAGACGGTCAGGACGTCCTGCACGTCCGCCCCGAGAGCGGGCTGGGCCTGATGCGCAGGTCCGGCACCACCATGCTCCGGCAGGAACTGACCAAATTGGGGCGGGACAAGGCCCGTGAGAAACGTCCGCTGGTGATCACCAAGGCCAACTCGCGGTCCACGGTCCACCGCGCGGTCTATCTGGACTACATCGGGGTCAAGAGCTTCGATGCCCAAGGCAACGTCACGGGCGAACAGCGCTTCATCGGCCTCTTCGCCACGAGCGCCTATACCCGTCCGGTCCGGTCCGTCCCGGTGGCCCGCGAAAACGTTGAACGCGTGCTCAAGGCCTCGGGTTTCGCCCCGGACTCGCATTCAGGCAAGGACCTGCTGACGATCCTGGAGAGCTACCCGCGGGATGAGCTGTTCCAGATCGAACCCGAGGACCTCCTGCGTATCGTCACCGGAATTCTCCGGTTGCAGGAGCGCCGTCGCACGAGTCTGTTCCTCAGGCCCGATATTTACGGTCGGTTTATGTCGGCACTGGTCTTCCTTCCCCGCGACCGGTACACCACTGCCGTCCGGTTGCGCATCGAGAATGAACTGAAGAAGGCCTACTGCTCGGATTCCACCGAATTCGAGGTGCAGATGAACGAATCTGCCCTCGTCCGCCTGTTTTACCGAGTTCGGCTACCCCTGGGCGAGCAGACGCCCACGGTCTCCCGCGAGGAGCTGGAACAGCGGTTGGTGCGGGCCGTCAGATCCTGGGCCGAAGGTGTGGACGAAGAGGTGCGCAGCCGCTTCGAACGCTCCGAAGCCACTGAATTGTCCCGGCTTTGGGCCGATGCGTTCCCGCAGGCATACCGGGTGAACTTCGAAGTCGAGGACGCCCTCGAGGATATCGAACGCTTCTCCACCTACGATGATCCGGAACATGAAGGCCCCGTGCTGCAAGTCTATGTCCCCTCAAATGTCGAGGACCAGCAGGGTGTCGACGCGCGGCTGAACCTGTATTTGACCGAACCGCTGTCGTTGAGCCGGATTCTTCCGGTGCTTTCCCATCAGGGACTGGAAGTCGTTGATGAGAAGCCGTTCGCCATCGAACGACGTGACGGCAAGAAGTTCTACCTCTACGACCTGGGTCTGAAATACCCGGAGGGCATCGATCCGCTGGAAACCAGCGACCTGCTGACCGAGGCCTACCGTGCGGTCTTCGTCGGACGGGCCGAGTCCGATGCCTTCGACCGTCTGATCCTGACCCAGGGACTTTCCTGGCGGGAGACCGCTGTTCTGCGGGCCTACGCGAAGTACCTGGGCCAGCTCGGCGCCTCGAACTCCTACGGCTTCATTGCCGACACGATGCTGGCCAACCCGGAAGTCACCGAGGCGCTGGTCGACCTGTTCGAGGGCACCTTCGATCCGGATCTCGACGAAGGCCAACGGAAGGTCCGCACCGAAACGGCCCGCGCCGCTTTGGATGCTGGCCTCGAACATGTGGCCACCCTTGACGCTGACCGACTCCTGCGCCGCTTCGTCAACGTCATCGACGCCACCACACGCACGAACTACTACCAAGACACCATCCACCTCTCGTTCAAGCTCGAACCGGGCCGGATCGACAGCGCTCCCTTCCCCCGCCCGCAATACGAAATCTGGGTCTATTCGCCACGGGTCGAAGGAGTGCACCTGCGCTACGGCAAGGTCGCCCGCGGTGGTCTGCGCTGGTCGGATCGCCGCGAGGACTTCAGAACCGAAGTCCTGGGGCTGGTCAAGGCACAAATGGTGAAGAACGCCGTGATCGTCCCCACCGGGGCCAAGGGTGGGTTCTTTGCCAAGAACCTGCCGGACCCGACGGTTGATCGCAATGCCTGGATCGAGGAAGGCAAGGCCGCTTACCGCATCTTCATTTCGGCCTTGCTGGACATCACCGACAACCTGGTGAGGGACGGCGACACGGAGAAGGTGGTCGTGCCGGATCGTGTGGTCCGTCTGGACGACGACGACACCTACCTGGTCGTTGCCGCCGATAAGGGGACGGCCAGTTTCTCCGATACCGCCAACGAGATCTCGTTGGCCCGTGGTCACTGGCTCGGTGACGCCTTCGCCTCCGGTGGTTCGGTGGGCTACGACCACAAGGCCATGGGTATCACCGCGCGCGGGGCGTGGGAATCGGTCAAACGGCACTTCTTCGAGCTGGGTGTCGACACCCAGACCGAAGAATTCACCGTGGCCGGGATCGGGGATATGAGCGGAGACGTCTTCGGCAACGGGCTCCAGCGTTCCGAACACGCCAAATTGGTGGCCGCCTTCGACCACCGGCATATCTTCCTGGACCCGAACCCCGATCCGAAGCCGGCCTACGCAGAGCGCCAACGTCTGTATGAACTACCCCGCTCCAGCTGGGGAGACTACGACACGTCGCTGATCAGCGAAGGCGGTGGCGTCTATCCCCGTCAGTCCAAGTCCATCCCGGTCTCCGACCAAGTCAGAGAGGTTCTCGGCTTGCCGGACGGGACGACGTCGATGTCTCCTCCGGATCTGCTGCGGGCCGTACTGTCGGCTCCCGTGGACCTGGTCTACAACGGGGGCATCGGCACCTACGTGAAGTCTTCCTCGGAATCCCACGCGGATGTCGGGGATCGTGCCAATGACGCCATCCGGGTCGATGGCAACGATTTGCGTGCTCGCGTCGTCGGCGAGGGTGGAAACCTGGGAATGACCCAGCGTGGACGGATCGAAGCCGCGCTCAACGGGGTCATCCTCAACACCGACGCCATCGACAATTCCGCCGGAGTGGACTGCTCCGACCACGAGGTCAACATCAAGATCCTGATCGACCGCATGGTCACCGCAGGAAAACTGCCCGAGGACGAGCGGGCAGAGTTCCTGCATTCGATGACCGACGAGGTCGCCCGGCTGGTCCTGCGCACGAACGTCGACCAGAACATCCTGTTGGTCAACGACAAGCAGCACCTTTCCGAATGGAGCCCGAGCTTCGAACGCCTCATGGACTGGCTGGAGGAGAACGCGGACCTCGACCGCGAGCTCGAGTTCCTGCCCAGTACCGAAGAACTGGAGGAACGACTAGCCGGAGGTAAATCGCTGACCGCTCCCGAGCTAGCTGTCTTGGTGGCCTATTCCAAGATTCAGCTGGCCACCGCGTTGGCGCAGACCAAACTCGCCGACGACCCATATTTCGATCAGACCATGCGCGAGTACTTCCCGGTACAGCTATCCGAGAAGTTCCCCCAGGACGTCCTGACCCACCCGTTGCGTCGGGAAATCGTCAGTACTGTCGTGGCCAACGACATCGTCAATATGGGTGGCATCACCTATGCCTTCCGCGTTCTGGAAGAGACCAGCGCTACCGAGGAGTCGGTGGCTCGCTCGTTCGTGGCGCTGCGCGAAATCTATGCGCTGGATGAGTTCGTTGACGCAGTGACCGATTTGCCGGCAAGCGTTCCCGTCGAACATTGGTGCCGTATCCAGCTGGATATGCGCCGGCTGCTGGACCGGGCGACGCGTTGGTTCATCTCCCATGTGGGATCCGGTACGAGCGTCCAGCAGGACATCGACGCCTTCGAACCGACGGTCACCGCCTTGCAGGCCGAGCTCGGGGACCTGCTGCGCGGAGCCGACGCCGAGCGCGTCGCCGAATGGAAGGCCAACGGCCTCCGGTGGGGACTGCCCGAGGGATTGGCTTCCCGGTGGGCTCTGCAGTTCGAGGGTTTTGCCTTGCTGGATATCGCCCAGGCTGCCCACGTGCAGGGACTGCCGGCCCGAGAGGTCGCCGCCGTCTACTACGTGGTCTTCGAACGCTTCGGTATCGACGGATTGCTCGAACGCATTACGCGGCTCCCACGCGGAGACCGGTGGCAGGCGTTGGCCCGCGCGGCGCTGCGCGACGATTTGTATTCCACGGCGGTGGATATCACCGAGGCGGCACTGAAAGCCGCACCGGAGGTGCTCGCCCCCGAGGCGCGAGTCGTTGCATGGGAAGAGCAGAATGCCGACAACCTGGCACGAGCGAAGAGCATGTTCGATGAGGTCAATAGCCTCGAACGCGACGATATGGCTTCACTGTCGGTGGCACTGCGTCTCCTGCGTTCGATCGTCCGGCGGTAGCTCTTGGCGACGTTCACCGATCCGATCCGGGCCGAAGCCGACTTTAGGCCTGGGGACGAGGAATGGCTCCACCTGCTGGTGGGGGATTGGCAGATGGTCGCGGACCTGGCCTTCGCTGACTTGGTTCTGTGGCATCCCTCGGCAGGAGGGACGTATGTGGCCTTGGCGCATGTACGTCCCTCCACCAGCCACACCGTCTTCCATAGTGACTTCGTCGGTGAGCGGATCCGCAAGGACCTGCGCCCACTGGTCCAGCAAGCCTGGACCAGTGGCGAATCCCAGCGCGCCGGCGAGGAGCACTGGACACAGGAATCGGCCATGCGTATCGAGGCGTTCCCGATGGTGCGCAACGGTAGGACGCTGGCAGTAGTCACGAGTCATCAGGACCTGTCCAATTCGCGGATGGCCTCCCGGTTGGAACAGACCTATAAGCAGTGTGCAACTGATCTGTTGCGCATGGGCATGCAGGGCCTGTGGCCGGACTTTGCCACCCCTACAGGGTCCCGGCGTGGCGCTCCTCGCGTCGGTGACGGGCTGATTCGTCTTGATGCCGAAGGCATCGTGCAATACGCCAGTCCCAACGGGGTCTCTGCTTACCGTCGTCTGGGTGGCGTGGATTCCTTGGAGAGCCGTTCACTGGCTGAAGTGACGACGGGGCTCCTCAGAGACCACCGTCTCGTGGACGAATCCTTGGCATTGGTGGTCACCGGCAAAATGCCGTGGCGTACCGAAGTCGAGTCCAACGGGGTCAGTTTGTCCCTGCGCGCCATCCCCTTGCGTGACGGCAAGAAGAGATACGGGGCCCTGGTGCTCTGCCGTGATGTCACGGAGCTACGGCGTCGGGAGATGGAACTGGTGTCGAAGGACGCCACCATCCGTGAGATTCACCATCGGGTGAAGAACAACTTGCAGACCGTAGCGGCCCTCTTGCGCATGCAGTCACGCCGCATGGTCAGTGAAGATGGAAAGCAGGGACTAGAACAAGCCATGCGCAGGGTGGCAACGATCGCGTTGGTGCACGAGACCCTATCCCAGGGGCTGAGTCAGAACGTTGACTTCGATGAACTGATTGACCGCCAGTTCAGGTTGGCTGCCGAAGTCGCCTCACCGGGTCAGGTGGTTCATACAGAACGTTCGGGATCCTTCGGCGGACTGCCCAGCGAGTTGGCAACCCCGCTGTCACTCGTCGTCAACGAACTGGTTTCCAACGCCGTCGAACACGGTTTGGGGGAGCGAGACGGTACGGTCAGCCTCCATGCAGTGCGTCGAACGATCGCCGACGGCAGCGAACGGTTGCGCGTGGTGGTCTCCGACGACGGCCGTGGTCTGGGTTCCGAACCCCGCAAAGACGGGCTTGGACTGCAGATCGTGCGCACCTTGGTGACCAGCGAACTGGCCGGAACCATCGAATGGGAGCCCGGAGCCCATAGCGGCACCGATGTCATTCTGGATCTTCCGCTGCGCAGCTGAAGGACCAAAGAAGACAGGATCACATAACGCAGGCCGGCCCCCGAAGGGACCGGCCTGCGTTGTGGTGGCTCAGCCGTTGATCAGTTGAACTTCTTCTGGTGTGCCTTGACGGACTTCACATAGGTCTTGGTGTCGCTGTACATGCCATTGCGTTTCACCGAGCCCTGCCCCTGGTAGTACGAGGCGATGCCTTCTTCGACGCTGCGGCTGGTGCGCTGCAGCGAACGAATGATCGCCACGCCAGCAGTGGCGTTGTCGTAGGGGTTCAACAGGTCCAGCTTCCGGCCGACCAACTGGGAGGCCCAGTCACCCGAGGTCGGAATGACCTGCATGGCACCGATGGCGTTGGCGGGGGAGACCGCTCCCATGTTGAATCCGGACTCCTGGTAAGCATGTGCCAGAGCCAGCGAGGGGTCGACGCCCATCTTGCGTGCCGTACTGGCGATGATTGACTGCATTTCCGAACGCGAGGGAAGGTTGCGCGACAGCAACGTGTACTTGTTGTCGTTCGCGGACTTCACCGTGCTGGCCGGGTACTTATAGTGCAGGAAGGTATCGGGAACCAGCTGCTTGCGGGGCGACGACGTCGAGGAAACCGTGGATCCGCCGGAGAGTTTGAGCTTCTGCCCGGGGTAGATGACCGAGGAGTTGCTCATGTTGTTGGCGGCCAGCAGCTTGGACAAGCCCATACCTGCCTTGCCGGCGATACCCGAAAGGGTGTCTCCTGACTTGACCGTATAGGTGCTCGTGGTCGTCTTCTTCGAAGAGCTCGAAGATCCGGAGGAACTCGAGCTGGATTTGGAGGAGGTCGACCCGCCGGAGAGCTTGAGCTTCTTCCCCGGGTAGATGACGGTGGACATGGTCATGTTGTTCGCTGCCAGGAGCTTGGACAGGCCCATGCCTGCGTTCTGGGCGATCCCGGAAAGGGTGTCGCCTGACTTGACCGTGTAGGTCGAGGCGGAGCCGCTGGAACTTTTCTTGGATGAGCTCGAGCTGGATTTGGAGGAGGTCGACCCGCCGGAGAGCTTGAGCTTCTTCCCCGGGTAGATGACGGTGGACATGCTCATGTCGTTCGCTGCCAGGAGCTTGGACAGGCCCATGCCTGCAGTCTGGGCGATCCCGGAAAGAGTGTCGCCCGACTTGACCGTGTAGGTCGAGGCCGAACCGCTGGAACTCTTCTTGGATGAGCTCGAGCTGGATTTGGAGGAGGTCGATCCGCCGGAGAGCTTGAGCTTCTGACCGGGGAAGATCAGATCGCTGGCCTTGAGCTTATTGGCCTTGAGGAGCTTCGACAGCGGAACGTGGTGGTGGTGGGCGATTCCCGAGAGCGTGTCTCCGGATTTCACGGTCACCTTCTTGGCGGGCGAAGCGGCCACGGTGAGGCGGGTGGGAACCTGCGAAGCCACCAGATGAGCGGCAATGCGCTGCTGTGCGGCGGCGATGTTCGCGGGTGTCGCGGCCTTCGGCGTGAGAAGGGCTGTGGAGGTGGGAGCCTCGACGGCGGCTGCTGGTGCGGCTGCTGCCATACCTGACAGAACGACGGCGGGAATCGCCGCGGCTGCGACGGCTCCGGAAATGGAACGGTTGCGGGATCCCTGAACGAAGACGTTCGAGGAACGCGCGCCGCTGGTGCGGTGCTCGGGCATGTAGACATCCTCTGATCGCGACGGCCTTGGCCGAAGAGGTCACCGTCGAGATGAAGCCAGGCAGGGCTTCGCGATACTCGTGTGACCTATGTTGCAAGTGTGACTCAAGTGAATTTACACCATGTGATGCGTTCCTAAAAGTCTTAAGTGGCTCGTCACGTACGTATTGGGACTCGAGGGCCCCGGATTGTGGCATTCTTATATGGTGAGCTCTCTTAATAAACTCGTGACCGAATGGTTGTCATTGCCTGACCTTGCGGAGGCACTGGGCGTCTCCATCAAGGACGTGCACCGCCTATTGGACGATCGCGCGATCGTCGAATTGCGGGTCGGCCAGCGTAAGGTTCGTTCCGTTCCGGCGGCCTTCGTCCTGGATGGACGGATCATCGATAGCCTCAAGGGCACCATCACAGTGCTCGGCGACTCCGGCTTCACCGACGAGGAGCTGATCACTTGGCTCTTCACTGCGGACGAATCGCTGCCAGGCACGCCGATCGAGGCCCTGCGCCAAGGGCGCAAGACGGAGATCCGCCGGCGGGCACAGGCCCTCGGCTGGTAGCAACGACGCCCGCTGTCGCCCGAAAAATAGGCAGCGGCCGGCCAATCATGACGGTCACCTGAGGTCCCCGTAGGGAAGCGCCCTTTAAAGGACTCGAGCAGATGTCCTCAGGCCGTGCGTTCGGTGACGGCTTTCCCCAGCGAACGCAGCTGTTCGCGGATCTCCTCGGTGACGTCGAGAACCTCGAGTGCGGAGAAGGCCCTCGAGGAGAGATCGGCAATGGTCCTCTCGGTAGCATCCAGTGCCCCGCAGTCGGTGAGCACCGCCATCATGCGATCAATCTCAGCCGTGGAGAGATCATCAACTCCCAGACGATTCTGGATGAAGCCTCGATCCGCCTCCGGCGCCAATAAGAGGGCATGGGCGATCATCTCGGTACGCTTTCCTTCGCGCAGATCATCACCTGCTGGCTTCCCGGTGATGTCGGGGTCCCCGAATACTCCGAGGACGTCATCACGAAGTTGGAAGGCTTCGCCGATCGGGAGAGCGAAGGCGGAGTAGCCCGCCAGTAGCGCGCTGTCCGCGCCGGCCAGGGCCCCACCCAGGAGGAGGGGATTCTCGGTCGAATACTTGGCCGATTTATATCGCAGAATCGTCCGAGCCCGTTCGAGCACGTCCGTATCGGATGAGGAAGGACCGGCCGACTCCTCCAGGACATCGAGATACTGTCCGGCCATGACCTGGGTGCGCATGTCATCAAAAATCTTCCGTGCCGGCGATCCTGCGGTCGCTGCCGTTGCGAAGAGCTGTTCGCTGAAGGACAGGCAGAGATCGCCGGCCAAGATGGCTGCCGCTTCGCCGAATCGTGCGCCGTCCCGAGCCCATCCGAGTCGTGAATGGGTGGCTTCGAAGGATTTGTGGACGCTGGGCCGTCCGCGTCGAGTCGCCGACCTATCGATCACATCGTCGTGGATCAAGGCGGCTGCCTGAAAGAGTTCCAGGGCGGCTGCCGCCCTGATAATTGCCTCGCTGGCGAGGTCGCCGCCGGCCCCGGCATAGCCCCACCAGGCGAAACGCGGGCGCAGTCGCTTACCGCCTTTGATGAGGGTCTCCACCGAATCGACAAGATCGACGGCCGCGGGGGAAATTTTGGCCACGATATCCCGCTGTTCCGCCAAGAACGTCGCCAAAGTCGAGTCGAGCCGTTTGATGAAGGAGGTGTCCTCGGCGCGATGAGGCAGGGAGAAGGGCCCGGTGGCTTCGTTGGGGTTCATGACATCCGTTGTGTGGGGTGATCTGGGAACTACCTCATTCTATCTGTCGGGGGAGTTCCGTAGAATTGGTGACATGGTCGAAGCCCCCACGCCGAGAACGGTCTTCCATGTCGACATGGATGCCTTCTATGTCTCCGTTGAGCTCCTGACCCGCCCGGAGCTGAAGGGGCATCAGGTCATTGTTGGAAACCCCGGTGGACGATCGGTGGTCCTGTCAGCCTCCTACGAATGTCGTCGTTTGGGTGTCCGGTCGGCCATGCCGATGAGCACTGCCATGCGGTTGGCCCCCAAGGCCACCATCATTGAGCCGAGCATGGCCTCCTATCGCCTCTTCTCCGAACGGATCATGTCTGTCTTTTCGGATATCACCCCGTTGGTCGAGCAGGTCAGTGTGGACGAGGCCTTCCTTGACGTCACGGGTAGCCTGCGCCGACTCGGTGAACCGCTGGAGATCGGTCGGATGATCCGGGCACGGTTTCGCGATGAACTGGGCCTTCCAGCGAGCGTGGGGATCGCCCGGAACAAATATGTGGCCAAGGTGGCGTCGACGCGTGCCAAACCCGACGGTCTACTGCGTATCGCCCCGGAGGACACGGTGGCCTACCTGCATACCCTTCCCGTCGAAGCCCTGTGGGGTGTCGGAGCGAAAACAGGTGAAGTGCTGGCCCGTGCCGGTATTTCCCTGGTGAGTGAATTGGCCCAGACCCCACTGGCCACGTTGGAACGCTTGCTCGGCTCCAATGGGCTTCACCTGCATGCGCTGGCCTGGGGCAGGGACGACCGGGCCGTGGAACCGGTCAGAGTGGAAAAAAGCATCGGGGCCGAGGAAACCTTCGCTGTGGACGTCCACGAGGATGCCCCGCTGAAACGCGAACTACTGCGACTGGCGTATCGTGTGGCCCAAAGGCTCCGCCACGCCTCGCGCCAAGGCCAGACGGTAGCCCTGAAGCTCAGATACTCAGATTTCACGACGATGACGCGCAGCCGCCGGTTGGCACAGCCAACAAATTCTGCCCAGGCGCTGCTCGCTGCCGCGGAAGGACTGCTGGCCGGGATCGGCCCACGAGCGCAAGCCGTTCGGCTCATCGGCATCCGTGTGGAACAACTCTCCGACGCCGACGGCGGCATCCAATTGAGCTTCGAACGCAGCGACGGAAATTGGCGGCAGGCAGAGGAAACCATGGACCGCATACGGCAGCGATTCCCCGCAGGATCACTGCAGCCAGCAACCTTGATGCCCCCACCGGAGAGCTCGGCCGAGGCTGAAACATAACTCGACTTCCCGGAGGTGGAAATGCAGACTATCCTTGAAGAAGCGCAGGTATTAACAAGCGCATCAGATGCACTTGCGACAGCGGGAACAATGCAGTTGTGAGAACCGTTGACATCTATATAGGGGTTCTCCGCAGGGAGACCGACGGACACGAGGGATTGGGGAAGGGATCATGCCACTTTCCGAACACGAGCAGCACTTGCTCGAGCAGCTGGAAAAGCAACTGCACGAGGATCACAAGTTTGCCTCCTCGATGAAGTCAAGCGCCTCACCCGGCGGGTATTCCACACGAAACATCGCCATCGGCGCCATTATCGGCATCATGGGTATCATCGCCCTGTTGCTGGGCGTCTCGAGCCAATGGATTCCAGTGGGCGTCTTGGGCTTCGCGTTGATGTGTGGTGGCGTCTATGTCGCCTTTTCCAAGAATGCTCTGGGCAAGGTTGGCAAGGGCAAAGCCAAGTCAGGGACGCAGAAGAGTTCCTTCATGGCTGACCTTGAATCCAAATGGGAAGCCCGCCATCGGGACGAACACTAAAGCTCACTAACTCGTCGTCGGGCCTGGCCACCAGGCCCGAAGAGGCAGCAACAGATACCGCAGAGCGCGGGCCATGATGGCCGGCGCTCTTTTTTGTGCCCGGTGAACGACGCCCCGGGCAACGTGGTGATCCCCACATGCCCGGGGTTCGATATTGCTCCAGGTGTCTCCCGAAGACCCTCCACTTCTCACCACCGGGTTCCTCCACTTTGCCCCACCACAGTTCCGGGGCGAGCAAAAAACGTATGATTCCGCAGATTTGCACCCGAATCGTCATCCAGCGCGCCGTTTTGCTCCAAAATCCCTCCACTCTTCCCCACACCCCTGCTTCCCAGTGATTGCAAGGAAAAGAATTTGCCCGATTGGTGGGAAAACTACCGTGTGTCGTTGACAGTGGGGCATTGTGGAGTAAAGTGGGGGACTGTAGAGGTGATTGGGGATGACGGGGTGGATGTAGCTCCTTGAAGACGGGAAGGCGGTGCGTATGTTCCTCGGGACGTACACGCCGCGTCTTGACGAAAAGGGGCGCATTATTCTTCCTGCCAAATACCGCGATGAACTGGCTAACGGGCTGGTTTTGACCCGGGGGCAGGAACGCTGCGTCTACGTCTTCAGCCAGCGGGAATTTGAGAACGTGCATGAGCAGATGCGTCAAGCACCGTTGTCCTCGCGGCAGGCACGGGATTACATCCGTGTTTTCCTCTCCGGCGCCTCTGATGAGATGCCGGATAAGCAGGGCAGGGTCACCATCCCGGGGGCACTGCGCAGCTACGCCGGACTGGACCGTGAGGTCACCGTCATCGGTGCGGGGTCTCGAGCCGAGATCTGGGATACCCAGGCTTGGAACGAATACCTCGAAGAACAGGAGAACACGTTCTCCGAAACAGATGAAGAAGTACTGCCGGGCATTTTCTAGAACCGACTAGAAGCGCTCGGTGGGGTTGGACCAGATCTCCAGCCGCCCGTCAGCATCGTCCTGGCTCCACTTCCCCGGAGCCAGGCGGATGAGGATCGGAGCGGAGGGGGATCTGGCCCAATCCCTACACCACGATTGCAAGCTGTGACACGCTGAAAGGGGACAGGGTATGACCGACGACATCACACCCCGTCCCACATCCGAGCGGCACGTACCAGTGCTGCTCGAACGTTGTGTAGGGCTGTTGGCGCCGTCGATCCAGGCAGGGATCGACCAGCGCGAACGGGCCGTCGTCGTTGATTGCACGCTCGGCATGGGCGGGCATTCGGAGGCGCTGTTGCGTCGTTTCGACCAGCTACACCTGATCGGGCTGGATCGCGACGAGCAGGCACTTGCTTTGGCGGGGGAGCGGCTGGCGCCGTTCTCCCACAGGACGGATCTGGTCCACGCCGTCTACGACGAAATCGATGACGTGGTCGAAGACCTCGGTTTCGACGGCGTGGATGGTGTGCTGTTCGACCTGGGTGTTTCTTCGCTTCAGCTCGATGAACGCGAACGCGGTTTCGCCTACTCCTTCGACGCTCCGCTGGATATGCGCATGGACACCTCAACCGGTCCGACAGCGGCGGATGTGGTCAACAGCTACTCCGAAACAGACCTGGTCCGGGTGATCCGCACCTGGGGCGAGGAGAAATTCGCGGGCAGGATCGCTTCGACCATCGTCCGTGACCGGGGGGAACGCCCTTTCGCCACCACCGGCCAGCTGGTGGAGAGCATCCGTAGTGTCGTGCCGGCGGCCGCCGCCCGGACCGGGGGCCATCCCGCCAAAAGGACCTTCCAAGCCCTGCGCATCGAAGTTAACGAAGAACTCGATGTGCTGGACCGGGCACTGCCCGCCTCCATGGATGTACTGAACATCGGTGGTCGTGTGGTCGTGATGAGTTACCACTCCCTGGAGGACAAGCTGGCGAAGAAGCATTTCGCGGCAGCCTCCAAATCCTCGGCACCTCTCGGGTTTCCGGTCGAGCTTGAGGAACATAAGGCCCGGTTCCGGAGCCTGACCAAGGGAACCGAGAAGCCGAATGACACTGAAATTGACGAGAATCCCCGCGCGGCATCAGCCAAGCTCCGTGCGGTGGAACGAATCCTGAAGAGGAGCTGAACATGAGCACCGCAACCCAGACGCGTGCAGTTCACGCAGGACAGAGCGCCGCAGGCAGCACCGTCGGTGCCAATGCCCGCGCACTGGCTCCAACGTCCCTCCCTCGTTCGGAACCCAAGCAGCGCACCCCGCTGTCCCTGGTTCCGGCCACGAAGCGCAACCGGCGCGCCGGATTCGCTGTTTTCTGCTTCGCCTTATTGCTGGCCGCACTGGTCGGTGTCCTGGTGATCAACGTCAATGTGGCCAACTCCCAGTACGACATTGTGAGCCTGCGTGGTCAGGAGCAGGCCTTGAGCCAGGAGAACGAAGCGCTGACACAGGAACTTCAAAACCTTCAGGCTCCCCAGAATGTGGCAGTCAAGGCGGCAGAATTGGGTATGGTCACCCCGGGAACGGTGGCTTCGATCAATCTGGACACCCAGAAGATCACCGGAAAGGCCACCGCAGCGCAAAAGGGAGAGCTTCCTTCCACGCATGTGCCGGCCCCGGCGGTCCCTGAAGACCAGGCTAAAAACCAGACGGTAGCGGACACCACGTCCGAAGCCGCGGAGCAGAAGAGCAATATCGCCCCCGAGGGCAAGGCTGTCACCGACGGCGCCTCGACGGACGAGAGCACGGCACAACAGAACACCGAGGAATCTTCGAGCACCGACCTGAACGGCGGAACCATTCCGGCTCCGGCGCAGCAGGGCTCCGGACAGTAGGGCAGCGAGTCCTGTTCGGTACCGATCTCGAGAAGAACCGATCAGCAACCCAAGGAATCAACTATGGCCAGGCCGCCCGCCAGGAAATCAAAGCCCACCGAGCCGCGCCGTCTGCGGATCGGTTTAGCGCTGGCCATGGTGATGCTGGTCCTGCTCGGTGGTCGACTGTTCTTGGTGCAAGGATTGGACCCGACGGCGGCAGCCGAGGCGGCTACCGGCCAGCGGATCCGAGAAACTGCTCAGCAGCCTGTCCGAGGGAAAATCCTGGACTCCTCCGGGAAGATTCTGGCGGCCAGCTTCGAACGCTACGATTTGGTGGTCGATCAACGTCAGGTCAAGGAATCCTTTAAACGCAAGAACGATCAAGGCGGGCGTGACGTCGTACAGACCACTGACGCGGTCAAGGAACTCTCGGATACCCTCGACATCGATCAGGACACCCTGAAAACCTCGATTATCGGCGATGACGGGGCCAAGAAAAAGGGTTACTCTGTCGTGGCCAAGGGAGTCACCCCCGAAACGCGGAATAAGGTTCTGAAGATCGGGCTGCCATGGATCACCAGCCAGGAACGCTTCGAACGCGAGTACCCCAACGGCACCGTCGCCGGCTCGGTGTTGGGTTTCCTGCGTTCGAGCGAAGACGGGACCTCCCAGACCGGAGCCGAAGGCCTTGAGCTGAGCCAAAACCGGGCGTTGGCCGGTGAAGCTGGAACCAAGACCTTCGAAATTGCCGCGGATGGCGTCAGAATTCCGATGGCCACGCTCAAGGAAAAGCCTGCGGTTGACGGCAAGGACGTCAAGCTCACCATCAACAGCGATATCCAATGGGCTGCCCAAGAGGCGGTCATGGCCAAGCAGAAGCAATTCAACGCCGAATGGGTCAACGCCGTGGTCGTCGAGGTCGGGACCGGCAAGATCAGGGCTCTGGCCGACTCGACGACCGTGGACCCGGCAGATCCCGGGGCAACGGATGCCGAATTCCGCCGTTCAACCACGGTGTCTCAGGCCTACGAACCCGGCTCGACCGGCAAGGCCGCGACCTTCGCCGCAGCCCTGGAAGAAGGGGTCGTCAAGCCCAAGGACCATTTCACAGTCGGGCACGAATACACGGTTGGCAAGGAGACCATCCACGACTCGCTGAAACACCAGACCTTCAACATGACCGCGGCAGGGATCTTCGCCCGCTCCTACAACACCGGCACCACGATGGTCGGCAATAAGCTCAGCAACCAACAGCGCTACGACTGGATGAAAAAATTCGGGATCGGGCAGGGCTTCGACATCGGCGTTCCGGTCAATAAGGGCATCTTCGCTCCGCCGGAGAGCTGGGATCGCCGCCAGCAGTACACGACGATGTTTGGCCAGGGCTACAGCCTGACCTCCTTGCACACGGCCCGGGTCTTCCAGGCCATCGCCAACCAGGGGGTGCAGGTCGAGCCATCGCTGATTGAGTCCTACACCGACCCCGACGGTACGGAGCATGAACGCAAGAAGGTCAAGAGTCAGCGGATCATCTCCAAGAAGACGTCTCAGGAAATGCGGCGGATGATGGAGACCGTGGTGACCGACGGAACCGGTTATGCGATGGACATCGACGGCTACCGTGTCGGAGGCAAAACGGGAACCGGGCAGGCGGCAGGCCCGACGGGTAAGCTCGACGGCTACACTAGCTCCTTCGCTGGAATGGCACCGATCGATGACCCGAAGTACCTGGTCGTGGTGACCATGCAGCGCCCCAAAGGCAACTGGGAGAGCTTCAGCGTGGCTGACACCTTCAAGTCGATCATGTCCCAGACCTTGAACAGCTACAACGTCCCGCCCAGCACCGATAAGCCCAATCCATACAAGGTCTTCGTCGGCAAGAAGCAGAAATACGGATGGTAAACACAGTGCCCCCCACGCCCCAGGATGCCGAACGGGCGTTCCGCCCCGAGCAGGCCCCTCGTCTGAGCTTGAACGAGCTCGTCAGCCGTCTGACCGAACGAGGCATGAGTGTCCGGCTCGAGGGTGATGGCGATACGGTCATCCATGGAGTGAGTCTGGACTCGCGAGCCGTGTTGGCCGGGGACCTCTATGCGGCGGTTCCCGGCGCGCATAGCCACGGTGCCGACTACTGCGTGGGAGCTTCCTCCTCGGGCGCCAGCGCGATCCTCGCGGACGAAACCGGCGAAGGCCGTGCGGTGGCTGCCGGCCTTCCGGTCGTGGTCGTGGAGTCAGTCCGGAGCGCCGTCGGCCCCGTGGCTGCCATCCTCTACGGCTCCGACGAGCCCGGTCTCGGGCTGCTCGGCGTGACCGGAACCAACGGCAAGACCACGACCACCTACTTCATCACCTCGCTGCTGCGTGCCCTGGGCCAGCGGACGGGCCTCATCGGAACCATCGAGATCCTGGCTGACGGGACACAGATCCCCAGCGTCCTGACCACGCCCGAGGCCCCACAGTTGCACGCGCTCCTCGCCCGGATGCGAGGGGCAGGGGTCGACACGGTAGCGATGGAGGTCTCCTCGCACTCCATTGACTACGAACGTGTCGGGGGCATGGCCTTCGGCGTCGCAGGATTCACCAATCTGACCCAGGACCATCTGGACCTGCACGGCAGCATGGAAGCCTATTTCGAAGCCAAGGCCCGCCTTTTTACCGCCGAACGCAGTGCTCGCGCGGTCATCACCGTCGACGATGAATGGGGCCGCCGCATGGCGCGCTCCACCTCTGCCGACCTGTTCACCCTCCGGACCATTCCCCGTGACGAGGTCGGTTCCGAGGAAGAGCTCCCCGGCAGTTCCTGGAGCGTTCAGGGCATCGCTCAGCAGGGGCTCGGCCACGAATTCGAACTGCACGGTCCGCAGGGGGAGCGGCTGCGTGCCCACACGGGTCTTCCGGGGCTCTTCAACGTCTCCAATGCCGCGCTGGCCCTGCTGATGGTCCACGTCTCCGGCACCCCGCTGAAAGATCTCCAACGTGTTCTTGACGCTTCCGACCCACTGACCATCGCGGTTCCGGGGCGGATGCAGGTCGTCTGCGATTCCCCGGCCGCCGTCGTTGACTTCGCCCACAACTCCGATGCCCTCGAACGGGCCATCGAGGGGGTCCGAGGACAACATCCGGACTCACGGGTCATCGTTGTCTTTGGTGCCACAGGGGACCGCGACTCCACCAAACGCCCCACGATGGGTGCCGTGGCAGCCCGACACGCCGATGTAGTGATCATCACGGATGACGATCCTCATAACGAGGAGGCCGGTGGAATCCGCCGCGATGTCCTGAACGGGGCACTGGAAGCGATCGAGGCCGAAGGCTTGGGCAGTCAGGCCGCCGAGATCTTCCCACGGGCCGACGCGATCGTGGCAGCAGTAGCGATGGCCCGGGCAGGCGACACCATTCTCGTGGCCGGCCGCGGGCACGAAGTCTGGCAGGAAGTCAACGGCGTCAACGTGGCCTTGGACGACCGTGTGGAACTGCGTCAGGCGCTGGAGGCCGCGGGGTACAGCCCGCGCCCCGCCGAGCCCGGTGCCACCGAGTCGGCGGCCAACGGGTAAAGTCAAAGAGCCATGATTGAACTGAACACAGCCGACATTGCGTCCATAACCGGTGGGCGCATCACGGCCACCACAGATCCCGGGAGCACCGTCAGCGGTGTGGCCACCGACTCACGCGAATGTGCCTCGGGGTTCCTTTTCGTCGCCAAACCCGGCGAGGTCTCTGACGGGCACCACTTCATCGACCGTGCCTTCGCCGCCGGCGCCATCCTGGCCTTGTCCGAACACGAAACGCTGGATTCCGGCGGCACCGTGCACCCGGCGGTCATCGTCGACGACGCCGTGGTCGCGATGGGCGCCCTGGCGGCCCATATGGTGGAGCTGCTGCGCTCCGGAGGTACCCGGGTCATCGGCATCACCGGTTCCGCAGGCAAGACCACGACCAAGGACCTGCTGGCAGCGATTCTGGAGACCTCGGGTCCCACGGTCGCGCCCATCGGCTCCTATAACGGCGAAGTCGGCGTTCCGCTGACCGTCTTCAACGCCACCGCTGAAACCCGGTATCTGGTGATTGAAATGGGTGCCACGGGTATCGGGCACATCACCTACTTGACGGATATGGTCCACCCGGACACCGGGGTCGTACTCTGTGTGGGCACCGCCCACGCCGGGGAATTCGGTGGGGTAGAGAACATCGCCCGGGCCAAGGGCGAACTGGTCGAGGCGCTACCCGGCGACGGGACGGCCATCCTGAACCTCGACGACCCGCGGGTCGCCGCCATGGCTGCCCGCACCGAAGCCAATATCCTCGGTTTCGCGATGGACGACGGCGGAAGCCGGGCGCCGGTGATGGCCTCGGACATCGTCATCGCCGAGGGCGGATACCCCGAATTCACGCTTAATCTCCCCGACGGTGGAAGCCATCGGGTGCGCAGCGGGCTCATCGGCCGGCACCACGTTAGCAACCTTCTGGCTGCCGCAGCCGCTGCTTACAGCGTGGGCATCGATGGTTCAACCATCGCCGCGACCCTGCAAGATCGCGGGCCGGCGAGCCGGTGGCGTATGGAGCGCACCGAACGCCCGGATGGCGTGAGCATCGTCAACGACGCCTATAACGCGAACCCCGAATCCATGCGTGCCGCACTCCGTACCCTGGCCGAGCTCGGCCTGCCCACGGAAGCTGGTGTGGCCCGCCGTACCTGGGCTGTCCTGGGCGAGATGCTCGAGCTCGGTAGCGAATCAATCCACGAACACGACCTCGTCGGCCGCCTCGCGGTTCGGCTCAACATCAAGAAGCTGGTGGTGGTTGGCCCAGGAGCCAAGGCCGCCTACAACTCGGCAGTACTCGAAGGCAGTTGGGGGGACGAGGCGTACTACGTCGAGACCCCGGAAGACGCCGAGGCATTGCTCGCTGACCAGCTGGAACCCGGAGACATCGTCTTGTTCAAGTCCTCCAACTCTGCAGGTCTGCGCCACCTGGGTGACCGGGTGGCCTCCAGTCCCTGCTCGAACGGTGCCTCCAGCGTGTCCGAAACGGAGGATCCCCAGTGATCTCACTCATCATGGGCGCAGCGATCGCCCTGGTCCTTTCCTTTGCGGGCACCCCGGTCTTCATCAAGGTCCTGACCAAACGCAGCTACGGCCAGTTCGTCCGCGACGACGGCCCGACCTCGCATCACACCAAACGTGGCACACCGACCATGGGCGGTGCCGTCATCGTCGGGGCCGTCTTCGTGGCTTATTTCGGGACACACGGAATTCTGAGCCTGGTCGCCGATCATGCCCCCGGCCCGTCGGCCAGTGGCCTGGTGCTGCTGTTCCTGATGGCGGGGATGGGCTTCGTCGGGTTCCTTGACGACTACATCAAGATTTCCAAACAACGCAGTCTGGGGCTCAGGGCCTGGCAGAAACTCGTCCTGCAGGCGATCGTCGGGATTGCCTTCGCCGTCCTGGCGCTGCAGTTCCCCAATAACAAGGACCTGACTCCGGCCTCAACACATATTTCGTTCACCCGGGACACCGCACTGGATCTGGCGTTCTTCGGTCCGCTCATCGGGGCCATCCTGTTCATCATCTGGGCGAATGTGATCGTCACCGCGGCCACGAACGGGGTGAACCTCACCGACGGCCTGGACGGGCTGGCGACGGGTGCTTCGATCATGGTCTTCAGCGCGTATACGCTGATCGGCATCTGGCAGTTCAACCAGGCCTGCGGTTCCTCACGGTCGATCGGTTCGGTCTGTTATGAAGTGCGCGACCCGATGGATCTTGCCCTGCTCGCGGCGATCCTTTCCGGGGCGTTGATCGGCTTCCTGTGGTGGAACACCTCCCCGGCCCAGATCTTCATGGGCGATACCGGCTCCTTGGCCATCGGTGGTGCCGTGGCGGCCTTCGCACTGCTCTCGCGGACCGAGGTCCTGCTGATCATCCTGGCCGGGCTGTTCGTGATCATCTCGTTGTCGGTGATCATCCAAGTGGGGTTCTTCAAACTCTCCGGCGGCAAGCGTGTCTTCCTGATGGCGCCGCTGCAACATCACTTCGAACTCAAGGGCTGGGCCGAAGTCACCGTCGTGGTGCGCTTCTGGATCATTTGCGGACTCTGCGTCGCCGTCGCCCTGGGTCTCTTCTACGGCGAATGGGTATTGGGACTGTGAACGCGCGTTTGGACGAACTGACCAGCTGGGACGCCGACTGGGCAGGTCTTCGGGTCGTGGTGGCCGGGCTGGGGCTGACGGGTTTCTCCGCCGCGGACACCCTCATCGAACTCGGGGCCACCGTTGTTGTCGTTGATACCGGTTCCGGAGCGGAAAGCGCCCAACGGGCCGACACGTTGAAGATCGTCGGTGCCCATGATGTGCTGCTCGGCCCCGAACATACCCAGGGCCTGCCCACGATCGAGGGGCGGGTCGCCGACCTGGTCATCGCCTCACCGGGGTGGCCACCGCACCATCCGTTGCTGCGGGCGGCAGCCGACGCATCGGTCCCGGTGTGGGGCGACGTGGAACTCGCCTGGCGGCTGAACCGGCGCGAGGGCCGCAAGACGGCCGAATGGCTGGTCATCACCGGCACGAACGGTAAGACCACCACCGTGGGGATGACCGAGGCCATGCTGCAGGCCGGCGGGTTGCGGGCCATCGCCGCAGGAAATGTCGGCACCCCCATCCTCGACGCGATCCGCGACCCCGAAGGCTACGACGTGATCGCCGTCGAACTTTCCAGCTTTCAGCTGCACTACACCCATACGTTGTCCCCCTGGGCCTCGGTGGTCCTGAACATCGCCCAGGACCATGTGGACTGGCATGGGTCCTTCGAGCAATACCAGGCCGATAAAGCGAAGATCTACGAACGCACCCAGGTCGCAGCCGTGTACAACGTCGAGGCACCGATCACCGAAAAAATGGTGGAGAATGCCGATGTCGTCGAGGGCTGCCGCGCGATCGGCTTCACCACTGGGGTGCCCTCGCGCAGCATGCTCGGGGTCGTCGATGACCTCCTGGTGGACCGCGCCTATATCGAAGAACGCCGGGATTCTGCAGCCGAATTGGCATCGCTGGAGGACTTCGGGGGAGTGGCGCCTCGGCATATGGTGGCCAACGCGTTGGCCGCCGCCGCCCTGGTTCGTGCCTACGGCGTCGCACCGGAAGCCGTGCGCAAGGGTCTGAACGCCTACGAAGGCGGCGACCACCGCATCCAGGCCGTCGCCCGGCGTGACGACATCTTGTGGATCAACGATTCCAAGGCCACCAACCCGCACGCCGCCGCAGCATCGCTGGGCTCCTTCGGCTCGGTCGTCTGGATTGCCGGTGGACTGTCCAAGGGCGTGGACTACTCGGATCTCGTGACACGATTTGCCGATAAACTGCGCGCCGTGGTGCTCATCGGAATCGACACCACAACGCTCCAGGAGGCATTGCGGCGACACGCGCCCACGGTGCAGGTGATCAAGGCGCCGGTAAGCGAAACTGGTACACAGACAGCAGGCGGTTCGGGCCAGCAGGAACGCGAAACGGCAGTCATGGAAGCGGCCGTCCAGGCAGCCGCGGCGATCGCCGAGGCGGGGGACACGGTGCTCATGGCACCGGCGGCGGCGTCCATGGACCAATTCACGTCCTACGCCCACCGCGGTAACGCCTTCATCGAAGCGGTCGGCCGATTCATGGAGGACAAAGAAAACTAAGGAGTATGCGTGGAACCCCCCACAACACGCCCACCCGGTGGATCGGGCCGCAAGCCCCGGATCCGCAGGGCGGGCCACAACGGGGGGACCGCAGGCTCTGCAGAACAGGGGCCGGGCAACCGGTCTTCCAACGATGCCGGCACCGGCGCGAGGAAGTCCACGTCAAGCGGTAGTGGGCAAGGCAACGGCCAGAAATCGTCGTCCACGCGGAAGAAGGGCCCCCAGGCTCCCGACAGGTCGCGGGGCATCATTACCCGTACCCCGGCCAACGAGAACTCTGCGGCGGCGCGGGGCAAGGCCCGGGAGAAATCCACCACCTCACCGGTGTCACGTTTTTGGAGCTGGGTTGAAGGGGACCCGCGCAAGGACGGACGCACCGGCTACTACCTGATCCTCGGCAGCACCCTGGCCCTGACCGTGATCGGCCTGATGATGGTCCTCTCCTCCTCTTCCGTCGAGGCGATCAGCAAGAACCCCGACGCTTCCTCCTACGATCAGGTCATCAAACAGGGGATCTGGGCCGTTCTGGGGATCGTGATGATGTTGGTCATCTCCCGGTTCTCACTGCCGACGTTCAAGAAGCTGGCCTGGCCTGCGCTGCTGATCAGCGGCATCCTCCTCCTGCTGGTCCTGACACCACTGGGCCTGGAGATCTACGGCAATAAGAACTGGATCAAGATCGGTTCGCTCACGTTCCAACCCTCAGAAGCCGCGAAACTGGCCCTGGCGGTCTGGGCGGCCTCCGTACTGAGCAAGAAATCCAAGCTCGTCGACCAGACCTCTCACGCCTTGATTCCCGTGCTCTTTCCCGGCGGCGCCGTGCTCCTGGGCCTGGTGTTGGTCGGACGGGATCTGGGGACCGCGCTGGTCATCGGGCTGGTCCTGGTGGCCGCCTTGTTCCTGGGGGGCGTCCGACTGAAGCTCTTCGCCATGGCCGGGGTGGTTGGTGCCGCCGCAGCCGTGGTCATGGTCCTGGTCTCCGGCAACCGCATGACCCGCATCTACGCCTGGCTTGGACTGAACTGCGATACCCAGCCCGGCGCCTGCTACCAGTCCACCCAGGGGATCTACGCCCTGGCATCGGGCGGTTGGTGGGGTGTGGGCCTGGGCCAGTCGCGGCAAAAATGGAACTATATTCCCGAAGCCTCCAACGACTTCATCTTCACCATCCTCGGTGAGGAACTCGGCCTCTTGGGCACGCTCGTCGTCGTCGTCCTCTTCGCGATCCTCGCCGTCGCGATGTACCGGGTAGCGGCCAGGCACCAGGACTCCTTCGTCAGGATCGCCACCGGCGGCATCATGGCTTGGCTCATCGGACAGGCTTTCCTGAACATCGGTATGGTGACCGGACTCCTACCGGTGATCGGTGTTCCCCTGCCCTTCATCTCCTCGGGCGGTTCGGCGCTGCTGCTCTCGCTGATGGCGGTCGGCGTCGTTTTGTGCTTTGCCCGTTCCCGACCCGACGCCAGCTCCGAACTACCCTCTGAGACCACCTCCTCGGTCGGCACCGCACGCAACGCCAGGAAGGCCAAACCATGAACCATGTCCCCTCGGTGGTGATGGCCGGCGGAGGAACCGCCGGTCACATCTCACCCCTGCTCGCCATCGCCGACGCCCTGCGGGAGACCGACCCCCAGCCCAGCATCCGGCTGGTGGGGACCCCCTCCGGTATGGAGACCCGACTGGTGCCGGCTGCCGGCTATGAGTTGGAGACCATCGCCCGGGTACCGATGCCGCGCCGTCCCTCGCTGGACCTGTTGAAGCTGCCCTTCCGTTTCGTCGCGGCAGTGCGCGGAGCCAAGGACATCCTGCGTCGCGCAGAGGCCGACGTGGTTGTCGGGGTCGGCGGTTACGTCTGCACCCCGGTCTACCTGGCGGCCCGCAGTCTACGGATCCCGGTGGTCGTTCATGAGGCCAACGCCAAGGCTGGTCTGGCCAACCGGGTGGGGGCCCGCTTCGCCGCCGCCGTGGGAACCGTCTTCGAGGGGACCGGCCTACCCGGTGCCGAGTTGGTCGGCATGCCGATGCGCCGGCAGATCGCCGAGCTGGACCGGGTTGCGGCCCGGGCCGAGGCCCGCAGCGCACTGGGTCTGGAGGCGCAGCTGCCCACCCTGGTGGTGACCGGTGGCTCCTCCGGTGCCCTCTCGGTGAATACCGCTCTCATCGGTGGCCTCCGTCGCCTCGCCGAGATTTCCGGCCCCGGACACCCCGGATTCCAGGTCTTGCACGTCACGGGTAGTGGAAAAGCCATGGTGGACGACGCCGGTGTGCCACTTTCGCTGCCGGGCTACCATCAGGTCGAATACGTGGACGGGATGGAACAGGCCTACGCCGCAGCAGATCTGATCATTGCCCGGGCAGGTGCCGGCACGGTCTGCGAGCTGGCTGCCGTCGGGCTGCCCTCGATTCTGGTCCCGCTGCCGATCGGCAATGGCGAGCAGGCACAAAATGCGAACGACCTGAAGGCCACAGGAGGCGCCATCGTGGTGCCCAATGACGAGTTCACGGCCGACTACGTGACGCGGATCGTCCCGCAGCTGCTGGGCGATTCCGCACGTCTGGCCACGATGTCCGCAGCGGCCCGGGCGCTGGGGCGTCGCGATGCCGCCGAGCAGATGGCCCGCCGGGTGCTCAACGCGGCCGCCGGGCAGCAGGGCGCCCGGGAGCAGAAGAGGGGACACTAGGGGAATGCAACAACGTCATACGCTGGCCGAGCTCGGCCGAGTCCATCTGATGGGAATCGGCGGGGTCGGTGTATCGGCCGTCGCCCGACTGATGCTGGCCCAGGGCGTCGCCGTCACCGGGAGCGACGCCAAGGACCTGCCGGTCCTGGATGAGTTACGCGCCTTGGGGGCCCGGATCCACGTCGGCTACTGCGCCGAGGAGCTACCGGAGGCCGATACCGTCGTCGTGTCCTCGGTGATTAAAGCGGGCAACCCCGAATACGATGCAGCCCGTGACCGCGGAATGCGGATCCTCCACCGCTCCGAGGGCCTCGCGGCCACGATGGATGGGCATCATGTCGTCGCCGTCTGCGGCACCCATGGCAAGACGACGACCACCTCGCTGATCGCCGTGATGCTGCGCGAGGCAGGAGTTTCGCCGTCCTTCGCGATCGGTGCGAACGTGGCGGGGCTCGGGGTCAACGCAGAACATGGTTCGGGTCGGATCTTCGTGGCCGAAGCGGACGAATCGGATGCCTCGTTCCTGAACTACCGTCCCGATACGATCGTGGTGACGAATATCGAGGCCGACCACCTGGACCATTACGGCACCGATGCCGCAGTCCACGAGAGCTTCCACCAGTTCGCCTCATTGCTGCCCGACGGCGGGTTGCTGATCGCCTGCGCCGACGACCCCGGGGCCCTGGCCCTGGCCCGGCGGCTGCGGGCGGAACGGCCCCTGGTGCGGGTGCAGACCTATGGTTTCTCCGACGCAGCTGACCGCCGCCTGAGCAACTCCGCGCCCGAAGCCGGACGGTTCGCCTGCGACCTCGACTGGGGCAGCGGCGAGTCCAGAAGGCTCTCGCTCGCCGCCCCCGGGGACCACAACCTTCTGAATGCGGCGGCCGCCTTCGCCGTCGGTCTGGACTGCGGGCTCGATCCTGATCTGGCTATTGACGGGCTGGCGGCCTTCACCGGTGCCGCCCGGCGTTTCGAATTCCGGGGCCAGGCCCACGGCGTCACGGTGTATGACGATTACGCCCACCACCCGACGGAGGTCCTGGCGGCACTGCGTGCTGGTCGGGCCGTCGCCGGGGAGCACGGCAAGGTCCATGTGGTCTTCCAACCGCATCTGTACAGCCGGACCCGCGAATTCTGGGCCGAGTTCGCTGATGCCCTGTCGCTGGCCGACACGGCCCTGGTGTTGGCGATCTACGCTGCCCGTGAGCAACCCCTGCCGGGGATCCAGGCCAGCCTCATTGCCGAGGCGCTGAACACCGCGGGGGGGCTGGCTGACCGCGATGACGTGGCAGCCCGGATTGCGGAGGTGGCCCGTAGCGGCGACGTGGTGATGACTATTGGCGCAGGAGATGTCACCGAACTCGGGTCGGTCATCGTTTCGATGTTGGAATCGGGCGCATGAAGGACAGCGCGTCCGGAGGTCCCAATGTCTTCACGCTGCCCGAATCCCCCTCCCGACGCCTGCGTCGGCGGATCCTGTGGATCGGCGGTTCGGTCCTGGCCGTGATCGTGGTCCTGATGCTGGTTCTGCTGTATTCGCCGTTGTTGGCCGTGAAGACCATTACCGTCGAGGGTAATAAACTGGTCCCCACCGCACAGATCGCCACCGCCCTGGAACCCTTGGAAGGGACCCCGTTGCCGCGAATCGGCCCGGGACGGGTCAAGGATCTGTTGGAGGATCAGGTGGCCATTGATGACGTCGTCGTCCAGGCCCATGCCCCCGGGACCCTCGAAGTGCGGATCGTCGAATACGTTCCGGTGGCGATCGTGAAGAACGACTCGAAATCCTACGACCTCGTCGGAAAGGATGGCAGGAAGCTGTCCAGCGTCAAAAAACGGGACGGTGTCAAGCTTCCGGTCATTGATGGGAAGGCCTCCGAACAGGATCCGAAGGTTTTTTCCGCATTGACCAGTGTTTTGGCTGCCTTGCCCTCTTCGACACTGAAAAAGCTTGATCACGCCAGCGCGCAGACCGTCGACTCGGTCGAACTCTCCCTCACCAACGGCCAGACGGTCCTTTGGGGGAGCGACGAACGCAGCGGTGACAAGGCACGGGTGCTCACGGCCTTCCTCAAGGACAAGAAGCAGACGGGCGTTAAGATCTTCGACGTCAGCACCCCTGACCACCCGGTCACCCGGTAGGAACAGGGGCATGACGAAAGAACCACCTCACGGTAATGGTGCGACACGCCTAGGCGGTCGTTGCATGCCGGGGATGCAAAACATAGCGTCTTAGTAGCAGGTACTTGACATAACTATAACCCTCAACCTGAGGGTTAACGTTAGTCCGGTTGAAGCTTCCTAAGACTCAGCAGCACATCGAACAAGGGAAACAGGACGTGGCAGCTCCACAGAACTACCTCGCCGTCATCAAGGTCGTCGGAATCGGCGGTGGCGGCGTCAACGCCGTGAACCGCATGATTGAGGTCGGCCTTCGCGGCGTCGAATTCATTGCGATCAACACCGACGCGCAGGCGCTCCTCATGAGTGACGCCGACGTGAAGCTCGACGTGGGGCGCGAACTGACCCGTGGCCTCGGCGCGGGCGCCAACCCGGAGGTCGGCCGCCAGGCGGCGGAAGACCATGCCGAAGAAATCGAAGAGGTCATGCGCGGCGCCGATATGGTCTTCGTGACCGCCGGCGAAGGCGGCGGAACCGGCACCGGCGGTGCGCCCGTTGTGGCCCGCATCGCCCGTTCGCTCGGGGCTCTGACGATTGGCGTGGTCACCCGTCCGTTCACCTTCGAGGGCCGCCGTCGGGCAACCTCGGCAGAGTCTGGCATCGACGCCCTGCGCGACGAGGTCGACACCCTGATCGTGATTCCGAACGACCGACTGCTCTCCATCAGCGATCGGAACGTCTCGGTTCTCGATGCCTTCCGGTCCGCCGACCAGGTGCTGCTGTCCGGCGTCCAAGGCATCACCGACCTGATCACTACCCCCGGGTTGATCAACCTTGACTTCGCCGACGTGAAGTCGGTGATGCAGGGAGCCGGTTCAGCCCTGATGGGCATCGGCTCGGCCCGTGGTGAGGACCGTGCGGTCCAGGCCGCGGAACTGGCCATCGCCTCGCCGCTGCTCGAGGCATCCATTGACGGCGCCCACGGCGTGCTGCTCTCCATCCAAGGCGGTTCGGATCTCGGACTGTTCGAGATCAATGAGGCGGCACGACTGGTCCAGGAGGTCGCCCACCCGGAGGCCAACATCATCTTCGGCGCCGTCATCGACGACGCCCTGGGTGACGAGGCACGCGTGACGGTCATTGCCGCAGGCTTCGACCAGGTCGACGTCACCAGCGCCCCGGCCCAGCCGCGCCAGCAGCAGGGAGGACCGGCACTGCCGCAGCAGGCTCCTGCCACGACGGTTCCCGGAACCATCCCACTGGCACCTTCCGAAGGCGCCGCCTCGGCACAGTCGATGCCGGGCACTTCGGGGCAGTCGGCAGCTTCGGCTCCCGAGGCCGCCCCGGCCGCGTCCCAGGGCTACGACGAATTGCCCCACGTGGTCGAGCAGGACCTTTCGTCCTCCTCGCACGACGAACTGGATGTCCCCGACTTCCTGAAGTAATTCTCGACAAGGGCCCCTCAGGGCCCGACGGCGCGTGGCCCGGTATCCTTCCGGGCGGCGCGCCGTTGTCTGATTTTAAGGTGGTTGTCTTGCTTCGCTTTGAATTCCCCGGTGCGACGCCGGCGCATGTGGCCTTTACCTCCACCGCCGACGGCAATCTGGCATTGCATGTGGGCGACCGGCAGCAGGAGGTCCTGCAGCGCCGTCGGAGCCTGGAAAACCGTCTCGGACTGGCCGCAGGAGCCCTGCGCTTCATGAACCAGACGCATTCGGTGACGGTCCACTCGGTCGACTCCTCGGAACAAGAAACCAGTGACGGTCCAACCTGGGGCCCAGACGCCGACGCCCTGCTGTCCCCGGACGGCTCGACCCCCCTGGCGGTGATGGTCGCCGACTGCTTGCCGGTCGTGTTCATTGCCTCAGGGGGCGATGGCGGGCTGGTTACGGCAGTAGCCCACGCCGGCCGTCACGGATTGCTCGGCGGCATCCTGCAGAACACCGTGACGGCCATCCGGGAAGCGGCGGGTGAGTCGATCCATGCATGGATCGGTCCTTCCGTATGCGGTTCCTGCTATGAGGTCCCCGCAGAGATGGCTGCAGCTGCCGCTGAGGTGATGCCGGGAATCGAGTCCCACACGTCCTGGGGAACTCCCTCACTGGACTTGCCCGGGGCTGCCGCCATGCTTCTGGAGGGCCTTGGCGTGGACGTCACGGCCACCGGTGTGTGTACGGTCGAAGATCGGAACTACTACTCCTACCGGCGTGATGCACGAACCGGCCGTCTGGCCGGAGTCGTCTGGCCGGCCCCGCTGTTGGAGAGGAACAGATGACCAGCACCCCAGTCCCGGCCCCGAACGAGGCCCCACGCCGCGCTGACCTTGAGCAACGCCTCGAGGCGGTCCGTGAGCGCATTGCCGTCGCCACGCGTGCCGCCGGCCGTGAGCGGGCCCCCGAACTCGTTGTCGTGACCAAGTTCTTTCCCGCCTCGGACGTCCGGCTGTTGCATGAGCTCGGGGTGCGCGAGGTCGGGGAGAACCGTGACCAAGAAGCCTCGGTCAAGGCCATGGAGGTGCAGGATTTGGACCTGAACTGGCATTTCATCGGCCAGCTCCAAAGCAATAAAGCCAAGTCGATCGTCAGATATGCCGCGGCCTTGCATTCACTGGACCGGGCCTCCCTGGCCAAGGCGCTGGGCAAGGCCATGGGCCGTGAGGCGGAACGTCGGGCCGATGAGGGGGTGGCAGCCCGGGAGGATCTCTCCACGCTGATCCAGATCGACCTCCGTTCCGCAGAACAGCGATCCGGGGACCAGGGGGGTATCGGACGCGGTGGGGCCGAACCCGAAGACGTCCAGCAGCTCGCCGACCTCGTGGCACAGACCGAGGGCCTGTCCCTCGCCGGAGTGATGGCCGTGGCGCCGCTCGGGGACGATCCGTCACCGGCCTTCGAACGACTGGCTGGAATCTCGGCCGCGTTACGCGGGAACCATCCCACGGCGGACTGGATATCGGCGGGCATGAGCCACGATCTGGAACAGGCGGTGGCCGCCGGAGCGACACACCTCCGTGTCGGCTCCGATGTGCTCGGTCCGCGTCCACCGGTGCTGTAGCGTCGTTTGCAGCGGAGACTCAAGCGGGAGAAGACCCCTCGCCGCGTACGATCATAAGGAGAAGACCATGGCTGGCGCCCTGCGCAAGACGATGATCTACCTGGGACTCGCCGACGGTGACGAGCACTACGAGGACGAACAGTCCGAGATGCCCGAGCAGCAGCAGTTGCAGCAGCGTCCGGAGCCCTCCCGTGTCGAGCACGAACGGGCTCCCATGGCCGTCGCCGCTGAACCGGAGACGGAATACCGGGCACCGGTCACCCCCATTAAGCGCGCGCCTTCATCCAGGGACGAGGATTCTTCATTGCGGCAAATCACGACGGTTCACCCCCGTTCATATAACGACGCCAAAATCATCGGAGAAAGCTTCCGAGACGGCATCCCGGTCATCATGAATGTCACCGATATGGGTGAAGGTGACGCCAAACGCCTGGTGGACTTCTCCGCGGGACTCGTTTTCGGCTTGCACGGCAGCATCGAACGCGTCACCAATAAGGTGTTCTTGCTCTCACCGGCGAGCGTTGAAATCCTGGGCGAGGACAAAAAGTCCTCCGAGGACACCGCAACGTTCTTCAACCAGAGCTAGCGGCCGCTTCATACCGTGGGAATTCTCTTCGGACTGATCTATGCGGCCCTGACGGTCGTTCAGGTCATGCTCATGCTCAGGATTGTGTATGACATCGTGCAGATGTTTGCCCGTGGCTGGCGGCCACGCGGTGCGGCGCTGATCCTGGCCAGTTTCGTCTACCGCATCACCGATCCGCCCATGCGCTGGCTTCGTTCCAAAATCAAGCCATTGGACCTGGGCGGGATGCGTTTGGACTTGGCATTCCTGATCCTTTATTTCGCCATCATCATCGCCAAGGTCGTCGTTCTACAGATCGGGCGATAGGCTCTTGGCTCCCGACCGACGGCGAAGGTTCGTCTTCGGTGCGGGAAACGTTATAGTCTTGAAACAGGAAGCATGCTGCGGCAGTTATTGCAGTTTGCTCACATAACCGGTGTAATCGCCCTCGGGTCGCAATCAGGCGGCCGGGGAGAGAACTAAGTATCGAGGTGACCAGATGGCGCTCACGCCAGAAGATGTAGTCAACAAGCGTTTCCAGCCAACGAAGTTCCGGGAGGGCTACGATCAGGACGAAGTTGACGACTTCCTGGACGAGATCGTCGTGGAACTCCGTCGACTGACCCAGGAGAACGAGCAGCTGCGCCAGCGCGTTAGCGAGCTGGGTGGCACCGACGTTGAGACCGGTAGCGTTCCGGCTCCCGTCGCCGCGGCTCCGGCCACCGAAACCGCTGCCGCCCCGGCAGCTGAAACGACTCCGGTGACCGGTAGCGTTGACGAAGCCGCCGAGGAAGCAACTCCTGAGGTCGCGGAAGCCCCTGCTACCGAGCAGACGCCGACGACGCCCGAGGCACCTGTTGCTGCCGCGGCCCCCAGTGCAGAGATGGCTGCGGCAGGATCCGGTTCTGCCGAATCTGCAGCCGGCGTGCTGGCCATGGCTCAGCGCCTCCACGACGAATACGTCGGTGCGGGTGTCGAGCAGCGCGATAAGATCATCGCCGACGCCCAGATGCAGGCCAATAAGCTGGTCTCCGAGGCCGAGGAGAAGAGCACCAAGACGCTCAACTCGCTGGAGGACCAGAAGTCGGTGCTGGAGCGCAAGCTCGATCAGCTGCGCGGCTTCGAGCGCGACTACCGCGCCCGCTTGAAGTCCTACATCGAAGGCCAGTTGCAGGATCTCGAGTCGCAGGGCCCCATCGCGACGCCGGATTCCAAGGACAACGCCTAATCATTTGTTGAGGAGGGGACGCTTCGGTGTCCCCTCCACGACCATGTCTGTCGGCGGCCGGTCACCCGGCCGCCGACATCACGTTAAGGACCCCGATGGATCAGGACCCCGCAGCCCGCGCAGAACATGATGCCCGGACACCCCCACCCCGGGGTGCCCATCGTGTCCTGGTTGCCCTCTCGCTGGGTATTGCCCTCCTCGGAGCGGGCCTGGACCAGCTCACGAAGGCAGTGGTCCAGGACACGATGGAACTGGGCCAGACCATCGACGTGATCGGCTCGGCCCTGCAATGGCATTACATCCTGAATTCGGGGGCTGCCTTCTCCATCGGCACCTCGGTGACTTGGCTGTTCACCATCATCATGGCCGTCGTCGTGATCTACGTTGTGACGCTCCTGCGCAAGGTGCGTTCGGTGTGGTGGGCCATTGCCCTCGGCGGCCTGCTGGCCGGCGCTACCGGGAACCTCATCGACCGGCTGTTCCGCGATCCTTCGTTCGGCATGGGGCACGTCGTGGACTTCATTGCCGTCCCGCATTTCGCGATCTTCAACGTGGCCGACTCCTTTGTGGTCTGTTCCATGATCGGTATCTGCGTGCTGCTTTTCCGTGGCATCGGCCTCGACGGATTACCAACCCAGGAGAAGGAATCCCCTCCGGCGGAGGAAGCCGGCGACGCATGAATTCGAACACCTTCACCATCGGCCCCGAGGAGGCGGGGCGTCGCCTCGACGCCCTCCTGCCCCCACGGCTGGATATCACCCGCAGTGTCGCCGCCAGGTGGTGCGCCGACGGGCATGTGCAGCTGAACGGTAACCGGGTCGCGAAATCCCGCAAGGTGGAGGTCGGTGACGTCATCACCGTCGATCCACCCGCCGAAACAGATCCGTTGGAAGTGAGGGTCGAATACGTGGAAGCCATGAAAATCCTGGCCGAGGACGACGACTACGTGGTCATCGATAAACCTGTTGGTGTGGCAGCGCATCCTTCCCCCGGATGGGTAGGGCCAACGGTCGTCGGCGCATTGCTCGCCGCCGGATACCGTATCTCCACCTCCGGAGCCTCCGAACGCCAGGGGATCGTGCACAGATTGGATGTGGGCACCTCGGGGGCCATGGTGGTGGCCAAAACCGAACGTGCCTATACGGCGCTCAAACGCGCCTTCAAGGAACGTACCCCCTCGAAGACCTATCACGCCCTGGTCCAGGGGTTGCCCGACCCGCTGGCCGGGACCATCGACGCGCCCATTGGCCGGCATCCTGGTCACGACTGGAGATTCGCGGTCCTCGAGGGCGGCAGGGACTCGGTCACGCATTACGAAGTCCTGGAAGCATTCGGCCGGGCCAGCCTGGTGGAAGTGCAATTGGAAACCGGCCGTACCCACCAGATCCGCGTCCACTTCTCGGCGCTGCGCCACCCCTGCGTCGGGGACCAGACTTACGGCGCCGACCCCCGCTTGGCAGCCGACCTGGGGATGACCCGGCAGTGGCTGCACGCCTACCAGCTGGGATTCCCGCATCCGGTCTCGGGGGAGTGGGTCCAGGTCGAATGCGGCTACCCGCATGACCTCTCCCACGCTTTGGAAATTCTGCGCGACGGAGACCTGGGCTACTAATTCCCCGCCCCACCACCACGTCGGCGACGGTCCGGATCGGAGCCCCGCAGGGGACACGCCAGTCGCCGCGCCGCCGACTTCGGTAGCGTGCCACCCGGGCCTAGAATGGATCGGTGGCCAGCTCAAACCGGGACGGATTCGTCCACCTTCATACGCATACCGAATACTCGATGCTCGACGGCGCCGCGCGCCTGACGGACCTCTTCGAAGAGACCAAGCGCCTGGGCATGCCGGCTCTGGCCACGACCGACCACGGCTATCTATTTGGCGCCTTCGACTTCTGGAATAAGGCGACCAGCGCGGGCATCAAACCCATTATCGGTGTGGAAGCCTACGTCACCCCGGGGACCTCCCGTAAGGACAAGACGCGCGTGCGCTGGGGCGAAGCCCATCAGAAACGTGACGACGTCTCGGGTGGTGGCGCATATACCCATATGACGTTGCTCAGCCGCAACAACGAAGGCATGCGCAACCTGTTCAGGGCCTCGTCGATCGGCTCGCTGGATTCGGTCTTTGGCAAATGGCCGCGACTGGACCGGGAACTGCTCGAACAGTACAGCTCTGGACTCATCGCCACCACCGGCTGCCCGTCCAGTGAAATCCAGACTCGCTTGCGGCTGGGCCAATACGAGGAAGCCAAACAGGCTGCTGGTGAATACCAGGACCTCTTCGGCAAGGAGAACTACTACTGCGAGCTGATGGACCACGGGCTGGACATCGAGCGGAGGGTCACGAAGGACCTGCTCCGGCTGGCCAAGGAACTGAACCTGCCGCTGGTGGCGACCAACGACCTGCACTACACGCACGAACATGATGCCAAGGCTCACGAGGCGCTGCTGGCCCTCCAGTCCGGCTCCACGCTCCTGGAGCCCACGTATGACCAGGGTGGATCACGGTTCGCGTTCTCGGGGACCAGCTTCTACCTGAAGTCCCCCCAGGAGATGCGCGCCCTGTTCGCCGAGTTCCCCGAAGCCTGCGACAACACCTTGGAGATCGCCGAGCGCTGCGAGGTCTCCTTCAATACCGACGCGAACTACATGCCCAAGTTCCCCTGCCCGCCGGGGGAAGACGAAACCAGCTGGTTGGTCAAGGAAGTTGAATCCGGTCTGCGGTACCGCTACCCCAACGGTGTTCCCGAGGCCTCGCGTCGGCAAGCGGATTATGAACTGGACATCATCACCAAGATGGGGTTCCCCGGCTACTTCCTCGTCGTGGCCGACTTCATCAACTGGTCCAAGGACAACGGCATTCGTGTTGGTCCCGGACGTGGTTCCGGCGCCGGTTCCATGGTCGCCTACGCCATGCGCATCACCGACCTGGACCCACTGCAGCACGGGTTGATCTTCGAACGCTTCCTCAACCCGGAACGTGTCTCCATGCCCGACTTCGACGTCGACTTCGATGATCGTCGCCGCGGCGAGGTCATTAATTATGTGACCGATAAGTACGGCGACGAACGCGTGTCGATGATTGTGACCTACGGGTCGATCAAGACGAAACAGGCCTTGAAGGACTCGGCCCGAGTCATGGGGCACCCCTTCAGCATGGGTGAAACACTGACCAAGGCCCTGCCACCGGCAGTGATGGCCAAGGACATCCCGCTGGCCGATATCGAGGATAAATCTGCCCAGCGTTACTCCGAAGCAGCAGATTTCCGCCAAATGCTGGCCGCAGATCCGGAGGCCGCCAAGGTCTTCGAAACGGCGAAGGGCATTGAGGGCCTGAAGCGTCAATGGGGTGTCCATGCGGCAGGGGTGATCATGTCCTCGGACCCGATTATCGACGTCGTACCGATCATGCGTCGTTTCCAGGACGGCCAAGTCATCACCCAGTTCGACTACCCGACCTGTGAAACCCTCGGGCTGATCAAGATGGACTTCCTGGGTCTGCGGAACCTGACGATCATTTCCGACGCCATCGAGAACATCAAGATCAACCGCGGCGTGGACCTGGATCTCGAACAACTCGAGGTGGATGACCGGGCCGCCTACGAACTCCTCGCCCGCGGCGATACCCTGGGCGTCTTCCAGCTCGACGGCGGTCCCATGCGTTCGCTGCTGCGTCTGATGCGCCCCGATAACTTCGAAGACATTTCCGCAGTCATCGCGCTCTACCGTCCGGGACCCATGGGCGCGAACTCGCATAATAACTATGCGTTGCGCAAGAACGGCCTGCAGGAGATCACTCCGATCCACCCGGAACTCGAGGAACCCTTGCGGGAGATCCTCGATACGACCTATGGCCTGATCGTGTATCAGGAGCAGGTCATGGCCATCGCGCAGAAGGTGGCCGGCTTCTCGCTCGGCCAGGCAGACATTCTGCGCCGGGCCATGGGCAAAAAGAAGAAGGCGGAACTCGATAAGCAGTACGCAGGCTTCCACCAGGGCATGCTCGACAGCGGATTCTCCGAGGCAGCAGTCAAGGCACTCTGGGAGATTCTGCTGCCCTTCTCCGACTACGCCTTCAATAAGGCCCACTCGGCAGCCTACGGACTCGTCTCCTACTGGACCGCCTATCTCAAGGCACACTATCCAGCCGAATACATGGCTGCCCTGCTGACCAGTGTTGGCGACGACAAGGACAAATCTGCCCTCTACCTCAACGAATGCCGACATATGGGCATCACCGTGCTGCCCCCGGACGTGAATGAATCCCAGCTGAACTTCACCCCGGTCGATACCGATATCCGCTTCGGTATGGGAGCCATCCGTAACGTTGGTTCGAATGTGGTCAACGCGCTGGTCGAGGCCCGGCAGGAGAAGGGCGCCTTCGAAACGTTCACCGACTTCCTGCAGAAAGTTCCCGCGGTGGTCTGCAATAAGCGCACCATCGAATCCCTCGTGAAGGCCGGGGCCTACGATTCAATGGGCCACCCACGGCGGGCCCTGGCCATGATCCACGAGGAAGCCGTCGACTCGGTGATCGTGCTCAAACGCAATGAGGCGGCCAACCAGTTCGACCTCTTCAGTGCCCTGGACGACCCCTCGGCAGGATCCGGACTAGCCATCGACGTCCCCGATCTTCCCGAATGGGAGAAGAAGGACAAACTGTCCTTCGAACGCGACATGCTCGGGCTCTACGTCTCGGACCACCCTTTGCAGGGACTGGGGAACCTGCTGGAACAGCATGCCGACCTCTCCATCACCCAGGTGCTCTCCGAGGACGGGCCGCGGGACGGGCAGATCGTCACGATCTCGGGGATGATCACCTCGCTGCAGCGGCGTATCGCCAAGAATAGTGGAAACCCTTATGCCCGGACGGAGATCGAAGACCTGGGCGGCTCGATGGAGGTCATGTTCTTCGGCCAAGCCTATGGGCCGATCGCCAGCGTACTGGCCGAGGACCTCATCGTCGTGATCCGCGGTCGCCTGCAACGACGCGACGACGGGGCGGTGTCTTTGAATGCCCAGGAACTGACCATTCCCGAGATCAGCGAGGACGGTTTGGCCGGGCCGGTGGTCATCTCGATGCCCAGCCATAAAGCCAACGAATCGGTGGTCTCCCAGCTCGGAGAGGTCCTGCGCACCCATCAGGGCAACACCGAGGTGCGGGTGAAACTCGCCGGAACCCGCAGTGTCGAACTGATGCGTCTGGGCATCGAATTCCGGGTCAACCCCAACCCAGCGCTTTTCGGCGATCTCAAGGTCCTGCTGGGCCCCACCTGCCTCGACATCTAACGCCCCTGCCCGCCGTAGCACTCGGCGGGCAGGGCCTCGACGGCGTAAACTGGTGCGGTGACGAATTCAACCGAAAACCCGGGGTCCTTCCCCGCCCTGCGGACCATCGACTTACGCGGGACCGCGCTGGACCATGCGGCGCTGAAGGCTTCCTTGCCCCGACCGGAGAACGACTTCGCCTCGGCCTCCGAGACCGTTGAGCAGATCATTGCCGATGTCCGGGCCCACGGCTACGCCACGCTCTCCGAGCTGGCTCGACGCTTCGACCATGTGGAGCAACAGAGCACCGCGGTTCCTGCAGCAGCCCGCAGTCAGGCCCTCGAAGAACTCGACCCTGCCGTCAGGGAGGCGCTGGAGGAGTCCATCCGCCGGGCCCGCCTCTTCGCCGCAGCACAGATTCCTGCCCCGGCCAGCGTGGACTTCGGACAGGGAGCCACCGTCACCCAGCGTTGGGAGCCGGTGCGCAGGGTGGGCCTGTATGTCCCGGGAGGGTTGGCCGTTTACCCGAGTTCGGTGGTGATGAACGTCGTTCCGGCCCAAGCCGCAGGTGTGGGCTCCATCGCCTTGGCGTCGCCGCCGCAACAGGAATTCGGGGGGTTGCCCCACCCGACCATCCTCGCTGCGGCCGAACTTCTGGGCATCACCGAAATCCACGCCATGGGAGGCGCCCAGGCCATTGCCGCCTTCGCCTACGGGGTCGACGCAGCTACCTCCCCCACGGACACCGAGGGAATTGAACCCGTCGACGTCATCACCGGTCCAGGGAACGTCTTCGTCGCCACCGCGAAACGCCTGGTCAAGGGCGTTGTGGGCATCGATGCGGAGGCCGGACCCACCGAAATCGCGATCCTCGCAGACGCAAACGCCACGCCCCGCTATGTGGCCGCCGACATGATCAGCCAGGCCGAGCACGACCCCAACGCGGCGGCGGTACTGGTGAGCGAATCCACCGAGTTGGTGGCAGCTGTTCGGGAGGAACTCGAAGTCCAGGTCGCTGGCACCCAACATGTCGACAGGGTGCGGGCCGCGCTGGGGGGCCGCCAATCGGCAGTTATTCTGGTCGACGACCTCGAGGCCGCGTTGCGCGTCTGCAATGCCTACGCCGCCGAGCACTTGGAGATTCTGACCTCAGATTCCACCGCGGTGGCCGACCGGGTGACCGCTGCCGGAGCCGTTTTCGTGGGGGAGTACAGTCCGGTCAGTCTGGGCGACTACAGTGCCGGGTCAAACCATGTTCTTCCGACCAGCGGGACCGCGGCATTTGCCTCGGGACTGAACGTGCTGACGTTCCTGAAGGCCATCCAGGTCATCGACTATCCTGCCGCTGCGCTGCATGAGGTCGGTGAGCACGTCGTGGCCCTGGCCCGGGCCGAGGACCTCCCGGCGCACGGCGACGCCGTGATTCAGCGTATCGGAGGGTGACTAGGGACGACGGCGATGCCCGCCACTGACGTCGCTGGTTGGCGGCTCGGCGGGTGCTGTTGTCGCAGCGAACACGGCGGATCATCTCAGCCATGACATGATGGTGCTGCCGTGAACATGTTTTTGATCACGTCGCCGGTACAGTTCTCCGGCCCATGACCCCAGGAAAGGTGGAGTGGATGCGTTGCCCATTTTGTAGGAACTCAGACTCCAGGGTCGTTGACAGCCGGCTGACCGAGGACGGTTCGGCCATCCGCCGGCGTCGTCTGTGCAGCTCTTGCGAACGACGATTCACGACCTTGGAAACGACAAGTCTCAATGTCGTCAAACGTTCCGGCGTCGCCGAACCCTTCGACCGCGCGAAAGTCATTTCCGGGGTCGGTAAGGCCTGCCAGGGCAGGCCCGTCACCGATGACGATCTGGCGTTGCTCGCCCAGGAAGTCGAAGAAAGCGTCAGGGCTTCAGGAGCAGCGGAAATCAACGCCAACGACGTCGGACTGGCCATTCTGGGGCCGTTGCAGAAACTCGACCAGGTGGCCTACCTGCGTTTCGCCAGCGTCTACCAGGGCTTCGACTCGCTCGAGGATTTCGAAAGCGCGATCGCCAAATTACGCAGCGAAGGCCAGCCGCCGTTGGACGCTGCCCAACAACGGCCGCTGACCGCCGAGTAGGGAGCGCCTCCCTTCCGGGTCACGACGGCTTCTTGCCGCCGGCCCGGATCGTTGACGGGCGAGCGCTAGTCGTGCAAACCGTGGTGGATGGCTGACTGCAGGGCGCCGCCGACGATACCGGCATTATTTTTCAGATGCGCCGGTTCGATCGGTGTGCGGAGGTCGAGTTGAGGCAGGAAGTCCTGCGATCGTTTCGAAATTCCGCCGCCGACCACGAAGAGCCGCGGTGAAAAGAGGAATTCCACGTGCGAGAAATAGCGCTGCAGCCGCACGGCATACTCTTCCCAGGACAAATCATCTCGTTCCCGGGCCGAGGCTGAGGCCTGCGTTTCGGCGTCGTGCCCGTCGATTTCCAGATGGCCGAGCTCCAAGTTGGGCACCAGGACGCCGTTATGAACCAGACCAGAGCCGATGCCGGTGCCCAAGGTGATGAGCATGACCGAGCCCTTGACTCCCGCCCCCGCCCCGTACCTGGCCTCGGCCAGTCCGGCGGCGTCGGCGTCGTTCATGACCTGGACCGGACGTTTCAGCACGTCGGTGAACAACGTGTCGACATCCGTGTCGATCCACGATGTGTCGACGTTGGCTGCCGAGAGCGCCACGCCTTCGTGGATGATCGCCGGGAAGGTGATGCCTACCGGGGCGTCGCCGGCCGGGGACTGATCCCGGGTGCCGAGTTCCTCGACGATTTGCCGGACGACCTCGGCCACGGCCTCCGGGGTGGAAGGAGTCGGCGTATCGATGCGGAAACGCGAGCCGATGAGCTTGCCCTTCTTCAGGTCGACGATGCCGCCCTTGATCCCGGTACCGCCGATATCCACACCGATGGCGGTGGAGACGGTGTTCTTCTTGTTTTTCTCGTCCTTCGACATGGTGCTCCTCAGCGGGGGTAGGAGGGCCGGGTCAGGCCACGGTCAGGATTTCGGCGCCCTGGTCGGTCACCAGGAGGGTGTGTTCGAACTGGGCGGTGCGTTTGCGGTCGCGGGTCACAGCCGTCCAACCGTCGTCCCACATGTCCCACTCGACCTTCCCGAGCGTGAGCATCGGTTCGATGGTGAACACCATCCCGGTCTCGATGAGCCGTGAGTAGGCGGGAGCGGCGTCGTAGTGCGGGATGATCAGCCCGGTGTGGAAGGCCTCACCCACGCCGTGACCGGTGAAGTCACGGACGACGCCGTAGCCGAAACGCTTCGCGTAGGCAGAAATGGTCCGCCCGATCACGTTGATCTCGCGTCCGGGCATCACCGCTTTAATGGCCCGGCGGAGAGACTCTTCCGTCCGTTCAACCAGCAGACGTGAATCCTCGTCGACGTCCCCGGCGAGGAAGGTGGCGTTGGTATCGCCGTGGACACCGTTGATGAAGGCGGTGATGTCGATGTTCACGATGTCCCCTTCCTGCACCATCGTGGTATCGGGAATGCCGTGGCAAATGACTTCGTTGATCGACGCACATAATGATTTGCTGAAACCGCGGTAGCCCAACGTGGAAGGGTAGGCCCCGTTTTCGATCAGGTAGTCGTGACCGATGCGGTCCAGCTCATCGGTGGTCACTCCGGGGACGACTGCCTTCCCGACCAGTTGCAGGGCTTCGGCGGCGATCTTCGAGGCGTGGCGGATCCGTTCAATGGTTTCGGCGGACTTCACCTCGGAACCCTCGAACTTGGCCGGTGCCGGTTTGCCGACATATTCGGGACGGGTGATTGAGGCCGGAACATGACGTTGAGGCGTCGGGGTACCGGGGACGAGATTTCCAAGGGGTGCTGTGGACGTACGTGGCATGTTCTCGATCCTATCGCCAAGTTCGAGGCCCGGAGTATGGTGGGCTCCCCAGATGAGCCCGGACGTGAGCCGGGGAACCGCAGGAAAGAGGTACGGCATGAGTGACGGCAGTGAAACCACGGGCGGCAATTTCTGGTTCAACGTCAACACCAAGCAGGTTGAAGCCGGTCCGCAATCGGACTGGTCGCAACTGCTGGGCCCCTATGACACCCGTGAGGAAGCCCAAGGCGCACTGTCCCAAGTGGCCCGGAACAACGAGGCCTGGGACGACGACGAGGACTAGCTAGAAGCCGTGTTCCTCCGCTGGGAAGGTCCCTTCGAGAACGTCACGGTGGTACGCGGAGGCTGCCTCGCCCATGACCTGGCGGAGGTCGGCATATTTCTTCACAAAGCGGGGCAACTTACCGGGGTTCAACCCCAACATGTCCTGCCAGACCAGGACCTGTCCGGTGGTGCCGGCACCGGCGCCGATGCCGATGGTGGGAACCGAAACCGCGGCGTCGACGGCGGCGGCGACCTCGGAGGGCACCATCTCCATGAGGACGCAGAACGCGCCGGCTTCCTGGAGGGCCGTGGCATCGTCGATGAGCTGTTGGGCGGCCCCACCGCGACCTTGGACCTTATAGCCACCGAGGGCGTGTTCGGCCTGCGGGGTGAAACCGATATGGGCCATGACCGGGATTCCTGCGTCGACCACCGCACGGACGTGCTCCGCGCGTCGGGCGGTGCCTTCCATCTTCACCGCATGGATCCCCGTCTCCTTCATCAGTCGTACCGATGATTCGACGGCAAGCTGGGGGGAGGCCTCGAAGCTGCCGAAGGGCAGATCGCAGACGACCAGACTGTGCCGCGCGCCGGCGGTGACGGAGCGGGCGAAGACGCTCATCTCGTCGAGGGTGATGGGCAGGGTGGTCGAATATCCCATGACGTTATTTGCGGCAGAGTCACCCACGAGCAGGACCTCGATGCCGGACTCGTCGAAGATGGACGCAGCATACTGGTCGTAGGCGGTCAACATGGCAAAGCGTCGGCCCTCTGCCTTGGCGCGGGCTAGATGCCCGATGCGGACCCTGCCGCTGACTGGGGGCGCGGGAGTGGACTGACCGGAGTCGTAGGGGGAGGGCTGTTCGTGCGACATGGCTATCACGATACGTCACCTGTGCGCCGGGACACTCGGTCGTGCACGGATTCCGAGTAGGGTTAAGCGCGGTGGAACGGCCCGAAACCACCGCAGCATTCGCCGGATCAGACGAGGAGCGACGCATATGGACCGCCAGCAGGAATTGGTGCTCAGGACCATTGAGGAGCGCGACGTGCGTTTCGTACGCATGTGGTTCACCGATGTGGTCGGATCACTGAAGTCGGTGGCCTTGGCCCCGGCGGAGGTCGAGGGTGCGTTCGAGGAAGGGCTCGGGTTCGATGGTTCTTCCATCGAGGGCCTGTCGCGGATCTACGAATCCGACATGCTCGCTCAACCGGATCCCTCCACCTTCCAGATCCTCCCGTGGCGCGGGGAGATCGAACCGACCTCACGCATGTTCTGCGACATCCTGACCCCCGAAGGCGAACCGTCCCCGGCGGATCCCCGGCATGTGCTCAAACGCCAGTTGGCGGCAGCAGCGGAACAGGGATTCACCTGCTATACCCACCCGGAGGTGGAGTTCTACCTGTTGAAGTCCGATGACTTGGGCGATAACGGTGAACCAATCCCCGTGGACTACGGCGGCTACTTCGACCATGTGACCGGCGGCGTGGGGCAGGATTTCCGTCGTCGTGCGGTGACCATGCTCGAGGCGGTGGGCATCTCCGTGGAGTTCAGCCACCACGAGACCGGACCCGGACAGAACGAAATCGATCTGCGCTACGCGGACGCACTGCAGACGGCGGATAACATCATGACGTTCCGGACCGTCATCAAGGAGGTGGCGCTGCAGCAGGGGATCTACGCAACCTTCATGCCCAAGCCCTTCTCCAGCCATCCGGGATCGGGCATGCACACCCACTTTTCCCTCTTTGAAGGCGATACCAACGCGTTCTTCGAAGCAGGGCAGGAGTATCAGCTCTCGCAGACCGCCCGGCAATTCATCGCCGGCATCCTGCACCACGCCCCCGAGTTCACCGCCATCACCAACCAGTTCGTGAACTCCTATAAGCGGCTCTGGGGCGGGGGAGAGGCGCCCAGCCACTTATCCTGGGGCCACAACAACCGTTCCGCCCTGGTGCGTGTGCCGTTGTATAAACCGAATAAGGGCCAGTCGGCACGGGTGGAATACCGGGGCATAGACTCTGCCGCCAACCCGTACCTGGCCTACGCGGTCATCCTCGGTGCCGGCCTGAAGGGGATCGAAGAGGGGTACGAGCTCGCACCGGCAACCGACGACGACGTCTGGGGTCTCAGTGCCGCCGAACGCCGGGCCATGGGCCACGCCCCGCTCCCCGGATCGCTGCATGACGCCATCCGTTCCATGGAGGACTCCGAACTGGTGGCCGGTATCCTCGGCGAACAGGTTTTCGATTCCTTCCTCCGCAATAAGCAGGACGAATGGAACGAATACCGGCAATACGTCAGCCCCTTCGAAACCTCCCGCTACCTCGGCATTCTCTAGGCGGTTTCCGTGAGCCTGACGCGACAGCTGATTTCCGCCGGGTTCGACGACGTCGAGCGGGCCAAACGGTTCCTCGGCGACGAGGTCCTCGCCGGAGCCGACGAGGCTGCACTGCTGGCTGGTCTGCGCGCGGCAGCCGATCCGGATCAGGCCCTGTTGCTGGTCCTGCGCCTGGCCGAGCGGGCCCCCGGGATCCTGGACCGACTGCACGACGTCGAGGCGGCGATCCCGGTATTGCGCCTGCTGGGTGCCTCGGAAGCTCTGGGAGATTTCCTGGTCAGGCATCCGGAACAACTGCGCATCTTCGCCCCGGAGGACCAGCCCGCCAGTGAAGACCCCCAGGAGAAGGATTCCGTCGGGGACGCCGCCCCGGGGGCAGATCCCTCCACGACCGAATCCGGTGCTTTCGAGGACGGTGCCGATACCGCACTCGTGTCCGAAGTGCCCGAGGGGTGGCGTCAGATACCCTACCGGACGTTGCGCCAGCGCATGCTGCAGGCGGTAGGCGCAGACCCGGACCACCACGTGCCGGTAGCCATCCACGAGGGAAAGAACGGCTACGCCCTGTTGCGTGTCGCCTACCGGGCAGGACTCGCCCAGCTGGCGCTCCGTGATGTTGGTGCGGAGGATCCCTCGGCCGTCATGCCTGCCGTGGCAGCGGAACTGGCTGATCTGGCAGGGGCAGCCATTGATGGCGCCCTGGCCATCGCCCGGCTCGAAGCCGCCGAAAGGTTCGCCTCCGAAGACGTCGCCGCAGTGCATTTGGCAGTCATCGGGATGGGGAAGTGCGGGGCCTGGGAACTGAACTATATTTCGGACGTCGACGTCATCTACGTCCACGGGGCCGAAGACCTGGACGATGATCGTGCCGCCGAGATCGCGGCGACCCTGGCCATCGGCATCTCCCGAGTCATCAATTCCCCCGGCCCGGAGCCGGCCCTGTGGGAAGTCGACGCGAACCTGCGGCCAGAAGGCAAGGATGGGGCGCTTTCAAGGACGTTGTCCTCACATGTGGCCTACTACGAGCGGTGGGCCAAAAGCTGGGAGTTCCAGGCCTTGTTGAAGGCACGGTGTATTGCCGGGGACATTGAACTGGGGCGCCGCTATGAGGAAGCCGTCGCTCCGATGATCTGGAATTCCTCGGAGCGGGACGGTTTCGTGGAATCGGTCCAGGGGATGCGTAAACGGGTGCTGGAGAATATCTCACCCGATGAACTCTCCCGTCAGATCAAGCTGGGCCCGGGCGGATTGCGCGATGTCGAATTCACCGTCCAGCTCCTGCAACTGGTTCACGGCCGCGTCGACGAGACCCTTAGGGTGCGGGATACGACGTCGGCCATCACCGCTTTGAGCGTGGGCGGCTACATCGGGCGTGCCGATGCCGCAGATTTCGATCAGGCCTATCGGTACTTGCGGGTTCTGGAGCATCGCCTCCAATTGGTGAACATGCGTCGTACCCACCTCATGCCGGTGAAGGAGGCCGCCCTGCGCGTCTTGTTCAGGGCCTCGGGCGGGAAGGCCATCAGCGGGCGCAAACCTGCCGACGAACTCACCCGCCAATGGCAGAACACCAAGCGTTCGGTCCGGCGTTTGCACGAATCGATTTTTTACCGGCCACTCTTGGCTTCGGCCTCAAACCTTTCCACCGATGAGGTCAGGCTCTCACCCGCCGCAGCACAGGCACGATTGGCCGCGTTGGGCTACCTTGACCCCAAGGGGGCCATGCGCCATATAGAGGCACTCACCACTGGTGTGCGGCGTCGTGCCGCTTTACAGCGTCAGCTCCTGCCGGTGCTGCTCGAATGGCTGGCCGAGGGGGTGGATCCAGATGCTGGTCTGTTGGGTTTCCGCCGGCTGAGCGAGGCGCTGGGGGAATCGCATTGGTATCTGGGCATGCTGCGTGACTCCAAGGCAGCCGCCGAACGGCTCTGCCATGTGTTGTCGGGTTCGCGTTTCATCACCGACCTCCTGGAAGTTTCCCCCGAGTCGGCGTCCTGGCTCGGAGATGACCGAGAATTGCGGCCCCTGCCCTTCGAGCAGCTCTGGCAGGAGAATGCATCCAAGCTCAAACGGCATGGCAACCCGGAGTCGGCCATGCGCCTGGTGCGTCTGAACCGGCGACGTGAGTTGCTCCGGATTGCCTTAGCCGATTCGGCCGATCTGCTGAGCATCGATGAGATGGGGTGGGCCCTGTCTGATGTGGATCGGGCGGCAGTCTTGGCTGCTTTACGGGTGGCCGAGAGCCACGAGTTCGAGACGACCCAGCGGTTAACCGACTTGCTCGTGGTGGCGATGGGGCGCCAGGGCGGCCGGGAGATCGGCTACGGCTCGGATGCGGATGTGATCTATGTTCACCGACCGCTGGAAGGGGCTGATCCGCAAAGCGCACAGCAGCAGGCACTGCGGATCTTTGCCCATGTGGGAAAGCTGCTCACTCAGCCGCTGAAACCGGCAGTGCTCGCCGAACCCAAGCTGGTGGTCGACGCTGCCTTGCGGCCCGAAGGGAAGAACGGTCCGCTGGCCCGTTCCCTGGAGTCCTATCGTGGTTACTACGACCGCTGGGCCCTGGTATGGGAGCGTCAGGCGCTCCTGCGCGCCCGCCCGATGGCTGGTTCCGATAGCTTGGCCGCCGAATTTATGACCCTGGTCGACGGCGTACGATACGGCCGTGGAGCCAGCCCCGACGAACTGCGTGAGATTCGCAGGGTCAAGGCCCGGGTGGAAGCAGAACGGCTGCCGCGTGGCGCGGACTCCACTCGACATGTGAAGTTGGGGCGCGGCGGTTTGAGCGACGTCGAATGGCTCGTTCAACTCCTGCAGCTCGAACATGCCAAGGACCATCCTGAATTACGGACCACTTCCACGCGCGAGGCACTGGCCACGTTGGCTGACCTCGAGCTGCTGCCCCGCGGCGACGTCGAACTATTGGACCGGGCGTGGCTGCTGGCGACCCAAATCCGTGGTGCCTCGGTGGCCTGTACCGGGCGTGCCTCGGATGTCCTGCCCCGGTCGTGGCGTGACATGGAAGCCGTCGCGCGGTGGTGCGGGTATCCGGCAGGAAACGCTTCCGAGCTGGAAAATGACTACCGGCGTGTGACACGCAGGGCCCGCAGCGTCTTCGAGAGACACTTCTACGGATTCGAGGAAAATGGCCATGACTAACTGGGCTGCCTCACTCGCAGGGCACAATGGAACGCAGGAGACCACGACGCTGCCATCGGTACCGTCTGGTCCAGTCCCTGAACAACGAAAGTGGGAAACATGCATGTGAGTAAAGCCGATCTCGACGAACTGGTCGCCCAGCACCTGGAGAAGGCCAAGACCGCCCCGCATGGGCGCAGCGCCACTGCCGTACTGAAGGACGGTAAGTTGCGTCAGACGCTGCTGGCACTGGACGCCGGATCCGAGATGGCAGATCACAGCAAGCCGGAGTCGGCCACCCTGCTGGTCCTGCAGGGGACGGTCACCGTTCGTTGGGCTGATGGCGAGCAGGTGATCAGCCACGGTGGGCTCTACGTGATCCCCGATGTCATTCACAACGTCTTGGCCTCCGAACCGTCAGCTTTCCTGCTGACCACGATCGCCGGCTAGAACTACTGTAGATCTTCGTCTCTCCGGCAACCTGCCCCCGAGCTTTTGAAGCCCGTCGTGTGGAATGTGCGTCCTTTTGCCGAGGTGTTTCATCGGATACAGGACGGCTACTGACCAACTTCTCGGCTCGTTTGAATGGCCTCTTTCCCATCACAAACCCCGCCTAGGCCCTGTTCTCCACACCCCGGGACCACACGCCCTATCTGTCGGTGGCAACTGGCACAGTGGGGTTATGGACCAGGACAACGAAGCGCAGACGGTCACCGGGTGGACGCTCACCCGCCTCGGCCCAACGCCCGTTGATGGTTCGAGCCGTTTCAAAGCAGCCGAAGCACTTTCCCGCTTCGCTGAAGCCGAAAAATTCCGTGCCGCTGCCATGCTCCACGACGAAGCCCAACAAGCCATCGACCCCCGCCTGGAAGCACTGACCAGCCGACCCGGGATGCGAATCTCGCTACGGACCGGTCGGATCATTTCCTACGCAGCCACCGATAGCGCTGCCCTGGAAATCGCCCTGATCGCCGGACTCTCCCCGGGCCAGGGACACCGGGTCCTGGATCAGGCCGAGACCCTGGTGATGGATACCCCCGAAGTCCTCGAGTCCCTGGCACTGGGCCGTATCGGTGCCAGCCATGTCCAACGGATCCTGGAACATACCCAACACATCACCGCTGAACCAGTAGTTCTGCCGGCCCGGGACGCGGATGAGGCCAGCAAGGAAGAGTTTGAACGGCAGGCCGCGGCCAGTGCTGCCCGGGCCAGAGCCGATCGGCGCGACTTCGGGGCCGATATGCTCGCGATCGCCCCGGGCAAGTCGCCTTCCCAACTTCGAGCTCGGGGCCGGCAGGTCATGGAGAGGTATTACGGGTTCTCTTTCACCAAACGCTCCCGGGCCGCGCTGCGGGACCGCAGGATCAGTTTGGAAGAGGGCCGCGACGGGATGACCTGGTTCTCCGGTTACCTCCCCTCGGCCAGTTGCCAGGCGATCTTCTCCAAGATCGATGCCATGGCCCGGTTGCTGAAAACAGCCCCCGAAACCGCCGTAGCGGTCAGCGACGCCGCAACACAAGCAGCCCAAGGCCCCGGCACCGAGGAGCGCACGGGCAGCGGGACGGACCTGCTCGAATCCGCTGGTGACGACCCGGATGCCTCCTTGCCGACTGATGACCCCGGTGAGTTCCGGACCTTGGATCAGTTACGTGCCGATGTCTTCACCGATTTCATGCTCAACGGTCCCCGTGGCCAGGGGCTGGAGACCGTGGACGCCCAGGTCTTCGTGACGATTCCAGCGACCATGCTGCCCGGAACCGCCGGAGGACCCACCAATATTGATGACACCCCCATCAACGGCCCCGAGCCTGACACGGGGACGGCGGGCGGGGCAAACGTTCGAGAAGGCATCCCCGCGGCCACTCCTGTCTCGGACCATGATCAGGCCGGCTTGGATGTTCCCGGTGGATTGGCGGTCGCAGAACTCACCCCCGGAGCGCCGCTGCCCACGATCCTGGGTGGTGGGCCCATTGATCAACAATCAGCGGCCCGGTTGATGGTCGCAGCGAAGTCCTGGTGGCGGGTGATCACCGATCCACTGACCGGGGCGGTGGTGAAGTTCGGGCAACGCAGGTATCGGCCCACAGCGGCCCAGAGAGCGATCCTGCAATTTCGGGACGGTTCCTGTACCACCCCGGGATGCACCGGGTCAGGCAGGACGTGCGAAATCGACCACACCCAGGAATGGCAACATGGTGGTGGTACCGATATCGCGAATCTGCGCCTGGGGTGCAAACGGTGTCATCGGTTGAAGTCCTTAGGCTTACTCGAAGTCGAGCAACGAGCCGGAGGCACGATCCTGGTCACGAGTCTGTTCGGGACGCGTCGGGTTGGCTACCCGGCAGCGCCTTGGGCCGTGGCAGACCCCTGGCAAACCTCTCAAGCCACCGGCTCGGGTGGTGAGGGGCCGCCAGTCGATCCCGATGCGGTGATACCACCGGTGGTACCGCTACCGGTAGTCCGGCCGAAAGCGTTCACGATCGAGTCGAGCACGATCGAACGTGAGTATGAGAAGTATCTGGATTTGCAGATCCGTTTATGGGGTCGGATCCAAGAGGTACCGGATTCTTCTTGCGAGGCTCCCCAGCGTGGACGTTACGCGCTGACGACTCATGCCAAAGCGGCTCGGAAGCGGCGTTTGAAACGCAATGCTGGTGAGTATGGGCCACCGGCGATCCATCGCCCTGATGACCGAGGCAATCCGCTACATCCAGAACCCGGGACACCCGATAAACCCCCAGGAAAACCACCCTTCTAAGGCAGTGTCCGGGAGATATTGTGCAGCCACAGAATGGTCCAGCCTTTAGGGCACGAGCTTGTGCCAGCCCTCTGCCTCGGTATAGATGGCAACGATTCGACCTTCACCAGGTCCACTGTCCGCAGAATCGTCTTCCATGAGGCGTGCGAATTCGACCCCGTCTGCAGTCAGGGGGTCGATGGTCGTCTGGAGAGCTTCATCAAGACTGCTCCCGAATGCATCCGTGCGCGAGTCAACACTGCCGCGTGAGAGTCTTTCGAGGTGGTAGGCCATACAGCGATTCTAAGGAAGACCCCATTCTCTGACCAGCGCTTGTGAAGATGTGCGGGGTGAATGAAACGTGGGATTCTTCGAAAGGGAGAATCACGAGTCAAAGACGGGGCCAGAAGTGCCGAGCTGTGGGTGCACGGCAGCCGCCGAGAAGTTCGTCAAGGGCCGGTACACAGGCAAAAAAGTCCGCACCAGCAACCGGCACCGAAGTGCTGGCCGCTCGTGCGGACTTTTTTCAGACTCAACGCCGCCTAGCGCAGGAAACTAACTAGCAGCCGTAGTAGAGCTCGAACTCGTAGGGGTTCGGGCGCAGCGACAGTGGCTTGATCTCGGTTTCGCGCTTGAGGTCGATCCATGTCCGGATCAGGTCTTCGGTGAACACGTCACCGGCGAGCAGGAACTCGAAGTCATCCTCCAAGGCCGACAGGGCCTCCTCGAGTGAACCTGGTGCGATCTGGATGTCCTTGGCCTCTTCGGCAGGAAGCTCATAGAGGTCCTTGTCGATGGGGTCTGCTGGTTCAATGCGGTTGCGGATCCCATCGAGGCCTGCCATGAGCTGAGCAGCGAAGGCAAGGTACGGGTTGCCCGAAGCATCGGGCGCACGGAACTCGATGCGCTTGGCCTTCGGATTAGAGCCCGTGATCGGGATGCGGATGCCGGCCGAGCGGTTGCCCTGCGAATACACCATGTTCACCGGGGCTTCGAAGCCCTTGACCAACCGCTTATAGGAGTTCACGGTCGGGTTGGTGAAGGCCAGGACAGCTGAGGCGTGCTTGAGCAGTCCACCGATGTACCAGCGGGCGGTGTCCGAAAGGCCTGCGTAGCCCTTCTCGTCGTAGAACAGGGGCACCCCGTCAGTCCACAAGGACTGGTGGCAGTGCATCCCCGAACCGTTATCACCGAAGACCGGCTTCGGCATGAACGTGGCGGACTTGCCCCAGGCATCGGCCAAGTTCTTGACGATGTACTTGAACTTCAAGATGTCATCGGCCGAGTGGGTCAGCGTATTGAACTTGTAGTTGATCTCGGCCTGGCCGGCAGCACCTACCTCGTGGTGTGAACGTTCGACCTCAAGGCCGGCAGCTTCAAGCTCGAGGCAGATGGCGTCACGCAAATCGGCCTGTTTATCGGTGGGAGCCACCGGGAAGTAGCCGCCCTTGAACGGAGTCTTATACGCCTGGTTGCCGCCTTCTTCCTTCTTGCCCGTGTTCCACGGAGCTTCGACGGAATCGATTTTGTAGAAGGAACCCTGTGGCTTCGACTCCCACTGCATGTTGTCGAAGATAAAGAACTCCGCCTCGGGAGCGAAGAAGGCCGTGTCGGCAATGCCCGTGGACTCCAGGTAGGCCTCTGCGCGCTCGGCTACACCACGCGGGTCACGGTGGTACGGCTCGCCGGTCCGGGGACTGACGATCGAGAAGTTGAAGGCCAAGGTTTTTTCAATCCGGAATGGATCGAGGAAGCCGGAGGTCACATCCGGAATCAACTGCATATCCGAATCGGCGATGCCTTGGAAGCCCTTGATCGAGGAAGCGTCGAAAAGCTGCCCATCAACAAAGAAGTCCGCGTCAACCGTTTTGGCTGGGACGTTGAAGTGCTGCTGCACCCCCGGGAGGTCCGTGAATCGGATGTCGACGAATTTAACGTCCTCGTCGGCAATGTACTTGAGGACTTCGTCAGGGTTTTTGAACATCTGCTACTGCTCCTATGAGGTTTGCTCAGGCCAGGGAAGCACGCGGCCTTTGCGCGTGTCGGCCCCTCGCTGTCTCTCTACTCTAACGAATTTTGGATTCTTGATCGTGACACATTTGCTTCAACTACGTTACAGAGTGCTGTGGAGGCGAAAATAAACGATTTCTGGGAACCTCATTCATCATTTTTCGTCTCATGCTCTGGGCGTATTCGTGCGGAGGTAAGGATGTCACTGCACTCGGGAGAGCCCACGATAGACTGGAGGGGTGGAACGTAAAGATGTCAGTTCATGGCTTGAGGGCCCGCCGCAACTCAACTCTGAAGCGTGGCCGGGGCAGCGGCTCGGAAGGCCCGCGAGTGGACCAGGGTCGGTGGCGCGCATGGGCCGGCGAGTTGGTGCCTTATTCATCGACTGGGCCTTGGCGATGATTCCATCGTTCATCTTCTTCCACGGCAGTTCTTACGCCAATTTAGCGTTCTTCGCGGCCATGCAGATCATCTTCGTCGGACTGACGGGCCATTCCATTGGCCACCGGACCCTCGGTATGCAGGTCCAAGGCATGGACGGCTCGCCCGTGCGACCGATTCAAGGTCTCATCCGTGGCATCCTGGTGTGTTTGGTCGTGCCACCACTGGTGACTGATTCGGATCAGCGTGGCCTCCACGACCGGGCGATCAAAACCATCCTGGTCCGTACCTGATGCGTTAGAGAAAGCCGCATACCGTCTCCACCGGTTGTGTCACCTGAGATGAAAAGTGCCGGCTCCCTCGTGGGGAAGCCGGCACTTTTGCGTTCTTTGTTTCTAACGTCCACGCATGGAACGGCGGTCAGGCCGGGCCTTATTCGGGTCGATGCCCTTAGGAATGGGAAGTTTCGCGCTACCCAACGTGGAAAGCCGCATGTCCACGGCGTGGACCTCCTGCTTATTGAGCGTTTTGGGGAACTTCTTCATCTTCTTGGAAACATTTCCCAGACCGGTCTGTCCATCATGGGAACCAGCGTTGATCACGTGGATCGGCACGTTCGGCAGAACACGGTTCATCCGCTTCCGCTCGGCATCAACCAGTGGGCGGACCCGGTGGGTCGGTCCTTCGGTTACCAATACGACGCCACAGCGACCAATACCGCGGAAGACAAGGTCCTGGGTCTTGGGGCTGACTGCTACGGGCTGCTCCGTGAGAATCCAGCCACGCTTCAAGACGGACATGGAAGCACCAGCGGCACCGGGGCGGCCTTCAAGTTGCTTGAAAGCAGCCCTCTCGGCGCGACGCGACAAGATGAGCAGTGCTGCCAGCAAGCCCAAAGGAATGGAGACGAGCAGCGTGGTGATCCAGTTGTTGATCACCAAGCCGATGATCAGGCCGACGGCAACGATGCCGAGGAAGGCCAAGACCATCCACCAGACGGCATTGGGGTCGTTACGCCGGGTCATCTGGAAGACCTGGCCGAGCTGCTTTAGGCGGCCCGGTTCTTTGGCGGCCTTCTCGGCTTTGGGCTTGCGGGAAAACAACGAACGCTTCGGCTTGGCGCCGTCGTCTGCGGGGGAGTTAGAAGTTCTGGCCATAGTGGTCCAATTCTACGTGATCGGAGAGCTACTGTTGGGCAGCGAGGAGGGTGGCCGCCTCTTGCTTGGTTGTTCCGGAGCTCTCGATATGAGCCATGTCCTCGGGAATGGGCAGGCCCTTCTTACGCATGGCCCCGGCCCAGAGCCTTCCAGCGCGGTAGGAGGAGCGTACGAGCGGCCCCGCCATCACACCGAGGTACCCGATTTCTTCGGCTAGTTTTTGCAGCTCGACGAACTCCTGGGGCTTCACCCAGCGGTCCACGGGAGCGTGCCGCTCGGAGGGACGCAGGTACTGGTTGATGGTCAACAAGTCGCAGCCGGCTTCGTGCAGATCCTTCATGGCATCCACGACTTCCTCGGGGTTTTCGCCCATGCCGAGAATGAAGTTCGATTTCGTGATCATCCCGTTCTCGTGACCATGGCGGATCACGTCGAGTGAGCGTTCGTAGCGGAAGGCCGGACGAATGGACTTGAACAGCCGAGGCACGGTTTCAACGTTATGGGCATAGACCTCGGGGGCCGATGCACAGATCGCATCCAAGTATTCCTTTTTACCGGAGAAATCGGGGATCAAGAGTTCGACGCCGGTGCCGGGGTTGAACTGATGGATTCGCCGGACGGTTTCGGCGTAGAGCCAGGATCCTTCGTCATCGAGGTCGTCGCGGGCCACACCGGTCACCGTGGCATAGCGAAGACCCATCTGCTTCACGGACTGGGCGACCTTGAAAGGTTCAGAACGGTCCAGAGCAGCCGGCTTGCCGGTGTCGATCTGGCAGAAGTCACAGCGACGGGTGCATTCAGAACCTCCAATGAGGAAGGTTGCTTCGCGGTCTTCCCAGCATTCGAAAATATTCGGGCAACCGGCCTCTTCACACACCGTGTTCAGGCCCTTGTCCTTGACGAGCTTCTTCATCTCGACGTATTCGGGGCCGATTTCAACCTTGGCTTTGATCCACTCGGGCTTGCGTTCCACGGGGGTGGCCGAGTTGCGCTGTTCAATGCGCAACATGCGGCGTCCTTCGGGGGCGAGGCTCACAGTAGGGCTCCTTCATCGGCGATCGGTGTGTTCGTTTTGATGGCTGGTTCGAGCAGGCGCGTCAGCTCGTCCTGCACCCGGTCGAGTACGTCGACGGGGCGGACTCGTCTGCCGCTTTCTTCGGTGATGCTTGTGGTGGAGGCGTCGGCGATTCCGCACGGGATGATCCGGGAGAATGCGGAGTCGTCATTATCGCAGTTCAGTGCGAAACCATGCATGGTGACTCCGTGGTCCACGCGGATGCCGATAGCGGCGATTTTACGGTCCTGAGCGTCGTCGGTGCCGACGACCCAGACTCCTGGACGGCCCTCGACACGCTGTGCCGTGATGCCGTAGTCGGAGACGACGTTGATCAGCATCTCCTCGAGGCGATGCACATAGTCGCGGATGCCGGCATGGTTGGACAGCTCGACGATCGGGTAGCCCATAAGCTGCCCGGGGCCATGCCAAGTGATCTTGCCGCCGCGGTCCACGGAGACAACGGGAGTTCCATCGATGGGCAGGTCTTGAGGTTCGGTGCGTTTGCCAGCCGTGTAGACGGCGGCATGTTCAAGCAGGAGGACTTCTGGTCCGTGCGTTCGGGCAGCCACTTCATCGTGGATCCGGCGTTGCAGGTCCCAAGCCTCCTGGTAATCAACGTAGTCCGGGGCAAGGCCCAGCCGCTGGAAGGAGATGGTCATGCGCCATACGCTACTCGCCGCAGGTGGCAGGTTCGAATTGGGGACGACAGGGTGGTCTGTGGATAACTTCTGCAGACTGGCGACCAAATCGGTAGAACTGGAGGATGGATGCACCGAATGAGTGGAAACGTCGACCAGAGCTGAAGGACTGGGCGCTTGAACACGAGCTCGGCAGGGGAACAAGTGGCACGGTTTATGTCGTCAGGCAACGTCATACTGGAGATCGTGCTGCCCTGAAGCTTGGTGTTTCTGAAACCTCCGCGAACGGTGCCTACTCCCAAGAAGTCCAGGCACTGGCTGCCATGAAGCATCAGCACATCGTCGAGTTGATCGGGGCCGTCTCCACCGATCAAGGCGAAGGCATCTTGATGGAATACCTTCCGGGAGGTTCCGTGGCGGATCTGATCTCGGCCCGTGGACCATTGACCCTGGGGGAGACCGTCACGGTTATTGCCCCCTTGGCCGGAGCGTTGGCGTTCCTGCATGAGCACGGCGCCGTCCACGGTGATATTTCGCCAGGTAATGTCCTGTTCACCGCGGAAGGGAAACCGAAACTGGCGGACCTCGGATTGGCGGTGCTGGTGGGTGGCCGCCAAGAGGAATCGGGAACCCCGGGGTTCAAGGCTCCCAGCACGGATGTGGATGAACTCGGAGGCAGACGGCTACAACCGGCCCGGGATGTCTATTCTTTGGCGGCGTTGGCCTGGTATATGGTGACCGGTCGTGTTGCCGGGCCCACTCAACACCGGCCCCCCTTATCCAGCCTGCTGGGAGGGGTTCCCTCGGAACTCGTGGAACTGCTGGAATCCGCATTATCCGAAGACGAGGACGACCGGCCTGGCGCTCAGGAATTTGGGCGCCGAATCTTCCACATAGCCAAGCCGCAACCAGTGAACCTTCGGCAAGCTGTGAGGACCGAGGCGCTCGGGCAGATGGTGACCGATGTCGTGGCGGATCCCGCCAGGCAACGGGCCGGTCGTCGTCCGGCAGCATGGATCCGCAGGGCCCTCCCGCTCAGGCGAAACCGGAATCGGCGACAGGGTAGGAGCATGTCTGTGCCAGGGCTCTCCCGACGTATCGAGGGTCGTGGACGAGGCGATGGCCGTCGGCGAGGATCCAGAGCTGAGCGCGGCACACGACGGGGCGTGAGGATGGCGGCCTTCTCGGCAGCTACGGTGCTGCTCTGTCTGCTCGTCGCTGGATTGGTGCTTGCTAGCGTGGATGGCCGAGACCCGGACTCCGCCCCCGCGGCCCAGTCGGCGGTGACCACCCTTCAGCCCACCGCTGCTCCCGTATCGGAGCAGGGGGTGGCTGGCGAGCCGCCGGCGGCAGCTGCCACGTCGGAGTCGTCGTCGGGTCCACGCCTCACGAAGGTGCTGGAAACGCCAGTTTTCTCAGCCCCCGTGCCGGATGACCCGGTGAAGGCGGCACGGGTGCTCACAGCCCGCAGAGATCTCGCCTTGGCGGAAGCCGATCCTGCTGCCTTACGGCAGGTCCACGCGACCGGAGGTAACTCCTTGGGTCCGGATCTCGCGATTTCCAGTCAGCTACGGGCTCGGGGATTGCACTATCGCGGGTTGGAAACACTGTTAACGCATGCCACGGTCAACAAGGGTTCGGAGGACGCCCGGGTCGAAGTGGCCGCCACCAGCATCATGAGCGCCTATCAAATTGTCGGAGCAGATGGTGCAATGATCCAGAGCGTCTCGGAGCCCGAGGAACAGGACATTATTTTGATCTTGGAGCGTGTCGATGGTGGGTGGTTGATCGACTCTGTTGTGGATGCTTCGGGGTCTCCGGGGATCCATGGATGAATCTTCGGCGGTGACGCCACCGATATCGGTCGGTAGGATCGCATCATGAGTTTGAGTTCCTACCTTCGCTACCCGCACGTCTCCGCCGAATTCGTGACCTTCGTCGCCGAGGACGATGTCTGGCTTGTCCCACTGGCTGGGGGCCGTGCCTGGCGCCTTTCAGCGCAGGGCTTGCCGGCACGTAACCCCCGGTTCTCCGCCGACGGGCAGACGATCACCTGGACCATTCGTAGCGGGGGCAGCCAGGAGATCGTGGCGGCATCCGTCGACGGTGGCGACTACCGACAACTCACCTTTTGGGGTCACCCGTCGACGAAAAACCGCGGATATACCCCCGATGGCCACGTTCTAGCTATTACTTCCAAGGATCAGGCGGATTCGCGTTTGACCTGGGCCCGAACTGTTGCACTCGACGGCTCTTCAGGCCGGGGGCTGGATTTTGGGCCCGTTGATTCCCTGGCATGGGGGCCGTCGGTGGGAGACGAACGCCCGTTGGTGATCGGTAGTGCTCTGAGTCGTGAACCAGCCTGGTGGAAGCGTTATCGCGGTGGAACCGCCGGCAAACTCTGGATCGATCGGGATGGTGGCGGGGAATTCGAGCGCCTGATTCCCGAGCTGGACGGAAACTTATGTGACCCGGTGTGGGTCGACCAACGTGTTGCCTTCCTCTCGGATCACGAGGGATACGGCAACATCTACTCCGTCAGCCCCGATGGCGGTGACCTACGGCGGCATACTGACCATGAGAGCTACTACGTCAGGCATTTGGCCTCCGACGGACAGCGCCTCGTCTTTGAGTCTGCCGGCGAACTGTGGGTCCTGGACGGGCTGGACGCAGAACCTAGGAAACTGGAGATCACACTCGGATCTGCCGGACACGGCAGACAGCCAACCAGGCTGGACGTCGCCGGTCATTTGGTCCGGGCCACCCCCGACCAGAGCGGGAACGCCAGCATCATCGAAAGCCACGGAACACTACATCTCCTGCCCCACCGTCGTGGGCCGGCCCGGGCGATCGAATCGGCCCCCGGTGTCAGGGCACGGTTGGGCAGCCTGTTCGGTTCTGACCGAGTGCTCTACGTTTCCGACGTGCAGGGTGAGGAAACGATCCACCTTCAAGAACTGGATGCCTTCGAACGGCGCTATCCCGCGGGAGCAGGCAGCGCCGGAGCCGGTAGCGAGCGGACCCCGGCCGAGGGGCGTTTTGGCGCCGGTTCGGGCCCGGGAGATGGCCCGACGAATGGGGAAACCGGTGACACGGATGAAGAAGCCGGGGATCTTCCACAGCCGGTCAGCGCAGCCGGAAGTGCCGGACTGCCGACACCTATCGCGGCGACCGGGAAGGGACGCGATGCCGTCGCTGCTTCGGCCACAGGCGATGATTCATCAGCCGATACTCCTCCGGAGCAAGATGCGGGGGACAATGCGGGGGCTGAACAAGGGACGCGTGACTTCGAACTGCCGGGCGGTCACCGAGTCCGCAGTCTCATCCCCAGCCCCGATGCCCGCTGGATAGCCGTCTCCACAGAAGCCGGCCACACCTATTTACTGGAACCGGAAGCCTCGACGTGGCATGAGATCAGCGCCGGAGGCCAAGGAGCCGCCGAAGGGCTCGCGTTCTCTCCTGACGGACGATGGCTGGCCTTCACCGAGCCGGTCGCCACTTTCGGGTCGCGCACCCGCATGCTCCTGGTGTCCACCGACGAGCCGACCGAGGCGCCGATCGAAGCAACTGACGGTCGATTCCGTGACCATGCACCGTCGTTTACCCCCGACGGGAAATATCTGGCCTTCCTTTCCGACCGAAGTTTCGATCCGCTCTACGACACCCACGGCTTCGACCTGGCTTTCCCCGCATCGACGAAGCCGTTCCTTTTGGCCTTGGACGATCGGACTCCTTCGCTCTACGGTCCCCGGGTTTATGGGGCCGAAACAAGCGTCGAAGAGGTCAGAAAGGACGCCGGAACCGACAGCAACGGGACGCCAGCGCCCCTTCCGGAGACGAACGTGGTGCGTGAGGGGCTTCCCTCACGCCTGTTCGCCGTTCCCGTTGCACAGGGTCGCTACGAATCGTTGGTCGCCGTCGACGGAGGGCTGCTGTGGCTAACCGATGTCTCCACCGGAGTCACCGGCGATGGCCGTGCCCCCGACGCCGAGGCTGAATCCCAACGGCTGGAACGGTTCGACCATGAAACGCAGCGGCTCACCACCCTTTTGGAGGCCGCGGAGGCGTTCCTCGTCAGTGATGACCGCAAGCGGCTGGTAGCCGTCCAGAACGGCACCGTACGGGCCGTACCAACGGATAAGCCAGCCGAGTCGGACTCGGCCGACAGTCAGGACATCGACCTGAACCGTATTCGAGTGAGCCTGGACCCCGCGAAGGTCTGGGCCCATGCCTTCGACGAAGCCTGGCGGCTCCAGCGTGATTTCTTCTGGGTCGAGGATATGGCCGGCCGTGACTGGGCAGCGGTGGCTGAGACCTACCGTCCGCTCCTTGAGCGCTTGGGCAGCCACGACGACCTCGTGGACCTGCTGTGGGAACTACACGGGGAACTGGGCACCTCCCATGCCTACGTCACCCCGAAACCTATTCAAGGTGCCGACAATCAAGGCTTGCTCGGTGCGGATCTGGCACGGGTCGATGGCCAATGGCGCGTTGAAAACGTGCTGGTGGGGGAGTCATCCGACCCCCAGGCCTATGCGCCACTGGCTGCGCCCGGTGTGGGCGTCCGGGCCGGGGACGAGCTACTGGCGATCAACGGGGTAGACATCCCCGCATCCGGTCCAGCGGCCCTGCTGCAGGGCACCGGCGGTCAACCCATTGAACTCACCGTCCGTGGCGGTGCATCATCACGGAACCCGGGCGAGATCCGACGCGTCGGGATCGTTCCGGTTAGCAATGAAGAGCGGCTGCGTTACCACCAGTGGGTGTCGCGTAACCGTCGGGACGTCAGAGAAGCTTCCCAAGGCGCATTCGGATATTTGCATATCCCCGACATGATGCCGCTGGGGTGGGCCCAACTGTTCAGGGATCTGGATCAGGAAGCGTCGCGAGACGCGTTGCTCATCGACGTACGTCGGAACCGTGGCGGCCATACGTCCCAACTTGTGGCAGAGGTGATTGCCCGGAAGGTCACTGCCTGGTCGGTGGCCCGCGAACAGGAGCCGTCGACATACCCCGTTAGTGCACCACGTGGGCCGGTGGTCATCCTGACCGATGAATGGGCAGGATCCGACGGGGACATCATCACGCAGGTCAGCAAACTGCGAGCCATTGGGCCCGTGGTCGGGGTGAGGACCTGGGGCGGGGTCATCGGCATCGACGGCGAATTCGATCTGGCCGACGGTACCGGCGTGACCCAGCCACGTTATGCCACCTGGTTCACCGGAGGCGTGGGCTGGGGCGTGGAGAACCGGGGTGTCGACCCGGATATTGACGTGCCCTTCCCGCCGCACGCCCATCTGGCAGGAACGGACCCGCAGCTGGAGCACGGGATCATGGTGCTTAAGGAAATGCTCCATGAGATCCCGACGCAGAGGCCTCCGGAACGAGAAGGTTACCCCTCCCGCGAACCCGGGCCGCTTCCTGCCCGTCCGCAGGACTCCTCGGCGGACTGATCCTCTGGAGACAGAACAACGAGGGAGGGCGTCGGAACCATGCATGGTTCCGACGCCCTCCCTCGTTGGGTGAGCTGAAAGCTAGGAGACCAAGGTTGCGTCGAGCTTGATGCTCGGCACCGAGGCCAGGGCCTTCGAGACCGGGCAGCCTTCCTTGGCGCCCTGGGCTGCCGCCTTGAAGGTGGCTTCGTCAATGCCGGGGACCGTTGCCTTCAGGGTCAAGCGGATCTCGCTGATCAGCGGACCGTTGGTCGTGTCGAAATCAACTTCGGCACTGGTCTCGATCGAGTCAGCGGTGAAGCCTGCGTCCTTCAACGCGCCGCCGAGGGCCATCGAGTAGCAGGAAGCGTGCGCTGCGGCGATCAGTTCCTCGGGGCTGGTCTTGCCCTCGGACTGGTCCGAACGGGCCTTCCAGGTGATGTCGTAGGTGCCGATACCTGACGTTTCGAAAGACGTCTGACCGCTTCCGGAGAAAAGATCGCCGTTCCAAACGGTGCGGGCGGTACGAGTTGTAGCCATGGTGACTCCTCCACATCTGAGCTGGGCGACCGGTTCCGGGCGCCATCTCCATCCTATGGCTCCCGGCGATCGGGGCAAGAAGATGACTCCGAACAGCAAAAGACCCCCGGTAAAAACCGGGGGTCCATGGTCGATGCCTACACCCAGAGCACCGCAATGGCGATATTGATCAAAGCCAGGCCGCCAACACCGTGGGCGATGCCGGTGGGCACCACCTCATGATTCTTGACCTTCTTACGGCCGATCCATGCCGCGACGAGGATGCCCAGGGCAATGATGAGCTTAACGCCCAGCTTGATCCTGTTCGGTTCCCCGTCTCCCATCTCCAGCAGGCCGAACATCAAGATGCCGGTCACCACCTGGGTGATGGCGCCGATCCACTGCCAAAGGCCGACCGTAGGGGTTTTGAAGGAGGCGAGCCAACCGCCGAAGATCGCGGCAGCACCCAGAATGTGCACAAAAATGAGCAAGGTGAGAATGAAGTTCATAGGGCCATTCTAGGGGTGGTTTCGACAGCGTGTCGAAACCGTGTCCAGTCGAAGAAACGACGACGGCCGGTGACCCTCTACAGAAGGGTTCACCAGCCGTCGTCGTTCACCATCGGACCAGGTCAGATGGTCCGGCGGGGCTTGCTACAGGCCGAGGTCGGCCTCGAAAGCGCCTTCTTCCAGACGTGCACGCAAGGTCTGTAGGAAACGTCCGGCATCCGCGCCGTCGACCAGCCGGTGGTCGTAGGTCAGTGACAGGTACATCATGTGGCGGATGGCGATCGTGTCATCGCCATCGGTGCCCGCCACGACCATGGGACGCTTGACGATCGCTCCGGTGCCGAGGATGGCCACCTGCGGCTGGTTGATGATCGGTGTATCGAACAGTGCGCCGACCGACCCGATGTTGGTGATCGAGAACGTGCCACCGGAGAGCTCATCCGGGCCGATCTTGTTGTCGCGGGTGCGCTTGGCAACATCATCGATGCGGCTGGCGACGCCTGCGAGGTTCAAATCACCGGCGTTGTTGATGACCGGAACGAGCAGACCCTTATCGGTATCCACCGCGATCGCCAGGTGTTCGGCGTCGTGGTAGGTGATCTCCTGCTTTTCCTCGTCGTACTCGGCGTTGAGCTTCGGGTGCTGCTTCAGCGCTTCGGCAACGGCCTTGGCGATGAACGGCAGGTAGGTCAGCTTGGTGCCGTTGACGGCCTGGAACTGTGCCTTGGCCGAGGTGCGCAGCTTGGCCACGCGTGTCATGTCGACCTCGTGGACCTGGGTGAGCTGCGTTGAGGTCTCCAGCGACTCGCGCATCCGCTTGGCGATGACCTGGCGGATCCGGGGTGCCTTCTCCGTCTTCCCACGCAGGGAGGACGGGACGACGGCGGCGGGAGCCTTCGGGGCCGACCCCGAGCCGTTAGCCGGTGCTGCCGGGGCAGCTGACTTCTTGGCCTCGACGGCGTCCAGGACATCCTGCTTGCGGATGCGGCCGCCGACACCGGTGCCGGTGACCGTCGACAGGTCGATTTCGTTCTGCGAAGCCAGACGACGAACCAGCGGCGTCACATAGCCGTCGTTGCCTCCTGCCGGGGCAGGAGTCGAAACGGGCTTGGGGGCCTCAGCCTTGGGAGCCTCCTGCTTCGGAGCTTCCTGCTGGGGTGCTTCGGCCTTGGCAGCTTCCTGCTTGGGAGCTTCTTCCTGAGGCGCTTCGGCCTCGGGAGCTTCCTGCTTGGGAGCTTCTTCCTGGGGCGCTTCGGCCTTCGGGGCTTCCGCCGCCGGGGCTGCACCGGAACCGATAACGGCCAGGACGGATCCGACCTCAGCGGTGTCGTCCTCGTTCACCTTGATCTCCAGCAGTGTGCCGGCGACGGGCGAAGGGATCTCAGTGTCGACCTTATCGGTGGAAACCTCGAGCAGCGGCTCGTCGACCTCGACGTCATCGCCGACCTGCTTGAGCCAGCGCGTCACAGTGCCTTCGGTGACGCTTTCGCCCAAGGCCGGAAGCGTGACATCGGCACGTTCGCCGGAATCGCCGGAATCGCTGGAAGCCGCGGGGGCCTCGTCGGAGGAGGAATCCTCGGCTGCGGGAGCTGACTCCTCGGCGGGAGCTTCTTCTGCCGGTGCTTCTTCGGCCGGTGCCTCCTCGGAGGAACCGGATCCCGAGCCGTCGCCGATACGCACCAGCGGTGCGCCGACATCTGCCGTCTCATCCTCGGGAACGAGGATTTCTTCGATCACACCAGCGACCGGCGAGGGGACCTCGGTGTCGACCTTATCGGTGGAAACCTCCAGTAGCGGCTCGTCGACCTCGACGCTATCGCCGACCTGCTTGAGCCAGCGCGTCACAGTGCCTTCGGTGACACTCTCACCGAGTGCGGGCAAGTTCACGGTTTCAGACATGGTGTCCCCGTTCTCCTAAAGCTATATCTCTTGACTTGGACGGCCGGCAACGAGGGCGAAGCGGCCGGTGTTCGGCTTGCGTCGAGCTTAGTGCACCGTGGGCCGACCTGCGTAAGATCGGCCCACGGTGCACGTCATACCCGTGCTTAACCGTGAAGCGGCTTCCCGGCCATGGCCAGGGCGGTTTCGCCCATGGCCTCGTTCTGCGTCGGGTGGGCATGGACCAGCTGGGCCACATCCTCGGGGTAGGCCTCCCAGTTAACGATGAGCTGTGCTTCGCCGACCTGCTCGCCGATCCTGCTGCCGATACCGTGTACGCCGACGATCGGGCCGTCCTTGACGCGCACCATCTTGATGATGCCGGCGGTCCCCAAAATGGAGGACTTGCCGTTGCCGGCGAGGTTGTATTCCTGGATTTCGACCTGGTCCTCGCCGAACTTTTCCTTGGCCTTCGGTTCCGTGTAGCCCACGGAGGCGATTTCCGGTTCGCAGTAGGTGACCTTGGGGATGTTGATGTCCTCGACGATGACCGGGTTTTTACCGGCGATCTCCTCGGCGACAAAGATTCCGTGCTGGTAACCGCGGTGGGCCAACTGCAGACCCGGCACGATATCGCCGATGGCGTAGATGTTGCCGACGCCGGTGTGCTGGCGTTCGTCGGTGATGACGAAGCCGCGGTCCATGTTCAGGCCCTGCTCCTCGAAGCCGAGTCCCTCGGTGACCGGTCCACGGCCTACGGCCACCAGAACGATATCCGCCTCCAGGACACTGCCGTCGGCGAGCGAGACCTTCACCCCGTCGTCGTCCTGCTCGACCTTCTCGAAGAAAATGCCGGTCTTGGACTTGATGCCGCGCTTCTTGAAGGCACGCTCTAGGCCCTTGACGATGGACGGGTCCTCGTTCGGGACCAGCGACGGCAGGCCCTCCACGATGGTGACGTCGACGCCGAAGGACTTCCAGACGGAAGCGAACTCCACGCCGATGACGCCGCCACCGAGCACGATGGCGCTCTGCGGCAAAGTCTCCATGGCCAGTGCCTCGGTGCTGGTCAGCACGCGGCCGCCAATTTCCAGACCCATGGTCTTGGTCGTGGAGCCGGTGGCGAGGATGATGTTCTTGCCCTTATAGGCCACCCCGTCCACGTCGATGGTGTCCTGGGACACCAGACGGCCGTTGCCCTCGATGACGTTGACCTTCTTCATCTTCAGCAGGCCGGCCAGTCCCTTGTACTTGCCGGCGACGATGCCGTCCTTGTACTGGCGGACGGCGCCCATGTCGATGGAGTCCAACGTGGTGTTGATCCCGTACTTGGCACCCTCGCGGGCGTTGTCGGCCAGTTCGGCCGAGTGCAGGTATGCCTTTGTCGGGATGCAGCCGGTGTGCAGGCAGGTGCCACCCAGTTTTGCTTTTTCCACCAGTCCAACGGTGAAACCGAGCTGGACGGCGCGCAACGCTGCCGAGTAGCCGGCGCTGCCGCCACCAAGGATGAGTACATCGAATTCTTGCGTTGTTGCCGATTCGGCCACGTTAACGCTCCCTCGCGAGTGAGATGAGGCCCCCGCGTAGTTGGGGGCTCGTTCCATGTGTTCTGCCTGTTCGACCTCGTGGCCGGGCAGGCACTGCCTACTATTCTTTCAGCATTCACCTTAGCGCGGACCATGGCCGATCATCCACATCCCGTGACCGGCGGATCGTGGGTCGGTGATCAGTCTCATGGGCCGCTGCCAGGAAAATTACTGTGCTGCCAGCTCTTCTGCGTAGGTCAGGAGCGTGCGCAGACCCGATCCGGTGCCGTTCTTGGGCACGTAACCATAGGGTGCGACGTCGTTATACGAGGGGCCGGCAATGTCGATATGTGCCCAGGGGATCTTCTGGCCATCGACTTCACCAACGAACTCCTGCAAGAACGCTGCGGCGGTCATCATCCCGCCGTTGCGTTCGCCGGCGTTGGCCAGATCGGCGACGGTCGAGTCCAGGGAAGCCCTGAGTTCCTCGGGCATCGGCATGCCCCAGGCGGATTCACCGGAGGTTCCTGCGGCACCGACGAGCGCATCGCGAACCCCGGTGTCGCCCATGATGCCGCTGGTACGGCGGCCCAATGAGATCAGCTGGGCGCCGGTCAACGTGGCGATGTCGATGATGACGTCGGGCTTTTCGGCGCTGGCAGCGACGAGACCGTCTGCCATGACCAATCGGCCTTCAGCGTCGGTGTTCAGGTTTTCAACGGTCTTGCCACCGAACATGGTGAAGACGTCGCCGGGACGGGCAGCGTGGCCGCCGGGCATGTTCTCGGCCAGGCAAAGCCATGCGGTCGCGCGCAGCGGCAGCCCGAGTTCCGCGATGGCGAGCATGGTTCCCAGTACGGTGGCCGCACCAGCCATATCCGACTTCATGAAGTGCATGTTTGCCGCCGGCTTCAACGAGATACCGCCGGTGTCGAAAGTGATGCCCTTGCCGACGAGGGCGAGGTGGCGGCGGGCCTTGGCCGGGGAGTATTCCAGTTTGACCAGGCGCGGCTGACGGGAAGAACCCTTGCCGACGCCCATGATTCCGCCGTAGCCGTCCTTTTCCAGGCGCTTCTCGTCGTAAACGGTGACCTTGATCGGCAGCGATTTCACGGCGGTGCGTGATTCCGCGGCGAAGGACTCGGGGAAGAGGTCGGCAGGGGAGGTATTGACCAGGTCGCGCACCCCGCGCACGGAGCGGCCAAGGATGGCGGCACGACGCAAGGCGGCGGGCAGGGCCTTGTGGGCCGACGCAGCGGTGGCGATGATGCCCTCGATCAAGGGCGTCTTCTCCGGGGCCTTCGAGAGGTGGTTGGAGAAAGCATAGGCGCCCAAGGCCACGCCTTCGGCAACGGCTGTGGCCGATTCGACGGTGGGAGCCGGCAGGGCGAAGACGACCTTGGGGAGTCCCTTGAGTTGGCGGGCTGCAGCACCGGCGGCACGACGCAGTGCCTCGGTTTCAGGGGCCTCGCCGGCGACGGCGCCGAGACCGGTGAGGACCAGGACGTCGGCCTTGAGCGAAGCCGGGGCGGGCAGTCGGAGGATTTCATCCGCCGCACCGGTGGCGCCCAGGGCGGGCAGTGAGTCCTGCAGGGCCGAGGATTCTGCCTTCGGAAGGGGGGAATCGAGCAGTCGAGGGCCGTCTTTGCCCTTGGCGACGGCGATGACGACGGCGTTGGCCGTCACCCGCCGTACGTCGGGGGAGACGGCGGTCAGCTTCAGTTCGCTGGCGTTGATCACGGGTCCGGATCCTTAATGCAGCCGCCCACCCGGGGCCGCGGTTGATGTGTGAAGTAGATGTTGCGTTACCTCCGATCGTATCGCTGACCGGCAGTGGTTGGTGTCCATTGACGTCTTACTGGGCCGAGCCTGCGGGTCCAACCGATAGAATGGTCAGTGGGTCGGGAAGGAATCCGACCCCACGCGTGTTGAACCCGAAGGTGCATGCCCGAGTCCCTGGAAGGAGACACCATGCTTGATCCCTTGTCCCTCGTCAGGCTCGACGACGAGGTCGTCGATGAAGTGCGCCTCCAAGGACTGGGAATGCTGGTCTCTCTCGCCGGCCATGCTGATGCCGGGCAGCTCAGCCAACAGATCCGCAGGGAACTGCTGGGCCACCTTGACTCGGAACTCATCGCCTCCTTCGACGCCGACCAACTGGTCAATTACCGTGAACGACGCCCGCAGATTTCGCTGGCCGCCGACCACTTCACCGACTACGCGGCCCCCGTGATCGAATTGCACCGGCTCACCGATGGGCTGGGAACCGACTTCCTCTTTCTGACCGGCTCGGAACCGGATTTCCAATGGGAACGATTCGCTGCTGCAGTCGTCTTGCTGGCCCGGGGCCTGAACGTCTCGTTGACCGCTGGGATCGGTGCTGCCCCCTTGCCGGTTCCGCACACCCGACGTATCGGGGTCACGGTACACGGCAACCGGCCGGACCTGAGGGAAGGCATTTCGACGTGGAACCCCTCAGCGCAGATCCCCGCAGCGGCAGCCCATCTGGTGGAAATGCGACTGGACGCGGACGGTCGCGACGTCGTGGGCTACGACCTTCACGTTCCTCACTATCTAGCTGATTCGGAGTACCCGCAGGTCGCCGTGGCTGCGATGGAGTTCTTGGGTGCCGCCCTGGGCTTGGGGCTGCCTTCTGACCATCTGCGTGAAGCGGCCCGGAAGGTCGAAGGGCAAATCGCCGAACAGGTTGCCGATGCCCCGGATGTCCAGCGAATGGTCGCTAATTTCGAAAAGCGTTTCGACGCCCACGAGCCCGAAGCCGAACGGCGTTCACTCCTCCTCACGGCCGACGAGGTGGTTCCCGATGGAGAGGATTTGGGGATGGCTGCTGAAGCCTTCCTGTCCTCGCAAGCAGCCAAGGCCGACCCTGAAGAAAACGGTCAGTGACCTCTCTGAGGGGTCGGTTCGCCTCCGGATCTGCTTGGTGGGTCTGGGGAATCGGCGTCTTCGCCTACATGGTTGCTGTCACCCAGCGGACCAGCTTCGGTGTTGCCGGGTTGGAGGCCACGTCCCGATTCGACGCTAGCGCCTCCATTTTGGGAATGTTCAGCGTGGTCCAGCTCGTGGTCTACGCCGGTTTGCAGATCCCCGTCGGCATGCTGATCGATAAGTTTGGTTCTCGACGGCTGATCATCTTCGGTGCCCTGCTGATGGGGCTCGGGCAGATGTTGCTGGCCCTGGCCACGTCGGTTCCGGCCGGACTCGTGGGACGGTTCTTCGTCGGTGCCGGCGATGCCATGACCTTCGTATCGGTGATCCGCCTGATTTCTGCGTGGTTTCCGGGGTACCGCGTCCCGATGCTCACCCAGTTCACCGGCATGGTCGGCCAGCTGGGACAGTTACTCAGCCTGGTGCCGTTCGTGGCCCTTTTGCATTGGGCCGGATGGACGACGTCGTTCCTGTCCTTGGCTGCGTTATGTGTGCTGGCATTCGTGCTTTCCCTGGCCGTGGTGCGCGACCAGCCGCCCGGAAGTGCGCCGTTGCCCTCCGGCCCACCACCTAAATCGTTGGCCGTCCTGCGCGAAGCATGGCGCCAGCCAGGAACTCGGCTGGGTTTTTGGACCCATTTCGGTCTGCAATTCACGTCCAACGTCTTCCTGTTGGCCTGGGGTTACCCCTTCCTCGTTTCCGGCCAGGGACTGGACCCGACTGCGGCTTCTGGTTTGATGACGATCTTCGTTCTCGTCTCGCTGGTCTTTGGACCACTCTTCGGAGCGATCGTCGCGCGGCACCCCCTGCGACGGTCGACCTTGGCACTGGGAATCATCGCGCTGATCTCGGCGTCCTGGGCTGCCGTTTTGTTGTGGCCGGGGCCCGCACCGCTGGCCCTGCTGGTCGTGTTGCTGATCCTGTTGGCCATCGGTGGCCCGGGGTCCATGATCGGCTTTGATTTCGCAAGGACCTTCAACACCCCTCAGAGCATGGGAACCGCGACGGGGATCGTCAACGTCGGCGGGTTCACCGCCGCGTTGATCAGCGTATATTTCATCGGACTGATTCTTGACCTGCAGTTTGCGGCTGCGGGCGGTCAGGGAGATCTATATAACCTCGATGCCTTCCGTTGGGCCATGGCCTTCCAGTTCCTCCCCCTGGCGGCGGGTGCCGTCGGCATCATCACCACCCGGCACAAGACGCGAAGCGACCTGGCCCACGACGGTGTGGTGATTGTTCCTCTCCGGCAGGCTCTGGCGGAACGTCGGTGGCGCCGAGGCCGTCGGCCCCGCAACTGACCTTTGAATACCAAATAAAGAGTCACTGGCCCCTCACCGTGGCCCCTCGGGTGCCAGTGGGGCCCCACGTTCCACAGGGAGCTAGCCGGGACCTGAAAACGGCGAGCCACCGGAACACGGTGGAGGGATGAATAGTTCACCGGGACAACTCTCCGTCAGCGATGCCGAAGGCGTCATCTCCCTCGTGCCCCACCTGCTCGGATTTCATCCGCGCGAAAGCCTGGTGGTCCTGATCATGCGGGAAAAAGCCCTGGAAGCCACGCTGAGGGTGGATCTTCCGGCCCCGGGAACAGGCCTGATGGGGGCCCGAAGGTTCACCCGGCAGCTGGTCGACTATTTGCGGGCGGCCCCCGAAGCAGATGGAGCCTGCTTGGTCCTGTATTCAGAACTGGCCCATGCTGAAGGACATCTCCTCCCGTATCGGGATTTCACCGATGCCGTAACCAGCCAGCTTCAACGGTGCGGCTACCAGGTGCCCGATGCCTGGCTCGTTGGTTGCGGACGTTGGTGGTCTTACTTTTGTGGCGGTCCAACCTGCTGCCCGACCTCCGGCCGGCCGATCGAGTCGGTGCTGCTTTCGGAAGCACATTTGAACATGGTCTTGCGGGGGAGTAGCCCGATGGCAGAACCCTGGGACGGGACGGGCGCAGAAACCTGGCCTGGGGTTGAAGCCGTTCGTGAGGTGGTGGATGAACACCAACGCGCCGGCGGAGGGTGGAGGGAATCGATTCGCGGGCTGGAGCGATGGTGTGCCGCCCTGGACCAAGAGCCGCAGGAGCTCGTGACGAAACTACGCTCAAACCCCTCGGACACTGGTGCTTTGCTGGCTTCTCTGCGCACTGACTTAGTTCGGGACGCCTTGCCCTTCGCCGCGGGAAGCTCGGGGGCCGGGGCCCGAAGCGCTTTGGTCGGCAGACTGCGCAATGCCGATGCCAACGCAGAGTTGCGCGAATTGGGCGAGTTCATGTTGGGCAACTCGGACCAGGCTCCTCATTGGGGGACCCTCGAAAAACTCTGGGAAGTGGGTCGGGGGATCCTGCCGGCGGCACGCGGAAGGGACCGCTGTGCGTTGCTGTGTATCTTGGGCTGGGTTGAGTGGGCCAAAGGTCACAGCAGCGGCGCCCACGCCCTGATCGCCACCTGCCGTTCCGAGGCGCCCGAATACCGCTTGGCCGCGCTGCTGGGGGCCTTTCTTGCCCGGGGGCGGCTGCCCCGGTGGGCCACCAACCGGGAAACCGCATGGGCCGGCAGTCTTGAGCCTGGCCAATGACAAGCGTGGGCTCGAAACGTGAGAGACTATTAACCGCAGACCCGGTTGGGTCCGTGTCCTTGGGGACGGTAGCCACTGTCCCGCCCCGTGATCCACTTTCGGATTCGGGAACAAAAGGCCGAATGTAGGCGTTGCAACCACTGGACCCTTCATTCGGATTCGCCTCTATGGCGGAACTCGGACTTGACAGGGTCATAGTGGTGTTACCCGTCAGGTGGCGCCGCGGTCGATCCGTGAGAAAGGTTATTCGTGCCAGCTTCCAAATCAAGCTCTCAGGCCACCACCAGCCGGGGCAAGAAGCCCGCAGCCGCAGCGGGCGCAGTGGATACAGCCGATGAGACGGATGAGTTGACGCCTCAGCAGAAGGCCGCTCAGACGCGCGCCAAGAACAAAGCCAAGAAGGCGGCCGAAGTAGCAGCCGAACCTACCGAGCCGGCAGCAGGAGCCGAGCCCGAGGCAGATGAAGAGGGCGAAGCAGCAGCCAAGCCCGAGAGCGAAAAGTCGGGTGCACCGGCCGATCCGGCGGCTCGCGAAGACGAGGCGCGCGGGTTCATCATTACCAGTGATGATGACGACGCCCCACAGCAGCAGGTGTTGGTCGCCGGTGCGACCGCCGACCCGGTGAAGGATTACCTGAAGCAAATCGGCAAGGTTGCCCTGCTCAATGCCGAACAGGAAGTTGATCTCGCCCTGCGGATCGAGGCCGGGCTCTTCGCCACCGAGAAGCTCAAGGCGGGCGACGACGTTCCCAAGCGGCTGCGTTGGGACCTGGAGCAGGTGGTCCATGACGGCAAGATCGCCAAGAATCACTTGCTCGAAGCCAACCTCCGGTTGGTCGTCTCCCTAGCCAAGCGGTACACCGGCCGCGGGATGCTCTTCTTGGACCTGATCCAGGAAGGGAACCTGGGCCTGATCCGTGCGGTCGAGAAGTTCGACTACACCAAGGGCTTCAAGTTCTCCACGTACGCGACCTGGTGGATCCGTCAGGCCATCACCCGGGCCATGGCCGACCAGGCCCGGACCATCCGTATCCCGGTCCACATGGTCGAGGTCATCAACAAGTTGGCCCGTGTCCAGCGACAGATGCTGCAGGACCTGGGTCGCGAACCGACCCCTGATGAGCTGGCCAAGGAACTCGACATGACACCCGAAAAGGTGGTCGAGGTACAGAAGTACGGTCGTGAACCGATTTCTCTGCACACACCATTGGGCGAAGACGGCGACTCCGAGTTCGGCGACCTCATCGAGGACTCCGAAGCCGTGGTACCAGCCGATGCCGTGAGCTTCACGCTGCTGCAGGAACAGTTGCACTCCGTTCTGGACACACTCTCCGAACGCGAAGCAGGTGTTGTGGCGATGCGCTTCGGCCTGACCGATGGTCAGCCGAAGACGTTGGACGAAATCGGCAAGGTCTATGGGGTCACCCGTGAGCGGATCCGTCAGATCGAGTCCAAGACGATGTCCAAGCTGCGCCACCCGTCACGGTCGCAGGTATTGCGCGACTACTTGGACTAAATCAGCGCGTCGGAGAACCGATCCGAAAGCACAGGCCGGCACCCCTGCACAGGGGTGCCGGCCTGTGCTTTTCCACCATGGTGGGTGCGCCTCGGTGGCGGACCCGGTCCGGTGGTCAACGAGTGCGGACAAAAAAGCGGGAACCGTGTGTTCACGGTTCCCGCTTCAGCAGTCTTGAGCCCGGGGGCTCTTCGACGGAGGATCAGTCCTCGTCGTCGTAGACCGGCTTCTCATGAAGTTTGTCGGTTTCGTCCTGCCATTCGGCGGTCATGGGCCGCAGCTTGGCCTCGACGTCGCGTGCGTGGTGGCCGCAGAAGAGCAGCTCTCCACCAGAGGTCTGAAGAACCGCCCGCACATAGGCCTGTGCTCCGCAGCGGTCGCAGCGATCAAGTGCGGACAGTCCGCGTGTTGCCACTGATGTTGGCGTCATGATGACCTCCTTGGATCTCGTGTACTCAATACAACCAGCTACGGCGATAAATCATCCCGTCATGACTCGACTTTCGCTCACCGCGTAGCGTTCCGCAGGCATTATCGGCATGGGCGTGTCGTGCGCCACGCCTGATTTTCCGTTGAAAAGCTGTAACGGCGCGGGAACCGTGAGATGTCGGATGCGGGGACTATCGTGGAAGTGGTCCGAAATTCCATCGTCAACAAGGAGCACGTCCCCCGTGGCACCGAGTTCTGAGTACAACGCACGCCACCTCTCCGTGCTGGAAGGCCTGGAAGCGGTCCGCAAACGCCCGGGCATGTATGTCGGTTCCACCGATTCGCGCGGACTCATGCACTGCCTCTGGGAGATTATCGACAACTCGGTGGACGAGGCCCTCGGCGGCTTCGGGCAAAGCATCACCATCGTGCTGCACTCGGACGGGTCGGTAGAAATTCACGACGATGGCCGCGGCATTCCCGTGGACGTCGAACCTAAAACCGGGCTGACCGGCGTTGAAGTCGTTTTCACCAAACTTCACGCCGGCGGGAAATTTGGTGGCGGTTCATATACGGCCTCCGGCGGCCTCCACGGCGTGGGTGCCAGTGTGGTCAACGCCCTGTCGGGGCGCCTCGATGTCCAGGTGGACCGGGGCGGCAAGACCTACCAGATGCAATTCCGGCGGGGAGAGCCGGGGCGCTTCAAGGACACCGGTAAGCCCAAACCCGAGGCACCTTTCGAGCCGTTCGTGGAAAACTCTGAACTCGACATCGTTGGCAAGGCCAAGCGTGGGGTCACCGGAACCCGCATCCGCTACTGGGCCGACGAACAGATCTTTATCGCCGATGCCAAATTCTCCTACGAGGAACTCGAAGCACGCGCCCGGCAGACCGCATTCCTCGTGCCGGGCCTCCGGCTGACCTTGCGTGATGAACGCAAGCTGCCGGGAACCGCTGGCGCGGACGGGCCGATCGAAGAGATCTTCCACCATGATGGCGGGATCTCGGAATTCGTCGACTACCTGGCCCATGATCCGGCCGTCACCGACATCTGGCGCATCCAGGGGACAGGAGCCTTCAAGGAATCCGTACCCGTCCTCGACGACTCCGGGCACAGCAAGGTGATGGAGGTCGAACGTTCCTGCGAGGTCGATGTTGCCTTGCGGTGGGGTGTCGGCTATGACACCACCGTGCGTTCCTTCGTGAACATCATCGCCACGCCCAAGGGCGGTACGCACCAGACAGGTTTCGAGCAAGCACTTCTGAAGACCTTCCGTAAGGTGATCGAGTCCAACGCCCGCAAGTTGAAGGCCGGCAACGACAAGATCGAGAAGGATGACGTCACCGCCGGCATGACGGCGGTCCTGACCGTCCGCCTGGCCGAACCCCAATTCGAGGGCCAGACCAAGGAGATCCTCGGGACGTCGGCAGTGCGCCAGATCGTTTCCCGGGTGGTGGAGAAGCAACTTGCTGCCCGCCTGACCTCCTCCGCGCGAGCGGATAAACAGCAGGCCGGGGCCGTGCTGGAAAAGGTCGTCAACGAGATGAAGTCCCGGATCTCGGCTCGGGTTCATAAGGAGACGCAGCGGCGCAAAAGTGCGCTGGAAACCTCATCGTTGCCGACGAAATTAGCTGACTGCCGAAGCGATAACGTCGAACGTTCAGAACTGTTCATCGTGGAGGGCGATTCGGCGCTCGGAACCGCGAAGCTGGCCCGTTCCTCCGATTTCCAGGCGCTGCTGCCGATCCGTGGCAAGATCTTGAACGTCCAGAAAGCCTCGGTGGGGGACATGCTCTCCAACGCCGAATGTGCTGCCCTCATCCAAGTCGTTGGCGCCGGCTCCGGGAGAAGCTTTGATATTTCTGCCGCCCGCTACGGCAAGGTCGTCCTGATGACCGATGCCGATGTCGACGGGGCCCATATCCGCACGCTTCTGCTGACCCTCTTCTTCCGCTACATGCGACCGATGGTCGAGCACGGCCGGGTCTATGCTGCGGTGCCGCCCCTGCATCGAGTGGAGGTTATCCATTCGGGGGCCAAGCCCAATGAAATGGTCTATACCTACTCGGAGAACGAATTACATACCGTGCTTGCCGAACTTGGGGCGAAGGGCAAAAAATACAAGGAGCCCATCCAACGCTATAAAGGTCTGGGCGAAATGGACGCCGAGCAGTTGGCCGAAACAACGATGGATCCGCGCCACCGCATGTTGCGCCGGGTGAACATTGCCGATGCTGAGCGGGCCGAGCAGGTCTTCGATTTGTTGATGGGCAGCGATGTCGCTCCGCGTAAGGAATTCATTATCGCTGGTGCTGAACGTTTGGATATGGAGAACATCGACGCCTGATCGAGGCGCGTCAGTTCAAGAGGCCCGGTGCCACCAAGGCCAAGGTCGGGACGAGCACCAAGAGAACGGCAGTAGCCATGACGGCCGACCGTCCGGCCAGGGGGAGTTCTTCGACCGGGCTGAGTAGACGGCGGAGCCTGAGTGACGACAGCTGGCTGGCCGGTACTGCTGCGGCTCGCCCCGGCCCGGCCGCAGGAGCCACGGCCTCCGCTCCCCGGGCTCTCGCAGCGTCCTCGCCCAGCAGAGTCTGGACGTCCCCGCCGGTGGCCGGTGCCATACCCGAAGCCACGGCCACCAGAGAACGCAGCAGATCCTCACGGGAGACCTGTTCGAGGGCGGCGTCGTCGGCGAGCATCTCGATCAACTCCTGGACCGCAAGACGCGCCAGCCGTGAGGTCGGCAGCCAGGGAAGGGCCTGGTTCCATGATTCGAAGGCCAGAATCAACAAGTCATGGCGTTGGTCCAGATGCGCACGTTCGTGGGCGACGACGCCACGGAGGCCCTCCTCATCCAGAGAGTCCAAGAGACCGCGGGAGAGCACCGTGAGGGAACCGTTGAATCCGGGCAAACAGTAGGCCACCGGAGCCTGGTGCTCGACCACGACGGCTCCGGGGATCGACGAAGAAGGCCCGCTGAGCAGGGCCAGTAGTCGGCGATGACGTGTCCGCTGCCGGGTGACCTTATACGCGGTGAGCAGCAAGGTGAAGATGAGGTGGGCGCCGAGCAGCAAGGCGGTACTGAGGGCAAAGACATGGACGACCGTGAGGAGCGAGGCGCCAGGTTCCCCCAGCACAATGCGCCTGAATCCTGACAGCGCCGAAAGGAGGTTGTCGCCCAACGGAGACAGACCCCATACCAGGAAGGCCCCGATCATCGACAGGCCACCGGCGAGGGCGATCGCCTGCCAGAGCAACAGGGCAGTGAAGGGGGATCGCGAGGTCCAATGGGCCCGTGAGAGCACTATCGGAGCAGGCCACGCCAAGATGATGGCGAGGCCGAGCAGCAGGTAGGAGGCTGTCAGCATCGTGGCCGGAAAGCGGCGGCGGCGCCGCTAGGCGTTGGCCCCGTCATCCAGAATGCGTCGCAGGGAGGCCAATTCCACGGGGGAGATGCCGCCAATGAACCGGGCGAGGACGGCCTCGCGGTCCATCACGTTGCCCATGGCCTCGTTCATGAGGCCCACCGTGTGTTCTTCACGGCTGGTGACTGCGCGGTAGCGGTGCGGACGTGTATCGCGTTCGCGGGTGACCAGCTGCTTTTTCTCCAGCCGTGCCAACACGGTCAAGACCGTGGTCACCGCCAGTTCCTTACCGTCGTTGCCGTGAGCCTGCGCCAGCTTGTCACGAAGGTCGTTGGCCGTCTGTGCTTCGGCGCCGTCCCACAACAGATCCATCACCGAGCGTTCGAGGTCGCCGAGAGTTGCCAATGATCTTCCTTGTCTAGCTTCAGTAGGTCAACGCAGGGATCTCAACCGGTGGAGTCTCTTCATCCTCCGGGTCACTGCGTTGGTACCAATCTACCCTGATTTCGGCTCAGGTTCTACACGGCGTAGAAAATCGGGTATTCTACAGAGCGTAGAAAAGGTGTCGGGGGTCGTCCCGATACTTCCGCAGGGTTTGGAAGGTTGTTCATGGACCCCCTTGAAATTGCCCGCTGGCAATTCGGCATCACCACGGTCTACCACTTCCTGATGGTGCCACTGACCATCGGGTTGGGCATCCTGGTGGCGGTCCTTCAGACCATGTGGGTGCGGACAGGCCGTGAGGAATACCTCCGGATGACGAAGTTCTGGGGCAAGCTCTTCCTGATCAACTTCATCATGGGTGTGGCCACCGGCCTGGTCCAAGAGTTCCAATTTGGCATGGCCTGGAGTGAATACTCCCGTTTCGTCGGTGATGTCTTCGGTGCCCCGTTGGCCATGGAATCCCTGCTGGCCTTCTTCGTCGAATCCACCTTCCTGGGGCTATGGATCTTCGGTTGGCAACGATTACCGAAACTTCTGCACCTAGGCTGTATCTGGATGGCCACCCTGGCCTCGGTCCTGTCGGCCTACTTCATTCTGGTGGCCAACTCGTGGATGCAACATCCGGTCGGCGTCGAGATGATTGATGGACGCCCGGTCATGACCGACGCCTGGGCCGTCTTCACGAACAACACCGCTCTGGTCACCTTCCCGCACACCATCTTCGGTGCCTTCGCCGTGGCCGGTGGATTCCTCATCGGCATTGCCTGGTTCCACCTCTACCGCCGCCGCAAGGCGGGAATCGACACCGTCGATGCCCAGGGTCACGTGATGGTCGGCGAAGACACCTCCCAGGGGGCGGGCCGCGACAAACTCGACCACACCGTGTGGCTGAAATCCTTGCGCATCGGTGCCGTGGTCGCCATGGTGGCCTTTGCCGGGGTCGCCTTCTCCGGCCATGCCCAGGCTCAGTTGATGTTCAAGCAGCAGCCCATGAAGATGGCCGCAGCCGAAGCCGCCTGCCACGATGGAACGGGCTTCTCCGTGTTGACCATCGGTAACCTCGGTGGCGGCGGGGCCACCACCTGTGACGACGTGGTGGCGGTCTTCGAACTGCCGGGCCTGCTCTCCTTCCTGGCCAACGACAACTTCACCACCGAGATCCCCGGCGTGAACACGCTGCTGCCGCAATACCAAGAAAAATACGGGACCCACCTGCCCGACGACCCGATGTACGGGGAGCGGGCCGGACAGGAAATCAACTATCTGCCGCTGATGGAAGTCACCTACTGGGGCTTCCGGCTCATGATCACCTTTGGTGGGATCGCGGCCTTCGCAGCGCTGGTGGCCCTCTGGGTGGTGCGTAAGGGGACGGTACCGGAGAACAAATGGATCTCCCGGCTGGCAGTGTTCGGCATCCTGGCACCCTTCGGCGCCAACTCGGCAGGCTGGATCTTCACCGAAATGGGCCGCCAGCCCTTCGTCGTCGCCCCCAACCCGACGATGGACGGTTCGGTAGACCAGGTCTTCATGTACACCGCAGCCGCCGTCTCACCGGGGGTCTCCGCCGCCGAAATGCTTTTCTCGCTCATCGCCCTCACGGCAGTTTATGGGGTCCTGGCCGTCGTCGAAGTCAAGATGATCGTGCGGTATGTGCGCGGCGGCGTTCCCTCCGCCATGCCCGAACTGACGGCCTCGCCACCGGGTGAAGACGACGATGACACCCCAGCCGGCGACGGCGACGTCCTCGCCTTCGCCTACTGATCCTGCCCGCGGAAACGATCTAAGGATTGATGATGGAATTCCTCCCGACACTCTGGTTCGTGATCATCGCCGTGTTCTGGGCCGGTTACCTCTTCCTCGAGGGTTTCGACCTCGGGGTGGGGATGCTGATGAAGCTCCTGGCCCGCGATGAACGCCAACGACGCGTTCTGCTGAACACCGTCGGACCCGTATGGGACGGCAACGAGGTATGGCTGATCACCGCCGGGGCTGCCACTTTTGCTGCTTTCCCGATGTGGTATGCCTCGCTGTTCTCCGCACTCTACGTGCCGTTGGTGCTGGTGCTGGTCGCCCTGATCTTCCGTGCGGTGGCCTTTGAATATCGCGGTAAAGCCCACCGGCAGTCCAGCCGCAACGCTTGGGACTGGGCGATCAGCCTCGGCTCCTTCACCGCTGCCTTCGGCGTCGGGGCGATGCTGGCCCTGACGACGACGGGGCTTCCCTTGGATGCCAATGGTGACCGGGTGGGAGGGGCTTTCGCCTGGCTCACCGGCTACGCGGTCCTCGGCGGGCTGGCCGTCGTCGCCTTCTCGCTGATTCATGCCCTGGCCTTCGTCGGACTCAAAACCGAGGGGGAGTTACGCGAACGGGCCCGCAGCCTCATCGGCCGGTGGCTGCCGGTGGCGCTGGCGCCGATGGCGCTTTGGGCGATCCTCGTCGTGGTGCCGACCGGAAAGGTGATCCCCCTGGTTCTTGTGGTCCTCGCCGTCGTCGGTGGCCTCGCCGGATGGCTGGCCAACCGGCGGGGAGCCGAAGGCTGGTCCTTTGCCTACTCGGGAGCCTTCCTCATGGCAGGAGTGTCCGCCATCTTCGTGGCGGTCTTCCCCGTGGTCCTGCCCTCGACGATCGATGCGGCCTTCAACCTGACCGTCGCCAATGCCTCCTCCAGTGAGTACACCCTGGGGCTGATGAGTGTTATCGCTGCCTTCGGCATCCCGCTGGTGTTGCTCTACCAAGGGTGGTCCTACTGGGTGTTCCGTCAACGGGTTTCCGAAAGCCATATTCCGGCAGCCCATACCGTGACCCCGGTGGTCTAGGACCGAGATGACCCCGATGAAGACGACTGCCGCCGGCCCCCATCAAGGGCTGCGTGAGGTTCCACGCTCACAGCTGGCACTGTTGGCTGCCTTGGCCGCGGTGAAAGCCGTGGGGTTGATCCTGTTGGGGCAGGCGTTGGCCACGGGGATCACCGTGGTGGCCGACGGAACCGTCGGTTCCCCGTCGGGGACCGGAGGGGAGCTCACCGGCGCGTTGGCGCCCCTGTGCCTGATCGGTGCCGTCGGAGTCCTGCTGCGAGCCGCAGCGGCGTGGGGTATGACCCAAGCCTCGCAACGGACCGCTTGGGGCACGAAGGAACGTCTGCGCCACCGACTGGTCGCCGCCGAGCTGAGCGGAAAGACTCGACAGGGAAGCGCGGATTCACCGAACGGGCGCGGCGCCGTGGCGGCCCTGGCCTCGCGCGGGCTCGACGGCCTGGACGAGTACTACTCGACCTTCCTGCCCGCCTTGGTCAGCGCCGCCGTCGTACCGCTGTTCATTGGAGCCCGTATCCTCGCGGCGGACTGGGTTAGCGCGCTCATCCTGGTGCTGACCGTGCCCCTGGTCCCGGTCTTTATGTCACTGATCGGACTGCATACTAGGGACCGGGTAGCCCAGGCGGCTGCGGGACTGGATGCCTTGTCGAACCAGCTCGCCGAGCTGGCGCAGGGACTACCGGCCCTGATCGGACTACGGCGTTCGGCCGAACGCCGGCAGGGGCTCACCGCTGTCTCACGGCGCTACCGCGAAACCACGATGTCCACGTTGCGTACCGCCTTCCTGTCCGGGTTCGCGCTGGAACTGATCGCGATGATCTCCGTGGCCGTCGTCGCCGTGTTCATCGGAGTCCGGCTCGTCTATGGGCAGATGGGTCTCGAGGTGGGCCTGTTGGCCCTCATCCTGGCCCCGGAAGTCTTCCTGCCGCTCCGCAGCGTTGGGGCGGCGTTCCACGCCTCCGAAGATGGTTTGGAGGCCCTACGGCGGGCCGAGGACCTTCTGGGGGATGGCCACGAAGGCCCCCTGGCCGGGGCAGCTGAGCTGGGCGAGCGTGACGCGCGGCCAGACGCCGCAGGGATCGGCGTGCAGCGCCTGCGCGTCCAGTACGCGGGATCGGCAGCGCCCGCCGTGTCCATCGCCGAGCTCACGGTCTCACGGGGCGAACGAGTCGTCCTGGACGGGCCTTCAGGGAGCGGAAAAACCACCCTGCTCCATGCCCTCGCGGGGCTGCTTCCCCCCGAGACGACCATCGACGGCGTCATCGACGTCCCCGATTCGTCAGATACCGCCTGGATCGGGCAACACCCCCAATTCACCGAGCCCACGGCCACCGAGGAACTACTGCTCTACGCCCCGAACGCCGAGCTCACGGATCTCACCCACGTGCTGGAAGACGTTCGGGCGGGACATCTGGCTGCTCTGCCGCTGGACGGACTCAGCCCCGGGGAGCTCCGCCGGATCGCGGTGGCCCGGGCGCTGCTCCGGATCCGGTGCGCGGGCGCCTCCCTCCTGTTAGCCGACGAGCCGACAGCCCATCTGGATGCCGTGAGCGCTGGAGCCGTCAGGTCCGCCCTCGCTTGCCTCGCCCAGGACGTGACCCTGATCGTGGCCACGCACGACCGCCAACTGTCCGACCTGCTCCGGCAGGGTGGAACCGTCGGGCAACCCGTGCCGATGATTGAACCCCGTCACGACCGGCAAACGGGCACCGAACCGCTTCCCTCCCAGCCGGCCGGGCCCACCGCGGCGGACGAGACCTCCGTGCGCACTTCCAGCCGGTCAGCCCGCTGGTCCCTGCTGCGATCAATGAGGTGGTGGCGTTCAGGGATGGGAGGTGGCGTCCTCCTCGCGACGGCCTCCGTGCTGTCCGGGGCGGCGCTGACCGCCGTCTCGGGCTGGCTGATCGTCAATGCCAGTACCCGTCCACCCATGATGGTGCTCATGGTCGCGATCGTGGGCGTGCGATTCTTCGGACTGGGTCGGGCCGTCCTACGGTACGCCCAACAACTAGCGGTGCACCGGGCGGTCCTTGACTGGGCGACCGCGCTGCGCACCCGGTTATGGGATGCCCTGTCCAACCGCCCCGCCGGATGGGGGAAACTGACTCGTTCGGGGGATGCGCTCACCCATCTGGTGGCCGACGTCGACGAATTGCGCGACGCAGCACCACGGGTCCTGGTTCCCCTTCCGGCAGCGATCCTTGCCTGGGCAGGTTCCCTCATCACCGCAGCATTGCTCTTCCCGGCGACCCAGGGCATCTTCTGGATCGCCGGGGCACTGGGCTTCCTGCTGGGGCCCTGGCTGGCTGTTCGTGTCGAACGAGGTTCCGCAGCCCAGGCGGCACGACACCGCAGTTGGGCCACCGGCCGGATTTCCACGCTCTTCGCCGCCGCCGGGGATCTGCGGGCCAACGGGGTCGCGCCACGGGCTGCCGCAGACTTCAACCAGCACGACCAACTGGCCTCCCGGACAACACTGCGAGCCGCTTCGGGCGCCGGACTCGGTGAGGCCATCGCCGTCATCGCTTCCGGGCTGGCAGCGATCGGTTGCCTGCTGGTCGCCGGCGCTACCGGAGCATCGGGAGCCGAAACGGCGGCACTTCTGGCAGTGGTCGCCTTGCTGGCTTTGAGCCTGAACGAACCCTTGGCCAATGCCTCAGATGCCGCAGCGAAACTCCCGCTCTTCGGCGACCGGCTCGACGCCATCGCCCGGGTGCTGAGCAGCAACGACGCCCCGGCGCCGCTTCCCGCTGATGCTGCGGAAAACGGAGCCCACGCTGCCGGGCAGGACGGCCGGCCGACACGGTTGACGTCATTGGAACTTGAGCAGGTGTCGGTGACGTGGACGGGGAACACGCCGGTGGTGGAGCATATTTCTGCGCGGGTGGAACGTGGCGGCTGGTTGGCGATCATTGGCCCATCGGGGTCTGGAAAATCCAGCCTGCTCGCCGTACTGCTGGGACTGGTCCGCCCCTCGGAGGGCGCCTTCCGCCTGGGCGACGATGTCGGTATGCTGATCGAACCCTGGGCCGAGCCGCAGAAGGCGGCACCCCTGCTGGGGCGGATCACATGGTGCCCGCAGGAAGCCCATCTCTTCGATTCCAGCCTGCGCAACAACCTATCGCTCGGCCGCTCCGCCCACGACCCGGCAGACGACCCCGAATTGCATGCCGCCCTTGACGCGGTAGGACTAGGCCACTGGTTCGACCAGCAAAGCGGGGGACTCGACACCCGCATCGGCAGTGGGGGGCACCGGCTCTCGGGGGGGCAACGTCAACGCCTGGCGGTGGCCAGGGCACTCGTGGCCAGGGCGGACGCCGTCCTGCTGGACGAGCCGACGGCTCACCTCGGCCAGGACGAGGCCGCGGAATTGATCGCCGACCTGCGAGAAGCCCTGGCGGGGATGGCCGTGGTGATGGTCACCCATGACGCGCAAATGGCCGGCGACGCCGATACGGTTTTGGATCTGAGCACGGGGGCCCTGTCGCCTCCGGTTCGAGCCTGAAGGGCGACGCGGCCCTCATGCCAGCCGGAGCAGAGCCCTTCAAGTCGGACCTAGGGCCCTACCGGCGTCGTACCGCGTCCTTCGACTTCCACCACCGCTGAATCGGCGAAGGGGACGCTGTCCTCCTCCGGCGCAGCGAGGGGGGCGCGTCGGGGCTCCTCAGCGTCGAAGCCGGGCAAAAAATCGCCCACCGGCTCGTCGGGGACCTTTTTTCCGCCGCGTCCTGCAGCAGGGCGTGAGGCCGCGGCCGTGCGTCGGCGCGGTGCCCCGGTGTCTGCCTGCTCTGCCTCGCTGCCACCGGAGACGGGTTCGGGGGAGCGGTCGATGGGCGGGGCGGGTTCGCCCACGGCATCGGGGGCGACAGGAGCCCCGCCGAGCGCGTCGACCTTACTCGACAACGGAACGCCCGAACCATCCCGCCGTCCATGTTCCAGGGGCAGCGCACGGGAGACTCCGGCAGCCGAAGCAGCCCGGGCAGGGCCATGACCGGCCCAGGCCAGGGCCAGGACCTCTTCGCCCTTGAGGAAGCGGTGGGCCCGCACCCCACCGGTACCGCGGCCCTTGGCCGGATATTCGGAGAGCGGGGTGACCTTCACGGTGCCGGCCTCGGTGCCGGGCAACGTCGCACCCGCGGCGGCAATAGTGACCACCACCGCTGATTCGTCCTCGGGATGTGCCGAACCAAAGAAGATGGCCTGGTCACCGTCGACGAGCTTGATTCCTGCCATTCCGCCGGCCGTGCGGCCCTGGGGGCGAACAGTGGATGCCGGATAGCGCAGCAGACGGGCTTGGCCCGAAACGAAGATCAGATCATCGTTTTCACCCGGAACACAGACCCCGATGACCCGATCGCCGGGTTTGAGCGACAGCGCCTCGAACTCGTCACGGTTCAACGGGTAGTCGGGGGTGACTCGTTTGACCACCCCGCGGGCGGTCCCCACGGCCAGCACCTCATTCAGCGGCACCAGACCGATCACGGTTTCACCCTTGGCCAGCGAAATGAACTCGGCGACCGGAACCCCGTCGGTCAGAGGAGGGAACGAGGAGGTGGCCGGCAGGACCGGGATGTCCAAGACCTGCAGGCGCAACATGCGTCCGGTTGAGGTCACGGCGCCGATCTCCCCCCGGGCCGTCGCCGGCAGGAGGGAGGCCAGCACGTCATGCTTCACCCGGTTGCCGTCGGTGGGCAGCGGCTCACGGGTGGTGGTGCGAGCCAGCCGGCCCGAGGCGGAGAGGATGGCCCAGCAGGGATCATCGGCGATTTCGAGCGTCAACGGTGCTTTGGCGCTGGTGGAAGCCGGGGCAGGCATGGTGGTGCCCTTCAAGGGGGCCGCCGTTGCCGACTTCAACAGGCGGGTACGGCGCGGTGTGGCATAACGTTCGGAGACCTCGGCCAGCTCACTGGAGACCAGACCGCGCAGCAGCTCGTCCGAGGCCAGGATGGCGCTGAGACGTTCGATTTCCCGTTGAAGTTCGTCGCGCTCTTTCTCGAGCTCAATCTGCGAATATTTGGTCAGCTGACGCAGCCGCAGCTCCAGGATGTGGTTGGCCTGGATCTCCGAGAGGTCATACACGGTCATCAGCCGTTGGCGGGCCACCGCAGTTTCGTCCGAGTTGCGGATGATCTGGATGACCTCGTCGATGTCGACGATGGCAATGAGGAGACCTTCGACCAGATGCAGTCGATCCTTCTTCTTGGCCAGCCGGTAGGCCGTCCGACGCGTGACCACCGAGAGGCGGTGCCCGATGTAGACCTGAAGCAGTTCCCGCAACCCCAACGTCCTGGGTTGTCCGTCGACCAGGGCCACGTTGTTGATGCCGAAGGAGTCCTCCATCGGTGTGTACTTATACAGCTGTTGGAGGACGGCATTGGGGTTGAAGCCATTCTTCAGCTCGATGACCAGCCGCATACCGTTCTTGCGGTCGGTCAGGTCGATGACATCGGAGACCCCGACGAGCTTTTTGGCGGTGACGGCATCCTTGATCTTCTGGATGACCTTCTCCGGACCGACCATGTAGGGAAGCTCGGTGACGATCAGACCACTGCGTCGCGCGCTGATCTGTTCGAGCACGACCTTGGCCCGGGTTTTGAACGAGCCACGCCCGTTCGTGTAGGCGTCGTGGATGCCCTCCAGTCCGATGATCTCTCCGCCGCTGGGTAGATCCGGGCCGGGGACGAATTTCATCAGCTCGGCCAGGGGCGCTTCGGGATTTTCCACCAGGTGACGGGCCGCGGCAATGACCTCGCCGAGGTTATGCGGGGCCATGTTCGTGGCCATCCCGACGGCGATGCCGGTGGTTCCGTTGACCAGCAGGTTCGGGAAGGCTGCCGGGAGGACCTCCGGTTGAAGCAACTGGTTGTCGTAGTTGGGGATGAAGTCCACGACGTCTTCGTCAAGGTGGTCGGTCATGGCCACCGCCGGGGAATCCAGCCTGGCCTCCGTGTACCGCGGTGCGGCAGGACCGTCGTCCAGCGAACCGAAGTTCCCGTGACCGTCGATCAGTGGCAGCCGCAACGCGAAGTGTTGGGCCATGCGCACCATGGCATCGTAGATGGCGGTATCACCGTGGGGGTGCAGTTTGCCCATGACCTCACCGACGACTCGGGCGCTCTTGACGTGGCCCTTCTCGGGGCGCAGACCCATCTGCGTCATCATGAACAGGATGCGGCGTTGGACCGGCTTGAGGCCGTCACGGGCGTCGGGCAGGGCACGCGAGTAGATCACCGAGTAGGCGTACTCCAGGAACGACCCCTCCATCTCCGAGGTCACGTCGATGTCGACGATGTTCTCGATGAAGTCCTGCGGTGGTTCCGGTGTCTGCCTGCGGGCCATAAAAGTGATTCCTCGAATCGGTGCTGATGTTGGTCCTGCGCGATAGGACGGTGCCGCACTGAGGGGCAGTCTCGTCCTTGTATTTCGGATCACGACGGATCCGTGTGCGAAGGCCTTAGGCTAAGCCTATGGTGCACGAGGTGGAAAATGCTGAATATCCGGCTCATTGGGAAGCCGATGTCGTTCTACGCGACGGGACGACGGCCCATTTGCGGCCCATTGGTCCCTCGGATGCCGCTGCTTTGCAACGCTTCCATGCCGGACAATCCGAAACGTCGATCTACTTGCGGTTTTTCACGTTCAAGTCCAAGCTCACCGACCGCGAGCTGACCCGCTTTACCCAGGTTGACCACGTGAACCGGGTGGCGATGATCGTCCTCCGTGGCTCTCAGATCATCGGGGTGGGACGCTACGACCGACTCGATGATCCGCTGGAGGCCGAGGTGGCGTTCAACATCGCCGACAACACCCAGGGCAAGGGGGCCGGTTCGATCCTGCTCGAGCACTTGGCTGCCGCGGCCCGGGAGAACGGCATCGAACGTTTCAGCGCCGAAGTGCTGCCGGAAAACCGCAAAATGCTCACGGTTTTCGCCGACGCAGGCTACGAGGTCAAACGCCGGTTCGACGACGGGGTGGTGATGCTGGAATTTCCGATCGACCCGACCGAGAAGTCTCGGGCCGTGATGGAATCACGCGAACACCGGGCCGAAGCCCAGTCGTTGGCCGGTCTGCTGGCCCCCCGATCGGTGGCCGTGATCGGGGCCAGCCGGCAGTGGGGAACCGTCGGGTACACGCTGCTGGAAAACATTATCGAAGGCGGTTTCACCGGGCCGGTCTATGCGGTGAATCCTGACGCTTTGGAAATCGCCGGGATGATCTCCTACGGCGCTCTCGCAGAGATCCCCGGCACCGTGGACCTGGCGGTGGTTGCCGTTCCGGTAGCTGAACTGGAGTCCGTCGTTGCCGAATGCGGGGCCCACGGTGTGCGGGGGCTACTCGTGGTCACCGAGACCTTCCCGGGCGACCAGGCAGAGGCCCTGCAACGTCAGGGGGACCTGGTGCGGTTGGCGCGGAGCAACGGGATGCGGCTGATCGGTCCGGCATCGTTGGGTCTGGTCAATACGGCACCGGCGGTCAGCTTCAACGCCTCCATGGCCCCGGGCATGCCCCGGCGGGGAGGACTCGGCCTGTTCAGTCATTCCGCAGCGATCGGCGTGCTCATCTACTCGGCGGCCAGCCGCCGCGGGATCGGTGTCTCCAGCATCGTCTCGGCAGGGAACCGGGCCGACGTCTCCGGCAACGACGCCATGCAATTTTGGGAAGACGACCCCGCAACGACAGCCGTCGCCTTATTCTTGGAAAGCTTCGGGAACCCCCGGAAATTTTCGCGTATCGCCCGCCGACTGGCCCGAAAGAAGCCGGTCATCGTGGCCAAATCAGATGTCATGGGCTTGAGGCTGCCGCCCGGGCACGCCGTACGGACCACCCAGGCGCCGCTGGGTGCCGTGGATGCGATGCTCCACCAGTCGGGGGCCATTCGCGTGGCATCCAACGAATTGTTGATGGACCTGGCGCAGCTCTTCGCCACCCAGCCACTACCCGCCGGCAACGGGCTGGCCATTGTCGCCAATTCTCGGGCGCTGTCCCGCGTGGTGGAGGATAACGCCGAACAGCACGACCTTGACGTTGTCGCCAGTGAACGCGATCTGGTGCTGACCGACGGCGCCTCCCGCGCGTTGCCGCGGCTCCGGAAGACGTTGCAGGCACTGCTGGCCCAACCCGCGGTGCACTGCCTGATCCTCGCGGTGTTGCCGGCCCCGGGCATCGACCACCACCAGCTGGCTCAGATCCTGTTCGAAACGGGGCGGGAAGCCGGCAAACCAGTGTTGGCATCCTTCACCGGGATCATGGATCCGAAGGAACCCGCCGTCGGCCTGATCCAGACCAGCCCGGCCCCCGGCACAGCCGCCCCCGCCTCAGGTGAAGACGAAGGCGGCACCCAGACGGTGACCGTCCGGCAGGACGCCGTCCCCACCTATGCTTCTCCCGGAACCGCCATCGGGGCCCTGGCGGAAATGGTCGGGTACGTGGACTGGCGTGGCCGTGAATTTGGTGAATACGTCGAATCCTCGGGAATCGATAGGGAACGCGCCGATGAGCTGCTCGCCGGGTACATGCAACGCGTGGAAGGAACCGATTTGCTGGCTCTTTCGGCGCAGGACGCCGTCGAGCTGTTGGGCTGTTACGGGGTGAACGTGCTGGAATCGGTGCGGTTCAGCGATGAGCAGGAAGCCGTGGAGGCAGCACATCGCATCGGGTGGCCGGTGGCCTTGAAGGCCACCGACCAGTACCTGCGCCACCGACTCGATTTGGGTGGGGTGCGGTTGAATATCACCGACGAAACCGCGCTGCGGCAGAACATCAGACATATGCAGCAGACGTTGCGCCAATACGGGGCCGATGACCTCGAAGTCCAGACCATGGCTGCTTCAGGTCAGGGTTGCGTGGTGCGTGCACTCGAGGACCCGTTGCTGGGACCACTGATCTCCTACGGGCTGGCCGGGGATGCAGTGAACCTGCTCGACGATTGGGCGCACGCCATCCCGCCACTGACCAATACCGACCTCGCCGATTTTGTCCGCACGCCCAGGGCCTCCCAGAAGCTCTTCGGCTATCAGGGCTTCCCCTCCGTGGACGTGCCGGGGCTGGAGGACTTCCTCAACCGGGTGGCCACCCTGAAGGATGACCACCCGGAGGTGGCGCTGATGGAGTTCAACCCGGTACTGGTCTCCGAAGGATCGGTGACCGTGCTCGCCGCCGACCTACGGATCGGCAACCCCGCGCAGCGCACCGACAGCGCCCGGCGGGCGATGCGCTAGGCAGGGGAGGGGGCGCCAGTCCCCAGCCGCCGTCATGATCGGCCCGACGGCGGCACATACACCGGTAGACTGGGTGGATGTTCTCCCGTACTTCGGCCCCCGGCCGTGATTTGCACAGTGCCTTGGAACGCGCAGGGTTCTACCCCAAGCTCGTTGCTGACGTCGTCGAAGACGCCCTGGATGGGATGGAGCCGCTGGCACATCTGGTCCAGCTGGAAACCCATATCGAGCACACCGAGGTCCACCGGCATGTCACCGTGCTGGTCCTGACGTCCGACGTGATGGTCATCGTCCACGTGGACGACCAACAGCTGGACATGGCTGGGGACCAGGTCATGGCCCAGGTCTCCACGGAGACCGTGCCGATCGGCAGGATCTCTTCGGTGGTGCTCAGCTTCGTCTACCACCAGCCGCAGAACTACCGCAGCAGCGATAAGAGCCGCGAACTGACCCTGGCGATCTCCTGGTCCGGCGGACAACGCGTTGACTTGGCTCCGGCAGGCTGTGCCGACCCGCAATGCGAAGCCGACCACGGCTACACCGGAACGCTGCAGAGGGAGGATGTGTTGCTCCGCGTCAGTGCCGAAGCCGACGGCCTCCAGGCCGTCGAAGATGCCAGGTCCTTCGCCCGGGCCCTGCGGCAAGCCACCACGACCACCGCCTTGGATACCCGACCGGTTCCTGCTGCCGAATCGCGGGCCCCACGCCCCGCAGGCCGGTTCGTTCGCGGCCACCACCAGGGCTGAATCTTGTGAGCACCACCCGCACACCCCGACTCGAGCCCGCCGAACCGCTGCCGGCCCCGCCACGTTACGGCACCGCGGACCTCTCGGTGGTGATGACAAGCGCCGCTGCCGTCTTGGGGGTTCCCGGGTTCAGCAATGTCCTGTCACTACCCCAGGCCCGCAAGGTGTGCGTGGTGATGGCCGACGGGCTGGGCAAGTCACTGCTCAAGGCACGTTCCGGGCATGCCCCGTTCCTGCGCTCGAAAATGGAGAATTCACGCACGCTGGACGCTGCGTTCCCCACGACGACGGCTGCCTCGTTGTCGAGCCTGGGCACCGGTGTGTCGCCCGGCCAGCATGGCATCGTCGGGTACGACGTCGTCGATCCTGCGGTCCCGCGGGTGGTGAACATGCTCGGTAACTGGCCCGAGGACCTGGACCCGAAGGTGTGGCAGCCGTATCCGACGGTGATGGCCCAGGCGGCGGAGCATATCCACGTGGCCACGGCGAGCCTGCCACGCTTCAGCGATTCGGCATTGACCCGTGCCTCGTTGCAGGGCGGCGAATTCCTCGCAGCGGGCACCCCCCAGGCCCGTGTCCGGGCCGCTACCGAGGCGTTGGCCGCATCTGATCGGTCGTTGGTGTACTGCTACTGGAACGAACTCGATAAGGCAGGACATAAATTTGGTAGCGATTCGTCTCAATGGCTCAGTGAGCTGGAGGAACTCGACGCAAATATGCGCACCCTGGCCGGACGCGTCCCGGCAGGGACCTTGCTGTTGCTCGTCGCGGACCACGGCATGGTCGATGTGCGTCCCGAAGCACGGATCGATTACTCGCAGTACCCCGAACTCCTGGACGGAATCGCCCTGACGGCGGGGGAGCCGCGGGCGGTGCAGCTGCACTTCAGCAGCGAGGCCACCGCAGCGACCCGCGCCGCGCTCATCCGGAACTGGAAGGAGGCCTTCGGAGCGAAGGCTTGGGTGATCACGCGGGAGGAAGCCATCGAGCACGGCTACTTCGGCGATGTAGACGAACGGGTCAAGAACAGAATCGGTGACGTACTGATCCTGGCCAGCGGCGAACTCGCCCTCTTTGACGGACGCCGCGTCTCACCCGGGGCCCTGAACATGATCGGCCAGCACGGTTCGATGACCCGAGCCGAGAAGGAAGTCCCGCTCCTGACCCTGGCCACCCCGAAGTAATTCGAGGCAGCGCTGCGCTAGTCGCGCTTCTTCCCCTTGCCGAAGACGATCTCATCCCAGCTGGGCACCGAGGACCGCTTGGCCTTCTTGCGTCCATGACCGCCGTCGTCTTCTGCCTCTTCATGACGGGTCACCGTCTCGTCGGCCTGCCGAAAGTCTGCGGCCGAGAGGCCCGGTACGACGGTGTATTCGCTGGTGTTCGTGCTGACACCGTCTGGCAGGTGCGGCAGCTCATCGTCATCGTCGTCGTCATGCGGCGGAACGATTCCCAGTCGGCGGGCTTCACCTTCATCGGCGAAATCCTCGTCCCGTGGGTGCGCTGCGGGGATGGAACCCTTGGAGAGCATCACGGCGAGGGCATCGTCGCCCTCCTCGTCCACTCCAAGGCGTTGTCCACGGCGGGCACGCAGCACGTCGAGCAGTTCTTCGGCGTCGGGGTCTCCGGGAGAAGCCGGACCAGTGTCGGAACCGTGCGTTTCATGGCCGGCGTCGGATTCGAAATCAAAGGGGCGGTCGGCTACTGCCGTGAGTCGACGGTTGGTGAAGGCATTCTCCACCGGTTCCAGTTCACTCAGGACCTGAGCCCACCGGTTGGCGTTCTGCAACGATTTTCGGGCCGGATGGAACACCCACATGGCCGGCGGCTCCTCGCCGATACTGGCATCTGTTTCGGAACCCGAGGCGTCGAATTCGGCCGAGATGTTCCAGGCCCCGTCACTACGACGCCAAGCATCCCACTGCAACGACGAGGCGCTGACGCCGAGGGCGTTGAGCCGGACGTCGACCATCTCACCGAGGGAGGCCGGTTCATCGCCGAAGGCCGAACGGTAGGTGTCGTGGGCCTGGGGTGCGGAGACCTCCACGCCACGAGCTTGCTGGGCAACGTAGTCGCGTTCGGCGCGAACGGGGCCCTCGTAGCGCAGCACACGGTCCAACGGGAAGCCCGATTCCTCGGCAACCTCTTCGGCGGTGGCACCATTGCGGATCCGGGTTTGGATCTCCCGCGGGGAGAATGTTGCCGGTGCCTGCTCGGCGCCGGACGCGGCGGGGCGACCGATGGGGCGGGCAGTGGCGGCGCGTAGCGCCTCGTCGATGCGCAGCACAAAGCTGGACCCATCGTCGCTGCTCAACAGCAGGTGCTCGCCATCCTCTTGGACACCTACGAGCCGAAGTTGCTGCATACTTTCCCTCCACGGACGCTCACGTACGGATACGACTCTGCCACCGGGGGAGGGGAAAAGTCAGTATTTGCCGTGGTGTGGCGCGGTTAGTTTGGTCTCAGGTGGGCCCGGGAACCCCGGTCGAGCCGCCCACGGGAAGAGGCGGGGAACCCTGCTGGGTCGATGCCGTCCTGCGGTCGCCGTCCACGGGGCCACGGACATTGGCTTTTTGCTCCCCGATGGTGAACAATCTGTGCGTCACGGGCACAAAATGTGTCCTCGTGGCGTTGTATCTTGAGGGTCGGGAACGCCGGACCAACCCAGAACATACCAGCACGACATCTCGGCGCGACGCCGCTAGAGCAACGGTGCCGGGGGCCTATCCGGCCCCAACCCAGCAATGACCGGAGCGTGATGGAGAAACTATGGCGACAGACTACGACGCGCCACGGAAGAATGACGACGAAGCCAACCAGGAGTCCCTCGAAGAACTGAAGGGACGCGGCAAGGACCATCAGTCACCGGTGGTCGACGAGGATGAGACCGAGCTGGCCGACGGCTATGAGCTGCCCGGCGCCGATCTCTCCGGAGAAGAACTCCTCGTCCGAGTGCTCCCGGCACAAACGGACGAATTTACCTGTGCTTCCTGTTTCCTGGTCCGGCACCGTTCCCAGGTCGCCAAGGAAAAGGGCGGACTGCTGTACTGCAAGGACTGCGAAGGCTGAAGGCCGCGGCGGGTCCCACTGCCGCTCCTCTAGGCGCGCGCGGTCTGCTGGAGGGCTCGGAGCAGCTCCTCCGGGCGGCGGGTCGATGCCAGCCAGTATGGGGTGGCATCGAGTGGATCAACGATTTCGAGTTTGACGACCGGGTCGATCCAGCCGCGCAGGCAAAGGTAGGCGGTCCCGTTCAGGGCAGGACCACGTTCAAAGGTGGCGTCGTCGCCTCGATGGGCGGAAACCTCGCCGATATAGCGGCATTCGATGCTGGCCCGGCCAACTTTAAACCAGTCCTGGGTCAAACTGATGGTCGGCGTCAGGGTCAATAAGGCGATGCCGACGGCAAAGAACACGACGATGCCCACGACGATGGAAACGTTCAAATTGATGGGAAGGACCATGGCTGTACCGGCGAAACCGGTTCCCACCACGAGGATCCACATCCACCAGGCCGGCCACAATTTTTCACGGAAGATCTCAGAGGACGCTGCAGAGGGGGTCGAATCAGGCATACCACCAGCTTAGTTCGCCCAGAGCCTCTCGTGGACGCATTGGGGCTGGACGGCAATCGGGCTAGAGTGAACACGGTCATGACCCTCAACGCCCTGGAGAATCCGGCTACGATGCCCGAGCAGCCCACCACCACCCTTGACGTCCAGCTAAAGATGCTCGACCCCGGCTTGGAGCCGCCGTCGTACGCCCACCCCGGAGACGCGGGGGCCGATCTGCGTACCCGCGAAGATGTGGTCCTGGAACCGGGGGAGCGGAAGCTGGTTCCCACAGGAGTGGCCATCGCCTTGCCGATCGGCTTCGTCGCGTTGGTCCATCCGCGTTCCGGACTGGCCACGAAAAAGGGACTCACCATCGTCAACGCCCCGGGAACCGTCGACGCCGGCTATCGCGGGGAGTTATGCGTGACCCTGCTGAACACCGACACGCGGACGCCGATCGAACTGAACCGTGGTGACCGGATCGCCCAACTGGTCATCCAACGCGTGGAGCATGCGGCGTTCATTCCCGTCGCCGAACTGCCCGATTCGGTGCGCGGAGCCGGGGGCTTCGGCTCGACCGGAGGATTCGCCGACACGGCAGCCCGCTGAGCCCACCCCACCTACTTCACCACCTGCGGCCCCACGGGCCGGGAGGAGCAACGATGATTTTCAAACGCCGCACCAATTCAACGAACGACGACGCAGCCACCACGCCCGAGGACGAGCAGCTCCCGGATGCCGACGTGGTCGCGGCCGGCAACGAACAGGGTCCCTTCGATATCGACGAGGCACCGGACCACGGGCACTACATCGACCTCGGAGCCCTGAAGATCGAACCGATCGAGGGCATGCAGCTGCGCCTCGAGGTCGAGGAGGGATCCCAGCGGGTCATCGCCGCGGCCCTTGAACTCGACGGTTCACGCCTGCAGCTCCAGGTCTTTGCCGCACCGAAATCCAGCGGCCTGTGGGATGGCATCTCAGCCCAGATCGAAGAAAGCATCGGCGAACAGAACGGCAAAATCGATCGGGTCGAAGGACGCTTTGGCACCGAATTGGTGGCCCGTGTCCCCGCCGACGGCCCCGATGGCGAGCAAGGATTCATGGTAGCCCGTTTCATCGGCATCGACGGCGGACGCTGGTTCCTGCGCGCAGTGGTGGGTGGACCGGCGACCCTGGACCGCGCCCAGGCCGAACGCCTCGAGGACCGACTGGCCCGGGTCGTCGTCGAACGCGGCAACCAGCCCATGCCTCCCCAGGAATTGCTCCCATTGACGATGCCGGCCGGCGCCGTCACCCGCTCGGCGAACGACGCCGAGGAAACCGAGGACACCACGGACAGCAGCAACGAACGTGGTCTGCAGGGCAGGCCGGAACGCGGACCGGAGATCACCGAAATTGGCTGAGCGTGGCGTCGCAGCCCGACGCCGCGGCCTGGCCTCCCGTTCGGGCGGATACACCGGGCCCGACCGGGCCGAGCGCTGTTACACCCTGGACCAGCTTCCCGAACGGGGCAGGGTGCTCGCCCGCGGCTTCGTGGAGAACATCAGGATCCTGCCCAGCGCCCAGGCACCGGTGTTTACCGCAGGCGTCGTTGACGCCCCGGCTCCGCCCGGTGGGCGACGGACCCCGGTGGCACGCATCGTGCTGGTCTGGAACGGCCAACGCCGCGTGCCCGGCATCGAAGCGGGCACCCGACTGCGTTTCGAGGGGATGATCGCCCGCGTCGACGGCGTGCCAACGATCTACAACCCCCGATACGAGATCTTGCCCGAGGACGAACATGACGTAGAGGACGAGGTATGAGCCAAAGCCCCGAGGGGGAGCCGACCCCGGATGAAGGTCACGACCAGGCAGAGGACCTCGGCCGTCGAATAGCCGAAGGATCGGGGATCCACCGGACCGCTGCCGGGCAGGTCGACGTCCTGAAAACCGTCGGGGGTGTCCGTGGCCTGATCGAGGCGCTGCTGCCGGGGATCGTCTTCCTGGTGGTCTTCATGATCCTGCGGGAGCTGAACCCGGCGCTGATTTCTTCCCTCGCCATTGCGGCCATCTTCACCGTCGCCCGATTGGTCCGCAAAACTGGGCTGACCCAGGCACTGACCGGCCTCTTCGGTGTCCTCATCTGTGCGGTCTTTGCCCGCACCACCGGCAATGCGCGTGACTTCTACGTCCCTGGCTTCTACACCAACGGTGCCTACCTGCTGGGCTTCGTGATCTCCATCGTGGTCCGTTGGCCGCTGATGGGCCTGGTCTTCGGCTTCATCCGCGGTGAGGGCGTTGATTGGCGGACCGATCGGGCCCGTCGCTTCTCCTATGCGGTGGCCACCTGGATCATCGCCGGGGTGATGGGGGCCCGACTCCTGGTTCAGCTGCCCCTCTATGCTGCGGACAACATCGAAGCACTCGGCGCGGCCCGCATCGTGATGGGCATCCCGCTCTACGCGATGGGACTCTGGCTGGCGTGGCTGGTTTCCCGGCCGGCCACCGGCGGCCAAACCCAACCAGAAGCCCCATCAGCCGCGCAGGACTGATTCCTGCGGGCCCACCCGGCAGGACTGGCCCGGCAGGGCCGCTGCCCCGCGGGTGGGGCACGCGTTTCAATCGCGGAAAGCGTCCGAAGCATCCTCTGATTCGGCGTCGTTCCGCGACCTGGTGTCCAAACGCAGAACCGCACGCAGATCGTTTTCGGCCGCAATCGCGGTAATGAAGAACAGCTCGTCGCCGCCTTCGATCACGTCATCGGGGCTCGGGGTGATCGCCAAATCATCACGCAGGATCGCCACTACTGCAGTGTCCTGCGGCCAGGGGACCTCGCCCAGTGTGGAGCCGATCAGCGCCGCATCGGTGGGGACCGTGAATTCAACCATGGACGTCACCCCGGTCTGCAGGGTGAGCAACCGCACCACATCCCCGACCTCGACGGCCTCCTCCACGAGGGCGGTCATCATGCGCGGGGTGCTGACGGCCACGTCGACGCCCCAAGCGTCGTCGAAGAGCCAATCGTTCTTCGGGTTATTCACCCGCCCCACGGTCCGGCCGACCCCGAATTCGCTTTTGGCCAGCAGGGAGACCACCAGGTTGACCTTGTCGTCACCGGTGGCCGAAACCACCACGTCGACGTCGGCAAGTTGGGCATCCTTGAGCGTGGTCAGCTCGCAGGCGTCCCCGAACAGCCACGTAGCACCCTGGACGCCACTGCGACCGACAACCTCAGGCTTCTCATCGATCAACAGGACATCGTGTCCGTGGGAGAGGAGCTCTTTGGCGATGGAGGAGCCGACGCTGCCGGCCCCAGCGATAACGATCTTCACAGGTTCTCCTCCTCGTCGGGTTCCTGGGTGGTGGGTGCCTTGGAGAGGATCCTGTCGATTTCCCCCATGGAAGCCACGGCCATCATGGCGTGCAGGATATCGCCCTGCTGCAGCCGGGCGTCGGGGCGGGGGATCTGACCTTCACCAAACCGGGTCAGGTAGGCGACCCGGATCCCTGACACCTCTTCGATTTCGGCCAGACTGCGCCCGTACCACCCATCATGGAGGGCGACCTCTCCGAGGATCAGCCGGCCCGAGGCCTCACGGAAGTCCCCGTTGATGCCTTGTTCGGGCAGAACCCGGCGGAGGACCTGATCGGCACTCCAGCGCACCGCTGCCACGGTGGGGATCCCCAGCCGCTGGTAGATCTCGGCCCGACCCGGGTCATAGATCCGGGCCACCACATGCGGGACATGGTAGTTTTCGCGGGCCACCCGGGTGGCCAGGATATTCGAATTGTCACCGCTGGAGACCGCCGCGAAGGCATAGGCATTGGCGATATCCGCCCGTTCCAGGGTTTCCCTGTCGAAGCCGACACCGCTGACCTTCTGGCCGGTGAAACCGCGGCGAAGGCGTCGGAACGCCCGGTCATCCTGGTCGATGATCGCCACGGTGTGTCCGGCGTCGTCCAAGGTATGGGCCAGCGTGACGCCGACGCGCCCGCACCCCATGATGACGAAATGGGCCATGCCTTGCTCCCCGTGGTTGTCGTACTGACGGCAGGGCCTGCGAAACCCCGTTGATGGCTTCCAGTCTCCCACGTCGGATCGCCCGCGCGCCCGGTGGCGGTGCGGCGTGTATGACAGATATGCCGTCCACGGGCTAACTTTGACTGGTGCTGACGTTTCTTGACGCGCTAAAACGGATCCTGGTTGGCAGACCATTCCGCACCGAACGGCTGAAACAGGCGCCACTGCGCCGCCGGCTCGCGCTTCCGCTGCTGTCCTCCAACGCGCTATCTTCCGTGGCCTACGCTCCCGATGAAGTGCTCATGACGCTGGCCATCGCCGGGCTCTCGGCGATCTACTTCTCGCCGCTGATCGGCATCGCCATCATGGCGGTGATGATGGTGATCATCGCTTCCTACCGGCAATCGGTGAAGGCCTACCCCTCGGGGCGTGGTGACTACGAGATCGCCAGCGTCAACCTCGGGGCCCGCGCCGGCACCACGGTGGCCTCGGCCCTCCTGGTTGATTTCGTGTTGACCGTTGCCGTCTCCATGTCAGCGGCGGCCCACTATGTGGTCGCGGCCTTCCCGTCCTTGAACGGGCACCAGGCGTTACTGGCCGGCGCCGGCGTCGTGCTCCTCGCCGTGCTGAACCTGCGGGGCCTGGGCCGTTCGCGACTGGGCAATGCGCTGCCCACCTATCTGTTCATCGGAGCCATGCTGGTGATGATCCTCGTCGGATCGATCAGCGCTGCCCTGGGCCGGCTGGGTTCGGCGCCCAGTGCGGGGTTCGATATCGTGCCGCAGGAGGGCTACGACCCGGCCCTGACCGGGATGCTGGGCGCCGTACTGGTTCTGCGCGCCTTCTCCACCGGCTCGGCAGCGCTGACGGGCATCGAAGCGCCCATCAGCAACGTCCAGAACCTCGCCCGGCCCCGGGCCCGGAATGCGGCATCGATTCTGTTGCTCCTGGGCCTGATTGCCACCGTCCTGACCCTGGGAACCATGTTCCTGGCCCGGGCGGCCCGAGTGCATATGGTTGAAAGTCCGCAACAGAATCTGAGCGCCGACGGCGGACCCATCCCGGGGGGCTACATCCAGAACCCGGTGCTCAGCCAACTGGCCCACGCGGTCTTTGGTGGGGGGAGCATCGGTTTCTACGTCATCCTGGCGGTCACCGTCGCCGTCTTGGGTATGGCAGGACATTCGGCATTCAGCTCCTTCCCCAACCTCGCCTCGCATCTGGCCACCGACGGCTTCCTGCCGCGGCAACTCCGGACCCGGGGAGACCGGCTGGGCTTCAGCAACGGCATTATCGCCTTGGGTGTCGGGGCCCTGGTGCTCGTTCTGGTCTTCGGTGCCCATGTAGCCACCCTGATCCAGCTCTACGTCGTCGGCGTTTTTGTCTCCTTCACGCTCAGTCAGCTCGGCATGGTCAAGCACTGGACCCGGCAGCTGGCGAGCACCGCCAACCAACGCGTGCGTCACCGAATCATGCGTTCTCGCCTGCTGAACCTCGTCGGATTCGTGCTGACCGCCGCCGTGCTGGTCATCGTGCTGGTCACCAAATTCATTTTCGGTGCCTGGCTGGCCGTGGTGGCCATCATGGCGATGTTCATGATCATGTCCTCGATCCATGCGCACTACGCCGCGGTCGACCGTGAACTGGCGGTCGATGAGCAGGGAACCACCAAGGCCCTCCCGGCCCGGGTCCATGCCCTGATCCTCGTCTCGACGCTGCGCAAACCGGTGTTGCGGGCCGTGGCCTTCGCCCGGGCCGGCCGCCCCTCCAAACTTGATGCCATCATCGTGGACATCGACCAGGAAGCCACGGCACGGACCGTCGCCGAATGGGAACGGCTGCAGATCCCGGTGCCCATCACCGTCCTGGCCTCGCCCTACCGGGAGACGGCGGCACCGATCATCGACTACATCAAGGGCATCAAATCCAATTCACCCCGTGACCTGGTGGTCGTCTACATCCCCGAATACGTCGTGGGGCGCTGGTGGGAACAACTGGTGCACAACCAGACGGCGCTTCGCATCAAGACCCGGCTGCATTTCGTCCCCGGGGTCGTGGTGGCCAGTGTCCCCTGGCAGTTATCCGAAGAAACCCATGGCAGAGCCCTCTTCGAACACGAACGCGGGATCACCGGGACCGACGAGGACACACGAGCGCACGACGGCGGGAGCACCAGTTGAGCCAGCGGGAAGAACCAGCGACGGGCGATCTGATCGACGTCGAGATCGGCGCCCCGGCCCATGGCGGCCATTTTGTCGCCAGACACCAGGGCAGGGTCGTCTTCGTCCGCCATGCCCTGCCCGGCGAACGGGTGCAGGCTCGGCTGACCGATGCCGGCGAGGGAGCCCGTTTCTGGCGGGCCGACGCCGTGGAGATCCTGCAGGGCTCCGAACACCGGGTGCCGCATTTCTGGCCCGAAGCCGATGCCCTGGCTCGGCATGCGGCGGGGGAGCTGCCGGTCGGCGGCGCCGAATTCGGGCATGCGGAGCTCGGCTACCAGCGGGAACTGAAATCCGCGATTGTCCGCGAACAACTTGAACGCCTGGCCGGCCTGGACGCGGCAGCCGTGGGTTTCACCGGCGTCGAGGAGGCGCCGGGGGAACGCGCCGACGGGCTGGGATGGAGGACCCGGGCGGCATTTAGCGTCGATACGGCGGGACGCTTGGCGATGAACGCCCACCATTCCGATCGGCTCGTTCCCATCCGCCGGCTGCCGCTGGCCGTCGAGGCGATCAATGACCTTTCACTGGCGGATTTGCCGTTGCACGGACTCGAACGGATCGAAGTCGCGGCACCTTCCGGTGGGGGAAGCCCGCTGGTGCTGCTCGTCGAACGCCCCGGCGCCAAACCGGGAGCCGCGACCCGCCTGGCCAAGGCCTTGCCGGAAGGCACCAACGCCGCGTTGATCACCCAGCACGGCGGTTCGGCAGCCGACGGGGCGGGAACCCTGCACCGGCTGCGTGGCAGGACCTGGGTGGCCGAACAGGCTGCGGGGGAGACCTACCGGGTCACCGGGGAGGGATTCTGGCAGATCCACCGCAGCGCACCCGAGGCTCTGAACGACGCCGTCCAAGCGATCCTGGACCCGCAACCGGGTCAGGTCTTCGCCGACCTCTATGCTGGCGCCGGACTCTTCACCGTGCCGTTGGCCTGGGCCGTCGGGGCCGAGGGGATCGTCCTGTCCATCGAGGGGGCCCCGGGAACCAGCAAAGATGCCCGCCGCAACATCCAGGGGCTAGATCAGGTCCTGATCCGCCAGGGCCGGGTCGAAAAGATCCTGCGCAGCGAGGCGGCCCGGTTGCCCCGGGGCCTGGACGGTGTGGTGCTGGATCCGCCACGCACCGGCGTCGGACGGGCCGGTGTGGCCGCGGTGAGCACCGCCAGACCGGGGAGGATCGCCTACGTTTCCTGCGATCCGGCGTCGTTCTCTCGGGATCTTCGCGACTTTGCCGCGAAGGGCTACGTCACCGAATCGGTACGGGCCCTGGATCTCTACCCGCAGACCCACCACGTGGAGTGCGTGGCGGCGCTGGTCCCGGCCGCCACCAGATAGACTGGGCCCGAGCTCTGCCGCAATCCCAACGTGCCTCCCGGCCGGTTAGGTTCGCCTTACTGGCGGGATGCCCGTGCGTGCAACAAAGATGAAAGTCTGGCGAGAGGAGTCCCAGTGAGTAATGTGGACAGCTTTGGTGCCAAGGGCGTATTGGACGTCCAAGGCAACGAATATGAAATTTTCCGGCTGAACGCGGTCGAGGGCAGCGACAGCCTTCCGTACAGCCTTAAGATCCTTCTGGAGAACCTGCTTCGGACCGAGGACGGCAAGAACATCACTGCCGACCACGTTCGTGCGCTGGCCCAATGGGATCAGAACGCCCAGCCGAGCACGGAGATCCAGTTCACTCCGGCCCGCGTGCTGATGCAGGACTTCACCGGCGTGCCGTGTGTTGTCGACCTGGCCACCATGCGTGAAGCCGTCGAGGACCTGGGCGGTGACCCGACCCGGGTGAACCCGCTGGCTCCCGCGGAAATGGTGATCGACCACTCCGTCCAGATCGACGTGTTCGGTAATAAGGACGCCATCGAACGCAATATGGAGATCGAGTACCAGCGCAATGGCGAGCGGTACCAGTTCCTGCGTTGGGGCCAGACGGCGTTCGATGACTTCAAGGTCGTCCCCCCGGGCACCGGCATCGTGCACCAGGTCAATATCGAGTACCTGGCCCGCACGGTCATGACCCGCGAAGTCGATGGCAAGCTGCGCGCCTACCCCGACTCCTGTGTCGGCACCGACTCGCACACCACCATGGTCAATGGCCTGGGTGTGCTGGGCTGGGGCGTCGGCGGCATCGAGGCCGAGGCGGCCATGCTCGGCCAGCCCGTCTCCATGCTGATCCCGCGGGTGGTGGGCTTCAAGCTCGCCGGCTCCATCCCCGCAGGTGCCACCGCGACCGACGTCGTTCTCACGATCACCGAACAGCTGCGCCAGCACGGCGTGGTCGGCAAATTCGTCGAGTTCTACGGCGAAGGCGTCGCCCAGGTGCCGCTGGCCAACCGCGCCACGATCGGCAACATGTCCCCGGAGTTCGGCTCCACCGCAGCCATGTTCCCCATCGACGATGTGACCCTGGACTACCTGCGCCTGACCGGCCGCTCCGAAGAGAACGTCGCCCTCGTGGAGGCGTACACCAAGGAACAGGGCCTCTGGCACGACCCGTCGAAGGAACTGCGTTTCTCCGAGTACCTCGAGCTGGACCTGTCCACCGTGGTTCCCTCCATCGCCGGCCCGAAGCGTCCTCAGGATCGCATCGAGCTGACCAGCGCGAAGGAGCAGTTCCGCAAGGACATCCACAACTACGCCGCCGGTGACGCCGACGATCGCAACGTGGGCCGTCCCTCGAAGTCCGTGGACGTGAAGACCGCCGATGGCCGCGAATTCTCGCTGGACCACGGCATCGTCTCCATCGCCTCCATCACCTCGTGCACCAACACGTCCAACCCCTCGGTGATGCTCGCAGCAGCCCTGCTGGCCCGCAACGCCGTGGACAAGGGCCTGGCCTCGAAGCCGTGGGTCAAGACCTCCGTCGCCCCCGGCTCCAAGGTCGTCACCGACTACTACGAGAAGTCCGGCCTGAGCCCGTACCTGGAGAAGCTCGGCTTCTACATCGTCGGCTACGGCTGCACGACCTGCATCGGCAACTCAGGCCCATTGGAAGCGGAGATCTCCGAGGCCATCCAGGCCAACGACCTCTCCGTCACCTCGGTCCTGTCGGGTAACCGCAACTTCGAGGGCCGGATCAACCCGGACGTGAAGATGAACTACCTGGCCTCCCCGCCGCTGGTCATCGCCTACGCCCTGGCCGGGACCATGGACTTCGACTTCGAGGCCGAACCCCTGGGCCAGGACGATGCCGGAACCGACGTCTTCCTCAAGGACATCTGGCCGAACCCCGTCGAGGTCCAGCAGGTCATGGACGCCTCCATCGACAAGGACATGTTCGCCAAGGGCTACGAGGGTGTCTTCGACGGAGACGACCGCTGGAAGGCGCTGGATACCCCGGCTGGCAACACCTTCGAGTGGGCCGAGGATTCCACCTACGTGCGCAAGCCCCCATACTTCGATGGCATGAAGGCACAGCCGGAGCCGGTCTCCGACATCGACGGTGCCCGCGTGCTGCTGAAGCTGGGCGATTCGGTCACCACCGACCACATCTCCCCGGCCGGCTCGTTCAAGTCCGATTCCCCGGCGGGACAGTACCTGCTGGCCAATGGCGTGGATCGTAAGGACTTCAACTCCTACGGCTCCCGTCGTGGCAACCACGAGGTCATGATCCGCGGTACGTTCGCGAACATCCGCATCCGCAACCAGCTCCTGGACAACATCGAGGGTGGCTTCACCCGCGACTTCACCCAGGACGGCGGACCACAGAACACGGTCTTCGACGCGGCGACGAACTACGAAGCCGAAGGGACCCCGCTGGTCGTGCTGGCCGGCAAGGAATACGGTTCAGGCTCCTCACGTGACTGGGCCGCCAAGGGCACCGCACTGTTGGGCGTCAAGGCCGTCCTGGCCGAGAGCTACGAGCGGATCCACCGCTCGAACCTCATCGGGATGGGCGTGCTGCCGCTTCAGTTCCCCGAGGGCGAGTCCACCTCGACCCTGGGGCTGGACGGCACCGAGTCCTTCTCGATCGCCGGGGTGACCGAACTCAACGAGGGGACCACCCCCTCCACGCTGAAGGTCACCGCCACCGCGCAAGACGGCTCCACCCAGTCCTTCGATGCCGTGCTGCGCATCGATACCCCCGGTGAGGCCGACTACTACCGCAACGGCGGCATCCTGCAGTACGTGCTGCGTCAGATCTCCGGCAGCTAACGGCAGATCCACCGCAGACGGGGCGGGCCATCCGGGATACCGGGTGGCCCGCCCTTTTGCGTGCCCGGGCCCGGCTGGCGCGGCGGGGGTTATAGGATTTGGAGATGGACGCACTGACCGACTCGTGGCCGCTCTTCGGCCTGCACCTGTCCACTCCGCGCCTGGAGCTGCGGGCGGTCACCGACGAGGACCTGCCGGCCTTCCAAGCTGCCGGGCTCAGCGGCATCCACGAGCCCGGGCGCAGCCCCTTCTCCCATCCCTGGACCGACGTCCCCGATGCCGAGCTGCCGGCGAACATGGCCCGCCATGTGTGGCGGACCCGCGCCCAGACGCAGCCCGGGGACTGGACGCTGTCCTTCGGGGTCTGGCATGAAGGCGAACTGGTGGGGATGCAGGATCTGCTGGGGCAGGATTTCGCCCGGATGCGACTGGTCACCACCGGCTCCTGGTTGACTCGTTCGGCCCAAGGACGGGGCATCGGTACGGAGATGCGCACCGCCGTCGTGCTCTATGCCTTCGACCACCTCGGTGCCCAGGTGGCCGAATCCGACGCCGCCAGCTGGAACCTCTCCTCGTTGGGGGTCTCCCGCGCGGTGGGCTATGAGGACAACGGGGTGACCCGGCGGATGTGGGGCGACTCCGCCCAGGAGGTACAACGAGTGCGGCTGACCTCCGAGCTGCTGCGGCGGCCCGACTGGTCGCTGCAGGTCACCGGGCATGACGCCGCCGCCACTTTCCTCGGTTTGCCTGAGTCCGCGCAAGCGGTGCCGGGTCGAGAACCCGTCGCCGTGCGCAGTACGATGGAATGATGTTTCCGGCTGCGAAAGGACGAACCGGCATGGGATTGCTCGAGACCATCCATGAGCCGCGCGATTTGCGTGGTCTGGGTGCGCAACAGCTTCAGCAATTGGCGGAGGAGATCCGGGCCTTCCTGATTGCCAACGTCTCCCGTACCGGAGGACATCTGGGCCCGAATCTGGGGGTCGTGGAGCTCACGTTGGGGATCCACCGGGTCTTCGATTCCCCGCGTGATTCCATCGTTTTCGATACAGGACACCAGTCCTACGTTCATAAGCTGCTGACCGGGCGGCAGGACTTCTCCACGCTGCGCCAACAGGACGGGCTCGCCGGCTACCCCGAACGCTCCGAATCGGTCCACGACATCGTCGAGTCCTCGCATGCCTCCAGTTCGCTATCCTGGGCCGAGGGCATCTCCCGGGCCCGGAAGCTTTCCGGGGAAGGGGACCGCTACGTCGTCGCCGTCGTCGGGGACGGAGCCCTGACCGGCGGCATGGCCTGGGAGGCCGTGAACAACATCGCCGCCGATAAGGATCGCCGGGTCGTGATCGTGGTCAACGATAATGGCCGGTCCTACGCCCCCACCGTCGGCGGTCTGGCCGACCAGTTGGGCGCCCTGCGCCAACGCACCCTGGATAAGGTCAGGACCCACCCCGTCTACGAAGACACCCTGAACTGGTGGAAGGACCGACTCCAGCAAGGCGGCGCCGTGAGCCGTTTTGCCTATAAGTCGCTGCACGCCACCAAGAAGGGCATGAAGGACTGGTGGGCCCCGCAGGGGCTGTTCGAGGATCTGGGCATGAAGTACATCGGCCCGATCGACGGACACAACCAGGAGGCCGTGGAAGAGGCCCTGCAGCAGGCTCGGCAGTACGAGGGCCCGGTGATCGTGCATACGCTCACCGAGAAGGGGCGTGGCTACGGTCCCGCCCTGGCCGACCCGAACGACCAGATGCATTCGGTGGGGGTCATCGACCCCGAAACCGGCGAACCCGTCTCCCGGCCCGGAGCCCAGTCCTGGACCTCGGTCTTCGGCGAAGAGATTGCCGAGATCGCCGACGAACGCCGAGACATCGTCGCCGTCACCGGAGCCATGCTCATCCCGGTCGGGCTGTCCACGATGGCCGCCCGCCACCCCGAACGGGTCATCGACGTCGGTATCGCCGAACAGCATGCGTTGACCAGCGCCGCCGGCATGGCCTTCGGTGGACTGCACCCCGTCGTGGCGCTATACGCGACGTTCCTGAACCGGGCCTTCGACCAGCTGCTCATGGACGTTGCCCTGCACCGCGCCGGAGTGACCGTCGTGCTGGACCGGGCAGGAGTCACCGGCCCCGACGGGCCCAGCCACCATGGCATGTGGGATATGGCACTGCTGCAATCGGTTCCCGGACTCTCCTTGGCGGCGCCCCGGGACGCCACCCGGCTGCGCGAGGAATTGCGCGAAGCCGTAGCCATCAACGATGCCCCGACCGTCCTGCGCTTCTCCAAGGGCAGTGTCGGTCAGGAACTGGAAGCCATTGAACGTCTCGACGACGGCGTGGACGTGCTGGCGCGGCACGGCGAAGGAGAGCGGGATGTCCTCGTCGTCGCCGTCGGTTCCATGGCCGGATTGAGCCTGGAAGTCGCAGAACGGCTCGAGGCCCAGGGGGTGAGTTCCACGGTGGTGGATCCGCGTTGGGTCCTTCCGGTCGCCCGATCCATCATCTCCTTGGCGGCGCGCCACCGGATCGTGGTCTGCATCGAGGACGGCGTGAAGGCCGGCGCCGTCGGCTCGCGGATCCGCCAGGAAATGCGTGCCGCAGGGGTCGATACGGCACTGAACGAAGTGGGCCTGCCGACGCAGTTCCTCAAACACGGTTCTCGGAACCAGATCCTGGAGCGGGTTGGCCTGACCGCCAACCAGATCACCCAGGACACCCTGGCCCAGGTGCTGGGAACCAAGGTCCCCTTCGCCCGGCCGCTACCCGGCCAGGATGCCCCCACCGGCCAGATACCCCGCCTATGAGGCGGCTAGAATCGTTGGCTGCAGCCCCCGGTGACATTTCCGTAGGTGACGTGGTGATCGCCCGGGCGTGGAAACATGATGGCTGGCCGCATTGGGTCGTCCCCGGCAGGTACCTGGGGGCCGACGAACACGGGCACTGGGTCATCCAACCGGCAGGTTCGCTGGTGGCCCGACCCGGCGCTGCCTTCGCCGCGGAGTCGGATGCCATTTGCCTGTTTCCCCACGCAGCCGATTGGGTCGCCACGTTTTACGACGACTCCCATCCCGGTCACTTCCGGCTCTATATCGATGTCTCCCGGAATCTGGGCTGGCAAGCGCTGAAGCCCGTCGGGTGGGAATTCAACTCCATTGATATGGACTTGGACGTGGTCCGTTCCACGCGCCGGGGCATCTACCTCGACGACGAGGACGAATTCGAGGAGCATGCCCTGTCCATGGGCTACCCCGAAGAACTGGCAGAGCGGATGCGTGCCGCCGCCCAGGAGTTGCTGGTGGGCGTGAAGACCCTGAAGGAACCGTTCGGGGTGTGCGCCGACGCCTGGTTCGAGCGCGGACGCCGGCTGCTGGCACAGGCAGTAGGCTAGATGCGTCGACGCGCCGCCACCGAAGCGGGGGCGCCGAACCACAGCATGAGCACAGGCCCGAACCGAGGAGAATCGCATGCCGATCCAGCGCACCTACCGCCGCGACGACGACGGGGTCCTGCAATTCCGTGAGGCCTGGTTCGAGCAGGGCGAGGGCGAGGAAGCCGGCCAGTTCGTGGTCAACCACGGCACCGTCGGAAATTTGTCCACCACCAAGGAAGCCGTCGACGTCGATGCCGAACGGGGGGCGGGTCTGATGGAGGCCTTCGCCGACCAGTGCGCCACGGACGGGTTTGCTCAACTGACCGGGGCCGACCAGTCGTGGGTGATTGCCCAATATGCGTTGAAGACCACCGAAGGAACCCAGCGCGACGAATACTTGCGCGATAAGGCGATGGAAGCGCTGCGCGGCCATCTGGCCTGGCGCGGTCTGGGCACGGTGGAGTCGAGCGACTTTGCCCCTCGTAAACTCAATATCCGCATCCTCTCCCCGGAGCCAGGCAAGGCGGTCACCGCGATCACCACGTGCATTCGGCAGGCCAAACTCGACTTCACCAAACTTTCCATCGGTGTGGCACCCCACGACGCCCCGGAGGCGGCCAAACAGAAGTATCCGATGCCGCCCAAGATTCCGTTCTCCGTGGCCTGATCCGGCCCAGTCCCGACCCGTCTTTTGAAAGGACGTACCCCGTGAGCTCCTCCGGCAATTCGACCCGTACCGCGACCGCCGAAACACCTCCAGATATGGAATACCGCCGTCTGGGCCGCTCGGGGCTGAGCGTCTCCGTCGTGGGCTTGGGGTGTAATAATCTGGGCCGCAGCGGTACCGCCACGGAATCACAGGAGGGGACCAACGCGATCGTTCACGCGGCGTTGGACGCCGGGATCACCCTGTTCGACACCGCCGACACGTACGGGCGTGAACCCGGACTCTCGGAGACCCGCCTGGGCAAGGCCCTGGGCAGACGGCGGGAAGACGTGGTGGTGGCCACGAAGTTCGGCATGGACGCCGGGGGAGCCAACGGACGGGATTTCGGTGCCCGCGGTTCCCGCAAGTACATCATGCAGTCGGTGGAGGCCTCGCTGGGCCGGCTGGGGACCGATTACATCGACCTCTACCAGTTCCACACCCCCGACGACCTGACCCCGATCGATGAGACGTTGGCCGCCCTCGATGACCTCGTGGCCTCCGGAAAAGTCCGCTACATCGGTCACTCCAACCGGGCCGGTTGGCAGATCGCCGAAGCCGAATTCACCGCCCGCGCCGGCGGCTACACCCGATTCATTTCCAGCCAGAACCACTACAACTTATTGGACCGTCGGGCCGAACTCGAGGTCCTCCCGGCCTCAAACGCCTACGGGTTGGGTGTGTTGCCCTACTTCCCGTTGGCCAACGGTCTACTGACCGGCAAGTACACGACCGGACAGGCGCCCACGGGCAGCCGGCTGAGCCACTCGCGGCAAAACCTGTTGGAGAGGGCCGATTTCGACCAGCTGGCCGAACTCGCCGATTTTGCTGCGGCCCGGCACCTGACACCGGTGCAGGTGGCCTTCTCCTGGCTGGCAGCCCAGGCACCGGTTTCCAGCGTCATTGCCGGAGCCACCCGGGTGGAACAAGTCCGCCAGAATGCCGCAGCAGCAGCCTGGAAGCCCACCGCCGACGACCTGATCGAACTGGACCGTATTTTCCCTCGTGAGCCGAAAGTCGCTCTCTTCTAGGAGGGGACCTCATGAGCGAATCAGCAGAGGAACTGAACACACTGCCGGACTTCGAGCGCTGGGAAACGTTCTGGGTGGGCGGCCAACGCGTCGGTGCCCTGCATCGCGTCTGGCAAGATTCGGTGCTGTTGACCCGCATCGCCATCGAGGACGAATCGGGGGACTATCTGGCCGAGTCACGGATCCGCTTCGTGCCCGGCCCCGACTGGGATCTGAGCTGGTTCCATTCCAGTGGGATGGATGAACCGGTCCTGTTGCATAATCCGGCCAACTGGACCCACACCGGCAGCCTGCCGGTGGTCACAGCAGAATCTCTGACCGCCCTCGACGGGCGTGAACTGCCCACGGGAGTGAGCCGGCAAGCCCCGGCGGGCACGGTCCCGGGGTACGGGGAGTTCCTCGTCTTGCAGAACCTCATCGGACGCGGCCTGTTGGAGGCGTCATGGCGGAGCATCCACGACGATGACGGGCAGGTGCAGCAAACGAAGATGGTGGCCGTCGCGGACCAGCAGCCACCTGAATACGTATCGGCACCTCTTACCGGCGGACCGACGCTGCGGTATGACCGTTTCGACGATGACCAACGCGCGGCCAGCCATTGGTTGGTCGACGGGGCGATTCTGGCCAGCGAATGGGGAGGAGCGTATTCGCTTCGGGTCGCGGATGAGGCCGGATCCGCGGCCTGGGAGTCCATCGCCGGGCTACAAGAATCCACCGCCCGCTTCCTGCTCCACGGTACCCGCCCCTGACCACGGGACCGGGGTGGACTAGAGGTAGATCAGGACGTCCTTGCCCTTGATCTCCGCGGCAAAACGGGCCAGCGGTTTAGAGGCGGGGCCGACCACTGCCGATCCGTCATCATGGGAGAATTCCGAGCCATGGCAGGGGCACTTGAAGTCCTTTTTCGTCACGCCCACCGTGCACCCCTGATGGGTACAAACCGCCGTATAGGCCAGAACCGTGGTCTCGTCCTTGCGCCAGAGCAAGTACGTGTCACCGCTGACGGCCACCGAGGCGCTCTCGCCGACGGCCAACTCGTCGGTGGTCGTCGCTTTCGTGGCTTCGCCGCTGGGTTCGGGGACTTCCTCAACGGAGGAGCCGCCGCCGCAGGCCGCCAAGGCGGCGCCGGTCCCCAGAACCAATGAACCTCCCAGAACGGTCCGACGTCCGGTGGTCTGCGCTGTGAACTGTTCCATGAATCCATTGTGGCACCTGGGCGAATCGGCAGGAAACCCCCGGGCGGACTAGGGGTAGAGCACGATCTTTCCATCGGTGATTTCTGCCGCATAACGGGTCAGTGCCTCGCGGGCGGGGCCACCGGTGGCCGTACCGTCATCTGGGTTGAAATGCGATTCGTGGCAGGGACAGATGAAATCGGCCTCGCCCGGACCCACCCGGCACCCGGCATGTGTGCAGACGGCGGTATAGGCCAGAACCGTCTCATCGTCCTTGCGGTAGAGCAGATACGTTTCGCCGGTGGCTTCGGCATCGACGTTCACCATGGCACCCACGGGAAGGTCCGCGACAGGAGCGACCGTCAGTGGGGTACCGGTAGGTTCCGGCACAGGCTGTGAGGTGTTCTGGGGCGCCGCTGAGGACCCGTCCCCGCAGGCGGCGAGCGTCGTGCCCGCCCCGAGGGCAAGCGTGGATCCCAGGACCAGACGGCGACACGGTTGTGCTGAGGTGCTCATACCGTGATTCTTTCATGACCACGCAGGACGGCGATGCCCCGGGAAGGGGGCATCGCCGTCATGTCGGGCAACTCACATGAAGTGGTGGATCACTCCGCGTGGAAGCGGGCGCCCCGCATCCGTTCGGAGGCTCCGACACGGTCCAGATACGGGGTGATGCCGCCCAGATGCATCGGCCATCCGGCACCCAGGATCATGCACAGGTCGATATCCTCGGGGCCGGCAACGACGCCCTCGTCGAGCATCAGACCGATCTCTTCGGCCAGCGCGTCCTGGGTGCGCACCAACAACTCCTGCGAGGTGCTCGGCGTCGACCCGAAGCTGAGCAGCTCGAGAGTCGACTCCGGGATGGACCGGCTTCCGTCCTCGTTCTGGACCCAGACCGACTTCAGCCCGTTGTCGATCAGCGCCTGCTGGTTTGCCGAGACGCGGAATCGGTCGCCGAAGGCCTCATGCAGGGACTCCATGACGTGCTGGGCGACGGGGATCCCGACCATGGCCAGGAGCGTGAAGGGGCTCATGGGCAGGCCCAGGGGGCGCAACGCGTTGTCTGCGACCTCGGCGGGGGTGCCGTCGTCGAAAGCATTGGAGACCTCGCCCATGAGACGCAGCAGGACGCGGTTGACCACGAAGGCCGCCGCATCCTTGACCAGGACCGCCGTCTTGCGCAGATCCTTGGCCACGGCGAAGGCGGTGGCCAGAACGACGTCGTCGGTTTTGGGGGCCCTGACGATCTCGATCAGCGGCATCGCTGCCACCGGGTTGAAGAAGTGGAAGCCAACCACCCGTTCGGGGTGCAACAGGTCCGCCGCCATCTCCGTCACCGATAAGGAGGAGGTGTTGGTGGCCAGGATGCATTCGGAGGAGACGACGGCCTCCACCTCGGCGAAGACCTGCTTCTTGACCTGAAGCTCCTCGAAGACGGCCTCGATGACCAGATCGGCGTCGGCGAAGGCCTCCTTGGAAACCGAACCGGTGACCAGACCCTTCGTGCGATTGGCCGCATCTGCGGAGATCCGCTTCTTGGCCAGCAGCTTATCGACCTCGCCGTGGATATAGGACAGGCCCTTGTCCACCCGACCCTGATCGATATCGGTGATCACGACCGGGACCTTCAGCATTCTGGCGAAGAGCAGCGCGAACTGTCCAGCCATGAGCCCGGCACCAACGACACCGATCTTGGTGACCGGGCGGGCGAGCTTGCGGTCGGGGGCGCCTGCCGGGCGTTTGGCCCGTTTCTGCACCAGATCCAAGAAGGAGTAGACGGTGTCGTGGAACTGCGGGGTCTGCATCAGTTCGACGAGGGCAGCGCATTCGAGTCGTGCCGATTCGGCCTGGCTGATCGTCTTGCCGGCCTCGAAGACATCCAGGACCTTGCCCGGCGCCGGGGCGGCACCGGCGGTCTTGGCTTCGACGAAGGCTCGGCCCTTGGCGACCGCAGCATCCCAACGTTCTGCCACGGCCGGGTCGGTGGCCGGATCCACGGCGTTCGGCCGAGAAACCTCGGCACCTGTCAGGACGGTATCCGCCCAGGCCAGGGACTGCTCGACGAAATCGGCCGGCTCGAACAGGGCATCGGCGATGCCCAGCTTGAAGGCGGCGGGGCCGGCCAACGAACGGTTGTTGTTCAACGGGTTCTCGATCATCACCGTCGTGGCGGCTTCCGGGCCGATCAGACGCGGCAGGCGGTAGACGCCGCCCCAGCCGGGGACCAGACCGATGAAGGCCTCCGGCAGACCCAGGCCGTTGGCACCGGAGGAGACGGTGCGGTAGTTCGCGGCCAGCGCGACTTCCAAGCCTCCGCCGAGGGCGACGCCGTTGATGAAGGCGAAGGTCGGCACCCCGAGATCGGCCAGCAGATCGTAGGCGGCATGACCGAGCTCGGCCATCAGCGCCCCGCTGGAGGACTTCTTCAGGGTTTTCACCGTCGTCAGATCCGCGCCGGCGACGAGGAAATGGGGTTTGCCGGTGACGGCGAGGGCCTGGATCTGCCCGGCAGCGGCTCGTTCGTGTTGGCGGTTGAGTTCGCGCCCGAATTCGATGAGGGTACTCGGGCCCAACGTGGTCGGTTTGCTGTGGTCCAGCCCGTTGTCCAGGGTCAGCAGCGCGAGTTTTGCTCCCGACGCTAGCGTGACGTCTGAGACCAGGGTGTGGGTGATGATTTCGTCGGGGACCTGCGCGGCAAGTTCCTCGAAGCGGTCAAAATCCTGGGTAGCCATGTCTTAGGCGTCCTTCCCGTAGTCGGCGTGGTGGGGGTTTTCCCAGATGACGGTGCCGCCCATGCCCAACCCGACGCACATGGTGGTCAGGCCGTAACGCACGGAAGGGTCGGCCTCGAATTGCCGGGCGAGCTGGTTCATCAGACGAACACCCGAGGAAGCCAGTGGGTGTCCGACAGCGATGGCCCCACCATAACGGTTGACCCGGGGATCGTCGTCGGCGATGCCGTAATGGTCCAAGAAGGACAGGACCTGAACGGCGAAGGCCTCATTGATCTCAAAGAGTCCGATGTCCTCGATGGACAGACCTGCCTGGGCCAGGGCCTTTTCCGTGGCGGGCACGGGGCCGATGCCCATCACCTGCGGCTCGACGCCGGCGAAGGCGTAACCAACCAGGCGCATCTTGGGGTCCAGCCCCAATTCCTCGGCTGCCTCGGAGGAGGTCAGCAGGGCGGCGGTGGCGCCGTCGTTCAGTCCCGCTGCGTTGCCTGCGGTGACGTGACCGTGGGCGCGGAAGGGGGTGCGCAGGGATTCGAGATCCTCGAGCGTGGTGCCGGGGCGCGGTGGTTCGTCGGTCGTGTTCAGGGCCCAGCCTTCACCCGGACGGCGTGCGGCCACGGGGACCAGATCGGGTTGGATGTTTCCGGCTTCATACGCGGCAGCCAGTTTGGTCTGGCTGGCCAGGGCGTATCGGTCGGCACGCTCCTTGGTGATGGCTGGGAAGCGGTCGTGTAGATTCTCGGCCGTGTTGCCCATGTTCAGTGCCGCAGGGTCCACGAGGCGCTCGGAAACGAAACGGGGGTTCGGGTCGGCGTCGGCGCCCATGGGGTGGTTGCCCATATGTTCGACACCACCGGCGACGACGACGTCATAGGCGCCGAAGGCGATGGAAGAAGCGGTAGTGGTCACCGCGGTCATCGCACCGGCACACATCCTGTCGATGGCGAAGCCGGGCACGGATTGCGGCAGCCCGGCCAGCAAGGCGGCGGTGCGCCCGATGGTGAGGCCCTGGTCGCCGGTCTGGGTGGTTGCGGCGATAGCGACCTCGTCGATACGCTCCGCGGGAACCTCGGGGTTGCGGCGCAGAAGGTCGCGGATGCACTTGACCACCAAGTCATCGGCGCGGGTGCCGTGGTAAATACCCTTCTCTCCGGCCTTGCCGAAGGGGGTGCGGACGCCGTCGACGAACACGACGTCGCGGACCTGCCGGTTGCGCGGCAGCGCGCGTGCGGTTGTTGGGCTCACTGGGGGTGACTCCTTGCGTGGAATGAATGTGATCCACTCCATATGTTACCGGTGAGTAACTAGAGGTGCAAGACGTCGGGGGACCGCTGTGTCGCCGGGGCGAGGTACCTATCGTCGGAGAGCTCTCGCTCAGGTCACGCTGGCTTGGATGTCCGCTTCTCAGGCAGCGGTTCAGGGTCCAGGAACGCAACCGTGATGATCGGGGCGGTTTCGCGGATCTGCCAGGGGCGGGCTCCGAGGTCGGCCAGCGCGGTCGCGACGGTTTCCGGGGTGACTTCTTCCGGTGGACGCCAGGCCACTCGACGCAGCGTATCGGGGGTGAGCAGGTTCTCGGTGGGCATCTGCAGCTGCTCGGCTCGCCGGGCGACCCGGGGCTTGGCGGTGTTCAACCGGCGGGCCGCGGCCTCGTCCTTCTCCGGCCAGGTGCGGGCCGGCGGCGGCGCCGATGTGGGGATGTGCATGGGAGGCAGTTCCTCGGCCTGGCGGGCTGACTGCAGGCAACGCAGCCAACGGGGCGCCTCCTTGCTCGCCGCCCGGCCGTGGAAGCCGGGGGTCTTGAGCATTTGCGGGACGGTGGTCGGCATGGCCTTGGCCGCGGCGATCAGGGCGGCATCGGGAATCAGCCGCCCGGGGGCGACATCTCGGTTCTCCGCGAGCGATTCCCGCTCGTACCACAGGGCCTGAACGGCGGCGAGTTGACGGCGATCGCGTAATTGATGCAGTCCCGAGGTGCGGCGCCACGGGTCGACGCGGGGCGCGGGCGTCGGAGCCGTGCGGATGGCCTCGAACTCCTCGGCGGCGAAGCCGAGTTTGCCCGATTCCTGCAGCAGTTCGGCCAACGCAATACGCAGCTCGTCGAGAACTTCGACGTCGAGGGCCGCATACCTGAGCCACGGCTCGGGCAGCGGCCGGGTCGACCAGTCGGCTGCTGAATGTTCCTTGGCCAACCTCAGTCCGAGCAGGGACTCCACGACCGGTCCGAGACCGACGCGGGGCAGGCCGGCGATGCGCCCAGCCAGTTCCGTATCGAAGAGGGCATCCGGGTGCATGCCGAGTTCGCCCAAACATGGCAGGTCCTGGGTGGCAGCATGCAGAATCCACTCCACACCGTGCAGGGCCTCATTGATGGGGAGCAGGTCGTTGAACGGGACCGGGTCGATCAACCATGTGCCAGCCCCGCGGCGGCGGAGCTGAACCAGGAAGGCGCGTTGACCGTAGCGGAAACCCGAAGCCCGTTCGGCGTCCACGGCCACCGGTCCGCTGCCGGCAGCCAGGGTGCGTGCGGCACGCAGTAAACCGGCGTCGGTGTTGACGACCGGGGGAACTCCCTCGCGGGGCTCCGTCAGCGGAGTGGGTTCAGGCGCCGGGGGCGTCGAGTCCTCGGCGTCAGTGGGTGAGGGTGTGCTGTCGGTGCGCGAAGTGGTCATGATGAAACCAATTCTAGTGGATTCAACTCCGTCGGCGGCGTGGCAGAGCTGTGACACCCTCGGGCAAGGGCGGCAAACCCGCAAAAGTACAGACCATATCGCTCCACGCCTCTAGATGGGACTGGAGGTCAGCACCTTGCGGCGTCCATGAAGCACGCAATTCGATATCAATGGTTTCGGGACGTTCTTCCAGGCTGCCAAAACTCTGGGAAAGCATCCGGGTCGCGGTGCCCCCGGCGTGGGCGTAGACCGCGTTGTTCTCGTGGAGGGCGTCGAGGAGCCAGGTCCACGCCACGGAGCCGAGCATCTGGTCGTTGCCCATCTCGGCATCGAGTTGGGCCCTGATGTAGGTGACAATGCGGAAGGTGCCGTTCCACAGGTCAGAACCCTCCGGGTCGTGTAGCAGGATGAACCGTCCGGTGGCTAATTCATTGTCATCCTCCGGGCTGCGAGCCTCCGCTAGCGCGGCCGCCGCGGGCCCATGGAGTGAACTCCGAACTCGGGGCGGGGACTCTAGAACCTCCGCGGAGAGCGCCACTGCGTACGGGGCCAGCCGTGCGGGGGCCGGGATCTCGGCCAAGTGCATTTCGGCACGGCAATCGGCCTGACGGAGTCCTGAGAGAGCCGTCATGAAGTCTGGGGGAACCTGTGCCAGGTCGCCAAGAGCGGTCACGAAACCGAGTCTAGAGTCATCGGTCCGGGGTACCCGGAAGGCTCGCCGTTGTCGTGCGCTCTGTGGCCTGCCCATGCTACCGGGGTGGCCCCTGACAGCGGGGCGACGCCTAGGACCGGGCTCGGTGCACTACGGTCGTTCGGGGTGATGTGTTCGGCACCACGGGCCGTTGACGTTCAAGGAACCAGGAGGTGGATCATGTTGGCAGTCGCAGCTGCTGTTCCGATCCTGCTCGCGGGCGTGCTGTTCTTCCTGGGCGTCAAGGCCACCCGGATTTCCCTCTGGTCCTTGGCGGCCGGCATCGTGATGGCTCTCATCTTTTTCCCGACCCCTTGGTTGGTGGTCGGGAGCTCATTGGCTGCCTTCGCCCCGACGATCATCGAAATTCTGTTGATCCTCTACGCAGGGGTCTTGCTGAGCAGGATCATGTCCAACACCGGAGCGATGGCCTCGATTTCTGGCTGGCTGCGTTCGAGTGCCCCCTCACGCCGCACCGGAACGTTGCTGGTGGTCTTCGGAATCGTCCCCTTCGCAGAATCCGTCACGGGCTTCGGTATTGGTGTCACCGTGGGCGTGCCGATCCTGCGCTTAATAGGGCATTCGGTGCCGCGATCAACGATCTTTTCGCTCCTCGGGCTGCTCGCCGTTCCCTGGGGTGCGCTCGGCCCCGGGACGCTGCTGGCCTCGGAACTCTCGGGCACCTCGTTAGTGGAGGTGGGGATCCGTTCGGCGGTTCTATCCCTTCCGGTGATGCTCGGAGTGGCCCTCCTGGTGACTTTCCTGCTGCGCCATGACGGTTCCGTGGGCAGGCTTTTCGGCGGTGCGGTGGCTAGTTCCTTGCTGCTCTGGTCGGGAATCCTGGGAGCCAACATCCTGTTGGGAACGCCCCTGGCTGGCGTCATGGGCTCATTGGTTCCGACCGCGGCTCACCTGCTGGTGTATCGCTGGCGCGGCTCCCTCATCGCCGCCGGCTGGGTGGTGGCGCGGGCCTCTTTGCCCTATGCCGTGATGGCTGCCGGCCTTCTGGCTACCCGCGCCGTCACGTCCAATGGGGAACCCCAACTCAGCTTGCGGGCGATCAGTAGCCCCGCCACGTGGCTCGTCGTCGCCTGCCTGGTGGCCCATTTCGGGCCGGGGCAGCGTTGGGCGAGCGACCAGCCCGAGGCACGGCTGGGGCACCGGGCCGTCTCGGCCTGGAGGACATGGCTCCCGGTGGGCGTGGTGACGTTCTGCTTCACCGTGCTGGGATCCGTCCTGGCGGCGACCGGAATGGGGGCCGAGCTGGGCACCGCCTTGGCGGCCATGGGCGGAAGCTATTTGGCGATCGCCCCGGCGGTGAATGCCCTCGCCGGATTCATCACCGGTTCGAATACGGCAGCCAACGCGATGCTGACTGCCACCCAGACTCAGGTGGCCACGGAGTTGGGCAGTTCTGTCCTGCAAATGGTGGCAGCCACCAACGTCACTGCTTCGATGGCGACCATGGCTGCTCCTTCACGCCTGCTGTTGGCCTACGAGCTGGCCGTGGCAACCCCGGTGGGCATCCCGGGAGGTGAGGGCCTCGGGGAATCCTCAGCAGATCCTCAGGCCTCGGAATCAGCGGTCAACCGTTGGGTACTGCCGCGGATTTTCGCGCTGCTGGCCATCGTTTCGGCCATCCTGGGACTGGTCACCTGGCTGCTCTTCTAGGCCGGCGCCGTCGGAGGAACCCGGCTGGGTGTGCACCGGCTCTGGCCCTTCAGGCGGGTAGACCCAGGTGACCAACACGACCGAGATGATCATGAGCAACAGCCAGGACCCGAGCTTATTGATGGAAACGAATTGCCAGCCGTCGAGCTGATCCGGATAGGCCCAGGCATTGGACCAGGTGGCGATGTTTTCGGCGAACCAGATGAACAGGGCAACCAGCAGGAACGAGAGGACCAAGGGCATCCGCAACCGAACCCGGAAGACCCTGAAATGCATCCAACTGCGGCCAAAGACCACGAGCACCGCCGCCAAGAGGAACCAGCGCAGGTCAAGGATGTAGTGGTGGGAGAAGAAGTTCAGGTAGATGGCAGCTGCCAGCACGGCGGTGGCCCACCTGCGGGGATAGTGGGTGAAACGCAGGTCGAAGAGCCGGAAGACGCGGACCATATAGGAACCGACCGCCGCATACATGAACCCGCTGTAGAGCGGCACGTTTCCCAGATGGAGGAGTCCCTCGCCCGAGTAGATCCAGGACCCGACACTGGTCTTGAACAGTTCCATGCCGGTTCCCACGATATGGAACAACACGATGACCCGAAGTTCGCGCAACGTCTCCAACCGGAAAACGACCATGAGTACCTGGATGAGAACCGCCGCGAGCGTCACCGCGTCGTTACGGGCCAAGGACATGTCATCGGGATACCACAGCCGTGTAGCCAACAGGACGGCCAGCATCGCCGCGCCGAAGACGCAAGCCCACGCCTGCTTGGCAGTGAAGACCGCGAATTCGACCAGGACCTTGGTTGCCCTGTTGTCGGAAAACCGGCTAATGAGGCGATGGGCCACGGCCTCGAGACGCTGCTCGAGCGTGGTGGAATTCCCGTGGGTGCTAGCCAGCGGCTACCTCAGCCCGGATGGCCGCGGCGAAGCGGTCGATGTCGTCCTCGGTCGTATCGAAGCCACACATCCAACGAACCTCGCCGGTGGCTTCGTCCCAGTCATAGAAGCGGAAGTCCTCGCGGACCCGGTCGGCGGCAGCGGCGGGCAGCTTCGCGAACACGGCGTTGGACTCGGTCGGCTGAGTGATTTCCAAACCGTCGATGTCCTCAACTGCAGTGCGCAGGCGCTGAGCCATGGCGTTGGCGTGGGAAGCCGAACGCTGCCAGAGGTCACCTTCGTACAGGGCGATCAGCTGGGCTGAAATGAAGCGCATCTTCGAACCGAGCTGCATGTTCATCTTCCGCAGGTACTTCAGCCCGGTAGCGGCCTCCGGATCCAGGACGACGATGGCTTCGCCGTACATCATTCCGTTCTTCGTGCCACCCATGCTCAGGATATCGATCCCTGCATCGCGGGTGAAGGCTCGCAGAGGCGCGTCCAAGGCAGCGGCGGCATTGGAGAGGCGGGCCCCATCCATATGAACCTTCATCCCCAGTTCGTGGGCATGGGAGGTGATCGCCTTGAGCTCCTTGATCGTGTACAAGGTGCCGAGCTCGGTGGACTGGGTCAAGGAAACCGCCAACGGCTGGGCGCGGTGCTCATCGCCCCACCCCCAGGCCTCCCGATCGATCAATTCGGGTGTCAGTTTGCCGTCCGAGGTCGGTACCGTCAGCAGTTTCATGCCGCCGGTCCGCTCGGGGGCACCATTCTCGTCGACGTGGATATGCGCCGTATCGGCACAGACCACGGCGCCCCAGCGCGGCAGCAACGACTGCAAAGCCGTCACATTGGCGCCGGTGCCGTTGAAGACCGGGAAAGCCTCGGTGGCCGGTCCGAAATGGGACAGGATGACGTGTCCGAGCCGTTCGGTGTATTCATCTTCGCCGTAGGCGATCTGGTGGCCGCCGTTGGCGGCGATCAGTGCCTCGATGATCTCTGGATGAACACCCGAATAGTTATCCGATGCGAAGCCGCGGACCATGGTGTCGTGCAGGGAAGTGCTCACGTTTATCCTCAGAAGTTGCTGGTGGGAAGTCGTCTTTAGTCTATGCCTGCGGCACCAGGGACAGGCGGGTGCCGTTCAAGCTTGCGGCATCGGCATCGAACAGGCCGGCGACCGCACTGCCGAAATCAACGACGTCGGTGAATCCCACAAATTCCTTGCCAGGTTCCTGCTCGCGCGCCGCAGCGTCGACGAAGGCCTTGATGACCAGGACGACGGCGGCGGAATGCTGGGGGACAGGGTTCTGCCGGTGCCCAGATTGGGCGGCACGGAGGCCCCCTGCCGTAGCCATCGTCCATGCCTCGGCAGCGGCCTTGACGGAGATGTAGTTCGCGCCGGAAGCGCTGGGGCGTTGGACGGCCGTGGAGGAGACCACCGCGAGCCGTCCGACGGGGGAGTCGGCAATATCCGGGTAGAAGACTCGCGAGGTATTGCGCAAGGTGGTCACCACGTTGCGGTGCAGGAAGTCGTAGTCCTCATCCGACTGTCCGGCCAGCCCCTTGCCGCCCCGCCAACCGCCGACCAGATGGATCAGTCCATCGATGGACCCGACCTCGGTGTGGATCCGTTCCGCCAAGGCCGCCGTGGCGGCGTAGTCAGACAGATCGGTGGCGTAGCGCGCCGAGGCGAACCCCAGACGTTCCTCCAGTCGTGCCGCGTTGGTGCCGACCACCAGGACCCTCGCCCCGGAATCATGCAGCGCCCGCGCGGCAGCCACCCCGGAGGAGGAGGTGGCACCGGCAATGAGGACTGTGGGTATATGCGGTGTGCTCATGTGGCCAGTCTAGGCCGATGCCGGGACATCGCCAGCGGTGATGCCGACCGTGGATTCGATGACCGGCTTCATTTTTTTGCTCAACGCCTCGTAGAACATCGACAGCGGGAATTCGTCGTCGAGGACCTGATTCGTCATTTCCTTCAGAGGCTCCATCAGCGGTAGGGCTTCCTTGCCCTTCGCCCAGACCGATGCCGGATGGGGGGTGACCGTGGAGGAAACCAAATCATAGGCGGCCAGCCAGTGGGCCAACTTCGGCCGATCGATGGAGTGCCAGTAGAGATCGTCGATGGCATCACCCAAGGCGCTGACGACCTGGGCGATGGCATCCCAGTCGATGGTCAGTTTGGTATCGGTCCAGTGCAAAACGTGGTGCTGGTGCATCCAGGCGAAGAGCAACTGTCCGCCGAGCCCGTCGTAGTTACGCACGCGGCTTCCGGTGATGGCAAAGCGGAAGATCCGGTCGAAGATCACCGTGTACTGCACCAGGCGGGCATGCCGGGCGGTCTCGGGATCCGAAGCGGTGGAGGCGGCAATCTTGACGCATTCGCGGAAGGCGGTGAGGTCGCAGCGTAGTTCCTCCAGGGAGTACAGGAAGAAGGGCATCCGCTGCTTGATCATGAAGGGGTCGAACGGCAGGTCCCCGCGCATGTGGGTGCGGTCGTGGATCATGTCCCACATGATGAACGTCTCTTCGGTCAGTTTCTGGTCGGCGAGGAGTTCGGCTGCCTCGGCCGGCAGATCGAGATTGGTGATCTCGGCCGCGGCGGCAACGACTCGACGGTAACGGGCGGCCTCCCGGTCCTGGAAAATCGCACCCCAGGTAAAGGCCGGGGTCTCGCGCATGGCGACCGATTCAGGGAAGAGCACCGCAGCATTGGTGTCATAGCCGGGGGTGAAGTCCAAAAAGCGCAGCGGAACAAACAGCCGGTTCGAATAGTCTCCGGCTTCCAGCTCGGCGATGAACTCGGGCCAGATCACCTCGACGAGCACCGCTTCAACGAAACGGTTGGTTGAACCGTTCTGTGTGTACATGGGGAACACCACGAGGTGGCGTAGCCCGTCGACGCGGTCCAGTTGCGGCTGGAACGCCTGTAGGGAGTCCAGGAAATCGGGGACGCCGAACCCTCCTGCCGCCCAGGACTTGAAGTCCGCGACCACCTGGTCCAAATAGCTTCCGTCGTGTTCAAAAAGAGGGCGCAACTCCGTCACCGCAGCGGTGATCGTGGTAGTCAGTTCGGCGGCGCGGACCCGGTCGGTCGCTTCGGGGACCGAACCGTCTTTGACCTGCAACTGTTGGAAAGCGGTCGCCGCAGCCTTCAATTCCAGCCACACGGGATCTTGAGCGAGATCCTCGCCGTGTCCGCTGGTGGTGTCATGCGTCATGGTTGCCTGGGACATCGGTCCTGCACCTCGAATCATCTCCGGGGCCGCGCTGGTTGCGCCGGCCTGCTGCCGTGGTGATCCCAGCCTAGAAAAGATCAAGCAGCACTGGCGTGAAGAAAGCCTAAGGCTAAGAAGTGCTCATGCATGTGATCAAGATGACCCTCCGCAGACCCAGCGCGGGGCATGCTGGCGACGACGGGACTAGGCGTCGGTGGGGCGCAGGCTCAACGAAACCGAGTTGATGCAGAAGCGTTGGTCGGTGGGGATATCTAGCCCCTCGCCCTCGAACACGTGCCCCAGATGCGAATCACAGGAGGCGCAACGAACCTCGATGCGCTCCATGCCCAGGGACCTGTCATGCAGATAGCGCACGGACCCCTCTGCCAACGGGGCGAAGAAGGAGGGCCAGCCACAATCCGAGCCGAATTTTTCCTTGCTGGTGAACAGTTCGGCCCCACAGGCACGGCAGGCGTAGACACCTTCGGTGGTGCTATCCCAGTACTCGCCGGTGAACGGGCGTTCCGTTCCTGCTTGTCGAAGGACCTGGAATTCCTCGGTGCTGAGTTCTTCCTTCCACTGCTCGTCGGTCTTGGTGACAGGAAAGGACTGGGCGTTCGAATCAGAAAATGTACTCACACTGCCTCCAACGTCTGGGGAGGCCCAGCCATTCCCGCGGCCTGCCGGGCACGCTCCATCGTGACCGAGGGAGCCTGCGGGGACTTGGCGCACCCGGCTTGACTTGCCATGATGGGTACATGCGCGAGTACACACGGACCGCCGACCCTGCGACCCCCCAGGCCCCCATGATGCGGTGGGCCGTCCTCGGAGCCGGAGTCGGCGTCGCCGCCGGTTCACTGCTGGCCGCCAGTGCTTCGGCGCTGGCAGGATATTTTGCCCGGCAGGTGGTGCTTCCGGTGCGCAAGACCGAAGACCTGGCGATCCTCGCCGTCGTGCGCGGAGACGAGGGACTGGAAGTCATCCTTCCCGCGACCGCCGAAACCACGGATCCCGGTACGTACTCGTTGTACTTCGATGCCGGCCGAGGTCACGCTCGGATCGGCGAGATTCTCTCTTTCACCCCTGCTGAGGGCACCATTGCCCGCCGGGTGGAGCGCGTGTATTCCGGCAACCTGGAAACGGCGGTCCGTGGCTGGTGGTCAGGAGCTGTCTATGCAACACCTGAAGACGCCGGATTCGCTGCCGAGAGCGTGGACATCCCGACAGCGGTGGGCGCTGCCCCTGCGTGGCTGGTTCCTGGTACGGATCGGGCCGACACGTGGGCGATTATGGTGCACGGCCGGGGAGCCGCACGCACCGAGGGCCTGCGGGCGCTGTCAACCACCGCCGGGCTGGGGATGAGTTCGTTGCTCCTGTCCTACCGCAATGACGGGGTGGCCCCGTTTGCCTCGGATCAACGCTACGGGCTGGGCAGCACCGAATGGGAAGACGTTGAAGCCGGCATCGACTTCGCCCTTCAGAACGGGGCGCACAACGTGATTCTGATGGGGTGGTCCATGGGTGGGGCCATCAGCCTTCAGGTGGCCGATAAATCACGATATAAGCGGCATATCCAGGCCCTCGTGCTCGATGGCCCGGTGGTGAATTGGATTGACGTGCTCCGTCACCATGCCAAGGTCAACCGCATTCCCGAAGCCGTCGGTCGGTTGGGGCAATGGATGCTGTCCAACCGTGCCGGCCGGACGATCACCGGTTTGGCGGCTCCGCTGGATTTGAAGGAACTGAACTGGATTGCCAAGGCAGACCAGCTCCGGGTACCCACCTTGATCTTGCATAGCGAGGACGACGATTTCGTGCCGGTGGGTGCCTCCGCCCAGCTGGCGGAACTGAACCCCGAAATGGTCACCTTCGAACGCTTCACGGTTGCAGCGCATACGCGCGAATGGAATGTTGATCCCGAACGGTGGGAGCAGGTGGTCACCAGCTGGCTGGCGAGGATCATCGTGGCACCGAAACCCGGTGGAGGGCGTCGCAGTCGGTAGCGCTGCAGTCTCGGGTGCTACGGTCCGGCCACGGCTGCCGGGTGCGCGTCGGTGAGTCGGATCAGGTCCTGCGGAGCCACTTCGATCTCCAGGCCACGCCGCCCACCCGAGACGTAGATCGTCGACCAGGTCGTCGCAGAGTCCTCAATCACCGTCGGTGAATGGTGGCGTTGGCCCAGTGGGGAGATCCCACCCAAGACGTAGCCGGTCCGGCGTTGCGCGTCATCGGCCTGTGCCAGCTGGACCTTCTTCACCCGCAGGGCAACGGCAGCTGCTTTGAGGTCCAGAGAACCGGTCACCGGGACGATCGCCACCGCCAGGGCCGCGCCACCCGAGCGACCGGTATCGACCATGAGGGTCTTGAAGACCCGTGCCGGGTCGACCCCCAAGGCCTCCGCCGCCTCCGTTCCGTAGGATGCCGCCTGCGGATCATGAACGTACGTATGAGTCGTATAGCTGGCGCCGTCGGCGTCCAACAGCACGGTGGCGGGTGTGCCACCAGCGTCCTGAGGGCCCTTCTTCCTGGACATCATCGCAACCGACTACGCGGCCACGCCTTCGGCGACTTTACGCTTGATGCGTCCCAGCAGCGACGACATACCGCGCATGCGTAGCGGGGTGATCGCCCGGGTGAGGCCGAGTCGCTCGGGCATATCGTTGGGTACAGCGAGGATCTCGGCGGCCGGTAGGCCATCGAGCCCCTCCGCCAAGACGCCCGCGAAACCCCGTGAGGTGGGTGCTTCCGGCGGCGCCGAAAAGAACAAGCTGACCTCCCGGGCGTCGGTAGCGGCGATCTCTACGGTCAGGAACAGCGGGGTCTGGCATTCCACGACCCGTTCCAAGAGCTCTGGGTGTTCGGCGAACCGCTCCGGCAGGGCGGGTAACTCGTCGGAAAATTCCAACAGCAATTCCAAGCGCTCACGCTCGGTGACGGCGTTGAAATCATCGATGATCTCCGCCAAGGCGGAGGGAATGGCGGTATCACTCATGGGTGCATGCTCCTTGGGGACGGTGGGTACCTAGCTGCGGGCCGAGGAAGCCGGGGCTTCGCCGCGTTCGCTGCCGACGGCGATCGGAACACGGACCGCATTGCCCCATTCGGTCCATGAACCATCGTAGTTGCGGACGGATTCGAAACCGAGCAGGTGCTTGAGCACGAACCATGTGTGGCTGGACCGCTCGCCGATGCGGCAGTAGGCAATGACGTCATCCCCGGGGGTGAGGCCCGCCTCGTCCAGGTACAGGGCTTCCAGTTCGGGCCGGCTCCGGAAGGTGCCGTCTTCATTGGCAGCCTTGCTCCACGGGACCGACGCAGCGGTGGGGATATGGCCGCCGCGCAACGTGCCTTCTTGTGGGTAGTCAGGCATATGGGTGCGCTCACCGGTGTATTCCTCGAAGGAGCGGACATCGATCAACGGTTTGCCGAAGTGGGGGATGACATCCTCGCGGAAGGCGCGAATGGGGTCGTCATTGCGCGGGACCACCGGGTAGTCGGTGGTTTCCGGGCTCGGCTTCTCCCGGGTCGTTGCGCGCCCTTCGGCCAGCCATTTATCGCGGCCGCCGTCGAGCAGGCGGACATCCTCGTGGCCGAACAGCGTGAAAACCCAGAGGGCGTAGGCGGCCCACCAGTTGCTCTTATCCCCATAGATCACCACGGTGGTGTCGCGGGTGATGCCCTTGGCGGCCATGAGCCGGGCGAATGCCTCACCGTCAACGTAGTCGCGAGTGACTTCGTCGTTGAGATCGGTATGCCAGTCGATGTTCACGGCACCGTGGATATGACCGGTGGAGTACAACAGGATGTCCTCGTTGGATTCCACGACCACCAGGTCGTCATCTTCAAGATGCTCGGCCAACCAATCGGTGGAGACCAAGCGTTCGGGATGGGCGTAGGCGGAGAACTTGGTATTGGTATCGGCGGCAAGGCCCATGGGGATTCCTCGTTTCACACGGCGGCTAGGGATCTTCCTCCAGCCTACGTCTTTGGGTGCCGGGCCGCTGGGTCGGGGGTCACGTGCGGGTGCCTTTGCGCGCGGGGCGTAAAGTTGGACGCGGTGCGCCCCGCGCGCCGGCCCGTCCCCGCACAAAGGAACTGACCCCGCCCGTGGCACATATCGAACACCTGACCGAACGCATCCCCCAGGTCTCACCTGACGAACTGCTCGCCGGATTCCATCCGTCGTACCGATTCGGCGTCGTGTCCTTCGACACCTTCCGTCCGGACCCGGCGCAGCCATCGCAGACCGAGGCGGTGGAGGCTTTGCGTGCCTTCGCCGAGGGGATCGGTCACTCGAAGAAGTCCCTCCTTGGGCGGATTTTCGGAGCGAAGAGCCCACAGGCCAAGGCCGGCATTTACCTCGACGGCGGCTTCGGTGTGGGCAAGACCCACTTGCTGGCTTCCCTCTGGCATGCGGTTCCCGGCCCCAAGGCCTTTGGCACGTTCGTCGAGTACACCAACCTGGTCGGTGCCCTGTCGTTCAGGAAAACGGTCGAGGTCCTCAGCGGCTACAACCTGGTGTGTATCGACGAGTTCGAACTTGATGATCCCGGTGACACGGTGCTGATGTCGCGGTTGATGCGCGAATTATCCGATGCCGGGGTGAAACTCGCGGCGACTTCGAACACCCTGCCTGGTTCCTTGGGGGAGGGCCGTTTTGCCGCCGTGGACTTCCAACGCGAAATCCAAGTGTTGGCCGACCAATTCGATGTCCTGCGCATCGATGGTGATGACTTCCGCCACCGTGGCCTACCCGAGGCACCGCGGCCCGTGGATGACGACGTTCTCGAGTCCACCGCCACCGAGCTCTACGCAGATAAGGTCCTGGCCAGCGATGACTTCGGCGAACTGGTCAAGCATCTGTCCAAGGTTCACCCGAGCCGCTACCGGCAGTTGGTCGAGGATATCGACATTCTGGTCCTGCACCAGGTGCGGACCATCACCGAGCAGTCGCTTGCCTTGCGTTTCGTCGTCCTCGCCGACCGGCTCTACGACAAGGACGTCCCCGTCGTGGCCAGTGGCCAGCCGTTCAACGAGCTCTTCACCGAGGAGATGATGGCAGGTGGGTACCAGAAGAAGTACTCGCGTGCGGTGTCGCGGCTGACGGCTCTGGCGCGTGAAGGGCAGCAGGCAGAAGTGTCGATCTAGCAGCGGTTCACGGGGGCAGCCGATGCCCCCGTGGCGGCCAGCACGATGAGCAAACGGTGCTCCGCAGCTACCGGATCGCCCTCCCACGTACCTTTGAGCTCGACGTTCTCGAAGCCCGCGGCGTCCAACGCTTCGATCAGCTCGGTTTCGGTACGGAAGTACAGGGTGCTGGTGAAGATCCTGTCGCTTCCGTCAGCGAAGAGGTTATGGCTGTCAAAGACGACGACGCCGCGGCTCACCGAGGTGACCTCCAACCATTCGGTGAAGGTCCCGAACGCTGCCCAGCGGTGACTCGTTGTTTTTTCCGGAGTCCAGTTTTTCCATTCGCGGTAAGCCGGGTTGCGCGTTTCGAAGGCCAGGACTCCGCCCGGTGTGAGGTTGCGGCGGAGATGGTCGAGCGTTGCGACGAGCTCCTTTGTCGCGAGGTGCATGAAGGCGTTCCCGGTACAGAGCACCAGATCTGCAGGGGCCGAGGGATCCAGGACGTGGGCGTCCCCGTCGATCCATCGCACCGCATCCGCCCCGGGCTGTCGGCGGGCGTATCCGAGCATCGTGGGGCTCGGGTCCACACCGATGACCTCGCGACCGGGGCCCGTGAGGGTTCGGGTGAGTAGCCCTGTGCCGCACCCCAGATCGATGATCTTTCCGGCACCGAGCCTGTCGGCAAGGGACCGGTAATACTCGTGATCCCGCCCGGCTGGGTTATCGGTTTCGTAGAGGGCGACGAGGTCTTCGTCGCCATAGAGATCCGTCATGGGCCCAGCCTAATGCTGGCCCGGGCGTTCGACCGCCCATCTGACCAGCAACCCTCCGGCCAGTCCCCAGAAAGCGGAGCCCACCCCCAGGAAGGCGACGCCGGAGGCGGTAATCATGAACGTGGTCAGGGCGCCGAAGCGGGAGCGGGGATCTTCCAGCGCCGAGGACGCCGCGGCCCCCAAGGTGCCGAAGAGCGCCAAGCCGGCAGCCGCGGTGAGCAGCCCCTCGGGAGCCGTGACGGCCACCGCCCCCACAGCCGTGGCTCCCAGGCCGAGGAGGAAGTAGAAGCCGCCGGCAGAAACTGCGGCGATCCAGCGCCGCGAACGGTCGGGACCCGCTTCCTCACCCGCCGCGAGGGCAGCCGAAATGGCAGCGAGGTTGATGGCGTGCCCGCCGAAGAAGGCTGCTCCGAGGCCAGCCGCCCCGGTGCCGAGCATGGAAGCGGTCCAGGGCGTCCTATAGCCGAAGCCGGACAGCACGGCCATGCCGGGGATGTTCTGCGAGGCCATGGTCACGATGTACAGCGGTATCGCGACGCCCGTCGCCCCGGCCCACGTAAAGGCGGGCATCGTGAACTCCAGCCGAGGCCATAGGTTGCTGGGTAGGGCCGTTCCGGCATGCGTCGCGTTGAGCATGACGATCAGCAAGGTGGCGGCCATGGCTGCCGGCACGGCCCAACGTGGTGCCCAGCGCATGCACACGAGCCAGACCAGGATGATCGAGCCTGCCATGAGCGGGACGTTGGCCAGGGCATGGAACGGGGCCAGGCAGAGTTCGAACAGGACCCCGGCGAGCATCGCCTGAGCCAGCGGTGCCGGAAGCCTTCCGAGCAGACGGCCGATGGCCGGTACGGCGCCGGTGAGAAAAATTAGCAGGGCACACATCACGAAACCGCCGACAGCCTCGTTCCAGCCCAGCCCCAGACCTCCAGCGGCAGCTAGCAAGGCGGCACCGGGGGTCGACCAGGCAAAGGTCACCGGACGCCGGGTGGTCACCGCGATGGCAACCGTGCACAGGGAAAAGGCGATGGTCAGCGCCAGTAGACCGGAGGCCGCCTGCCCCGGACTGGCGCCTACGGCGCTGAGGCCGGCCAAAACGACAGTGAAGGAAGAAGTGAAGCCCACCAGAGCCGTGACCAGGCCAGCGGTGACGGGGCGCACGAAATCTCGAGAGGCGGTGGGAACTGGGGTATGCGGCATGACCTCGACTGACGGTGGTTCTGTTTACGGAACGCCTCTCAGCGTAGTCTGGGTCCATGTCCGCCGCAATCGATCCCCGCATGCTTCACGTCGGCAACCGGATCCGCACCCATCGGCAAGAAGCGGGTCTTTCACTGACCGGTCTGGCCACGGCGGCGGGCATCGGCAAGGGGACGCTCTCCGAACTCGAGCACGGTCAACGCAATCCAACCCTGGAGACTCTTTACGCCGTCGCCGGAGTCCTCGGGGTCCCGTTGGCCGGCTTTGTCTCCACTGATGATGCGGACCAGCAGCCGCAGCATGCTGGCGTCGGGGGAGTCGCGGGCACCATCGTGGGCGGGGAGATCTCTGTCGGCGGAGGGCCGGTGTCAGCCAGGCTGCTAGAGGCCCGTCGAATCACCGACGGGTCCTTGATCGAAGTGTATTGGCTTTCGATCGGCCCGGGGTGTCGGGTCTCCCCGGCCCATGGCCGGGGTGTGACGGAGCAGTTGGTCCTGGTCGAGGGGGAAGCCCTGGTGGGGCCTGAAGGTCAAGCCCGAGCAATCGGTGCCGGGCAGGCCCTATCCTGGGAGTCCTCTGGTCGACATGTCTACTCATCCGAAGCAGGGGCCGAGGGTGTGTTGACCATTATCAATCCGCCGACCGGCGGGACGATGTTGCATTAACGAGCAGGTGCCGGTCCCGCCTCACGGCGGTACCGGCACCTGTTTGCCGTGCTCGCGGGCCGGCAGGCGTCCCCGGAGGGGTGCGCGGAATTCTAGGTGGGGGGATTCGAATCGTTGCCAGCTGCCTTGTCGAGAAGGTTGTTGGCAGATTCCTGAAGGTTGTCCACCTTGTCGGAATACTTGCCACCGGTTTTCTCATCAACAAAGTTGCCGACACCGTCTACGGTCCCACGGAGCTTTTCGGCTCCGCTTCCGGCCACTTCAGTGGCCTTGTCCTTGAGTCCCTCGGCCTTGCCCTTGAGCTCGTCAAAAAAAGCCAAGCGACACCTCCTCTCCTCCGGGAAGCCTTCCAAGCCTCCGTGTGATGACCATCATAGTGGGGTGGCTTGAGGGAATTCGAGAGGAAGGGCCCCTGGTTTTCTGCGCTCTGGGTGAAATAGGCGGCCCTGGTTCGTGCCGCTTCACGTGCCGGGCATGAAAAAACCGCCTGATCGGCAGGGGAGCCGTCCGGCGGTTCGTGGAGCGGACAACGAGATTCGAACTCGCGACCTCCACCTTGGCAAGGTGGCGCTCTAGCCAACTGAGCTATGTCCGCATAAAAAAGCTCCGCCGTGGCGGAGCCTTTTCAGTGGGCGATACTGGGATCGAACCAGTGACCTCTTCCGTGTCAGGGAAGCGCGCTACCGCTGCGCTAATCGCCCTCTTCAGGGTGCAACATTACCGTATGCGAGGTGGGGACGGGATTCGAACCCGCGTATACGGCTTTGCAGGCCGCTGCCTAGCCACTCGGCCACCCCACCGTGTCCTGAACTGGTTTCCCAGCCCCGGCTAGATCGACGAATCGATCCTTACAGTGACTTGCGAGCGGACAACGAGATTCGAACTCGCGACCTCCACCTTGGCAAGGTGGCGCTCTAGCCAACTGAGCTATGTCCGCATGTCAGAGAACTGCTCCGTTTCGGTCGCTTTGAGCTTTCCGAAGCGGTGCGTTCCAACGAGTAAAAACTCTATACGACGATTCACCGAAGTTCCAAATCGTCTCCGTCACCCGGGAGTCGAACTGCGGAATCGCGGTGAACCTACTGGCCTCGGAGCGTCAGCGCGACACCCAATACGTCGGGTTGGCATGCCAGAATCGTGGTCATGACTTCACCTGCCCTGGCCCACCAGACCACGTATGGCCGCATGTACTCCCGCAAGATCAACGGGCTGCCGGAGGTCCCCTCCATCACCACGGTGATCGGCCAGGCCTCCATGTCCCTGGACGGCTGGATCGGGCATATGGCCGCCACGGCGGTCACCCAAGACGATCGGTTGAGCGCAGCCGTGGGCAATAAAGCCAAGTTGCGCACCGTCGCGCGGGACGCCTCCAATGCCGCAGAGACCTACCGCAATGAGGCCGCCGCCCGCGGAGATCGCGTCCACAACTATTGCGAGCAGGTGGCTCTGCGGGCGCTGGGCCGCCCGCACGTCGCCGCCGAAGCGCGGGAGGTTCTTCTGGAAAAGGGAGAAGGGGGATTCGCTTCCCGCTTTGATGACTGGTGGGACGAATACCGTGTCGAGCCGATCGCTGCCGAGGTCACCGTCTGGAACCATACTGTGGGCTATGCGGGAACGCTGGACCTGGTGGCGCGGATCGGTGGACGACTGTGCTTGATTGACTATAAGACCAAGGGCACCGACCGGGACGGGCGCGTCAAAGCGTTGGATCCCAAGGTCGTCATGCAATTGGCCGCCGGCTATAAGGCCGAGGAGGTTGTCGTCGACGCGGCTGCCGGAACGTGGGAACCCTGGCCGTATGGGGAGGACCCGATGCTGTTCGGGGTTGCCGTGGGAGAGACCGAAGTGCGCACACTCATGGCCCCTCCCGAAGTCCTGCCGGCGTATTGGAGTCGGTTCTTCGCACTACGGAGAGTCTGGGAATCCGGTGTCAAGGTCTCCGAAGCTGGAACCGCCTTGCGGGCCGTGGGCCCGCCCCCGGCCCAGTAGACTGGTCCATGCGTACCGGCACCGCCGCCCACCGGGCCGACCGGACGACTTTCCACAGCACATTGCCGGGCACTCGGCGTCAGGAGCATGCAGTCATGACGATTCTGGAAATCCGCATCGTGGGGGATCCCGTCCTGCGAACCCCCGCGGACGAGGTATCCGAGTTCGGCCCCGAGCTGGCCCGACTGGTACAAGATATGACCGAAACCATGGACGCGGTCTCCGGTGTCGGGCTTGCAGCACCCCAAATCGGCGTCGGATTGCGGGTCTTCACCTACCGTGTCGACGACCAAGTTGGCCATGTCGTCAACCCGGTCCTGGAAATCGGTGGCGTCGAAGAAGCCGAAGCCACCGAGGGCTGCCTGTCGGTCCCCGGACTGGGATACCGACTGCCCCGGCCCAGCTGGGCCCGCGTGAGCGGAAGCGATATGACCGGGGCACCACTCGTCGTCGAGGGCGAGGGTGTCCTTGCCCGCTGCCTGCAACACGAAACCGACCACCTCAACGGCCGCCTCTACGTCGACCGGCTGCGCGGAGCCGACAAAAAGGATGCCCTCGCCCGGATCCGGGACGCCGGCTACGAAGACGTCGCTGCCGGAGTCCGCGGAAGCCGCGCCACTGAGGTGGGCTCAAGCTTCGGCGGCGGAACGTTCGGAGCAGCCCGATGAGAGTCATCTTCGCCGGCACGCCGCAGATCGCTGTGCCCTGCCTGGACCGACTGTTCTCCGATGGTTTGGACGTGGTAGCCGTGCTCACTCGAGAAGATGCCCCGCTCGGACGAAAACGCGTCCTCACGCCCTCGCCCGTCGCCGCACGTGCCGTCGAATTGGGTGTGCCGGTGATCAAGGCCAATCAGATCGACGACGACGTCGTGTCAGCTCTTTCCGCGACCGAAGCCGACATCGCGGCCATCGTCGCCTACGGGGGCCTGGTGCCACCAGAAGCTCTCGAAGTACCCCGGCACGGCTGGGTCAACCTGCACTTTTCACTGCTGCCGGCCTGGCGTGGGGCTGCACCAGTCCAGCACTCGATCATTCACGGTGACGACGTCACCGGTGCGGTGACCTTCCGGCTCGAGGAAGGCCTCGACACCGGCCCGGTGTACGGGACACTGACTGAGGACATCGCCCCGGACGATACCGCGGGAGCCCTCCTGGGCAGGCTCTCCGAAAGTGGTGCCGTCCTGCTGTCGCAAACCCTGCACGGCATCGACGCCGGCCGCTTATCGCCGATACCCCAGAGCGGACCGGTGACCCTGGCCCCCAAACTCGGGATCGAGGACGGCCATATCGACTGGACGGAACCGGCCCTGGCGATCCGGCGGCGCATCAACGGCACCACCCCCGAACCCGGGCCCTGGACCGTGTTGGACGGCAAGCGTTTCAAACTCGGTGCCGTCGCCCTGGAACCGTCGGTGACGGAGCTGGAACCAGCAGTGCTGCGCGTCCTCCCTGGCCGCGCACCCCGCGTTCTGGTGGGAACCGGCTCACATGCCCTGGAACTGCATGAAGTCCAGCCAGCCGGCAAGAAGATGATGAAGGCCTCCGACTGGGCCCGCGGGCTGGATATCGACGAACAAGGCGCAACAGGGAAGCAGGTCTCCTTTTCATGAGCAACGACTCACGCGGTGAACGCCGCAACGACGCCGGACGCCAACGCAACCGCGGCGGTTCGGGGCAACGGAACTTCAGCGCCTCTGCCCCCTCCCAACGCCGCCGTATCGCCGACCCTGCCCGGCTGGTCGCCTACGAGGTCCTGCGTGCCGTCGCCGAGCAGGACGCCTACGCCAACCTCGTCCTGCCCGGACGTCTCCGTGAACACGGGCTCAGCGGTCGTGACGCAGGATTCGCCACCGAACTGGCCTACGGCGCCCTCCGCGGACGGGGATTCTACGATGCCGTCCTCTCCCGCTGTGTGGACCGTCCACTGGGAAAACTAGATCCGGCCATTTTGGATGCCCTCCGATTGGGCGCCCACCAGCTACTGGCCATGCGTGTACCCCACCATGCGGCACTGGATGAAACCGTTGGCCTGGCCCGTGCCGTCATCGGCGCCGGCCCCTCCGGACTCGTCAATGCCGTCTTGCGGAAGGTCTCACGGAACGACGCCGAAGCCTGGACGGCGCTGGTCCTGGACGGTGTCGAAAACGAGGTCTCCCGGCTGGGCCTGGAATACAGCCACCCCGAATGGGTCGTCAGGGCTCTGCGCCAGGGACTGGTTGCCCACGGGCGGGATGCCGCCGAAATCACCGAGCTGCTCGCGGCAGATAACCTGGCGCCGGTCGTCAACCTCGTTGCCCTTCCGGGGATCGGATCCCTCGATGAAGCCCTGGAACATGGTGCGACGCCGGGAGAATTGTCCCCCGATTCGGCGTACTACAGTGGGGGAGACCTCTCCAAGCTCTCCTCCATCCACAAGGGAACCACGCGGGTCCAAGATGCTGGTTCACAATTATTGGCCCGCGCCCTGGCCACCGTGGAAATCGAAGGACGCGATACCGACTGGCTGGATCTTTGTGCCGGCCCGGGCGGGAAAGCAGCCCTCCTGGCCAGCCTGGCCGCGCAGCGCGGCGCCGAATTGACCGCTAATGAACCTGCCGAACACCGTGCCGAGTTGGTGCGCAAGGCGCTGCGTCCGGTGGATCGGGACGCCTGGAACGTCGTGGTCGGTGATGGACGGCGCTATCTGGGGATCCCCGCAGATCAGCGTTTCGACCGGATCATCGTTGATGCACCGTGCAGCGGGCTGGGAGCATTACGGCGCCGCCCCGAAGCCCGCTGGCGTAAAACCCCTGCCGACGTGGCCGAGCTGACCACCTTGCAGGATGAGCTGATCGACGCGGCACTCAAGGCCTTGCGCCCCGGCGGAGTCCTGGCCTATGCGACCTGCTCACCCCATCCCGCCGAATCGCTGGCAGTGCTCGACGACGCCCTACGCCGCACACCGCACGCACGGCTCCTCGATACCGCGGCCGCGGTCAACACCGTCTCGCTCGAGGGCGGCATCGAAGGTACCGACCACGCTTCGGGCGGAAACACCGTGCAGCTCTGGCCGCATCTACACTCCACCGACGCCATGTTCCTGGCACTGATCACCCTCGACGCCGACGCCGAGCAGGCCGAACCGATCGAGCAGACGAAAGGCTGACCCATGTCTCATTGCCGGATCCATCCCAGCATCCTCTCCGCCGACTTCGCCAACCTCGAAGCCGAACTGCACCGCATCGAAACCGCCGATGCCGTGCATGTCGATGTCATGGACAACCACTTCGTCCCGAACCTGACACTCGGCCTGCCGGTGGTCAAACGCATTGCAGAAGTCAGCAGCCTCCCGGTGGACGTGCACCTGATGATCGAAAACGCTGACCGGTGGGCTCCCGATTACGCAGATCTCGGGGTGGAGTCGGTGACCTTCCACGCCGAGGCCTCGGCGGCACCGGTCCGGCTGGCCAGGGAACTGCGGGCCCGGGGATCGAAGGCCGCGATGGCCTTGCGCCCGGCCACCGCGGTGGAACCGTATCTGGACATGTTCGAGGAACTGGATATGTTACTGCTGATGACCGTCGAACCCGGCTTCGGTGGTCAATCCTTCCTGGACATCATCCTGCCCAAGATCCGTAGGGCGCGGGCCGCCATCGAGGGGGCCGGATTACCGTTGATGCTGCAGGTCGATGGGGGGATCACCCGCGACACCATCCTGCGTGCCGCGGAAGCCGGAGCCGATGTCTTCGTGGCCGGTTCGAGCGTCTACGGCACCGAGGAACCCGCCGAGGCCATCGACGTATTGCGACATGTCGTCGAACACACCGGGTCGGGGCTATAGTTTAGGAACATAATTAAACACACGTGCTCCGGGGTCGGTGTAAGTCCGAACCGGCGGTTATAGTCCGCGACCCGAGGTGCCTCACGGCGCCGAGGTTGAACTGGTGGAATTCCAGTACCGACAGTTAAAGTCTGGATGGGAGAAGCACGTACAGGGCTGGTCTGGTGACCGGTGGCGTCCTCGACGCGCCGTCCGCCGATGCCTCAACTGTCGTTCCCCCGGAGCCGCCGCGGCTCATAAGGAGGAATGATGGAATCCCTGCGGTGGCTCATTGATATTTTCAACGCCAATATTCCTGTCGGCAACAGCTCGCTTCTGGTGAGGGAAGTCGTCGGCAACATCTTCGGTCTGGCCAGCGCCGTCGGCGGCATGCGCCGCAAAGTCTGGGCCTGGCCGGTCGGCATCGTGGGCAACCTGTTGCTGCTCACGGTCTTCGTCGGCAGCGTCTTCGACACCGGCCACGCCGCCAACCTCCTGGGCCAGGCAGGCCGTCAGATCATGTTCATCGCCGTCTCGGTCTACGGCTACCGCCGCTGGAAACAAGCCAGCGGTGATGGAACGGGCACCGCAGTCTCTCCTCGCTGGGCCACCGGTCGCGAACGCTGGACACTCGGGGTGATCATGATCGTGGGAACGATCGCGTTGACCCCACTGTTCCGCATTCTGGGTTCCTACGAACCGGTCTGGGCCGATGCCTGGACCTTCGTCGGGTCACTTCTGGCCACCTGGGGCATGGCCAAGGGATGGGTCGAGTTCTGGCTTCTCTGGGTCATCGTCGACGTGGTCGGGGTCCCCTTGCTCTTCAGCGCCGGATACTACGCCAGTGCGTTCATGTACCTCTTCTATGGTGGCTTCACCCTGGCCGGCTTCTTCATCTGGTGGCGGGCCAGGAACCGGGAACAAGCACTCGTGGAGACAGCCATGCCCGATCCCATCACCAGGACCTCGGCATGAGCGGGCAGACTCAGCCAGTCCTGAACCACCCGGTGGAACATGAGGGCATGGAACGAGCCCTCGACCTGGCCGCCCAGGGGGTCCGCGGCGCGAATCCCCTGGTCGGTGCGGTCATCCTGGACGAATCCGGGCGCCTCGTGGCCAGCGGCTGGCATCGTGGCGCAGGTACCGCCCATGCCGAAGCCGCGGCACTGAGCGACCTCGGCCCCGTTGATTCGGAGCACGCCGCGCGCCTGACGATGCTGGCGACCTTGGAACCGTGTTCCCATCGGGGTCGGACCGGATCTTGTGCCGAGGCCATTACTCGCAGCGGAATCGGTCGGGTCGTGTACGCGGCCAGCGACGGTACGGCACGAGCAGGCGGCGGGGCAGGGATCCTAGTCGCCGCCGGTGTCGATGTCGCTTCCGGATTATTGGGTCAGAAGGCCCGCAGATTGAACCATCGCTGGTTTAGCGCCCGGGCAGCGGATCGGCCCTTCACCAGTCTGCATCTGGCGCAAAGCCTCGACGGCAGGATCGCCGCCGCCGACGGAACCAGCCAGTGGATCACCGGTACCGGCGCTCGTGAGCACTCCCACCTGATCAGGGCGCGTTGCGAAGCTATTATCGCCGGGACGGGGACGATCATCGCCGATGATCCTCGGCTCACCGCCAGGAATCCAGCCGGCCAGAGGCCCGCCCACCAACCATTGCGCGTCATCATGGGCCACCGCGACCTGCCCCCCGGTGCGGCGGTCGCCGCCGATGACAACTATCTACAGATCCACACCCACGATCCGGCGGCCGTCCTGGAGACGCTGGCGGCACGGGGCATCGACCACGCCATGATCGAGGGCGGTGCCTCCATCGCCACGGCCTTCCTCGCCGCCGACCTGGTCGACGAGATCTGGTTGTACCAGGCGCCGATCATTTTGGGGGCCGGACGGCACGCCGTGGGCGAACTGGGGATCGGAACCCTGTCCGACGCCGGACACTGGCGATTTGATGAAGCCGGAGGTCCAGCACACCAATTGCTGGGCTCCGACATCGTCCTCCATCTCGAACCACAACCAGGGCCCGCCTACCGGGCCTCCGAACACGAAGGGACCCGCTGATGTTCACGGGAATCATTACCGGATTAGGTCATGTTGAAGAAATGTCCGAGGTCTCGGGACAGGACGCAGCGATCCTGCGCATCAGCGCCCCAGGACATGCCGCCGATCTGGGCATCGGCGGGTCGCTGGCCGTGAACGGCGTCTGCCTGACGGCCACGGCCATCAACGGCGACGAGGTGGACCTGGATGTGATGGGCGAATCCCTCCGGCTGACCACCACCGGTGGGCTGGCCGTCGGGCAGAAGGTCAATCTGGAACGCTGCGTTCCCGCCGGCGGTCGTCTCGATGGGCATGTGGTCCAAGGCCACGTCGATGGCACCGGAACCGTCCTGGAACGCGAGGATGAAGGCAATTGGGTGCGCCTACGATTCGGGTTGGAGCGTGAGCTGGCCCGCTATGTGGCCCGTAAAGGGTCGATTGCCGTGGACGGGGTGTCATTGACCGTGACCACCGTTTCCGATGCCGCGGAAGACGAACAATACTTCGAGGTCGGGGTCATCCCGACCACGCTGAGAGAAACCGTCCTGGGACAGCGACAACCCGGTGACGCAGTGAATCTGGAGGTCGACGTGATGGCCAAATATGCCGAGCGGCTTGCCGCGTTCTCCGACGGAGGCCGACGGTGAGCCCCCGGGAGGCAGGGGAGTCCCTGCTCGACCCGGTGGATGCCGCCGTTGCGGCCATGGCTGCCGGGCGCCCCGTCGTCGTGGTCGATGACGAGGACCGCGAAAACGAAGGCGACATCATCTTCGCCGCGGAGTTCGCCACCCCCGAACTCCTGGGCTGGACCATCAGGTACTCTTCGGGTGTGCTCTGTGTCCCGCTGACCGGGGGCCGGGCCGACCAGTTGGGGTTGCCGCCGATGGTGGAGGACAACCAGGATGCCAAAGGCACCGCCTACACGGTCTCCTGTGACGCTGCTGCGGGAATCACCACCGGTATTAGCGGTGCGGATCGTGCCTTGACCGCCCGTCTGCTGGCCGATCCTGCCAGTGACGGGTCAATGATCAACCGTCCCGGACATATGTTCCCGCTACGGGCCGTCGACGGCGGTGTCCTGAAACGACGTGGACACACCGAAGCCAGCGTTGACCTGTGCCGATTGGCAGGGGTGCAGCCGGTAGGCGTGATCGCTGAGCTGATCCACGACGACGGTTCGATGATGCGTCTACCGGCCCTCCGTGTCTTTGCCGATGAATTCTCGATCCCGCTGATTAGTATCGAGGATCTTGCCGCCCGTCTCTCAGAACAGCAGGACGCCGAACCGGAACCGTCCACCCCTTCCGCGGTGCTCGGGGGACCGGTTGTTGCCGTTCCCACCGAGCACGGAACCTTCGCCGCCCAGGCCTGGACCGAACGACAGACGGGGCTGGAACATCTGACGTTGACGGCACCGACCCCACAGCATGCCAGCACCGATATCCCGCTGGTGCGGCTACATTCGGAGTGCCTGACCGGTGATGTTTTCGGCTCCTATCGCTGTGATTGCGGTGAGCAGCTCGACGCCGCCTTGGCAGCCATCGCCGTTGACGGCGGAACCATTGTCTATCTACGCGGTCATGAGGGCCGCGGGATCGGTCTGGCCAATAAGATCCGCGCCTACTCGCTGCAGGACGGAGGGGCGGATACCGTTCAAGCCAACGAGCAGCTGGGGCTGCCCGTGGACGCCCGCCGTTACGATGCGGCCGCCGCGATCCTGCATAGTATGGGCGTGGAGCGGGTCAGGCTGATCACGAACAACCCCCTCAAAGCCCAATGGCTGCGCGATTCAGGTGTTGACGTCGCCGAGTTGATCCCCAGCACGATCGTCGCTCGCCCCGAAAACACGCGGTACCTCCAGACCAAACGCGAACGCATGTCCCACCGCATCTTGGCCGAGGCCTTCGCCTCGACGGATCCTGCGGCACCGAACACACCCACGACCAAGGAGCACCACTGATGAGCGGACACGGAGCACCCGAGACCGGAACCGAGGAACTCAAGGCAGCAGGAACAGCAGGACTACGTGCTGTCGTCATTGCCGCCAGCTGGCACCAGCAGGTGATGGACGGACTGGTTGACGGTGCCTTGCGCGCCGCGACCGAGGCCGGCATTGCCGCCCCTCGACTCGTGAGGGTTCCCGGCACCTTCGAACTGCCCGTCGCCGCGGCCCGCCTCGCTCCGGACTATGACGTCGTTGTCGCCCTGGGCGTCGTCATTCGCGGTGGAACACCGCATTTTGACTTCGTCTGTCAGGGGGCGACGGCCGGTCTGACCAATGTCTCGATCAATACCGGGGTTCCGGTGGGCTTCGGCGTGCTGACCTGTGACACCGAACAGCAGGCCCTCGACCGGGCCGGGCTGGCCGGGTCGGTGGAAGATAAAGGGCACGAAGCCATGTCGGCAGCGCTGCTGACGGCCGTGGCCCTCTCCGGAACGTAGCGGTCCACGCAGCCGCTCCGAATCGTCGGTTTCGTCACATTGAAACCTCGGAGTCGGGGCGGCGCGTGGCCAACGGCTAGGCTTGAAGGGTGAAAACCTTTGACACCCTCTTTGCCGAACTGGCCGAAAAGGCACAAACCCGTCCCGCGGGTTCCCGCACCATCGCGGAGCTAGATTCGGGTGTCCACGGCATTGGTAAGAAGATCGTGGAAGAAGCAGCCGAAGTCTGGATGGCCGCCGAATACGAGACCGACGAGGAAGCAGCCGAAGAAATCTCGCAGCTGCTGTACCACCTGCAGGTCATGATGCTGGCCAAGGGACTGTCGCTGGAAGACGTCTATAAGCATCTCTAGCCGCCCAACCCCGCCCAGGGTGGGGTCGGCGGCCAGGAGAGCGCAGACCACCGAACAGCAGCACAGAAAAGAGCACCGCCATGTTGCGAGTAGCCGTACCAAATAAGGGCGCCCTCTCGGAGGCCGCCACCGCCATGCTCAACGAATCCGGGTACCGCCAGCGGCGCGACAACCGCGAACTGGTGATGGTCGACCCGGATAACGACATCGAGTTCTTCTACCTCCGACCACGCGACATTGCCGTCTACGTCGGACGGGGCATCCTCGACGTGGGGATCACCGGACGTGATCTGTTCATCGACGCCGGAGTCAACGGCGATGCCGAAGAGCTCCTGCCACTGGGACTGGGCGCCTCGACCTTCCGCTTCGCCGGACCCGTGGGAGATTTCTCCGGCGTTGAACAGCTCGAAGGCAAGCGGGTAGCGACCAGTTACGACGTCCTGCTCAAGAGCTACCTCGAAGAGCAGGGGATCAACGCGGCGGTGGTCCGCCTGGATGGCGCCGTTGAATCCTCGGTTCGTCTGGGTGTGGCCGACGCGATCGCCGACGTTGTCGAGACGGGCAGCACCCTGCGCGCGGCCGGGATGGAAACCTTTGGCGAAGCCATCCTGGAATCCGAAGCCGTGCTCATTGGGCGTACCGGTGAACACCCGCATGGACTGGAAATCCTCACCCGTCGCCTCCAAGGCGTCCTGGTGGCCCGTCGCTACGCGATGCTGGACTACGACATCCGCAAGGATCTCGTGGCCCAGGCCTGCGCACTGACCCCGGGATTGGAATCGCCCACGGTCTCACCATTGCACGACGGCGACTGGGTGGCCGTGCGTTCGATGGTGAAGCAGGCCCAAGCCAATAAGATCATGGACGAACTCTATGAGCTGGGCGCCCGCGCCATCCTCGTGACCAACATCCACGCCATTCGTATTTAGGGGACCCAACCCGTGACTGTAGCCATCCGTGTCATTCCCTGTCTTGACGTCGATGCGGGACGCGTTGTTAAGGGAGTGAACTTTGAAGGCCTGCGCGATGCCGGCGACCCCGTGGAACTAGCCAAACGTTATAACGCGGCAGGAGCCGACGAACTAACGTTCTTGGACGTGACCGCCACCTCCGGGGACCGGGAAACGACGTTCGACGTCGTCCGCACCACGGCCGAAGAAGTCTTCATCCCCTTGACCGTTGGCGGTGGGGTGCGCTCGGTCGAGGATGTCGACCGCCTGCTGCGGGCCGGAGCCGATAAGGCCTCGATCAACACGGCTGCCGTGAAGCGCCCCGAGGTGATCCGGGAGATCACCCAACGCTTCGGTTCCCAGGTGCTGGTCTTATCGGTGGACGCCAAACGCAGCAGCGACCCCTCCCTCCCCTCGGGATTCGAAGTCACCACTCATGGTGGACGCACCGGGACCGGGATCGATGCCGTGGTCTGGGCCCGTGAGGCCGCCGACGGCGGGGTCGGGGAGATCCTGCTGAACTCGATCGACGCGGACGGGACCAAGAACGGCTTCGATCTGGAAATGATTTCTGCCGTCCGTGCTGCCGTGAACGTGCCGATCATCGCTTCCGGCGGTGCCGGCTCGCCCGGGGACTTCCCGGCGGCAGTCGCTGCTGGAGCCGACGCGGTTCTGGCGGCTTCGATCTTTCACTTCGGTCCGGTCGACATGATTGCCCGGGTCAAACACGCCATTAAGGAGGCAGGTTATCCTGTTCGCTGAACCAGAAGAGCTAGACCGGCTGATGGATGCCGCGTGGCCTGCTCTTGAAAAGAGTGCCGTCGGAGGGTGGACCTTACGTTTCTCGGCCGGAATCAGCCAGCGCGCCAACTCCGTGCTCCCGGTTGGCGCACCCAATGATCTCGACGCCGCGCTCGAGGAAGTCGAAACGCGCAGTGCCGCGCGTTGGCTGAACTCGACCTTCCAGATTTCCCCGGCGGCACAACCCGCTGACCTCGACGCCTATTTGGCGGCCCGCGGTTACACCGTCGGAACACCCACCCTGGTTCAGGTGATGGACGGCTGGGAACTGGACCGCTTCGCCGAGATCGTCCCCGACACCCGCATCGAATTTACCGATGAGCCCCCGCAGGACTGGCTCGAACTGTTTTGGTATCAGGATGGACCTGCTGCAGAGGATGATCGGGACGTTTCGCGGCGCATCCTGACGGGCACACCGGCCAGCTATGTCTCGTTGCGGGTGGATGGGCGGATCGAGTCGATCGCGCGTCTGGCCACGGTGGAGGAGTACGCGGGCATCTACTGCGTGACCACCCGTCCTGAGGCCCGCCGTCAGGGCTACTCACGTCTGGTGATGGAAGCGGTCTTGCACGAGGCCCACCGCCGCGAATTGGCGGGCGTCTGGTTACAGGTTCGGGAGTCCAATGTGGGGGCGATCGTGCTCTACAACGCCTTGGGCTTCAGCACCGCATCCACCTACCACTACCGGACGCGCGCGCTCTAAGCCACCCGACTGCTGTATCGGGGCAACGATTCGTTGTACCTTTCGGTCCATCCGCACGCACGATGGCCAACCACCGTTCCCGCAGCTCGGGACCTGTGAACGCCAGACAGGCGTTGGGGTCCGGGGCGATGTAAGTGGCCGCCCCTCGGCTCCGTGCTAGTTTCAGGGAATGCCACCGTCGAGAGAGAATGTTTCAGATGTGGAGATCATCGAGCTGCTCGAAGATCTGAGCTCACCCGATCCAACCGTGAGGGACGGCGAATCGCTGGGCAGGCTCTGCGAGCTGGTGGATAGAGGTCACGTTTCCGAAGCACAGTTGGCTTTCCTGGGGGCGACGTTGGTGGAAAGGCTGTCCCACGACCGCGTGGAAGCCAGAAGTTTCGCGGCGCTGGCACTCGTCCCGCTGATTCTCCGCGATGTCTGTTCACCAGGTTGGTTCCCGCACTTCGCGAGCTGGTATGCCAGCGAAGCAGACATCACCGGCTACGATATGACCCGTGGATGGCTCCACGCCGTGGCACACGGAGCCGACGTTCTCGGCGCCATCGGTTGGAAGGCCACGGAATCGCCACGACCCGTCCTTGACCTTGCGGTCCGCAGGATGCTGCATCAGGGGCCGGGGATCTGGCGTGATCAGGAAGATGACCGGCTGGGATTTTCCATCGCCATCACGCTGGCTAATCGGCACCTGAACCCAGCCGACGCCCTCGAATGGGTGGAACCCGTCGAAAAGGCATTCCTGCGGGGAGAACCGGGCCCCGTACCCGCCTTCGTCTCAAACTCGATCCGGACCCTGCGCGTGGTTGCCCTGCTGGTGGGCGAACAGATGACCTACGAAGGCCACACGCTTCGTGTCCAATACCACACGGCGCTCAGGCAGAGGCTCCGAGAAGTCCTCCACCACGCTTCCCCCTGGATGTGGAATCTCCAAGGACCGGCCGGCCGCGCTGGACCTCCTGCCGTGTGAGCCGCCGCAGTGGCGTCACGGCAGCACGGAGCACAGGCTGCCCTCCGAATGATCTTCCCCCTCGGTGGCCTCGACGGTAGCCTGCAGGAATGGCAACTAGACCGGAGACGCTCGATTGGCTTCTGGACTCGGATCCTGCCTTGCGTTGGCAAGTCGAGAGGGATCTTGCCGAGGCGAAGCCTGCGGTGTGGAAGACAACGAGAGCGCAGGTTGCGACGACTGGCTACGGCGCCGATCTGCTCTCCCGGCAGGGAGTCGACGGGCAGTGGGCCGGTGGGGCTTTCTTTCCTGCAGGATTCTTTGGTAGCGCTGAAGCCGATCAACCGGGCCAGCCGTGGACGGCAACCACCTGGGTCCTGAAGGACCTGCGTGAATGGGGTCTTAATGCTGAGGCGCTGGCAGGAACAGCCGAAAAACTCGCCAGCAACAGTACGTGGGAGTACGAAGACCTGCCGTATTGGGGTGGAGAAGTCGATGTCTGCATCAACTCTTTCACGCTGGCGACCGGGGCGTGGCTCGGCGCGGATGTCTCACGACTCATCGACTGGTTTCCAGCCCATCGACTGGCCGACGGAGGATGGAATTGTGAAGCCGAAGAAGGGGACTCGAAGCGTTCGTCATTCCACTCGACCCTCAACGCGGTTCGCGGCATGCTCTCCTATGAGCAGATCACCGGCGATACCTCACTACGTGTTGCCCGCCACGGCGGTGAAGAATACCTATTGAAACGACGACTGCTCTACCGGCAGACGACCGGAGAACTCGTCGGAGAGTTCGCCTGGCAACTCGTCTACCCGAATCGCCACCGATACAGTGCCCTCGCCGCACTGGAACATTTTCGGGATGCTGCGCTCCTGGAGGGCACTCCGCCAGATGCCCGACTGTCAGCGGCGATTGGGATGATCCGTGCAGCCCGGGCCCCAGACGGCACGTGGCAGCAGCAGGCGCGGCTGCCGGGGCAGACGTGGTTTGACGTCGATGTTCCGCCCGGTGAACCGTCGAAATGGCTCACCTTGTGGGGCCTCCGGGTACTTCAGTGGTGGGACTCCGAAGCATCAGCGTTACGGTGACGGGCATTCGCCCCGGGCTTCACCCGGGGTATGCTCCGAGAAAAGCCATCCGAGGAGGGGCAATGTCGTTGAATGTGTGGGTCCGGCGAGTCCAAGAAGAGCCCAGCCACAATGACGGAACACGGGTCCTCGTGGACAGGATCTGGCCGCGGGGAATCAAGAAGACCGATGCTGCGCTCGACGACTGGAATAAAGACGTGGCTCCGTCGACCGAATTACGTCAATGGTATGGCCACGATCCGGAAAAGTTCGAGGAATTCGCCAAAAAATACCGTTCGGAACTCGACACCGAAACCGGTCGGGCTGCGCTGCAGAAACTCAAGGATTGCGTGCGCGGCAAACGGCTGACGTTGTTATCCGCAACCAAGGATATCGATCACAGCCAGGCCGCTGTTCTGGCGAAGATTCTCGAAGAATCCTAGAAGCTACCCTTCGGAGCTCGAGAACAAGGCCAGGGCGTCGGGGGAGCCTTCAAACGTCACCAGTGCATGATTGCGCCGTCCGAGCGCGTGCATCAGCAGTTCTCCGGGATCCCCGGTGATGGCCACCGAAGTGGAGGCCTTGCGGACCACATGGCGTTGGCCCTCTGGACGGCGCAGGATGATGCCCACGTCGGTACCCCGGTAGAAAACTGCAGCTTGACGGATCAAGGCAGCCCACAGAACATCCGCATAGTCCGTGTCCAGGACGCGCGGTGCCCACCGATCCACCGCCCTGCGGACGTCTTCGGTATGAACAAAAAATTCGACGAGATTCGCGGCATGGCCCACGGCAGGAAGAGAAAACGGTGACAGGGCAGAAGGCCCTCGAAGAAAGCGGTCCACCAGCTCGGCATAGTGTCCGGGGTCCTCGGCCCGACGCGCCGCCTGCTGCAACCGCCGTTCCATGGGGGAGCGAAGCGCCCCAACGGCGATCCCCGCGGCCCAAAGACTGTGCTCGCGGAGGACCAGATGTGCCGCCAAGTGCTGGGTCTTCCAACCGGCGCACAAGGTCGGCTCGCCGGGCCCGGCTGCCAGCAGGACCTCGGCGAGGACTTCACGTGACGGGTGTACGTATCGCATTCCCCTGAAGCTAGCACGTTCTGGGGCCTACGGCCCGGTACCCGAGTCACCGACTGCGTGGCGCGTGTCCGAGGCCAGTAGACTAGAGACGATGCCGCACAACCCAGCCCCCCAGCGTCCGGACACCGCACTCGACCCAGAGATCGCTGCGGGACTTAAACGCGATGCCGATGGACTGGTGGCCGCCATCATCCAACAGCATGACACCGGTGAGGTGCTGATGCTCGGGTGGATGGACGATGAGGCCCTGCGACGGACTCTCACCAGCGGCAGGGTCACCTTCTGGTCCAGGTCACGTCAGACCTACTGGCGCAAGGGGGACACCTCGGGCCACCAGCAACTGGTGCGTTCGGCCGCACGGGATTGTGACGGGGATGCGCTACTGATCCAGGTCCACCAGGTGGGGGCCGCCTGCCATACCGGCACACGGACCTGCTTCGACGGTCGGGCTCTTCCCGTCGTCGAAGGACCGGCTCCGGCCGACGCATAGAGCTTCCAACAACGCAAGGAAAACCAGTACAACATGCATGAATTCGGGGTCGTTTCCCCCACTCTCGAGGAATTCCGTGAACTGGCGCGGAGCCGCAGTGTCATCCCCGTGAACCTGCGCGTTCTGGCCGACACCGTGACACCCATTGCCGTCTACGAACGACTCGCGGGAGGCCGCCCGGGAACCTTCCTGATGGAAAGTGCCGCGGCGGGTGGCGTCTGGAGCCGCTATTCCTTCATCGGCTGCGGATCCTCGGCGACGCTGACCACACGGGACGGCAAGGCCCACTGGATCGGGACACCACCGGCAGGAGTACCGACCCAGGGCACACCGGTGGAGGTCCTGCGCGATACGGTGGCCCGGTTGCGCACCGAACCCCTTGACGGTCTGCCCCCATTTACCTCAGGCATGGTCGGCTTCATCGGTTGGGACAGTGTGCGTCACTGGGAGAAACTGCCCAACCCCCCACGAGACGACCTCGGTCTGCCCGAGTTGGCCATGAACCTCGTGGGGGACATGGCGGTACTGGATAACCGTGATTCCACGGTCACGCTGATTGCCAATGCGCTCAACCAGGATGGCGCCGACACGGGGGTTGATGAGGCCTATGCCGACGCCGTGTCCCGCCTGCACGTCATGCTGAAGTCACTGACCGAAACCACCCCGGGGACGGCCTCCGTCTTCTCCGGGACGCAGATCCCCACCAGCGAGCTCATGGCGGCAGTCACGGAAAGCTGGGATGAAGCTGGCTATCGCCAGGCGATCCTGCGTGGCAAGGAAGCCATCGTCGATGGAGAAGTCTTCCAAGTCGTGGTCTCCCGACGGTTCGAACTCGAATGCACCGCCGACCCGTTGGATGTCTATCGGATTCTGCGCACGACCAACCCGAGCCCGTATATGTACCTGTACAACCTCGAAGACGCTGACGGCGCCACCTACGCCGTCGTCGGTTCCTCACCCGAAGCGCTGGTCACCGTCAACGAACGCCACGTCGTCACCCACCCCATCGCCGGCTCACGGCCCCGCGGGGAAACCTACGAAGACGATGCCCTGCATGAGAAGGACTTGCTCTCCGATGAGAAGGAGCGGGCCGAACACCTCATGTTGGTCGATCTGAGCCGCAATGATCTCTCGAAGGTCTGCGAACCAGGAAGCGTCGAGGTCACCCAGTTCATGGAGGTCGAACGCTTCAGCCACATCATGCACTTGGTTTCCAACGTCGTCGGACGTTTGGAATCACAGGCCACCGCCTACGACGTGCTGGCAGCAACTTTCCCGGCAGGAACCCTTTCGGGGGCCCCGAAGCCTCGTGCCCTTCGGCTGCTCGATGAGTTTGAGCCGCACCGTCGCGGCGTCTACGGCGGCGTGGTGGGGTACCTGGATTTTGCCGGAGACATGGACCTGGCCATCGCGATCCGCTCGGCCCTGTTGAAAGACGGCAGGGCCTACGTGCAAGCCGGTGGCGGGATCGTCGCAGATTCCGACCCCGACGCCGAATCATTGGAAAGCATCAACAAGGCCGCAGCACCGCTGCGGGCCGTCTGGGCGGCACGGACCCTGCGTCCGGCCGCACCCAAGGAGGACGTATGAGTCCGACCACCGACCCCGCCAACGACAAGACCCCTGAACGACAGGCCGGGGGGCGCTGGATGTCCAAACGCATGGTTGTCTCCGCCGGAGTGATCGGCGCCATCGCCGCCCTGACGATGAGCACCAGGACCTGGATCCATGTCATTCCTTCCAGCGGGGCCATCAACGTGCAACCCTTCACCGTATCCGGTGACGATGCAGCCACCGCTGTGGCGGCCCTAGCCGTCGTCGTACTGGCCGGATCGGTCGCCGCCGCGATCGCCGGGCGGCTGGCGCGGTGGGTCATTGCCGTGCTGATCCTCCTGTCGGGGTTGGGTATCACCGCCTCGGCGATCAGCGCGCTGTCCGACCCGGTCTCAGCAGCAGTTTCGACGGTGGGAGAGGCCGCGGGAACCCTGAAGGTCCAGGGAGACTATGACGTGACGTTCTGGCCGTGGCTGACAGTGGTCATCGGCATCTGGATCATGGCCACTGCCGTGTGGTTGGCCGTGGCCGGCCACCGCTGGAAGGCCAGCCGGAAGTACACCCCGGCACCTGCCGTCCAGAGCGCCCCGGCCCCGGGGGCGGACCCCTCGAGCACTGACGACGCAGCGGCGACGGAACCGGGGCCAGCGTCGGCGGGCCTGGCCGTCACGCCGGCGGCCCCCGAGGGCGAGGATTCGATGGACGAAATTGACGGTTGGGACAGCTTGTCCCGCGGTGAAGACCCCACGGGTTAGCCACGCCCGGCTGTCTCGGGCGCAACATGGCCTCACGGCCACCAAAAGAATGGCAGAATAGAACACAGTTTGGCCCCGAATAAGACCGGGGATACTTGAGGCACTGAGGAGTAGATCAGATCATGGCAAGCAACGCGACCGTCCAGACCGAGCACGGCCCGGACCCGGTACTCACCGAGCCCGTCGGACACGGAAACAGCATCGCTGCCTGGACGGGCGTCGGCATCATCTTCCTGGGCTTCCTCGTCGGCTGCATCTCCTTCGCCCTGCACGCCGAAGTCGGCGTCTACATCGGCATCGTCATCATCATCCTCGGGCTCATCGCCGGCTTCGTCATGCGCATGATTGGCTTCGGCGTCGGAGGACACCGGTCGAATAACGACGGACACTAATCGTGAGCGTTCTCGAGGACATCATTTCCGGAGTTCGCGAGGACCTGCACGAACGTCGGCTGCGGGTCGGCGATGCAGCCATCCGGGCTCGGGCGCAGGCGGCCCCACCAGCCCGTGACGCCTTCGCCGCCCTGGGCGGCCACAACGATCAGGCCCAACGCGATCAGGTGCTCCATGTGATCTCCGAGGTCAAACGGCGCAGCCCCTCGAAGGGGGCTCTGGCCGATATTCCCGAACCCGCGGTCCTGGCTCGCCAATACCGCGATGGGGGAGCATCGGTGATCTCCGTGCTCACCGAGCAGCGCCGCTTCGGCGGGTCTCTGGCAGATTTCGACGCCGTGCGTGCAGCAGTGGAAACCCCGCTGCTGCGCAAGGATTTTACCGTTGATCCTTACCAGATCTACGAAGCCCGTGCTCACGGAGCCGATCTTGTCCTGCTCATTGTCGCCGCTTTGGACGATGAGCAGTTGGGTTCGTTCTTGGACCTCACCCACGATCTGGGGATGAACGCCCTCGTGGAGACCCATACCCCCGGGGAAGTCGAGCGTGCCCTGCGCGTCGGCGCCCGGATCATCGGGGTTAACGTCCGCAACCTCAAAACCCTTGATGTGGACCGGGAGACTTTCGCCCGGCTGTCCGGGAACATTCCGGACTCCGTGGTCATGGTCGCCGAGTCGGGCATCCGCAGCAGCGAAGACGTCGGACTCTACGGCTCTCAGGGTGCAGACGCGGTGCTGGTCGGCGAAGCACTCGTCAAGGACAACGATCCACTCACCGCCCTGCGCTCGTTCATCGAGGCCGGCAGTGCGGCCAAGCCCCCGCGTGGACGCTGACCCCTTACTGACAGCCCTCCACCACGCCCGAACGAAGGAAGGCCCCGCATGAGCCAGATACCAGAAGATCCCGCGGTTTCCGCAGAACACCCCGCCGACGCGTTCCTGGCCGAAGGCAGGAGCCTGCGCCACGCCCCGGGCCCGTATTTCGGTGAATTCGGTGGCCGATGGATGCCTGAGTCGCTGATTGCCGCCTTGGACGAACTCAATGACACGTTCGAAAAAGCCAAAGCCGACCCGGACTTCATCGACGAAGTCAAAGAACTCAACCGCAACTATTCCGGGCGTCCCTCGCTGCTGACCGAGGCTAAACGTTTTTCCGAGCATGCCGGGGGTGTCCGGGTTTTCCTCAAACGCGAAGATCTCAACCACACCGGAAGCCATAAGATCAACAACGTCATCGGCCAGGCGCTGTTGGCCAAACGTATGGGAAAGTCCCGCATCATCGCCGAAACGGGAGCCGGACAGCACGGAGTCGCCAGTGCGACCGCTGCAGCACTCATGGGCATGGAATGCGTGGTGTACATGGGAGCCGAAGACACGCGTCGGCAATCACTGAACGTGGCCCGAATGCGTCTGCTGGGTGCCGAGGTCATCCCGGTCACCGCCGGATCGCAAACCTTGAAGGACGCGATCAACGAGGCCTTGCGAGATTGGGTCGCCAATGTCGACAACACCCACTACCTGCTGGGGACCGCTGCCGGTGCCCACCCGTTCCCGGCCATGGTCCGCTACTTCCACGAGGTCATTGGCGAGGAGGCCCGCGAACAGATCCTGGCCCAGACCGGCCGATTGCCCGACGCCGTCTGCGCCTGCATCGGCGGAGGCTCCAATGCCATCGGGATCTTCCACGGTTTCCTCGACGACCCCTCCGTGGCCATCTACGGTTTCGAAGCAGGAGGCGACGGCGTCGACACCGACCGCCATGCCGCCACCATCACCTTGGGACGGCCCGGGGTGCTGCACGGGGCACGGAGCTATCTCATGCAGGACGAGGATGGGCAAACCATCGAATCGCACTCCATCTCAGCGGGGCTCGACTACCCGGGCGTCGGCCCTGAACACTCCTACCTGCACGACATCGGACGGGTCACCTACGAACCGGTGACCGATACCGAGGCCATGGATGCTTTCAGCTTGCTCTCACGGACCGAAGGCATCATCCCGGCCATCGAGTCGGCGCATGCTCTGGCCGGGGCTCTGCGCGTCGGCCGAAAACTGGCTGAGGCCGGGGGAGACCCACAGGAAAAGACGATCATCGTGAACCTTTCGGGCCGCGGTGATAAGGATGTGGGGACCGCTGCCGAATGGTTCCACCTCATCGACACGGACGAAGGGGCAGCAGAATGACCCGTATGACTTCAGAAGCAGCCATTGAGCGGGCCCGCAGCCAGGGCCGTCCGGCACTGATTGCCTACCTGCCCGCCGGCTTCCCCGATATCCAGACCACCATCGACGCAGCGGTAGCCGTCGCCGAAAACGGCGCCGACATCATCGAGGTGGGCATCCCCTACTCTGATCCGGTCATGGACGGGGCGGTCATCCAGGCAGCCACCGTGCAATCGCTGGCCCAGGGATTCCGCGTCGCCCAGGTCTTCGACATCGTCCGCGGTATTACCGAGCGTTGCGATGCCGCTGTGATGGTCATGACCTATTGGAACCCGGTACTACGCCTCGGTGTTGACGAGTTCTCTCGACGTCTGGCAGAAGCAGGTGGTGCGGGACTGATCACCCCTGACCTCGTGCCCGACGAAGCCTCCGAATGGTTCGAGGCCTCCGATCAATACGGTCTCGACCGGGTCTTCCTCGTTGCCCCGAGTTCCACGCCCGAACGCATGCGCGCCACGGTGGAAGCCAGTCGCGGCTTCGTCTACTGCGTATCGATCATGGGGGTCACCGGAGCCCGGACTTCGGTCTCCTCCGCCGCCCAGGCCGTCGTTGATGCCGCGCACGAGGCGGGAGCGCCACGGGCTTGCGTCGGACTCGGGGTCTCCAAAGCCGAGCATGTCCGTGAAATAGGTGCCTACGCAGACGGCGTCATCGTCGGCACCGCTCTGGTAGCCGCCCTGCGCGACGGTGGGGTCAAAGCCGTGGCCGCGCTGGCCGCCGAATTGAGTGGACGCACCGCTCCTGCGGATTCCTGACGAGCGGGACGACGGCGGAGCCCAGCTGTCGTCCCGCGCCCCGGCCTTCCCGAGACCGGACGCGCCCTACGAAAAAAAATCAGTCGGCCCCTGCTCCGTCAGCCGAACTACTGCTACTCTAAAAAAACGGTTTTCCTCCGACGGGCCAGCACCCGTTCGCGGAGAAGATGCGGATGCAGCCTCACCGTCACCACGAGTCGACGCGGCCACACTTCACGACGATGTGAGCCACCGATACGACGCCGAACCGGATCCCCAGGTTTTCTGCGACGCTCGGTCGAAGGCCCTGATGCCCCTCACCCCCGGTACACCGTCCTTCGAACACCTGTACCTGCGGTAAGGCCTGTCGTGTTGACGGCGGGTCCCGCCGAGTCGGCACGAGAGGAACACCATGAACCTGACCGGAGACCAGCAAAATGCCCCCCGGGGCCAGGGCGAGGACACGTCCTCGCCCTTCACCCGCTTCTCAGTTCTACCCCGGGCCCAGGGGCTCTACCAGCCCGACCAGGAAAAAGACGCCTGCGGCCTGGCGATGGTCGCCAATCTGCACGGAAAACCCACTCATCAGATCGTGGACAACGCACTTCGAGCCCTGCGTAACCTCGAACACCGCGGCGCCGTCGGCGCCGACGAGGGGTCTGGAGACGGAGCCGGAATTCTCACCCAGCTGCCCGATGAATTCTTCCGGGAAGTCGTCGACTTCGAGCTGCCCGCCCCCGGCCGCTACGCCGCCGGAATGGCCTTCCTCCCCGATGACGACGCCGGCGAAGCCGCGGCCCGGGCCGGGATCGAGGAACTGGCGGTCGGCGAGGACCTGCAGGTCCTGGGCTGGCGCAGGGTTCCGACAGCGATGTCCTTGATCGGGGCCCTGGCCCGCTCGTGCATGCCCCGAATGGTCCAGCTCTTCATCGTCGAAGCCGACCCGGGCGAGGCCTGCGATCCGCTGCGGCTGGATGGCCGCGCCTTCCGTCTGCGCAAACGTGCGCAAAACAAATATGGAGTCTACTTCCCCTCGCTCTCCTCGCGCACCCTGGTCTACAAGGGGATGCTGACCACCGCACAACTCGAACCGTTCTACCCGGATCTATCGGATCCGCGCTATACCAGCGTGCTGGCCATCGTCCATTCGCGGTTCTCCACCAACACGTTCCCGTCCTGGCCTCTAGCCCAGCCGTTCCGCGCCATCGCCCATAATGGCGAGATCAACACGGTGCGCGGGAACCGCAACTGGATGCGGGCCCGCCAGTCCCAGCTCGCCTCACCCCTGTTGGGGGAGGACCCGGATGACCTGTTCCCGATCTGCACGCCGGGGGCCTCCGATTCGGCCTCCTTCGACGAGGTGGCCGAACTCCTGATGCTCTCGGGTCGGCCCATCACCCACGCCATCATGATGATGATCCCTGAAGCGTGGGAAAACCACACCGAGATGGGCGAGGACCTGCGGGCTTTCTACCAGTATCATTCCATGCTCATGGAACCGTGGGACGGACCGGCGGCGGTCGCCTTCACCGATGGAAGCCTGGTCGGCGCCGTGCTGGACCGCAATGGCCTGCGCCCGGCCCGCTACTGGGTCAGCGACGAGGGCTTGGTCGTGTTGGCCTCCGAGGTCGGTGTGCTGGACATCCCGGAGGATCGTATCGTGCGCAAGGGGCGCGTCGCCCCGGGCCGGATGTTCCTGATTGACACCGAGGCCGGGCGGATCATCGAAGACGAGGAAATCAAGGCCGACGTCGCCGCCGCCCAGCCGTGGCGTGAATGGGTGGGGGAGAACCTGATGTCCCTGGACGATCTGCCCGACCGCGAACACGTTTCGCATAACCCGGCCTCGGTCCAATTGCGGCAGCGCACCTTCGGCTACACCGAAGAGGAAAAACGCATCCTCTTGGCTCCGATGGCCCGCAACGGCGCCGAACCGCTGGGCGCGATGGGCAGCGATACCCCGATCGCCGTCCTCTCCGAGCGCCCGAGGCTGCTGTTCGACTATTTTGTGCAGTCCTTCGCCCAGGTCACCAACCCGCCGTTGGATTCGATCCGGGAAGAAGTGGTGACCAGCATGACCACCTCGATCGGCCCCGACGGCAACTTGCTGGATCCGGCGCAGGTGGGAACCCGCCATGTGTCCTTGGATTTCCCGGTCATCACCAACGACGAGCTGGCCAAGATCGCCAATATCCGCGATGAAACCGGGGGGAAGTCCTCGTTGAAGGTGCGCGGCCTGTACCGGGTCGGCGGGGGAGCGGGCGAACTGAAAAACCGGTTGCAGGAGATTTGCGAGCAAGTGTCCGCAGGACTCAACCGCGGGGTGAAGTACGTGGTGCTCTCGGACCGCGACTCCAACGCCCAGTGGGCTCCGATCCCCTCCCTGCTGCTGACCTCGGCGGTGCACCACCACCTGCTGCGCAGCGCGAACCGCACCAAGACCTCACTGGTGATCGAGGCCGGCGACGTCCGCGAGGTCCATCATGTGGCCGTGCTGATCGGTTTCGGGGCCTCGGCGATCAACCCGTATCTGGCCTTGGAGACCGTGGAGGAGATGTCCGACGCCGGACATTTGGGCGACGTGGCGGTTGCGACCGCCCACCACCACCTGATCAAGGCGCTGGGCAAGGGGGTGCTGAAGATCATGTCCAAGATGGGGATCTCGACGGTGGCCTCCTACTGCGGCGCCCAGACCTTCGATGCGCTCGGGCTCTCCGCGCAGTTCATTGACCAGTACTTCACTGGCACGCATTCCCCGTTGGGCGGTGTCGGCCTGGACGTCATCGCCGCCGAAACGGCGTCCCGGCATGCCTTCGCCTACCTGCCCGACGGCGTCGAGGAACCCCATAAGCGATTGCAGACCGGCGGCGAATACCAATACCGTCGCGGCGGTCCGCCCCACCTGTTCAACCCCGAAACGGTGTTCCGGCTGCAACATTCCACCCGGGAGCGCCGCTACGACATCTTCAAGGCCTATACCCGGGGCATTGACGACCAGTCGCGGGAGCTGATGACCCTACGCGGCCTGCTGCGGTTCAAAACCGGGGACCGGCAACCGGTCCCGATCGACGATGTGGAACCCGTGTCGGAGATCGTCAAGCGTTTCGCTACCGGGGCGATGAGCTACGGCTCCATCTCACAGGAAGCCCATGAGACGTTGGCGATCGCGATGAACCGGCTCGGCGGCAAATCCAACACCGGTGAGGGGGGCGAAGATATCGACCGGCTGCTGGATCCCGAACGGCGTTCGGCGGTGAAGCAGATCGCCTCGGGTCGTTTCGGGGTAACCAGCCTGTACCTGACGCAGGCAGAGGATATCCAGATCAAGATGGCCCAGGGCGCGAAACCCGGTGAGGGCGGGCAGCTGATGAGCCAGAAGGTCTACCCGTGGATCGCCCGGACCCGGCACTCCACCCCGGGGGTGGGCCTGATATCCCCTCCACCACACCACGACATCTACTCCATCGAAGATCTCGCGCAACTGATTCACGACGCCAAACGGGCCAATCCTCGGGCCAGGATCCACGTCAAACTGGTCTCGGGCATTGGTATTGGCACCGTGGCCGCCGGGGTGACCAAGGCACGCGCCGACGTCGTACTCATTTCAGGGCACGACGGCGGAACGGGGGCCTCGCCGTTGAACTCCCTCAAACATGCTGGCGCCCCGTGGGAGCTCGGCCTGGCCGAGGCGCAACAGACGTTGCGACTGAACGGGCTGCGTGAGCGCGTGGTGGTGCAGGTGGACGGTCAGCTCAAAACAGGTCGGGACGTCGTCATCGCCGCCCTGCTGGGCGCCGAGGAGTTCGGCTTCGCGACGGCCCCTCTCGTGGTCTCGGGTTGTGTGATGATGCGGGTCTGCCATCTGGATACCTGCCCCGTGGGGGTGGCGACCCAGAACCCGCTGCTGCGGTCGCGTTTCACCGGAAAACCCGAATTCGTGGTGAACTTCTTCGAATTTTTGGCCCAGGAGGTCCGCGAACTGCTGGCCGAACTCGGATTGCGCAGCCTGGAGGAGGCCATCGGGCAGGCCGGGTTGCTGGACACCAGCGAGGCGGTTCGGCATTGGAAGACCGAGGGCCTGGACCTGCGTCCCGTGCTGGATGATGCGGTCGGCGGGGACTCGCCGGTGCGCAACCTCATCGGCCAGGACCACCAGCTCGAGCGACATTTCGACAACCAGCTCATCGAACTGAGCGCGGAGGCGTTCGAGACCCGGGAGCCGGTGCGCATTGCGCTGGACGTGGCGAACACCGATCGTTCGGTGGGCACCCTGCTTGGCCACGAGGTGACCCGGCGGTTCGGCATCGAAGAACTGGCCATCGACACCATCGACGTGACCCTGACGGGGCCTGCCGGACAGTCGCTGGGGGCCTTCCTCCCGGCGGGCATCACCCTGCGGCTGTTGGGTGACGCCAACGACTATGTCGGCAAGGGTCTTTCCGGCGGACGGATCATTCTCCGTCCCGGTCGCGGCAGCACCCTGGTGGCCGAACGGAACGTCATTGCCGGAAATGTCGTTGGCTACGGGGCCACCAGTGGTGAGATGTTCCTGCGCGGGCTGGCCGGCGAACGCTTCCTGGTCCGCAACTCCGGCGCCACGGCGGTGGCCGAAGGCATCGGGGACCACGGCTGCGAATACATGACCGGTGGCACCGCCCTGGTCCTGGGCCGGACGGGAAGGAATTTCGGGGCTGGCATGTCGGGCGGCATCGCCTATCTCCTCGATGCCGACCGGGGAGTCTTCAACCGGCAGGCGATCGAGACGGGGGAATTGGTGTTGCGTCCGCTGGAAACCGCGGAACGCGACCTCGTGAAGGCGTTATTGACCCGTCATGCCGAGGAAACCGGCTCCACGCTCGCCGCAGGGCTGCTCTTCGATTTCCCGGCAACCGCGGCACGTATCACCGCCGTCGTTCCCCGGAACTACGCGGCAGTCACGGCCACCCTGCGCCAGGCCGAACGTGAAGGACTCGACCCCGACGGCGTCACTGTCTGGACCCGAATTTTGGAGGCTAATCATGGCTGATCCCCGCGGATTCCTGACCGTCACCGAACGGGTTCCCGCGCCGAGCCGCCCCGTGCGGGTGCGCATCATGGATTATCGGGAGGTCCACGAACGCCAGGAGGAGGGTGTGCTGCGTGAACAAGCCTCGCGCTGCATGGATTGCGGTATTCCGTTTTGCCATCAGGGTTGCCCGCTGGGCAACCTGATCCCGGAATGGAATGACTTGACCTGGCAGGGACGTCGTGCCGAAGCAAGCGAGCGGCTTCATGAGACGAACAACTTCCCGGAGTTCACCGGGCGGCTCTGCCCGGCACCGTGCGAGAGTTCCTGCGTTTTGGGTATCAACCAACCGGCGGTGACCATCAAAGAGATCGAGGTATCGATCGCCGAGCAGGCCTTCGAGGATGGGTCCATCGTCCCGGTCATGGCCGAACGCCATACCGACCAGACGATTGCCGTGGTCGGCTCCGGGCCCACCGGTCTGGCTGTGGCGCAACAGTTGACCCGTGCCGGTCATACGGTGGCGGTCTATGAACGTGACGACGACATCGGTGGTTTGTTGCGGTACGGGATCCCGGACTTCAAGATGGAAAAACGGGTGCTGGAACGACGCGTTGAACAGATGCGGGCCGAGGGCACCCGCTTTCGGTGCAATATCGAGGTGGGACATGACATTACTTGGGACGAATTACGTCGACGATACGACGCCGTCGTGGTCGCCACTGGGGCCACCGTACCGCGAGATCTGCCCCTGCCTGGTCGGGAATTGGACGGGGTCGAATTCGCGATGGACTACTTGGTTCCCTCCAACCGTTGGGTGGCCGGGCACCCGGAGCCACGGCCGATGAGCGCCGAAGGGCTGCGCGTGGTGGTCCTCGGGGGTGGCGATACTGGATCCGACTGTATCGGCACCACGCATCGCCAGGGGGCCGTCTCGGTCACCTCGTTGGCCATCGGCCGTCAGCCTCCGCGGGAACGCTCGCCCCACCAGCCCTGGCCGATGAGCCCGACTCTTTTCGAAGTGGCTTCGTCACATGAGGAAGGCGGTGACCGGACCTATCTGGCATCTACGGTAGAGTTCGTAGGAGAGGACGGTCGTGTGACCGGCGTCATGGTTTCGGAAACGGAATACATCGACGGCGCCCGACGGCCAAAGGCCGGAACACAACATGTGATTCCCGCCGACCTCGTGATTCTGGCCTTGGGCTTCACCGGGCCGGAACCCGCCGGTCTGAATGAGCAGGCCGGGATCGATTTTGATGACCGGGGCAATGTCGCCCGAGACGGTTACTACATGACCAACACGCCAGGCGTGTTTGCTGCCGGTGACGCCGGACGCGGACAGTCGCTGATCGTGTGGGCCATTGCGGAAGGGCGCTCTTGTGCCGCCGCAGTGGACAAGTACCTGATGGGTGAGACGCGGTTGCCCGCCCCCGTGGCACCGAGCGATCGACCCATCGACATGATGTGAGGGTCGCGGATTCGTCCGCTTCCCCGTTTTCGGACGACTTTAAGGCGGATAGGCTTTCGGTATGAGACGCGCAAAGATTGTGGCCACTTTCGGGCCGGCCATAGGAACCTTCGAGAAGACGCTCCAGGCGATCCAGGCCGGAGTGGATGTGGCCCGGCTGAACATGAGCCACGGCGAGTATTCAACTCACGCCGAGAACCTGGCCAATGTCCGTCAGGCTTCGGAGAAACTCGGTCGCCCGGTCGGCGTGTTCGCTGACCTCCAGGGCCCGAAGATTCGGCTCGGCCGGTTCTCCAATGGCCCGCATATGTTGGAAGTTGGTGACCGTTTCACCGTCACCATTGATGACATCGAGGGCACGAAGGACATCTGCTCCACGACGTTCAAGGGCCTGCCCCAGGATGTTGAAGTCGGGGACCGCCTGTTGGTCAATGACGGGAAGGTCGCGCTGCGTGCGGTCGAGGTCGATGACCGCAAGGTCGTCACCGAGGTCATCACCGGGGGAGAGGTGTCCAATAACAAGGGCATCAACCTCCCCGGCGTCGCGGTCAACGTCCCTGCTTTGAGCGAGAAGGACGAAGACGACCTGCGCTGGGCCCTGCGGGCCGGCGTGGACATGATCGCCTTGTCGTTCGTCCGCAACGCCTCGGATATCGAACGCGTCCACGAAATCATGGACGAGGAAGGCCGCCGTCTGCCGGTGATCGCCAAGATCGAAAAGCCGCAGGCCGTGGATGCCCTCGAAGAGATCATTGACGCCTTCGACTCGATCATGGTGGCCCGTGGCGACCTGGGGGTGGAACTGCCGCTGGAACAGGTTCCGCTGGTACAGAAGCGTGCCGTGGAATTGGCCCGCCGCTGGGCCAAGCCGGTGATCGTTGCTACCCAGGTGCTCGAATCGATGATCGAGTCACCCACACCGACTCGCGCCGAGGCTTCGGACTGTGCCAACGCTGTTCTGGACGGGGCGGATGCCGTCATGCTCTCGGGGGAAACCTCGGTAGGGCAGTACCCGATCGAGACCATCGAGACGATGGCCCGGATCATCTCTGCCACCGAGGACCACGGCCTGGAACGCATCCCGGCGCTCGGCACCCTGCCACGCACCCGGGGTGGGGCCATCACCCGCGCCGCCGTGGAAATCGCCGACCAGCTCGATGCCAAGTTCATCGTCGCCTTCACCCAATCAGGTGATTCGGCACGCCGCCTATCGCGTCTGCGCCCCTCGAAGCCAGTGCTTGGGTTTACCCCGTTGAAGCATACGTACAACATCCTGACGCTGGTCTGGGGCGTGCAGCCACGCCTCGTCGACTACGCCGACCACACGGACAAGATGACGGCCCAGGTCGACCAGTCGCTGCAGGCCGAGGGGCTGGCCGAGGTCAACGACATGGTCGTGATCGCAGCCGGCTCACCTCCCGGGCAGGCAGGTTCCACGAATTCGCTGCGGATCCACCGGGTTGGGGACATCGCCGACGCCGGCCAGCTGCTGGAAGGCAGCAGGAACCAGGCACCCTTCCGAGAGAAGGTCGGCCCGTGGCGGACCAAGGCCCAGGCGGCCGAAGGCCAGCCGGCCAACCCGCCGAGGCCCGACGGCGACTAGGTCCCGGGGCCACAGACAACTGACGTCCGACGGCGGTCGGCCCACCTCGGTGGGCCGACCGCCGT
>NZ_FUHW01000037.1 GCF_900163545.1 Arthrobacter rhombi
TCACTACGAGGACTTCCACCCGCTGCCCGCGTACCCAACCTCAGTGGTCAATACACCTAGGTAGCTCCGTCCCGGATCTCCGAGCAGCGGAGACGCCTCCGGACCATGGATGTCATGGTCCGGAGGCGTCTCCATGTTCGTTTCCGTTCAGGGGCTCAGCCCGGGAACGGGGCGTTGGGGATATCGGGATTCCCGTCCTCGTCTTCATCCCCATAGGCCTCCATCGCCAATTCGTCAGCGGTTTCCTCATCCCCGTGAACAGGAATCGACCTCGAATCGATCTCGGTGGTGCCGTCGACGCCGCGACGCGTTTCGTGCTCCGTGGCCTCCGGCTGGGGAAGTTGCATCCCATCCATGCCCATTCCAGCCTGGGTGACGGCGTCCTGGTGGTGGTGTTCGTGGGTACCCACGGTGTCCTCCTCGACAGATCGTCCCCGACCCGTGGTGCTGCTCGTTTCGACACAGGCGCTTCGGGCTCTTCTTCCAGCCTACGACCCCGCCGCCCCGGGGGAAACCGAGTAGCGTGGTCGGGGTGAATTCACCCAAAAACCCCGTCATCCACGTCAGTGCCGTCGTCCTGCGGAACTTCTCCGGGTCGGTGCTCACCGTCCGCAAAGCAGGCACCGAACGGTTCATGCTCCCCGGCGGCAAACCCGAGGCGGGCGAAAACCCCGCCGAGACGGCACTGCGCGAATGTTCCGAGGAGTTGGGGGTGGACCTGGATCCCGGGCGTTTACGCGAAGTCGGGGTTTTTCGCACCCGGGCCGCCAATGAGCCAGGACATGATGTCCAAGCCAACGTCTTCGAGCACCCTGCCCTGGTTTCCGCCCGGCCCGCCTCCGAGATCGCCGAGCTTCGCTGGTTGGACCCGGCCGCCGCCCTCCTGCCGCCGGATCTGGCTCCGCTGCTGTCCGAGCAGGTGCTTCCGGCACTGGGTGGCACCGGGGAGCGGGCGGCCCGACAGCTGACGGTCTTCACCGGCTCGAAGACCGGGCATGGCCACGACTACCTCGATGCTGCCAGCGTCTTGGGCACCCGGTTGGCCGAATGTGGTCTGGGTATCATCTACGGCGGAGGGCAGGTCGGGCTCATGGGGGTCCTCGCCGATGCTGCCATGGCGGCCGGCGGCTCCGTCACCGGGATCATGACTCAGGCCCTCGTAGATGGGGAGACCGCCCATACCGGGCTGACGTCTTTGGAAATCGTGGCCACGATGCATGAACGCAAGCAACGTATGGCAGATCTGGGTGACGGGTTCGTGGCCCTTCCCGGCGGCGCCGGTACGTTGGAGGAGTTCTTCGAGGCCTGGACCTGGCAGCATCTGGGCATCCACCGCAAACCGGTGGCGCTATTCAATGTCGACGGTTTTTGGGATCCCCTGCTGGCCATGGTCGACACCATGGTCAGCCGCGGGTTCCTGGCCTCCTCCTACCGGGACACGTTGATCGTCAGTGACGACGCCGATGACCTGCTGGCGCAGCTGGACCGATGGGAACCGCCGGCCCCCAAATGGAGCAAATAGGCCCCGCACCAAAGCCTCCGGAGCACCGCATGCTTCATGAAAGGATGCCCCTATGAGTACGCGCCTGGTCCTGATCGCCGATACCCACCTGCCCAAACGGGCCCGCGGACTGCACCCCAGCCTGTGGGAGGAAATCGAGGCGGCAGATGTGGTCTTCCACGCCGGTGACTGGGTTGAGCCGGAGCTATTGAACGAGCTCGAGCGGCGCTGCCACAAGCTGGTCGCTGTCTATGGGAACAACGACGGGGAGGAATTGCGCTCCCGACTGCCCGAGGTCGCCCATATAGAGATCGAGGGACTGCGTTTTTCGATGATTCACGAAACCGGCGCCTCCACCGGCAGGGAGAAGCGGTGCGCTCAGGATTTTCCCGACACCGATGTATTGGTCTTCGGGCACAGCCACATTCCCTGGGACACCACGGCGGACAACGGCCTGCGCTTGCTGAACCCCGGTTCGCCGACGGATCGGCGGCGCCAACCGGTCTGCACGTATATGAGCGCCGTCGCGCAGGACGGGGTTCTGGGCGAGGTCCGCATCATTCCGGTGGAGCGGGTCGGCACCTAGCCCGGCCTTCGGCGAAACCTACTTCTTGCGGCCGACCGCGAAATAGCTGAGTGGGCCAATGAAGTTGAAGAAACTGGCGAAGAACCACGCGATCTTGGGGCCGTTGACCTGGGTTGCCGGTCGACCAGCAAGATCCTTCAGGGCAGCCCCCTGCAACGCGACCTGAACCGCGCCCAATGTCATCACCCAGAATTTGCGTCCTGCACTGAGGTCCTTGAAATGCTTCTTCGCCATCATGATCACTCCCGACGTTCGTAGGTAACCACCAGCCTAAACGAGTCCACCGCAATGCGCAGTGGGAAGCAACGGAAACGGCAGCACCCGGATCGGGTGCCGCCGTCGTGCACTGCTGGGGCCGGCTCGTGCCCGGCCGAGTGCGGGTTAGCGCAGCGGGCTGAAGTGCCGCATCAGCGGAGCTGTGCCCTGACCGGTCATTTCGGCTGCCAGCATCTTGCCGGTCAGCGGGCCGAGGGCGACACCCCACATCCCGTGGCCGCCGGCGACGTGGACGCGCGGGGACTTGGTGGCGCCGATCAGTGGCAGGCCATCTGCGGTGCAGGGGCGGGCCCCCACCCATTCCTCCTGGCGGTCTTCCCAGTCGATGCCGGTGTACATCGGGGAGGCAGCCTTGATGATCGCCTGGATCCGACGTTCGTCCAACGGCGCATCGGCGTCGCGGAATTCCATCATGCCGGCAACCCGGAAGCGGTCCCCCAGAGGCGTGCAGGCGACCCGCTGGGCGGGGAAGTAGATGGGGTGGGTCGGCATGACCTCGGGCTTGACGGTGAAGCTGTAGCCGCGGCCTGCCTGGACGACCTGGCGGACACCGAATTTTCGGGTCAGCGAGTTCAGCCAGGCGCCGGTCGCCAGAACCACCGAATCAGCGGTCAAGCTCCTACCACTGGAGCCGATCACCGTCACCGAGTTCGACGATTCACGGACATCGGACACGGTGAAGCCGTCAATGATCTCCCCGCCACGCTTCCGCACCGAATCGGCGAGCGATTCCATGAAGTTCGGCGGGTTGATGAAGCGCTGGTCGTGGATCTTCACGCCGGCGGTGACCCCGGAACCCAGGGTGGGTTCCAGGGCGCGGATCTCGGCACCGGTCATCAGGTCGAAGTCCACGGACCCGCCGGCTTCACGGATGCCCTCGAATTCGTGCACCAGCCCCTGGCGGTCCTTTTCGCTGGCGAAGGCTGCCAGGAAGGGCTCTGCCGGTTTGGTGGGTTCGGTGACTGCGTTGCTGCCCTCGGCCAGCTCGGCGAAGGCATCCAGACCGGTGCTGCCGATCTCGCTGAAGACCTTCATCGCTTCCCGCCATTTGCCGGGGGTGCAGTGTCGGGCGAATCCTGCCAGGAACTTGATCAGCGACGGGTCGGTGGTCAGCGGAATGTACAGGGGCGAGGCAGGGTCCAGCATGGCCTTGGCCCCGGTGGCGAACACGGAGGGTTCGCTCAATGGCAGGGTCAATGCGGGGGTCAGCCAGCCGGCATTGCCCCAGGAGGAGCCGGCGGAGACTCCGGTCCTGTCGACAATGGTGACGCGGACGCCCTGCTCTTGCAGGTGCCAGGCGGTCGACAGGCCGACGATGCCCGCGCCGACGACGACGACGTGTTCAGGATGCTGCATGCCCATGGTTTCTCCCGTTGGCTCGATCAAACTCGCACCGCAAGACTGCCCGAGCCCGCAGACAACCTCAACCCCTCGAGAGGTTTCCACGGCAGAGGTGCCGCCGGGAAGCCAAAAATTGAATTAAACACGGCATCGTGCTGTCACACCGTATTTATTTCGGACTTTATTTGACTTCCTTCTGAGGTTCACCGGGACTACATCACAGCCGGCCGTGCAACCGCACCCTAAACCGTGACGGCCCGAGCCGGTCTGGCCGCCCCGGTGCGCCAGGAACCTCCCCAGTGGATGACAGCGTCTCGACACAACCCTTGACATTGCCCATGTGACCCAGTTCACTATATTGCATAGCGAAATCCTTTTTCCGCTATACGGAATCCCAGCTGATGTAGCCAGGGATCCGGACCCCAGTACAAGGAACAGCTGTCGCCCGGACCTGCTTCCGATCATCCGCACACAAGGGAAACTCCATGAACAAGAACGCTTCAAGCGCCGCGGCCCGCCGCAGTACCGCGCCTGCACGTCCCGAAGACGAGCGTCTGCCCATCGGTAGCACCTTCGCCTACGGCTTCCAGCACGTTTTGACCATGTACGGCGGAATCATCGCCCCGCCACTGATCGTCGGCACCGCAGCGGGCATGAGCTCCTCGGACGTCGGCCTGCTCATTGCCGCCTGCCTGTTCGTCGGCGGCCTGGCCACCTTGCTTCAGACCATCGGCATTCCGTTCTTCGGTTCACAGCTCCCGCTGGTCCAGGGTGTTTCCTTCGCCGGTGTCGCCACCATGACGGCCATCATCGGTGGCGGTGGCGGCATCCAAGCGGTCTTCGGTGCGGTCATGGTCTCCGCAGCCGTCGGACTACTGATCACCCCGGTGTTCTCCAAGGTGATCAGGTTCTTCCCGCCGGTCGTCAACGGCATCGTGATCACCGTCATCGGCTTATCGCTGATGCCGGTGGCCGCCAACTGGGCCATGGGCGGCAACGCCAAGGCCGATAACTACGGCTCCATGGCCAATATCGGACTGGCCGGGGTGACCCTGTTGGTCGTCCTGCTGCTGAGCAAGCTCGGCAATGCGACGATCTCCCGCCTGTCCATCCTGCTGGCCATCGTCATCGGCACACTGATCGCCGTCTTCACCGGCATGGCCGATTTCTCCGGCATCGGCAACGGCCCGATCTTCGCCTTCCCGGCCCCCTTCGCCTTCGGCTGGCCGACCTTCGAACTGCCGGCCATCATCTCGATGCTGATCGTCACGCTGGTCATCCTGACCGAAACCACTGCCGATATCCTGGCCGTCGGTGAAATCGTCGAAACCGAGGTCGATTCCAAGCGCATCGGCAACGGGCTGCGCGCCGACATGATCTCCAGCCTCATCTCCCCGATCTTCAACTCCTTCACCCAGAGCGCCTTCGCCCAGAACGTCGGACTGGTGGCCATCACCGGCATCAAGAGCCGTTTCGTGGTCAGCGCCGGCGGCCTGATCCTGGTGGTCCTGGGCCTGTTGCCGATCATGGGACGCGTCGTTGCTGCGGTACCCACCGCGGTCCTCGGCGGTGCCGGCATCGTGCTCTTCGGCACCGTTGCCGCCAGCGGCATCCGCACGTTGGCCAAGGTCGATTACAAGAACAACATGAACCTGATCATCGTGGCCACGGGTGTCGGCTTCGGCATCATCCCGATCGCCGCCCCGACCTTCTGGAACGAGTTCCCGACCTGGGTCGGCACGATCTTCCACTCGGGCATCAGCTCGGCAGCAGTAGCCGCGATTCTGCTGAACATCTTGTTCAACCACATCAAGATCGGAACCCCGACGGATCCCTCGGTCTTCGCCAAGGCCCCGGTCCGGCCGGCCACCGAAAAGGACTTCGAGGACCAGAAGGTCTCCGAGGCCTAGGCATCGGCCGCTAGAACAAGAACCGCAAGAAACAGGCGAGGGAGCAGCTCCGGGAAACCGGGCCTGCTCCCTCGCCTGTGATGTCGGGGCTTTAGCCGCCGTGGGTCTGCAGGAACTCGTACACCTCGGTTTCGTCGACCCCGGGAAAGGCCCCCGAGGGCATGGCCGCCAACAGGTGGGAGTTGGCCCGGGCCGCGGGCCAGGCCTGCCCGGCCCAAGAGCGGGCCAGGGCTTCGGGCGGCCGCTTGCAGCAGGACTCATCCGGGCAGCGTGACTTCGACCGCTCGGTGGTGTCGCGGCCACGGAACCACTTCACGTGTTCATAGGGGACACCAATGCTCAGCGAGTACATCCCCGAGGAGTGACGTTCGGTCCGGGCGGTGCACCAGAAGGTTCCCGCCACGGTGTCGGTGTACTGCTCGAAGGCCCTGAACTTATCCGGCACGTCGAAGACCTCGCGGCTGGTCCAGTACCTGCAGATCGATTGCCCCTCGATGGCACCGGTGTGATCGGCAGGGAAGTTCACGTCGTCGTTCTCATACGCCTTATGCAGGATCCCCGACTCATGCACCTTTTGGAAGTGGCAGGTGATGTCCAGGTGCTCGGTGGCCAGGTTCGTGAAACGGTGGGCCGCCGACTCATAGGAAACCGCGTAGGCATCCCGCAGGTCCTCGATCGCCAACGATTTGGACTTCTTGGCTTCCTCCAGGAACGCCACCGTGGTCTTCTGCGGCATCAGCAAGGCGGCCGCAAAGTAGTTGGTGTAGACCCGCTGGCGGAGGAACTCGCTGTAGTTTCGTGGTGCCTCATGACCCAAAACGTAGTGGCCCAGCGCCTGCAAAAGCACCGAACGGGCGTCATGGTCACTCTTCGTCCCCTGCACGAGATAAATTCTGCGGTTCTTCAGATCCGTCACCGAACGCGTCGAATGCGGCAAATCACCCACGAAGTGCAGGCCGAATCCCAGATGCTCGGCGAGGTCGGCGGCGACGTGGTGGGACAACGGACCAGAGGTGTGCCCGACGGCGTCGAGCAGCCCCTGGGCCTGCTTCTCCAGCTCGGGGTAGTAGTTGTTGCATTCGCGCATTTCGGTGCGGATCTCGGTATTCGCCCGACGGGCTTCCTCGGGAGTCGCCGCCTGCTCCTCAAGTCGCCGCTCGAGTTCATGCTGCAAACCGACCAGGGATTCGAGGACATCCATCGGCAACCGCGAGGACACGCGCACCTTCGGCAGTCCCAGCGAACCGTAGAGCGGCCCCCGTTGCGCTTTTTCCAACTCGATTTCCAGTCCGGCCCGCCGACTCGGAGGCTCGGAACCGAGCAGGTCATCGACACCGGTTTCCAGGGCGGCAGCCAGCTGCCGCAGCAGCCCCACCTTGGGTTCGCGTTTGCCGTTCTCGATCAGACTCAGTTGCGAGGGGGCCACCGAGACCAATTCACCCAAACCGTCAAGGGTCAAGGACTTGCCCTTGCGCAGATGGCGTATCCGCCGCCCCAGTGCGATGGCATCCATCTCCGCGTCGTCATCCGTCGAGGCAGCATCCGGGGTGTGTCCGCCGGGGGGCCGGTTCCATGTGGGAGTCGTCACTTCTTGAGAATACCGCAAGAAGCGCAAATCTTTCCACTAGAAACCCCTAGAAAACCTCTTGCATCTCACGAATAGTCGTCATTACGAAGAAAAACACGGAAACATCGACTACCGGCAGAGGCGCCGGACACGTCGTCGGATCCCCGGGACAGCCCGGAACGATTGAAGGAGAAGGCCATGACGCAGAAGCAGAATTCCGCCGCAGAGCGCACACAGGCCCTGGAGATGGAGTGGAGCGCCAACCCCCGCTGGGAAGGCATCACCCGCGAATACACCGCAGCCGAGGTGATCCGCCTGCAGGGACGCGTCGTCGAAGAGAACACGTTGGCTCGCCGCGGTTCCGAAAAACTGTGGGACCAGCTCACGGCCGAAGCCAAAACCGGCGCCTACACCAACTCCCTGGGCGCCCTGACCGGCAACCAGGCGGTTCAGCAGGTCAAGGCAGGCCTGCGGGCCATCTACCTTTCCGGCTGGCAGGTCGCCGCCGACGCCAACCTCTCCGGCCAGACCTACCCCGACCAGTCGCTCTACCCGGCCAACTCGGTTCCGCAGGTAGTGCGCCGCATCAATAACGCCCTGCAGCGGGCCGACCAGATTGAGTTCGCCGAGGACATCCAGACCGTCGAGGATTGGCTGGTTCCGATCGTCGCCGACGCCGAGGCCGGCTTCGGTGGCCCGTTGAACGCCTACGAGCTGATGAAGTCGATGATCACCGCCGGCGCCTCGGGGGTGCACTGGGAAGACCAGCTCGCCTCGGAAAAGAAGTGCGGTCACCTCGGTGGCAAGGTCCTCATCCCGACCGGCCAGCACATCCGCACCCTCAATGCCGCCCGTTTGGCAGCCGACGTTTCGGATACCCCGAGCGTGATCATCGCCAGGACCGACGCCGAGGCAGCCACCCTGATCACCTCGGATGTCGACGAGCGGGACGCAGAATTCGTCACCGGCGAGCGCACCGCCGAAGGCTTCTATAAGGTCCGCAACGGGATCGAACCCTGCATCGCCCGGGCCAAGGCCTACGCCCCGTACTCCGACCTCATCTGGATGGAGACCGGGACACCTGACCTGGAGATGGCCAAGAAGTTCGCCGAAGCGGTCAAGGCCGAGCACCCCGACCAGATGCTCGCCTATAACTGCTCCCCGTCGTTCAACTGGAAGAAGCACCTCGACGACGCCACGATCGCCAAGTTCCAGCGCGAACTCGGCGCCATGGGCTTCACGTTCCAGTTCATCACGCTGGCCGGGTTCCACGCCCTGAACCACTCGATGTTCGATCTGGCCTCCGGCTACGCCCAGAACGGCATGAGCGCCTACGTCGAACTCCAAGAACGTGAATTCGCTTCCGAAGCGGCCGGCTACACCGCCACCAAGCACCAGCGCGAGGTCGGCACCGGCTACTTCGACCAGATCGCTACCACCCTGAACCCCGAAGCATCCACCCTGGCTCTGGTGGGATCCACCGAAGCCGGACAGTTCCACTAGGCAACACACGACGCCGGTGCCCGCCCGCCCGGGCACCGGCGTCGTCCCCCACCATTTTCGAAGGAGATCCGCCATGAATGACCCCATCACCCTGAACGGCACCACGCCGAATGCTTCGCCGGTCCGCGGCCAGGAGCAGATCCTCACCCCCCAGGCCATGGACTTCCTGGCGCAGCTGCACCACGAATTCGAGCCGCGTCGCCAGGAGCTGCTGGCCTTGCGCGAAACGCGTCGCCGCGAGATCGCCGGCGGCCAGGATCCCCGCTTTCTGGAAGAGACGCGGCACCTCCGCGAGGATGATTCCTGGAAGGTCGCCCCCATCGCCCCCGGGCTGGAGGACCGCCGGGTGGAGATCACCGGGCCGCCCGAACGCAGGATGGCGATCAACGCCCTGAACTCCGGCGCGAACGTCTGGTTGGCCGACCTTGAGGATTCGACGACCCCGACCTGGCAGAACGTCATCAATGGACAACTGAATCTGCGAGCCGTGCTCGAGAACGATATCGACTTCGTTTCCGAAGAGGGCCAGGAATACCGAGTCACCGGTCGGACGCTGACCGAACTGCCGACCATCATGGTCCGGCCGCGCGGCTGGCATCTGCCCGAAAAGCATCTGACCATCGGTGGCAAGTCCACCTCGGGGGCGCTGGTCGACTTCGGCCTGTACTTCTTCCACAACGCGCAGCGGCTGATCTCCGGCGGACGTGGCCCCTACTTCTACCTGCCCAAGATCGAAAACCACCTGGAGGCCCGTCTCTGGAACGACGTCTTCATCAGGGCGCAGGAGCTGCTGGGCATCCCCCGGGGCACCATCCGTGCCACCGTCTTCATCGAGACCATCACCGCGGCCTTTGAACTCGAGGAGATCCTCTACGAACTCCGCGAGCATTCAGCCGGCCTGAACTCCGGTCGGTGGGATTACATTTTCTCGGTGATCAAGAACTTCCGCACCCGCGGGCCGCGGTTCGTGCTGCCCGACCGGGCGATGGTGACCATGACCGCGCCCTTCATGCGCTCCTTTACCGAGCAGCTGGTGCGGGCCTGCCACCGCCGCGGAGCCACCGCCATCGGCTCCATGAGCGCCTTCATTCCGAACCGCCGCGACGAAGCCGCCAATGCCGTCGCCTTCGAGACCGTCGCCGTCGAGAAGTCCCGCGAAGCCGCGGATGGTTTTGACGGTGCCTGGGTGGCTCACCCGGACCTGGTGCCGGTGGTGCAGGGAATCTTCGACGAGGTCATGGGCGGAAAGCCGAACCAGATCGACCGCCTGCGCGAAGACGTCACCCCCGATGACCGGGCGTTGCTCGACATCGCCGGCACCCCTGGCCTGATCACCGAAGGCGGGGTCCGGATGAACGTGGTCATCGGCTTGCGGTACATCGAGTCGTGGCTGCGCGGCAATGGGGCAGTCGTCCTGAAGAACATGATGGAGGATGCCTCCACCGCGGAGATCTCCCGTTCGCAGATCTGGCAGTGGATCTGCCAAGGCGCGGTGACCGACGACGGCGAACTGATCACCACCGAGTTCGTCGAGGAAATCGTGGAGGAAGAGTACGCCAAGATGGAGCGCTTCGAGGGTGACCGGTTCGCCGATGCTCGCGAGATCTTCGATGAGTGCGCGTTGCGGGATCACTACCCGGCCTTCCTGACCGTCCCCTCCTACACCCGGTTCCTCTGCCAGTCCAAGGCCCGGCAGATGGTCGACGCCTAAATAGCCACCGCCCGCACCGTCACCCAGGTTCCCCCTCCATTGGACCCGGGGGCGGGGCGGGCGGCCCCCAAACAACGACGGACCCCATGTGGCAGAGCAGCCGGGGTCCGTCGTTCTTTTATCGGTGGGGCTAGATGTCGTCCTCGTAGGCGGGCCCGCCCTCGCCCTCCCAGGTTTCCAACCGGCGGACCTTCGACGCGTTGTATTTGCGCCGGACCCCCCGTCCGGCATCCTCGTCCTCTTCGACGAAGACCGCGCCGTACTGCTCCAAGGCATGTCGCAGCATGGCGTTCTGTTCGAGGGTTAGATCCTGGTTGCCTTTTTCGAAGGCACGGATCTGTTGCTTCTCCAGCCCTGCAGCCCGGCCAATGACCTTGCTCGAGACCTGGGTGATGGCGCGGGCTGCCCGGGCCAGATCGGCGGGAATGAATGTTGATGGGTTCGTCATGAGTTGATCATCCCAGTCTTCGTCGGCGAAGTCAGTTGCCCCGGCCACGCGGGGGAACGCCAGTAGGCTGGATGACGGCCCCGGACGGACCGGATGGCCGGAAAGGTGGGGAGCAAGCCCATGGACATCACCTCCGGGGACGGCGTCGATGCGCCCACCGGCGAACTGCCGGGTCAGGGATCGTCGGCAGCATGGGCCGTCACCTACCTCTTCTCTCCTGTCGTCCTGGTGAGCGCCTATCTGCTGCTGATGCCGTGGCGAAGTCCGGAAACCACCTGGCTGCAGGCCGTCGTGGCCCTGGTCTTCACCACGGGTCTGCCCTGGTTGGGCGTGGTGTGGATGAGGCATAGCGGGCGAGTCACCGATCTGCATGTTCGCGAGCGGTCCCAACGCTGGCCGGTTTTCGTTCTCGCCGGGGCCTCCCTGCTCGTCGGTTGTGGTGTTTTGCTGCTGCTGCGCGCGCCGGCGGCGGTCTTCACTACGCTGGCCCTGATTCTGGCCGGGCTGCTGATCTGCCTGGTGGTGAACCTGCGCTGGAAGATCTCCGTCCATACGGCGGTCGCCGCCTTCATCTGGCTCACCGTCTTCTCCGGCCCGGACTGGGGTCCGGCAGCCGCCTTGTTCATGACCCTTCTGGTCGGTTGGTCCCGCCTGGAACTCCGACGCCATACTCCCGGCCAGGTGCTCGCCGGTGCGCTGGTGGGTTGTGCAGTATTCGTGGCCGGTTTGGCCCTCTCCTGAACGGCTGATCCACACGGGCTGGTGCCCGCACCCGCCGTCGGCAGAACGCTTATAAGATGGCGGAAACCACCCGCCAGGGCCCGGGCCCCGGCGCAAAACTTGTGAATGGAGCACGATGGTACTTCGCGTTTTGGTCCCTTCCGCCGCGTTGGCGCACGACATCAGCGGCCCGGGAGTCCAAGCCATCATCTGGCATATCGACACCGATACCTCCCCTGCCCCGGCAGCCGATGTCCTAGTCACCGAGCGGCCCCGCTTCCCGGCCCACCGTTCCCGGGTCTCGGCCATCCCCGGCCTGCGTCACGTCCACCTGCTGTCCATCGGCTACGAATGGGTCCTGGAGCATCTGCCTGCCGGGACCACGCTGAGCAATTCGCGGGGGGCCGTCGAAGACGCCACCGCCGAACATGCCCTGGCCCTCATCCTCGCGTCCTTACGCGATCTTCCGGTCGCAGCCCAACAGCAACACCGGCATCACTGGTCGCCGCTGTGGACCAGCTCGTTGCATGGTTCGGTGGTCATGGTTCTGGGCTATGGCGGGGTGGGCCAGGAAGTGGCTGCCCGATTAGAGCCCTTCCGTCCGGCGGCAGTACTTCCCGTCGCCAGCCGCCAACGCACCACCGCAACCGGAGTGCAGGTGCACGAGACGCAGGAGCTGCCGGCGCTTCTGCCCCGGGCCGACGTCGTCGTGGTGACCCTGCCCCACCAGGAAAGCACCGAACGGCTCGTGGACGCCGCCTTCCTGGCCGCGATGGGCGACGGCGCCCTCTTGGTGAACATCGGCCGCGGCGCGGTCGTGGACACCGACGCATTGGTCGCCGAATTGCAGGCCGGCCGGTTACGGGCCGCCCTGGATGTCACCGACCCGGAGCCGCTACCGGCCGGGCATCCGCTCTGGGACGCCCCCGGATGCCTACTCACCCCGCATATGGCCGGGAACACCCATGAATTTTTGCGCCGGTCCGCGGCCTTGACCGTCGAGCAGGTCCGCCGTCTGGCCAGTGGCCGGGAACCTCTCCACCTGGTGCGGTCAACGCCCTGCTCGTAGCGCCGGGAGGTAGCAGACCGGTGCGCCAAAAACCAGTCAAAAGTCGCGAATTTCCGGGCTCTTTGCGCCTCTGGCCGCGCTTGAGCCAACAGCGTAAACCCAGTTTGCAACTTACTGTCCTGAGGACAAGAATAGGTTTTTCGGCACCACGAGCAGTTAGAGGTCCACCCGTATGCAGAACAGCCCGGTCACCTACGCAGAGAAAGCCGAGCCGGGCAGATTCCGCCGCTGGTACTCCTCGCTCCACCCCTCCCTGCAGCTCATCGGCATGCAACTGTATATGCCGCTGTTCTTCATCATCATGTTCTCGCTGTGCTACATCGCTGCGTTCAATCACATCGCCCCGCATGACATCCCGGTTGCCGTTAATGGCCCGACGGCCAGCATCCAGAAGATCGCCGACGAGGCAGTTCCCGGAGGCGTCGAATACCTCCACTACGACGACGCCGCTTCCATCCGCGAGGCGGTAGTGACCGGGGAAGTCGGCGCCGGTTTCGACACCGAGACCCACACGATTCTGCTCGCCGGCGCCCACCAAGCACAGGCCTCGGCCATTCTGCCCGAACTGCTCTCCCCGCTGCTGGGTGCCCCCGACAATCCTCCAGCGGTCGAGGACCTGGCCCCGCTGCCCGCGGGGGACGTGGGGATGACCCCCATGTATTTGATGCTCGTGATGTGCATTGCCGGCTACCTGACCGCCATGTTCATCGGCATGATGGGTGGGCCGCTGCGACATAAGACCCGACTCTCCGTCATCGTCGGCCTGGCGCTGGTGCTCTCCCTGCTCATCGACGTGCTGGTCGTCCCGGTCCTGGGTGCCATCTCCGGGGAGTTCTTCCTGCCGCTCTGGGGGCTGATGTGGGCCTGGATCGTGGCCGTCGGGCTGGCGGTCAACGGGCTGAGCTACTTCTTCGGCAGGTTCATCACGATGCCCGCCCTGACCATCTTCGTTTTCGTCTCCATCCCCGCCTCCGGGGCTGCCTTCCCCGAATGGCTGATGCCCCAGCCGTTCAGGGCCTTGAATCCCTTCGTTGTGGGTAGCGGGATCACCGAAATGCTCAAACGGATGATCTACGACGTCGGCCCCGGGTACTGGCGGGGCTGGATCATGTTGGTCGCCTATGCCGGCATCGGACTGCTGCTGGCCTGGGTGGGCAAACGGAGGTGGGAGAACAAGCGGGTGCACAACATCACCACCGGGGCCACCACCATGTTCGGGGACGCGCAGGCCGCCAACCGCACCTTCATGATCGCCGAACGTGACGAGGTCCTCTCCCGTCACGGACTGGAATCCACCGAAACCGGGACCATCATGGTCGTCGACCACCCGGGGGCCAGTCGAGCGGACTGGAACCCCGACGACGACGCCCAACGACGGGGCGGTGGCCCCGACCCAACGCCCACCGACCCGAGCTTCGACAGCGGGCCCTCGGGGCTGGAATCCGACTTCTCCAGCCTGCCCCGGCCACCCAAGCACCGGGAATAGTCGCGCCCCCACGTGCCGTTGACCCCCGTGTCCCCCCATCTCAGGAGTACCCCCATGGATCTGTTTGCCCCGCTCACCCTCGGCGACCTCGACCTGCCCAACCGGCTGGTCATGGCGCCACTGACCCGGTCACGTTCACGCGTTGACGGGGTACCCAACGACGACGTCGTGGAGTATTACCGCCAACGGGCCTCGATGGGCCTGATCGTCAGTGAAGGAACCTACCCCAGCCAGACCGGCCAGGGATTCGTTCGCCAGCCCGGACTGGTCACCGACGAACAGGTCGCCGGTTGGAAGCGCGTCACCGACGCCGTCCATGCCGAAGGCGGACTGATCATCGCCCAGGTCATGCACGCCGGGCGGGTCACCCACCCCGATATCACCGGCACCGACGATATCGTGGCTCCCAGTTCGATCGCCGTGGACGGCACGACCCGCACCTACACCGGTAAGCAGCCCTACCCGGCCCCGCGGTCGCTGGGAACCTCCGAGCTGGCCGGCATCGTGGAGGAGTTCGTCCAGGCCTCGAACAACGCGATCGCCGCGGGCTTCGACGGGGTGGAACTCCACGGCGCCAACGGCTACCTGCTCCATGAATTTCTGGCCCCCTCGGCCAATACGCGCACCGACGCATACGGCGGGTCCCCGGAAAACCGGGCCCGCCTGGTCATCGAGGTGGCCACCGCGGTGGCCGGAGCCATTGGTGCCGGACGGACCAGCCTGCGGATCTCCCCGGAACACAACGTCCAAAGCACCCTGGAGGAGGATCACGACGACGTCGCGGCCACCTACGGCGCCCTGGTCGACGGAATTGCCCCGCTGGGACTGTCCGCGCTGAGCATCCTGCATCGGGAGCCGACCGGGGAGCTGGCGCAGGACCTTCGTTCACGCTTCGGTGGCCCCGTGTTGTTGAACTCGGGGTTCGCGGCCATCACCACCGTCGAAGACGCCCGGGAACTGACCTCCAGCGGCTGGGGCGACGCCGTCGTCGTGGGCCGCCCCGCGATCGCCAACCCCGATTTGGTGCGTCGCTGGCGTGAAGACCTGCCGCTGAACGAGCCAAACCAGGCGACCTTCTACACCGAAGGACCCACCGGGTACATCGACTACCCGTTCTGGCAGAACTAGCAGCCACCCGGTAGCCGCGGGAATAGTCGACGGCGCGGAGAGGTTGAAGTATCCATGACTTCTCCGCGCCTTTCCGTCGATATCTGGTCCGATATTTCCTGCCCCTGGTGTTTCATCGGCAAACGCCGTTTCGAAGCAGCCCTGGCCACGCTTCCCTTCCGCGACAGCGTGGACGTGACCTGGCACAGCTACCAGCTCGATCCCTCGCTGCCGGCCCACTACGACGGCACCGAATTCGAATACCTTTCAGAAAAGAAGGGGATGGATCCGGACCAGGTGAAGCAGATGCTTGAACACGTCGCCGCACAGGCGGCCGAAGAGGGACTTCACTACGATTTCGGGAACCTCAAGGTGGCCAACTCGTTCACCGCCCACCGATTGCTGCATCTGGCCGCCGCCCACGGGGTGGCCGGTCAGGTCAAGGAGGCGCTGCTCTCCGCCCAGTTCGAACAGGGCCTTGATACCGGGGAGGCAGCAGTGCTGCGCCGGATCGGCACCGCAGCGGGACTGGCCGAGGAGGACGTCGTGGGTGTCGTGGAATCGGATCGGTACACCGCGGAGGTCCAGGCCGACGTCGCCCAGGCCCGCGCCTTGGGTGTTACCGGTGTGCCGTTCTTCGTCCTGGACATGAAGTACGGGATCTCGGGGGCCCAACCGGCAGAGGTTTTCGCGGAGGCGCTGACCACCGCGTGGAACGAGATCTCGCCGCTGTCCATGGTCAACGCAGGACATGATGCCACCACCGGAACGGACGCCCCGGCCTGCGGACCGGAGGGCTGCAACTAGCAGGACCCGCCGGCCGCCGTCGTCCCTTCGGCTATTTGTCCTTTGTTTCGGGGGCCGGTGAGGGTTTGGCCTTTTCGGTGGCAGCAGCAGATTCCTTGGCTTGCTTGCGGGCTTCCTTCACCGCGATCGGGCAGCTGAGCTGACCGCCGGCAGTATCGACCTTCTTCTGTGGCACCATCGATTCGGGTTTGTACTTCTTGCCGATCACGAAGTCGATGGTGTCGGCGCTGCGTTTGGGCTTCTTCACGTATTCCGTGCCCTTGATATGGCGTTGGACGCTCAGTGCGTTGGCCCTGCCCTTGGTCCCCGAAACCACGGTGCCCACCACCTTGGGGTTCTTCAACTTCCCGTTGGCGACCTTGCCGATTTTGAAACCGCGCTCCTTCAGGGACTGTGCCGTGGCTGCGGCGAGCCCGGCAGTCGTGGTCGCGTTGTAGACGTTGACCGTGATGTCCTTCGGCTGGGCATATTTCAGCTCTTCCTGCGGGCAGACGGCGGCAGCCGGATCCTTGGCCTGCGCTGTTGCCGTTGCCGTTGCCGCCGGCGCGGGTTCAAGAGCCGGGATGACAATTTCCCCGGTCTTGACCAGGTAGGCGAGCACGAGTGCGGTGATCACCAGGGCGACCAGCAGGCCCAACACCATGCCGTGCAGCAGCCGACGGCGGTAGTAGCGCGGATTCTCCACCCGTTCGGGATCGTTATCCGAGAACCCCTCATCCAGATCTTCCTCGGTGACGATCCGTTGGCCATGCCAATCGGTCGGGTCGCGTTCGTCGCTCATGGGGTCACGAATCCAAGACCAGGACGCGGGCGTGCATCACCGAACGCTGGTGCAAGGCCGTCCTGACGGCCCGGTGGAGACCGTCCTCCAGGTACATGGTGCCTTGCCACTCCACCACATGCGGGAAGAGGTCCCCGAAGAACGTGGAGTCCTCGGCCAACAACGCCGCCAGGTCCAGGGTCGCCTTGGTGGTCACCAATTCATCGAGGCGCACCTGACGAGGGGCAACGACTGCCCAGTCCTTCGGCGTCACGAGGTTGTGGTCGGGATATGGGCGGGATTCGCCGACTGCTTTGAAGATCACTGCTCCAGCTTAGGGAACACCACCCCAATGTGAAACGACGACCTGCCGGTGCACCCTGTCAAGGGTTCTGACATACGAGGCAATATGACGGAACGGGGCGTAACCGTTGCTGTCCAGCCATGGCCAACACGCCCTAACGTTACGGCCATGAACTTTGTGCGAACCTCAGTGCCCGTTCTTGATTTCTCGACGGCCCGCCAAGCCGACGGCTGCTTCAACCCCGACTTCATCGACACCCTGCGTGCCGCAAGCCATCAGGTCGGGTTCTTTCAACTCACCGGATTCGGTGCCGCCGAAGGCCAGACCCAGGAACTGCTGCAGACCATGGAGGCCTTCTTCAACCTGCCCCTGGCCGAACGACTGAAGCTGGACAACCGCACCTCGGCCCAGTTCCGCGGCTACACCCGGCTGGGCAAGGAAATGACCCAGGGCCGGGCCGACTCCAGGGAACAGATCGACTACGGCCCCGCACGAGACAAACTCGACAGCTACCCGCAGGAGCGCCCCTACCTGAACCTGCAGGGCCCCAACCAGTGGCCGGACGCTTTCCCCGAACTTGAGCGCGTGGCCATGGCCTGGGCCGAGCTGATGTCGCGGGTCGGTGCGGAACTCCTCGCAGCGATCTCCGTGTCGCTGGGACTGCCCGAAAACCATTTCGAGGCACCGTTCCAGCACAGCCCGGCCTGGATGGGCAAGCTGGTCCACTACGTCGGAGGTCAGGTCCCCGAGGCCGGGAGCCAAGGTGTGGGCCTGCACGCAGACTATGGTTTCGTGACCCTGCTGCTCCAGGACGAGGTCGGCGGGCTGGAGGTCCAACCGTACGGGCAGGAGGACTGGATTCCGGTGGAACCGATCCCCGGCGCGCTGGTCGTCAACCTCGGTGAAATGCTTGAAGTCGCGACCAACGGCTACCTGATGGCCACGATCCACCGGGTGACGGCACCACCAGCCGGCGTCGACCGCTATTCGGTTCCCTTCTTCTGGTCCCCCCGACTGGATGCGGTGATCGATACGGTCCCGCTCCCGCCGGAGTTGGCCGCCCAGGCCCGCGGTGTCTCCGACGACCCGACCAATCCGATGCTCTCCTCCTACGGCGCCAACGTTCTCAAGGGGTGGTTGCGGGCCCATCCGGAAACCGCAGCCATCCACTATCCCGATCTGGCGACCTAGGAGCGGTACTGCCCCGGAACCGGACGTAAGGTATTGCCATGAACGACACCACCGCAGTCGACGGCAGGACCATCCGTGGCGCAGTCCTGGAGACGATCGGGGCCGCCAGCCCCTTTGCCACCTCCACTCCCCTGCGGATCCAGGAACTCACGCTGGCCGCCCCCGGTCCAGGTGAGATCCGGGTGCGTGTCGAAGCCGCCGGTGTCTGCCACTCGGACCTCTCCGTGGTGGACGGCAACCGAAGGCGCCCGGTACCGATGCTCCTGGGCCACGAAGCCGCAGGGATCGTCGAGGAGCTCGGGGCCGGTGTGCATGATCTGGCCCCCGGCCAACGCGTGGTCATGGTCTTCCTGCCCCGTTGCGGTGAATGCGCCGAATGCGCCACCGACGGCAGGCTCCCCTGCTCGGCCGGCAGCGCCACCAATAACACCGGCGAACTCTTGGGCGGTGGACGACGGCTGAGCCGCAAGACCGCGGAAGGTACCGAACCGGTGCACCACCATCTGGGCGTCTCCGGTTTCGCCACCGCTGCCGTGGTGGACCGTCGATCGGTGGTGCCGGTGGACGCTGACGTGCCGGCGGGAATCGCCGCGGTTTTGGGTTGCGCCGTACTCACCGGTGGCGGGGCTGTCCTGAACGCCGCACGACCCGGCCCCACGGATGACATCTTCGTGGTCGGTCTCGGCGGGGTCGGGATGGCCGCGCTCATGGTCGCCCGCGCCCTCACCTCCGGCCGGGTCATCGGTATCGACCAGCAAACCGAGAAGCTGGAGTTGGCCCGGGAACTCGGCGCCGACGAGGCCCTGACCCCGGAGCAGGCCATCGGGCGCGGGCTATCGGCACCATTCGTCATCGAAGCTGCCGGCCACCCGGTGGCTTTCGAGACCGCCGTTGACCTCACCGGCCCCGGCGGGGCGACGGTGACGGTCGGGCTACCGGCACCCGATGCCCTCTCACGGATCAGCCCCTTGGGCCTGACAGCCCAGGCCCGATCGATCATCGGCTGCTACCTCGGTTCCGCGGTGCCTTCGCGCGATATTCCTCGATTCGTCGCCTTATGGAGGGCCGGGAAACTCCCCTTGGAACGGCTCATCACCCGACGTATCGGCTTGGAAGAGATCAACGAGGCCATGGACGAACTCGCCGCGGGCCGGGCGGTCCGGCAAGTCATCGAGTTCTAGCCGTTGCGTCCCAGCCGCTGGCGCGCCGTATGCGTGCCCCGCCCGATAGGTACCCTGCGCGTGGCGGCCCCGAGCCCGAAGAGCGGCATATCGGTATAGACACTCTCCTGATCGGTGACCTTCACCCGGTAGGTCTCATGCCAGATTCCGACGTCGCCGCTGCCTGCCGACTTCTTCGTGAACCGGCGCCAGGCTCCCAGATGCGGCGCATCCTGAGCGGAGGCGAAACGCTGCAGGTCTTCGGGGCTGCGCCAATAACTCAAAAGAATCGTGGTCCGGCCGAGCCATTGGTGGTAGCCCAGCAGACCGGCATCAGGATCTGCCGCCAAATGAGCCAGCATCCGGGGCATGGCAGCCACTGTCGGAAGCACCGCGGGCAGCTTCCACCACTTATTGGCCCGCATCCCGATCAGGAACACGGTGATTTCCTCCTGATCCGGGGCGGCAGTGAATCGTCCGGGGTTCACGGTTTTCGTCATGGCCATCGCCTCTCACTGAGTCATAACACTGTTATAGAACGATGTTATGGAATACTTGGCCTCATGGCAAGACCTTTGACTCATGATGCTGCGTTGCGTGAAACCTTGCTCGGCACGGCGACCGAACAGATCACGCGGCTCGGCCACGGAAATTTGGTGCTGCGTGATGTGGCCGCGGCCGCCGGAACCTCCACCAGTGCCATCTATGCGCTGTTCGGTGGGAAAGCCCAGCTGCTCACGGCGGTCATCAACGGGGCCTTCGTCTCTTTCGGCCATTCCCAAGAGGTGGCCGCACCCGAGGGGATGACCGCCCTGGGGCGGGCCTACCGCGACTGGGCCCTGGAGCACCCCGCCCTCTATGGGCTCATGTTCGGTGGTGCGCTGGTCGCCGGGATCGACTGCCCGGCATCCCCCGACGTCGCCGCTTCCGCGCTGGGGCCGCTCCACGCAACCGTGACCGCTACCCTTCGACGCAGCGGCTCCAGCCAGTCGGCCCGTTTGGCGACCACCACCATCTGGGGGCAGGTCCACGGGCTGGTCTCGCTGGAACTGGCGCAGGTTCCGCTGCCGGGAAACACCGCATGGGACGAGGCCTACGAGGCAACCTTACGCAGCATCGTCAGCCTCTACGGCGAGCGCTAGAGAGCTGCCCGCACCGCCTCGACGAGTTCATCGGATAGCGGCTCCACCTTGGAGGCAAAACGGCCCAGAACCACTCCGTCGGCACCGACGAGGAACTTCTCGAAATTCCATCCGATATCCTGGACCTCGCCGGTGGGGTAGGCGGTGAGCTCGCGGTAGAGCGGGTGTGCCTCGGGCCCGTTGACGTCGGTCTTCGTGGCCAACGGAAACGTCACCCCATAGTTGACCTGGCAGAATTCTTCGATGTCTGCGTCCGTCCCCGGCTCCTGGCCCATGAACTGGTTGCTCGGCACCCCCAGCACCACCAGGCCCTGGTCCCGATAGGTCGTATAGAGCTCCTCGAGGCCCGCATACTGCGGGGTGAAACCACATTTGGAGGCGACATTGACGACCAGGACCGTCCGATCGGCGAAGGCCTCCCCGAAGGTCGATGTTGTTCCGTCGTTGAAGGTGATGGCGATATCCCGCAGGGTCGAAATCCTCTGGCTCATGATGTCCTCTCGGTCACGGGTACTTTCCTTCAGCCTAGCCACCAGTCCCGGCCCGCGGGCCTCCTTCAGCGACCGGCGAACCGGTTGACGCGCTGCACCGAATCGGGGTGGGCGGCCAAGGCGGAAATGCTGCGAGTTTCGGCCTCCAGATGTGCCACGTAGCCAGCGAACATTCCCGCCCGGAGCAGTGCCTTCGTCGGCCCCAGAGCCTGGACGGCGCCTTGCAGGAACCCGTCCTCGGCCACGGTGAGTTCTCCCGCGAAGACTGCCGACGGGGCGGAGGCATTGGCCAACCCCCATTCCACGGCCTCGTTGCCCGAGAGCTTGCGTCCGCCCAGGGTCAGGTCCACGGCCCGCTGATGGCCCACCGCCCCCGGCAGCAGGTAGGAGACCCCGGTATCAGGGGTGAATCCCAGGCCCGAGTAGGCGGCCATCAGTGTGGCTTCCTCAGCCACCAGAACCCAGTCGGCGTTGAGCACCAGCCCCAGACCGGCCCCCGCAGCCACCCCGTTGACCCCGGCCAGCACCAGCAGCCGGGATCCGACCAAGGCCAGAGCCAGTTCGTGGGCCGCCTCGGCCAGCGCGGCAATGAACGCCGAGCGTTCGGCGGGCGGGGATCCTGCCATATGCCCCACGTCCCCTCCCCCGCAGAAGAACCTTCCGGTCCCGGTCAACGTCAGCACGTAGACCTCGGGCTCGGCCTCGGCGGCCCGGACGGCAGCCAACAGCTGGCGGGCGAGAGCGAGGTCCAGCACGTTTCCGCCCTCGGGGCGTTGCAGGACCAGGCGGATCACGCCGGGCCGGCGTTCGATGCCGATCGCCGGCAGTTCGTCCCCGGTCGTCTCGGCGCTCACTTCCCTGTGCTCCGTTCTGCGCGAAGTTCTCGTTTCAGCAGTTTTCCTGACTGGTTGCGGGGCAGCTCGGCCACGAAGTCCACCCGCTTGGGCACCTTATAGTCGGCGATCCGACTCCTGACATGCGCGCGGACGCCTTCGGCCGTGAGGGAAGCACCGTCCTTGAGGACGATGACGGCGGTAATGGCCTCGATCCACCGCTCATCGGAAATCCCGACGACGGCGACTTCAGCGACCTCGGGCAGCTCGTAAATGCAGTCCTCGACCTCGCGTGGGGGTACCAGCACGCCGCCGGTATTGATGACGTCCTTGATCCGGTCGACCACCTGGATATAGCCCTGCGCATCCCGGGTGACCTGGTCCCCGGATCGGAACCACCCGTCCACGAAGGCCGCGTTGGTGGCGTCCGGTTGGTTCCAGTATCCGGTCATCAACTGGGGTGATCTGTACTGGATTTCTCCGGGTTCACCGGGGGCGGCGATCGCCCCGTCAGCGGTCACGACGCGGGCTTCAACGTTGTAGACCGGTAATCCGCAGGAGGCGGGGCGGGCGTCATGTTCTTCGGGACGCAGGACCGTGCACAACGGACCCAGCTCGGATTGCCCGAAGCAGTTGTAGAAGCCGATCCGCGGGTAGCGCGTGCGCAGTCGTGCCAACACGGTGACGGGCATGATGGAGGCCCCGTATTGGACTTTGACCAGTGACGACAAATCTTTGGTTTCCATCTCCGGATGGTTGCTCAGGGGCACCCATACGGTGGGGGCGAGGAACAGCGAGCCAATATGTTCCTCCTCCACCAGGCGCAGGATCTGCCCGATATCGGGGCGTGCAATCAACCGGATGGTCGCCCCGAGGGAAAGATACGGCAGCAAGAAGACATGCATGGCCGCCGAGTGATAGAGCGGCATCGCCACGAGCGGCCTGTCCTGCGCGGTGAAATCCAGGGCGATGACCGACGAGACGTACTCGGCGACCAGGGCCTCGTGGGTCATCATCGCCCCCTTGGGGGCCGAGGTGGTGCCCGAGGTGTACAGCAATTGCACGACATCGCTGCCCTCCACGGCCACGTCGACCTGGGGGGCGGTGACGCTGGTGTCCAGTGCCGTCGCCAAAACGGAGCGTCCACCGTCTTCCGCTCCGGGAAGCATCGGCCACACCTCGTGGACTTCCGTCGCCCGGCCTGCCGTGCGGACCTGATCCACGAGCGGCAGCAGGCCGGTATCGGCGACAAGCAGGCTGGCCCCCGAATCCTCCACGATGTAGGCCAGCTCATCACCCTTGAGCGCGAAGTTCACCGGCACATGCACCAGTCCGGTGGAGGCGCACGCCAAATAGAGGATCGCGTAGGCGTCCGAGTTCATCCCGTAGGCGGCGACCCTTGCACCCCGGGGAAGCCCCGCGAGCATGAGCCGGTGGGCGACCCGGTGGACGGCGCTTTCGAATTCAGCGTAGGTCCACCGCCGGTCTTCGAAGAGCAGGGCGGTCGCCGCTGGATTGCGCGAGACGGAACGGCGCAGCACCGCACCGATGGTATTGGCCCTCCCGCTCGGCGTGGTTGATGCGTTCATGGTGTTCTTCCTCCCGCGGATCGGCCCGATAGTGGGCCCCAGTGTGGCTCACTTCACAGGCTAGTCCGGCCCCACGGCACCCGCCACAGTCCCCGCGGAACAACGTTCCGGTCACGGTCTCCGCCGCGCAGGCCGCGTGACCGGTGTTTTCCGATAGGAATCATTAGTAGTACCGTGTGTTACATCACACGCACTGCTTTGTGCAGCCCACCTGCACAACGAGGCCAATAAGGGAGTACCTACCATGACCACATCAAAACGTGCCTTCAGATTGGCACTGGCCACGGCGGGCATCGGCGCGCTGTCGCTCTCCGCTTGCACCGGACCTGCCGGGGACACCGGTGGTGACAGCGGCGACAGCGGATCGAAGGTCACCGTCGGAACCACCGACAAGATCGTCTCCCTTGACCCGGCAGGTGCCTACGACAACGGCTCGCTGACGGTGATGACCCAGGTCTACCCCTTCCTGTTGAACTCCAAGCCAGGCAGCGCCGAACCGGAACCGGGAATCGCCACATCGGCGGAGTTCACCTCCCCCAAGGAATTCACCGTCAAGCTCAAGGACGGGCTGAAGTTCGCCAACGGCAACGACCTCACCTCCTCCGATGTGAAGTTCAGCTTCGACCGCGTGGTGTCCATTGACGACCCGCAGGGTCCTGCCGCACTACTCACCAACCTGGACCGTGTCGAGGCACCCGATGACTCCACCGTTGTGTTCCACCTGAAGGCCGGCAACGACCAGACCTTCCTCGGGGTGCTCACCAGTGCGACCGGCCCGATCGTGGATGAGGAGGTCTTCTCCAAGGACAAGATCACCCCCGATAACGAGATCGTGAAGGGCAAGGCCTTCGCCGGCCAATACGAGATCACGAACTACACGAAGAACGAGCTGGTCACCTATAAGGCCTTCGATGGTTATAAGGGGTTGCTGGACAAGCCCAAAACCGACACCGTGGACTATAAGTACTACACCAGCGCCAACAACCTGAAGCTCGACATCCAGCAGGGCAACATTGATGTCGCCTTCCGCAGCCTGGCGGCGACCGATATTGCCGACCTGGAAAAGGATGACAAGGTCAAGGTCCATAAGGGCCCCGGCGGCGAGCTGCGCTATGTGGTCTTCAACTTCAACACCATGCCGTTCGGGGCCAAGACCTCGGATGCCGATCCGGATAAGGCCCTAGCCGTCCGTCAGGCCATGGCGGATTCCATCAACCGACAGGACATCGCCACGCAGGTCTATAAGGACACCTACACCCCCGTGTACTCCTTCGTCCCCACCGGCCTGCCCGGTGCGACCGAACCCCTGAAGGAAATGTACGGTGACGGCGACGGCGGCGCGGATGTTGATCGCGCCAAGAAGCGCCTGAAGGATGCAGGGGTCAAGACCCCCGTGGAGCTGAACATCCAGTACAACGCCGACCACTATGGCCCTTCCTCCGGCGAGGAGTATGCGATGGTGAAGTCGCAGCTGGAGGACACCGACCTATTCAAGGTCAACCTGCAGTCCACCGAATGGGTCCAGTACAACAAGGACCGGACCCAGGACGTCTACCCGATCTACCAGCTCGGCTGGTTCCCGGATTACTCGGATGCTGACAACTACCTGACGCCGTTCTTCACGCCAGACAACTTCTTAGCCAACCACTACGACAATAAAAAGGTCGGCTCGCTCATCGCGAAGCAGCAGGTGACCAAGGACAAGGACAAGCGCTCCGAGTTGATCGGCGAAATCCAGACCGATGTCGCCAAGGACCTCTCCACCCTGCCCATCCTGCAGGGATCAACCGTGGCCATCGCCGGTACGGATGTTGAAGGGGTCGACAGCACCTTGGATGCCTCCTATAAGTTCCGGATCGGTGTCATCTCCAAGAAGTAGTACACCGGGTCCATGGGGGCGGGGCAGTCAGCAAGACCAACGGCTGCCCCGCCCCGCTTGCCGTCCAACGCCGGGATCCCTGGATCCGGGCCGCACGAGTATAGGTAGTTATGACAGTAATTAGCGACAGGGTGCCGGCCGGATCCGCACCGGCACAAGGGAAGAAACCCAGAAGCCAACACCTCGGCCTGATCCGTTATCTGGTGATCAGATTCCTGCTGATCATCCCCACCATGTTCATCCTGATCAGCATGGTCTTCTTCCTGATGCGAATCACTGGTGATCCGATCAGCGCCGCCCTGGGCGGCCGTTTGCCCCCGGAACAACTGGCCGATCGGATCCATGCGGCCGGCTACGACCGCCCCGTCCTCATCCAGTATTTCGATTACCTCGGAAACATCCTGCGTGGCGACTTCGGGACCACGCTCTCGGATAACCGCCCGGTGACCGAGATCCTCGCCCAGTACGGCACAGCCACTCTGGAACTGGTCATCTACGCACTGATCGTGGCTTTCATCATCGGGGTCCCCTTTGGCATGATTGCCGCCTATAAGCGCGACCGGCTCTCCGATGCCTTCCTGCGACTGTTCGCCATCCTCTGCTATGCCACCCCCGTGTTCTTCGCCGGTCTGCTGCTCAAGCTGATCTTCTCGGTGTGGCTCGGCTGGTTCCCGGTTTCCGGCAGAACCGACTATCTGGCCGAACTCTCGGGACTACGAAATCCGACCGGCCTGTATCTTCTGGACGCCCTCCGCGCCGGGAACATGACGATCGCCCTGGACGTCCTCAAACACGCAGTCCTCCCGGCCATCGCCTTGGGACTACTCATCGGCGGGGTATTCCTGCGTCTGGTCCGCACCAACCTCATCGGCACCCTGGGCTCCGACTTCGTCGAAGCCGGTAGATCGCGCGGCGTCAGCGAGTATCGACTGGTTACCAAACACGCCTATAAACCGGCACTGATCCCGATCGTCACGGTCATGGGTCTGCAGATCGCCTTGACCTTGGGCGGCGCGATCCTGACCGAGACCACCTTCGGATGGAAGGGCTTGGGCTTCATGCTCGCGGAATATCTCACCGCCCGGGACTTCGTCGCCGTCCAGGGCATCGTCATGCTCATCGCGGTGATCGTGGCGCTGACCAACTTCCTGGTGGATGTCATAGCCGCCTTGATCGACCCGAGAGTGAGGTACTGATCTTGGACACCACAACCTCGACATCCGCTCAGAAATCCGCCCGACAGCCCCGGTGGACCCGACTGCCGATCATCTCGCATTTGCGCAAGAGCGTCGGCTTGCAACGGACCATGCTGGTCATCGGGCTGATCCTCTCGGGCGCCTTGGTCCTGACAGCGATCTTCGCACCCCTGATCGCCCCCTACGGCTACGCACAGGCCTCAGCCGACGGCACCAGTTTCGGCGCTCAGATGGCACCGAACGCAGCACATATCTGGGGTACCACCGTCGGTGGATACGATGTCTTTTCCCGCGTGATCTGGGGAGCCCAGACCGCGACATTGGTCATCATCCTCGGCGTGCTCATGTCGGTCTTCGCCGGAGTGATCCTCGGGCTGGTCTCCGGATACCTGGGTGGTTGGGTCGACCGTCTGCTCGTGGTCATCGCCGACGCCATCTACGCCTTCCCGGCACTGTTGCTGGCCATCGTGATGTCGATCGTCATCAGCGGCGGCCAGTCCAACCTCTTCGGGGGGATCATGGCAGCGGCGATTTCGATCACCGTGGTCTTCATTCCCCAGTACTTCCGCGTCGCCCGCGCCGAAACCATCCGGCTCAAGGCCGAACCCTTCGTGGAGTCGGCCAAGGTGATCGGCACCTCGAACCTGCGGATCATCTCCCGGCATGTCTTCCCCAATGCCACCCGGACGATGCCGTTGATCTTCACCCTCAACGCCGCTGAATCAATCCTTACCCTGGCAGGTCTGGGCTTCCTGGGTTTCGGCATCGAACCGTCATCGGCCGCTGAATGGGGCTACGACCTCAATAAGGCCCTGGCCGATGCCACCAGTGGCATCTGGTGGACCGGGCTGTTCCCGGGTCTCGCGATCGTCCTGACCGTGCTCGGGCTGACCTTGGTCGGTGAGTCCATGAACGACCTGAACGACCCGCGGCTGCGCGGGCGGCGTCGCGCCGGAAGGAAGAAGCGCGGCGGTCCCAACGTGCCCGCTAGCGCTTATGTCAATGGAACCGGACTGGAGGTCACCAAATGAGTCACGAACGTGAATCCGGGCAGGACCCGAACCCGGCCGCGGCCGGTGGAACAAGCCCCGTCTTATCCATCTCGGGGCTCGAGGTGACCTTCGCGACCGATGGTGGCGATGTCCACGCGGTCAACAACGTCAATCTGGACGTCAAGCCCGGCGAAGTCGTCGCGATCGTCGGCGAATCCGGTTCGGGCAAGACGGTCACGGCCAAGACGATTCTGGGACTTTTGCCGGAAACGGCCACCAGTTCGGGGGCCGTCCTGGTCAACGGTTCGGATGTCCTCTCCGTCAGTGCCCACGAACTGCGTGGCCTGCGGGGCCGCGATGTCGCGATGGTCTTCCAGGAACCCTCCACCGCGCTGAATCCGGTCCACACCGTGGGCTGGCAGATCATCGAGGGGATTCGCGCCCACGCAGGATCCGGGCACCGGATCAGCCGCAAACAGGCCAAGGCCCGCGCCATCGAAGCGTTGGCCAAGGTAGGGATCCCGGATCCTGAGCACCGGGTGGATTACTACCCGCACCAGTTCTCCGGAGGCCAGAAGCAGCGCGTCGTCATTGCCGCGGCGCTGGCCTTGAATCCTGGACTCATCGTGGCAGACGAGCCAACCACTGCCCTGGATGTCACCGTGCAGGCAGAGATCCTCGAGCTGCTCCGGGAGCTGCAACATCAGGACGGAACCTCGATCGTGTTGATCACCCACAACATGGGGGTCGTCGCGGATCTGGCCGACCGCGTGGTGGTGATGTATCGCGGGGATGTCGTCGAAGAGGCACCCGTGGCGGACCTGTTCGCCAACCCACGGGAGGACTACACCAAGGAGCTTTTGGCGGCCGTCCCGCACTTGGGGCGGAACTCTGCCTCGGCTGGACTGGTGGAACGGGCCCATTCCGAGGCCGAGGTTCTGGTGCGCGCCACGGATCTGGAGGTCGAATTCCCCGGAGGGATCGGCAAATCCGGTTTCCGGGCCGTCGGTGGGGTGTCCTTCCAGATCTCTGCTGGGGAAGTGTACGGGCTGGTGGGGGAATCCGGGTCGGGTAAGACGACCATCGGACGTTCCATCGCCGGTCTGAACAAGATCACCGGTGGCAGCCTGAACGTGCTCGGCTACGAGATGCTCAACTTCCGCGAGCGGACGTTCAAACCGCTGCGCAAGGACATCGGTTTCGTCTTCCAGGACCCGGGCGCATCATTCAACCCGCATCTGACCATCGGTGATTGCGTGGCCGAACCGTTGTGGGTCCATCAGGACCCCACGGTCTCGGGCGCCCGGGACCGGGTGCGTGAACTGATGGATGCGGTCCAGCTCCCCGGCCGGTTCGTGGACCGTTACCCCCATGAACTCTCGGGTGGGCAGCGTCAACGTGCCAGCCTGGCCCGGGCCCTGGCACTGAACCCGAAACTCCTGATCGCCGATGAGCCGACCAGCGCCTTGGACGTGTCCGTGCAGGCCGCGGTGCTGGACCTGTTCAAGGAAATTCAGACGGAGTACGGCTTCGCCGCGTTGTTCATCAGCCACGACCTTGCTGTCGTGGACATGCTCGCGGACTGGGTCGGTGTTCTGTACCGCGGTGAGCTGGTCGAAGAGGGAATCGGGAACCAGATCATGGGTAGTCCGCGCCACGACTACACGCGGCGCCTGATCGCCTCGCTGCCCGTGCCGGATCCCGCCGAGCAGGCCCGCCGTCGTGCGGCCAACCGCGAGCTGCTGACCGACTAGGGTCCTGCCCCGGAGCACCGTAGCGGTGGCGGCCTCGCCGTCACCGCTACGAACCCCCTGCCGGGTTCTCTTTAGCCCTTCGCCACGGCGGGAATCCGTCCACCCGCCAGCACCATATCGACCTGCCGGTCCGAGAGTTTATGGCGCAACGTGACATCCCGACCACCCAAGGTCGCCGCGACGTCGTTGCCTGCCTTCAGTTGGGCATGCAGGCCGTTGATGACCAGCCGCTCCCCCGTGGTCCCGGCGTCGTAATCTGCGGCATCGGTGAATTCCAGCGCGAGGATCCCGAAATTCGCCAGGTTCTGCCAGTGGATGCGGGCGAAGGACTTGGCGACTGCTACCCGCAATCCGAGGTAACGCGGGGCGATGACCGCATGTTCACGCGAGGACCCCTGACCGTAGTTTTCCCCGGCGATCACCGCGTGGCCGTCGTCGTTCTCCTTGGCCTGCGCCGGATAGTCGGTGTCGATGCGGGAGAAGGAAAACTCGGCGATCTTCGGGATGTTGCTGCGGAAGGGCAGCACCCTGGACCCTGCCGGCATGATCTCGTCGGTGGAGACGTTGTCGCCCATCCGCAACAGGATCGGAAGGTCCAGGTCGTCGGCGATGGCGTCGAAATCGGGAAGGCTGGAGATATTCGATCCCTTGACCAACTCGACCCGGGCCGCCTCCTCCGGCGGTAACGGTGCTTGGAGCATGTCGGAGTTCTGGCTGAACGTTTTCGGCATTTTCGGGCGCGGGTAGGCCATCTCCAGGGTGCGGCCGAGTTCGCGCGGGTCGGTGATCTTGCCGGTCAAGGCGGCAGCGGCCGCGGTTTCGGGGGAACACAACCACACGGCGTCCTCCTCGGTTCCGGAGCGGCCGGGGAAGTTCCTGGGCATGGTGCGCAGGCTGTTCCGACCGGCGGCCGGGGCCTGTCCCATGCCGATGCAGCCCATGCAGCCTGACTGGTGGATCCTGGCTCCTGCTCCGACCAGCTGGGTCAGCCAGCCGCCGCCGATCAGATCTGCCAGGACCTCGCGGGAGGTGGGGTTCACATCGACCGAGACCTGCTCGGAGGCCTGACGGCCGGCAAGGATCTCGGCGAATACCGCAAAATCGCGCAGACCGGGGTTCGCCGAGGAACCGACGACCACCTGAAAAACATCCTCCCCGGCTGCTTCCGCCACGGTGACGACGTTGCCGGGCGACGAGGGTTTGGCGATGAGCGGTTCCAGTTCGGAAAGGTTGATGGAGTCCGTCTGGTCGTAGCCGGCCTCCGGGTCGGCCACCAGCTCCTGGAACTCGTCTTCCCGCCCGACTGCCGCCAGATATTCGCGGACCGCCTCGTCTGCGGGGAAGACGGTGGTCGTGGCCCCGAGTTCCGCCCCCATATTCGCGATGACGTGGCGGTCCATGGCCGTGAGTCCCGCGAGTCCGGGGCCGTGGTATTCGATGATCCGCCCGACGCCGCCCTTCACCCCGTGGCGGCGCAACATCTCCAGGATCACGTCCTTGGCCGACACCCAGTCGGGTAGTTCCCCGGTCAGTTCGATACCCCAGATCTCCGGCATCGCCACATAGAGCGGTTCTCCGGCCATGGCCATGGCCACTTCGAGGCCTCCAACGCCGACGGCCAGCATGCCGATGGCTCCTGCGGAGCAGGTGTGTGAATCGGAACCAACCATGGTGGCACCGGGTTTGCCAAAGCGGGATTGGTGGACCGGGTGGGAGACGCCATTACCCGCCTTGGAGAACCACAACCCGAACCGTTCTGCAGCGGATTGCAGGAACAGATGGTCCTCGGGGTTCTTCTCGTCGGTTTGCAGCAGGTTGTGGTCAACGTATTGGGCCGAAAGTTCGGTTTTCACCCGGTCGAGCCCCAAAGCCTCCAATTCCAGCATGACCATTGTCCCGGTCGCATCCTGGGTCAACGTCTGGTCGATGGAGATGCCGACTTCGGCGCCGGGGGTCATCTCCCCGTCGACCAAATGCGTTGAGATCAGCTTTTGGGCGACATTGCGCGCTGGGGTGCTGGTGCTCTGCGTGGCCATGGTGGGCTCCCTCCGGTTGACTATCCGCCACCGGCCCGGCAGCGGACCTGTCCCCATGGTAGGCACGAATTCGGGGACACGAAAGGATTGGGTTTCCGGGCAGACAGAAGCGGCCCTGACATCTTCCGATGTCAGGGCCGCTTTTGTATCCGCGGAGGATGGGGGATTTGAACCCCCGAGGGCGTGAACCCAACACGCGTTCCAGGCGTGCGCCATAGGCCGCTAGGCGAATCCTCCAGATTGCCCAAAAGAGCAGTTTCCAGCGTACCGGAAGAATCCGCGCAGACCGAATCGACACCCAGCCCGCCCATTCCGGGCCGACCGCTGCCAAATAGCTGCCGGTCCAGCGCCCCACGGGGCCGAAGCCCGGGACGGGAGAGCACGCATTTTCAGGTACACTATTTGTCGGCCCCTCATGTGGTGTCATCCCGTCGAACTCCCCCAGGACCGGAAGGTAGCAAGGGTAGGTGGGCTCTGGCAGGTGCATGAGGGGTCTTTACTTTTCCCACCGCCGCGCGATGAGGAGGTCACCATGGGCGCCGGACGCTACGCCCCCAGCCCCTCGGGTGAATTGCATGTGGGGAACCTGCGCACCGCCGTGCTGGCTTGGCTTTTTGCCCGCTCCACTGGCCGGGACTTCCTGCTGCGGGTGGAGGATCTGGATCGCGCCCGCGCCGGCGCCGAAGAGGTCCAGTTGGCCGATCTGCACGCCATCGGCATCGATTGGGACGGCGCCGCGGTCCGCCAGACCGAAAGGGCCGAGGGCTACGACGCCGCCATCGCCGCCCTGCAGCAGGCAGGCCTGCTCTATGAATGCTTCTGCACTCGACGCGATATCGCCGAAGCCCCCTCGGCGCCGCATGCCGCCCCCGGCGCCTACCCGGGGACCTGCCGCGAGTTGAACGAGGCCGAACGGGCAAGCCGCCGGCAGCTGCGCCCGGCAGCACTTCGGCTACGCACCGACGTCGTGCAGTTCACCATCACCGATACCCTCCACGGGCCATACACCGGGGTCGTGGATGACTTCGTCGTCCTCCGTAATGACGGCGTCCCCGCCTATAACCTTGCCGTCGTCGTTGATGACGTCCTCCAGGGAGTCGATCAGGTGGTTCGTGGTGATGATCTGCTGCCCTCCACCCCACGTCAGGGGTACCTCGCCACGCTGCTCTCCGGTCTGGGCGGAGACTTCCACGGCGCAAAACTGCCGGAATACGTGCATGTGCCGTTGGTCCTGAATGAACACGGCCAACGCCTCGCCAAACGGGACGGTTCGGTCACGTTGGCACAGCTGGAACATGAAGGTTTCCCCCCGCAGCGGGTGCGCGCCCGCCTGCTGGAATCGTTGGGACTTCCGGGTGCTTCATTGACCGCCGCGCTGGCTGCCTTCGACCCTTCCGGCCTTCCACGTGATCCGTGGGTCTTCGGCGGGTTCACTGCGGGCGCCCCGGGGATGCAATGAGCCCGGCGGAACGGATAGGCTTCGACTCGTGAGTACAGCCCTTTACCGTCGTTACCGTCCGGACGCCTTCTCGGACGTGATCGGGCAGGAGCATGTCACCACCCCACTGATGGCTGCCCTGTCCAAGAACCGGGTGAACCACGCCTATCTCTTCTCAGGTCCGCGCGGTTGCGGCAAGACCACCTCGGCCAGGATCCTGGCCCGTTGCCTGAACTGCGCCCAGGGTCCGACGGCGGAACCCTGCGGCACTTGCGATAGCTGCCTGGAGTTGGCCACCGGCGGATCCGGCTCGCTGGATGTCATCGAAATCGATGCTGCCTCCCATGGCGGCGTCGACGACGCCCGCGACTTGCGAGAACGCGCCACCTTCGCCCCGGTGCGCGACAGGTACAAGATCTTCATCATCGACGAGGCCCATATGGTGACCTCGGCCGGCTTCAACGCGCTGCTCAAAATCGTCGAGGAGCCGCCGGAGCACATCAAATTCATCTTCGCGACGACGGAACCGGATAAGGTCATCGGGACCATCAAGTCCCGGACGCATCACTACCCCTTCCGACTCGTTCCCCCCGAACCCCTGATGGCCTACCTCGAGCGACTCTGCTCGCAGGAAAACATGCCCGTGGCTCCAGGGGTGCTCTCCCTGGTCATTCGTGCCGGTGGCGGTTCGGTACGTGACTCCCTTTCCGTATTGGACCAGCTGATGGCCGGCGCCGGCCCCGAGGGACTGGACTACGAGCTGGCCGTCTCCCTCCTCGGGTACACGCATGCCACCTTGCTGGACGACGTGGTGGACGCGATGGCCGCCCAGGATGCGGCGACCGTCTTCTCGGCGGTCGACCGGGTCATCCAGACCGGGCACGATCCGCGGCGTTTCGTCGAGGACCTGCTGGAGCGCTTCCGCGACCTGATCATCGTGAAGGCGATGCCCGAAAGCGCCTCGCAGGTGATCCGCGGGCTGCCCGAGGACCAGCTGCACCGCATGACGCAGCAGGCCACCTTATTGGGCCATGCGGAGCTCAGCCGCAGCGCCGACGTCACCAACCAGGCCCTCACCGAAATGACCGGTGCCACCAGCCCGCGATTGCACCTCGAACTGCTCTGCGCCCGGTTGCTGCTGCCGGCGGCGGACACCACCGAACGGGGCATCAATGCCCGGGTGGACCGCATCGAACGCCGCCTCAGTTATGCCGGGGACGTCCCCGAGATCCCTGCCGGCCAACCCTCGATCGACGTTCCGGTGCGCGGCGCCGGCACGCCGCAGGCGGCGACGGGTTTCGAATCCACGACCAGCCCCCAGGGGGCCGCTGCCGTCCGCGAAGCGTTGCGGGCAGCCCGCGGCAAGGACCAGCCCACCGCCGTCCCGACCGAACCCCGCCCCGTGGAGCCGGCCCCCACCGCCGCCTCCACTCCGCCGGACACCGAGCCGCCCAGTGCTGCGCCGCAACCTGCCGAACCGGCAGCCGGACCGCAACCGGTCGAGACCGAAACCGCTGCGCCGTCGCCGAGCACCCCCACGGCTGCACCGCAGCCTGCCGGCACACCGCAGGAATCATCGGCCGACTGGGGGGCCTGGGGCCCCGTCGACGAGAATCCGTCACCGCCCGCCGCGGCGACACCCGCCAATCCCACGGCTGCTGCCGCATCTACCGAGGCCCCGGCCCCGACGGAAAACAACCGCCAGCGCACCGAAACCGCTGGCCCGGCCGACGGCGGCTCGGCTCCCAGCGCCCCGGAACAGCCCGTAGCCACCCCCTCCCCGACGCGGGAGGAACCCTCGACGCCGATCAACGAGCCGGTGGCCCAGCCGGAACCATCCGCCGAGGAACCTACGCCCGGCGGCACTGCCGGCACCGTGGAGATGTTCCGTCGGGCCTGGCCGGAAATCATGGACGCCCTGCGCGAAGAGAGGAAGTTCGTGTGGCTGACGATCCAGCCACACGCCTCATTGGCTGGCTTCGATGGCCGGACGTTGACGGTCGCTTTCGCCAATCCCGGACCCATGAAGGCCTTTTCCGCCAAGCAGGAGAACATCGATCTGCTCCGGGGTGCCATCAACCACATCCTGGGCGTCGCGCCCGAGATCGTCATCACCGGCGGGGGTTCCGTTCCGGCGGGTGGTTCGGGCCCAAAAGCTGAGCGCCGGCCCGCGCCGGCGTCCCGCGGCCCGGTAGCGCAGAACAGCGCCACGGCAGCACCCACGCACGCGCCGTCGACCTCCAGCAACACGGCGACTGCGGCACGGCCCCCGGCAGTCCCAGCGCCGACAGCCCGCGTACCGGCGACCCAGCCTCCGGCAGCCCCGGCTCCCGGAGGCAGCAAGCCGGAAGCCCACGCGGCATCGGGACCTGCTGCCGCCTTGCGACAGCATCGAGCCGCAACGACCAGCGCCCGTCCTTCCCGTGGTGCACCCGACCGCTCACCTGATGAAGGACCCACCGACTTCGGCGCAGAGCCAGAGGACGACGGCGGCTACGACTGGGGCAGCGACACCGTGCCCGTAGCGCCCTGGGACGAACCCTCCGGCCCCGCGACGCCTGCGGCCGAACCCCCGACCCAGCGCGCCACCCGCCCCGAAGGTGAAACCTGGCAGCGTCCGGAGCCGGCAGCACCTGTTCCAGCGGCCCCCACGCCCTCGGCACCAGCAGACCAGACAGCCGGCACTCCTGCAGCACCGGCTCCTGCAGCGCCCGCGCCGGTCGGTACCTCCGCTCCTGCGGCACCAGCGCCCGCCGGTTCGGCCTCACCGGTAGCGCCGGCACCGGCTGACTCCGCGGCGCCCGTGGCCCCGGCTCCCGGAGCCGTGGCCCCGCCGTCGGCCCCTGCCGTTCCCGAACGGGAAGCCCCGCAGCCCACTGCCGATAAGCCGATGAGCAGGTACCAGCAGCTATTGAATCAGGCCCGGGTGAAGGATCAGTCAGCCTCAAACACCCAGGGAATAGCATCCGGCGGCGGGGCAACGCCCCCCCGGCCCCGAACGGACGTAGAATCGACCTACGTTGAGGACATTCCCAGCGACGATGACATCTCCATCGAGGAATCCGGAGTGGTCGGCCGCCCGGCGATCGAACGCCTGCTCAACGGCCGCCTGATCGAGGAACGCAACCATGACGGCACCCCGATCATCTAGGTTCCACCCGGAGCCGTCATCCAACTTTGCAGTGTGAGGTTTCGTGTACGAAGGTGCAGTCCAAGAGCTGATCGACGAGTTCGGTCGGCTACCCGGCATCGGGCCCAAGTCCGCCCAACGCATCGCCTTCCACATTCTGGAAGCCGATCGGGAGGACATGAACCGGCTCGCTGATGCCATTCGTGCGGTCAAGGACAAGGTGAAGTTCTGCACGGTCTGCTTCAACGTCACCGAATCCGAGACCTGCAGCATCTGCCGTGATCCGCGTCGGGAAGACACGGTGCTCTGCGTGGTCGAGGAGTCCAAGGACGTCATGGCGGTCGAACGCACGCGATCCTTCCGCGGTCGCTACCATGTGCTGGGCGGCTCCATCAACCCGATTGCGGGGATCGGACCGGACCAGCTGCATATCCGTGAACTGCTCGGGCGGTTGCACGACGACAAGATTTCCGAAGTCATCATCGCGACCGACCCCAACCTTGAGGGCGAAGCAACGGCCACCTACCTGGCGCGCATGCTCTCCACCATCGGCATCAAGATCTCACGTCTTGCCTCGGGGCTTCCCGTCGGCGGCGATCTGGAATATGCCGACGAGGTCACCTTGGGGCGGGCCTTCGAAGGCCGCCGCGTCATGTCCTGACCTGCACGGCTAGGTCCTAGCCTCCCCCTCAGGGATGTCAGGTGGCGATGGGCCCCAACTGCTGGTCTTTCTCGGGCTGTTCGACGGCGGCCGTTGCCACCGTTGCGGGCACGCGGCCCGTGAGCCGGTCCAGGGTGTCCCTGAAATGTTCGCTGAGTTGTTCCACCGCAGCGTCTCCCCGCCCGGAGAGCACCAGTTCCAGGCGTTGCCGATGCACTTCACCCACGTCGGTGCGCACGATATAGCCTCGGGGATGTCCCAGGCTGGCGATACGGGTTTCCATCACCAGCGAGGTCATAAAGTGGGCCAGCCGGAGGTTCCCAGCGGCCTTCACCGTTTCGAAATGCAACTCCAGGTCCGTGTCACCGATGGCACGAGGGGACCCAGGAACGCCTTTCCCTGCATCCCATTCCTCCAGCCGTTCCAGCAGCGGGATGACGGTGGCCAGACGCCCTCGTCGAGCCTCTCGTCCCGGAAACCCGGCCAAGGTGCGCAGCGCGGCCTCTTCGATGACCAAACGCGCGGCGTACAGGGATTCGAGGTCCTCGACACCGACCGTGGCCACCCTGAGTCCTTGTCCAGGACGGGCCACGAGCAGCCCGTCCTGGACCAGCCGCTGGGCGGATTCACGCAGCGAACCCCGGCTCACCCCCAATTGTTGGGCGACGATGGCCTCATGGAGTTGGCTTCCCGGCAGGAGCAGCCCATCGTAGATCGCGTTGCGGAGCTGAGCGGTGATCAGGTCGACCGTGGAAGACCGTTGCACGCGTGCCATGTTCGGTGCCGTTGAGTGCTGCCCTATGGGCATTGGAAGTTCCCTCTCTGCCGCTCGCGGCGTGCGGGAGCTCGCACCCTTGAGGGGTCTGCTACCGGATCCGTGGGGGTTCGATCGTAACTTAATCGTGATTGTGGAGCTGTTCGCGTGTTTCCCGACGAGCAGAAGACACGAATTCCCGCAGGTTTCCGCGAGTTTCCGCGGATTTCATCTCCAGGATCTTTAATTGTTGACAATCCAACGTCTGGAAAGTCGGATTGTCAATTGACTATTTCATGACTAGCGTGATTCACACCACTCAGCACCAACCGGTCGGGTTCGCCCGACGTCGGTCCGCCCTCCTGGGGGAGGCTGGACCGTCGCCACCCGGTCAATGCATCCCCGAAAGAGGTACACCATGATCCGCAGTATCCGTCGCAGGTCCCTGCTGGCCACCGGCGCCATTCTCGCTTCCGCCTCCCTCGCCCTGAGCGGTTGTGGCGGAGGCTCGACCACCGAGGGCGAGGCCGGTGGCGACAGCGGCTCCGTTGAGGCCGGCTCAGGCCACCTTCAGGACCTGAAGGACAAGGGAACCATCACCGTTGCCATCGCCGGCGAGGTTCCCTACTCCTACGAGGAGGGCGGCAAGCCCACCGGTGCCACCATCGCCCTGGCCGATAAGATCTTCGGCGGGATGGGCATCGACAAGGTCGACACCAAGCTCGTCGACTGGAACTCCCTCATCCCCGGCTTGAAGGCCGGACGTTTCGACGCCGTCAGCGCTGGCATGTCCATCCTGCCCGAACGTTGCGCCGAGGCCGACTTCGCTGATCCGGAGATCATGTACACCACTGCCGTGATGACGCAGAAGGACAATCCGAAGGGTCTCGACGACCTCGACACGATCAAGTCCAAGATGGATGACGGAGAGGACATCAAGCTCGCCGTGCTCGCCGGTGGCATCGAAGCAGGCTACGCGAAGTCTCTGGGCCTGAAGGTCCAGTCGGTCCCCGACGCACAGACGGGCATGGACACCGTGGACAACGGTCGTGCCGACGCCTTCGCCATGACCGCGATCTCCTTGACCACCATGGCCAAGGAAAACCCGGACGCCAACATCTCCGTCGGCGACGGCTTCGTCCAGGAGATCGACGGCGTCAAGCAGCTCGGCGCCGGCTCCACCGTCTTCGCCAAGGGTGACGACGAGCTGCTCGAGGCCTACAACGAAGGCCTGGCCAAGGTCACTGAATCCGAGGACTCCTACCTGGACGTGGTCGGTGAATTCGGCTTCACGGCAGAGAACCTGCCGCCGAAGGACATGACCACCGCTCAGCTCTGCGAGGGCGCTCCCGGCGACGAGTAGTAGCAACACCTTGCTGCGGCCGGCCCTAGCGGCCGGCCGCAGCGCTGCTAGTCTGTCCCCCGCACGAGAAGGAGTCCAGCCTCCGTGGACGATAAATTTGCCGCGATCGGCGAGGCCATGCCGCGCCTGCTCGACGGCTTCCGCCTCACCGTTGAACTGACGATCCTCGGCGCCATCGCCGCGCTCATCCTCGCCGTGATCCTGGGCTTGGCCGCAGCCAGCCCCTCCAAGGCCTTCCGCATTCCCGCCCGCATCATCATCGAGTTCTTCCGCGGAACCTCTCTGGTGGTTCAGGTCTTCTGGCTCGTGTATGTCCTGCCACTCCTCGGTGTCCCTATCGAGCCGATGGTGGCCGCCGTCCTGGCGCTGGGCTTGAACTACGGGGCGTATTCCGCCGAAGTCGTCCGCGGCTCGATCCAATCGGTGCCCGCAGGACAGTGGGAGGCCACCACCGCACTAAGTCTCGGCCCCATCCAGCGGATGCGCCGCATCATCTTCCCGCAGGCTTGGGCACTGATGATTCCCTCGTTATCCAGTCTGCTGATCCACCTGATGAAAGGTACCGCCATCGTGGGGTTCATCCTGCTGGACGACTTCACCTACCAGCTCGAGCTACTCAAGCGACCCGCAGGCACCCTGTTCACCTACGGCGTCGTAGGCATCTTGGGCTACTTCGCCTTCGCTCTGGTGCTCACGTTTATCATGAACGCCCTGGAGCGCCAAGCCAAGCACAAGCTGGGACAAGGCACGTCGCTATGGCGGATGCTCTCGCCGGCGCCACCGCCGAGCACCCGGGCAGGAGGTGCCTCATGATTGGCATTCCCGCAGCCATCGAATGGGACTGGAGCGCCGTCTCGGACGTCCTGCCGACCCTCTTGACGCAGTTCGTGAAGGTGACCCTTCTGGTCACCGTCCTTGGTACGGTCGTCGCTTCCCTCCTGGGGCTGGTCATCGCCATGGCCATCCGGGTTCTTCCGCGCCCGCTGTCCGTGGCCGTCAAATGGATGGCGAACGTTATCCGGATGACCCCGATCATCGTCCAATTGCTCTTCGCCTCCTATGCCTTCCTGTCCTTGGACCTGATTACCATCGGCGTGATCGTCTACGGGATCCACTACGCGACCTACATGTCCGAGGTGTACCGCGCAGGCATTGATTCGGTACCCAAGGGACAATGGGAAGCCACCACCGCCCTGTCCATGTCGACGGGACGTACCTGGGCCGCCATCATCATCCCGCAGGCCCTGCGAGCCACCATCCCGGCGCTGGGCAACTATGCGATCTCGATGTTCAAGGACACCCCGTACTTGCTGGTCATCGGCGTCCTCGACATGGTCAACGCCGCCAGGATCTACGGTGGTGACACCTACCGGTACACCGAAGCGTTCACCCTGGTGGGTATCATCTTCCTGCTGGCCAGCTACCCGACTTCACTCCTCATTGGCAGATTGGAAAAGCGCCTTGCCTACAAAACCTGAGTCAACAGCCATCCCGACGGCGGGTGCCGGTGCCGACGGCCCCGTGATCGACTTCCGCGATGTCGAAAAGGCCTTTGGCGACAACGTGGTGCTGCATGACCTGAACTTCAGCGTCCAGAAGGGCGATCGGGTCACCCTCATCGGCCCCTCGGGCTCAGGCAAGACCACGATCCTGCGTCTGGTCATGACGCTGGAGGAGCTCACCGGCGGATACATCTTCGTCGGTGGCGAGCCCCTGACGCACGAGGAGCGCGGCGGCAAACGGGTGCCCGTCAGCAAGAAGGACCAGAAGCGCATCCGCCAACGGATCGGCATGGTCTTTCAGCAGTTCAACCTCTTCCCCAACATGACGGTCGTGGAGAACATCATCGAAGCGCCGGTGCATGTGCTCGGGCAGTCCAAGCGCGAGGCCACCCTGAAGGCCAAGGAGCTGCTGGAGCGGGTGGGCCTGTCCGATAAGGCCGGCGCCCACCCATCGTCACTGTCGGGTGGCCAGCAGCAGCGGGTGGCCATTGCCCGCGCCCTGGCCATGGACCCGGAGATCCTGCTGCTGGACGAAGTCACCAGCGCCCTGGACCCGGAGATCGTCGGGGATGTGCTGGGCATTCTGCGTAATATCGCCGAAACCACTGATATCACCATGCTGATCGTCACCCACGAGATGCAGTTCGCCCGCGATGTCTCCAACCGCGTCCTGATGTTCGACGGCGGAAAGATCGTCGAGGAGGCCTCACCTTCGGTGATGTTCAGCGATCCGAAGCACCAGCGCACGAAGGACTTCCTGCACGCCGTGCTCGGCGAGGGTGAAAACACCCTCGGTACCCACTAGTCGCGCGGGGTGTTCCCAGGGGGGATGGGAACACCCCGCGTTTTCATGCCAGCCGGGTCCCCCGCGTCAGTTTCTTCACCGGGGTGCGCAGCCGGCGGCGCCCCGACTCCAGCAGTCCCGCCGCCAGCACGACCTGGACACCCAGACCCAGCGGCCAGAGCGGGGTGGTGCCGGTCAGATCGTATTCATCAACGACCGGCTGCTTCACCCCGTCCAGGCACGGATCGGTTGCTGCGGTGCCCCGTTGGGCTTGACGGACCATCGTGCTGACGGCCTCCATGGGCCCCTCACCCACATAGTCATCGGCTGCCGCATTGCGGGGTCTCACCGGTGCCGCGTCGGCGACCACCACGAAGGGGTTCGCCGCCAACAACCACGTGTTTCGTTCTGTGTGGTAGACGTTGACCGGAAATAGCGCTTTACCGCAGGAGAAGTTCTGCTCGTCGAAAACCGCCGCTGACTTCTTCTCGATCTCGGCGAAATAGGCCTCCTGGTCTTCGATGACATCGCCCTGGGCGTCCACCGCTTCGTCCTTCTCGTTGTACCTGACTTCCTCCCAGGGGTCATCGGGCCAGATCTGTTCCGAAGCCATCGCCGACTCCTTGACCAGCTGGAAGCTCAGACCGTAGATGATCAAGGTCCCCAGCCCCAGCAGGGCAACCACCAGATAGCTGGCGACAATCGCGAACAGCGGCCGGGCGGAGCGGGCAGAAATCCCCACCCCGATCGCGCAGGCAACTCCCAGTTCCACGGCTGTCAGGGCGACCAGCACCGGTACCGCCGGGAGGTAGACGTCCCCATAGGTCATCGCCCAGATGATCATCGGCACCGAGACCAGCAGAAAGGCCAGCGAGGAGATCCAGGCGGCCAGCCATTTGCCACACAGGATCTGGCCCGGGGTCAGCAGGGTGTTCTGCAGGATGGCCAGGGTCCCCCCGGCACGGTCACCGGTGATGGTGTTGGCCGACAGCGCCGGGGCCACCAGCAGGCCGAAGAACAGCACGAACCCGATGACCAGTTCGAACATGACCTGTCCGAAACCCTCTTCGGAACCCGCAGTCCACGCGGCCAGCCCGGCAACCAATGCCGTGACGGCGAACCAGACGGCCAGCATCACGTACCAGCCGCGCGAACGCATCCGTTGGCGGCTTTCGAGTTGGAAGACGGCTCCTACTCCGGCCCAGAATCCCAATGCTGAGCCATCGCGTTGTTCCTTGCCCTGGCCCCCGTCGTCGGGACGGCGCGTCACCGTTGATGTACTCATGGCTGGGGCTCCCCTGCTGCTGTTGGATGGGTCGGAGGGTCCTGGGTGGTATTCACGGCGCGCAGGTAGGACTCCTCCAGGATTCCCGAGGCGGGCCCAAAAGCCACCACACCGACCCCGGCGACAATGAGTTGGCGCAACAGCGCCGCGGCCTCCGGATCGGAACCGAGATGGACCACGGCTTCCGCCTGCCGGGTTCCTGCCGAAAGGGTGAATTCGATGCCCGCGGCATCCAGCGCGCCAGTCAGCTGTTCGCGGTCCAGCGCCTCGATGGCATAGCGGCGCCCCGTGGACCCCGCGTCGTCGACCCGCTGCTCACTGACGGTCCTACCGGCCGAGACGAAGACCGCCCGGTCGGCCATCTCATCGAGTTCGGCCAGCACATGGGAGCTCACCACCACGGTGCGTCCCCGTCCGGCCAGCTCACGCAGCAGGTTACGTAGCTCGATCCTGGCTCCCGGATCCAGCCCGGAAGCGGGTTCATCCAGCAGCAGGACCTGCGGGTCATTGACCAGCGCCCTGGCCAGGGAGAGCTTCTGCTGTTGCCCACGGGAGAGGACGCGCGCCGGCTGGGAGGCGAACTCGTCGAGCTTCACCAGCTCCAGCAGTTCCTGGGACCGGGCGGAGGCATCGGCCTTGGGGGCCCCGTAGAGCCGGCCCATCATCGCCAGGATCTCGTGGACGGTCAGTTCTTCCCACACGCCGAGCGTGTCAGGCATCCAGCCCAATAGGGCCCTGGCCCCACGCGGATCCTCGACGGGATCGATGCCGCAGATCCTGATGCTTCCGGTATCGGGGGCCAGCAATGAGGCGAGCATGAGCAGCAGGGTCGTCTTGCCCGAACCGTTGGGGCCGATCAATGCGGTGACTTCCCCGGGCCGAGCCGTGAAATCCATGGCTTCGACCGCGCGAACGGTTCCGAAGGAGCGGGCCAGCCCGATGGCCACCACCCCCGATCCGGCCGCCGGTGTTCGAACCGGAGCACCGCCGTCGTACTGGGTTTCCTGGATGCCCATCACCCCTCCTGACAGACTGCGCCACGGCGCCTTGTGCCCCGTGATCGTGCGGATGAGCCTACGTTGGTTCGGTACGGAGCGAGTCAGCCCACGGGATGATCTCGGGGCGCATCATGACGGTTCACAGTCACTCGAACACGGCACCACGCCGCAGCCTCGTTACACTGGTTAAGAATGTGTCCGGCCGGCTCGGCGGCTGGCCGTCCTATCCTCAACCCTGTGGAGTGTGCAAACGCATGAGCCTGATTGTCCAAAAGTTCGGCGGTTCGTCGGTCGCTGATGCCGAAGGCATCAAACGCGTCGCGGCCCGAATCCTCGCCACCAAGGAGGCCGGGAACGACGTCGTCGCCGTGGTTTCGGCCATGGGTGACACCACCGATGAGCTGCTTGATCTGGCCAATCAGCTCACCGATGCGCCGCCCGCGCGCGAAATGGACATGCTCCTGTCGGCCGGTGAGCGCATCTCCATGGCCCTGCTGGCCATGTCGATCGAATCGTCCGGCAGCCAGGCAGTGTCCTTCACCGGCAGCCAGGCCGGCATGATCACCGATGCGGTGCACGGCAAGGCGCGCATCATTGACGTCTCGCCGCATCGCGTGCGCCAGGCCATCGACCGCGGTTACATCTCCATCGTGGCCGGATTCCAGGGCATGAGCCGCGAATCAAACAACATCACCACGATGGGTCGCGGCGGCTCCGACACCACTGCGGTGGCCTTGGCTGCCGCCCTCGGGGCCGATTCCTGCGAAATCTACACGGACGTCGACGGCATCTACACCTCGGATCCACGGATCGTGCCTGCGGCCCAGAAGATCGATGTGATCTCCAGCGAGGAGATGTTGGAGATGGCGGCCAACGGAGCCAAGATCCTGCATCTGCGCTGCGTCGAGTACGCCCGCCGTTTCGGGGTGCCACTGCACGTGCGCTCATCCTTCAATGACCATGAGGGAACCTGGGTGCTGCCCAGCCCCGAAGACAACATCAAGCTCCAAGAGGGAGACACCATGGAACAGCCCATCATCTCCGGCGTGGCCCACGACCGTTCAGAAGCCAAGATCACCGTGGTCGGCGTCCCCGACGTCCCCGGTTCGGCAGCTGAGATCTTCGGCGTGATCGCCGGTGCCAACGTGAATATCGACATGATCGTGCAGAACATTTCGAAAGCTGAAACCGGCAAAACGGATATCTCCTTCACCTTGCCCAGCGTCGAAGGCACTGACGCTCTCGAGGCCCTGGAAGCGGCCCGCGCCACGATCGGCTTCGAGGACATCTCCTATAACGACCAGGTCGGCAAGCTGTCGCTGATCGGTGCCGGCATGCGTTCGAACCCCGGCGTCTCCTACCGCTTCTTCGAGGCCCTGCATCAGGCAGGGGTGAACGTGGACATGATCTCCACCTCGGAGATCCGCATCTCGGTCGTCACCGACGCCGAATTGCTCGATACCGCGGTACGCGCCGTTCACGGGGCCTTCGACCTCGACGGTGAAACCGAAGCCACGGTCCACGGCGGCACCGGCCGCTAGAGCGTCCCGACCGGTGAAAGGCCCGGCCTCCCCCAAAATTTTTGCGGGGAGGCCGGGCCTTTCCTGCTAGGTTGGCGGCATGGACGCCCATCACTCAACAGCCAACATCGACGGCCCCGGAAGAGAGGGCCAGCCACTAGACGAGACAGACCGCGGCCATCTGCGCCGTTGTGTGGAGCTGGCCCGCGAAGCCCTCGAGGCCGGCGACCACCCCTTCGGCTCGCTGCTGGTCGACGCCGCAGGCACCGTCCGCTTCGAGGACCGCAACCGGGTGAAGGACGGCGATGCCACCCGCCACCCCGAAATCGCGATCGCCCGGTGGGCGGCGGCGAACCTCAGCCCGGCCGAACGCCATACGGCAGTGGTCTATACCTCGGGGGAACACTGTGCGATGTGTAGTGCCGCCCACGCCTGGGTGGGCTTGGGGACCATCGTGCTGGCCTCCAGTTCCGAACAACTCACCGCCTGGCATCGCGAATGGGGCGTGCCCGCGGGCCCCGTGACACCGCTGCCGGTCAACGCCGTCGCCCCCGGAATCCAGGTCATCGGCCCGGTGCCCGAGTTCACCGCGGAGATCCGCTCCCTCCAGGCGCGGCTGGCTGGTATCGAGGACTAGCAAACAACGTCGTCGGAATCGTGTGGTCCATCCCGCAATAATTCATCCGGAGCAGCGAAAGCAACCTGAAGGGTACGCAGCGCCAAGGATCACGCAGCCTCATTCCGGGACCGTTCCCATACCTTGCCACAGTCCGCTCATTTTTCGGAGCATACCCCTTTTTGTCACTGAAATCAGCCGGTTCGTGCCTAACAGCGGAAACTGAACCGTCCTGAGTCTGATGCCTAGAACACTTCCTCAGCCACCTACTGAATCCCCTTTCCCCTAGATACGAAGCACTAATTTTTCCTGCACCGGCTGGGACTCAGATACTAGAAGAATAGTTGCGATTCAAACTACCCAGTTGGTTTCACCAGTCGTGAGAATCGGAGAGACATATCCACGTCATGAGAATTTCATGCACAATGTTTCAGCTAGGAGACAAAGCAGTAGTTCCGAAGCATTCCTCGTGCTTGCTGCAAAAAGACGAATGAGACCCGCTCTTGTCGAATCCAGTGTTTAGGGGCGAATTCATGGTGGACTTCGCTCCGGAAATATTCGAAAGTGACAACGTGCAGCGCGAACTTTGCCGCCGAGGCCGTCCGCATATTTCCTCCGGAAATTGAGCTCTGCTCGGAGCTCGGATGTTCCTCAGAGGACCACGTGGTGCTGCTCCTCGACGGGTCTGACGCGGATCCAAGAGGCGGATTCTGAAAATTATGTGATCGGCGCGGCGACCGTACATACTGAGGACCGAGTCTGCGTCCAATTAAGCGTGCGAGGACGCAACTTCCGGACTCATCACGACCATTCTAGATCGTGAGAAAGCGCTGGTGAAAGATAACACCGCCGCTTACGCAAAACACTGGGAAACCGATTTCGAAACTTAATACCTACCGCGGGGACTCGGAGGTTATGCTGCCCTTCATGTTCTCCCGGCCTTGTTCGCTAGAGAGTTTGCGGAGGGCCACGTCGCCGTCCTCCGGTTCAACAGCGGGTCCACCACCGAACAGGGTTCCCTCCGTATTCACACCCGTGACGCGCTGTCCGCCAAGCCGGTCGACACTCCATCGGTGGGCACGTCTGCGACTCCAGATCGCATCTCCGCAGTCACCCCCCTCAGAGCCAAATATGGCACAGGAATTTGCGCGTTGCCAAACATTTTCACCTTCACTTTTGGCTACGACTGCACCGGCGTCCGGAACGAGTCTTGTCAGCTGACTGAACTGCACTTGTGGCTTGCCGCGAGTAGAGTTTTCTCCCCTCAATGCACTGCATCTAGCGCAGCTCCACGCAACGTCGAGTGTGAAAAAGGGGTTCATTCGTTAACGAACAGAACATCGAAACCATCCTTGACCATCTCGGATGAGTTAGGTAACTTTACGAGCCTCATCTCAGAACGAAAGGTTGGAGCAAATGAAACGACAATCTCGTATAAAAAGTTTCACATCTGTCATCGCTGCGATGATGATGATAAGCATGCTCAGTGCGGCACCAAGCTCTGCCAGCACGGTGTACTCAAAGACTGCCCAGCCAAGCTCCGCACCCACCTTGGGAAACATTCAGTGCGCCGAAGTCCCGTCGCCCGACAACCGCCGTGAAATAGCTGGGATGGCTTGCTTCGTTCCGCACGGAGATCGTTTCTACATCAAAGACATGCGGGCAGACGGGCTCGGTCTCAAGGTAGACGCTGCGGTGAACACCACAGGGGACGGCCTGCGGTGCAAGGGACGCAGCGCAAAGACGGGCTGGGTGTCCTGCGGTTTTGCAAAGGAAGTCCCGGAAAACGCACGACTTGTCTTTGTCCTGCACCTTTCGAAGGGAAACAAGGGAGTACTCAGCAGCCCAGCCAAGATGGCCCCCGCCAAAGGATAGCTCTCGGGCGATTCGATTTTGCAAGACCAACGTCGCATATCAGCAAACGCGAGACGACGTTTGGGGTAGCCAGCTTCCAAGGAACTACTGAACTAAACAGAACAGAAATGAAGATGGTCGTCTCACGGATCTTGAAGCGCGAGACGACCATCTTCATGTCCAATCCCGGGATCTCAGCTGACGCCCATCGACGGAAACGTTTGCGAGTACTATGAGGTTCGCTCGCAGGCTCGCTGTGTACACTCGCGCACTTTGGTAGTTGAACCAGGGGAAGGTGATGAGCTATCCGCTATCCCAAATCGGTCAGCCCTCCTTTGAATGCCATTCCACCTTTACCGCCTCGGCGGGCCCGCACCACCAGAGCCCATACCAGACCTTGACTGAGCCGTAAACGGGTACAGGGGTCAAGGAACGATCACGCTTTGCGGGAAGAGGCCTTGCAACATCTGATCCAGACACAAGGCCCGACGGTTCTATGACAGGATCGCAAGAGCTCTGCCCAGCGTTCAGGTCACCGGCCCGGTCCCCGAGTTCACCGCGGAGATCCGCTCCCTCCAAACGCGGCTGGCCGGTATCGAGGACTAGCAACAACCCTTGTTGGCTCCGACGGCCGTGGCTAGACTCCTCGCATCCGGAATCAGGAGGAAGGCGATGACGCACTATCTGGTCTCGTTCGACGACGGGGATAAGAACTTCCCCAAGGAAGATCTTCCCGCCGTGGGCGCCGCATCCCATGCAGTGATCAGGCAGGCCCAAGAGGCCGGGGTATGGGTCTTCGGCGGTGGAATCGGCAGTCACGACGTCAGTGTCGTGGACACCGACGGTTCGGTCGCCACCCCGCGGATCACCGAGCACATCGGTGGTTTTTCGATCATCGACGTGGCCTCCGACGAGGCGGCGCTTTCGTGGGCCGGCAGGATCGCCGCGGCATGCCGCTGCGCCCAGCAGGTCCGGCAGATCATGGACGCCCCGGACGTCTGTTCGCCCTCCGCCATCCCGATCGGCGGCAGGTCGACCTCCGTGCGGGCCCCACCGGGATGAGCCGGCAGGTGACGGGGTCTAGCCCAGCTGGACGTCGACGATGACCGTTTCCTTGATTCCAGCAGCACGAGCGGCTTCGAGCATGAACATCACCATGTTTGCCGCTGCTGAAGGCGACCATTCCGGCGTCGTGAAGGTGGCCCTTTCTGATGTCTCGGGTGTGGACAGGCTCCACCTGCCGTCGAACTCGATGTCTGGAGTCTCGCTCGATATTCCTGAAGCGACAAACGGTTCAAGATGGGTTTTGTTGAACCATTCGGCACCCTTCGTCTGCCACTTTTTGCTGGGCGACGCGGAGAAAAGTCGTGCCGTGGCCGTTCTCAGCTTGCTGACTTCCGCGGTCGCAGCGAACTGATCAAGGAGCACCTGGATGGCCTCCCAGCCAATGACATGGGCGGAAAGTGGGGCCTGCACCCGCAGGCCGGAAAATTCGTACTCGCCGAGTTGTCCAACCGCCTGGGACGCCGAATGCACCAGCAAGGGAACCGGTAGTGCCGTTCGACCCCGAGTAGGTATTCCGGTCTGAAACCGACCCAGTTCACCCTTCAACCGATCAGTCTGCAGGTTGCCGTCGAAACCCCAGAACCCTTCGTGCGCCTCGAACAGGTCCTGTGCCATCGCGCGGGGCGATAGTGCCTTGCTGGTTGCGTAGAAGCAGGCAAAAGCTCCCTCGGACTCGAGCTCCCCCGAACGAATGGCTGCCAAGGTCGGCTGGTCCAGTTTCATGGAACCCTGGACGCTGATGACCAAAGGATCGTCTGGCCGATTCACGGCCTCCACCTCATGGGTCTTGCCTTGCTGAGGATGACGCCGGTGCTGTGGACACGTAACCACGGTCCTTATCCACCACGTTCGCCAAGCCCCTGCCGGCGATATAGGCGTCGAGGTTCTCCAGGAACTGGTCGGCCAGTTCGTCTCGCCAGCCGTGCACGTCTCCACTCATATGGGCGGAGATATGCACGTTGCCCATCCCCCAGAAGGGGTGGTCTTCGGGCATTGGCTCCACGGAGACGACGTCGAGGGAAGCTGCGGCGATTTCCCCTCTCCGCAGCGCCTCGATCAGTGCCGGCTCGTCCACCAGGGCCCCGCGTCCGATGTTCACCAGATGGGCGCTGGGTTTCATCGCGGCGAGCACCTCGGCGTTGACGATCCCGCGGGTCGCTTCGGTCAACGGTGCTGCCAAGACCACATGATCGGCCTCCCCCACCCGGTCCGCCAATTCGTCGCTGGTGAACACGGTGCCGAAGTCGGGGTCGTTGGCCCGTGGCCTCCGCCCGGCGCCTTCGACCTGCAGTCCCACGGCCCGCAGCAACCTCGCGGTGGCACGCCCGATGCCTCCGGTACCCACCACGATGGCCCGCGATCCGGCAGTGCGGGTCAGTTCGCGATGTTTCCAGGTCCGTTCTTGCTGCAGCGCCTTGCTCAAATGCAACTGTTTATCGTGGGCGAGCACTGAAGCCAGCACGAACTCGGCGATCGGCTGGGAGAACGTCCCATGGGCGTTGGTCAGCGTCACCGGCGCCTGGCGGAGCCCGTCGAAAAGCATGGCGTCCACGCCCGCTGCGGCAACATGCACCCAGTCCAGGGTGTCGGCGGCATGCCAGGCGTCGCTGAGCGCTGAGGAGAAGAAGTCCCAGAGCAGGACGGCATCAGCGCCGTGAAGTGCCTCGGCCAGACCATCGGCATGGGCGATGACGACGTCGGCGCGCTCGCGAATCGCGTCGAGGTTATGGGGTTCGGGGACGCCGGCGGCGGTGAGGAGGGCCAGGCGGGGACGGTTTGAATCAGCGTGTTTCACGTCACCTACGCTACCGGTCCGAAAGATTGTTGACAATCTACCGAGGGGGCCTCCACGATGGCCATATGACCTCACTGAGCCCCCTGTTGAAGCAAGCGACCCCCGTAGTGGTCGATCACGCCCTCGGTTCCTGGATCTACGGCACGGACGGGAACGAGTATCTGGATTTCACCACCGGCATCGGTGTGGCCAGTACCGGGCACTGCCACCCGCGCGTCGTGGCTGCCGCCCAAGAGCAGTGCGGCAAGATCATCCACGCCCAGAACACCACGGTCATGCATCAGCCGCTGTTGGAATTGACCGAAAAGCTCGGCGAGAAGCTGCCGACCGGATTGGACTCGGTGTTCTACGCGAACTCCGGCGCGGAGGCCGTCGAGGCCTCGCTCCGTCTGGCCCGCATGGCCACCGGACGGCCGAATATCGTGACGTTCCAGGGTGGCTTCCACGGACGCACCGTCGCCGCCGCCTCGCTGACGAGCGCCGGCACCCGATTCTCCGCCGGCTTCGCACCGTTGATGGCCGGGGTTCATATGGCCCCCTTCCCCTACGCCTACCGCTACGGCTGGGACGTGGAGACCGCAGTGGAGTTCGCCTTGCAGGAACTGGACTACCTGCTGGCCACCCGCACCGCGCCCAACGACACAGCAGCCTTCATCATCGAACCGGCCTTGGGCGACGGCGGCTACCTGCCCACCCCGCCACGGTTCCTCGAGGGCCTGCGCGAACGGGCGAACGAACACGGCATCCTGCTGATCATCGACGAGGTCCAGGCCGGCGTCGGACGGACCGGTAAGTTCTGGGGCCACCAACACTCGGCAGCGACCCCCGATATCCTGATCACCGCCAAGGGCATTGCCTCCGGATTCCCGATCTCCGCCATCGCCGCCTCCACCGAGCTGATGTCCAAGGGCTGGCCCGGATCGCAGGGCGGGACCTACGGCGGCAACGCGGTCTCCGCCGCCGCCGGGGTCGCCACCCTGGCCGTCGTCGAGGACGAGTCCTTGGTGGAGAACTCCCGGCTACGCGGGGAGCAGCTCCAGGCCGGGTTGAAGGATCTTGCCACCCGCTTCCCGGCCATCGGCGACGTGCGCGGCCTGGGCCTGATGCAGGGCATCGAATTCAGCACCGCCGACCGCACGCCCGACGCCGTCACGGCGGCAGCCCTCCAACAGGAGACCACCGCGCACGGTCTGCTCACGCTGACCTGTGGACCGCACGGAAACGTGGTGCGGCTGATCCCCGCACTCGTGGCCACCTCCGAGGAGATCACCCTCGGGCTGGAACGCTTCGAGGCAGCACTTTCCGCCGTATCCGAACGCTCCCTAAGCCGGACGTAGAGAGGAATCCACCACTCGTGACCCAGATTGCACCACCGACCACCCAGGCCGTGACGGCCATCCTCCTCGAGGCGGGAATCGAGGTCGACACCTCACCGCGACGGTTGGCCGAGTACTCCTATGACGCCTCCAACTATCGGGTGGAACCGATCGGCGTCGTGTTCCCGCACGACGCCGATCAGGTGGCGGCAATCATCCAGGCCTGCCACGAAACCGGTACCCCGGTCACCGGCCGTGGCGGCGGCACCTCGATGGCCGGCAATGCGGTGGGCCCGGGACTGGTGATCGACACCTCCCGCTTTTTCAACGACGTCCTGGAGATCGACGAGGAGAACCTGTGGGTCGACGTGGAACCGGGGATGGTTCTGGCCACGCTCTCGGCCCGCATCGAGGCCCACACCTCGGGCCGGCTCACCTTCGCCCCCGATCCGTCCTCGAAAAACCGGGCCACCGTCGGTGGTGCCATCGGCAATGATGCCTGCGGGAACCACTCGGTGCGCTACGGGCGGACCAGCGACCACGTCGTGGAGATCGACCTGGTCACCGTCGAGGGCCGCCGACTCACGGCCACCGCTTCCGGGGTCCGCGCCACGAACGCGAACGACGTCGCCGCGGTGCGCCATGCCGCCGCGATGACGGACTCGCTTGAGTCGCTGGTGCAGGAGAACCTTGCGGGGTTCCGCACCGATCTGGGGCAAATCCAGCGTCAGGTCTCCGGCTACCATCTGGAGCATCTGCTGCCGGAAAAGGGGTTCAACATCGCCCGGGCCTTCGTCGGTTCGGAAGGGACCTGCGGTCTGGTCGTCCGCGCCCGGATGGCCCTGGTGCAGAAACCGGCGAGCGCGCTGCTGCTGTGTGTCGGCTACCCGGACGTCGTCGAGGCCGCCCGCGATATTGAAACCATCCTGGAGTTCTCCCCGGCCGCCGTCGAGGGGATCGACGACGCCATCGTGGCCACCATGAAGTCCCGGCGCGGGGAGGACTCCGTCACGGGCCTGCCCGAGGGCAAAGCCTGGCTCTACATCGACCTGGACGGGACCGACCCGGAATCGGTTCGGACCCAGGCCGGGAACCTGCTGGAAAAGTTGCGTGGCATCGGGCGGATGGTCGATGGCCGGGTGGTCCCCGACACCGTCGAACGTGCCTCCCTCTGGAGGGTCCGCGAGGACGGTGCCGGCCTCTCGGCCCGGCTGTCCACCGGCGGGGAATCCTGGCCCGGCTGGGAGGACTCTGCCGTCGCGCCCGCGAAACTGGCCGATTATCTGGCTGACTTTCGTGACTTGTTGGCCGACCATGGGCTCCAAGGGGTCATGTATGGGCACTTCGGCGCCGGCTGCATGCATGTGCGCATCACCTACGATCTGCGCAGCGACGCCGGCCGGAAGGTCTTCCGTGAATTTACGGCGGCCGCAGCGGCGCTGGTCGTCTCCCATGGCGGTTCGCTCTCCGGGGAGCACGGTGACGGCCGGGCCCGCTCGGAATTCCTGCCGTTGATGTACTCCCCGGCGATGCTCACTGCCTTCGAGGACTTTCGTGCCATCTGGGATCCGACGGGGTTGTTGAACCCCGGGGTGATGACCAGCCCCGACGCCTTCGATGAGAATCTGCTGCTGGCCGGGGTGCCCGAACGCCAGTGGCGGACCAGCTTCGATCTGACCCCCGCCTCGGGAAAAACCGGGGATGGGCTCGATCCGTTCGTCCGCGCGGTCCAGGGCTGTATCGGCATCGGGCGTTGCCGTTCGGCCACCGGTGGGGTGATGTGCCCCAGCTACCGGGCCACCGGGGACGAGAAGGACTCCACCCGCGGCCGCTCCCGCGTACTGCAGGATATGGTCCGCGGTGCGAAGACCGTCGAAGAGGGCTGGAAATCCAAGGAGGTCCGCGAGGTCCTGGACCTGTGCCTGTCCTGCAAGGCCTGCTCGACCGACTGCCCGACCGGGGTGGATATGGCCACCTATAAATCCGAGTTCTTCTCCCACTACTACGCCGGGCGCATGCGCCCGCTCTCGCACTTCTCGCTGGGCTGGCTGCCGCGATGGCTCAAGATCACCGGACGGGTCGCCCCACTGGTCAACGCCGTCATGGGCTCACCGCTGGGCAAGCTCGTCTCCGCCGCCGGCGGGTTGACCACCCAACGTGCGCTGCCGCGTTTCGCCTCCGGGTCGGCCTGGCGCCGCGAGGTCGACGCGGCCCTGGCCGCCGCACCGCGACAGCGGGTCGGACCGCCGCGCACCCTCGCCGGTTCCGGGGCCCGGACGCCACGGGCTACCGCCACCGAGAACGACGCCGTGGCGGGTCGCGACACCGCGGGCGCCGTCTTGTTCGTGGACACCTTCACCCGCGGCTTCCGCCCCGAAGTCGCCGGGGCCGCTGCCCGGGTGATGGTCGGCACCGGGGAACCGGTCACCTGCTCGGCCGAGGCCTGCTGCGGGTTGACCTATATCTCCACCGGACAGTTGGGGACGGCCCGCCGCCTGCTGAACCAAGCGGCCCGCGTCCTCGACGACGGAACCGAACGCCCAATCGTCGTCATCGAACCCAGTTGCGCCGCCGCCTTGTCCAAGGACCTGCCCGAACTCGTCCACACCGACGCCGCCCGCCGGGTTGCGGCCCGGGTCCGGAGCTTCGCCGGGCATATCGCCGCCCTGGCCGCCGACGGGTGGACTCCGGCCCCGGCCGCCCCCGTCCCCGCCTCAGTGGTCTTGCAAACGCACTGCCACGAATACTCGGTCTTCGGTGCCGCCATCCAACGCCGGGCCCTGGCAGCCCTGGGTGTCGCCAATGTCACCGATGCCACCGGTTGTTGCGGGGTCGCCGGGAACTTCGGCTTCGAGGCCGATCACTACGAGGTCAGCATGAAGGTCGCCGATCTGGCTCTGGCTCCTGCCATGGCCGACAGCGAGCCGGAGGTCCCCGTCCTGGCCGACGGCTTCTCCTGCACCATGCAGGTCGCCCAGCTCGACGCCGGCCGCCGCGGCCTGCATCTGGCCGAACTGCTCGACCCCCAATCAGCCACCGACCACCTCCGTTCCACCACCCACCCGAAGGAGCACCCATGACCACCGAGACCTCCAGCTCATCCGTCGCCGAGTCAGCCCGTCGTGGCGTCTCGGGCATCAGCACCGACCTGTTCATCAACGGTGAATGGGTCCCCTCCGCCTCCGGGAGGCGCTTCGACGTGGTGAACCCGGCCACCGAGGAAGTGATCACCACGGTGGCCAACGGCAACGCCGATGACGCCCGGCGGGCCATCGAAGCAGCCGGTGCCGCCCAAAAGGACTGGGCGGCCACGCCCCCACGGGTCCGCAGCGAGATCCTGCGCCGGGCCTACGACCTGATCATGTCCCGGCAGGACGAATTGGCCCTGGTCATGACCACCGAAATGGGTAAGCCGTTGGCCGAGGCCCGCGGCGAGGTCGCCTACGCCGCCGAATTCTTCCGCTGGTTTTCCGAGGAAGCCGTGCGTATCGGCGGAGACCAGATGGTCACCGGGGACGGCGCCAACCGGATCATGGTCTCCAAGGAGCCCGTCGGGCCCTGCGTGCTGGTCACTCCCTGGAACTTCCCGCTGGCCATGGGCACCCGCAAGATCGGTCCGGCCATCGCCGCCGGCTGCACCATGGTCTTCAAACCAGCCAACCTGACCCCGTTGTCCTCACTGGCCCTGGTGGACATCCTGATCGAGGCGGGTCTGCCCGCCGGGGTGCTGAACGTGGTGTGCACCAAATCAGCTTCCGAGGTCGTCACGCCGTGGATGGAATCGGGGATCGCCCGCAAGGTCAGCTTCACCGGTTCCACCGGGGTCGGGATCCGGCTCCTGGAGCAGGCAGCCCAGAACGTCATGCGCTCCTCGATGGAGCTCGGCGGCAACGCACCGCTGATCGTTTTTGAGGACGCCGACTTGGACCGTGCCGTGGAGGGCGCGTTCGCCGCGAAGATGCGCAATATGGGCGAAGCCTGCACCGCGGCGAACCGGATCTTCGTGCAATCCTCCGTCGCCGAGGAATTCGCCGCGATGCTCGCCCGGCGATTGGGGGCACTGACCGTGGGTAACGGCGCCATCGACGGAACCGACGTCGGCCCTCTGGTCGAAGAGAAGGCGCTGACGAAGGTTCAGGAACTGGTGGATGACGCCGTGGCCAAGGGGGCCCGTGTGGTGTGCGGCGGTTCCCGCCCCGAGGGCGCCGGCTACTTCTACTCCCCCACGGTGCTCACCGGCGTGGACCCCTCGGCCCATCTGATGACCGAGGAGATCTTCGGCCCCGTGGCCCCACTGATCCCCTTCGACACCGAGGACGAGGTCGTGGCCATGGCCAACGACACCCCGTGGGGGCTGGCCGGATACCTCTTCACCCAGGACCTGGACCGGGCCTTCCGTGTCGGGGATGCCCTCGAAGTGGGCATGGTCGGACTGAACACGGGCATCGTCTCCAACCCCGCAGCACCTTTCGGCGGTATCAAGGCCTCGGGGCTTGGACGCGAGGGCGGCCGGGTCGGCATCGAGGAGTTCCTCGAAACCAAGTACATGGCCATGCCACGCCGATAGGCGTCATGCTTGCCAGTGACCTGAACCACAACCTAGAATTGTAGACAATCTACGATGGGTAGTTAAGGAGCTTGAATGGTACAAACGGGCTTCGCCCCCATGCTCTTCTCAACCGAAGAGTACGCCGCACGATTGGCCGCGGCACGGGTGCGCATGCAAGAGCAGGGCCTCAGCGCGCTGATCGTCACCGATCCAGCGAACATCTATTACCTGACGGGGTACAACGCCTGGTCGTTCTACACCCCGCAAATGGTCTTCGTCCCCATGGAAGGGGACATGATCCTGTTCACCCGTGAGATGGACGCCAACGGGGCGTTCCGCACCACCTGGCTGGATTCGGATAATATCGTAGGGTATCCGGAACGCTACGTGCACCGCCCTCACCTGCACCCCTTCGACTGGGTCGCCTACGCACTGCGCGCCAGGTATCTGATCGCCCCGGCCACCAAAGGCTGTGTGGGGTTGGAGATGGACGCCCATTTCTTCTCCCCCAAGGGCTACCGTTCACTGGTCAACGCCTTGCCCGAATGGACGCTGGTCGACTGCTTCGAACTGGTCAACTGGGTCAGGGCGATCAAGTCACCAGCGGAGATCCAGCTGATGCGCCAGGCGGCGGTGGTCACCAACATGGCGATGCACGCGGCCCAGGACGCCATCGAAGTCGGCGCCCGGCAATGCGACGTCGCCGCGGCGATCACCAACGCACAGATCCGTGGCACCGAGGAGTTCGGCGGTGACTACACGGCCATCGTTCCGATGCTCCCCACCGGCGAGTCAGCCGACACCCCGCACCTGACCTGGAACAACGAGACGCTCGAGAAGGATCAGGCGATGATCGTGGAGCTGGCGGGGGCCTACCAGCGTTACCACGTCCCCATGGCCAGAACCTTCATGACCGGCACCCCCACCGCGCAGCTGGCCCATTTGTCTCAGGCCACCGACCACGCGTTGGCGGCGGTACTGGAAACGGTGCAGCCCGGGACCCCGGTGCAGGAACTTTCGCAGGTCTTCAACCGCACGCTCTTCGAATACGGTTACGAGAAGGCTTCAAGGATCGGCTACTCCATCGGTGTTGGCTATCCCCCGGACTGGGGCGAGCGGACCATCTCCCTACGCAGTGAGGATCAGACGCTGTTGGCCGAGAACATGACGTTCCACCTGATGTGTGGCATGTGGATGGACGGTTACGGCTACGAGGTCTCCGAGGCCATCCGGGTCACCGATAGCGGTGTCGAGACCTTTACGTCCTTCCCGCGTGGGCTCGTCCCCGCCGGCCGGGCCGGGCACGAGGCAGCGCAGTCGATCAGCCTCTTGGGCAACCCCGGCGAGCGCGCGGTCTCGAACGCACCGGGCCTGCCCGGGATGACTCCTCCGACCAACGAACCGCGCCGTCCGGCCACCCCGCGTTTCGGGTTCACCACCCCGGAGGAGTCCACCCTGACCGGTTCGATGAACATTGTGGCACGCAATGCCGAGGCCGCCGATAGCGATCCGGCCCGACCCACCACCCCGCCGCTGGAATCCCTCGAGGACGACAGCGACACCGATCACCCCACGAAGGAGACACCATGACCACCGTGAACCTGCCGCTCGCCGGCCGCGCCGAGAACCTCGTGGGCTCCGTCATCGACTCGAGCACGTCGCTGCTCGCAGCCCAGAAGCACGACGTCATCCGGTTCGCCATGGGCGCCCCGGCCGACGAGTTCGTCCCGGTGGAGACGTTCACCGAGATCGCCTCCAGCGTCCACGACGCCTCCTCCTTCACCTACGGCGCCTCCGAGGGCGAACCCCGTTTGATCACGGCGCTCGTGGACTATCTGGCCACCACTGCGGAGCCGACCAGCGCCGAAAGGATCAGCATCACCTCGGGAGGCATGCAGGGCCTGGATATCGCCTGCAAACTCTTTGTCGACCCGGGCGATCTGGTCATCGTCGAATCTCCGACCTACACCAACGGTTCGGCTACCGCCCTGAGCTACGGCGCCGAACTGCTCGAGGTGCCAATGGATCAGGACGGGATGGATGTCGATGAACTCGAACGCCTCGTCGACGCCGCGGGCCGCACCCCCAAGGCGATTTACACGATCCCGAACTTCCAGAACCCCTCGGGCACCACGCTGTCGCTGGAACGCCGTGAACGTCTCATCGCCCTGGCCCGCCGATGGGGTGCGGTCATCATCGACGACGACCCCTACGGGCTGCTGCGTTTCGCCGGTGAGGACCTGCCCGGGTTCCGCGAGCTCAGCGAGAATGATCCGCTGGTGTTCTCTGTCAGGACCTTCTCCAAGATCCTGGCTCCGGGCCTGCGGGTGGGCTGGATCGACGCCGACCCGTCACTGCAGCACCTCATCATCAACGCCAAACAGGCGATGGACACCTGCACCAACGTGCCGGCCCAACATGTGGTGGCCGAATACCTGGTCCGCGGGATCCTCGATGAGCATTTGACGTTCCTGCGCGGGGAATACCATGCCCGGCGTGACGCCATGCAGGCCAGCCTGGAGAAGCATTTGGGCGGGCGGATCCGCACCACCCATCCGGATGGCGGCTTCTTCCTCTGGGTCACGCTGACCGGGGAGGATGCTGCAGTGGATACCCGCCGGCTGTTCGAGATCGCCCTGGCCGAAGGCGTGGCCTTCATCCCCGGCCCTGCCCTGTCAGCCGGGGGTCGCTTCGCCTCGGCGTTCCGGCTCTGCTTCGCCTCCACCGGACCGGAGCGCACCGATGCCGGCGTCCAACGCCTGGTCACCGCCCTGGACCTGGCCCTGGAAGAGACACGGCAACCCGAGGCCTCGGCCGCCGGTTCCACGTCCGCCCCGGGACGTGGCTGAATGGCAGAGACGGCGACCGGCGCCACCGCGTGGCAGGTCGACACCTCGGTTCTCACTGCCCTGACGATCGAGCTGGTCAACGCCGGCGGGGTCAACCCGGGGGGAACCGAACAGGCCACCGTGGACGTCCTCGTCGCCGAAGCGCGGCGACGAGGACTTCAGGTCACCACCCGTGAGGTCGAACCCGGTCGACCCAATGTGTTCATCACCCTGCCCGGCGGGCAGGGGCCCGGGCTGCTCTTTCTGGGGCATTCCGACGTCGTCCCCGTCGGCGACGGATGGGACCGTGATCCCTTCGACGCCTATGTGGCCGACGGCCGTCTCTTCGGTCGTGGTGCCACCGACATGAAGGGCGGACTGGCGGCCATCCTGACCTCCATGACCATGCTGCACGACGCCGGAACCCAGCTTTCGGGACCGGTCACCTTGGCCTGCCTGGTCGACGAAGAGGAGACCGGGGCGGGGATCCGGGCTCTGGTGGCCGACGGGCTGGACCACCCATATCTGGGCTGTGTGGTCGCCGAACCGACCGATCTGGAAACGGTCATCGCCTGCCGCGGGGATTCCTATCTGGAGGTCGAGGTGACGGGGCAGGCCGCCCATTCGGGCCGCCCGAGCGACGGACGTAACGCGATCGACGCGGCGGTACGGATCTGCAACCTGGTGACCGCAGACCAGGAGCGCCTGCGGGCGGAGAACGATCCGCTGCTGGGGTATGCCACCTGGAACACCGGAATGGTTTCCGGCGGCCGCGGCACCTCGATGGTCGCCCCCGAAGCCCATCTATGGTTTGACCGTCGACTCATGCCCGGTGAGGACACCACCTCCATCCGCGAAGACCTGCTCTCCCGCATCGATGCCGCAGGCATCACCGGGGACGGGATTTCCGTTCAGCTGCGCACCACCATGGAAATGCCGGGGTTCCGCACCGAGCCCGACCACCCCCTGGTCACCGCGGCCCTCGCCGCACTGGCCGAGGCCGGCGTGCAGACCCGCGTCTCGGGCTGGACCGCTTCCTGTGACGGCGGATTCATTTCCCGCGACCTGGGGATCCCGAGCATCGTGCTGGGGCCCGGCGAGCTCAACGAGGAGGCGCACCAACCGAACGAATCGGTTCGCGTATCCGAAGTTATCGCAGCAACCCGCGCATATGGCATGCTGATATCCACCTTGCTGAACCCCGATTACGGCGCATCCGGCGCCTAGCCCACCGACGGCCGAAAGGCGAACGATCATGAGCGAACAACCCCAGGGATCATCCGGAGCAATCACGATGGAGGATCCGAACGCCCCGGGCGCCGAACCCCAGACGCAAGAAGCCAAGGACAGCCTGCACCGCTCCATCTTGGGTTCGGCCCTCGGCAACGCGGTCGAGTGGTTCGACTACGGCGTCTACGGTTACCTCACCATTTACATGGCAGTGAACTTCTTCGGCTCCGAGGAGGGCGACGGCGGACTCGGCGTCACCCTCGCCCTGGCCACCTTGGCGATGTCCTTCCTGGTCCGCCCCTTGGGCGGCCTGATCCTGGGCCCGCTGGGCGATAAATTCGGCCGGCAGAAGGTCATGGTCCTGACGGTGTTGATGATGACCACTGCCACCGGCGTCATCGGCCTGCTGCCCACCATTCAGACGATCGGCTTGGCGGCTCCGCTGCTGCTGTTGCTTTGCCGCATGGTCCAGGGCTTCTCGGCCGGCGGCGAATATGGTGGCGCCGCCGTCTACATGGCCGAATGTGCTCCCGACCAGCGCCGCGGTTTCCTGGGCTCGTTCCTGGAGTTCGGCACGATGGTGGGCTTCATCCTCTCGGCCACGGTCTGCACCGCGCTGATCACGATCGTCGGTGACGACGGGATGCTCGCCGGCTGGTGGCGTCTGCCGTTCCTGATGACCATCCCCCTGGGGCTGACCGCCCTGTACATCCGGACGAAGCTGGGCGAAGCGGCAGTCTTCTCCGAAGCCTCGGATAGCCAGGAAACCTCCAAGACCCCGATCCGCCACACCCTGCGCACCCAGTGGCGCGAAGTGCTCATCCTGGGCGGATTCGTCGTCCTGCTCAACGTCGCCTTCTACTTGATCCTCGGCTACATGCCCACCTATATGTCCGAACAGTTGGGGCACAGCACCGCTCAGGGCAACTGGATGTTGGTGGCGATCATGGTCGTCATGCTGGTGGTGATCCCGTTCATGGGCAGCCTCTCGGACCGGGTCGGACGCAAGCCCCTGCTCCTGACCGCTGCCGGCGGCTATATTCTCTTGGCCGTTCCGGCGATGGTGTTGCTGGGCATCGACAACCTCTTCCTGCAATTCATCGGTCTGGCCGTCTTGGGTGCCCTGTTGGTCATCCTGGTCGCCTCGGTGTCCTCCACCCTGCCGGCGCTGTTCCCCACCAACGTGCGCTATACCGGTTTCGCGATCGGCTACAACTTCTCCGTGGCGTTCATTGCGGGCCCCTCGCAGACGCTGACCAACGAGTTGATTGATATCACCGGAAACGTGTTGGTGCCGGGGATCTACATGTCGCTGGCCGGCGTCATCGGCTTCATCGCCATCCTGTGCATGCGTGAGACCTCCCAGGCGTCACTGCGTGGCGAGGAGCTGCCCGGCGACCCCGCCTCGGTCGGCTGGCCATCCAAGAAATGGGTGCAGACCAACCGGACCAAGGCCGACGCCGGCAAGGCCATGGCCCGGTAGGACGTCAGATCGGCAGAGGGAGGGTGTGCGCCGCGGCGCGCACCCTCCCTTTTTGGGGCCGCCGCCTCAGGTGTCTGTGGTCTCGTCGCTCAGCGGTTCGAGCAGTTGGGCGATGGCACTGTCCATATGTTCGGCCAGTGCGCGGTGCAGGGCCGGGACATCTGCCTGCAGGATCGCCTCGGCGATATGCCGGTGCTCCTCGACCCGGTCATGGAGTGAATACTCTGCCTGTTCCAGCGCTGCCAGACACATCCGTGTTTCGGTGACCAGGGTGCGGTGGATCCGGGTCAGCCGTTTGCTGCACGCCCGGCGAACCATGGCCTCATGGAAGGAGATATCCATTAAACTCAGTTCGGCAGGATCGCTTCCGGGACCCAGGGCAGCCATTTTCTCGACGATGGCCAACAGTTCGGCGCCCGCTTCATGTCCCGTCCGGTCCACTTCGATGATCTTCAGTGCCGCGCCGCGTTCGACCGCGGTGCGGGTGAGGTAGATATCGGCGATATCCTCACGCGTCGGTTCCACGACGAAGAGCCCCCGGTTGCGAATGCTGATCAGCAGACCCTCCTGGGTCAGTCGCTGCATCGCTTCACGGAGCGGGCCCCTGCTGACGCCCAGCCGGCCGGCCAGATCAGCTTCGCCCAGTTGCGACCCGGGCTCGAATTCTCCGTTGCCGATGGCGGTGCGGATCTTGCGCGCGATGATCGAGGGAGTGGACTCCTGTTGCAACGGCTCGAGGCTCGAGGCGGGCATGGGGGTTCCTCACTGGGGTCGATTTTGTCGGATGCAGACAATCCTACAACCTTGCCTCGCAGGCTTTTCCTCCCCGATCCCTCAGCTGGTTCAGTCGGAGCCGGCGACCAGCATGACTTCGTGTGGAGCTTCAGTGCCGTGTTTGCGGTGCGCCCGTAAGACCCGCCGCGCCCGTTCGCGCTTCAACCGTTCCCGGGGATCCAGGTGGGGCAGCTGATCTGCGGGGCCGAAGAAGAAGTAGCCGAAGAATTGCAACCACCAACCGATTTTGTATCCCATCCCCAAACCGGTGGTGTCCTTCACAATGGGCAACCGCTTATGGTCCATCTGTCCCTCTCAGGCTCGGGTTCCCTGCCTCGTGCCGAGCGCGGATGCGCCCGGGGCGCCGGAATCCCTGGACAGGCCATCCTATCCAACTATTCCCTCCGCGGTTCCGCCGCCGATGCGGCCCCGCGGGATGTTGGGCCCGATAATGGGAACATGCCAGCCGAACTTTCCCACCTGACCGAGGACCTCTGGCTCCCCCGCGCCCGGGCACACCGGGACCGGGTCCACCACTTCGCCGCCCCGTTCCTGCAGCGGCGTTCCACCCAGCGTAAACACCCGGTGGAGGACTTCCTCTTCACCTACTACACGGAGAAGCCCGGCCGGCTGCAACGCTGGAACCCCGGCACCGGCGTCGTCCTCTGGGGCGAAGCTGCCGCCGAACGGCTTCACTGGAAGTACCACCGCCCCCACGGCGCAGGCGTCACCTTCGATGCTGCGGCGTTCATGACCGACCGGCACCGGACCGTTGCCCACGCCCGTTCGATCCTGGCCGGGGCCGCGTCCAACCCCGCCCGCTTCTCCTGCTTCGGCCTCCATGAATGGGCGATGGTCTATCAATCGGAGCAGAACGGGGTACGTCACGACCAGCTGCCCCTGCGTCTGGGCGCCGCCGGCACCGACCAGGTCGTCGAAGGCCACCGCATTCGGTGCACCCATATTGACGCTTTTCGTTTCTATTCCCCGCAGGCGGTGCCCCTGAACGAAGAGCAGCCCACACGGGAGAACCAGCCGTCCTTGGACCAGCCCGGCTGCCTACACGCCAACATGGACCTCTATAAATGGGCGTATAAGCTCTCGGCAGCCGTCCCCGGGGAACTACTCTTGGCCACCTTCGAACTGGCGTGGGACATCAGGACCATGGATATGCGGGCTTCGCCCTACGATCTGGGCGACTGGGGTTACACCCCGATCCGCATCGAAACCACCGCCGGGAAAGCCGAATATGTGAGGTTGCAACAAGGCTTTGCCGAGCAGGCCAATGAACTCCGTCTGCGCCTGTTGGACATCGCCGACGACCTCTTCGCCGCAGCGGAAATGGACCCCGCACCCAGCAACGGCAGATGAATCGGCAGCGTCAAACGGTGGACACCGGCGGCCGGGAGTGGCAGATTCACCAGTGAGGGCCATTGCCCGACCAACCGCTACCGGGGGTGCATGATGGAAACGAACCACGCCAACCGCTGGACCACACGAACCGTCTCACGTGTCGCAACTGCTGCCGTGGGGCTGCTGCTGCTCGCCGGCTGCGCAGCCGAAACTCCCGACGCCGAACCGACGGACAGTACCGTCTCCAGCCCCTCCTCGGCACCAAAACCCACCGAACAGCCGGCAGGTCCCGCCGAGGGCACGGACGCCGATCTGTCCATCACGATCACCTCCGATGGTGAGGAGGTTGCCCACCGGTACCGGCTGGTCTGCGTCGGAGGGGTCCCCGGAAAGGGGACCGACCACCCCCAGGCCGAAGAAGCCTGCACCTTCCTCGACGGCCCCGGCAAGATCGTGTTGACCGAGAAGACGAAGAAGGACGCCGACTGCACGCAGGAATCGGCGGGACCGCAGACGGCCATCGTGCAGGGCACCTTGAACGAGGCATCGGTCCAACGCGCTTTCGCCCTGGGGAACGGCTGCAAGATCTCGGCATGGAAATCTGCTGAGGCGTTGCTGGGGCGTGGAACCGCTAGTGGCGACCAGTAATCATGCCGATTCCCTCAGTCACTCGCGCGGGAAACATCCACCAGGATCTCGTTGCGCCGCAGGAACCAGGGCCGGTACGGCGGGTCGAAACGGGCGAATCGTGGCCCTCCCGTTTCAAGAAGTCCTGCTACGGGCAAGGCCGAACGCAAATGTTCCAGCTGCCGCAGGTAACGAGTCTGGCTCCACCGCCCGCTGAATCGGATGACCGCTGCCTCACGTTCGGCCACCACACGCAGGGTCACCACCGGGTCGGTGGGCTGAGGCGCCGATTCCAGCGTGAAGTCCTCCGGCAGCACGAAGGCGACGCGATGGGTCCCCGCCTGCTGCCCCGGCTCCGGAGCCCCCACGGGTTCCTGCACCACCGGTGCAGTCATCGCGATGCGTTGAGAACCCTCGGACTGCACGACGGGCGCCGTCATCGATACCGCTTGATTCGAACGATTTTCACCGCTGATATAGGCAAAGAGGTGACGGAAGGCCTGGTTTCCGGCTGCCTCGAAGGAGCCCTCAACGGAGACCTCTGCCAGAAGATGTTCAGGGTAGTGGCGTAACTCAAAATGCTCGTAGCCACGGATCACCTCGTAGGGCTGCTGCTCGGTCATGGAACCAACCTACTCCCGGCAGCTGGACCCCGGCCATGAAACCGCACGATCAAACCACGACGGGAAATACATGAGGTGCACAGCGCTGCGGCCGGTACGGATGGCGGCAGCTTTCCTCGCAGCAACGTTGCTGCTCGCCGGATGTTCAGCACCGGCGCCGTCCGGTTCGGTCACCGCAGCCTGGGATCTGCGCACCCCACAGAAGGTCACCCCCGATTCCACCAGCCTGGACGTGGACGTTTATCGACTCGAATGCTCCGGAGGGACTACCGGCACCGTCGAAAGACCACACGTCGCCTATGAACCCGAGCGCATCCTCATCCGCGGTCTGCTCTCCGACCTGCCGGACGGGAACTCCACCTGCCTGGGGGTGAGCCCGGCACCAACCACGATCAACTTGAGCGAACCCGTGGGCCACCGGGCTATCGTGGACGCCTCCTACCTCGAGGAGGACAACACCGATCTCACAGGTTGTGAGGACCAGGGGATCCGCTGGCGGCCCTCATCCCCCGGGTAGTCACCGTGCTAGCGCTCGACAGGACGAGGCACCCGACCGGTCTACGGCGTGAAAGAATAGCTCCCGGAGGAACTCACCCATGGAATTCTTGATCCTGCTCGTTGGCCTGCTGTTCGGAACGGTGCTCGTTGCCGGGCTCGGGGAGCGGATCAGATTGCCCTACCCGGTGCTGATGCTCGTCTTCTCGGCGCTGGTCGCCTACCTGCCGTTCATCCCGGAAATCCATATCAACGCGGAGATGATCCTTCCGCTATTCCTCCCTCCCTTGCTCTACGCGGTGGCCCAACGCAGTTCCTGGGCCGTCTTCCGACTGCGCTGGCGTTCACTGGTGCTGCTGGCGGTACTGCTCATCGCCGTGACCGTGGCCATCGTTGCCGGTGCCACCTGGCTGTTGATCCCCTCCATGGGCTTGCCCGCAGCCATTGCGCTGGGCGCCATCGTCGCCCCGCCGGACCCCGTAGCCGTCGAGGCCGTTGCGGCCAAGGTCAGCATGCCCCGCCGGCTGACCACCGTGCTGCAGACCGAGGGGCTCTTCAACGACGCCACAGCCATCGTGATCTTCCAAACCGCAGTGGCCGCAGCCGCCAGTGGCCAGGACGTCGGCTGGGATGTGATCCCACGTTTCCTCCTCGGCGCCGCCGGCGCTGTCCTGCTGGGTTTGGCCATGGCGTGGGTAGTGGGAACGCTGAACCGTTTCGTCCCCGATCTGGTCGCCCGCTCCGCTGCCACCCTGGTGGCCCCCTTTGCCGTCTACATCTTGGCCGAGGAGATCCACTGCTCGGGCGTCGTCGCCGTCGTGGTCACCGCCCTGGAACTGGGCCGGAGGGCCCGCCCCCAGGATTCCGCGGAACGCCTGACCCGCAACTCTTTCTGGGACGTGGTGGAGATGCTGACCACCGGTGTCGCCTTCGGTCTGCTGGGCATCGAGATGCGCTATGTGTTCGAGGACGAAGGTGCAGGCATTATCGCCTTCATCCCCGGAATCCTGGTCGTTTGCGCCGCGGTGCTGCTGGTGCGTTTCGGCTGGATGATGCTGATGTATAAGGTCGGTGGCACGGAAAAACGCAATAGTGTCCCCGGCTCGCTCAAGGAAGTCCTCGTGGTCAGTTGGTGCGGCATGCGCGGTCTGGCCACCCTGGCACTTGCCTTGGCGCTTCCCCTGGAGATGGACAACGGCGACCCCTTCCCGGGGCGCAACTTCATCATCACCTGCGCCTGCGCCGTCCTGCTGGTCACCCTGGTGGGCCCGGGGCTGACCCTGCCCACCCTGATGCGGCATCTGAAACTGCCCGACGACCGGGCCAAGGCCGAACGCGCCGAACGGGCCGTTGCCGTCCGGGCCGAGGAGGTCGCCATGGAAACCGTGAGGCAGTCGGCTGCGGCCCAGAAGCTCTCCCCCGAACGGCGCGAGAAGCTGGCCCGCCGCATGTCCTCCCTGCACCAGATCCTCGAACACGATTTTGGTGACGACCCGGAGAAGGCGCGCATCGTCAAAAAGACCCTCGCAGCCATGGACCAAGTCCAACGCGAGGCCCTCGGCGCAGCTCGGCGCGAGGTGCTGGCGATGCGCCGCGAACCCGGGGCGGATCCTGAAGCTGTGGATCGGGTACTGCGTCGGCTGGACCTGCGTACGGTCACCTTGGACCGCTAGGACACGGCGGCTGTGTAGAACCAGCGCCCGCCCTCGCGGTGGAAGGTGCTTCGTTCCCGTTGGACCCCCCGTTCGCCGTCCTGCCGGTAATGCGCGGCGAACTCGACAATCCCCGTGTCATCGAAAGGCCCTCCGGCGACCGTGTCCACGATGTCCAGCCGCCGCCAGATCATTGACGGGTCTAATATCAGGCTGGCCGGCCGGGTCGAAGGATGCCAACTGGCCAACAGGTAGGCACGATCCCCGGTGACGAAGGCGCTGTAGCGAGAACGCATCAGCGCCTCGGCCGTCGCCGCCCCGGGGCCCCCTGCCCTGCGGTCGGCGTGCACCGGTCCGCAGCAGGCGCCGAAGACCTCCCCCGACAGGCAGGGGCAGCGCGCAGCGGCGTCGTAGTCGGGGAAATTCCCACCGTTGTTTCGCTGCTCATCCATGGGCCCAGCCTAGGCGGAAACCGTGAGCGCAGAGACAGAATCGTGGGGTGCGTCACGCCGGGCCGCGGGCCCCGTCGAACCCGGTAGACTAATCGGGCAAGCTCGCGGAGCGCCTCCAGCCCGGCGTGAGACGGCACCTCCGCAGGCGTACTCAATCCACCTCGCGCACAGGAGACCCCGGATGCCCCGCATCGTTGTTGACGTCATGCCCAAACCAGAGATCCTCGACCCCCAGGGCAAGGCCATCGTGGGCGCACTGCCCCGTTTGGGCTTCGACGCTTTTTCGTCAGTCCGTCAGGGCAAACGTTTCGAACTGACCGTCGACGGCGAGGTGACCGATCAGATCCTGGCCCAGGCCCGCACCGCAGCCGAGACCCTGCTCTCCAACCCGGTCATTGAAGACGTGGTCAACGTCGAGGTCGTCGCCGAAGCATGAGCAACGATTCACTTCCCCTGATCGGCGACTACAGCACGCCGGACACCGCACTGAACGGCGCGCGCATCGGCGTCGTTTCCTTCCCCGGCACCCTCGATGACCGCGATGCCGCCCGTGCCGTGCATCTGGCCGGAGCCGAAGCCGTGGCACTCTGGCACGGAGACGACTCCCTGGAGAATGTCGACGCCGTCATCATCCCGGGCGGCTTCTCCTACGGCGACTACCTGCGCGCCGGGGCCATCGCCCGTTTCGCACCGATGATGTCCCGCATCATCGACGCCGCGAACTCGGAAGCCAAACTGCCCGTACTGGGCATCTGCAACGGCTTCCAGATCCTCACCGAATCGCATCTGCTGCCCGGGTCGATGATCAAGAACGATCACCTGAAGTTCCTCTGCCGGGACCAGGTCCTGCGCGTGGAGAACAACAACACCGCGTGGACCAACCAGTACGGCATCGGCGAGGAGATCACCGTGGTCCTGAAGAACCAGGACGGCCAGTACGTCGCCGACGAAAAAACCCTGGACGCCCTGGAGGCCGAGGGCCGCGTCGCACTGCGCTACGTCGGCTGGAACCCCAACGGCTCACGCCGCGATATCGCCGGCATCACCAATGCCGCAGGCAACGTCGTCGGACTCATGCCACACCCCGAACATGCGGTCGAGGCAGGCTTCGGCCCCACGACCGCCGCCGGCGCACACACCGGAACCGACGGGCTGGGCTTCTTCTCCTCCGTCCTGAGCACCCTGGTGGGAGGCACCAAATGAGCCAACAATTCAACATCGACACCGTCGAGAACGCCGCGGCGACCCCCGAAACCGAGCTGCCCTGGGCCGAACTGGGCCTGAAGCAGAACGAGTACGACGACGTCGTGAAGGTTTTGGGCCGGCGCCCCACCGGTGCTGAACTGGCCATGTACTCGGTCATGTGGTCCGAGCACTGCTCGTATAAGTCCTCCAAGAACCACCTGCGCCAATTCGGCGAGAAGGTGACCGAGGAGATGAAGAAGGACCTGCTCGTGGGTATCGGCGAGAACGCCGGGGTCACGAACCTCGGTGATGGCTGGGCCGTCACCTTCAAGATCGAATCGCATAATTCCCCCTCCTTCGTGGAGCCCTACCAGGGGGCGGCAACCGGCATCGGCGGGATCGTCCGCGACATCATCTCCATGGGCGCCCGCCCGGTGGCGGTCATGGACCCGCTGCGCTTCGGGGCCATCGACCACCCAGATACCGCCCGCGTCATGCACGGCGCCGTGGCCGGGATCGGCGGCTACGGCAACTCGCTGGGGCTGCCGAACATCGGCGGCGAAATGGTCTTCGACCCGGTATACCAGGGCAACCCGCTGGTGAACGCGCTGGCAGTAGGGGTCATGCGCCACGAGGACATCCGTCTGGCCAACGCCTCCGGGAAGGGCAATAAGGTCGTCCTGTTCGGCGCCCGCACCGGTGGCGACGGTATCGGCGGCGCCTCGGTGCTGGCCTCCGAGTCCTTCGATGCGACCAAACCCTCCAAGCGCCCCGCGGTCCAGGTCGGTGACCCCTTCGCCGAAAAGGTGCTCATCGAATGCTGTCTTGAACTGTTCAAGGCCTCCCTCGTCGAGGGCATCCAGGATCTGGGCGCTGCGGGCATTTCCTGCGCCACCAGTGAGCTGGCCTCCAACGGCGACGGCGGCATGCGGGTCGAACTGACCAACGTGCTGCTGCGTGATCCGACGCTGACCCCGGGCGAGATCCTGATGTCCGAGTCCCAGGAACGCATGATGGCCGTGGTCTCCCCGCAAAACCTCGAGGCCTTCGAAGCGGTCATGGATAAATGGGCCGTGGAATACTCCTGGCTCGGCGAGGTCACCGACACCGAACGGCTGGTCATCACCTGGGACGACGAGGTCATCGTCGACGTGGATCCGCGCACCGTCGCCCACGACGGCCCGGTCTATGATCGCCCCTATGCCCGCCCCGACTGGCAGGATGCCCTGCAGGCCGATACGTTCAAGGCCTCCCCGGCGGGGGTCACCCTGCCGAGCCTGGGCGAGGAGCTCAAGGACGCAGTCCTGGAACTGGTCGCCTCACCGAATATGTGCGATAAGTCCTGGATCACCAACCAGTTCGACCGCTACGTCGGCGGCAACACAGCCCTGGCTTCCCCCGATGACGCCGGCGTGGTCCGCGTGGACGAGGAAACCGGAATGGGCGTCGCCCTGGCCACCGATGCCAACGGCCGGTACGCCTACCTGGACCCGTACCACGGCTCGCAGCTGGCCCTGGCGGAGGCGTTCCGCAACGTGGCCACCACCGGTGCCGTGCCGCTGGCCGTTTCGGACTGCCTGAACTTCGGTTCCCCCGAGGACACTGACGTGATGTGGCAGTTGGCCGAGTCCATTCGCGGGCTCTCCGACGCCTGCATGGAATTGGGCATCCCGGTCACCGGCGGCAACGTCTCGCTCTATAACCAGACCGGCACCACCCCGATCCACCCCTCCCCGGTGGTCGCCGTCTTGGGCAAGTTCGACGACGTCGCCCGCCGCACCCCCTCGGGCTGGCACTCCAGCGCCGACGGGCAGGCCATCTACCTGATGGGTACGACGGCGGATGAGCTGGATGGTTCGGAGTTCGCGAACCTGCGCGGGCATCTGGGCGGCCTGCCGCCGAAGGTGGATCTGGCCGCCGAGAAGCTACTCGGAGACCTGCTGGTCAATGCCTCACGTGATGGCATGATCGACGCGGCCCACGACCTCTCCGAAGGCGGCCTCGCGGCAGGGCTGGTGGAGATGTCGCTGCGCTACGGCGTCGGCGCCCGGGTGGCCCTGCAGGATCTGTGCGACCGGGACGGCGTCGACGCGTTCACCGCGTTGTTCTCCGAGTCCCAGGCCCGCGCCATCGTGGCCGTCCCGCGCTCCGAAGAAGTCCGTTTCAAGGACATGACCACCGCCCGGGCTTTCCCGGTGGTCCGTCTGGGCATCGTCGACGCGTCCTCGGACTCCTTGGAGGTCCAGGGCCAGTTCAGTGCCACCCTGGAGGAACTGCGCACCGCCCACGAGGGCACACTGCCGAAGTACTTCTGATCGGTTAGCTCATACGCATTCGTGGCCCGGCGGTCTTCCGCCGGGCCACGGGTGTTTTGGCGCGACGGCTTGACCCTCACGTAGCGTGAGGCCGGAGGCTGGGGTACATGAGCGACTACTACAACGCATTCGACATCAGCCCCGTACCCGTACCCACGCTGGATGCGGTGCCGCCGGAACCCTTCCGCGGCATCTATGGGATGCCCGCCTTCGTCACGATTCCGTCTTGCGATTTGGAGGAATCCGTGGACTTCTGGATTCGTGGACTCGGGTTCTTCGAACTCTTCAGCATCCCCGGCACGCTGGTACATCTGCGCCGATGGGCCTTCCAGGACGTGCTTCTCGTCCAGGCGCGAAGCATTCCAGACCAGCCCCCGGCCATCGGCTTCAGTTTCGCGGGCGTCCTGAGCCAGATCGATGCCTTGGTTGAAGCCTGCCGCGCCTTGCGCCCTGGCTCGGTCGCGGGACCCCGAGATACCCCGTGGAACACTCGTGATGTCGAGGTGATCACCCCAGAGAACGCCCGGGTCGTCTTCACCGCGGCCAAGCCCTTTGACCCGGCCAGCCAAGAGGCGCGGAATCTTGAAGATATCGGGATCACCCCTTCGGAGGGCCGTCCAGGGGAGAATCAGGAGCATGCCTGAGGCAACTTCTGCCGATGGTCTGACCGTCGGTCAGGCCGCGACGCGACTGGGCGTAACCATCCGCGCGCTACACCACTGGGATGAGATTGGCCTGGCGCGCTCCTCGCTGAGCACGCCTACCGGATACCGGCTCTACACCGCCGCTGATTTGGAACGCCTCCACAGAATCGTCGTCTACCGCGAGCTCGGCCTCGGATTGGAAAGAATCCGTGCCATCCTCGACGACTCAGCGACGGACGTACCGGCCGCCCTGCGCACCCAACGCCAGCACGTCGCCGACAGGATCGAGCATCTCCAGCAGCTCGATGCCGGACTGGATCGAATGATCGACGCCCATGAGCACGGCCTGCTGCTGACCGTCCAGGAACAGACGGCCATCTTCGGCCCACGGTGGAACCCTGACTGGTCGGCCCAAGCCCGCCAACGCTACGAAGGCACGCCCCAATGGCAGCAGTATGCCGAGCAATCAGCCACCCGTAGTCCGGCGGAATGGCAATCCATCGCCGATACCATGGCCGACCTCGACCGTTCCCTCGGGGAGTCCATGCAGGCCGGTTTCACACCTGGCAGCCCGGAAGCACAGCTACTCGTGGAACGTCACCGCGCAGTGTTCACGGCCTCATACTTTTCCCTCACCCGACAGATGCAGGTCTGTCTCGGTCGTATGTATGAGTCTGATCCGGCGTTCACTGCTCACTACGACGGCGTCCGTACCGGCCTTGCAGAGTGGTTCCGTCAAAGCATCGACGCCAACGCCCGCAACCACGGCATCGACCCCGACACCGCAAGCTGGCACTAGGCCCCGTTATGGAAAGTGATGATCCTAGAAGAGTGAGATCATCACTTTCCTCATTCCCGTGGAGACGGGAGTTCATCCAGGCTCGCCAGGGCGGCCAGACTCCCGGCTATCAAACCGATGGCCGTATGGGGGCGGCTGGACCCATTGGCCTTGAGGCGTTCGCCGAACCGGTGGATCCGGCGTTCGGTGGCGATGTTCGCACCGATGCCCACTATCAGGATCGTGGCACCCAGTCCGATCAGCAGCCCGGGGTCCAGGTTCTTGAGGCGGGCCCTGGTTCCTGCCGTTGTGTCGGCGGAGTGCCCCTGGCCGGCGGCATCCAGATGCCCCGAGCCGCGCCCCGGCGTCGTTCCCTCTGCCAACGGCGCAGTCGGCAGTGAATCCGGATCCTGTCGGCGGGCGAAGAAGGCGCCCGCCGCCGCGAGGATCGCCAGCTTGGCCAGAACACGCGAGCTGCGACGGTGCATATAGTCGGGCAGCGCATACCAGAGCGCGACAGCGGCTCCGCTGGCGCCGGCACGAGCGAGTAATCCGGCAGGGGTGCGACGGGCAGGGGTGGCTGTGGTGGTTTCTGTCATGGGTGGGGCTCCTTCGTGGTTCCGGTCAGCTGGTTCAGTGCATCGATATGGCGATGGAAGGACACCCGGCCCGCGCGGGTCAGGCGCAAGGTGACGGGACGGCGCCCCGCTCTCCCCGCGTTCGTCGGCTCGAGATAGCCGGCATCGATCAGCACCCGGACGTGCTTGCTCAACGTCGCGTCGGTGAACCCCAGCAGGCCACGGACCCTCCCGAAGGTTTCGCCACGGACCGGCTCCAGCAGGGCACAGATCCGCAGCCGTGGAAGGGGGTGGATCACCGGGTCGAACCCGTCCTGGCTCATGACGGCTCAGTCCCGTGGGTTCCGGACGCGACGGACCCAATACCGGTCAAGCGCCGGTCCGCCGATCGTGCCCAGCGAGAACAACACCACGGCGGCAATGACCGGAATCCACCACCAACCATGGGTGTCGTAGAGGGCGGAGTTGATTCCTCCGATGAACCCCACCACCAGCACGCCGCCCAGAAAGGGCAACCACATGGAACCGTGCAGGCGGATATGGCGCACCGCACTGGGCTGCTTCCACGAGGCGAAGAGGAAGACCACCACGATCGCTCCCGGCAGCACCAGCAGGGCCGCCGGCATCGACAGCAGATCGGTGACCAGTGGCACCAGTGCCAGGACGGCAAGGATGAAGCCCACCAGGAACCAATAGCGTGGTGGGCGTTGCAGGCGTTCGGCATTCAGTTCACCGACGGCGCCGAGGGCTTCAAGCGACTCCCCGGCCTGGGCCGCATTGGGGGTGTCATCGGAATCCATGCGGCCAGACTACATTTGTCTTGCCATACAGGAAAGACATTTTTATCCTTCAGCGATACCGGCTTCGCGTTGGTCGGGCCCTGTTTCACGACTATGATGGGCCTCATCGACCACCCTCGCGTGCGCCACCAAATGCTGGCCCACCTTTCGGGGACCTCCACCGGTCAACACGACTTCACAAGGAGCTCCCCATGGGAAACGTAGGACTGCTGTATGTCGGCGCCGTGCTCTTCATCAACGGCCTGATGCTGCTGGGTTTCGTCCCCGGACGCGCTGCCGCCCCGATGAACTACTTCGTCGGGGCCATGCAGGTCATCTTCCCCACCATCATCATCGCCCAGTCCGGCGGCGACCCGGCCATGACGCTTTCCGCCTCGGGCCTGTACCTGTTCGGGTTCACCTACCTCTACATCGCCTTCAACATCACCTTCGGGCTCGATGGCGAAGGGGTCGGCTGGTTTTCGCTGTTCGTCTCCGGAGTCGCCGTCGTGATGTCCTATCTGCAGTTCACCTTGGTCGGGGACCCGGTCTTCGGGGTGATCTGGCTGTTGTGGGCGATCCTCTGGCTCATGTTCTACCTGGTGCTCGCCCTGGGCATGGAATCACTGACGGCAGCCACCGGCTGGTTCACCGTGATCATCGCCCATCTCTCCGCCACTATCCCGGCCCTGCTGCTACTTTCCGGCGCGTTCCAAAGCACCGGGCTCTGGGCGGGCGTGCTGGCGGTGGCGGGAGCACTCGCCCTGCTCATCTCGTTGGCGCTGGGACGCCAGGGGGTGGGCAGGCCACAGTCACCACCGTTGCCTCAGCTCCGGGACGAAGTCGACGGCGCTGAAGCGCCCACCCTGCCGGAGCTGATCGCCAGGACCGGGCGCAGCGACCAGGGATCCCAGATCGTCATTTCGAGTCCCCCGGTGTCCAGGTCTTCCCGCCGCGTGGTCAACAGTCCTCTACGGCGCCGAGTGCCCCGCTCCTGAGCATCCTGTTGGTACGAGCGCGCTCCAAGCTCAGGTGCGACTGGAGGTGGCCAGTTCCCGTGCCGCTCTGAAGTAGGCGCGGGTGACCAGTTCCTGGGTTCGTTGCGTCACCGGCGTTGCGGCGCGCATCAGCCAGTTGGCCGGCCTCGAATAGGCCAGGACCTCGAACCAGACGGTGCCCTCGCGGTCGAGAACCGCGGTGAACGACTCCTCCCCCGCGACGGGGTGGCCCTTCAGGGTCCCGTAGCCGAAGCCGGCCCTGCGCTCCCCCGCGTCCGGGGTCGTTGCGCTATCGGGTTCGCTGCTCCAGAGCACCCGGCAGGGAGCCGGCACCCGGAGCGGTCCGATCCCCATGCCGGAGACGACCCTGACCCCCGGGGTCGCCCGCGGAGTGTCTTTCGGTACGGTCAGCCCCGCCCCGCGATGCAGGTCCCAATCCAGGATCCCGTCGGCCAGCCGCCGGTAGGCGGCCTCGCCGTTCCCGACGCGCAACCGCCGCCTGACGGTGCGGTATCCCGCCGGGGCGTGGCCCTGCTCGGTCAACCCGTAGTCGGCATAGGTGAGGTCCCCGGGGCGGCCGATCCGGGCGAGCCGGCGCAGGGCCGCCAGCTCGCTGGGCCCCTGTTTACCCAAGGCGGCACCGATGACGGCCAACGACGCCTTCGCCGCTGGGCGTACCGGCACGTGGAGCTGCCGCCCGCCGGGCAGCTTCACCACGGGGGCCTGCAGTCCGAGCAGGTCGCGGTAACGGTCGGGGAGGGAATCGACGACGGTGGCGAAAAGCAGGCGGTAGCCCGGCAGCAGCATCGGATCCAGTGGAGGATTCTTCAGGAAGGAGACCACCTCGTCCACGCGGGGCCCTCCGGCCAACAGGCCTTCGTCGTCGTATGCCTGCAGGCGCTCCCGCAGCGCGGCATCGGTGCGCGGCGGGTTGATGACCCCCATGAGCTCGCCGGCCTTTGCCCATTGACCGACATAGCCGTCAGCCCCGCCGAGCCGTGCGGGGACGGGGCCGCGGAAGATTTCGTAGGAGCGCAGGAACGCCTCGGTGAAAGCCAGGTGGACCCATTCGGAGAGGCCGGGGTCGTTCGCCGAGTAGCGACGGTCGGTACCCAGCGCGTCCACATATTCTCCGCGGACCGGAACGTGGAGCTTGCGCACATACCGGCAGGCTTCGTGGGCGGCGACCGTATCTCCGTAGGTGAGTGTGAAGATCCAGCGGATGGTTCCCGCGAGGCGGCCCAACGGATCCTCGCGGTAATTCGAATGCTCGGCGACGCCGGCGAGCGCGCCGGGATGCAGGGCCTGGATCAGGAGGGCACGGATTCCGGCGGCAATCGGCGTCGTTCCCCCGTTGACCTGCCAGACGGCGGAACCGACGTCGAAATATCCGGCATCCTCACCGTTCTCCAACGCGTCTTCCCAAGCGGGAACACTTTCGCTTTGGCCGGCGAAGGTCATCCGCAGGCGGGTTCTCAACGGTGCCAACAGGTCCATGCCCCGAGACTACTCCGCGACGCTGATCTTCCGCCGTGCGCGGGCAACAACGAAATGGCCTCCGGAGTATTCAGAACACCCGCGAAGTGTCGCAGTACGCATATATTGTTGCACCAGGAAATCGACCCCGTTGGCAGAGACCGGCGAGGGCTATATGGGGGACACATCATGAATGGAATGAATTTCACCGCAGTCGACGTCGAAACCGCCAACGGGAATCGGGGTTCTGTGTGCGCGGTCGGCGTCACGGCAGTCCGAAATGGGCGGATCGTCCAGACCGTTGAATGGCGCGTTAAGCCCGCAACGGGTTTAGGTGCGTTTAGTCCGCGAAACGTGGCTATCCACGGCATCACTGCTGAGATGGTCCGGTCCGCGGATTCTTGGGCGACTTCATTGCAAGCCATCACCTCTCTCGCTGAGGATTTTCCATTGGTCGCCTACAACGCGCCTTTTGACCGCAGCGCAATCCTTCAAGCCAGCCAGTTTTCGGGCTTGGAGGCCCCGGCTAACGAATTTCACTGCGCACTTGCTCTCTCACGTCGCCTCCTAGCGCTCGACGGATACAAGCTCTCCACCGTCGCCGCAGAACTCGGCCTGGATCCCTTCGATCACCACCGAGCTGGAGCCGATGCGACGGCCTGTGCGCAGATAGTCCTTTCGTTGGCCGAACGGGAAGGGGCCCGAAACGTGCCTGAGCTATGGTTCCCACCCAAGAAGTCACCTGTTCGAACTTCCGATTACTGGTCCAAGGACAAGCGGTCTCGCATCGACGAGTTGCCTCAGCCGAACCCCGCAGCTTCACCCGACCACCCATTCCACGGGCATCAGGTCATATTCACCGGCGAGCTCCAAACGTGTGATCGTTGGGACGCCATGGGGTTGGTCGCCCATCATGGGGGCACGAATGGGCAGGGCGTGACGAAGAAGACGAGATACCTCGTCGTCGGCGGATCCTCGGCAGGCGCAATCGTCGATTTGGCCAACGGAACAACAAAAGAACGAAAGGCAGCACGTTACATCGAGCTGGGACAGGAGATTCAGGTCCTCACCGAGCAACAATTTATGGAACTTGTTGGTCGCAAGTCCCCGTCCACGCAGCGCACACGTCCACCAAGCACTCGGGTTGTCGGGCCCGTCAGGGCAGAGCCCAAGCCAGAACCCACGTTGCAGGACTCGAACAGTAGCCAGGGCCCTCTCCGACGCTTGGCCCGCTTCATTACCAGTGCATTCCAGCGAGGTCAGGACCGGGGGAGCAAGAAGTAGCCGGCTTCAAGGGCTCGTTCAGCGAGATGGGGACAGCTTCAGTCAGGAGACGGCCGGTCGCCGGTGGGAGATCAGGGCAACCAGCAGGCCGATCACGAACCACACCAGACCGATCACCAGCGCCAGATGGGTGGCCGAAGCCAGGACAATGACCAGCAGCACGGCCCCAACGGCGGGAATGACCCCATGCATGAACCAGGTCCCGCGCACGGCGGCCTTTTGGCGGACCAGGTAGTAGCCGATGACCGAGACGTGCAGCAGGATGAACGCCGTCAGCGCCCCGACGTTCACAATGGAGCTGAGAATATCGAGCCCATCGGCCCGGGTGGCCGCCCAGACGGCGACGACAATGTTCCCGGCTGCGGTGATCAGGATGCTTCGTACCGGCACCCCGGTCCGCTCCGAGACACGCGCCAGGGCGTGGGGTAGACGCCGCTCCCGGGCCATGTCCATGATGATTCGGCTACCGGCGCCTTGCCCGACCATCGCAGCGAAGGCCGCGCCCGCCGCCTTGGACAGGGCCAGCAGCCAGTGCAGCCATTCACCGATACTCTCCTCGACAGCCACATAGTAGGCAGCACCTTCCAGGCTCGGGTCAGCGGCCAGCTGCGCCGGTGTCGTGCTGGAGAGCAAGGCTCCGACATAGGTTTGGGCCACGAAGAGCAGTCCAGCGACCACCAGGCAGATCAGCGTCGCCCGGCCAACGAGCCGGACGGTGCCCTTGGTCTCTTCGGCGAAGGTGGCCAATGCGTCGAACCCCAGGAAGGAAAGCACAGCGACGGAGACGGCAGCCAGGACAGCCACCAGCGAGAACCCTCCGATCCCGGTGAACGGGCTGAACCAGGGCCGCTCCGGGCCGGCCGTCGCCAACACGTAGGCTCCGCAGACCAACACGATGAGCAGGACCAGGACCTCCAGGAGGACGACGGCGGTGATCACCTTGGAGGCGACCCGTACCCCGGCGAGGTTCAGCGCCGTGGTCCCCACCACGGCGACGGCCACGAAAACCCAGATGGGCACGGACGGGAACAACGAGTTCAGTGCGATGCCGGTGAACATGTAGGCGACCGAGGGGATGAGCAGGTAGTCCAGCAGGATCATCCACCCCGAGACATACCCGGCGCGGGGCCCGATCCCCGCCCCGGCATAAGCGAAGACGGAGCCGGCCCGGGGAATCTCCCGGGACATGCGCATGTAGCTGGAGGCGGTAAAGGCCATGACCAGGGTAGCGATGACGTAGACCGACGCCACAGCTCCCCCGGACTTGGCGTCGAGGGTGCCATAAATCCCGACGGCAGCCGCCGGGCCGATGAAGACCAGACCGTAGAAGACCAGTTGGCCCAGCGTCAGGCTGCGCTTGAGGGATCCCTGGGCCGGAGCGGTTTCCGATGCGTTGGCGTCCATGCTGCCATTCTGTCGCAATTTCCGCCCGGACAGGGGTCAGGGCCCCGAAGCTGGCCAGAGTTGGACAAACGCGGCGGACTGCGCAGCCTGGGTTCTCGACGCCTGCCGATTCAGGCCGGTGCACCAGGCAGGATAGACACGGAACCCGCGTTTGCCGGGGTGTCTACCCGAACTGGTGATGCCCAGCTCGCGCAAGTGTTCGGCGGTGAACCAGAAGACTCCACGGCGCTGGTCCTCCCCCAAGACGAACACTGCGAGCCCCGCTACCGCATCATCTGCCGGAAAGGGCTCGGTCTCGCCCTGCGCGGATCGACGCCATACGGCCACGAAGGCTCCCGGCTTCGTCGGGGTGAGCCGTGCGGCACGCAACCGCCAGCGCTGCCCGGAAAGCACCACGAGGCCTGATTCGTAGTCGCCGTTTTGTTCCTCCGGCTCAACGGAAGCAAGGTCTGTCCGTGGACCCAAGACGTGCTCGACATACCAGTCGAAAGCAGAAAATCGCATCCCGTGACTCTAGCGGGACCCTCCCGACCTATTGGCCGGCAGACCCCTTCCGAGTACCGTGACCGCATGATCACCCACATCGGCACCGCCATGTTGTACGTCTCGGATCAAGAAGCATCCCTGAGGTTCTACCGCGACCTGCTGGGGTTCTCGGTCGTCACCGATCAGGACATGGGCCACGGCGCCCGCTGGCTTGAGCTGGCGCCAGCGGAGGGAGCGACCACGATGGCACTGCTCGACGCTGGTCAGGCCAGCAAACAGGTCGGAGAGGGCGCCTACCTGACGTATGCATGCGACGACATCGAGGCGACCGTCGCCTGGCTCCGCGAGCGTGGTGCCACGGTTACCGACCCCGATATCCAGTCGTGGGGCTCTTTCGCTTTCGTCGAGGGCCCCGACGGGCACCGCGTGCAGATCCACCAGAAGTAAGTCATTCCCCCGCTGCGATCCAACCAAGAGTCCACGAGCCATGCACAGAATTCACTCAGATTCAACGAAAATCCTGTGATCTTGTTCACGCATTGCGGCTATATGTCACGCAGCGGCGCGGAACCAGCTCTCAGGGCCGACCATTCAAGTGGACCGCGAGGCCTGCATCACGCAATAATTGCCGATCGACCACCGCGCCGCTGCTGTGACAGCGTCCGCCCACCAAGAATCGGAGAACCATGTCGGCAGACGTCGTGGGCCTGGCTCTTGTCCTGTTGGGACTCATCGTCCTTCTCGGCAAGCTGATCCGGGTACGTAGCAAGATCGCACAAAAGTTGTTCCTGCCGGCCTCGATCCTCGGAGGATTCCTGGCGTTGCTGCTGGGCCCCTACGTGTTCGGCAATCTGGCATCACTAGCCGGTACCGACAGGTTCGCCGAAGGTGGCCTCTTCGGAACCCAGATCCTTGAAGTCTGGGGCACCTTGCCCGGCCTGCTCATCAGCGTGGTTTTCGCGGCGCTGTTCATGGGTGAATCGATCCCCTCACCCAAACGGGCGGCACGACTCCTGGGGCCGCAGCTGAGCCTCGGGGTCACCTTCGCTTCCGGGCAATACGTCTTCGGCCTGGCCTTGGCCGTCCTGGTCTTGGTCCCCATCTTCGGGATGACCCCCATGGCCGGGGCGCTAATCGAGATCGGCTTCGAGGGCGGCCACGGCACGGCAGCTGGCATGGCCCCCGTCATGAACGAACTGGGCTTTACCGAAGGCCCGGATCTGGCACTGGGCATGGCCACCATCGGGATTGTCAGCGGCATCGTCATCGGTATTGCTGCCATCAACTGGGCGGTACGCACGGGCAGGACCGAGGTCATCTCCGCTTCGACCAAACTTCCGGACGACGAGCTCAAGGGCCTCTACTCCAAGGACAATCAGCCCTCGGCTGGCCAATTGACCGTGCGTTCCTCCTCGGTGGAAAGCATGACCTTGCATGTGGCGTTCATCGCGCTGGCCATCCTCGTCGGCCAGCTACTGCTCTCAGCGCTTCAGTGGGTCGAGAGCGTCACCTGGGCCGACTCCGTCAAGGTGTTCGAATACGTTCCACTCTTCCCGTTGGCGATGCTCGGTGGGGTCATCATCCAGCTCGTGCTGGACAAGACCGGGAAGCTCCATCTCATCGACCGTGGCTCCATGATGCGCATCCAAGGCCTGGCCCTGGACCTGCTCATCGTCAGCGCCCTGGCATCCTTGTCGTTGAAGGCGATCGCCGCCAACATTGGCCCCTTCCTGCTCCTGGCCGGTGTGGGCATCGTGTGGAACGTCGTCGTACTATTCTTCCTGGCTCGGCGCTACATCCCGAAGTACTGGTTTGAACGCGGGATCGGCGACTTCGGGCAGTCCATGGGTGTCACGGCGACGGGCCTGATTCTCATGCGGATCGCCGACCCCGAGGGAAAGAGCCCCGCCTACGAGGCCTTCGGATATAAGCAATTGGTCTTTGAACCGTTCTTTGGCGGCGGCCTGATCACCGCAGCCGCAATGCCCCTGATCTACCAGTTTGGGCCCTACCCTTTGCTGATCGGCATGGGCGTCCTGCTGGTCGCCTCGGTGTCCATCGGCCTGATCAACGGCAGGCGGATGAGACGCACCTCGGTTGCGGAGACCTCCCCGGCACAGGGTTGACCCTGGGCGATGGGATGATGCGGTGGCCAACGCCCTATCGGGCGTTGGCCACCAGATAATCCAGCGCCCGACCAGCCCGCCAGCCGGTCCACAAGGCAAAAATGGCCGACCCCGCCGCGGCCACAGCCCCGATGATGACCAGCGGCTGCATTTGCTGCCCCTGATCTGCGCTCCAGTTCAGCGTGAGTCCGGCGGCAATTCCACAGCCGATGGATACCAACCACAGCACAAGGGTGGCAACGAACATCCCGGCGACCGAGTGCGGGCGATTCATGGGGTTCCTCCTAGAAGACGACGACAGCGCCAGCGTATCCCGCCGCCGTCGGGACCCACCCGCCGATGGCATGATGGTTGCATGAGTGAAACCCAGGATTCCAACACCCGTTCCATCGAGTTATCCCGTAATAAAACGGGCCACTACACCGCACGGAATGCGGCAGGAGCCGAGGTCGAATTCGGCCAGGGAGAGGGATTGCTCTCCCCCGTGGAACTCCTCTTGGCAGCCATCGCCGGCTGCTCCGCCATCGACGTGGACGTCGCCACCTCACGCAGCGCTGAACCGACCAGATTTGAGGTCGCCGCCTCGGGCGACAAGGTCGCCGACGAGGGCGGTGCCAGCCGGATGGAGAACCTGAATCTGGCTTTCAAGCTGGCCTTCGGCGATGACGCCGCCGGCCAGAAGGCGGCCAGCATGGTCGAACGCCTCGTCAAGCTCTCCCACGATAAGCACTGCACGGTCTCACGCACCGTTGAACAGGGAACCCCTGTCGGTTTCGACGTTGAGGTCTCGACGGGCGAATCGGTTTAAATCCGGGCACCTCGTAGGGTGCGTGCTTCAGGCGTCGACCTGGAGTTCGCCCATCTGCTCCCAGCCTTCGCCTTCGACCTGACGGCTGACGATCTGCGGGGTCTCGGCCAAGGTCGGCCGCATGGCCTCCAGACCGTCGGCGAAGTGCTGGCTGCGGACGTGGGCCTCACCGGCCCCGTCCTGGAAAGCCTCGACGAGTACGAACTCGTTTTCCGTTTCAACGCTGCGCGACCACTCGAACCAGAGGTTGCCTTCCTCGGCGCGCGTGGCCTCGGTGAAGGGTCGGGTGATCTCGAGGAACGAGTCGACGAATTCGGGCTTGACCTTGTATTTCACGACAATGAAAATCATGCGACCAGCCTATCCCCGAGTCAGCCCCTTCCACCCCAGACGTTCGCGCTCGGCCTTCGGCAGTGATTCAACGACCAGGTCGTAGGAGTCCTCGATCAGGTCGCGCACCGTGGCATCGTCAAGGGATCCGGCGCAGGCCACGGTGTTCCAGTGTTTTTTGCTCATATGGTATCCGGGAGTGATTTCCGGGTGCGCAGCACGCAGCTGGTCGGCCAGGATCGGCTCGCATTTCAGGTTCGCCCGCGCCGGGTCCGATCCGTCCCAGAGCAGGGCGAACATCTTCACCCGTCCTTCAGGCGATCCTGCCACCTTGAAAACGGTCGCACCGGGACCGAACGGGTGGTCCTCGAAGGCACCCGGCAACCCGAGGCAGTAGTCACGGAAGGCTGAGTCGTCCATACCCGGCATCCTACGCGGCACGACGCCGGCACCCGAGGGGCGCCGGCGTCGTGCCGCAGGAAGAAGTGGCTGTTGTTTATTTCACCGCACCCATCGACAGACCACGGACCAGCTGCTTTTGCGCCAACCAACCGGCCAGGACCACCGGCAGCGAGGCCAACACCGAGGCCGCCGACAGCTGGGCGAGGAACAGCCCCTCACTGGTCATCTGCGATATCAGGAACACCGGGACCGTCGCCGCCTTCGCGGCGGTGAGGTTCAGGGCAAAGAAGAACTCGTTCCAGGAGAAGATCACACAAATCAGCGCGGTCGCCGCGATACCCGGGGTGACCATCGGGATCAACACGGAGCGCAACGTCTTGATCAGCCCGGCACCGTCCACCGATGCGGCTTCCAGCACCTCCCCGGGGACCTCCTGGAAGAAGGAACGCATCATCCACACGGCGATCGGCAGGTTCATGGCCGTGTAGAGGATGACCAACGTCCAGATGCTGTCCAGGGCCCGCAACTGACCGGAGATCACATAGATCGGCATGATCACCGCGACGATCGGGAGCATCTTGGTGGAGATGAAGAAGAACAACACGTCATTGGTCTTCTTCACCGGCCGGATACTCAACGCGTAGGACGCCGGAATGGCCAGGAGGATCACCAACAGCGTCGAAACACCGGTGGCAATAAGCGAGTTCAGGAAGTAGGGGGCGGCATCCGAGCCCAGAACCGCCTTGTACTGATCCAGCGTGGGTTCGAAGAAGAAGCTGGGCGGACTCGAAGCGGCCACGTTCTCCTGTTTGAAGGAGGTCATCACCATCCACGCGATCGGGGCGAAGAACACCAGTGCGGCGATCCAGGTGAACGTGGTCAGCAGACTCCCGCTGATCACCCCCTTCCGGCGCGGTTTATAGACTTCAGGATTCTCGGCCCGGGTGCCGGGCCCTGCGGCTTGTTGGGTCGTGGTGCTCATGACAGCTCCTTGTCGTCGAAGCTGCGGAAGATCAAGCGCAGCGCAAAGGTGGCGATGAGGATCGTCGCGATGACGACCACGACGCCCATGGCGGCCGCCTGGCCGATATCGAAACCGAGGAAGGCACGTTGGTAGATGTAGAACGGCAGGTTCGCGCTAGCCGTGCCGGGCCCGCCGGCGGTCATCAGGTAGATCTGGTCGAAAGTGTTGACCACGTAGATCGAACCCAGCAACACGGCCAGTTCCATATACCTGCGCAGTTGCGGCATGGTCACCCAGGTGAAGGTCTTCCACCAGCCGGCGCCATCCAGCGAAGCGGCTTCCAGGACGTCCTTGGATTGGGCCTGCAGCCCGGCTAGGACCAGCAGCATCATGAAGGGGGTCCACTGCCACACCAGGGCGATCACCACCGACAGCAGCGGTGCGGATGAGGTGAAGTCGATCGGTCCGATCCCGACGAGTCCGAGCACCCAGTTGACCATCCCGTAACTGGGGTTGAGCATCGAAACGCTCCACAGCAGCGAGGAGGCCACCGGCATGATCAGGAACGGGGTGATCAGCAGGGTCCGCACGATCCCCCGGCCCAAGAATTCCCGGTCCAGGAGAATCGCGAAGAACGTGCCCAGGACCAGGGCCACGGCAACACAGCCCAAGGTGATCACCACCGAGTTCACCGCGGCGACCCGGAACGTGGAATCGGAGAAGATGTCCACGAAGTTCTGCAGTCCCACGAAGATATTGCCGTCAGGACGCAACAGGTTCCAGGAACGCAGCGAATACCAGATGGTCAGCAGGAAGGGCAGCTGGGTGACGACGATCGTGAAGATCAGTGCGGGAAGTAGCGGCAGCCGGCGGCTCCACCCCTCCCGACGCTGGGCGCGACGCTGTTGCGCTGCGTGCGTTTCGGAGCCGGCGGCCGCTTGCTGGCGGTCCGGCTGGGTCAACGTGCTCATGGCCTAGCCCTTCTTCTGGTAGGTCCGGGCCACGGTGGCCGCGAAGTCCTGCGATTGGCGCAGCGCCTCTTCGACGCTTTGGCTTCCGGCGATGGAGGCTGAGATCTGCTGCGCCACCCGGGTGCCGAGGTCCTGAAATTCGGGGATTCCCACGAACTGCAGTCCGGTATAGGGCACCGGATGGACCATGGACTTGTCCTGGGTGGCATTGCCCATGGCCTTCAAGGTCGGTGTCGCATAGTCCTTGGCGATCGCGGCATATTCGGGGATTTCATAGGTGGAGGTGCGGCTGCCCGGGGGCAGCCGTTCCCAACCGATGGAGTTGCCGACCAGTTTCAGGTATTCCTTATTGGTCATCCAGGCGATGAAATCCCAGGCGGCCTGCTTCTTCCGGCTGGTTTCGGGGATGGCCAGCGCCCAGGTGTAGAGCCAGCCGGCCGAATCGGTCTCCTTGACCGGTGCCAGGGCATAGTTGGTCTTGCCGGTGACCTTCGATGAGGACGGGTCCTCAATGGAGGAGACCATGGCCGTGGCGTCATACCACATGGCCGCATTTCCTTGGGAGAAGCGGGTAATGCAGTCGCCGTAGCCCGAGGTCGCTGCCCCGGGCTGACCGTAGCTGCGCACCAGGTCCACATAGCCGGCGACTGCCTCGTGGACCTCGGGGCTATCCAGGGTGGCGTTCCAGTCCTCGTCGAACCAGCGGCCACCGTAGGTGTTGATGACGGTGTCCAGCGGTGCCATCACTTCGCCCCAGCCGGCCAGTCCGCGCAGGCAAATCCCCGAGAAACCCTTCTCCGGCGCGTGAAGTTTCTGCGCGAATCCGCGGATCTGTTCCCAGGTCGGCTGTTCGGGCATGCTCAGCCCCGCCTTCTCGAAGAGGTCTTCGCGGTAGACCACGAACGAGGACTCTCCGTAGAACGGCACCGAGTATTGGCCCCCCCGATGGGTCAGTGCCTCACGGATGGTCGGAATGAAATCTTTGGCATCGTAGCCTTCGGTCTGTTCCATATAGGGACTCAGATCGGTGATCCAGCCGTTTTCTGCCCACATCGGCGTCTCGTAGTTGGAGATCATCACGACATCGAACTCCCCGCCTTCGGTGGCTACGGAGGCGGTGATCTTCGCGCGGGCCTCGTTTTCGGGAAGCGAGACGAAACGGACATCGATCCCCGGGTGCTTGGACCGGAAGTCATCCATCAAGGAGATCGCATCGGTCATCTGCGGGTTGGAGACGATGGCGACGATCAGGCTGGTCTTCCCTCCCGCCGTCGCCTGTCCCGAACAGGCACTGAGCCCTGCAGCGGCCATGGCACCGAGCCCTGCCCCCATGAATCCTCGGCGGCTGAGGGAGAAATCCCGTATCGCCATGATGTGCTCCTCGCCCGAGCGATCATTTCGCTCATGTGATATCTACCAACTGCTCATTTGTTATGTGACTCTAGTCATATAAGATCATTTGAGCAAGACATTCAACTCACATGAGTCCGACACGACGGAGTGCCGGCCTAAACGAAGGAAGCCACCCCATGCCCGAACGGCACGAGGAAATGTTGGCGCAGATCGCCAGCGAGTATTACCTCGAAAACACCTCCAAGGTCGAGATCGCCAAGACCCACGGGATCTCCCGCTTCCAGGTCGCCCGCTATCTTGATGAGGCACGCCACGAAGGAATCGTGCAGATCACCATCCGTCGCCCCGCAGCCGTACCCGTCGAAGAAGCGGAACTGGCCCGCGCCCTCGGCATCACGACGGTGACCATCGCCCCGACCCCGACGGGGGCCCTCGACGAACGCGACCGGCTGGCCCGTGCCGCGGCAGGAGTCGTCGCCCGGGTCGTCACCGAGGGATGCCGACTGGGGGTCTCCTGGTCGCGCACCTTGCAGGCCATGGCCGGACACCTGCCAACACTGCCCGGTTGCGACGTCGTCCAGCTCGCCGGCTCCATCACCGTCACCGGCGGCAGCGGTTCGGGGGCGCTGATCCATCGGCTCGGAGCAGCAGCCGGTGGCCGGACCTGGCCCCTGCCGGCCCCGCTCATCCTTGAAACGGCCGAGACGGCCGCGAGCCTGCGCCGCCAGCCGGAGATCTCCGACGCCCTGAAGGCAGCGGAGGATCTCGATGTCGCCGTCGTCGCCCTGGGCGATTGGGCCCCCGGGAAGTCGACCGTCTATGAACGCCTCTCCCCCACCCAGCGTCGGGCCGCCACCGCGGCGGGCACCGTCGCCGAATGTTCGGGCCGACTGCTGGCCGCCGACGGTTCGGCGGCAGCGGCAGGGGTCGATGATTGTGTCATCGCCGTCTCACTGGCCCAGCTGAAAGCCACCCCGCAAGTGGTGATGGTCGCCCCCAGCCCGGACGGTGTCGCGGGGGTCCGCGCTGCGGTGGCCGCCGGAATCGTGAACCACTTGGTCCTCGGCCCGTCACTGGCCCACGCCCTGGCCACAGAGCTTGACCTGATTGAAGCAACCGCGACGGAGGATCCGGCATGAGCGACGTCGTCGTCGGCATTGATTCCTCGACCCAGTCCTGCAAGGTGCTGGTCCTGGATGCCGCCACCGGGGCCGAATTGCGCTCGGCCAAGGTGGCCCATCCCGATGGGACCAGCATCGATCCGCGGATCTGGGCCGCCGCCCTGCACCGCGCCTGGAAAGAAGCAGACCCGGCGGGGGCGGGTACAGTCATCGGCGTCGGGCTGGCCGCCCAACAGCATGGCATGGTCGCCCTGGACGCGGCCGGGGAACCGGTCTTCGATGCGCTGTTGTGGAACGACACCCGCAGCGCTCCCGAGGCCGCGGCCATGGTCTCCGACCACGGGGCCGATTTCTGGGCCCGCGAGGTGGGGTCGGTCCCGGTGGCCTCCTTCACCCTGACGAAGCTGGCCTGGCTGGCCCGGAACGAGCCCGAAGCCGCGGCACGGGTGCACCGCGTGGTGCTGCCCCACGATTATCTGAACCACGTGCTCACGGGCAGCTGGTTCACGGATCGCTCCGATACCAGCGGCACCGCCTATTACCACCCTGCTACCGGATACCTCCCCGAACTGCTGACCGAATATTTCGGTCGCGCCCCCGAGCTACCCGAGGTGATCGCCCCGGACGCCGTCGGCGGCCACCTCCTGCCCGAGTTCGGGGCCGACGGGGCGGTTGTCTCGGCGGGCGCCGGCGACAATGCCGCAGCCGCCCTGGGCCTGGGCCTGCAATCCAGGGAAATTGCGGTGTCCATCGGCACCTCGGGCACCGTTTTCGCCTCCGTACCGGATCGCCCCACCGCGGACCCCACGGGGGCGGTGGCCGGATTCGCCGACGCCACCGGCGGCTACCTCCCCTTGCTCGCGGTGATCAATTCGGCCCGGGTGATGGCCACCACCGCCGAACTGCTCGGCGTTGGGCTGGCTGAATTCGACCGGCTCGCCTCCTCCGGGGACCCGTTGGCCGGAGGACTGAACCTCATGCCCTATTTCGATGGCGAACGCACGCCCAATCTTCCGGGAGCCTCCGGGTCCCTGACCGGTATGAGCCGGGCCTCGTTGACCCGGGAGAATCTGGCCCGATCCTCCGTCCTGGCCGTGATGAATTCGCTGGCCGATGCCGCCGAAGCCCTCTCCGAGGTGTCGCGTCCGGCCCAACGGGCACTACTGATCGGCGGTGGCGCCCGCTCGGCATCCTTGCGGGCGGTGGCCCCCGAACTGCTGGGAATCAACGTGGACGTCCTGGAAGCCGGCGAATACGTGGCCCTGGGCGCCGCCCGGCAGGCCGCGTGGGCGGCCACCGGGGAATTGCCGGTCTTCGAGCGGCACGCCCAGGCCCGCCTCAGTCCGTCGGGCGACGGCTGGGGGCGGGAATCGCGCACCCTGTACGCCGCCGAACGCACCCGCCTCTATGGGGTGTAGGCCCCTTCTCGAGGCTGCCGCAGGGAGGCGGAGTCCTAGTTCCAGCCGTCCTCACGGAGGGTGCGCAGCAGGGCCAGCGCCCCGCCGTCGTCCAGGATGGCCAAGGCCTGCAGATAGGGCTTGGTGAAGTCCTCGTGGTCGACCAGATCGCCGAAGAGTTCCCGGTCGCGCAGGAACGCCAACGGGTCCTCATCCTGGGCGGCCGCGGCGGCGAGGACGCGATCCCGGAGCCGGTCGACGACCTCGATGGGCTGCCCTGCCTCGTCGACCCCGCGGGCGTAGCGGGCCCAGGAAGCGACGATCGCGGCACTCAGGCGCACCGCTCCGCCGTCGGACAGGTTCGCCCGGATGACCGGGACCAGCCAGGTGGGGATCCGATCGGAGGATTCAGCGGCCAGCCGGGCCAGGGTGTCCTGGACCTGTTCGTTGGCGAAACGTTCGATGAGCTCGTGCCGGTAGGCGTCCAGGTCGATCCCCGGCACGGGCTTGAGTGTGGGGGTGGCCTCGCGTTCCATATAGGCGAGGAGGAACTCGACGAGCAGCGGGTCGGAGCAGGCCTCGTGGGCGAAGCGGTACCCGGCGAGGTAGCCAAGGTAGGCGATGCCCTGGTGGCTGCAGTTGAGCAGGCGTAGTTTCATCAGCTCATAGGGTTCAACGTCGTCGACGAGCTGGACTCCTACCGACCCCCAGTCGGGGCGCCCGGCGGGGAATCTGTCCTCCAGGACCCATTGGATGAAGTCCTCGCAGACCACCGGCCAGGCGTCTTCCACACCGTATTCGGCCGCAATGTCAGCCCGGTCGGCATCGGTGGTGACCGGGGTGATCCGATCGACCATGGAGTTCGGGAAGGGCACCTGCTCGGCCACCCACGCTCCGAGCTCCGGATCCTTCAACCGGGCGAAGGCGGTGAAGACCTTTGCGGCCAGGTGGCCGTTGCCTTGGATGTTGTCGCAACTCATCACCGTGAACGGCGCGACTCCGGCGGCTCGGCGGCGACGCAGCGCCTCGGTGACGAACCCGAACGTGGTGGTTGGTACGGCATCCTCGGCCAGATCGGCGGCGACCGCAGGGGTAGTGGCGTCGAATTCCCCGGTGGAGGGGTTGTAGTTATAGCCCCCCTCGGTCACGGTGAGCGACACGATCCGCACCATCGGGTCGGTGAGCTGCGCCAGGACCAGCTCGGGACCGTCCGGGGCATAAAGGTAGCGGGCGATCGAACCGACGACCCGGGCATCGCGCGTTCCATCGGGGGCCTTGGACACCAAGGTATACAGGCCGTCCTGCTCGGCCATGACATCACGCATGCGCTGGTCGTGGGGCATGAGCCCGACGCCGCAGATGGCCCAGTCCAGATCCTGACCCGAGTTCATCAACGCGTCGAGATACATCGCCTGGTGGGCCCGATGGAAGCCGCCGACACCAAAGTGCACGATGCCGATGCGTCGTTGCCCCAGTGGATACCCGGGCACTGCGACCAGGTCGTTGAGTTCGGCTAGGGCCCCGGCCTGCAGACGCGTCATGATGTGCTCCGATCGTGATGTAGCTAACAAATCCGAGCATAACATATGAGCAAACCAGTTGACTCAAATGAGCGCGATATGCTGATGGTCTCCCTTGCTAGGGTGGGGCCTCGTGAGCAGCTCTGATCCTTCCCGCCAGAAATCGGTGTGGCGCGCCCCCGGAATGCCGGCGCTACTGTCCCTGACGGCCGCCGGTTTCGCCGGATTCGCCGCCCTGCTGCCCATGGCCCCGCTCTGGGCAGTCCACGGTGGAGCTGATGAGGCCGGTTCCGGCCTCGTTAATGGCGCCCTCCTGCTGGCCACCGTCCTCACCCAGGGTTTCGTCCCGCGGCTGCTGCAACGACTGGGAACGGGCCGAGTTCTCGCCGCGGGTCTGCTGCTCCTCGGCGGACCCTCCCTCCTGATGCTCATCTCCGATCAGCTCGGTTGGATCCTGGCGCTGTCGTTGATCCGTGGGGTGGGGTTCGGAATCTTGACGGTCACCGGTTCCGCTGCGGTCGCCCATCTGGTGGCACCGGCGAGGCATGGCGCAGCCATCGGGGCCTATGGCGCGGCGATCGCCGTACCCCAACTGCTCCTGTTACCTGCCGGTCCGTGGCTGGCCGACACGATCGGTTTCTGGGCGGTTTTCGCCCTGGGAACCCTGCCGCTGCTGGGCATCGCGGCAGCCCCCCGGTTGGCCCAGGCCCTACGTGTCCGCGAAGCCGAACAGGCCCGTCGCCGCCGGGCCCAAGAGCTCGACCTGCCCGCCGAGGGCACCACGGCGACAGCCGGGCGGCGGCTCCCCCGGCTTCCGGGTGGACTCTTCCAACCGATGATCCTGCTCCTTGCCGTGACCCTCGCCGGTGGCGCACTGATCACCTTCGTCCCGCAAATGAGCTCCTCCCCCGCCGCAACGACCGGGGGTCTGGCCCTGCTGACCGCCACCGCTGCCGTCAGCCGGTGGCGCCTGGGAGCCCTGGCCGATCGGCATGGGACGAAAGCCTTCCTCTGGCCGCTGGTGCTGCTCACCTGTCTCGGACTCGTGCTGGCAGCCCTCGCGGTGAAGGATCAAGACGCGACCCGGGTCCCCCTGCTCCTGGTGGCCATGACGATCATCGGCATCACCTATGGCGGTCTACAGAACCTCACCTTGCTGCTCTCCCTTTCGGCAGTACGGCCAGCGCAGTATGGGACGGCGAGCGCCGTCTGGAACATGGGCTTTGATGCCGGAACCGGTCTGGGATCGGTGCTCGTGGGAGCCCTGGCCGCGGGGCTGTCCTTCCCCATCGCCCTGTTGGTGGCCGCCGGAATCTCGCTGGCCACTCTGCCGCTGGCGCTGATGCGCCAACGCGCGGCTCCTTCGGCCTAAACTCAGGGGATGAAGAACACCGACAAGGCCGCCGTCGAGGCCCGCAAGGCAGTCCGCAGCGAATGGTTCGAACGCGCGGCACGGCTTGGCTTCGTGGCCAACGGCATCCTGCATGCCATGCTGGGCTTCCTGACCTTGAATGTCGCCTTGGCGCGTGGCGGGGATGCCGACCAGTCGGGCGCCATGAGGACGCTCTCCGCACAGCCCGGTGGCGAGATCCTGATTTGGATCTGCTTCCTGGGCTGCCTCCTGTTGGCGGTCTGGAGCCTGGCCCAGGCCATCGTTCCCAGCCAGAAGGGCCTCGGTTTCATCGTCAAACAGGCGGGCACCGGCGTCGTCTTCGCGGCCATCGGCACCACGTTCGGCAGCTACGCCCTCGGCGCCGGAAAGGACTCCTCCCAACAGAGCACGTCCATTTCGGCCACCCTCATGTCCTCACCCGCCGGAAGCGTCGCCCTGATCATCGCCGGCCTGGTCGTCATCGGCGTCGGGATCTATTTCATCTACTCCGGCGTGGCCAGAAAGTTCACCAAGAGCCTGCGCCGGCCCTCCAGCGCCACGGTGCAGCGCACCCTGATGATCCTAGGCACCGCGGGTTACGTGGCCAAGGGGCTGACTCTGGCCGCGCTGGGACTGCTGATCGTCGTCTCCACGGCGCAACACGACCCCGAGGATTCCACCGGCCTCGATGGTGCCCTCAAGGCAGTGCGCGATCAGCCGTTTGGTTCCTTCGCCCTCATCGCGATCGCCGTCGGCCTGATGGCCTACGCGGTCTTCTTGTTCATGCGCTCGCGCTATGACGAGATGAAACAGGGTGCCGGGCTCTAGGAGCGCATCAGGTTGCGCCGCTCGATCGCCGGGCAGGCGTCCATGACCACATCCAGTCCGGCGGCCGTGGCGCGGGCCGCTGCGGCTTCATCGATGACCCCGACCTGGAGCCACACGGCCTTCGCGCCGATGTCGATGGCCTGGTCGACGATGGCGCCGACCTTCTGCGAGTTCACGAAGCAGTCCACGACGTCGATGGTCCCGGGGATCTCATCGAGCCGGGTGTAGCCCCGCTCCCCGTGGACGGTGTCCCCCTTCAGCGAGACCGGGACGATGTCCATGCCCAGGTCGTCACGCACGATCCGCGCCACCCCGACGGCGGCTCGCATCGGATTATTGGACAGACCGACGATGGCCCAACGGGCCGGGGTGGTGAGCAGACGCCGGATGGTGTCCGGATCGTTGATGTGGTGCTGGCGCAGCTGTGGACCGTCGGTCCCGCCATCACCGAGTACCGGCTCGCGCAGCACCGGTTCGGAAAGCACCGGATCGGACACGTTCAGGACCGGCTCAGTGGTGCGCAGCTGCGGATCGGTGGTGCCCAACGGTGGTCCTTCGACCTCGGGAACCTCCGGTTCAACGACGGCTCCGCGACGGCCGGTCCCCGCAAGATCGAGACCTGGCGGTGCCGATTCCCCGGGGGTGGACGGCGGACGGACCGGTGCCGCGGGGATGTCGACATCGGCAATATCGGCCTCCGGGATATCGGCTGCGGGGATCTCCAGATCGGGGATCCCTGCCAGCTCGGCATCGGACGGTGGGTTCTGCGGTGCTGGTTCCGTCATGGCCCCCACCTTACAAGGCCCACCGGCGCCCGTCAGCCCACCGGGGCCGCCTGCTGGGTGGCAGCTGCCGAGTGCTTGGAGAACGCTCCCCGGTAGGCGGCGGCCGGGTGGTTGGCCTCCAGGGTGGCCGTCCTGCCGAAGACCTTTTCCCGCAGGGTCCCGGGTGCGTACTCGCTTTGGGCCAGACCGCGGGCCCGCAGTTCTGGAAGGACCCCCTCGATGAAGTCGGTATAGGAGCCGGGAAGGATCTGGTTGATGATGTTGACCCCATTGATCCCGGCATCCTGCCACCGCTCAAGTTCGTCGACGATTTGTTCCGGGGTACCGGCGATCTGTTGTGCTTTCGCCCGCGAGCGGGCCAGATCTCCGACGGTCGGCTTACCGCCGGGTACCGAGGCGATGACCGCCTCGAGGACCCCGCGTGCCCCTTCGGTTTCGATATCGCCCAGCGGGGTGTCCAAGTCCAGGCCCCCGAGGTCCACGCCGATGCCCCCGCCGATATGCGCGATCAGGGCGTGGGGGTCCAGGTACTGGTCATATTCGGTCTCCTTGCGCTTGACCTCTGCCTCGGTGCTGCCCACGACGAAGGACAGCCCGGCGAAGATCTTCGCGTCCCCCGGCGACCTGCCCGCTGCGGCTTCGGCCGCCCGGATGGCCGTTGCTTGTTTGCGCACGTAATCGGTGTTCGGGGCGAACAGGAACGTGGCCTCGGCATGGGCCGCGGCGAAGGCCTTACCACGCGGTGAGCTGCCGGCTTGGAAGAGGAACGGGGTGCGCTGCGGGCTCGGCGAGGACAAATGCGGGCCTTCGATGGAATAGCGGGGGCCTTCATGGTGGATCTTGTTCACCAGGGCCGGGTCGGCATAGCGACCGGTCTGCTTATCGGCCAGCACAGCCCCATCCGCCCAGGACCCTTCCCATAGTTTATAGACGGCGGACACGTATTCCTCGGCCCAGTCATAGCGGTCTGCGTGGGCGGCCAGACCCGTGGCCCCGAAGTTGCGGTGGGAGTTCTCCAACACGCTGGTCACGATGTTCCAGGCGACCCGGCCTCCGGAGAGATGATCGAGGGTGGAGAACTGGCGGGCCATCTGGAACGGGTCGGACTGCACCACTGAGCTGGTCAGCGCCAACCCGATCTGAGAGGTGGTCGCGGCCAGGGCGGAGGCCAGCACCAGCGGGTCATTGGAGGGTACCTGCAGCCCCTTCTCCACCAGCGAGGCCCACCCTCCCTCATGGTCGCCGTAGAGGCCCACCACGTCGGCGAAGAACAGGGCATCGAATTTTGCGTCCTCGAGTTGCCGGGCTAGATCCACCCACAGACCGAGCTCGTTATAGCGGTGCTGTTGGGCCTCGGGGTGACGCCACTGGCCTCCCAGGATGTGGCTCGGGGTGTTCATCAAAAAGGCGCTCAGCAGCAGACGCGGGCGTTGGTTGGTGCTCATGCTCGGGTGGTGTCCTTCGGAGTCGTGGTGGCTTCACCGATGCTGTTCAGGCCGATGGGGATGGTGCCGTTGATGTGGAAGTCACCGACGGAGCGGGCCTTGAAGGCCGCCGGGTTGTGGGTGGCCACCGTGCGGGCGTTGCGCCAGTGCCGGTCCAAGGATTTTCCGCGGCTGGTGGCGGAGGCCCCGGTCACGTCGAAAAGGGCCCCTGCGGCATCGAGGACCAGCGGCGGGACAGTCACCTGGGCTTTCTGCACGGCGATTTCGGCGCGCAGGAACGCCGCTTCCGTGTCCAGGGCCACAGCCGGATCGACGGCGGCGTCCAGGTCGCGGGCCGCTGCAGCAACCACTGCTTCGGCGGCATAGACCCGTGCGGCGAGGGTGCCGACATGTTCCTGGATCTGTGCGTCATCGCGGAAGAGTCCACCGGATCCGGTGTTGAACGTCCGGGTGCGGGCGGCGACGAGTTCGGAGGCGTCGCGCAGCGCGGCCCGCCCAATCCCGGCCAGCACGGCGAGCAGCACGAGCTGGAAGAACGCCGGTTCCAGCGTGCTGGTGACCTTGCGGGAAATGATGTTTGCAGACTCGACGGCCACGTTGTCGAAGATCGCGGTTCCGGTGCCGGTCAACGGTTGGCCGAAGCCGTCCCAGTCATCGTGGATGGTCACCCCGTCGGCCCCGACCGGAACGACGGCGTACTGCCGGCCTTCGACACCTTCGGTGCTGGCCATCACGACCACCCAGTCGGCGAAGATGCTGCCGGTGGTGTAGTACTTCGCACCGTTGAGGACCCATCCGCCGTCGTGCTCGCTCAGTTTCGTTGCCGTGGTGCCCAGGGCGTTGCCACCGCGTTCGGTGGCCGCATTGCCGAAGATCTGCCCGGCCAGCACCCGCGGGAACCAGGTGTTGCGGAAGTCCCGCGGCTGCAAGGCGATGGTTTCGACGAAGGAAAAATGTGATCGCAGCAGATGGGCCACGTTGGAATCGGCGGCAGCCAATTCCACCAGCAGCCGGAACAGGTGTTCATGGTTCACCGGGTCCCCGCCGTATTCGGCCGGCACCCGCAAGGTGGTGAAACCGGCCTCCTGCAGCCACCCGACTTGTTCGAAGGGAAGCACATGGTCCTGTTCGCGGGCGACGGCGTCGACGGCGATGGCATCGAAGACGGGGCGGAAGCGTGCGGCCAGGGCAAGATAGCGGGCTTCGGAGCCCTCCGGAACGGGGGTGTCGAAGGCCGGTGGGGTGGTGGTGGTGGTTTCACTCATGGTCGTTCCTAACTGACGAGGGTATGTTCGGGCTCGGAGACGGGGCAGGCGTCTTGGCGTGCGTCCAGATCCCGCGCACTGGTTTCGGGGGAAAGCAGGGTGGTGACGACGGTGAGCGCGCCGACGGCAACGAAGTAGGCGATGACCCAGAACGGGCTGCCGCCGCCGGCGGCCAGCAGCGCGGTGGCCACCAGCGGGGCCAGGCCACCGCCCAGGACTGAACCGATCTGATAGCCGATGGACACCCCGGAAAAGCGGACCCGGGTGTCGAAGAGCTCGGAGAAGAACGCCGCCTGCGGCCCATACATCGCATCGTGGCCGATGTTCATGCCCAGCACGACGGTCAGCACGATCAGCACGAAGCTGCCGGTATCGAGCAGCGGGAAGGCGATCAGGGCAACCAGGATGCTGAATATCCCGCCGAAGAGGTAGGTGCGCCGGCGCCCGATCCTGTCCGATACCCAGCCCCAGAACGGGACGGTGACCAGTCCGAGGGCGGAGGCGATGAGAATGGCCTGCAACCCGGTTTCGCGGCTGATTCCGCCCTGGGCCAGGTAGGTCAGGATGAAGACCGTGTAGACGTAGTAGAACGCGTTCTGGGCGATGCGCAGCCCGGTGGTCAGGGCGACCTGGCGGGGATGGGTGCGCAGCGATTCCAGCACCGGGCGGCGGGAGACCTGCTGCGTTTGAACGACCTGCTTGAAGGAGGCGCTGTCCTCGATCTTCAGCCGCACCACGAGCCCGACGGCGACCAGCAGGATGCTCGCCAGGAACGGCAGCCTCCACCCCCAGGCCAGATAGGCGGCATCCGGCAGAGCCGATTCCAGACCCAACAGCACCGCGGTGGCCAGCAGCATTCCCGCGCTCGGACCGATCTGGGTGGCGCTGCTGGTCAGCCCGCGACGCCCGGGGGCAGCGTGTTCGACGGTCATCAGGGCCGCTCCGGCCCATTCGGCCCCGTAGCCGATGCCCTGGGCCACCCGCAGGATCAGCAGGAGGGCCGGCGCAATCCATCCGGCGGTGTCGTGGGTGGGCAGCAAACCGATCGCCGTGGTGGCGATTCCTGTCAGCAGCAGGGAGGCAACCAGCACGGTCTTGCGTCCGATCCGGTCCCCGTAGTGCCCTCCGAGCAGCCCACCGATGGGGCGGGCGATGAAGCCGACGGCGTAGGTCGCGAAGGCGGCCATCGTCCCGACCAGGGGATCTGCCGGGGCGAAGAACAGCGGGCCGAAGACGGTCGCCGCAGCGAGCCCGTAGAGCACGAAGTCGTAGCCCTCGATCGTGGTGCCGATGAAACTGGCGACGGCGACGCGAGAACGCATCCTGCGGGTTGGCGGGGTGGGGGTGGAGATAGTCATGAGGGGTCCTTTCCATCGGTCCCGGCGGAAGCACCTGCCCGAAACGGGTGGTTGCTGCGGAGTCAACGAGCCAGGTCTCTCGTCCGCTCTGGATGGTGGTTTTCGGTACTGCGGTCTAGCTGGTGGCCAGTTGTGCTCCCGCGAGCCGGTAGTCGGCAGCCCGGTGGCTGTCCTTGACCCGGTCCCCGGCGCCGAAGAGCTTCTGGCGCAGGGTCCCCGGCGCGTATTCGGTGGGGTAGGCACCCAGGGCCTGCAGTTCGGGGATGACGAACTCGACGACGTCCTCGAAGGTTCCCGGGGTGATGGCGTAGGCAATATTGAAGCCGTCCACGTCGGTGTCCTGGACCCACTCAACGAGCTTCGCGGCGACCTGGGCCCCGTCACCGACGGTGACCGGGCCGAAACCGCCGACGCCGATCCATTCGGCCAACTGGCGGATGGTCCACGGTTTGCCGTCATCCCCGGAGGCCTTCTTGAACGTCTCCACCGAGGACTGGATGGCATTGGACTTCACGTCCTCACCGATCACGTCGTCAAGGTCGTACTGTGACATGTCGATTCCGGTCCAGCCCGAGAGCAGGGCCAGCGACCCGTTGATGTCGGCGTAGGAGGCATAGTCGGCGTATTTGTTCTGCGCCTCCTCGTCCGTGGCAGCGGTGATGATCGTCTGCATCGTGTAGATCTTCACGTCGTAGCGGTCGCGGCCGGCGGCCTCGACGTTGTCCCGGATCCTCCGCACGGTGTCGGTGAGGATTTCTTTGGTGGGACTGTTCACGAAAACCGATTCGGCGTTCGCCCCCGCGAATTCCAGGCCGCGCGGCGAGGCGCCGGCCTGATAGATGACCGGGGTGCGCTGCACCGAGGGTTCGGTGATGGCGATGCCGGGGACCTTGAAGTACTTGCCCTCGTGGCCGATTTCGTGGACCTTCGACGGGTCGGTATAGACCCCCGTTTCACGGTCGCGGAGCACGGCGTCGTCCTCCCAGGAGCCCTCGAGCAGCTTATAGACGACTTCGAGGTACTCATCGGCGTGGTCGTAGCGTTCGTCGTGTTCCATCTGGTCCTCTTGGCCCATGTTCCTCGCCGCCGAGGGCAGGTAACCGGTCACGACGTTCCAGCCGACGCGGCCGTTGGTCAGGTGGTCCAGGGTCGCCAGTCGGCGGGCGAACGGGTAGGGGTGTTCGTAGGCGGTTCCGGCGGTGACCCCGAAGCCCAGGTTCTCGGTGACGGAAGCCATCGCGGAGACCAGCAGGAACGGGTCGTTGACCGGGACCTGGGCGCCGGCGGAGAGCGGAGTGGAGTTGGTGGATCCGTAGACGTCGTAGGTGCCCAAGACGTCCGCGATGAAGATCCCGTCGAACAGGCCCTTCTCCAGCGTCTTGGCCAGCTCGGTCCAGTAGCCCAGTTCCTTATAGCGCCACGCCTGGTCCTGCGGATGACGCCACAGTCCCGGCGATTGGTGGACCACGCAGTTCATGTCGAAGGCGTTCAGGCGGATCCGACGGCGTGCTGGTGTGGTGCTCATTTTTCTCCTTCAGGGGTCTTGAGGTCACCGACGGCGCCGAGTTTGCGCGGCGCCGCGGCGTTGACCTCGTAGTCGCCGACGATGCGGGACTTGTACATGGCGGGGTTGTGGGTCGCTACGGTGCGCGCATTACGCCAGTGGCGGTCCAGGTTGCAGGCGGCGGAGGTCGCCGAGGCGCCGAGGCCGTCGAAGAGCTGGCTGGTCACCTCGAGCACCAGCGGTTGGATGGCCGACTGGGCGCGGTTGGCGGCCAGCTCGCAGACAGCGTATTGCTCGGCGGCACTCAGGCCCGGTTGGCCGATCACGGATTCGAGTTCGGCGACGGCGGCCAACAAGATGGCGTCGATGGCAAAGGCGGTCGACGAGATTTCTCCGACGACCTGCAGGATTTGCGGTTCGTGCCGGGAGGGCAGCCCGGTTCCCGTCGTAAAGGCGCGCTCACGCAGTTGGGTATGAGCACGGACGTCGGCGAGCACTGCCCGGGCAATACCCGCCTGCACGGCGAGCAGGACCAACTGGAAGATGGCAGATTCCGGATGAATATCCAGCACCTCAGGGTCCAATAAGGTATCCACCGGAACCCGCGCGAAGCCGGTGGAACCTGTTCCGGTGAGTTGTTGACCGAACCCGTCCCAATCGTCGTGGATGACCACCCCCGAATGCTGGGTGGACACCACCGCAATGTGGCGCCCTTCGATCGCCGGTGCCATGGCCGTCACGGCGACCCAGTCGGCGAAGATCGTCCCGGTGCAGTAGTACTTCTCCCCCGTGAGCAACCAGCCGGCCTCGGAATGTTCGACGGCGGTATTGAGTTGGCCCAGGTCGTTGCCGCCGCGCTCGGTGTAGGCGTTGCCGACGATCTGCCCGGCCACGAAGCGGGCGAACCAGCGGGTCTTGACTTCCTCGTCGTGAAGCAGCAGCACCGATTCGACGAAGCCAATATGGGCACGTAGCAATTGGGCAATCTGCGAGTCGGCCTCCCCCAATTCGATGAGCAGTCGGAAGGAATCCACCAGCGAGGCGCCGAAACCGCCGGCCTCGCGGGGCACCCGCAAGGCACCGAAGCGGGCCCGGTTGAGCCAGCCGACCTGCTCGAAGGGCAAGATCCGGCGGGCATCGCGTTCGGCTGCCCCGTCGGCAATGCTCGCGAAGACGGGGCGGAAGACCGCTGCGAGTTCGTCGTAGTGCCCGTCCGCGGGCACACCGGGGGTCAGTTTGATCAGGTGTCGCGGTGTCACGTCATCGATCGTCAGGGCTGCCACAAAACATCACTCCATCGGTTCCGGCGTGAGCACCTTCCTCCCGATGATTCGGGAAGGGGTTGCTGCGGCGTCATCGAGCCAGATCTCTCGGCCGCTCTGGATGGTTGTTACCTCCATTGGGCCACATTCGGAACCTTCAGCGCCACTGGAGGAAGAGGCGTCGACATCTGATGTGACGCGATGACACCCCGAAACCGAGATGACTCAGGACCCTAAAACATCGAATATTCCCGGTGTTTTCAAGGTTTTCTGACATAAAAATTCTATTGAGGCCAAGCATTTGAATCGTTGATGAAATATTACGCAACACGTTCCTGAAGTTGCTTCATCAGCCAACGGTGGCCTTTAGTGGAAAGGTACCCATCCCGAGCGGCCGAGAGATCTGGCTCCGTGACGCCGCAGCAACCACGCCGAATAAGGTCCCGCAACCCCGCGGAGTCCGTCACCGACGAAGGTGCTTCCGCCAGGAACGATGGAGCTGGTTTCATGAGCATTGCCCCGTACCCCATCACGACGGCGGCCACCGAATCCGAACGTCTGGACTTTTGGGCCGATGCCGCGGCACGTCTGGACTGGGCCGACCCCTGGCATACGGTCCACAGCGCCACCCCCGTGGACCCGCTAGCTGTATTGACCACTGAGGTTGGGTACGCGGGCAGCGGGTGGAAGTCCTCGTAGTGA
>NZ_FUHW01000039.1 GCF_900163545.1 Arthrobacter rhombi
TGGCGAGTAGCGCTTGACGGTAGCGCACGTCTGGACAGTTGGTAGCACGATTCCGGGGACATGGTAGCGCTCCGGGCATGGGGCTGCTCTGATGTGAGATGACGACACAAGAGGTGCTGTCTTTTCATTTTGGAGGGTGGATTCATGGCGGACTATCGAAAGATCTTGGTGCTGCTGCTGGAGGGGCGCAGCTACCGCGAGGTTGTAGAGATCGCGGAATGCTCGCACCGCGACGTGTCACGGGTTCGGCAAGAAATCCGTGAGCGGGCCCTGACCTCGGTGGTCGCGGTGAGCGACACTGAGCTCGCGCAGTGGTTCCCGGACGGGCGACGGAAAGTCTCGGATGAGTATGACCAGCCCGACCTGTCGCGGGTGGTGGCGGCGATGAAGCAGAACCGGCACTTCACTTTGCTGTTGGCCTGGCGTCGATACATCGACACCAAGGAAGCCGGGAAGAAGTATGGATATTCGCAGTTCTGTGCACTGTTCACCGACTACCTCCGCACCCACGATCTCGTGGCCGTGCTGCGCCACCAGCCAGGCCGGGCGATGCTGGTTGACTGGGCCGGGGACACAATGGACGTCGTGGACGCGATCTCCGGCGAGGTGGTCCGAGCCGTTCTGTTCGTTGCGGTGTTGCCATACTCTGGCGCGTTGTTCTGCCGCGCCTATGCGGATATGAAGTCTCCGGCGTGGCTCGACGCCCACGTGCAGTCTTTCGCGTTCTTTGGTGGCGTGGCGCAGATCGTCGTGCCTGATAACCCGACGACCTCGACCCACCAGGCCCGCAAGGGCGATGCCGAGCGGGTGGTGAATGCACGCTATCAGCAGCTCGCCGACCACTACCAGACCGCGATCGTGCCGGCGCGAGTGAAGAAACCCCGAGACAAGGCGGCGGCCGAAAACGCGGTCAACGTGGTGAACAAACGCGTCATCGGCTATCTCGAGGACGATGTGTTCACGACCCTCAGCGAGCTGAACGAGGCGATCGAGGAGCGGGTGAGGGAGATCAATCATGATATCCGCCGCGCCGACGACACGACCCGGTGGGAGAGATTCCAAGCCGAGGAAGCCCCCGTTCTCGGCCCGCTGCCCGAGGACGGGTTTGAGGACGTCGAGTGGAAGGAGCTGAAGGCGGCTCGAAACTACCACGTCACCGCGGACACACAACGGTATTCCGTGCCGTTTGCGTTGGCGGGCCGATTGCTGCGGGTGAGGCTGACATCGTCACGGATCACCGTCTTCGACGGACACGAGAGGATCTGCGAGCACCCCCGGTTGACGGGCCGCAAGGGGCAATACTCGACGTTGCCCGAACATGTCCCGCCGCAACATCGCAACATCGATGGGCTGTGGTCCAGGAGTTGGTTCACCGATCGGGCCCGCAACGTCGGGCCGGCAACAGTACAAGTCATCAAGCAGATCCTCGACGGGCAAATGATCGAGGCGCAGGGCTATTTGACCTGCCAGAACATCCTCGACGGTCTCGGCAAAAACAACCGGGAACGACTGGAGGCGGCCTGCCAGGAACTCATAAACCGCCGTGCCCATCCGAGCTATACGAGCCTGAAGCGTCTGATGGCGGCGATCGACAGCGATGCGAAAAAGCCCCGCCCGGTGGTCCCGGCGGCCTCGACACGCAAACGCGTCAGCCCCGTCGTTTTCCCCGACACCACCACGGATGTTTATGTTCGCGATGCCTCCCATTACGTACGCGACGAGGAGGGACAGTGATGTTCACCAGCATTGACTACGACAAATTCCGGGCCCTGCGCGTGACCCATGTCGCGACCCGGCTGGAGGAACTCATCCAGGACGAAGCCAACGACACGCTCACCCCCGAGCAGCTGTTCCTAACCGCCGTCGACGATGCGTTGGAGTCCCGACGCATCAACAAAGTCGACAAACTCATCCGCCAGGCCGCTTTCCCCATCCCGGGGGCGACCGTCGCGGAGGTGGACTACCGCGATGGGCGCGGCATCACGCCGGTCAGAATGCGACGCTATGCAGTACATGACTGGCGCTCGGACGCGACGAACTTGCTCATCATCTCGCCTACCGGTGGCGGGAAGACCTACCTCGCATGCGCGCTGGCCATCGGCGCCTGCCAGAGTGAACACTCGGTTCTCTACTTCCGGATGGACGACCTAGCCCGTCGGCTCATCATCGCCCGGGGCGACGGCATCGCCCACCAGAAACTGTTGAACGAACTTTCCAACATTGACCTGCTCATCATCGATGACTTCCTTACGGTCGGCATCGACAGTGACGCGGCCAGCGACCTGTTCGCGATCCTCGCAAACCGCGAGCATCGGTTGCCAACGATGATTGCCTCGCAGACCGGGCCGGCGCACTGGGTTGCCGAACTGCCGGACCGCGTTGCTGCGGACTCGATCGTGAACCGACTCGCCAACAACGCCAGGATCATCAACCTTGGCCAGATCGACATGCGTAGACACCGCAACGACCAGGCTCGGGCCCACGAGGACTATTGGGAATAGCAGCGTAGCGGCCCGGGAACTCGACTCGGGCCGCTACCGCCTCGTCAGAAACGCTACCAACTACGTGGACTCGCGCTACCGTCAAGCGCTACTCGCCAA
>NZ_FUHW01000041.1 GCF_900163545.1 Arthrobacter rhombi
CAGCGGGGGTGGGGACCGGGCGCGGGGAGGCCGTCGGCTTGGGAGCCGCCGTCGGCTTCGGGGTAGCGGCTGGCTTCGGGGACACGTCGACCGCCGAGGCTTCCTGGGTTTCGGCTTCGGCCTCAGGAGCTTGGGGTGCCGCCGTTTCGGGTTCGGGGATCGGCGCTTCCTGCGCCGTGGCTTGCTGCTCGGAGGCTTGCTCGGGGGTGCCTACTGGCGCGCCGCTGGTGGACTCGTCGGGCTGGCCTGCGTTGTCGTCGGATTGCGTGGAGCTGTTCACCGCTAAAACTCTTTCGTTCGGAGTCGGTCCGGAAGTTCCCCGGAACCCTGTGTTTCCCCCGTAACTCTACCGAGTCAGTGCTGCAACAAGGTAGTTTGCCGCGGACCGGGTCGCGATGGCGGCATCGAACGACATAGAATCGTGCGGTTACCTCCCGGACCCACGCACGCCGTTGCGACGCCATCCGTGAGGGCAGCATCCCACCATCCCCGCGAAGGAGTCTTCACCCCTATGGCACGCAAGGCCTCATTGTCAGGTTTCCCCGAGTGGCTACCCAACGAACGCCTCGTGGAGCTCCATGTTCTGGACAGCCTGCGGCGCAGCTTTGAACTCCATGGGTTCAGCAATATTGAAACCCGGGCCGTGGAAACCGTGGGGCAGCTGCTGCGCAAAGGCGAAATCGATAAGGAGGTCTACGGACTCTCCCGGCTCCAGAACGACGACGGCGAGGCCACCGGTGCCGACCCCAACGCGCTGGCTCTGCACTTCGACCTGACCGTGCCCTTCGCCCGCTACGTCGTGGAGAACGCCGGACACCTGGCCTTCCCCTTCCGCCGTTACCAGATCCAGAAGGTCTGGCGCGGGGAACGCCCCCAGGATGGCAGGTTCCGTGAATTCACCCAGGCGGATATCGACGTCGTCGGCGACGGAGCGCTGCCCTTCCGCTACGACGTAGAGCTGGCCCTGGTCATTGCCGACGCGCTCAGCGCGCTGCCGATCGGTGATTTCACCGTGCGGGTGAACAACCGCAAACTAGCCGAGGGCTTCTACCTCGGCCTGGGGATAGAAGATACTGCCGGCGTCCTGCGCAGCATCGACAAACTCGAGAAGATCGGTCCCGAGAAGGTGGCTGAGGCCCTGGTCAATGACATCGGCACCACCGCAGACCAAGCCCGTGCCGCCTTGGCTTTGGCCTCCATCCGCACCACCGACACCTCTTTCGTTGAACAGGTCAGGGCGCTGGGGGTGGAGCACGAACTGCTTGAAGAGGGCCTGAACGAATTGGCCGAAGTCATCGACGTCGCCACCAGCCGGGCCCCCGGCCGGGTCGTGGCAGACCTGTCGATTGCCAGGGGTCTGGATTATTACACCGGCACCGTCTACGAAACGGTGCTCGTCGGTCACGAAAAACTCGGTTCCATCTGCTCCGGCGGCCGTTATGAATCGTTGGCCTCCAAGGGCAACCGCACCTTCCCCGGCGTCGGCCTGTCCATCGGTGTCAGTCGACTGGTCTCCCGGATGCTCGCCGACGGTGGCCTGAAGGCTACCCGGGACGTTCCCAGCGCCGTGCTCGTCGCCCTGAACGACGACGCTTCCTGGTACCCCGCCCAGGATGTTGCCGCCGCTCTGCGCGAACGCGGTATTGCGGTGGAGGTCGCCGCGCGGGCAGAGAAGTTCGGTAAGCAGATCCGCTATGCGGATCGACGCGGGATCCCCTACGTCTGGTTCATCTCGGAGGAAGGCACCCACGAGGTCAAGGACATTCGTTCCGGCGAGCAGGTGGTGGCCGACCCGCAGGCATGGACGCCTCCAATCGAAGACTTGCAGCCGGGAATCACCACCTCCTGACCGTTCCGGGCGCCCCGGCCACCGCTCCAGGTTGCCGGGGGGCCCGTCACTGCCGGTAAACTCGATCAATACCCGTAATTGAACCAACGCGTGCCGGGCCCGGGGATCCCTGGGAGCACGCGAGGAACCCCTCGAAAGGACTTCAGTGCTGCGCACTCACGACTTGGGCACGCTCAGGGCCGAACACATCGGACAATCCGTCACCCTGGCCGGTTGGGTAGCCCGCCGCCGGGACCATGGAGGGGTTGCCTTCTTGGATCTGCGCGATGCCTCGGGTGTGGCCCAGATCGTGGTCCGCGACGAAGCCGACTTCCACTCCCTGCGCAACGAATTCGTCCTGCAGATCGTCGGGACGGTCGAACGTCGCCCCGACGGAAACGAGAATCCTGCCCTCGCCAGCGGCGAGATCGAGGTGCTGGCGGACTCCGTCGTCGTCCTGAACACCTCGGCGCCGCTGCCGTTCCAGATCGACGAGCACGTAGAGGTCGGCGAGGAAGCACGTCTGCGCCACCGGTACCTGGACTTGCGCCGCCCGGGCCCCCACGCGAACATCCGCCTGCGCTCCGAGGTCAACCGGGCGGCCCGTGAACTGTTGCACGATCAGGGCTATGTCGAGATCGAAACCCCGACCCTGACCCGTTCCACCCCCGAAGGCGCCCGCGACTTCCTGGTGCCGGCCCGTCTGGCACCCGGCTCCTGGTATGCGCTGCCGCAGTCCCCGCAGCTGTTCAAGCAGCTACTTCAGGTCGGTGGTTTCGAGAAGTACTACCAGATTGCCCGTTGCTACCGTGATGAGGATTTCCGGGCCGACCGCCAGCCGGAATTCACCCAGCTGGATATCGAAGCTTCCTTCGTGGAGCAGGATGACATCATCGCCTTGGGCGAAAAGATCGTCAGCGCCGTCTGGAACCTCATCGACGTGGAGGTGCCCACCCCCATCGCCCGGATGACCTACGCCGACGCGATGCAGAAGTACGGGTCGGATAAACCGGATCTGCGTTTCGGTTTGGAACTGACCGAGCTGAAGGATTTCTTCAAGGACACCACCTTCCGGGTCTTCCAGGCACCCTACGTCGGTTCCGTAGTGATGCCCGGCGGGGCTTCGCAGCCGCGCCGGACCTTGGACGCCTGGCAGGAATGGGCCAAGCAGCGCGGTGCCAAGGGTCTGGCCTACGTCCTGGTCCAGGAGGACGGTTCGCTGACCGGGCCCGTGGCCAAGAACCTGACCGATGTCGAGCGGGAGAACCTTGCCACCACTGTTGGCGCCAACCCCGGGGACTGCATCTTCTTCGCCGCCGGGTCGGCTTCCGAATCACGGGCACTACTCGGCGCGGCCCGTGTGGAGATTGGGCACCGCACCGGTTTGATCAAGGAAGGCGACTGGGCCTTCGTCTGGATCGTGGACGCCCCGATGTTCGAGTCCGCGGCAGCAGCCGTGGCCTCCGGCGATGTCGCCGTCGGTGCCGGGCAGTGGACCGCTGTGCACCACGCCTTCACCTCCCCGAAGCCTGAATTCATGGACACCTTCGATGAGGACCCGGAGAACGCCCTCTCCTACGCCTATGACATTGTCTGCAACGGCAATGAGCTCGGCGGCGGGTCCATCCGTATCCACCAGCGCGATGTCCAGGAACGCGTCTTCAAGATGATGGGTCTGGATGAGGAATCCGCGCAGTCGAAGTTCGGCTTCCTGCTGGACGGCTTCAAATACGGTGCCCCGCCCCATGGCGGCATCGCCTTCGGCTGGGACCGTGTGGTGCAGCTGCTCACCGGTACCGATTCGATCCGCGACGTCATCGCCTTCCCGAAGACCGGCGGCGGATTCGACCCGCTGACCCAGGCCCCGGCGTCGATTACCGCGCAGCAGCGCAAGGAGGCCGGCGTCGACGCGAAGCCCGAGCCGAAGAAGGCCGAAAAGGCGGAGCAAAAGGACGAGTCGGCGACCGACGCCTCCTAGCCCGAAGCTGCCGGCCCGGAAGAGCCCCATGAAAATCACCGCCGATCAGCGGATCGCAGCTGTCCTGGACGGGGACCGTCTGGCCTCTACCGGCCGCGGCCTCGTCCAGCTGCTGATCGTCAGCGTGGGCATCATGATCGTCATCGTCGGTGTGCGCATGGGGTTCGGGGACGGCTGGACCCAGCCGTCCTTCAGCGGACCGGCGGTGCTGCTCTTCCCGGTGGTCACCGTCGCCTTGGGGCTGGCCTATGCTGCCTGGACCGGACGGACCCGGGGACGACTCTCGCTTTCGGTGGTGTTGGGGATCCTTGCGGTGATCCTGCTGGCCGGCGGAATCACGCTGGTCAGCCAGCTGCCCGAGAATGTGTTCCCCGGCCCACCGAACTGGGTACTGCCCGTGGCCGGGTCCCTGATCCTGACGTTCGGGATCATCCTCGGGGACGGGGCCGGACGTCGACTGGCCGATGAGGCTGGTTGGGGCTCGGCGACGTGGTTCCACCGGGTCGAGTCCTTGCTGCGCGGACGCTAGTGCTTCACCGCGGCCGAGGCCCGTGCCGCGGTGGCCCGGGAACGATCCGTCGGGCCCGCAGCGGCAGCGTCCAACCACCCTGTCGGCTCAGCTGACAACCATGAAATCCATGCGGCACGTTTGGCGACAGGGCACCGGCCCTCCATCCGTCGTTCCGTCCGCAGGAACCGCTTCGCCTGGCTGGCCGCCGCGGTGGCTTGGGGTGTGTTGGTGGGTGTTCCTGCGATGGTGTCCGGGGAATGGTTCTCCGTTTTCGCCATCATGACGGGCGTGGTGTGGCTGCTGTTTTTGGGTGTCACGGGCGCCAGATGCCGCCCAATTCAGCTTGCTGGTGCCGACAGGGCCCTGGAACACCAGCGCTCACTAGTCATGAGGAAAATCGACGCGGCCTCCGTGGCTGACACTGCCGGTTCTTAGGTCGATGCTCGTCCCGGGCGGTCACGGTCCACCGTGGTGATCAACCGGGCAGATCCGTCGTATCGACCACGAGGGTAAAGGGGCCGGAGTTCACGAGGGAAACATCCATCTGCTCGCCGAAGACCCCGTGCTCGACCCGTGCGCCGAGGGCGCGAAGAGTGGCCATGAACTCCTCATAGAGCGGTTCGCTGATCGCCCGTGGTGCCGCAGCCGACCAGCCTGGTCTGCGCCCCTTGCGTACCTCACCGTAGAGGGTGAATTGGCTGACGACCAGCAATGGTGCGTCGATATCGGAACAGGACTTTTCCTCCTCGAGCATCCTCAGACGCCAGATCTTTGACGCCAGGGTCGCCGCCTCCGCTGCGGTGTCGGTGCCCGTAACGCCGAGCAGCACCATCAGCCCGGGCTCGTTGATGGCTGCGACTTCCTGGCCTCGGACCTCAACCGAGGCCTTGCTGACCCGTTGTACGACTGCCTTCACACCGTTGCCCTTCGCTCGTACGACATCACCCATCAACCGTAGCGGTCCCCGGGGCGCCGGCGTGCGGGGACTAGGCTGGATGGGTGAACGATTTGTTGAGTCCACTGGATGACGACTCCGAGGACGAGCCAGGCCACGGTTCCTCCCGTCCCCGGCCGCCCCTGGCAGTACGTATGCGTCCGCAGACGGTGGCGGAACTGGTTGGACAGCAACATCTACTCAAACCCGGATCGCCGCTGCGTCAACTAGCTGGGGTCGATGGTCCAGGCCCCTCCGGTCCGGCGAGCGTCATCCTCTGGGGCCCACCGGGAACCGGTAAGACCACGATCGCCCATGTGATTGCCCGGGCTCCGGGGCGGCGATTCGTTGAACTCAGCGCCATCACTGCGGGGGTCAAAGACGTCCGCCGGGTTATGGACCAGGCGTTGACTGACAGGGATCTGAACCGGATCACCACCGTATTGTTCTTGGATGAGATCCACCGCTTCACCAAAGCCCAACAGGACGCCCTGCTACCGGGAGTAGAGAACCGGTGGGTGGTCCTCATCGCCGCCACCACCGAGAACCCGTCCTTCTCGGTGATTTCCCCGCTGCTCTCACGTTCCCTGCTGCTGACGTTGCAGCCTCTGGAAGAAGAGGACATTCGCGATCTCGTTCTCCGCGCCGTGGAGGACCCCCGCGGACTGGACGGGACCGTGTCCCTGGAACCCGCGGCACTGGATCATCTGGTCCGGCTCAGTGGGGGAGATGCCCGGCGCGCGTTGACGGCGTTGGAAGCGGCAGCCGGTGTTGCCTGGGGCGAAGCCAGCGGGAACGATGATGCGTCGGCGAACGACGGCGCTGTCCCGGACCAGGAGAGTGAAGGGGCTCCCTCGCCGATCCCCGTGAATACTTCCCACGCGGAGCGGGCCATGGATGCTGCCGTCCAGCGTTACGACCGGGCCGGGGACCAGCATTACGACGTGATCAGTGCGTTCATCAAATCCATCCGCGGCTCCGACGTGGATGCCTCGTTGCACTATCTGGCGAAAATGATCGAGGCGGGGGAGGACCCGCGCTTCATTGCGCGCAGAATCATGATCAGTGCCTCAGAGGACATCGGCATTGCCGACCCGACGGCCCTGCAGAGCGCGGTCGCTGCGGCCCAGGCGGTACAACTGATCGGCATGCCCGAGGGGCGAATCATTCTGGGCCAAGCGGTGGTCCATCTGGCAACCGCCCCCAAATCCAATGCTTCCTATCAGGCGATCAACGCAGCAATTTCCGATGTGAGGGCCGGCCGCGGCGAGGGGATCCCTGTCCATCTGCGTGATGCGCACTATCCCGGCGCAGGACAACTCGGCCACGGCAAGGGGTACGTCTACTCGCATGATGCCCCGCATTCGATTGCCGAACAGCAGTACGCCCCCGATGATCTGGTGGGTCGCGATTACTATGCGCCCACGGCCAATGGCAGCGAACGCGGTATCGGTGAAAGGTTGCAGCGGATCCGCAGGATCATTCGCGGACGTTGAGGCCACCGGGCGAAGCGTGGGAACAATAACCCTTCTACTACCGACGAGTAGGTGCCACACTGGCCCCAAGGCCGCTTGGCCGGCAGGGGGACGGGCGGAATCGAGCTTGTGCCGATAGGAGGATTCCTTGGCTACCTACGAATACGCCACCGACGAGACGACGGTCCTCGCCCCGCGGGTTGTGCCGGTGTCCAAGGGACGCATCGTCGTCACGTGGATTACCTCCACCGACCACAAGGTCATCGGCTACATGTACTTGATCGCCTCGTTCATCTTCTTCTGCATCGGCGGCATCATGGCGCTGTTGATGCGTTCCGAGTTATGGGAACCGGGTATGCAGATCATGCAGACCAAGGAACAGTACAACCAGCTGTTCACCATGCACGGCACCATCATGCTGCTCATGTTCGCCACCCCGTTGTTCGCCGGATTCACCAACGTCATCATGCCCCTGCAGCTGGGTGCCCCCGACGTTGCCTTCCCGCGGCTTAACGCGCTGGCCTTCTGGTTCTACCTCTTCGGCTCGACCATCGCGATGGCCGGCTACATCACCCCGCAAGGTGCCGCGGCTTTCGGCTGGTTCGCTTACGCCCCACTGTCGAACACCACGTTCAGTCCGGGAATCGGTGGTGACCTTTGGGTCTTCGGGCTGGCGCTGTCGGGCTTCGGCACCATCCTGGGTGCGGTCAACTTCATCACGACCGTGATTTGTCTGCGCGCACCGGGGATGACCATGTGGCGCATGCCGATCTTCACCTGGAACGCCCTGATCACCTCGATCATGATCCTGATGGCCTTCCCCCCATTGGCTGCCGCCCTATTTGCCCTCGGCGCCGACCGACGCTTCGGTGCACATATCTACGACCCCGAATCCGGGGGACCGATTTTGTGGCAACACCTCTTCTGGTTCTTCGGTCACCCCGAGGTCTACATCATTGCCCTGCCGTTCTTCGGCATCGTCTCGGAGATCTTCCCGGTCTTCAGCCGCAAACCAATCTTCGGCTATAAGGGTCTCATTTTCGCAACTATTGCCATTGCTTCGCTGTCGATTTCGGTGTGGGCCCACCACATGTACGGCACCGGCTCGGTCGCCCTGCCGTTCTTCGGCTTCATGACCATGCTGATCGCGGTGCCAACCGGAGTGAAGTTCTTCAACTGGATCGGCACCATGTGGCGAGGATCGGTGACCTTTGAGACACCGATGCTGTGGAGCATCGGCTTCTTGGTGACCTTCCTCTTCGGCGGGCTGACCGGCATCATCCTCTCGGCACCGACGCTGGATATCCACGTCACGGATACCTACTTCGTGGTCGCCCACTTCCACTACGTGGTCTTCGGTACCGTCGT
>NZ_FUHW01000043.1 GCF_900163545.1 Arthrobacter rhombi
GACTAGGCGTTGGCGAGTTCTCCACCCAGGGTCAGTTCTGGTTCGGTCGCGGCCCTGACTTCCTCGACACTCACACCGGGAGCGGTCTCCAGGAGCACCAGACCGTCCTCGGTCACCTCGATCACCGCCAGGTCGGTAATGATCCGGTTCACCACGGCCTTACCGGTCAGCGGCAGCGAACATTCATTCACGATCTTTGCCGAACCGTCCTTGGCCGTATGGTCCATCAGGATAATGACCTCTCGGGCACCCTGCACCAGGTCCATGCCACCACCGGGGCCCTTGACCATCTTGCCCGGAATCATCCAGTTCGCCAGATCCCCGTTGGTGGAAACCTGCATCGCTCCGAGGATCGCCACGTCGATCTTCCCGCCACGGATCATCCCGAAGCTCATGGCCGAATCGAAGAAACTTGCTCCCGGATTGACCGTCACGGTTTCCTTCCCGGCATTGATCAGGTCCGGATCCACATCCTCTTCGGGGGGGTACGGGCCCACACCGAGGATGCCGTTTTCCGACTGCAGAACCAGTGTCCTGCCGGCGGGGATGTAGTTCGGAACCAGGGTCGGCATCCCGATGCCCAGGTTCACATAGGCTCCGTCGACCAGTTCCTGCGCGGCCCGCTCGGCCATCTGCTCACGTGTCAGTGCCATCGTCTCAACCTTCCTTCGTCGCCGAACCGGCGGCTTCACCAGCTGGGCGTACCGTGCGCTTCTCCACTGGCTTTTCGATGTCCCGACCGACTTCCAGGACGCGGTGCACATAGATCCCCGGCAGATGGACCTGGTCAGGGTCGATCTCGCCGGGCTCCACGAGCTCCTCAACCTGAGCGATACACACCTTCCCGGCCATCGCTGCCGGCGGGCCGAACTGCCGGGTCGCCTTGTTGAACACCAAGTTGCCGTGCTTATCGCCCTTCAGCGCGTGGACCAACGCGAAATCGGAGACGATGGCCTCTTCCAAAACGAAATCGTTTTTCTCCCCGCCTGGGGCGAAGCTCCGCACTTCCTTGGGCTCCGAACCCTGGAGAATGTTCCCATCGGCGTCGTACTTCTGCGGCAACCCCCCTTCGGCCACCTGAGTACCGACTCCGGCAGCGGTGTAGAACGCAGCGATGCCTGATCCACCGGCTCGTAGCTTCTCAGCCAGCGTCCCCTGCGGGGTCAACTCCAATTCGAGTTCCCCGGTGAGGTACTGGCGAGCAAATTCCTTGTTCTCGCCCACATAGGAAGAAGTCATCTTCCGGATCCGGCCGGCAGCAAGCAGGACACCAAGTCCCCACCCATCGACACCGCAATTATTGGAGACCACCGACAGGCCCGTAGCGCCTTGTTCCAAGAGGGCCTCGATCAATGCCATCGGGTTCCCTGATAGTCCGAAACCGCCGACAGATATCAAGGATCCATCCCCGATATCCGCTACGGCTTCCGCCGC
>NZ_FUHW01000044.1 GCF_900163545.1 Arthrobacter rhombi
AGGTCTTCCCTATTTCAACTACCCCGGAGCGTTACCAACGTCCGTGGTCAATACACCTAGGCGGTGCCCGCCGCGATGCCCAGTGACATGGCGATGGGCAGGCCGAGGATCACGAGCAGGAAGATCACGATGGCCCATTTTCCCTTCGGATTGCCGATGTTGATGGTCAACCCCGTCCCCGTTCCCTCCCGTTTGGGGACCAGGATCTGCGGGTCGACCGGATCGTTGTAGAACAGCCCGCCGGCGACCCAGCGGCGTTCCTCGGCGGCTTCGTCCTCATCCGGGTGGATGCCCAGTTCGACGACGCGGCGTTGGCCCCAGCGCGAACCCCGCCACATGGCCCAGCCGATGGGAACGAGCAGGATCGGCGCGAGGAAGACGGCAAACCAACCGCCCACGTGCTCCGGTCTGAGCCAGCCTTGAAGGGCCAGGCTGGAGAACACGGCAGCGAGGGCGATCGAGGCCACGCCCAAGGCGTTCATGGTTCCCCGGATCATCCCCTCGCGACGAACGCGGCGATATTCGGAGGCCCGGGTACGAGCCGGTGACATCGCAGGGACCACTGCGGCGATGAAAGCCAGCACGACGATGACCCCCGCGCCGATCCACAACATGCCAAAAACGGCGCCGGGGGATTTATCCGCAAAGGCGTCCGGGGCGCCGGAGGGTCCCCAGTGGGTGGGGACCGTTTCGGGCAACCCCGCATACAGGCTCAAGCCGTACAGCTGGGTGGCGAGGAGAAGCAGCAGCCCCACCAGATAGGTCAGCCAAATTCCTCCACGACCGCGGGTCAACTCTTTGTCAGTGATCGTCATCCCCATGCCTTCGATCCTAGGGGGTCCGGCGTTGGCTGCCCGCCTGCTGACGTCGTTCTGATTCGGTTATTCGAGGACCAGGTCCTGATATTCGGGGTAGCGATCCAGATAGTCCTGGATGTAGCTGCATTCGACGATGACTCGGCGCCGTGCCGCACGTAGCTCGTCCAGCACCAGGGTGACCAGGGCCCGGGCATACCCATGGCGGCCATGGGCCTCATCGATGATGGTGTGCTGCAGCGTCACGATCCCGCTCTGCGGGTCGGTGCTGTAGCCGAGGAAGCCGATGAATTCCTCGCCCTGCCAGAGCGCATACCGGCCGCGGTCCGCGTCATGTTCCAGACGCAGACCCTCATGGACGATCTTTTCCGGACGCCAGCCCGGCACTGCGGGCTGTTGCTCGTGGTCGGCGGTCACATTACCTCCTGGAACGGCGGATAGCTGTTCACCGAGCCTACTCGGCGCCCCGCCCGGGCACTACCTGCCCAACGGCCGGGTATCAGTCATCGAAGGTTTCAAAGACCTCAACGGATACCGGTTTACGGAGTTTCGTCACCGGCAGATGCAACACAACCATGGCACCGGGGCGCAGATAAGGGTCTGCGGCCGGCAGGAAACGGGCCAAGGGCCCGGGGAGCCGCTCGGCCAACGCGTCGAACACGAGGGGCAAGACCGGGCGGTGGGTGCACACGGCCTGCGGGACACCCTTATTGAGCAGCTTCAACACTGCCTTGCGTGCCGTGGACGGTCGGCGTTTGGCCTCATGCTCGGTCAACGCAGGAACCAGCTTCACGCCCAGGTCGTGGCGTTTCAAATACGGGGAGACGGTCTGGATGCATCGTGTCCAGGGGCTGCTGGCGACCCGTTCGGGGCGCCAGGAGGACAGGAGTGCGTCCACTTCCAATGCCTGTCGCTTACCGGTGGCGGCGAGCGGGCGTTTGCCTTCTTCCTTCGTCCAGCTCGACCTCGGCTTCGCCTTGGCATGGCGGACCACGATGAAGGGGACCGTGGCCAGACGGCCATTGATATAGGCGCCCTCGAGGGTATCCAGTGGGTCGATATCCGAAGGGTTCGTCAGCTGGCGCCTTGCCTCGGCGCAGGAAACCCAGCGTGCGGCATCGACTTCGTGGCCATCGGGCGCGAAGTGCTCGCTGGGGACGTGGGCCGCCCAGTAGTAGACGACCTTCTGTCCGGCTTTCACGGGGTAGCGGATCGCCGGAAGCGGGATGCCCAGGGTGATCCGGAGGCCCACTTCCTCCTGCACTTCCCGGACGGCGCACTGCGGGAGGGTTTCACCATCGTCGAGCTTGCCCTTGGGCCAGGACCAGTCGTCGTACTTCTCCCGGTGAATCAGGAGAACCTCGAGGTTTCCCTCGGAGATCCGCCAGGGGATCGCCCCGCCCGCGAGCACCTTGACGGTCCCGCCGGTGACGAGGGGGTCATCGGAAGAGCGCAGTACCAGTGACATCAGCGGCGGGCCGTCCAGCGCTGGCGGGATTCCAGCAGCCACGACTGCACGTCGGAGAGCGGTTCCCCGTCCGGGCCGAGGTGGTGGCGGGTCCAATCACCGTCCGAGTCAAGATGCCAACTGGCGGTCCCCTCGTCCAGATACCGGTCCAGGATGCGCTGCAACTCTGCGACGTCCTCCTGATTGGAGATTCTGACCAGGGCCTCTACCCGGCGGTCCAGGTTGCGGTGCATCATATCTGCAGAGCCGATGTAGATCACCGGGTCCGCATCATTATGGAAGGCAAAGACCCGTGAATGCTCCAGGAAACGGCCCAAGATGGAGCGGACCCTGATGTTTTCGCTCAGCCCGGGTACCCCGGGGCGCAGCGAACAGATGCCCCGGACGATCACATCGACCTTCACATCGGCCTGGCTGGCCCGGTAGAGGGCATCGATGATGGCCTCGTCGACCATGGAGTTGACCTTGATGACCACCCGGGCCTCACGCCCCGCCTCGCGGTGCTGAATCTCCTGGTCGATGCGGTCGATCAGTCCGGAACGAAGTGATCGGGGAGCCACCAGCAGGCGTTTGAAGGTCGAACGCGGAGCATAGCCAGAGAGCTGATTAAACAGCCGGGAGAGATCCTCTCCGACCTGCTCATCGGTGGTCAATAGGCCGAGATCCTCGTAGTACCTGGCCGTGCGCGGGTGGTAGTTGCCGGTGCCGATATGGCAATAGCGACGCAGCCGGTCACCTTCACGACGGATGACCAGGGACAGCTTGGAATGGGTTTTTAGGCCCACGATCCCGTACACCACATGGACGCCCGCCTCTTCGAGCTTCCGGGCCCACGAGATATTTGCCTGTTCGTCGAACCTGGCCTTGATCTCCACCAGGGCCAAGACCTGCTTGCCCGCCTCGGCGGCGTCGATGAGGGCATCGACGATCGGGGAGTCCCCCGAGGTGCGGTACAGGGTCTGTTTGATGGCCTGGACCTTCGGGTCGGAGGCTGCCTGTTCGAGGAAGGCCTGCACCGAGGTCGAGAATGAATCGTAGGGGTGGTGCAGCAGGATGTCCCGGCGGCGCATCGCAGCAAACACATTGGCGGCCTTCGAGGTCTCCGACGGGTTCAAATCGCGGCTGGTGTGGGCCAACTGCTTGGGGTAGTGCAGGTCGGCGCGATCAATGTTGGCAATCACCGAAAGACCACGCAGGTCCAAAGGCGCGGGTACCTCGAAGACCTCGTCCTCCTCGACCCCGAGCTCCCGCACCAGCAAGTCCCGGATGGTGGGGTTGATGTCGCTGGCGACTTCGAGGCGGACCGGAGGGCCGAAGCGACGGCGCAGCAGTTCCTTCTCGAGGGCCTGCAACAGGTTTTCTGCGTCGTCCTCCTCGACTTCAAGGTCCTCGTTTCGGGTCACCCTGAACGTGTGGTGTTCGACGACCTCCATCCCCGGGAAGAGGTATTCCAGGTGTTGGGCGATGACATCTTCGAGGGGGATGAACCGGGCCAGTCGTCCTGCAGTGTTCCCGGCGCGGGGCCCGTCCACCGAAATCAGCCGCGGCAGCATATCGGGGACCTTCAGCCGGGCGAAGAGCTCCTTGCTGCTGACCGGGTTGCGCACGATCACCGCAAGGTTCAACGACAACCCCGAAATATAGGGGAACGGGTGGGCCGGATCCACGGCCAGGGGAGTCAAAATCGGGAAGACTTGGGCGACGAACCACCGCCGCATCTCCTCTTGTGCCGGCTGGTCCAGCTGGTTCCAGCGGGTGATCTCGATCTGTTCGGCGGCCAGCGCAGGACGCAGCGTCTCGGCGAAGACCCGGGCATGACGCAACTGCAGATCCTTGGCCATCACCAGGATCTCCTCGAGCTGGTCGATGGGGCTCACCCCGGCGGCCGAGGGGACCGCCAAACCGGTCGCGATCCGGCGTTTGAGGCCGGCGACGCGGACCATGAAGAACTCGTCGAGGTTGGAGGCGAAAATCGACAGGAAGCTGATGCGCTCCAGCAGGTACAGGTCGGGATCCTCCGCGAGCTCGAGTACGCGGGCATTGAAATCCAGCCAGCTGACCTCACGGTCCAGGAAACGGTCGAGAGTGAAATCCCCCTCAGGACCCAGCGGCGGATCGAAGAGCGGTAGTTCGATGCGGTCCTGGGTCGCCCGGGCCGATGGCACATCACCGTCGCCAAAGCTCGCTGCGGCTACGGAGGTGCTGTCCATCGGGTCCGTCCTAACGTACAAATGTGTGGAGTTGCGACAAGCTCCGGGGCGCCCACGATTCCGGCGCAGGCGCGACGGTGCGTTCCTGCTTTACTTTACCCGGCGGCCGTCGTGCCGTGCGCGTACATCACGTCCACGTCCCAACGGGTGAAACCGAGCTTGTTATAGAGCCCGACGGCGGCGGTGTTGTCGGCATCGACGTAAAGCATGACGGCCTGGAGGCCACGAGAGCGCAAATGCTCGATGCCGGCAATGGTCAGGGCCCTGCCCAACCCGGTGCCCTGGGCTGCGGGGACCACACCGACCACATAGACCTCCCCCAGGCTCTGGTGCGCTCCGGTGGCACTGTCCTTCAACGGCGGGTGGACCTTGGTCCAATGGAAGCCGGCGATCGAACCGTCCCCAGCCTCGGCGAGCAGGAAGCCCTCGGGGTCGAACCAGTCCTCGTCCATCCGGGCCAGCAGGTCAGCCCGGGTCATCGAACCCTGCTCCGCATGGTCCACGAATGCCGCGGCATTGGCCGCCAACCAGGCTTCCTCGTCCTGTCCGGGAACGAACCGGCGCAGCCGGTACCCGGGAGGCATCGCGGCGGCCGGAAGCCCTGCGTCGTGCATCAAACGCATACGCCATAGCTCACGAATGGGCACGAACCCGTGGCGCTGCGCCAGACGGGACGCAGCAGCATGGTTGCCGTGCGACCACGCCTGCATCGCCTTCAAGGGGGAACGGGCATCGAGGGAGGCCAGCAGTGCGGCACCGATCCCATCGTTACGGTATTCGGGGTGGACCACCAGCTCAAGGGTCCCGGGGGTCGGATCGTCGGTGGAAACAGCCACGGCGACGCCCACCAACTCCCCGGAAACCGCGCCATCGTCGTCGCAGAGCCAAGCGGTGACAACCATGAGGCCCTCGGAGGCCTCCCCGGTCCGCAGTTCCACGATCGTCTGGTCGCTCAGCGGCGGATTACCGTCGCTGTCCTCGGCCTCCGCCGCTAGGGCGGTGATCCGCCGCAGCAGGTCCTGATCAGGCCTGCCGTTGGCAAGGGTGATGGTCCAATCGGTGTTCTGGGTCGCGCTCATGCACCCAACATATCCCCGCTGGACCTGCTTGTGCAGTCCGCGACCCCTGTCGGGGCGCGTCGTGGTTCGACGTCACCTCGGAGGCCAGCACACCGTGCTGGCCACGACCGGGCTCATATAGGGCAGGATATAAGGCGTGAGAACCAAAACCTTTGCCGCAGCGTCGCTCGTGGCGGTCGCCGCACTTGTCGCCTCCAGCTACATCGGCCCGGACCGAGCCGGTAGCTGGGCCATCTGGGCGGTGGTCTGTGCGTGCATCCTCGTGTTTGCGTGGGGATATCCCCGTCTGGTCGGGATGCCCGCCCCGCTGCCCGTGAGCACGGTGATCGCGCTCGCCGGCATCGGAGCGGCAACGGCGGCCACCGTGGCCCCGATGCCCTCTCCGCTGCAGTGGATGGGGGCCTTCGGCGCCGTCGGGGTGATCTTGGTCTTCGTGACCCAACTAGTACGCGGGACGGGCCAGCGGCAACGCCTCGAATCGACCCTGGGCGGCTGCGCGGGCGTCCTCGTGGTGGTCTTCGGCAGCGGATGGGTCGCCGCCGACCGGCTGACCCCCAACGCCACCAACGGTTCCATGATGCTGCTCTCGGGACTGAGTATTGCCTCCGCCGTCCTGGTCAGCGCGATTCCGTGGCCCGAGCGACTCACGGCGCCGCTGGGCCTGCTGGCCGCCATCCTGGTCGGTGGGGTCGCCAGTGTTCTGGTCGCTGATGTTCCCGTGATCCCTGCCGTGGTGGTGGGGGCCGTGGTGGGTTCGGTCGTCGTCTGCTTCCACGTGCTCGTGGTTTCGGAGGCCCAGGTGCTGCGGGCAGGCTCCTTCTCAACCGTGGCCCCGGGGGTCCCCGGTGCCCCTGCCGGGGCACCCGATGAAGCCGCCGGCACTCCGGGTTCTTCGCCGATGGGCGCGACGCTGGCGCCCTCCGGCGTCCTGGGTATCTGGGGGGCCATTGCCGTGGGCGTGGCCTCGGTCATCGCCTCGGGGTCGCTGGTCTACTACGTGGAGCGTCTGCTCCTGCACTAAGTGGCGACCCGCGTGCCGGACACCGAATCCCTTTCGTGCCGACACGGCGTTAGGATGGTGGCATGGAATCGAATTACATGGCACTAGAGATCTTCTTCATCACCCTGCTGGTGGTTGCCGGGCTGGGGATGGCCGGCTTTGCCGGTCTGGTCGTCACGCGCCTGTTCAAGGGCCAGAGGTAGCAGGACCACGCTGCATGCCCATTGAGCTACCTACCGACCTGACCCCCGAGCTCGTCCCGCTCTCCTGGCTGATTGGCACCTGGGAAGGTGCCGGTCGACTGGGCGAAGGCGAGGGCGAGGACGCCCACTTTGTGCAGCGTGTCGAGTTCACCCACGACTCCACGCCCTATTTGTCCTACCGGGCCGAGAGCTGGCTGAGCGACGAAAAGGGCAATAAGCTGCGCCCGCTGGCCACCGAACAGGGCTATTGGGGGCTGGACCGCCCGCTGGAGGACTCCGACGGCGGTCCCGGCCTGATCCCCGGCGATATCGTTCCCACCCTGCGCACCGCCGACGACGTCGAGGCGCTCCGCGCGCCCGAGGGCGGGTTCAATATCGTGGTGAACATCGCCCACCCGCGTGGAGTGTGTGAGCTGTACTACGGCAGCATCAACGGGCCGCGCATCGAGTTGGCCACGGATATGGTGGTCCGCGGTTCGAACTCCAAGGAGTTTTCTGCGGCCACGCGGATGTTCGGTTTGGTCAACGGACAGCTGTTCTGGCGTTGGGATGTCGCGGCCGGCGGTACTGCCTTGGCGGCGCATGCTTCTGCAGCCCTGACGAAAGAGGCATGACATGACGTGGAAATCGCCGTTGCTCGGACGTGACGGGGCCATCGAAGGCACGGGAATCGACGCAGGTGTCGCCGCCCATTATGGCGAACCGCTGCCCGAACAACGCCGACTCGACGAGGGCGACGCCGTCGTCGATCTGTCACATCACGGGGTCGTCACCGTCGCCGGTGTCGACAGGCTCTCGTGGCTGAACACCCTCTCGAGTCAGCTGCTGCTGGGCCTGGCTCCGGGAGAAGGCGCCGAAACACTGCTGCTCACCGTGCAGGGACGCATCGAGTACGCCTGCCACGTCGTCGACGATGGCGAGACCGCCTGGCTCTTGGTGGAGGCTGCCGATGCCGCTCCACTGGCCGCATGGCTGGACTCCATGCGCTTCACCTTGCGCGTCGAAGTCCACGATGCCACGGCCGATTGGGCTGTTGTCGGCGCGGGGGCCCCCATCGAGTCGTTGGCCGGTTTCACCGCCTGGCATGACCCCTGGCCCGGTATCAGCGCCGGCGGCTACGCCTACTCGACCCCCGACCATCCGGCGGCCGGCCGGGTATGGATCGAATATCTGGTTCCGCGGGTCGAACTGGAAGTCGCCGTCGGTCAGCTCCGGCTGTCCGGGACGATGGCAGCCGAAGCGCTTCGCGTGGCGGCATGGCGCCCGCGGGTGGCCGTGGACGCCGACGAAAAGACGATTCCCCACGAACTGGATCTGCTGCGCACCGCGGTCCATATGGATAAGGGCTGCTATAAGGGCCAGGAGACGATCGCCCGGGTTCACAACCTCGGCCGTCCACCGCGGCGTGTGGTCTTCCTCCATCTGGACGGCAGCATGCACTCCCATCCTGCCGCCGGGAGCGAGGTGAAGCTGGGGGAGAAGACCGTCGGCAAGGTCACTTCCGTCGCCTGGCACTACGAAGCCGGGCCGGTCGCCCTGGCCGTCGTACGCCGCAATACCGACCCCGAAGCGGTCTTGACCGTGCTGGACGGTGAAGAGGAGTACCCGGTGAACCAGGAAACCATCGTGACTCCGGACGCCGGTCAAGTAGTGGGCCGGGCTACCGGTTTCCTTCGCCCGCGCCGCTAGGCCTTCCGCGGCGCTCCGTCGTCGTCCGTGTCATTCCCCGCCCAGGCTCGCCCGGGTGAGGGAACCGGAAAGCACGAGGCCCAACGCATCGGCCAGCCGCTGGGCACCCTTATGGTTCACATCGGCGGAGAACTGGGCGACGAACCCCTCACTGAGGGCATCGTCGGCGGCCACCGCTGCGATATAGGTCCCCAATCCGTGCCGGCGCAGGGAGGGCGCCGTGAGGACCGCCAGATCTGCGATGAGACCCTCCCACACCGAATACCCGGCGCCTGCTAGTGGGGCTTGGCCCTCTTCGGAGACGAGGGTGAAGGATTTGTCCTGGTGGGAGAGACGCACCCCGGCGAGATCGTCACGGGGGCACAACTCCTCGAGCTCGACGGCGGTGGATACCTCATCGGAGACGAGGGTCGTGGTTGATTCCACGATTTCCGGCGGCTGGTCGGCATGGTACAGCAGCGATTCGCCCAACCCCCTGGCCGACACATCGCCGTGGTCGCGCAGCAGGCCCAGCAGGACCGCTTCGGCCGCCAGCTCCTCATCCGAGGTCTCGGCGGCGGCCCGGAGTAGCCAGTCGGGACCGCAGAGCACCGACCCGGCACCGAAGCGCAGGAACGTCACCGTTGAGGATTCTTCGTCGAGGTGGTTGATGCGCAGCGGGGTGTCACCGCCCATCGCCACGGAGGCGAGGGCGGAGTCCTCCATGTTCAGTCGTCGGGCCCACGCCAACGCGATGATGGCCAGCGTTCCGGTCTCCAGTTCCATGATCACCACATTACTGATCGCCGGGCCTTCAGTCCCATTGGGCTAGCCGAAAAGCAGCGAGGCCTCGTCGTAGCGTTGTTGCGGAACCCGTTTGAGGTTGTTCAGGGCGGCCTGGAAGGGAACCCGGTGGATGTTGGTGCCGCGCAGGGCCACCATGTTCCCCCAAGCCTTCTCCTCCACGGCGTCCACCGAGGCCATGCCCAGCCGGGTGGCCAGAACCCTGTCGAAGGCGCTGGGAACGCCACCCCGTTGGATATGTCCGAGGACGGTAGCCCGGGTTTCGATGCCGGTGTCTGCTTCGATGCGGTAGGCCAACTGGTCGCCGATCCCGCCCAGCCGGGGGCGGCCGACGGAATCGTGGCCGCGATCCGAGTAGGCCTCTTCAGAGCCTTCGGGGACGAATCCCTCGGCGACGACGACCAGCGGAGCACGCCCGCGGTCCCGGGCCTCGAGGACCCAGGCGTTGATCTGCTCCATGGTGGTGTGCTGTTCGGGGATGAGGATCGCATGGGCACCAGCGGCCATGCCACAGTGCAGGGCGATCCAGCCCACATGCCGTCCCATGACCTCGGCCACCATGCAGCGGTGATGGGATTCTCCGGTGGTCCGCAGCCGGTCAATGGCCTCGGTGGCGATGGCGACGGCGGTGTCGAAGCCGAAGGTGTAGTCCGTGGCGTCGAGGTCGTTGTCGATGGTCTTGGGGACCCCCACGATGTTCAGCCCGGCATCGGTCAGTCGTTTGGCCCCGGCCAGTGTTCCTTCACCGCCGATGGCGATCACTGCGTCAATACCGAGCCGGTCCAGGGTCTGCTGGATCCTCTCGGGTCCACCATTTTCCCCATCGAAGGGGTTGGTGCGTGAGGTGCCCAGGATGGTGCCGCCCTGTTTGGAGATGCCACGAACGCGTTCGCGCGGCAAATCGACCACATCACCTTCGACGACTCCGCGCCAGCCGTCGAGGAAACCGACGAATTCGTGGTGGTGGCTCTTGATGCCGTTCAGGACCGCCCCGCGGATGACGGCGTTCAGCCCCGGGCAGTCTCCGCCGCTAGTCAGGATTCCGATGCGCATGGTGATGTGTGTGCTTTCGTCGGGTTCTCGTCCCACTGTGGGACCTTCAGGGGAGCGCGACGTTGAGCTCAACACCTCGATGCTAGCAACTGGCCCATGAGACGGCCACCACAGCGATGTCGGAACACGTCATACTGCCCTGCCCCGTTCAGCGGGGCAGGGCAGCCGGCGACGCTACGAGCGGGCCGTTTTGATGATGCGCTCCAGTGGGATGCTGTCGTCGTGGAAGGGCAGGATGAGCCACAGCACGAGATACAGCGGCACCCCGATGAACGGGAGCAGGAAACTGAGCAGGATGGCGATCCTGACGATCGTCACATCCCAGCCGGTGGCCTGGGCGATTCCGCCGGCGATGCCGCCGGCCATCCGCTTCGGTCCGCGGCGGAAGCGGATGGCCCGGAGGGACTGATAAACGGATTCCATGGGGATTCCTTTCGAGGTGTGCTGCTGGACTGTGACGGTATCAGGAGCGGGTGGGGTGTGTCCGGGAGGAACGGCGTGCGGCCACCAGGCCTCCGCCGATCAACACCAGACCAGCACCGAGGAACAGGATGATGGCCACCGTACTTCCGCTCAGGGTGATGTTGTAGAAGACCGAAACCAGGATCAACAGTCCGATGGCCATGACCACGAGCCCGAAGACGAACGTCCCCAACGGCATGCCGTGGTTCTCTGGGGCCATCGGCGGTGCTTCTTCGGCAGGGACGCCCAGCGGCCCGGTACTGCCGATCGGTGTCGTCGGATGTTCAGGGGGGCCGATGGGACGGGTCGGCTGCTCCGGCTGAGATTCTTCCGGGCCCTGTTCGGGCTCATGTCCGGTACTGGGATCGCTCATGGTGTGACCTCCTTGGAGGTGATGTCGATGGAATTGAAGGCCCCGTCGATGTCGAGGTGCAGGACCGGGCCATCGGCTTCTGGGTTGATGTTGATGGTGTCTCCACTGGCAATCCCCGAGTATTTTCGGACCCCCTCGCCGTCAGGTACCTGCAGCGAGTAGAAGGCTGAGTCGGCGGTGATTTTCACCGGGAGGTTGTCCGGAACGATGACCTTCAGGCTGCTGAAGACGTTGTTCACCTTCAGTTTCGTGTCCTCCGTCATGTCCTGCCCGTACCGACTCAGGTCAAGGGTTCCGTTGTTGAAGACGTAGGTGTATTCGTTGCCGGAGCGCTGCACGACTGGTCCAGGCCAGCTGGTGCTCGGAGCGTATTGGGTGCCGATTCCGCCGACCAGGAGGGTGGGGACGAGCAGCGCGATCGTGAATCCGGTCAGGGCCCCGCCACGCAACGAGCGCAGGGCGGCGCCGACCAGGCCGGCGCCTAGTACCGTCAGTGCGGCAGCCAGAGCCACTGTGACCTCGCGGCCGCCGTAGTCCAAGATCCCCTCCATCGCGGTGAGGATGATGGCCCCGGCCACCAGAACGGCCACGCCCAGCAAGATCGCGACATGGTGACCCGGAATGGCTGGGCGGACCCGGGATGGCCGGGGCTGGCGGTTCTTGGCCGTGGGGGCCTTTCCCGGGTGGGTGATGCCCGTATTCATTTCGGAGTCCGCACCCGCGCCAGCCTGAGGAGTCGCAGCGGACCTGGAGGGGCCCTGGGTGGGGTCCGTACCGGGCGCAGGCTGGCCCGGGACGCCGTCGGCCGGGAGGCCCTGATGATCCAGACGCTTCTGTCGACGCGACGACCGTGTGGAGAAGAACCAGATGATGGCCCCCACCCAAACGGCGGTCCAGATGAGGCTGCTCCACCACGAATCGCTGGTGTCGAAGCGCCATCCGCCCAAGAAGGAGGGCCCGTTGACCAGTCCGATGACCACGAAGATCAGCGCTCCGGTCATCCCGCTGCTCCACTGCCCGCGTCCTGCCTGCTGGAGGTGGATACCTCCATCGGGGCCCGGCAGCAGGGCCCACGCCAACCCATATAGCAGGAGCCCGACTCCGGAGAAGATGACGACGATCAGCAGCAGGCCGCGGGCCAGGGCTGGGTCGATGCCGAAGCGCCGCGCCAGGCCCGAGGAGACGCCACCAATCCAGTGATGTTCACCGCGCTCGACGCCCAGCCCCCGGAGCCAACGGAAGAAGGAATTTTCTACAGGTGCGTGATTCATGTTTTCATCCTTGCCTGTTAGGGCTCCTGCCACCATCGGGGTCTGCCCTGAACGGCCCCTGATCCTTCCCCCGATTCCCCTGAGTGGGACCAGCGAACGGTCCGGGGCATGTTTGTATGGGGTCATGACCGAAACGCGCAGCCGCCCGCCCCTGTTGCGTGCTGAACCTCGCGTGCTGGGCGGAGTCTGCGCCGGATTGGCGGTCCACCTGGAGTACCCGGTGCGCAATATCCGGTTCGGGATGGCTCTGCTGACCCTCTTCGCGGGTGCCGGGATTGTCCTGTATGGCTGGCTGTGGGTCATGGTCCCCTCACGGGAGGACGCCCTCGAGGATGCCGAACGCTCCCGTGCCGGGGCGCCGATCTCGTTGGCCACCGACACCGGGGGCTTCCTCGGGACCGGGGCAGGAGGGGAACAGCAGGCTACCGGCGATCCTGGCACCCCGCAGGGGACCGGTGCCTGGCTGCACTGGCGTCTAGGCGGCCTGGCAGGCCGCCAGGTCCTGGCCGGGGCCGGGCTGCTGTTGCTGAGCCTGTTGCTCTTCGCCCAGATGCAGGGCCTGCCGGTGGCGTGGGGGCTCATCTGGCCTGCCGTGCTGATTATCGCCGGTGCCGTTCTGGCCTGGCTGCAGCTCGACGGAGTCCGCCGGCAAGGTTTACGCAAGGCCGCCGGGGCCGAGCGGGCAGCAGGAGTGGTGCGCTTGGTGGGCGGTGTTGCCCTCGTCGTGCTGGGACTGATCTTCCTGGTCTCCGGCGCCGTCAGCCTGGACGCGTTGTGGAACGGGGTCTTCGTCGCGGTCATCGTCCTGGCTGGGGTGTTGCTGGTCCTCGCCCCGTGGGGCCTGAGGTTCTGGAGGGACTATGAATCCGAACGGGCGAGTCGGGTCCGAATCGGGGAACGAGCAGAAATTGCCGCACATCTCCACGATTCGGTCCTGCAAACCCTGGCCCTGATCCAGATGCGCGCCGGAGACGAGGCCCAAGTACTCCGGCTAGCCAGGGCCCAGGAACGGGAGTTGCGTCAATGGCTCTACCGGGACACCCCGCGGGCGGAGGGCGGTATCTGTGAGGACATCCGCGTCGAAGCTGCCCGGCTAGAGGAGTCCCATGACGCGGTGATCGACGTCGTCGCCGTGGGGGACCTCGAAGGTCTCGAAGGGCACGATGCCGTGGTGCAAGCGGCACGCGAGGCCATGCTCAATGCTGCCAAACATGCCGGGGGGACGGTTGCCGTCTATGTGGAGGCCTCGCCGAGAAGGGTCGATGTCTTCATCCGTGATCGCGGACCCGGCTTCGATCCAGAGGATCTGGAACAGGACCGGCTGGGGGTGCGGGAATCAATTATCGGCCGGATGCAACGCAACGGAGGTACCGCCACGATTTCCAGCACGACCGGGGGCACCGAAGTGCACCTGGCCATAAAGCACGAACCGATGGAGGAGCAGAACCGGTGAATACCCTCGAACCGACAGCGGCAGCTCGGCAGATCAGTGTCGTGGTGGTCGATGACCACGCGATCTTCCGTTCCGGGTTGAAATCCGATCTGGACGATCGGCTGCGGGTGGTCGGCGAGGCCGCCACCGTGGAAGAGGCCATCCGGACCGTCAGCGAGCGACGTCCAGACGTCGTCCTCCTCGATGTGCACCTGCCCGGCGGCCGTGGGGGCGGAGGTGCGGAAGTCTTGGCGGGATGCTCAGAACTACTCGGCGACGTGCGTTTCCTGGCCCTCAGCGTCTCCGATGCGGCCGAAGACGTCGTGACCGTCATCCGGGCAGGGGCCCGCGGCTACGTGACCAAATCGATTTCCGGTGCCGAGATCTCCGACGCCGTGATCCGGGTTTCGGCAGGAGACGCGGTGTTCTCCCCGCGACTGGCTGGCTTCGTTCTGGACGCCTTCGGCACCCAGGCCGGCGTCAGCGCCGAGGACGAACTGGACCTGCTGTCCGACCGGGAGCTGGAGGTGATGCGACTCATCGCCCGGGGATACACCTATAAGGAAGTGGCCAAGGAACTATTCATCTCCGTGAAGACCGTGGAAACCCACGTCTCCAAGGTCCTGCGGAAGCTGCAGTTGTCCAACCGTCACGAACTCACCCGATGGGCCGTGGACCGCCGGATTCTCTGATCCTGGGCTCCACGGCCCGCCCGGGGACCGGTGCACCTAGGCGGCGCGGCCCAGGAGGGTGGCGATCCGACCGATGCCTTCGGCCAGATCGTCATCACCGAGCGCGTAGGACAAGCGCAGGAAACCCGAGGGACCAAAGGCCTCGCCGGGGACCACGGCCACCTCGGCCTTTTCCAGGATCAAGGCGGCCAACTCGGCAGATGTCTGCGGGCGGACGCCGTCAATCTCCCGGCCCAAAAGACCGCGGACATCGGCGTAGACGTAGAAGGCGCCCTTCGGGGTGGGGCATTCCACCCCGTCGATGGCATTCAGCCCAGCAACGATGGCCTTGCGCCGACGGTCGAAGGCAGTCCGCATCTCATCCACGGCATCCAACGGGCCAGCGACGGCAGCCAAAGCTGCCATCTGGGGGACGTTGGCGACGTTCGACGTCGCATGGGACTGCAGGTTGGTGGCCGCCTTGATGACATCCGAGGGGCCGATCATCCAGCCCACCCGCCAACCGGTCATCGCATAGGTCTTGGCCACGCCGTTGAGGATGACGACCCGGTCACCTAATTCCGGGGCTGCGGTGGCGATCGAGGTGAACTTCGCGTCGTCGTAGGTCAGATGTTCGTAGATCTCGTCGGTGACGACCCATAGGCCCTTCGCCGCGGCCCACCGGCCGATTTCGGCGACCATCTCCGGAGGGTAGACGGCGCCGGTCGGGTTGGAGGGGGAAACGAAGACCAGGATCTTGGTGCGCTCGGTCAGCGCTGCCTCGAGCTGCTCGGTTGTCACCAAGTACCCCTGCTCGGGACCTGCGAAGACCTCCACCGGCACGCCGCCCGCCAAGCGGATCGCCTCGGGGTAGGTCGTCCAATAGGGGGTGGGGACGATGACTTCGTCGCCAGGATCCAACAGGGTCGCAAACGTGTTGTACACCGCCTGCTTGCCACCATTGGTGACCAAGACCTGGGAGTCCTCCACGGCATAGCCCGAATCCCGCAGGGTTTTGGCTGCTATGGCTGCCTTCAATTCCGGCAGGCCCGAGGCGGGGGAATAGCGGTGGAATCGTGGGTTGCGGGCCGCTTCGATCGCGGCCTCCACAACATAGTCGGGCGTCGGGAAATCGGGTTCGCCGGCACCGAACCCGATGACGGGACGCCCGGCGGCCTTAAGCGCCTTGGCCTTGGCGTCCACGGCGAGCGTGGCTGATTCGGCGATCGATCCGATGCGTCGGGAAATGCGTGACATGGGTTCGCTTCCTGGGGTCGAGGGCGTGGGGCCTAGCTGATTCCAGCTTAGCCGCGCTCCGCCGGGCGGCACAGAATGCGTCAGCAGGCCCATGGAAGTCAGGCCAAGACAGTCGGTCCGCGACGTCGATCCGGTTCGACTTGTGGGTGGTCAATGCGTAGACTGTTCCCTCGGTGTTGGATTACGCCTCGACGCGGTGTGCTTGAAGGGCAACCACGGCGGGACGGACGACCAATCCGAAGGGTAGTGGCGCAATTGGTAGCGCAGCGGTCTCCAAAACCGCAGGTTGCAGGTTCGAGTCCTGTCTGCCCTGCGCAGTGGCAACCCACATCTTGGATGTGGGGGGTCGGCGAAATCCACGTCACGGTGTGTTGCGGCCGACAGGCCGCGGTACACCGTGATTGTTTCAAGATGCGAAGAACTCGAATCGAGGCACAGTGACCGAAGCAACAACGGGACGCTCCACGGGCTCCCCCCGAGGCGGCAAGCCCGCCAAGGGCGGTTTCTTTGCGCGTATCGCCTTGTTCTTCCGCCAGGTCATTTCCGAGCTGAAGAAGGTCGTCACCCCGACCCGTAGCGAGTTGGTGAACTACACGCTGACCGTTCTGGGTTTCGTGATCCTGGTGATGCTGATCGTTAGCGGGCTGGACCTGTTGTTCGGAAACGGCGCGATCCTGGTCTTCACCAACCCACCGGAGCAGTAGCGGCTGCCGACGCCCCCGAAGAGGGCGATGTCGGTATCCCTCGGCCCAGCCACGATGAAATGTTCTGGTTTACCAGTCAAAGAAAGCAGGAACCGCAGTGTCCGAGCAGGAACTCGAACCGCAGGCCAACGACGACGCCGTTGAGCAGGCAACCGAGGCCGACGCCGTAGAGGCGCCGGTCGATTCCGTCGTTTCGGAACAGACCCCGGCCGCCGAGGCGTCCGAGGAAACCGCGGACGACGCCTCCAACGCCGATGAATCCACCGCCACGGGCGAGGACGAAGCAGCAGGGGCTCCCGAACTGTCCCCCGAGGAGGCCGTTGCGGCCGCCAAGGAGGAATACCGGACCAAGCTGCGCCGCCAGCCCGGTGACTGGTACGTCATCCACTCCTACGCCGGTTATGAGAACCGTGTGAAGGTGAACCTGGAGACCCGCGCCCAGACCCTGGGCATGGAGGATTTCATCTATGAAATCCAGGTCCCCATGGAAGAGGTCGTGGAAATCAAGAACACGACCCGGAAGATCGTTCGCCGCGTGCGCATCCCCGGCTACGTCCTGGTGCGCATGGAGCTGACCGACGAATCGTGGGGCACCGTACGTCACACCCCCGGTGTCACAGGTTTCGTGGGCAACGCCCATGACCCGACACCGCTGAGCCTCGACGAGGTGTTCTCCATGCTCGAGCACACCATCGTGACCGAGGAACCCGCACAGGAAGGCGGCTCCTCGAAGCCGGGGCGCGCCCCGATCACCGAGGTCAATGTCGACTTCACCGTGGGGGAGTCCGTGACCGTCAACGATGGTCCGTTCGAAACCCTCCCGGCAACGATCAGCGAGATCAAGCTCGAATCCCAGCAACTCGTGGTCCTCGTGTCGATCTTCGAACGCGAGACCCCGGTGACGCTGTCGTTCAGCCAGGTCACGAAGATCCAGTAGGGATCACCGAAGACTTCGTTCCCAGCGCGGCCGCTTTCCGCAGCTGGAAACGACCAAGGCCGTCGCGCCACGGCGGCCACCACCCCGGAACACGCTCCTGTGTTCCGCGGGAAACGCAATGAGAAGAAGGTCCCGATATGGCCCCGAAGAAGAAAAAGGTTTCCGGCCTCATCAAGCTGCAGATCCAGGCAGGTGCCGCCAACCCGGCCCCGCCGATCGGTCCGGCACTTGGTCAGCACGGCGTGAACATCATGGAGTTCTGCAAGGCGTACAACGCCGCCACGGAATCCCAGCGCGGCAACGTCATCCCGGTGGAGATCACGGTCTACGAAGACCGTTCCTTCACCTTCATCACCAAGACGCCGCCGGCTGCTGAGCTCATCAAGAAGGCCGCGGGCGTTGCCAAGGGCTCGTCCACGCCGCATACCGATAAGGTCGGCAAGCTCTCCGCCGCACAGGTCGAGGAGATCGCCAACACCAAAATGGAGGACCTGAACGCCAACGACGTCCAGGCCGCCGCAAAGATCGTCGCCGGCACCGCCCGCTCCATGGGCATCACCGTCGAAGGCTAAGACCGCCTCACCGTTTCCGCCCCGGCGGAAACACCCACCAAACATCAAAGAACGACGTCGGAAGCCTCCAACCGGTGGCAGCCACCGGCGTCCTAGTGGCAGGGTCCAGCGCGATCCACGAATGACCACGACTGCATAAGGAGAACAAGCAGATGGCAAAGCGCAGCAAAGCATTCCAGGCAGCTGTCGCCAAGATTGATGGCGACAACCTGTACTCCCCGACCGAGGCCATTGCCTTGGCCAAGGAAACCGGCTCCGCGAAGACGGATTCGACCGTAGAGGTCGCCTTCCGCCTGGGCGTCGATCCCCGTAAGGCCGATCAGATGGTCCGCGGTACGGTCAACCTGCCCCACGGCACCGGCAAGACCGCCCGCGTGCTGGTCTTCGCCAACGGCGATAAGGCCGAAGCGGCCATCGCCGCCGGCGCCGACTTTGTTGGCTCCGACGACCTGATTGAAAAGATCCAGGGCGGCTGGACCGACTTCGACGCCGCCGTGGCCACCCCTGACCTCATGGGCAAGGTTGGACGTCTGGGCAAGGTCTTGGGTCCGCGTAACCTGATGCCGAACCCGAAGACCGGCACGGTGACCATGGACGTCGCCAAGGCCGTCAACGACATCAAGGGTGGCAAGATCGACTTCCGCGTCGACAAGCACTCCAACCTGCACTTCATCATCGGCAAGGTGTCCTTCGACGCCGATAAGCTGGCGGAGAACTACGCAGCAGCGCTCGAAGAGGTTCTGCGCCTGAAGCCTTCGGCTTCCAAGGGCCGCTACATCTCGAAGGCGACCGTGGCCACCACCTTCGGCCCCGGCATCCCGGTGGACCCGAACGTGACCAAGGTCATCGCCGACGCCTAATTGGCAGAGGCTCCCCGATCAGGGGAAACCGCAGGAACCCCCGCACCTCACGGTGCGGGGGTTTTTGGGTTAACCCGTGCGAGCGCAAAGTGGATCGGCTGGCCCCTTTACCCGGGAGGGCCGGACTCGCTAGACTATTGATTGAGAAGTACCAATCAGTGGTTTGATGTAGCTGTCTGCCGCTCTCACCACCAGCGGAAGGCCGCCATGCCAGAACAACTCACGCTTCGAGAGCTGCCCATTCCGGCCACCCTGCAAGGGCCCGGCGGCGCCGAGTTCTCGGCCATCCGCAGCCTCTTCCGCCAGTCGGGAATTGAAGAGCTCGGACACGATGACCTGGTCACCGGGGACGCCGTCGAAATCGCCCGTATCCAACCCAGCGCCTACGGCAGGCATATGATCCACATGATTGGTGACGGGGAGGAGCCGGGAGCGGACATTATTGCTGCGGCCATCGTTTTCCTGCCGCTGGCCGAAAACCGCCAGTCGGCCGACATCGATCTCGTCGTGGCTGGGCCGAGGCGGTGCCACGGACTGGGCAGCCGGCTCCTTCGGCGGGTTGCCGACCTCTGCCTGGAAGACAACCGCACCGTACTGAACCTCTATACCGGAGTCTCGCTGGAAAACGGCGGCGAGGGGGTGGCCGCGGACCCTGCGGAGGGAATCCTGAGGCCGGATTCGGGGGCCGGATGGATCAGCACCGCGGCGCCGGGGCCCGCCTTTGCCCACCGGCACGGCTTCACGCTGGGCCTGGTGGACCGCGGCAGCCGAGTGGGGATCAGCGCATCAGACGGTGCTTCGTTGGTGCGCCTGGAAAAGCAAGCTGCCGTCGCCGGGCCCGGGTACGCTCTCGAATCCTGGACGGGACCGGTTCCCGAGGCCCACGTGGCAGATTACTGCAGGATTATTGAGCGAATGGATATCGACCCTCCAGCAGGTGGACTGAGCTTCGAGCCCTCGCGCTGGGACGGCGATCGGCTGCGCACGATGGAGGCGAGGCGACGGAAGCAGGGAACCACCTCCGTGGTCACGGTCGCCCGGGACCTCGCCAGTGGGCAACTCGTGGCCTATACGGAGCTGGTGGTCTTCGACGGGCAGGAACGGATCGCCTTCCAAGAGGGGACACTCGTTCTTCCGGAACATCGGGGCCACCGCCTCGGTTTACGGGTCAAGGCGGCCAACCATCGGCGGATCCTGGACGCCTTGCCCCGGGTCGAGCGCATCTATACCTGGAATGCTGCGGAGAATTCCTACATGCTCCACGTCAATGAGGCCCTCGGGTTCGCCGCCTGCATGGTCGAAGGCGAATGGACCCGGACCTCGGGGGTGCCCCTGCCCCGCAACGGCTAAATGGCGTTCAAGGCCCGTTCTGGGGGAAGATGACAGCGGAGCCTTCTGCGACCCAATGCTGCGGCATCGGTCAGATCCCGAGGTCCCACACCACCGGCAGATGAAAGTCCCCTTGCTGCCCAGGCCCAACACTCTGTTGGTCTTCGGGGCTCCATGCCAAATGTTGAAGAACCGCCAACGGAGGAGTTCTCCCATGTCAACGAGCCAACCACCCGTCCCTCCCGAGAAGACGGTTTCCACCAGGCGGGCCGTCGTTCCGGCCTGGAACCGGTTCGACACCAGCTGGACTCTGGGCCTGTTCGGTACCGCGGTCGGCGCAGGCATTCTCTTCCTGCCCATGAACGCCGGGTTGGGAGGGTTATGGCCGCTACTCATCGCTACAGTGTTGATCTGGCCGATGACGTACTACTCCCACCGGGCGCTATCCCGTATCGTTTGCGCCTCGCCAAACCCGGACCAGGACATCACCGGGGTAGTGCGGACCTACTTCGGGGAGAACGCCGGCCGCGTGGTCACGTTCTTGTACTTCCTGGCGATCTACCCCATTGTGCTGATCTATGGGGTGGGCATCACCAATACCGTCGAAAGCCTGATGGTTAATCAGCTCGGGATGGACCCGTGGCCTCGCTGGCTCTTGGCCGGGCTGCTCATCCTCCTGCTGTCCTCGGTGATGGTCGCCGGTCAGAAAGTCATGCTGGTCGTCACCCAATGGCTGGTCTACCCGCTCATCGCCGTGCTCTTGGCGGTCACGCTCCTGCTCATCCCGTCCTGGTCCTTCGAAGGGTTCGGTGCGTTTCCCGCAGTTGGCGACTTCGCGATGTCGCTGTGGCTGATGATTCCTGTCCTGGTCTTCTCCTTCAACCATTCCCCGGCCATCTCCCAGTTTTCCGTGTCTTTACGCGAACGCTACGGCGTCGGGTCGGTGGATAAGGCGTCATCGATCCTGCGCGGCGTCGCAACCCTGCTGGTCGTCTTCACGATGGGCTTCGTATGGTCATGCGTCCTGGCCCTCGGCCCGGCGGGGCTACAGGATGCCAAGGATGCGAATCTGCCGGTCCTTTCCCACTTGGCCAATGTCATGGACCTGCCGATCATTGCCTGGCTGGGCCCAGCGGTGGCCATTGCCGCCATCGCCTCGTCCTTCTTCGGCCATTGGCTAGGTGCCGCCGAAGGAGCCACGGCGATCGTCCGGACCATGGTGGACCCGCAACAGAAGCGCATCAGCGACCGTGCCCTGAAAATCGGGGTGAGCACCTTCCTTATCGTCACGACCTGGGTAGCGGGCATCCTCAATCCGAGCATCCTGTCGCTGATCGAATCGTTGGCTGGCCCCGTGATCGCCGCTGTGCTCTACCTGATGCCCATGTACGCCATCCACAAGGTTCCCGCCCTGGCCCGGTTCCGGGGGAGGGCCTCCAACGTCTTCGTGGTCATTGCAGGCATCGTCGCCGTCGGCGGCATCCTCATTAGCCTGCTGCGCTGATGGATGGGGTGGCGCCCGCGGAACCTCGACGGCGCCACCCAGGCCCGATTTGGTACTCGGGTACGTCTACAGATAAACTAAACGGACCAAAGACCGTCGGTCGGTGGTAACCCGTGCCAGCATGGGAAACCATCCGAAAGTCCCAGCTTCTGGGCGGCCTACGCAGGTGAACGAAGCCTTTCTTTTTCTGGTCGGTTACCCGTCGGAAAAAGCCAAGCCCCGTGCATCTGCGCGGGGCGTTTTTTATGCCAGCCCTTCCGGGCTCGTGGACCGGTCAGACCGACTCATAAACAATCCCCGGAAGGAGGGTTATGGCAACGCAAATCAAGATTTCAGCAGTTCAGGAAATCATCAACGACTTCAAGGAGTCGAGCGCCGCTGTCCTGACCGAATACCGTGGGCTCAGCGTTGCACAGCTCCAGGAGTTGCGCCGTGCGCTTGGTGCAGACACCAAGTTCTCGGTTGTGAAGAACACCCTGACGGGCATCGCAGCCAAGGAAGCCGGCATCGATTCGTTCGATGGCCAGCTGGCCGGCCCGACCGCCATCGCCTTCATCAAGGGCGATGCAGTGGCCGCGACCAAGAGCCTGACGGATTTCGCGAAGTCCAACGAAAAGCTGATCGTCAAGTCCGGCTACTTCGAGGGTGCGTCCATGGACGCCGCTCAGGTGGTCGCCTTCGGTGCGCTTGAGTCCCGCGAACACCAGTTGGCCCGCATCGCCGGTGTCCTGCAGGCTCCGACTTCCGCCGCAGTCCGCACCATCGATGCACTGCGCGCCAAGCGCGAAGAAGGTGGTGCAGCGTCGGCTCCGGCCGAAGCTTCTGCCGCCGAGGCCGAGGAAGCACCTGCTGCCGACGCTGCCACCGAAGAAGCCTAAAGGCTCTTCAAACCACCAAAAATCTCGTGGCACCATAGCGTGCCGCCCCACTGAAAGGACGCCACATCATGGCGAAGCTCAGCACAGAAGAGCTCCTTGAGGCCTTCAAGGAAATGACCATCGTCGAGCTCTCCGAGTTCGTTAAGACCTTCGAAGAGACCTTCGACGTCACCGCTGCAGCCGTTGCTGTTGCCGGCCCGGCCGGCGGTGCCGCTGAGGCAGCCGAGGAGCAGAGCGAATTCGACGTCATCCTCGAAGGCCCCGGCGACAAGAAGATCGCAGTCATCAAGGAGGTCCGCGCACTGACCTCACTGGGTCTGAAGGAAGCCAAGGACCTCGTTGACGGCGCCCCGAAGGCCGTCCTGGAAGGCGCATCCAAGGATGCTGCCGACAAGGCCAAGGAAGCCCTCGAGGCCGCCGGCGCTAGCGTTACTCTCAAGTAACCAGCAAGCAACATGAGCGTTGCCCCGTCCACCGACCAGGTGGGCGGGGCAACGCTGTTTAACCGGTGGCCAGAAGGAGCCAGCCCTCGTGACGCCCGTCATATTGTTGAAGAAGTTCTACTCCGCTTTGCTAGCGTGACATGTAACGACTTGATAACGTAGACGGAGAGCGACAGGAGTGGGCGGCATGGACTACGGCACGGCAACACTCCAAAAGCAGGCCCCCACCGGGGTTGTCACCACGGCAGCCGAGGCTGGCAGTACTCCGCCGGATCCGGGGCAAGCTCCCCGCGGCAAACCTCGTATGGCTTTGCTTGACGGGCTACGTCTCGTAGCCGCCGTGGGAGTGATCCTCTACCACTACACCGCATGGCACCATGGCTACTGGGGCGTCGAGCCGGCCAAGACCGCCTGGCCAAATCTCTCCCGTCTGTCAGTATTCGGGAACATGGGAGTCCAGCTGTTCTTCGTCATCAGCGGCTTCGTCATCCTGCTCTCGGCCTATGGGAAGCGGCCGGCACAATTTATCGGTTCACGTGTCGGCCGGCTCTTTCCCGCCTACTGGGTGGCGGTGCTCGCCACCGGGGTGCTCATCTTCTTCATCTGGCCAGTGATGGGCAAGCGGCTTTCCTTCTCCGACTGGGCCGTGAACCTGACGATGATGCAGCGCGGCTTCAACGTCCCGTATGTCGACGGCGTCTACTGGACCCTTTGGGCCGAAATGCGCTTCTACGGGCTGGTCCTGTTGTTGATGATGTTGGGCTGGGTGACCTGTCGTCGGATTCTGGCGTTTGCCGTGATCTGGCCGCTGGTCGGCCTCCTAGCTCCACTGATTCCCAGCAACTTTGTTCGGCAGGCGCTGATCCCCGAACATGCTGCTCTTTTTGCTGGCGGCATTTGCCTCTTCCTCATCTACCGGTTCGGCCACACGCCGATGCGATGGGCTGCCTTGGGGGTGAATGTGGTCCAAGCTGCGGTGCTGACCGGTCAGAAGGGGGCGGAGGAAGCCGCCAGCCTTGTCGGATACCAGATCCCGGAACAGGCCTACTGGGCTATCGTCGTCGGCATCTTCGCCCTGATCGCCCTGCTGACGTTGACGCCCTTGAGTCGGGTCAATCTTCCTGGACTCGCGTTGGCGGGGGCGCTGACGTATCCCATCTATTTGCTGCACGAGATCTGGGGTTGGTGGATCATCGACCAGCTCAGCGGATACCTCCCGCGGCCGGTGGTCCTGATGATCGCCATGGGGGCCGCGGCGGTGGCCGCCTATCTGGTGTATCGGTTCGTCGAGCAGACACTGGGCCGGCGCCTCGGCAAAGCCGTCACCGCGCGGGTCGATGACCTGACAGTCTTGCTGGACAGGGGGAGGGGACTCGCCGAACGGGTCAATCGAGCCGACGCCCGGCGCCAGTCGGCCGCCCGCGCGGTTCCCCATACCCAAGGAGGAGTCACTCGGGGCCTTTAGGCGGAGTGGTGATGCGGAAAGGGGTAACGGCGCAAGGCGTTCACCCCGGCAGCGTTCCGCCACCGCATCGAGCCGGACCAGCCGAGGCCGGACTGGAAGGTTGGCGGTCCCGGGGTGCCGTGGCCATGCACCGGCCGGGGAGGCCAGGAACTGAAAAGAAACTGAAAGCGGTCCGCGACAACCAGCCGCGGACCGCTCCCTGACGCCCGAAGGCGGAATGCTCCTACAAATCAGGCATCACGGAAGAGCAGCAGTGCCTCGCCCTGGCCTCCGCCGCCGCAGAGGCTAACAGCTGCCTTGCCCGCACCTCGGCGTTGCAGCTCGAGTGCTGCATGCAAGGCCAGCCGGGCACCCGAGGCGCCGATCGGGTGGCCCAAGGCGATGGCGCCACCGTGGAGGTTGGTCTTCTCCAGTGGGTAGTCCAGATCCTTGAGCGACTGGCAGGCGACCGAACCGAAGGCCTCGTTGATTTCAATGAAGTCCAGGTCCGATACCGTCCAGCCGGCCTTGCCCAGGGCCGCAGTGATGGCATTGGAAGGTTGTGAGTGCAAGGACGTATCCGGGCCGGCAACCTGTCCCGGAGCGCCGATGACCGCCAAGATCTCTAGGCCATGTTTTTCCGCGTATTCGCGCGATGCCACCACCACTGCCGCGGCACCATCGGAGAGCGGGGAGGAATTTCCGGCAGTAATGGTGCCTTCCTTGGCGAAAGCCGAGCGCAGGCCACCGAGCTTCTCGGCCGTGGTGTCCGGCCGGATACCCTCGTCGGAGTCGACCGTGAGCGGATCGCCCTTGCGTTGCGGAACGGAGAGCGACAGGATCTCTTCGTCGAAGATACCGGCTTCACGGGCAGCTGCTGCCCGGGTGTGGGACGCGGCGGCGACCTCATCCTGTGAGGCCCGATCGATGCCGAGTTCGCCGTTCCGGGTCTCGGTGCTGACGCCCATGGACTGGCCGTCGAAGGCGTCGGTGAGCCCATCGTGATCGACGGAGTCAATGGCCGTGAAACTTCCGTAGTTCCACCCCTTGCGGCTGCCGGGCAGAATATGCGGGGCATTGGTCATGGATTCCTGACCGCCGGCCACAACGACGTCTGCTTCACCCAGGCGGACCATGCGGGCGGCGTCGGTGATCGCGGCCAGGCCCGAAAGGCAGACCTTGTTGATGGTCACGGTGGGCACATCCCATCCAATGCCTGCCTTGATGGCCGACTGCCGGGCAGGGTTTTGTCCGCAGCCGGCCTGGACGACATGGCCCATGATGACCGACTGCACATCGGCGGCCGGAACGCCGGCCTTCTCCAGGGCGCCGGTGATGGCGGCAGCGCCGAGCTCCACGGCGCTAAAGCCCGCAAGCTGGCCCTTGAGGCGGGTAAAGGGGGTCCGGGCTCCTGAAACGAGGACTGCCTCACGTGGATCGGACATGGTGGTGCTCGCTTTCGCTGGGGGAACTACTTCATGTTCAATTATCGTGACGTGGAGCATAAAGACCAAAGCGGGCTGCTTCGCTCAGAGATGGCGCAGACTGAAGGTGGGGTCGAAAATTATTTTTCCGGCCTACGGGCATTTTTTGCGAGCATCTAGTATGGTAGACAGATTCTCTACGGACGTGTACTGTGGATCTTTGCGTCTTCCCTCTTTCCAATCGGCCTTCATATAGCGGTGGGCCCGATGTTCGGTGGTGTTCCGGGTTCCTCATCCCGGGCGGGGTTGGCGCCGGAAACCTGACGGTCTGTGGAAGGATCCCTCTTGGTCGCCTCGAGCACCTCAAATCATCAAACCGCTAGTTCGGCTCGTACCGCTGAAGCGGCTGGCCGAATTTCATTCGCAAAGATCCACGAACCTCTGGATGTGCCGAACCTGCTGGCATTGCAGGTCGAGAGCTTCGATTGGCTCGTCGGCAACGACAACTGGAAGGCCCGTCTGGAGACGGCGCGTGCCGAGGGCATCACCAGTGTCGCCGACACGTCCGGTCTGGCAGAGATCTTCGAAGAGATCTCCCCGATCGAGGACTTCCAGGGCACCATGTCCCTGAGCTTCTCGGAACCGGAGTTCGCGGACCCGAAGTACACCGAAGCCGAGTGCAAGGACCGCGACGCCACGTTCGCCGCGCCATTGTACGTCAAGGCAGAGTTCATGAACAACAACACGGGCGAAATCAAGCAGCAGACCGTGTTCATGGGTGACTTCCCGCTGATGACCGGCAAGGGCACCTTCATCATCAACGGCACCGAGCGTGTCGTGGTCTCCCAGCTGGTGCGGTCCCCGGGCGCCTACTTCGAGCGCACCCCGGACAAGACCAGTGACAAGGACATCTTCACGGCGAAGATCATCCCGTCCCGTGGTGCTTGGTTCGAACTCGAAATCGACAAGCGCGATCAGGTCGGCGTGCGTCTGGACCGCAAGCGCAAGCAGTCAGTGACCGTACTGCTGAAGGCCCTCGGCTGGACCGAAGGCCGCATCCTCGAGGAGTTCGGCCAGTACGACTCCATCCGCGCGACCCTGGAAAAGGACGCGACGGAAACCAAGGAGGAGGCGCTGCTGGACATCTACCGCAAGCTGCGTCCGGGTGAGCCGCCGACGGTCGATGCCGCTGAAGCGCTGCTCGACAACCTCTACTTCAACTCCAAGCGTTACGACCTGGCCAAGGTTGGTCGCTATAAGATCAACCACAAGCTCGGCGTGGAGACCGCGCTGGACGCTGCTGACGCATCGGTGCTGAACATCGACGACATCGTCGCGATGATCAAGTTCCTCGTTGCTCTGCACGCCGGTGAACCCACCGTTCCTGGCGTCCGCAAGGGCGTAAAGGCGGATATCCGGGTCGAGGTCGATGACATCGACCACTTCGGCAACCGTCGCATCCGCGCCGTCGGCGAACTCATCGAGAACCAGGTCCGGACCGGCCTGTCCCGCATGGAGCGCGTCGTCCGTGAACGGATGACCACCCAGGACGTCGAGGCCATCACGCCGCAGACGCTGATCAACATCCGACCCGTGGTCGCTGCGATCAAGGAGTTCTTCGGAACCTCACAGCTTTCGCAGTTCATGGACCAGAACAACCCCCTCGCCGGACTGACGCATAAGCGTCGGCTGTCCGCGCTGGGCCCGGGTGGTCTATCCCGTGACCGCGCCGGCATGGAAGTCCGTGACGTGCACCCGTCGCACTACGGCCGCATGTGCCCCATCGAAACCCCCGAAGGCCCGAACATCGGCCTGATCGGTTCGCTGGCTACCTACGCCCGCATCAACAACTTCGGCTTCATCGAGTCCCCGTACCGCAAGGTCGTCAACGGCCAGGTCACCGACCAGGTCGACTACCTGACCGCCGACGAGGAACTCGAAAGCATTATCGCCCAGGCGAATGCACCGATGACCGATGACCTGCGCTTCGCCGAGGACCTGGTCCTCTGCCGTGAGCGTGGCGGCGGCGGCGAGCCCGTGCTCGTCGAACCGGCCGAAATCGACTACATGGACGTCTCCCCGCGCCAGATGGTCTCCGCGGCCACCGCGCTGATCCCGTTCCTGGAGCACGACGACGCCAACCGCGCCCTCATGGGTGCGAACATGCAGCGCCAGGCCGTGCCGCTGTTGGCTTCGGAAGCCCCGTTGGTGGGTACCGGCATGGAGAAGTACGTGGCGGTCGACGCCGGCGACTCCATCACCGCTGCCAAGCCGGGTGTGGTCACCGAGGTGTCCGCCGATCTGGTCACCGTCATGAACGACGACGGAACCGATTCCGCCTACCCGATCATGAAGTTCGCCCGTTCAAACCACGGCAACGCCTACAACCAGCGGGTGCGGGTCTCCGAGGGTGAGCGTCTGGAATACCAGTCGATCATCGCCGACGGACCCTCCACCGATAACGGTGAGTTGGCCCTGGGCAAGAACCTGCTGGTGGCCTTCATGTCCTGGGAAGGACATAACTTCGAGGACGCCATCATCCTGTCTCAGCGGATGGTCTCCGACGATGTCATGACCTCCATCCACATCGAAGAGCACGAGGTCGATGCCCGCGACACCAAGCTTGGTGCCGAGGAAATCACCCGCGACATCCCGAACGTCTCCGAGGAGATCCTGGGCCAGCTCGACGAACGTGGCATCATCCACATCGGTGCCGAGGTCGAGGCCGGGGACATCCTGGTCGGCCGTGTCACCCCCAAGGGTGAAACGGAATTGACCCCGGAAGAGCGCCTGCTGCGGGCCATCTTCGGCGAGAAGTCACGCGAAGTGCGTGACACCTCTCTGAAGGTTCCCCACGGCGAATCCGGCACCGTCATTGGTGTTCGGATCTTCGAACGCGACAACGACGACGAACTGCCCCCGGGCGTGAACCAGTTGGTCCGCGTCTACGTGGCCCAGAAGCGCAAGATCGCCGACGGTGACAAGCTGGCCGGGCGTCACGGCAACAAGGGCGTCATCTCCAAGATCCTGCCGGTTGAGGACATGCCGTTCCTGGAGGACGGCACCCCGGTCGACGTCGTCTTGAACCCGTTGGGTGTTCCTGGCCGTATGAACGTCGGACAGGTCCTGGAAATCCACCTTGGCTGGGCAGCGAAGCAGGGTTGGAAGATCGAGGGTGAGCCGGACTGGGTGAAGGAACTGCCCAACCTGCCCCGCGAATCAGGCCCCACGACCGTCGCCACTCCGGTGTTCGACGGTGCAGAGGAAGACGAGATCCGCGGACTGCTGGACCACACCAATGTCACCCGGGATGGCGATCGCCTGATCGGCAACTCCGGCAAGGCCAAGCTGTTTGACGGCCGTTCCGGACAGCCCTTCCCGGACCAGGTGTCCGTGGGCTACATGTACATCCTGAAGCTGCACCACCTGGTCGACGACAAGATCCACGCTCGTTCGACCGGACCGTACTCCATGATCACGCAGCAGCCGCTGGGTGGTAAGGCACAGTTCGGTGGCCAGCGCTTCGGTGAGATGGAAGTCTGGGCCCTCGAGGCCTATGGTGCGGCGTACACGCTGCAGGAACTGCTGACCATCAAGTCCGATGACATCCACGGCCGCGTGAAGGTTTACGAGGCCATCGTGAAGGGCGAGAACATCCCGGAACCGGGTGTTCCGGAGTCCTTCAAGGTGCTCATCAAGGAAATGCAGTCACTCTGCCTCAACGTGGAGGTCCTCTCCACCGATGGCAATCCCATTGAGATGCGGGACTCGGACGAAGAAGTGTTCCGGGCTGCGGAAGAGCTGGGCATCGACCTTTCCCGGGCCGAGCCAAGCTCCGTCGACGAGGTTTAGCACGACGGGTGGGGGCCCGGCATCCATGCCGGGCGTCCGCCGTCGACCGCTTTCCTTTTCCCCACCCCAGCGGGCCTAGTGCCCGCCGCGGAACATTAGACTTCTTCAGAACAAGAGAGAGACAGGGACCATATGTCCAGCGAATCCTCATTTGGAAATATGCGCATTGGCCTGGCCACCGCGGAAGAGATCCGCGATTGGAGCTACGGCGAGGTCAAGAAGCCGGAAACCATCAACTACCGCACCCTGAAGCCGGAAAAGGACGGTCTTTTCTGCGAAAAGATCTTCGGTCCTTCCCGCGACTGGGAATGCTCATGCGGCAAGTACAAGCGTGTTCGTTTCAAGGGCATCATCTGTGAGCGCTGCGGCGTCGAGGTGACCCGTGCCAAGGTGCGTCGTGAGCGGATGGGTCACATCGGACTCGCCGCCCCGGTCACCCACATCTGGTACTTCAAGGGCGTGCCCTCGCGTTTGGGCTACCTGTTGGACCTGGCACCGAAGGATCTTGAGAAGATCATCTACTTCGCCGCCTACATGATCACCTCGGTTGACGAGGAGCGTCGTCACGCTGAGCTGCCGAACCTGCAGGCCCAGCACGACGTCGAGCGCAAGCAGCTCGTGGACAACCGGGACTCCGATATCGCGGCCATCGCCCGCGACCTGGAGAACGATCTCGCGCGGCTTGAAACCGAAGGTGCCAAGGCTGCCGAGAAGAAGAAGGTCCGGGACCTCGCCGATAAGACCATGGCCCAGGTGCGCAAGCGCGCCGACGCCGAGATCGAGCGTCTCGAGCAGGTCTGGGACCGCTTCAAGAACCTCAAGGTCGCCGACCTTGAAGGCGATGAAGGGCTGTTCCGTGTCCTGCGCGAGAAGTACGGCCTGTTCTTCGAAGGGTGCATGGGTGCCGAGGCGATCCAGAAGCGTCTGGCCTCCTTCGACATGGAAGCCGAAGCCGAACTGCTGCGCGACATCATCAAGAACGGCAAGGGGCAGCGCAAGACCCGCGCCTTGAAGCGTTTGAAGGTCGTCAACGCGTTCCTGACCACGACCAACAGCCCCATGGGCATGGTCCTGGACGCCGTCCCGGTGATTCCGCCGGAGCTGCGCCCGATGGTCCAGTTGGACGGTGGCCGTTTCGCGACCTCCGACCTGAACGACCTGTACCGTCGCGTGATCAACCGCAACAACCGCCTGAAGCGACTGCTGGATCTCGGTGCTCCCGAGATCATCGTGAACAACGAAAAGCGCATGCTCCAGGAAGCTGTTGACTCGCTGTTCGACAACGGCCGTCGCGGTCGCCCGGTCACTGGACCGGGCAACCGTCCGCTGAAGTCGCTCTCCGACATGCTCAAGGGCAAGCAGGGACGCTTCCGCCAGAACCTTCTCGGCAAGCGTGTCGACTACTCCGGCCGTTCGGTCATCGTGGTCGGCCCGCAGCTGAAGCTGCATCAGTGTGGTCTGCCCAAGCAGATGGCATTGGAGCTCTTCAAGCCGTTCGTGATGAAGCGCCTGGTGGATCTGAACCACGCTCAGAACATCAAGAGCGCCAAGCGCATGGTCGAGCGGTACCGCCCGCAGGTCTGGGACGTGCTCGAAGAAATCATCACCGAACACCCGGTGTTGCTCAACCGTGCACCCACCCTGCACCGTCTGGGTATCCAGGCCTTCGAGCCGATGCTGGTGGAGGGCAAGGCCCTGCAGCTGCACCCGCTGGTTTGTGCCGCGTTCAACGCCGACTTCGACGGTGACCAGATGGCAGTGCACCTGCCGCTGAGCCCCGAGGCCCAGGCCGAGGCACGGATTTTGATGCTCTCGAGCAACAACATCCTCAAGCCCTCCGATGGACGCCCCGTGGCACTGCCGTCGCAGGACATGATCATTGGACTCCACCACCTGACGACCAAGCGTCCCGGGGAAGCCGGCGAAGGCCATGCCTTCAGCTCGGTGGCTGAAGCGATCATGGCCATGGACCGTGGAGACCTTCACCTGAACGCCCTGGTCAAGATGCGCGTGGATGGCTTCGTGCCTTCTTCCGAGCAGCCGGCCCCGGAAGGTTGGGAAGAAGGCACCCCGGCACTGATCGAGACCTCCCTCGGACAGGTTCTGTTCAACGAGACGCTCCCCGCCGACTACCCCTGGGTTGCCCAGGTCACCGGCAAGGATGTGCTCTCGGAGATCGTCAACGATCTAGCCGAGCGGTACCCGAAGAACGTCGCTGCGGAAACGCTGGACAATCTCAAGGACTCCGGCTTCAACTGGGCGACCCGCTCGGGGATCACCGTGGCCATCTCTGACATCACCTCGAACATGGACAAGAAGTCCATCCTCGCCCCGTACGAGGAGCAGGCGCTGAAGGTCCAGTCGCAGTATGACAAAGGTCTGATCGCCGATGACGAGCGTCGCTCGGAGCTGATCGATGTCTGGACCAAGGCCACCGACGAGGTAGCCGAGGCCATGCAGGCCGGCATGGAGGAACTGAACACCATCAACCGCATGGTGACCTCGAAGGCTCGTGGTAACTGGCTGCAGCTGCGCCAGATCGCAGGTATTCGTGGACTGGTGTCGAACCCGAAGGGTGAGATCATCCCGCGGCCGATTAAGTCCTCCTACCGTGAGGGTCTGTCGGTTCTCGAGTACTTCATCGCTACCCACGGTGCCCGTAAGGGGCTCGCGGATACCGCGCTGAAGACCGCTAACTCGGGCTACCTGACGCGTCGTCTGGTGGACGTCTCGCAGGATGTCATCGTCCGTGAAGCGGACTGTGGCACCGAACGCGGCCTCAATGTGCCGATTGCCTACGTCGACGAGATCGGTACCGTGCGTATGCACGAGACCGTTGAGAACTCGGCTTACACCCGCACCTTGGCCGTCGACGTTGTTGGCGACGATGGCAAGGTGCTGGCAGCGTCCGGCGCTGATGTGGGCGATATCCTCATCGACGAACTCTTTGCTGCGGGCGTCCAGGAGATCAAGGTCCGTTCGGTTCTGACCTGCGAATCTGCCGTCGGCACCTGTGCCCTGTGCTACGGCCGTTCGTTGGCCACCGGCAAGACCGTGGATATCGGCGAAGCGGTGGGCATCATTGCCGCACAGTCGATTGGTGAGCCGGGCACCCAGCTGACCATGCGTACCTTCCACACCGGTGGTGTCGCCTCCGCGGATGACATCACCCAGGGTCTGCCCCGTATTCAGGAACTCTTCGAAGCACGGACCCCCAAGGGTGTCGCGCCCATCGCTGAAGTTGCTGGTCGAGTCACCATCGAGGACGCCGAGAAGCAGCTGCGGATCGTCATCACCCCCGATGACGGCTCCGAGGAAAGCGCCTACCCGGTGCTTCGGCGTTCACGTATGCTCGTGGCCGACGGAGATTCGGTGGCGGTGGGCCAGCAGTTGGTGGCCGGCGCCATCGACCCGAAGCAGGTGCTGCGTGTCCTCGGACCCCGCGAGGCCCAGAAGTTCCTGGTCCGCGAAGTCCAGGAGGTCTACCAGTCCCAGGGTGTGGGCATCCACGATAAGCACGTGGAAGTCATCGTGCGCCAGATGCTTCGCCGCATCACGGTCATCGAATCCGGCGACACCGGGCTGCTGCCGGGCGAGTTGGCAGACCGTGCCCGCTTCACCAGCGAAAACCGCAAGGCGGTTTCCGAAGGGAAGGCTCCGGCATCGGGTCGTGACGAGCTCATGGGCATCACCAAGGCCTCGTTGGCCACGGATTCCTGGCTCTCGGCTGCTTCCTTCCAGGAGACGACGCGTGTTCTGACTCAGGCCGCGATGGAAGGCAAGAGCGACCCGCTGTTGGGCCTGAAGGAAAACGTGATCATCGGTAAGCTGATCCCGGCCGGTACCGGCTTGGAACGCTACACGCAGGTCTCGGTGGAACCGACGGAGGAAGCCAAGGCCAACCTCTTCACGGGTCCGAGCGCCTTCACGGGCTTCGATTATGAAGGTGTCGAGCCGGGTATGAGCCCGGAGTTCCACGCCATCCCGATGGATGACTACGATCTCGGCAACGATTTCCGCTAGGCACCATCTGATCAGCTGATCGGCATCATGGCCGGCATCCCTCGCGGGGTGCCGGCCATAGTCGTTTGTGGGTGCGGGGAGGAAACTGTCCCGGGTTCCGAGCCTTCCACGTACCGGGACCCTGGCAGCGGCCTGGACGCGGTGCCGAGCGAACAGCTACCTGCGAATCACAACACATCGCATGGATAGGGGAGTAGTCCACTGGATGTAAAGAAGACTACTCATCATCAACGTCACGAAGGGCGGTGGATGATGAATGAAATGCGACCCGTGATGGTGATGGTGCCCAGCGGCGGCCGTGATCGAGGCCTCGTGATTGCTGGTTACGGTCGGGCTGGACGGCGTGATAAGCTATGACTAATTGTTTTTATGTGTGGCAAATGGACACGGTCCGGGTTGCGGGGAACTTGCGCAACAAATGCCACACTTTTGCACGCCTACGGTCGACTCCGCAAGCGCTGCGATGAAACGACCAAAAGCGCAGTGTCCGGAACGCCGCATGTGGGCGTCGGGCGCAGCAGAACCAAGAAACCGGAGGACACGAAAGTGCCTACTATTCAGCAGCTGGTCCGGAAGGGCCGCTCGCCGAAGGTCAACAAGACCAAGGCCCCTGCCCTGAAGGGCAACCCGATGCGTCGTGGCGTGTGCACCCGCGTGTACACCACCACCCCGAAAAAGCCGAACTCCGCACTGCGTAAGGTTGCCCGTGTGCGCCTGGCCGGCGGCGTGGAAGTCAGCGCGTACATTCCCGGTGTCGGCCACAACCTGCAGGAGCACTCCATCGTGCTCGTTCGCGGCGGTCGCGTGAAGGACCTCCCGGGTGTCCGTTACAAGATCGTCCGCGGCGCGCTCGACACGCAGGGCGTGAAGAACCGTCAGCAGGCTCGTTCCCGCTACGGCGCCAAGAAGGAGAAGAAGTAATGCCTCGTAAGGGTCCGGCGTTCAAGCGCCCCCTCGTTTCCGATCCCGTCCACGGATCACCGCTCGTCACCCAGCTGATCAACAAGGTCCTGGTCGATGGCAAGAAGTCCACCGCCGAGCGCATCGTCTACGGCGCCCTCGAAGGCGTGCAGGCCAAGACCAATGCCGATCCGGTGGTTGCCCTGAAGAAGGCCATGGACAACGTCCGTCCTTCCATTGAGGTCAAGTCCCGTCGCGTTGGTGGCGCAACCTACCAGGTGCCGATCGAGGTCAAGCCGGGCCGCGCGACGGCTCTGGCGTTGCGCTGGCTCGTTGGCTACTCCAAGGCCCGCCGCGAGAAGACGATGGTAGAGCGTCTCATGAATGAGATCCTGGACGCCTCGAATGGTCTCGGTGCCGCTGTTAAGCGCCGCGAAGACACTCACAAGATGGCTGAATCCAACAAGGCATTCGCCCACTACCGCTGGTAAATCGCCTCTTGTACGACGGCGAGGCGAGGCACCCCGGTGCCTCGCCGCCGTGTGACTCGAAACCATAGACAAAGGGAGACAACGTGGCACAGGACGTGCTCACCGACCTCACGAAGGTCCGCAACATCGGCATCATGGCGCACATCGATGCCGGTAAGACCACTACTACGGAACGCATCCTGTTTTACACGGGTGTGAACCACAAGATCGGCGAAACGCACGACGGTGCATCGACGACTGACTGGATGGAGCAGGAGAAGGAACGCGGTATCACGATCACGTCTGCCGCCGTGACTTCTTTCTGGGACGACAACCAGATCAACATCATCGACACCCCTGGCCACGTTGACTTCACGGTCGAGGTCGAGCGCGCTCTGCGTGTACTCGATGGCGCCGTTGCCGTCTTCGATGGCAAGGAAGGCGTCGAGCCGCAGTCAGAGACCGTCTGGCGCCAGGCCGATAAGTACGTCGTTCCGCGCATCTGCTTCGTCAACAAGATGGACAAGCTGGGCGCTGACTTCTACTACACGGTCGACACCATCGTTAAGCGTTTGGGTGCCAAGCCGCTGGTCATGCAGCTGCCGATCGGCTCCGAAAGCGACTTCATCGGTGTCGTTGACCTGATCAAGATGAAGGCACTCGTGTGGCCTGGCGACTCCAAGGGTGATGTCACCATGGGTGCCGCCTACGAGACCCGCGAGATCCCCGAGGACCTGCAGGAGCGGGCCCAGGAGTACCGGGCCAAGCTGATTGAGGATGTTTCCGAGTCCTCCGATGAGCTCATGGAGAAGTACCTCGAAGGTGTGGAAATCACCAACGAGGAACTGGTGGCCGGCATCCGTAAGATGACTGTCAACTCAGAGGCCTACCCGGTCTTCTGCGGTTCAGCATTCAAGAACCGTGGCGTCCAGCCGATGCTCGATGCCGTCATCTCCTACCTGCCGTCACCGATCGACGTGCCGCCGATGATCGGGCACGATCCTCGCAACGAGGAAATCCCGATGACGCGCAAGCCGAGCGAAACCGAGCCGTTCTCGGCGTTGGCGTTCAAGATCGCAGCGCACCCGTTCTTCGGTCAGCTGACGTTCATCCGCGTCTACTCCGGCAAGGCATCCCCGGGTGTTCAGGTCATGAACACCACCAAGGGCAAGAAGGAGCGCATCGGAAAGCTTTTCCAGATGCACGCCAACAAGGAAAACCCGGTCGAGGAAGCACATGCCGGGCACATCTACGCAGCCATTGGCCTCAAGGACACCACTACCGGTGATACCTTGTCGGCCCTGGATGCGCCGATCGTGCTTGAGTCGATGTCCTTCCCGGACCCGGTGATCTTCGTGGCCATCGAACCGAAGACCAAGGGTGACCAGGAGAAGCTCTCCACCGCCATCCAGAAGCTCTCGGCCGAGGACCCCACGTTCACCGTTTCCTTGAACGAAGACACCGGCCAGACGGAAATCGGCGGCATGGGAGAACTCCACCTGGATATCCTGGTGGACCGCATGAAGCGCGAGTTCCGTGTGGAAGCCAACGTGGGCAAGCCCCAGGTTGCCTACCGCGAAACGATCAAGTCTTCGGTCGCGAAGGTCGACTTCACCCACAAGAAGCAGACCGGTGGTTCCGGCCAGTTCGCTAAGGTCCAGATGGCTTTCGAGCCCTTGGACACCAGCGACGGGACCTTCTACGAGTTCAAGAACGCTGTCACCGGTGGACGTATCCCTCGCGAATACATCCCCTCGGTTGACGCAGGCATCCAGGACGCCATGCAGTTCGGCATCCTGGCCGGCTACCCGATGGTCGGGGTCAAGGCAACGCTTCTCGATGGTGCCTTCCACGACGTTGACTCGTCGGAGATGGCCTTCAAGATCGCCGGATCCCAGGTATTCAAGGAGGGCGCACGTCGTGCCAACCCGATCATCCTGGAACCGCTGATGGCCGTTGAGGTCCGCACTCCTGAGGAGTACATGGGTGACGTCATTGGTGACTTGAACTCCCGTCGTGGCTCCATCCAGTCGATGGAAGACGCATCGGGCGTAAAGGTCATCAAGGCCGGCGTTCCGCTCTCGGAGATGTTCGGCTACATTGGCGACCTGCGGTCCAAGACCCAAGGTCGTGCCGTGTACTCGATGAAGTTCGAGAGCTACGCAGAGGTCCCCAAGGCAGTTGCCGAGGAGATCATCCAGAAGTCCCGCGGCGAGTAATCACCCCAGGGAACTAAACTAGTCGCAGGCCGAAAGGTGAGCGACACCGGGTTTGCCAGCCGGGCAGCAATGTCCGGCTGGCCTCCCCAAGGCGAACGAAGGGTTCCCATAGCGGGGCCGGACGGAAACCGCAATTTCAAAAAGTAAACAAGCCCCCAGTAGACTTTATTAAGTTTCGCCTGCGAACCGCGCAGGCGGGGTAAGTCTTCTGAAAACGTTCTAGGAGGAACCTGTGGCGAAGGCAAAGTTCGAGCGGACTAAGCCGCACGTTAACATCGGCACCATTGGTCACGTTGACCACGGTAAGACGACGTTGACGGCTGCCATTTCGAAGGTGCTTGCTGACAAGTACCCCGATCTCAACGACCAGCGTGATTTCACGGCGATTGACTCCGCCCCGGAAGAGCGCCAGCGCGGCATTACGATCAACATCTCGCACATCGAATACCAGACGGAAGCGCGTCACTACGCACACGTCGATGCGCCGGGTCACGCTGACTACATCAAGAACATGATCACCGGTGCCGCCCAGATGGATGGTGCGATCCTCGTGGTTGCAGCAACCGACGGCCCGATGGCTCAGACCCGCGAACACGTTCTGCTGGCCCGCCAGGTTGGTGTCCCCACCCTGCTGGTCGCGCTGAACAAGTCCGACATGGTCGAGGACGAGGAGCTGTTGGACCTCGTGGAGATGGAAGTTCGCGAACTTCTGTCCTCGCAGGAGTTCGACGGCGACAACGCCCCGGTCCTGCGTGTCTCCGCGCTGAAGGCTCTTGAAGGCGACCCGCAGTGGGTCAAGTCCGTCGAGGACCTGATGCAGGCAGTGGACGAGTACATCCCGGACCCGGTCCGCGATAAGGACAAGCCGTTCCTGATGCCGGTTGAAGACGTCTTCACCATCACGGGTCGTGGCACGGTCGTCACCGGCCGCGCCGAGCGTGGCACGCTGAAGATCAACTCCGACATCGAGATCGTCGGTATCCGTCCGATCCAGAAGACCACGGTCACCGGTATCGAGATGTTCCACAAGCAGCTCGACGAAGCATGGGCCGGCGAGAACTGTGGCCTGCTGCTCCGCGGCATCAAGCGCGACGATGTCGAGCGTGGACAGGTTATCGTCAAGCCGGGCTCGATCACTCCCCACACGGAGTTCGAGGCCAACGTCTACATCCTTTCCAAGGATGAAGGCGGACGTCACAACCCGTTCTATTCGAACTACCGCCCGCAGTTCTACTTCCGCACCACGGACGTCACCGGTGTCATCACCCTGCCCGAGGGCACGGAAATGGTTATGCCTGGCGACAACACCGAAATGAGCGTTGTGCTGATCCAGCCCATCGCCATGGAAGACGGCCTCGGCTTCGCCATCCGTGAGGGTGGCCGCACCGTTGGCTCAGGCCGCGTCACGAAGATCACCAAGTAGTCACTACCTAATGATCTGACCATCGGTCAGAAAAGGCCCCGCTGTTTCGACAGCGGGGCCTTTTCGTGTCTGTGTGCCTGACCATCTTGAACAGGGCCCATCCGTGGCCGGGGCGCTGTCCTCCGGTATCCCCACGAGTCAAGGTAGGGTTTCACTAGTCTTGTGAATAAATATCTTCGACGGCGTGGGAGTCTGCGTGGGATCCGTTCTGGTTTTGGTGGCCTTAGTGGCCTTAGTGGCCTGTGGCTTCGTTGGATGGCTGTTGGGTTCCCGGCATGGCAAAGCGCAGGTCACCTCCGGCGGCAGCCAGCCGTCTGCACTGGCGCAAGCCTGGCAAGAGGGACGCGACTCCGCTCTCCGTGAAGAGGCCTCCGCGTCTTTGCCGACTGCAGACACAGGTGCCCCCGGCGACCTCACACCAGCCACCGCCCTGGCCAAAGATGGCGACTTCCTTCCCGTCCTTCCGCGCCCAATAGAAGACGGGCCAGAACCGGTGCACGCTATGGCGAACGTCGACGGAATTGCTGCTCAGCGGTATCAGACCCATCCGTCTCCCCTAGCTCCGAGCCATCATCGTGTTCCCGCGCCTGGACACACGCCTCCCATGGTGGGCGTTCGGCAGCCACCTCCACCGCGGTCCGCGCAAGAACGTGAGAGGGCCACGCTGCGCAACATCAACATCACTCTCTACGCGGCCTCTCTGCTGTTGGTGGCAGCAGCCTCGCTCTTCATCGGTCTGGCCATGCCGCCGTTGGCGAAGTTCGGCGGGCTGGTCGCCGTAACCACCATGTTCTATGTCGGAGGACTACTGATCCACGCGTTCAGTGAGCGGCTTCGCCCCGCAGGCATGGCCTTCGCCGGGACGGGTCTGGCCTTGATTCCCGTGAGCGGTCTGGCACTTTCTGCCCTGGTGGTGCATGACCCGGTGACGGCGTGGTGGGTCACGTCGCTCGTGGGGACCGCCGCGTTCGTTTATGCTGCCGCCAGACTGGACAGCCGCGTCGTGGCCTATCTCAGCCTCACCTTCTTGGTCTCCTCGGCATGGTCGGGTGGTGCGGTGCTGAACCGGGGGCTGTTCTGGTATTTCATGTTCTCCATGGTGCTGGCCGCGGTTGGCACGGCGTTGGCCTACGGGCGCCCGGGCTGGCTGGGCAACTTGTATCTCAGGGCCTTCACCGAGACCCATCGCTTCCTCGCACCTGCCACCCTGCTCGCCGCAATTCTTCTGGGGCAGACGCTCGGCGCCGAGGACCTGAGCCTGCTCCTGATCGCGGGCACCATATACTACGTGGCGGTGACCATTTTCGGCCCGGCCGCAGAACGCGCCCTGAATCTGGTCGCTGGACGGGTCTGTGCCACCGGAGCCATCGTGCTGCTCGCATACGTGTTTGGTGCTGGCCCCTGGGGGATGGCACGTACCCTGGGGATCGTCCTCCTGCTCCAAGCCGTCGCCGTGCACTATGCGGGGGAGCGGTACCGGCGCTTCGTGGCCCCGCAAGTTCGCGCGCTGGTTGGCATCGAAATCCAAGGGTTGCTCGCCGGGGCAGCGGCATTGGTGCTCGTGCTGAACGAAGCATTCAACGGCGGTGGTTCCACCGGCTGGGCCTCGATCAACTACTTGCTCCTCTTGGTGGCGCTGAGCTCGGCGGCACTGAGCGTGCGGGGCAGAAAATTCCTTCCATGGATTGCCCTGTCCATGGGGCTGGCAGGCCTTCTGGAACCCGGCGTTGTGCTCTCACCGTGGCGCCAGGTGGCATTCTTGGTGGTGGGGCTGGCCTGCGCGGTCCCCGGTCTCCGGCTGGCCGTTGGCCGCCATTTCCTCAGGCTTCGTCGTGGAATCCTCGCCGTCCTGCCGATCGGGCTCGCAGCGATCGGCGCCTGGGCCGCCAGCGGATTCCTCGTCACGACCTCAACATCGGGACCGAGCCTGACTGCCTGGTTCTTCGGTGACCCCAGCCGGTGGGCCGAAGGGGGAACTGAGACCCGAGACCTCATGATCATCGCCATCCTCATCTTTGTGATCTCGTGGATGGCCCTCGCCGCACTGGCGGCCTGGACGTTGGAAGCTGGCTTCATGTTGAGCAGCTTGGTCGTGGTGGTCGTCACCGAAGTCCGACTGAGCTCGCTGGAGTCCGGCAGTGACCCGTGGACGACAGCCGTGGCCCTGGCCGCTCTGGTGCTGTCCGTCCTCGGCTCCAACACCCTTTTGGAAACACTCTCCAGGGGGAGAGGACGTGCCGCGCGACGCAAGAGCCTCATCGCCCAGGGCATGGCACCACTGGTCATCGTCGGCACCTGGTTGGCAAGCTTCGAGATCGAGAACCGGTGGCTGGTTCTTGCCGTGTGTCTGACAGCACTGTCTCACGCTGCCTGGCGTTTGTTCCGAGCCGTCGGGGCGACGGAACGACTGGCTTATGCCGTGACGGCGCAGCTGTTCTTCTCCCTCTCGATCCTCGAACTGTCCTACCAATTACATGCTGACGCACACGTACGGTGGGCTGTATTTGCCATCAGCCTAGCCGTGGGGCAGACGGCACGGCTCTGGATGCGTCGGCGGGGCGATGGGACCCCGTCGACCTACGGCTCGACGATTTCGAACGCGACCCTCGTGCTGCTGTTCCTGGGGCCTCTGGTGTACTTCGGAATCCATGGTGGCCAGGGATCCGGGGTGGATATGGTCTCGCTTCTGGTGCAGTACTTCTGTCTGCTGTCCGTGGGGCTGCTGAAGTGGCGCACCGATGTGGCGGCGCCGAACACCGCCTCGAGCATGTGGCGGGCCGTCACCAGGATGCAGATCCTGGTGGTTGCCTATGCGTGGGTCTGGCTGCTGCTCATTCCCTCGGGCCTGATTTCCTTACGCCAAGGTGGTTGGTTGACGGAGGCGCTGTGGAACACAAAGGTATTGCTGGTCTTGCTGCTCATGTTCTCCGTGCTCATGATGGGTTTCGAAGCGCTGGCTCCCGATACTGCCCTACGCCGACGTGTCACCTCGCTCCTGGCAGGAAGGGAAGGGGCTGGATTGCTGGGCCGATCCGGCCCCGGCCCCGAGAACAGCGCCCATCCGATGGCGAGGGCTATTGCCGTGGCCGGCTATTTGGGCTTCGCCGCCGCAGTCGTCCTCGGCGGCTCAAACACCTCTGAAGGTTCCAACCCGGCAACGGTTCCGGGGGGCGACCTCTGGTTTGCGGCGATCTTGTTGGCCGCAACCGCCGGTTGTGTGGTCTTCGCGGTGACGAGGGGACTGCCGTTGCTGCTCTCGGGGGCCATCGTGTTCCTGCCGTGGGCGGTATCCTTGGCCTTGGCCCAGTGGGCCGGGGATCCCGAAAGTAGGGTGGTCCTGTCGAAGGTGTACATGATCTCGGCGGTGTCATCGGCCGTCCTGCTTTATGCCGCCGGATGGTTACAGCGTCCACAGACGCGGGATGAATCGGGTCTCATCACCGCACCGCGCAGCTGGTCCTGGTTACATGCTCGTTTCTTGACGGGCGGGGCGATCGTTGTGTTGCTCATTGACGGTTTCGAAGCCAACGTGATGCAGTCCCGTGAGGGCCCCGTAGGACCAGCAACGACACTGGCCTACATCGGGACCTTCATGATTGCCGTTGCCGCAGTCGCTACCGTCGCGGAATTCCCCCGCAGGCACCGTGAACGAAGCGGCGAGGTCGCCGCCCTGGTGATTGCCGGTTGTGCCCAACATGCCTGGCATCTGGCCTACGGGCAACCCGGCTGGTTCTGGATGACACAGTATTGGGTCATCCTGTTCGCTCTGCTTGCGGCCTACGAAATCAGGGCCGGTCGACGCAAGGACGCCGACTACCCACTGATCGCCTCGGCGGTATTGCTCTCCGGCTCGGCACCCTTCGGTCTGGCTCTGGAACAAGGGTGGGGACAGGCCTGGCTTCTCTTGGCTCATGTCCTGCTGCTGGCAGCCGGACTCCTGCTCAACCGACGGTTGTATGTGGTGTGGGGTGCCGTTGCCGCTGCACTGATGATCCTGTGGTTCCTGCGTGGATTCACGATCCTGCTGCTCGCGTTCCTGGCTGCCGGGTTGATTGCGCTGGCTATCTGGCGACTCCAACGGCTGGGGAAGGACAAGGAAGTGCCGCAGGCTCCCGTCCCGGAACCGGAGGGACCGGATTCGGTGCCACCGGCTCCCACGCAGGAAAAACAAACGGGCGTGCCGGCCCCGGAGCAGCAGAAGAGGTAGACGGCCGCCAGACGAAGAGCTAGACCCCCAACGTCGCCTGATTGGTAAATCCAGCGAACTTCTGACACACTGGATAAGTTGTTCAAGCGCCTCTTTGTGCCTTGTGCTCGCCGATCGGTTCGCCGATACCGGGGCAGGGGCCGGTTTCGACCGAGATTGCGTCCCGTCCGGGATAATGCCCGGAGCAGGGGCGGATACGACGGAAACATCGAGGACCAAATATGACCCGCCCCCATTCCTGTGGAGCGTGAAGCCAAATCTAGGCGACACGCCCGACCGCGGGGGTCGGAGCTTCGGCGGGGTGAGGAACCCGGGTCTACCCGGATTCAGCCCGTGCGAGGTGTGCCGGTCCGCAAGGGCCCGTTAGTGCACAGTAACTGTACAGAGAGTGCTACTTAGAAAGAGGCATGACGCCATGGCGGGACAAAAAATCCGCATCCGGCTGAAGTCGTATGACCACGAGGTCATTGACGTTTCTGCCCGGAAGATCGTTGAGACGGTCACGCGCGCAGGCGCAACCGTAGTCGGCCCAGTGCCGCTGCCGACGGAGAAGAACGTGTACTGCGTGATCCGTTCGCCCCACAAGTACAAGGACAGCCGTGAGCACTTCGAAATGCGCACGCATAAGCGTCTGATCGACATTGTCGATCCGACCCCGAAGGCTGTTGATTCGCTGATGCGTCTCGACCTGCCGGCGGACGTCAACATCGAAATCAAGCTTTAGGGGAGGTGCTGAGAAACTATGACCGCAACCCGTAATGTAAAGGGCCTGCTGGGCACGAAGCTCGGCATGACCCAGGTCTGGGATGAGAGCCACAACCTCATCCCCGTCACTGTCGTGCAGGTAGATTCCAACGTCGTCACCCAGCTCCGCAATGCGGAACGGGATGGCTACTCAGCGGTTCAGATCGGCTACGGCCAGATCGACCCGCGTAAGGTCACCAAGCCGTTGGCCGGCCACTTCGAGGCCGCAGGGGTCACCCCGCGTCGCCACGTTGTTGAGCTGCGCACCGCGGATGCCGATACGTACAGCCTGGGCCAGGAACTGGCCGTGGACGTCTTCGAATCCGGCCAGAAGGTCGACGTCGTGGGCACCTCCAAGGGCAAGGGCTTCGCCGGCGTCATGAAGCGCCACGGTTTCCACGGTGCCAGTGCCTCGCACGGTGCACATAAGAACCACCGCAAGCCCGGTTCCATCGGCGGGGCATCCACGCCCGGCCGCGTTTTCCAGGGACAGCGCATGGCTGGCCGCATGGGCAACGAGCGCGTGACCACGATGAACCTCACGGTTCACGGAGTCGACGCCGAGAAGAACCTCCTGTTGATCAAGGGTGCCGTTCCCGGCGCCCGCGGCCGGGTCGTCCTCGTGCGCACCGCCGTGAAGGGAGCATAAGCAAATGGCTAACACAGCACTCAAGGTCGAGCTCCCGGGCAAGATCTTCGATGTCCAGACCAACATTCCGCTGCTGCACCAAGTCGTCGTAGGTCAGCTTGCTGCCGCCCGTCAGGGTACGCACAAGACCAAGACCCGCGCCGAGGTTTCAGGTGCAGGTCGGAAGCCGTTCAAGCAGAAGGGCACCGGCCGGGCTCGTCAGGGCTCCATCCGTGCACCTCAGATGACCGGTGGTGGCATCGTCCACGGACCGACGCCTCGCGATTACTCGCAGCGCACCCCCAAGAAGATGAAGGTCGCCGCCCTGCGCGGAGCCCTCTCGGACCGTGCCCGTCACGATCGCGTTCACGTGATCGAGAACTTGGTTGCCGGCACCACGCCGTCCACCAAGGAAGCACTGGCCACCCTGCGCGCTCTCACCGAGCGCAAGAACCTGCTCGTAGTCATCGACCGCGCCAATGATGTTGCAGCACTCTCCGTGCGCAACCTCGTGGACGTCCACGCTCTCTACGTCGACCAGTTGAACACTTACGATGTTCTGGTTGCCGATGACGTGGTATTCACTAAGGCCGCATTCGATGCCCTGGTCAACAAGGAGGACGCCAAGTGAGCGCCACCTTCTCCAAGTCCCCGCACGACGTCATCCTGGCGCCGGTCGTTTCGGAAAAGAGCTACGGCCTGATCGACGAAGGCAAATACACCTTCTTGGTCGACCCGCGCTCGAATAAGACGGAAATCAAGCTGGCGGTGGAGAGCATCTTCTCCGTCAAGGTTGACTCCGTCAACACCATCAACCGTGCAGGTAAGCGCAAGCGCACCCGCTTCGGATGGGGAGCCCGCAAAGCTACCAAGCGAGCGATCATCTCCCTTAAAGAAGGCACGATCGACATCTTCGGCGGTCCGCTTTCATAAGCGGAGACCACTTTAACGAGGAATAAAACATGGCAATCCGTAAATACAAGCCGACTACCCCGGGCCAGCGTGGCTCGAGCGTGGCCGACTTCGCAGAAATTACCCGGACTACCCCGGAAAAGTCGCTGCTCCGCCCGCTCACCAAGACCGGTGGACGCAACAGTTCCGGCAAGATCACTACCCGTCATAAGGGTGGTGGACATAAGCGCCAATACCGTCTGATCGACTTCCGTCGTCATGACAAGGACGGCGTGCCGGCCAAGGTCGCTCATATCGAGTACGACCCGAACCGCACCGCCCGCATTGCGCTGCTGCACTACATTGATGGAACCAAGCGGTACATCATCGCTCCGAATAAGCTCTCCCAGGGAGACTCGGTTGAAGCCGGCCCGAACGCCGACATCAAGCCGGGCAACAACCTGCCGCTGCGCAACGTTCCGGTCGGTACCGTGCTCCACGCAGTGGAGTTGCGTCCAGGCGGGGGTGCCAAGATGGCACGTTCGGCTGGCGCTTCGGTCCAGCTGGTTGCCCGTGAGGGCCGCTTCGCGCAGCTCCGCCTGCCTTCCGGCGAAATCCGGAACGTGGACGTTCGCTGCCGTGCGACGGTCGGCTATGTCGGCAACGCCGAACAGTCGAACATCAACTGGGGCAAGGCCGGCCGCATGCGCTGGAAGGGAGTTCGCCCGACCGTGCGTGGTGTGGTTATGAACCCGATCGACCACCCGCACGGTGGTGGTGAGGGCAAGACCAGTGGCGGTCGTCACCCGGTCAACCCGAACGGCAAGCCGGAAGGCCGTACCCGCCGTCCGAACAAGGAAAGCGACAAGCTCATTGTGCGTCGTCGTCGTACTGGCAAGAACAAGCGATAGGAGCCTGGAGACATGCCACGCAGCCTGAAGAAAGGCCCCTTCGTCGATCAGCACCTTTTTGTGAAGGTAGCTGCTGAGAACGAAAAGGGCACCAAGAACGTCATCAAGACGTGGTCCCGCCGTTCGATGATCATCCCCGACATGCTCGGGCACACGATCGCCGTACACGACGGACGCAAGCACATTCCCGTGTTTGTCACTGAGTCGATGGTCGGGCACAAGCTCGGCGAATTCGCCTCGACGCGGACATTCCGCAGCCACGTAAAGGACGACAGGAAGGGTAAGCGCCGCTAACCCGCAAGGGTTATTGAGCGCTGAGCATCCCTTTGATAGACGAGAGAAGGAAAGCAATGGAAGCCAAGGCAATTGCGCGCCATATCCGCGTAACGCCTATGAAGGCCCGGCGCGTCGTCGACCTTGTTCGTGGCAAGCAGGCGAATGAGGCTCTGGCGATTCTGAAGTTTGCCCAGCAGGGTGCTTCGGAGCCGGTACTCAAGGTAGTTGCGTCGGCCGTGGCAAACGCCCGTGTCGCCGCCGACCGTGATGGTGTTGCGTTCAACGAGGACGAGCTGTTCATCAGCGAAGCCTTCGTTGACGAAGGTGCGACGATGAAGCGGTTCCAGCCGCGGGCCCAGGGCCGCGCCTACCGCATCAACAAGCGCACCAGCCACATCACCGTGGTTGTTTCAAGCCCGGAGAAGGGTGGGGAAAAGTAAATGGGACAGAAGATCAACCCAAACGGGTTCCGTCTCGGCATCACCACGGACCACGTGTCGCACTGGTTCGCCGACGGTAACAAGCCGGGTCAGCGCTACAAGGATTTCGTCCGCGAGGACGTCAAGATCCGCGAGCTCATGACCACCGGCATGGACCGTGCCGGCATCGCCAAGGTGGAGATCGAGCGCACCCGCGATCGTGTCCGCGTTGACATCCACACCGCCCGCCCGGGCATCGTCATCGGCCGCCGCGGCGCCGAAGCCGATCGCATCCGCGGCGAGCTGGAGAAGCTCACCGGCAAGCAGGTTCAGCTGAACATCCTCGAGGTCAAGAACCCCGAGATCGAAGCTCAGCTGGTTGCCCAGGGCATCGCCGAACAGCTTGCTTCACGCGTGGCTTTCCGCCGTGCGATGAAGAAGGCCATGCAGTCCGCCATGCGGTCAGGCGCCAAGGGCATCCGTGTCCAGTGCGCTGGCCGTCTGGGCGGTGCGGAAATGTCCCGCAAGGAGTTCTACCGCGAAGGTCGTGTGCCGCTGCACACCCTGCGCGCGAACATCGACTACGGCAAGTTCGAAGCGAAGACCACCTTCGGCCGCATTGGCGTGAAGGTCTGGATCTACAAGGGCGACCTGACCAGCAAGGAACTTGCTGCACAGAACGCTGCTGCCCCGGCCCGTGGCCGTGGCGAGCGTGGCGGTGGACGTCCGGGTGGACCGGGTGGAGATCGCCGTCGTCGTAACGACCGCAATACCGGCGCTCCGGCAACCGAAGCTGCTCCGGCGGCTCAGGCTCCGGCGTCCGCAGAAGGAGGACAGGCTTAAATGCTGATCCCACGCCGAGTAAAGTTCCGCAAGCAGCACCACCCGGATCGTTCGGGCATGGCTAGCGGCGGCACCACGGTCTCCTTCGGTGACTACGGAATCCAGGCCTTAACACCGGCCTACGTGACCAACCGTCAGATCGAAGCTGCCCGTATTGCCATGACCCGTCACATCAAGCGTGGCGGTAAGGTCTGGATCAACATTTATCCGGACCGCCCGCTGACCAAGAAGCCTGCCGAAACCCGTATGGGTTCCGGTAAGGGTTCACCTGAGTGGTGGGTTGCAAACGTCAAGCCGGGACGGGTTCTCTTCGAACTCTCCGGTGTTACCGATGAGGTAGCTCGCGAGGCCCTGCGCCTGGCGATCCACAAGCTGCCGCTGAAGGCACGCATCGTGCGTCGTGAGGGTGGTGAATAGGTATGGCAATCGGATCCAAGGATCTCGCCACCGAACAGCTGGATGGCTACGATAACGCCCGTCTGGTCGAGGAACTGAAAAAGGCGAAGGAAGAGTTGTTCAACCTTCGTTTCCAGTCCGCCACCGGTCAGCTCGAGTCGCATGGTCGTCTGAAGTCGGTCAAGCGCGATATCGCACGCATCTACACCGTGATGCGCGAGCGTGAGCTCGGAATTCGTGCGGAGGTTTCGACCCCCGTCGAGGAAGTCAAGGCCGATAAGAAGGCCAAGAAGTCCTCGAAGACGGCCGAGCCGGCCGATGCACCTGAGGAAGCCAAGTAATGAGCGAGAAGGAGAACGCAGTGGCTGAAGCAGCAGAAGCTCGCGGTTACCGCAAAACCCTCCGCGGGTACGTGGTTTCCGACAAGATGCAGAAGACCATCGTCGTTGACGTCGAGGACCGTGTGAAGCACGCCTTGTACGGCAAGGTCATGCGTCGTAATAAGAAGATCAAGGCTCACGACGAAGCCAACACCGCCGGCATCGGCGACTTGGTGATCATCGCTGAGACCCGCCCCTTGTCCAAGGACAAGAACTGGCGCCTGGTCGAGATCGTGGAGAAGGCCAAGTAGCCTCCTCCCGGTCCGCAGGGATCTAAAGCACGACGCCGGTGAGCGCCCCGAGAGGGGAGCGCACCGGCGTCGTGCTTTTGTTAAGAGGCCGCTTGCGTGGCCCCCATATCACGGGTTTGGTCCTCAGTGCACCTCTGGCGTAGACTCGACAGCCTGTGCGCTCTGTTGCGAGGACTATCCACCTTCATGGCAGGCATTCGTGCGCGGCCCGGTCTGATCCGGGCTCGGTGCGCGGCACGGCTCTGCGGCATTTCGCCTCGGCCCGATTTCCCCAGCAGCATCGGATTCCCCGTGAATCCTGCCTGTGTTGGAGATGGGGGTAAGCGAGCGTCGCAGATGGACCATATCCGTTCCGCAAGGCTCCCTAGGAGAACCGGCGAGACGACAGGAGTTGAAAGTGATTCAGCAGGAGTCGCGACTCAAGGTGGCTGACAACACCGGTGCTAAGGAAATCCTTACCATCCGTGTTCTCGGTGGATCCGGACGTCGCTACGCAGGCATCGGCGACACTATTGTCGCCACCGTCAAGGATGCAATCCCTGGCGGCAACGTCAAGAAGGGCGATGTGGTTAAGGCCGTCATCGTCCGCACGAAGAAGGAACGTCGCCGCGTCGACGGTTCGTACATCAAGTTCGACGAGAACGCAGCGGTCATCCTCAAGGCGGACACCGAGCCGCGGGGTACCCGTATCTTCGGTCCCGTCGGGCGTGAACTTCGCGATAAGAAGTTCATGAAGATCGTTTCGCTGGCTCCGGAGGTGCTGTAACCATGGGCGCAAAAATCAAGAAGGGTGACCTGGTTCAGGTCATCACCGGCGCCAAGGCCGATCGCGGTGGAGACCGCGGCAAGCAGGGCAAGGTCCTGAAGGTGTTCCCCGAGGCGAACCGCGTGCTCGTCGAGGGCATCAACCGCGTCACCAAGCACACTCGGGCCGGCCAGACCGAAAGCGGCGCCTCCACGGGCGGCATTGAGGTCGTTGAGGCTCCCCTCCACGTTTCGAACGTCGCGGTCATTGACCCCGAGTCGAAGAAGCCGACCCGCGTTGGCTTCCGCGAAGAAACCGTGGAAACGAATGGCGTGAAGAAGACTGTGCGTGTTCGTTACGCCAAGGCTTCCGGAAAGGCACTCTAATGACTGAAACAGCAGTAAAGGTTCAGCCGCGCCTGAAGGCGAAGTACCGCTCCGAGGTCCGCGAAGCTCTGCAGACCGAGTTCAGCTACACGAACGTGATGCAGGTCCCGAACCTGGTCAAGGTCGTTGTGAACATGGGTGTCGGCGAGGCAGCCAAGGATTCCAAGCTCATCGAAGGCGCTGTTCGCGACCTGACGGCCATCACCGGCCAGAAGCCGCTCGTGACCAAGGCCCGCAAGTCGATCGCACAGTTCAAGCTGCGCGAGGGAATGCCGATTGGCACCCACGCCACGCTGCGCAACGATCGCATGTGGGAATTCGTTGACCGCCTGGTCACCTTGGCTCTGCCGCGTATCCGCGACTTCCGCGGTCTGAACGGCAAGCAGTTCGACGGAAACGGCAACTACACCTTCGGTCTCACGGAACAGGCAATGTTCCACGAAATCGACCAGGACAAGGTTGACCGGGTCCGCGGCATGGACATCACTGTGGTGACCACCGCCAAGACCGACGAAGAAGGCCGCGCGCTCCTCAAGGCGTTGGGCTTCCCGTTCAGGACCGACGATAACTAGATCAACTACGTTGCAGGTCCGCGGGAGCGGAAACCGTAGCGAGGAAGGGCCTCAGCCCAAATGACAATGACAGATCCTGTCGCAGACATGCTGACTCGTCTGCGCAACGCGAACTCGGCATACCACGACACCGTGTCCATGCCGTCTTCAAAACTGAAGGTGCGCGTTGCCCAGATCCTCAAGGCGGAAGGCTACATCGGCGACTTCGTCGAAGAGGCCGCCGAGGTAGGCAAAAACCTGACCATCAACCTGAAGTTCGGTCCGAGCCGTGAGCGTTCCATCGCTGGCGTCCGCCGTATTTCCAAGCCGGGCCTCCGCGTTTACGCGAAGTCCACCAACTTGCCGCATGTCCTTGGTGGACTCGGCATCGCCATTCTGTCCACGTCCTCGGGTCTCCTGACGGACCGCCAGGCAGCCAAGAAGGGTGTAGGTGGGGAAGTCCTCGCCTACGTCTGGTAACGGGAAGGGAGAAGCACCATGTCACGTATTGGACGACTTCCAATCACTATCCCTGCCGGCGTCGACCTGAAGGTCAACGGATCCGAGATTGCCGTCAAGGGCGCCAAGGGCGAGCTCAACTTCACCGTTGTCTCCCCGATCACGGTTGCCCTGGAGGACAATGTCCTCACGGTGTCGCGTCCGGATAACGAGCGCGAATCGCGTTCGTTGCATGGCCTGACCCGCACGATGATCTCCAACATGATCACCGGGGTCACCGACGGCTACTCCAAGAAGCTGGAAATCCACGGCACCGGTTACCGCGTGCTGGCCAAGGGCAGCAACCTGGAGTTCGCTCTGGGTTTCTCGCACCCGGTCCCCGTTGAAGCTCCGGAGGGCATCACGCTCGCCGTTGAGGGCAACAACAAGGTGATTGTCTCCGGCATCAACAAGCAGCAGGTTGGCGAAGTTGCAGCCAACATCCGCAAGCTCCGTCGGCCGGATCCCTATAAGGGCAAGGGCATCCGCTATGAAGGCGAAGTTATCCGCCGCAAGGTCGGAAAGGCTGGTAAGTAAACATGGCTCTTTCAATTAAGGGTAAGAGCAAGGCCGCAGCTCGCAGCCGTCGCCATCTGCGCGTCCGCAAGCGCGTCACCGGTTCGGGCCTGCGCCCGCGCCTGGTGGTCAACCGTTCGGCTCGCCACATCTTCGTCCAGGTTGTCGATGACAGCCAGGGCGTCACGATGGCATCCGGGTCCACCATGGAAGCGGACCTTCGTTCCTTCGACGGTGACAAAACCGCCAAGGCCAAGCGCGTCGGCGAACTGATCGCTGAGCGTGCCAAGGCCGCAGGCATCGATACCGTGGTCTTTGACCGCGGAGGCAATAGGTACCACGGCCGAGTGGCCGCGGTAGCGGACGGCGCGCGGGAAGGTGGGCTGGCACTGTGAGCGAAGCTACTAACGAGAAGGAAACTCAGGTGTCGGAAACCACTGAGGCAGCTACGACCACGACGGAGAACACCTCCGCCGGTCGTCGCAACGAAAAGAGCGGCGAAAAGGGCGGTCGTGGCGAAAGCCGTGGCCGTGGCGAGGGACGTGGCCGCGGCCGCGATTCCAAGGACAGCCGCAACGATGACAAGGACAAGTTCCTTGAGCGCGTGGTAGCTATCAACCGCGTGTCCAAGGTCGTCAAGGGCGGCCGCCGCTTCAGCTTCACCGCACTTGTTGTGGTGGGCGACGGCAACGGCATGGTCGGCGTCGGATACGGCAAGGCCAAGGAAGTTCCCGCGGCCATCGCCAAGGGCGTTGAAGAAGCCAAGAAGTCGTTCTTCCGCGTTCCCCGCGTCGGCACCACCATCCCGCACCTGGTGCTGGGTGAAGCCGCCGCTGGCGTTGTGCTCTTGCGTCCGGCTGCTCCGGGTACCGGCGTTATCGCCGGTGGTCCGGTGCGTGCCGTGCTCGAGTGCGCTGGTATCCATGACGTTCTGTCGAAGTCCATGGGCTCCGCCAACCAGATCAACATTGTTCGCGGCACCGTCGCGGCGTTGAAGGCCCTGGAGGAGCCGGCCGCAGTTGCTGCGCGCCGTGGACTGCCGATGGACGAAGTCGTGCCGGCCCAGATGCTGCGCACGCTCAACCAGAAGGCAGGTGCGTAAGCTGTGGCGAAGAACATTGTCGCGAGCAACGCGAAGCTGGTAATCACCCAGACCAAGTCCGTCATTGGCGGCAAGCAGAACCAGCGTGACACCTTGCGGTCACTCGGCCTGAAGCGTATGCACCACACAGTGGTGCGTGACGCCGATGCCGTGACCGTCGGTATGGTCAACAAGGTTCAGCACCTCGTAACGGTTGAGGAGGCGAAGTAATCATGGCCAGTAACGAAAAGTCACTGAAGGTACACCACCTGCGTCCCGCCGAAGGCGCTAAGACCAGCAAGACCCGTGTGGGTCGCGGTGAAGCGTCCAAGGGCAAGACCGCAGGCCGTGGCATGAAGGGCACCAAGGCCCGCTACCAGGTCAAGGCTGGCTTCGCAGGCGGGCAGCTGCCGCTGCATATGCGCCTGCCGAAGCTGCGCGGCTTCAAGAACCCGTTCCGTATCGAGTACCAGGTCGTGAACCTGGACAAGATCTCGGAGCTGTTCCCCGAAGGCGGCGACATCACCGTCGACAACCTGGTCGAGAAGGGTGCGGTTCGTAAGAACCAGCCCGTCAAGGTCCTGGGTTCCGGCGACATCACCGTCAAGGTGAACGTCAAGGCCGACGCCTTCTCGGCGTCAGCCGCGGACAAGATCGCTGCCGCCGGCGGCTCGGTGACCTCGCTCTAAGGTCCCGATGAAAGCACGGCACAGCTGAAAGGTCCCCAACGCCCGGGCAGGTCCCGGCGCGCTGGGGACCTTTCGCATCCCGCCCCACGGAACGATGGGAGAACCCCACCACCTGCCGGGCACCTAGTTCCGGGGCCACTTCACGGTGGCACCGGCCGTCCCACTGCTTCGAACAGTCCCGAGAACCGGTAGACTCTCAGAAGTCCATTACGGCATCAGGCCGAAACCACACCTTTCAGGAGGACGCTTGCTCAGCGCCATTGCCCGGGTCTTCCGGACGCCTGACCTGCGACGTAAGTTGCTGTTCACGCTCAGCATCATTGCCATCTACCGTCTCGGCGTCTACATTCCCGCGCCAGGGGTCGACTACGGCAACGTCCAACAATGCCTTGAAATGGGCGATACTTCCGGTGGGCTCTACCAGTTCGTCAACCTCTTCAGTGGCGGCGCCCTGTTGCAGGTCTCGATCTTCGCCCTCGGGATCATGCCCTACATCACCGCTTCCATCATCGTGCAGCTGCTGCGCGTGGTCATTCCCCGGTTCGAAGACCTTCATAAGGAAGGCGCGGCCGGTCAAGCGACCCTGACGCAGTACACCCGCTATCTCACGATCGCCCTCGGACTCCTGCAGGCCACCACCCTGGTGTCGTTGGCCCGCAGCGGAAACCTCTTCCAAGGCTGCCAGTTGCCGATCATTCCCGATCAGAGCATTGTGCACATCCTGCTCATGGTGATCGTCTTGACCGCCGGCACAGGCATGATCATGTGGCTCGGCGAACTCGTCACCGAAAAGGGTGTTGGCAACGGCATGTCCATCCTGATCTTCGTGTCGATCGCTTCGGGCTTCCCCTCCTCGATGGGCTCCATCGCCAGCACCCAGGGGTGGGGCGTCTTCACCGGAGTCATCATCATCGGGCTGTGCGTCGTGGCCTTGGTCGTCTTCGTCGAGCTGTCCCAGCGTCGTGTGCCGGTGCAGTATGCCAAGCGCATGGTGGGTCGACGCACCGTCGGGGGCAGCTCCACCTACATCCCGATCAAGGTCAACATGGCCGGCGTGATCCCGGTGATCTTCTCGTCATCAATGTTGGCGCTGCCGCAGATGCTCATCCAGTTCAATATGAACCCCGATGGTTCGCTGCCCGGCTGGGCCGCCTGGATCCAAACCAACTTCAGCGGTAGCAGCCCGTTGTACATGCTCGTCTACCTGCTGCTGACCATATTCTTCACCTACTTCTACGTCGCGATCACGTTCAACCCGATCGAGGTCTCGGACAATATGAAGAAGTACGGTGGATTCATTCCGGGTATCCGTGCCGGCAAGCCCACGGCGGACTACCTGTCCTACGTGCTCAGCCGCATCACGTTCCCCGGAGCCATCTATCTTGGCCTGATCGCACTGACGCCATTGATCGCCTTCGTCCTGATCAAGGCCGATCAGAACTTCCCGTTCGGCGGCGTCTCGGTCCTCATCATGGTTGGTGTGGGACTGGAAACGGTTAAGCAAATCAACGCCCAGATGCAACAGCGACACTACGAAGGACTTCTGCGATGACCAGACTTTTGATCATTGGCCCGCCTGGTTCGGGCAAAGGAACGCAGGCAGCACGTATTACGGAGCAGCTGGGGATCGTTGCGATCTCCACGGGCTACATCTTCCGTGCCAACGTCAAGGGCGGAACCCCGTTGGGGATCGAAGCCAAGCAATACATGGACGCCGGAGACTATGTCCCCGATTCGGTCACCAACCGCATGGTGCGTGACCGTCTCAAGCAGGATGACGTGGCCGAAGGTTTCCTCTTGGACGGTTACCCGCGCACCTCGGCCCAGGTCGACGAACTCGACGCGATCCTAGAGGAAAACAAGACCTCGTTGGATATCGTCCTGCAGTTGACCGCCGACTCCGATGAGCTGGTGGCCCGCTTGCTCAAGCGAGCCGAGGTCGAAGGCCGGGCAGACGACACCGAGGAAGTCATCCGGCACCGCCTAGATGTCTACGAAAAGCAGACCCAGGTCGTCGTGGACCGTTACCTCGAACGGGGTATCGTCCGCCACGTCGACGGGCTGGGCGACATCGACGAGGTCACCCACCGTGTGATGAGCGCCCTCGAAGGCGACGCGTCCTAACGTCACCGGCCTGAACCGACGGCCGCTCCACGTGATCTCTCGCGTGGGGCGGCCGTCGCGGCATTTCAGGGGTGTTTACCGAGAAGCACCCCGCAGATGAACAACGAAACAAAGGAACACCGCATGGCATTCGGCCAGCCCAAGATCGAGTACAAGTCCAACGCACAGATCCGTAAAATGAGAGAAGCCGGACTGGTGCTGGCCGAAGCGTTGGACACCGTGGTTGACGCCGCACGTATCGGGACCACGACGGCAGAACTCGATGCGCTCTTCGAAGGGGTGCTGGAACGTCACGGGGCCACCTCGAACTTCAAGGGCTACTATGGGTTCCCTGCCACGATCTGCGCTTCGGTGAACGATCAGGTCGTTCACGGGTTCCCCTCCGACTACGTACTCGCCGATGGGGACGTTCTGAAAATTGATGGTGGGGCCATCATCGATGGCTGGCATTCAGACTCCGCGCGGACCATTTTGGTGGGTACTCCTGACCCCGCCGACCAGCGGCTCTCCGATGTCACCGAGCAAGCCATGTGGCGGGGAATCGCCGCCCTGGCCAACGCACGATTCGTTGGCGCCATCGGAGAAGCCATCGACGACTACGTCAGTTCCGTCGAAGGTGAGCCGTTGGGGATTCTGGAGGATTATGTCGGCCACGGCATTGGCACGGAGATGCACCAGGCCCCGGACGTGCTCAACTACCGGTCCGGGGACCGCGGCGCACGGGTAAAGCCGGGCATGTGCCTGGCCATTGAGCCGATGTTGGTCCGCGGGGGCATCGAAACCCGCACGTTGGATGATGACTGGACGGTCGTGACCACCGACGGGTCGAGAGCCTCGCAGTGGGAGCATTCGGTGGCGGTACACCTGGGAGGGATCTGGGTACTATCGGCGCACGACGGCGGTGCGGCCGGCCTGGCACCCTTCGGGATCACCCCGGCACCGCTCCAGGACTAGGTGCCGCGGCAGAAGAAGGGTCCCCGTCGAGGGGCACTATCACTCTTCCGGCAGGTGCGCGGTGATCAAACCGGGGATTTCGCATATTGGGTTCCAGAGCGTAGGATTATTTGTTGGTTGTCTCTACGTTTGTGCCCAAAAAACACGCGGTCTTATGCTGCTGTCGGGCACGGGCGCTCGTCAGCCACGAACATACACGTCGGAAGCGTCAGCGACCGGCACAAACGTTAGCGGAGGATATGGCCAAGAAAGAGGGTGTCATCGAGGTAGAAGGCGCCGTGTCAGAAGCACTGCCCAACGCGATGTTCCGCGTTGAGCTGCCGAATGGACACGTGGTACTTGCCACTATCTCGGGAAAGATGCGTCAGCACTACATTCGAATCCTTCCTGAGGATCGCGTAGTGGTGGAACTCAGCCCGTACGACCTCAATCGCGGACGCATCGTCTACCGCTACAAGTAGGGACTTCCGTCCTCCCGGTCTTCCGGGGGAGCGAAGGTCGTTATCGTTCCACTGAAACCGCAACCGCAAAGGAAATACCGTGAAGGTTCACCCTAGCGTGAAGCCGATCTGCGAGCAGTGCAAGGTGATTCGCCGTAATGGGCGGGTCATGGTGATCTGCGCAAATCCACGCCACAAGCAGCGTCAGGGCTAAGTCTCCTTCGGGAATCTCAACCTGCGCGTAGTAATCGAATATCGGCAGTACGGCGTCCATTACGCGGGACGCATACCCCCGGGCACGGAGGCCGGGGACCTGGAAACGGGATGTGCTGCCTCCAGACCTCCGAAAATCATGTAAGGAAGACACCAATATGGCTCGTCTTGCAGGCGTAGACATCCCGCGCGAAAAGCGTGTTGTCATTGCGCTGACATACATCTACGGCGTGGGTAGAACCCGTGCAGAACAAACTATTGCCGAGACCGGGATCACCCCGGAAACTCGTGTGAAGGACCTCAGTGACGACCAGCTCCTGCAGCTGCGCGACTACGTTGAGGGCAACTTCAAGGTCGAGGGCGATCTCCGCCGCGAAGTTTCGGCCGACATCCGCCGCAAGGTAGAGATCGGCTCCTACGAGGGCATTCGCCACCGCAAGGGCCTGCCGGTCCGCGGACAGCGCACCAAGACCAACGCTCGCACCCGCAAGGGCCCGAAGCGCACCGTCGCCGGTAAGAAGAAGACCCGCTAAACAGCGGTCCCAGCCAAATACTTCGTAGGAGTTAGCAATGCCCCCAAAGACTCGTGGAGCGGTCCGCAAGCCGCGTCGCAAGGACAAGAAGAACATCGCGCTTGGTCAGGCGCACATCAAGAGCACCTTCAACAACACCATCGTGTCCATCACGGACCCGACCGGTGCCGTCATCTCGTGGGCCTCGGCCGGAGAGGTCGGATTCAAGGGTTCACGCAAGTCGACCCCGTACGCCGCGCAGATGGCAGCCGAGTCGGCCGCCAAGCGTGCCCAGGAACACGGCATGAAGAAGGTCGACGTGTTCGTAAAGGGACCGGGTTCGGGTCGCGAAACCGCCATCCGCTCACTGCAGGCCACCGGCCTCGAAGTGGGATCCATCCAGGATGTTTCCCCGAGCGCCCATAACGGTTGCCGCCCGTCGAAGCGCCGCCGCGTCTAGTTTGACCCAGTTATAGGCCTGTGCCGCCGTCGTCTCCGTATATTCCGGGGACGACGGCGGCGCGCGCCAACTGCGGATCATTCGCCCGATCTAGACGGACGCCTGACGGCAGACGTCGTTTCCACCCACATGTGTTGCGTCATATAGCGGATGCTCGCTGAAAGGAAATGTAAGTGCTTATTGCACAGCGCCCCACCCTTACCGAAGAAGTAGTTGCCCCGAACCGTTCACGGTTCACGATTGAGCCCTTGGAGCCGGGTTTCGGCTACACCCTGGGCAACTCGCTGCGCCGCACGCTGCTGTCCTCGATCCCTGGTGCAGCTGTCACCAGTGTTCGCATCGACGGCGTGCTGCACGAGTTCACCACCGTTCAGGGTGTGAAGGAAGACGTCACCGAACTGATCCTGAACATCAAGAACCTTGCTGTGTCCTCAGAGCATGACGAACCAGTCGTCGCCTACCTGCGCAAGCAGGGCCCCGGCGTCGTCACGGCCGCGGATATCACCCCGCCGGCCGGCGTCGAGTTCCACAACCCGGATCTGCACATCGCGACGTTGAACGCGAAGGGCAAGTTCGATATGGAACTCACGATCGAGCGTGGCCGCGGCTACGTTTCGGCGGCTCAGAACAAGAGCCTTGATGCCGAGATCGGCCGTATTCCGGTCGACTCCATCTACTCACCCGTTCTGAAGGTGACCTTCCGTGTGGAGGCCACTCGTGTCGAGCAGCGCACCGACTTCGACAAGCTCATTGTCGACGTCGAGACCAAGGACTCCATCCTGCCCCGCGACGCCGTCGCTTCGGCAGGTACGACCCTGGTTGAACTGTTCGGACTCGCCCGCGAGCTGAACTCGGCCGCCGAAGGCATCGAGATCGGCCCGTCCCCGACGGACGCCGCACTCGCCGCCGACATGGCTCTGCCGATCGAAGATCTCGAGCTGACCGTCCGGTCGTACAACTGCCTCAAGCGCGAGGGAATCCACACGGTAGGCGAGCTGGTTGCTCGCTCCGAGGCCGACCTGATGGACATCCGGAACTTCGGTGCCAAGTCCATCGACGAGGTCAAGGCCAAGCTGATCGAGCTGGGTCTGTCCCTGAAGGATTCACCTCCAGGGTTTGATCTGGCCGCGCGTGTAGCCGCCAGTGACGAGGACGACGCCGAATTCGGTGACGAAGAGGCCTAAGGCCGCCTTCAAAGTAATGTACTTTGCCCCAAGGCCCGCGCCGTTGCGCGGGGCGGCGGGCTCCATCTAGGAGAAAAAACAATGCCTACCCCACCTAAGGGAAAGCGCCTCGGAGGCGGAGCAGCCCACGAGCGCCTCATGCTGGCGAACCTGTCGACCCAGCTCTTCGAGCACAAGTCGGTCACGACGACGGTGACGAAGGCCAAGCGCCTGCGTCCCTACGCCGAGCGCCTGATCACCTTCGCGAAGCGCGGAGACCTGTCCTCGCGTCGTCGCGTCCAGGCGGCTATTGCCTCGCGCAACCGGACCAACAAGTCAGTGGTGCACGAGCTGTTCACCAACATCGCCCCGGCCATGGCCGAGCGTGAAGGTGGCTACACCCGCATCACCAAGATCGGCAACCGCAAGGGCGACAACGCCCCCATGGCTGTCATCGAACTGGTACTCGAGCCCGTTTCCCCGAAGCAGGCCGTCGTGAAGGAAGCCACCAAGGCTGCCGAGACGTCCGCTCCGGTTGCCGAGCCCGAGGTCGCCGAGACCGAGGCTCCGGCGGAAGCCACCGAGGCATCCGACGATAAGTAAGGTTAGGCCCTAAGCCGACTCCTCTTCAGAAGGGGCCGGGACCATCCCACGGGATGGTCCCGGCCCCTTCGTCGTGAGCGGCGTGCCCCACCCAAATGGCGCCACAGCGTGCACCGCTTCTAGACTCGGTTCATGGACTTCCCCCTCGACACCGCCAGCGGACGTGTGCCCGACGCTGGAAGCGGCGTGGCCGGGGCCAACACCGTGGAACCCGCGACCGTGCGCATCCGCCTGCGCTTGGCCTATGACGGCTCTGGTTTCTCCGGCTGGGCCACCCAACCGGGGCGGCGTACGGTCCAGGGGAGCCTTGAGGAGGCTCTGGGGCTGCTCTTTCGGCGTGCCGTCCGCACCACGGTCGCCGGCCGGACGGATGCGGGAGTCCACGCCAGGGGACAAGTCGCCCATTTTGATCTGACCGAAGCCGAATACCGGGCCCTGCCCCGCGGAAAGAACCTGACCGAAGACGAGGCGCTGCTGCGACGCGTCCGCGGTGTCACGTCCCGCATCGGGGGAGAGGTCTTCGTCCACGAGGCGAGGGCCGCAGCCGATGGTTTTGACGCCCGATTCTCCGCACTGTGGCGCCGATACAGCTACCGCATCGCCGACGGGCAGCATCGGTGGGATCCACTCACCCGGTCCACGACGTTATGGCATCCGCGGGAGCTGGACCCGGGGCTCCTGAACGCCGAGGCGCAGGTTGCCCTCGGCCGACATGATTTCCTGTCCTATTGCCGGCCCAAGAACTTCGCCACCACCATTCGGACCCTGGAAGCATTTACCTTTACCCGGGCCGAGGACGGCACATTAGTGGCCAGCCTCCAAGCCGACGCGTTCTGCCACAACATGGTGCGCACCCTCATCGGCGCGGTCCTGCGGGTCGGCGATGGGGAGGAAGCTCCGGGATGGGTGGAACGTCGGATCGCGGAGCCGATCCGAGACCATCGGACCCGCATGGCCGCACCGCACCCGCTGGTGTTGGAACAGGTGGCCTACCCGGAAGACGACCAGCTGGGCCTGCGTGCCGAAACCACCCGCGCGCGGCGTCGTCCCGAAGACCTGCAGAGATCCTGAGGCGCCTGGGCGCCTGGGGGCCCAGGACAGGGGAGCAGTAAAGGCCCGGTATCGCGGCTTTTGGTGCCGGGCCGCGCATACGGTAAAGTAGGCTGCTGTTGTGCATGTCCTATGCCTGACACAACTTTTTCCGCGTGACGGCCCAGTTGCAGGGCCCTGGTCTGTGGAGACTGCAGGCAGCTGATGGATGGCCGGTTAGATTCAGACCTCACCTGAAGAACTGGTACAGCGCATCGATAACACAGTGCTCTTCCCTGCTGGTGGATCTCACAGCTACCGCAGGTGGAACGCTTGACCAGTATCCAAGGAAACGAAGGCAATAAACGTGCGTACGTACACTCCGAAGCCCGGCGACGCAGATCGCCAGTGGCACGTCATCGACGCCACTGACATCGTGCTGGGCCGACTCGCCAGCCAGACCGCAACCCTGCTGCGCGGCAAGCACAAGGCCACCTATGCAGCTCATATGGACATGGGTGACTTCGTCGTCATCATCAACGCCGAGAAGGTTGCCCTCACCGGCGCCAAGCTCGAAAAGAAGCGCGCCTACCGCCACTCCGGTTTCCCGGGTGGTCTGAGGTCCGTCAGCTACGCCGAACTGTTGGAAAAGAACCCGGTTCAGGCAGTTGAGAAGGCCATCAGGGGCATGCTTCCCAAGAACTCCCTGGCTGCTCAGCAGCTGGGCAAGCTCAAGGTCTACCGCGGAGCCGAGCACCCGCATGCTGCCCAGCAGCCCAAGACCTTCGAAATCACCCAGGTCGCGCAGTAGCGCTGGGCCCCGAAACAAGAGACTAGTTTTCAAGGAGAATCGTGGCTCAGAACACTGAAGAGCTGAATGAAACCGAGGGTGCGGCTCCGTCCGCTTACACCTCCGAGTCGTCCCCGGCGGCCGAAGAGACCGTCGTCAAGGAACGTCCGGCACTGACTGTCGGTGGCTCCGCCGTCGGCCGTCGCAAGCAGGCTATCGCCCGCGTTCGGTTGTCCCCGGGCACCGGCCAGTGGACCGTCAACGGTCGCACGCTGGAGGAGTACTTCCCGAATAAGCTGCACCAGCAGGAAGTCAACGATCCGTTCAAGCTCCTGGAGCTCGACGGTGCGTATGATGTGATCGCCAACATCCACGGTGGCGGGCCTTCCGGCCAGTCCGGCGCACTGCGCCTGGGTGTTGCTCGCTCATTGAACGAGATTGACCGCGAGAACAACCGTCCGGCCCTGAAGAAGGCCGGCTTCCTGACTCGTGACGCCCGCGTCATCGAGCGCAAGAAGGCTGGCCTCAAGAAGGCACGCAAGGCCTCGCAGTACTCGAAGCGTTAATCTGCTTCCCTGGAACCCCAGGGTTCCCACCGAGGGCCCCACGGCATATGCCGTGGGGCCCTCGGCCGCTTAATGGGGCCGTGTGAGGGTGAAAGTGTGGCCGGATCGTTGCCAGTCGCCTCATTTTTATCGTTTCCGGGCGATAAGATGGGCTGGATGGCTAGATTATTTGGCACCGATGGTGTGCGTGGAAAAGCAAACGAACTGATCACCCCGGCACTCGCCATGAACTTGGCGCAGGCAGCAGCAGTGGTGCTTGGTCTGCGAACTGTTGCCGAGGGAACCCGCCCGGTGGCCGTGATCGCACGTGACCCTCGAATCAGTGGTGATTTCATTTCCGCAGCCATCGAAGCTGGTTTCGCCTCCGTGGGGGTCGACGTCTTCGATGCCGGCGTCCTGCCGACTCCGGCGGCCGCCTACCTCATCGCCGATATCGAAGCGGACTTCGGTGTTGTGATCTCCGCTTCGCATAACCCGGCACCCGATAATGGCATCAAATTCTTGGCCCGCGGAGGCCAGAAGCTCTCCGACGCTCAAGAAGATGCCATCGAAGCCGAGCTGGATCGGGAGTCCCCCCGGCCGCTCGGCGCGGACGTGGGCCGGATTCAACGCTTCGCGGATGCGGAGGACCGCTATGTGGTCCATCTGCTCAAGACCATGCCGCACCGTCTTGAAGGGCTGAAGATCGTCTTGGATTGTGCCCATGGCGCGGCTAGCGGTTGCTCGCCGGATGCCTTCGCCGCCGCTGGGGCAGAGGTGGTGGTGATCGGGGCGAATCCCGATGGAAACAACATCAACGACGGTTGCGGCTCGACCCATTTGGAGATGCTTCAGGCGAAGGTCCTGTCTGAGGGGGCCGACCTGGGTATTGCCCACGATGGGGACGCCGACCGGTGCCTGGCCGTTGACAACGAAGGCAGCGTCGTGGATGGGGACCAGATCATGGCCATCATGGCCGTGGCGTTCAAGGAGGCCGGCAAGCTCAAGGATGACACGCTCGTGGCCACGGTCATGAGTAACCTGGGGTTGAAGATGGCCATGGAAGCCGCGGGCATCACCATCGCCGAAACAGGGGTGGGGGACCGCTACGTTCTGGAGGGCATGCGCGACGGCGGGTTCACCCTCGGTGGCGAACAGTCAGGGCACGTGATCTTCTCCGACTTCGCCACGACCGGTGATGGCGTACTGACCGGTTTGCAAATCGCCGCGCGCGTGGCAGCCACGGGGAAGACCCTGAAGGAATTGGCGGCCGTCATGGAGGTCCTTCCACAGGTGCTGATCAACGTGAAGGGCGTGGACAAGCACGCCGCGCACTCCAACGCAGCGGTCTCATTGGCCGTCCAAGGCGCGGAAAACGAATTAGGCGGTGCCGGACGGGTTTTGCTGCGTCCCTCCGGTACCGAGCCGGTCGTCCGGGTGATGGTCGAGGCGACCGACCACCTCGTCGCCGACGATGTGGCCAGCCGGTTGGCCGGTGTCGTCAAGAACGAATTGGCGCTCTGACCACAGAGACCGGCAGGTCGAACAGAGCCTAGCCATGAAAATCGAGCGGGCCCCGTCCTGAGACGGGGCCCGCTGGGTTTATCCGGTTGCAGGTAGCAGCCGGTCCTTCAAAGAAGACTAAGTACGCGGCTGGAGGGAGTCGCGGATTTCGGTGAGCAGGAGGACTTGTGGATCGATTTCCTCCTCTTCGGGAAGAATGCCCAGACGGGCGTTGCGGCGTTCAATCATCTTGTTCATGGGCATGACCACGACGAAGTAGATTGCCGCAGCGACGAGCAAGAAGTTGACGACTGCGGTGAGCAGGACGCCGATCTTGATCGCGTGCTCCGGGCCGACGGCCAGGAAGTTATCGAAGTTCGGGGTGCCGACGAGCACCGAGATCAACGGCATCAGAACGCTGTTGACTAACGCATCGATCACTGTGGCGAAGGCGCCACCAATGACGACGGCGACGGCAAGGTCAACGACGTTGCCCTTCATGATGAATTCCTTGAATCCCTGTAACATGCGAACAACTATACAGATGTCTGCCGGGCACGTGGGGATTTAGATCCAATGGTTTTATTGATGACCTGTTGGTCAGATTTTGCGCAGCAGCATGCGCCGGATTGAATGATCGCTGTCCTTGGTGAGCACCAACTGGGCGCGGCCACGGGTGGGAAGGACATTCTCCCGGAGGTTTGGTTCGTTGATCCGGCGCCAGATCCCCAAAGCGGTTTCGCGGGCTTCATCGTCGGACAGGCTGGAGTACCGGTGGAAGTACGAGGCAGGATCCGCGAAGGCGCCGCTGCGCAGTTTCATGAACCGCTTGACGTACCAGTTCTCGATCGCCTGGGTCTGGGCGTCAACGTAGACGGAGAAATCGAAAAAGTCGCTGAGCGCCAAACCGGCCGTCCCATCGCTTCTGACCTGGGCCGGGGCCAGCACGTTCAGTCCCTCCACGATGAGCACGTCGGGGCGGTGAACGACGACTTCCTTGCCGGGGACGATGTCGTACGTCAGATGTGAGTACCAGGGGGCACGAACCTCCTCGGCACCGGACTTCACCGCCGAAACGAAACGGAGCAAGGCCCGCCGGTCGTAGGCCTCAGGAAACCCCTTGCGATGCATCAGCCCGCGGCGTTCCAACACTTCGTTGGAGTGCAGGAACCCGTCGGTGGTCACCAACTCGACATTGGGGGTATCCGGCCACCGGCGCAACATCTCCTGGAGTACGCGGGCCGTTGTGGACTTCCCGACGGCCACGGAACCGGCAACGCCGATGACGAAGGGGGTGCGGCGGGTCGATTCGCCCAAAAAGGTGTTCGTGGCTTGATGTAACTGTCCGGCTGCCTGCACATAGAGGTTCAGTAGGCGGGAAAGGGGAAGGTAGACGTCCTTGATCTCCTTGAGATCAAGTTTTTCACCCAACCCACTGAGCCTGATCAGATCCCCCTCGTCGAGCGGTTGGGTGATCTCGTTGGACAGTCGTGCCCAGGTCTGCCGGTCCAGTTCCACAAAAGGGGAGACTCCGGCGTCGTGGTCTCGGGGGGCGCTCACCACTGAATTGTGCCAAGCAGGTCCTCGTATTCCCAAACCGGAGCGCAGTTACCAGCCGTGGCGGCCACTCGTTTCGGGGGCCGGAAATGATCAATATCGGTTCTTCGGCGCGGTATTCTTGTGCGCATGTGTGGAATTGTTGGCTATGTAGGCCGTCCAGAAAAAACGACCGGTAACCATGGGGCCCTTGACGTGGTTCTGGAGGGGCTGCGCCGGTTGGAATACCGTGGCTACGATTCCGCAGGGATCGCGGTGATCGGAGAAGCAGGGCTCGAATCGCGCAAGAAGGCCGGCAAGCTGGCCAATCTGATCGGCGAACTCGAAGCCCGTCCGCTGCCGCCGTCGCTGACCGGCATCGGCCACACCCGGTGGGCCACCCATGGTGGACCCTCTGACGTCAATGCTCACCCGCATCTGGCTGACGGCGGGAAGCTGGCCGTCATCCACAATGGCATCATCGAAAATTTTGCAGATTTGCGCGCTGAACTCCTCGCCGCTGGCCATGTCTTCGACTCGGAAACCGACACCGAGGTTGCCGCCGTGCTGCTGGGCGATATCTACGCTCACGCCGGCGGCGGGGATCTGGCCCGCTCCATGCAGCTGGCCTGCCAGCGGCTCGAAGGCGCGTTCACTCTGTTGGCCATCCATGAAAGCCAGCCCGGCGTGGTCGTGGCCGCACGACGGAACTCGCCGCTGGTCCTCGGGCTCGGGGAGGGCGAGAACTTCCTGGGCTCCGACGTCTCCGGCTTCATTGACTTCACCCGGCGTGCGGTGGAACTGGGGCAGGACCAGGTGGTCACCATCACCCCGGATCATCACGTCATCACCGACTTTGAAGGCAACCCTGCCGAAGGCACCGAATTCCATGTTGATTGGGACGCGGCAGCCGCGGAAAAGGGTGGATTCGATTCCTTTATGGAGAAGGAGATCTTCGACCAGCCGGCCGCCGTCGCCGATACCCTCCTGGGCCGGTACGACGCCGAGGGCCGGATGACCCTCGACGAATTGCGGATCGATTCCGCGGAGCTGGCCGATATTTCCAAGATCATCGTGCTGGCCTGCGGAACCTCCGCCTATGCCGGCTCCGTCGCCAAGTACGCGATCGAACATTGGTGCCGTATCCCCGTGGAGGTCGAACTCAGCCACGAGTTCAGGTATCGGGACCCGATCGTGAACGCCAACACCCTGATTGTCTCCATCTCCCAGTCGGGGGAGACCATGGATACGTTGATGGCCGTGCGCTATGCGCGCGAACAAGGGGCCAAGACGCTGTCGATCTGCAATACCAACGGTTCCACGATCCCGCGCGAGTCAGACGCCGTGCTGTACACGCACGCAGGCCCCGAGATCGCCGTGGCCTCGACCAAGGCCTTCCTGGCGCAGATCACCGCCACCTACGTGCTGGGACTCTATCTGGCCCAGTTGCGCGGCAACCTGTTCACCGGCCAAATCAAGGACATCCTGGCCGACCTGCAGGACATCCCCGCCAAGATCCAGGACATCCTTGACCGGGCGGAGGAGATCAAGACGCTGGCCCGGTCGATGTCAGAGGCCAGCTCGGTGCTGTTCCTGGGACGCCATGTCGGTTACCCGGTAGCCATGGAAGGGGCCTTGAAGCTCAAGGAGATCGCCTACATCCATGCCGAAGGTTTCGCCGCGGGCGAGCTGAAGCACGGGCCTATCGCGCTGATCGATGACGGCCAGCCGGTATTCGTCGTCGTGCCCTCCCCGCGGGGACGGCATTCACTGCATTCGAAGGTCGTCTCTAATATCCAGGAGGTCAGGGCGCGAGGAGCCAAGACCTTGGTGATCGCCGAATCCGGGGACGAAGCAGTCAGGGACTACGCCGAATTTGTCTTCTACGTTCCGGAGACTCCGACGTTGTTGATGCCGCTGCTGGCCACCGTGCCGCTGCAGCTCTTTGCCTGTGAACTGGCCAGTTCCAAGGGCTTTGACGTCGACCAGCCCCGCAACCTGGCGAAGTCCGTCACGGTCGAGTAGGCAGATCCGCACCCGCTGAAGGAGCCCGACGTGTTCATGCACCGGGCTCCTTCGCTGATCACCTACCCCAACGCCCGTTCGGCGAGTCCGCGCACATAGGCTGCCTGACCGGCATGCTGGGTGGTGTCGTTGAGAACACTCACCCAACGGGAGGCGGCCGTCACCGGAGGCTCCCACCGCGTATCGACGATCCGTTCGAAGTCCCCGCTACCGAGGGACTCGAGGATCTGCAGGGTGCGGTCGTGGACCGCCTGATGGTAGGCGGAGAGAAGGCCCGAATCGCCGTTGTCGAAGGCCCGGACTTGCTCGGCGTCATGTCCGAACCCGGTGTCCGACTCCTCATAGGGCAGCGCCAGACGGTGCGCCCAGCCATGTTCGAGCCATAATTGCCCCGCTGGGATGTGCTGTGCCGCACCGGGGGAGGAAGCCTCTGCACCGCCGAGCACGGCAGCGAGGTCCGCCATATGGTCGTCCTGCACACGGGTCAGATGCCAGATCAGCCACGCGGCATGATTCGACTGGGGGTCGGGCTGATACAGCAGAACGCTGGCATCGGTACCGCTGGTGACCGAACGGACGGTCTGCGCCACACGATCGAATCCGTCGCGTAGAAGTTCCCGGGCAATATTCGCGCTCATCGGTGGTCCTTTCATGGGCTGCTCTTCCGGCACGATGGCGGCCGGCAGGTATGTCAGCGACGCTACGCCTGGAACCGGTTCAGCGATAGCGCGCGTCACCTGCGCATGAGCACCATATGAGGACTCCGAAACCGATAGGCTGGGGGAATGATTGTGGGCATTGGAGTGGACGTCGTGCAGGTTTCCCGTTTCACGACGCAATTGGAACGAACCCCGGCGTTATGTGAGCGACTTTTTGTGCCGGCAGAGCGCGCGCTGAACATGCGGTCGTTGGCGGCACGCTTCGCAGCGAAGGAAGCGGTCGCCAAAGCTCTCGGTGCTCCGGCCGGCATGAACTGGCAGCATTGCCAGGTCGTCATGGACGCCGCAGGTGCCCCACAAGTGAAGATCGACGGCACGGTGGCCGAGGTCGCTGAAGCCAAGGGTGTCCGTCATTGGCACTTATCCCTCAGCCACGATGGAGACCTGGCCACGGCCATGGTCATTGCGGAGCGTTAGAACATGATTAATGCCTATACCGGAACCCAGATCCGTGCTGCCGAGGCCGGGCTCCTCCAAGGGCAGGACGGGGCATCCCTGATGCGTCGGGCGGCCCACGGGCTGGCCCACCACATCATGGCCCTGCTGCGTGCCCGCTACGGGGGCGTCTACGGTGCCCATGTCGCCGCCCTGATCGGCACCGGCAACAACGGTGGCGACGGCCTCTACGCGATGGCACGGCTGGCCGGGCGGGGAGTGGCCTGCACCGCCATCCTCTTGGGCGGGCACGCCCACCCTGAGGGCCTGGAGGCCTTCACCCGTTCCGGGGGCCGGGTCGTATCCGGCGGGGGGACCCCCGATTCGAGCGCCCGAGCTCAGGCGCGCCGCTTCCGCGAAGCCAGTGAGGCGTTGGCCGACGTGGACCTGGTCATTGACGCTGTTCTGGGCACCGGAGCCCGGGGTGCCATCGCACTGCCGGAGATCCCCGCAGATGTACCTGTGGTCGCCTGCGACCTGCCCTCGGGGGTCGACGCCGATACCGGTGCCGCCTCCGACGGGGTCCTTGCCGCCGACCTGACGGTCACCTTCGGTGCCCTGAAAACCGGGCTCTGCGTCGGGGCAGGTCGACGATTGGCAGGAAACATCGAGGTCGTCGACATCGGTCTTGAAGACCTCCTGGGCCAACCCGACCTGCGGGTTCTCACCTCAACGGACGCCGAGGCCGCCACACCGCGGCCAACATCCCAAGACCATAAGTATTCGCGCGGAGTGCTGGGGCTGATCGCCGGGTCGCCATGCTACCCGGGGGCCGCCGTCCTGGCGGCCACCGCTGCGGTGAACACCTCGGTGGGGATGTTGCGCACGCTGGCCCCCGAACGTGCCGCCGAGCTCATCACCCAGGCGGTGCCCGAAGCCGTGCCGGCAGACGGAGCCGATGTCCGGGTCGATGCCTGGGCCATGGGACCAGGGATCGATGACGACCCAGCCCAGCTCGCCGCCGTCGAGCAGGTGCTCGGGGCGGGACTTCCTGCCATCGTCGACGCGAGCGCCCTCCGGACCTTGCAGCCGGGCCAGGGCCATGCCCGGCTCATCCTCACCCCACACGTCGGGGAACTGGAAGACCTGCTGGTTCGGGTCGGTGTCCGGGTCACCGCGGCAGATATCAGCGAGGATCCTGTCCGGTGGGCCCGCTGGGCGGCTGTCGGCTACTCCTCGGTGGTGTTGCTCAAGGGGCATACGACGATCTGTGTGGCCCCCGACGGCTACACCATCATCAACCTCAACGGGCCGGCGCCATTGGCCACCGCAGGCAGTGGTGACGTCCTCACCGGAATGCTGGGGGCCATGTTGGCCACCTCCCATGCCGGCGGGGGAACCCGGGCACTGGTCGAACTGGCCGCCACGGCCGCCTACCGTCACGGGGACGCGGCTCGGGTGGCCGGCCAGCACGGGGGATTCGGGGCCGGACAGTTGGCGCGGGTCGCCGGGCAGGGCAGCTTCTAGAGTTGCCCTGCGGGGTCCGGGAACATCCTGCCCAAGGCGGCTACGGTCCAGCCGGCCTCCGTCCACTGCCCATGGTCTAGGACATTGCGTCCGTCGATCAGCCGCATGCCGCGGACCCTGGGGCGAAGATCAGCGGGCGTCAGCTCCTTGAATTCCTTCCATTCGGTGAGCAGAAGGACCAGGTCGGCATCCTGGGTTGCCTCGGCAACGGAGTCCGCGTATCCCAGCCGGGGGAACCGGCGTCGGGCATTTTCATTGCCCTGCGGGTCGTAGACGATGACCTCGGCGCCGTCGTTGAAGAGTCGGCCGGCCACATCCAGCGCGGGGGAGTCCCGGACATCGTCGCTATCGGGTTTGAAGGCCACACCCAAGACGGCAATCCGTCGCCCAACCACCTCATGATCGAGGATCTGATGTGCCAAGGAGACGACTCGATCGCGGCGGCGCAGATTGATGTCGTCGACGTTATGCAGGAAATCCATGGTGTGGTTCAGCCCGAGTTCGCTGACCCGGGTCTGGAGGGCGCGGATGTCCTTGGGCAGGCAGCCCCCACCGAAACCGATCCCGGCGTTGAGGAACTTGCGGCCGATGCGCTCGTCGTAGCCCAAGGCGTCGGCCAAGGTGCGGATGTCTCCGCCCACGGTTTCGGTGACCTCGGAGAAGGCGTTGATGAAGGAGATCTTGGTGGCCAGGAACGCGTTGGCAGCGACCTTGACCAGCTCGGCGGTCTCGAAGTCGGTGACGATCAGTGGAGTGTCCTGGCCCAGCGCCTGGGCGTAGACCTCACACAGCTGGTCAGTGGCCTTTGCGGATTCGACGCCGAACACCAGCCGCCCCGGAGCCAACGTATCCTTCACCGCAAAACCCTCACGCAAGAATTCGGGGTTCCACGCCACCTCGAGCTCGACACCTTCGCGGGATTCCTTGGCGAGCAGTTCGGCCAGCCGGCGGGCGGTGCCGACAGGAACGGTGGACTTGCCCACCACGAGCGCGTCTCGGGTGATGTGCTGTGCCAACGACCGGGCGGCGGCATCGACGAAACTGATGTCCGCCCCGCCATCGGCGATCCGCTCAGGAGTGCCGACACCGATGAAATGAACATCGGCCCATCCCCCGACCTCGGCATAGTCGGTCGTGAAACGTAAACGCCCCGATTGGACATGTTTGACCAGCAGCTCCGGCAGACCGGGCTCATGGAAGGGCAGATCGCCAACGGAGAGACGCTCGATCTTCTGCGGGTCCACATCCACGCCGATGACGTCGAAACCGAGCTCGGCCATGCACGCGGCATGGGTTGCGCCGAGGTATCCGGTACCGATCACTGAAATCTTGAGCGTCATTTGCGCCTAACTGTTGGGGCCGTACCTTGAGGGGCTTTGACCATGCTAACGACACCTGACGGAAAGCCGTTGAAACGACGTGCTGTGCGACGGGTGCTGTCGACACGTGACCGTGGCCGACTGGGTGGGTCGAGGACTTAGCGGGGCTCGTCCACGGTGGGGTCCAGATAGCTGCGCAGGGCTGCGAAGTGGTCCCCGGGACTGAAACCGGTGGCCCGGATCCGGCCCAGGTCCAGCAGGGAATTCAGCGGTCGGGGGGCCGCCTCCTTGCCGGCGAAGTATTCGGCGGTACTGACCCCGGTCACGGCGCCACGCTCGCGCCCGGCAACGGCGAAGACTTCGGAGGCGATATCGGCCCAACTAGCTGACGGCCCGCCATTTGTCAGGTTATAGGTGCCGTACTCGGCCCCACTGTCGAGCAGGTGGGCGATACCATCGGCGATGGTCTCGGTGAAGGTCAGCCGCCCGTACTGGTCGTTGACCACCGCTGGTTCGATACCTCGTCTGGCCAGGGAGAGCATGGTCTTCACGAAGTTGTTGCCCTCGCCGATCACCCAGCTGGTGCGAATCAGATAATGGCGCGGAACCGTGGATGCTGCTAGATCTCCGGCGGCCTTCGATTGTCCGTACACCCCCAACGGAGCCAACGGGGCCTGCTCGTCATAGGCACCGGCTGCTGTCCCGTCGAAGACATAGTCGCTGGAGAGGTGCACCAGGGTCAGGGAATTCTCGGTGCAGATCCGGGCCAGGGCGGCGACGCCAGTGGCGTTGGCTGCCCAGGCCTCTACCCTTCCGGCAGCGGTTTCGGCTTCGTCGACGCGGGTGTAGGCGCCGGCATTGATGACCGTGGAGTAGCCCGACCAGTCGTGGCCTGCCAGAGCTGTGGCATCGGTGAGGTCGAGTTCGGTGCGGGTGGCGAAGTCCACGTCGTCTCGGCCGGTGAATCGTTGCCGTAAGGCAGTCCCCAGCTGACCTCCCGCCCCGAGGACCAGCATCTTCAGGGGGGTGACCGCGGTGACGTCGGCCAAACGGGGATGCTTGCGGTCCTTCTCGGAAAGCTCGGCTTGCTCCAGTGCGATCGGCCAGTCGATGGCTGCCGTTTCATCAGCGAGGTTCACGAACGCGTACTTCTCGAGGGCTGCGGCCGACCAGTGGTCGTTGACCAGGTAGGTGTAGGCGGTATCGGGTTCGAGGGTCTGGAAGGCGTTGCCGACCCCGCGGGGCACGAAGACTGCTGTGGAGGAATCCACCTCCAGGGTGAAGACCTTCCCGAAGGATTCCCCGGCGCGTAGATCCACCCACGCACCAAAAATCTTGCCGGTGGCGACGGAAACGTATTTATCCCAGGGCTCGGCATGGATGCCGCGGGTGGTGCCCACGGCGGCGTTGAAGGAAATGTTGTTCTGGACGGGCCCGAAGTCAGGTAGTCCCAGGGCGACCAGCTTCGCCCGCTGCCAGTTCTCCTTGAACCAGCCGCGGTTGTCCCCGTGAACTGGCAGGCGGACCACCAACAGGCCGGGAATCGTCTCCGAAGCGGTGACCAGTGGGGCCGTCGGGGGTTGAGGCGTCGTCATCTCAGTGCCCGGCTGCCCGATAGGTGGCTTCGGTGGCGGCCTTCTGGGGGCGCCACCAGGATTCGTTGTTGCGGTACCAGTCCACGGTGTCCGCCAAACCTGAGTCGAAATCCGCGTGGGCGGGGGTCCACCCCAGTTCGGTGCGCAGTTTGGTGTAGTCGATGGCATAGCGCAGGTCGTGGCCGGCACGATCGGTGACGTGGTCGAAGTCGTCGGGATCCCGGCCCATGATGTCCAGGAGCGACTGCACCACCTGAAGGTTATTGCGTTCCCCGTCGGCACCGATGAGGTAGGTTTCCCCGATCCGGCCTGCGGTCAGGATTCTCCACACGGCGCTGGAATGGTCGTTGGCATGGATCCAGTCGCGTACGTTCTCCCCGCTGCCATAAAGCCGCGGGCGGACCCCGTCGATGAGGTTGGTGATCTGGCGTGGGATGAACTTCTCCACGTGCTGGTAGGGCCCGTAGTTATTCGAACAGTTGCTCAGGGTGGCCCGCACCCCGAAGGAACGCACCCACGCCCGGACCAGCAGATCCGAGCCCGCCTTGGTCGAGGAGTAGGGGCTGGAGGGGTTATAGGGGGTGTGCTCGGTGAACCGTTGGGGCTCATCGAGGGCCAGATCCCCGTACACCTCGTCGGTGGAGATGTGGTGGTAGCGCACATCATGGGTGCGGGCGGCCTCCAGCAGCGTGTAGGTGCCGATGATGTTCGTGTCCAGGAAGGGGCGCGGGTCGCGTAAGGAATTGTCGTTATGCGATTCCGCCGCATAGTGCACGACGGCGTCCGCCTCACCCACCAGCTGGTTCACCAGGGCCGCATCGCAGATATCGCCCTCGACCAGCCGAAAGCGTTGGGGGTCCAGCCCCTGCAGTGAGGCCCAGTTGCCGGCATACGTCATCTTGTCCAACACGGTGATCTGGGTATCCGTGTTCTCCATCAGATAGTGCACGAAGTTCGAACCAATGAAACCGGCGCCACCGGTGACCACAAGTTTGTCCATGAGATTCAGGTTACCCGGTGGCGCCGGCGTCGTGCTCTTCCGCATTCGCCTCGTGGCAACGTAGCGTAAGGCCCATGAGGGGAATTATTCTGGCCGGTGGTACGGGGTCGCGGCTGCACCCGATCACCCAGGGCATCAGCAAACAACTCGTTCCGGTCTATGACAAGCCGATGATCTACTACCCGCTGGCGACCCTGATGTTGGCCGGTATCAAGGACATTCTGTTGATCACCACACCCCAGGACGTGGAGCAGTTCCGCAGGCTGCTGGGGGACGGGTCGCAATGGGGGATCACCCTGGATTTCGCCGTCCAGGAATCCCCTGACGGCCTGGCCCAGGCCTTCCTGATCGGGGAAGAACATATCAACGGCGGCAACGTGGCGCTTGTCTTGGGCGATAACATCTTCTACGGCTCCGGCATGGGCACCCAGCTGCAGAAGCTCGCCGATCTGGAAGGCGCTGCCATCTTCGGGTACCAGGTGGCCGATCCGACCGCCTACGGTGTCGTCGAATTCGATACCACGGGCCGGGCCGTCTCGCTGGAGGAGAAACCCGAGAAACCGCGCAGCAAATATGCGATCCCGGGACTGTATTTCTATGACCACCAGGTCGTGGAGATCGCTCGGGGGCTGAAACCATCGCCGCGCGGGGAACTGGAGATCACCGACGTCAACCGACGCTACCTGGAGATGGGCCAGCTGCAGGTTTCCGTGCTGGCCCGCGGTACGGCGTGGCTAGATACCGGGACCTTCGAATCACTGAACGATGCGTCGAACTACATTCGCACGGTGGATGCCCGGCAGGGGCTGAAGATCAGCGCCCCGGAAGAGATCGCATGGCGGCAGGGGTTCATTTCCGATGCCGAGCTCGAAGCGCTGGCCCGCCCGCTTCTCAAGAGCGGATACGGGGCCTACCTGCTGGAATTGCTGCACTGAGACGCCTCGCTGAGCCCGCGGCCGCAGGCCAAGTGCGAGAATGGAACCGTGACTGCGAACCTTGACCCCCTCACCGGGCCCGGCGTTGCCGGAAGTCCCGGGACTGCCCCCGGCTTCGAACGCCGCGCCGAAATCGACCTCTCGGCCATCCGAGACAACGTCAAGCGGGTGATCGAATTGGCGGCGCCGGCCACCGTGATGGCGGTGGTGAAAGCCGATGCCTACGGCCACGGAACGATCCCCGTCGTCCAGGCTGCCCTGCAGGCAGGAGCCGGGTGGATCGGGGCCGCCCACATCAGTGAGGCGCTACCCATCCGCGCTGCCGGCGTGACGGCGCCGCTGTTGGCGTGGCTGCACACCGTCGACTCTCCGTTCGCCGAAGCCATCACCGCCAATATCGACCTGGGAGTTTCCAGCGGCTGGGAACTGGAATACATCGCTGCGGCAGCCCAACAGGCCGAGCTGCCCGCCCGGGTGCACCTGAAAATCGATACCGGTCTGGGCCGCAACGGTTGCCCGCCGGACCGCTGGGATGAACTACTCGGCGCCGCAAATGCCTACCAGGAGGAAGGCTTGCTGCGCGTGGTGGGGGTCTTCACCCACCTGGCCGTTGCCGATGAACCTGACCGCGAAGAGACCGATGAACAACTGGCGGCCTTCCGTGAGTCCGTCAGCCTGGCAGAAGACGCAGGTTTCGACCTCGAGGTCAGGCATGCGGCGAACACCCCGGCCATTCTGTCCCGTCCGGATGCGCACTTCGACCTGGTCCGCCTGGGCTTGGGCATGTACGGGCTGAGCCCCTTCGCTGACCAGAGTTCGGCTGAGTTGGGGTTGCGCCCTGCCATGCGTTTGGTCGCCCGGGTGACGAACGTGAAGAAGGTGCCGAAGGGCCAGGGGGTGTCCTACGGGCTGACCTACCGCACGGGGGAAGCCACGACGCTGGGGCTCATCCCGCTCGGTTACGGTGACGGGGTGCCGCGTTCAGCGGTGGAGGCGCCGGTGCTGGTGGACGGACGAGTCTTACCCAGCCGCGGCAGGATCGCCATGGACCAGTTCGTTGTTGACCTGGGTCCCCTCGAGGATCCTGAATCCCTGGTGGGAACCGAAGCCGTCTTGTTCGGCGGTGACGGGCCAGCAGCCGATGCCTGGGCCACCGCGGCGGGCACCATCAACTACGAGATCGTCACTCGGGTCTCCCAACGCGTCCCGCGGGTCTACGTTGAGGGCTCATGGGGGCCAGCCGATGGCTGAACCGGCAGTGGGGACCCTCCCGGTCTGGACCGTCGAGCTGACCGCCCAGTCGGCGACGGCGACCCAAGAACTGGCAGCCAGCTTGGGAGAACAGCTGGAAGCCGGGGACCTGATCCTGCTCAACGGTGAACTCGGTGCCGGGAAAACGACGTTCACCCAAGGACTGGGTGCCGGTTTGGGGGTGCGGTCGGGGATCATTTCGCCGACCTTTGTGCTCTCACGGATCCACCCGTCCACCCGTGGCGGCCCCGATCTGGTCCACGTGGACGCCTACCGCCTCGGAACGGCCGCCGAACTCGACGACTTGGACCTGGACCAGGGCCTGGAATCGGCGGTCACCGTGATCGAATGGGGCGCCGGTAAAGCCGAGCAGCTCAGCGACTCACGCCTGGAGATCGCCCTGCTGCGTGCCACCGGCGAAACCATGGCCGAACCGGGCGGCGAACTCGTGCTGGACTACTCCGAAACAGAGGACGAGGATCCGCGGACCCTGACCATTGCCGCCTTCGGGCCCCGGTGGGCGGACCACCGACTGTTCTGAAGCCACCGGATGGGGAGTTCTCCCCATCGCGGGTTCCGGGCCGCCGCCCTAGGGTGGATCGGATGGAAGCCGGACGGAAATGTTGAAGGTCAGCGCGCAGCTGCCAGCGGGCTGGCAGCAGATCGAGACCGCAGGATGCCGCTTTCTGGCTTTTCATACCGGAGCCCCGCCGCCAGCGGAACACACCCAACTGTTCGTGGGCAGCGACGCTGTGCCGGTCACCGTCCACGGGCTGGACATCATGGACTCGATCAGCAGGGAGCTCGATTCCCGACGCCCCGAATCCACGGCACTGCCCAGCACGATCATCGCCGTCGAATACCCCTCCCGGGACCTGCTGGAGGGGATCGAGGGGCTGCACATCATCGAGGAGGCCGCCTCCACCATGGCCGGCCAGCAGGCGTGGAGGATGGATCTCACCCACAGGCATCGCGGGGTGGCCCTGTTCACCCGGCGGTGGGTCATCGACGCCGGGGCGACCACACTGGAAATTGCGGCGACCTGCACGCTGGATCATTTCAGCCACTTCATCGGCGACTTCGATGCACTGGAAGAGCGGATGGTGTGGGCCGCCTGAGAGCCCGGCTGACACGTGGGGCCGGACCGGCATACGATGGACCGGTGCTCATTCTGGCCATAGATACGTCCGCAGCTGCCTCCGCGGCAGTGCTCTCGCAACCTTCCACCGACTGTCCCTCCGAGGTGCTCGCCTCCTTCGAAACCACGGAAACGAACACCCACTCCGAGGTCCTGGCCCCCGGCATCGACTCCTTGCTGACCGAGGCGGGGATTGCCGGCACCGAACTGGATGGCATCGTCGTCGGTGTCGGCCCCGGGCCCTTCACGGGGTTGCGTGTGGGCATTGCCACCGCCCGCACCCTGGGTTTCGTCTGGGGAATACCCGTCCACGGGGTCATGAGTCTGGACGCGATCGCCTGGGACGTGATGTCCGAAAGGGTACGTGGTGGCCGGGCCGCATCAGGTGACGGCGGATTCTGTGTCGCCATCGACGCCCGGCGCAAGGAACTGTATTGGGCCCGTTACACAGCAGCTGGCGAACTGGTTGATGGGCCACAGGTCGGAACCGCGGAGACTCTGCCGGCACTGCCGATGCACGGTGCCGGAGCCGGGCTGTATGCGGAACGGTTGGAAGCCGTCGGGGCGAGGGTGGATCCTGGCTTCGCCGAGCGCCGGCCCGCGGCAGCCTCGCTGGGCGCCTGGGCCATCCGGGTCCTGGGCCGGGGCCAGGAGCTGCTGTCCACCACCCCCTTGTACCTGCGCGAATCCGATGCCAAGGTGCCGCGGCAGATGAAGGGGACCCCCGCCTCATGAAGTTCCGCGAGATGACCGAAGCAGATATCCCGGCCGTGTGGGAGATGGAACGAGAGCTCTTCCCCGAGGACGCCTGGCCGTTGCGCATGTTCCATGAGGAGTTGAGACAGACCGGAACCCGACGCTACTGGGTGGCGGAGGACGAAGGGCGAATAGTGGCTTACTGCGGCATGATGTGCGTGCTGCCCTTGGCCGATGTCCAGACCATTGCCGTCCTTCCCGCCTACGAGGGGCGCGGGATCGGAGCCACGCTGCTGCGTGGACTCATCTTCGAGGCCACCGAACGTGGAGCGAAGGATGTCCTGTTGGAGGTGCGTGCCGATAATCCTCGCGCCCAGGGACTCTACGAACATTTAGGGTTCGAGCACATCCACACCCGGCGCGGATACTATCCCGGCGGTGTGGACGCCAGGATCATGAAACTGGGCCTGAGTGGCTGAGCCTGTCCGGCCGTTGATCAGCCGTGGCCTTTTTCGTCGGCGGACATGAGGCTCCGACGCAGCCGGTCGATGTCGGAGATCGTCTCGTTGCCCAACTGATCGAGCTCGTCCAACATAGCCGCCACATCCCGCCACGCACCTGGGGTGTTTGCCGAGGAAATCCCCTCATGCAGGCGCGAAGCGAGAGCCCCCAAGCTGCTGGCTCCCGCCATGGAGGCGGCGGTGCTCAGTGAAAGCGCCGCATCCAGTCCTGCTTCGGCGTCGTGCTGATTCACCGCCCGGTGCAGGCGGTGGCACCGCTGGGGCCACAGTCCGATGAACCGGTCCATGAAGGCCGCGGCTTCGCCCTCGCCCACCTGATCGGCCAAGGCCCAGAGCACTGACGGGCAGACCCGCCCGCTGGGCCCCGAGCGCTCCGGACGGTGGTTGTCGGTCATGCTCCCATGTTGGGCCTCGCTCCTACCGAAACCGCTCAAGCAATGCTCAAGATCTGCTCAAGATCAGGCACGACAGGACAGCGCTGATCTTGTGTAAAACTTTTGTCAATTCAGGGGCTGTTCTTGATGCACCCCGATGATGCTGGTTCCAACAGCCGGGGAAACAGGTCGCCGGTAGCGGTTATGAGGGAGACACCATGAACAAGATGAGCAAGGGTGCACTGGCCACCGGACTCGGCGTTGCACTATTGATCGGTGGAGGTGGATCGCTGGCCGTGTGGAACACCAGCGCCCAGGCAAACGCCGGAACGATCGTCTCCGGGGACATGGGACTGAAGGCCGAAGCGGCCTCCTGGACGAACTCTGCCGGAACCAACGTCACCGCCAAGGTCAAGGACGGAACCTACAAGATCGTTCCGGGGGACTCGCTGAAGTTCACTCAGCCGGTCGAAGTCACTCTGACGGGGGCCCTGCTGAAGGCACAGCTCAGCGTCACAGATACCGCGCTGACCGGGGACCGAACCTTCAACGCTGCGAACTACACCGTCAGTGCCGTGGACATCAAGGACTCTTCTAGCAAGAGCGTGATCGGCCAGGAGCTGACCCAGGACGGCCGCTACACCGCCTCGGTGACCTTCGACTTCAAGGCCAGCACCTCTGGCCTGAGCGACACGAACGCGAAGTACGACTTCAGCAAGGTCGGCTACAAGCTGGACCAGATCGCCTCCTCCAGCGACTAGGACCGCGTCGCGGCCCATCACACCGAAGCACGCCACACCACCGAAGGTCCGGGAGGATCACATGAGAACGACGTCGGCGCTGAAGACAGCAGCACTGCTCATTGTCTCCGTCGTTCTTGCCCTCGGCAGCGTGCAGGGAAGCCTTGCCGTGTGGAACACCGCTACCGGGTCGGGGGCTGGGACGGTCCAGGCTGCGGACTTCGCGGTCTTGGTCAAGACCGCCTCGGGGAACGAGCAACGCCTATCCGCCAACGGCGTGCCAGCGACGGTCACCCTTCCGGCAGTCACCAACCTGCAACCAGGGGAGACCCGCACTCTGCCGGTTGCTGTCACGAATGCGACCAACGCCGGCAGTGGCGCGTTCAGGATTCGGCTCACGGCTTCGCCAGCCGTCGTTTCCGGGGCGAAGACCCCCGGATTGGCGGCAACGGCCGGGATTTCCACGACGGGCAACTGCTCCGGGCAGACCAGTGCCACCGTTGACTTGGCGCAAAATGGCCAAGCCACCCTGTGCGTGAAGGTGACCTTGCAGGACAAAGTCCCGGCAACGTCGGGCGGGCAGACGAACAGTGTCAGCGTCAAGCTCGCAGCCACCCAACTCTGAGCCCCACCCACTCGTTCCCCGTTGGACCCCACAGTGAAGGACACCATGGCACAGCACGCAGCTTCGAAAACCACGAACCACGGCTCCCCGACCTCCCTGCTGGGCAGCGCATTGAGTCTTGTCGCGCTGGTTCTTGCTGTCTTCGCTGCGGCGGTACTGATTATCGTGCCGATGGCGACCGGCTCGCAGACCTACTCCGTACTGACCAACTCGATGCGGCCTCATCTTCCCCCAGGGACCTTGCTGATCTCCCGGCCGGCGGCGTTCGGAGACCTCTCGGTGGGGGATGTGATCACCTACCAGCTCGAATCCGGGCAAGCCGACGTGATCACCCACCGCATCGTTTCGACCAGTGCCGACCAGCAGGGAAATACCTTGTTGATCACCCAGGGGGACAACAACTCCCTGCCCGACGAGGAACCTGTTCGTGAGGTCCAGGTCCGCGGGAAACTCTTCTACGCCGTGCCCTACGCAGGGTTTCTGGCGAACTGGCTGGGCAACCAGGACCGCGGTCTGGGCGCACAGATCGCCGCCCTGGCCCTCATCGGCTACGGCGGGTGGAACGTGGTTGGCGGAATCCTGACCCGGCGGCGGAAGTCCAGCAAACCGGCAGAGGCGGCCGGCGAGCAGATCCTGGCTGAGAACGAAGCCATGGCGAACCCGGATGTTGCTGCCGAAGCCGCTGTTTCACTCGGCCACTCGTGGCCTGAACTCGAAACACCACCGGTGGTCCGTTCAACCCGCACCGTCCATTCAATAGATGGGCCGCGTCCGCGTGGACGCAGCCGCCACGAAAGGGTCTCCCGATGAGCTGCAAGCAGGCCTCCGCGACCGTCACGGAAACCACCCGCAAGTCCTCACGAGTACGTCTGGCAGCCATCGTGTATGCCGTTGTCGTCGTCATGGGTATTACCGGGACCGGTGCACATGCCCTGTGGAGCCAAAACGGCACGGCAGTCACCAGCGTGACTACCGGCGTATGGGCACCGCAATTGATGGCAGGCGCATCAGTGAAGTGTTCTCCTGACTTTAGTTGGCCGAAGAGCGAAGGCATCCTGAATGTCGCCTTCACCCCTCCCGTGGATGCAGATCTAGTAGAAGTGACCATCATTGATGTGGCGCAGACAGTTCATACCGAAAAGGTGAAAGTCAACAAAGGCGGACAAGCGACCGCCAAGCTCCCCGTGACTAGTGAGTGGTTGAAAACGACCAGCTTCTCCCTTTCCCTGACTCCCTCATATCTGGGGATCGCCACCGAACCAGTCCAGAAGACAGTCACGGTAGATATGCGATTCTTGGGCAATATCAAGGCTTCTTGTGGTTAGGGACCAAAAATCATCTCGTGACGGCGTTCTAAGTTTGAATATCTAGGTCGGGGAACTGCACCTTGAACGTGCTGCCGATCCCCGGCTCGCTGCTGACGCTGATTGATCCGCCGTGTTCTTCCACCAGTTCCTTGGTGATCGACAGTCCCAGACCGGCCCCCGGGATGGCGGACCTCCGGACCGTGTCGGTCCGGTAGAAACGGGTAAAAAGGCGTTCCAACTCGTCCATGGTCATGCCCTGGCCCGTATCCGTAACCTCCAGTATCGGATCACCGGTCACGGAGCGATACGTCGAGACGTTGACGGAGCCGCCTGCAGGGGTGTATTTGAGTGCGTTGGAGAGCAGATTATCCACGATCTGTCCGAGCCGACGCTCGTCGCCGAGCAGATCAAGTCGGTTCGTCACCTTGGCGCTCAAACTGACAGCCAGCCGTTCAGCACGCGCGCTATGCGTGGGCAGGCAACCCTCGAGCACTTCCGTGAGATCCACCGGTTTCCTCGAGATCTCCACTTTGCCGGCGGCGGCATCGAGCAAATCCCCCACGAGGGCCAGTAAGCGTTCGGCATTGCGTTCGGCCACTCGCAGGTACACCTTCACCGCTGGGTCAAGATCCGCGGACTCGGAGGCCATCTCCAAGTATCCGACGATGGAGGTCAGCGGGGTACGCAGTTCGTGGTTCACCGTGGCCAGGAATTGGTCTTTGGCAGCGAGGGCCTCCAGAAGGTCGGTGACGTCGTGGAAGGCGATCACCGCTCCATGGTGTTGGCCATCGAGGAGCATCTGGCTGGCGGAGGCGTTGAACGCGCGCATTGCCTCTGGTCGGCCTCCCCAGACCAGTTGGCCCGAGTAGTCCTCTCCGAGGACTGCGCGGCGGACCGGGCGCTGGTCCGCCGGTAGCGGTGTGGTCCGGTCGGCACCGAAGATCAACAGCCCCGCCTCATTCGGATCACTATCGTCCTCGGGGATGAGGGAGTCGTGGATGGTTCGCTGGGTGTCGTTCATCATCAGATCGTGGCCGCCTTCGTCGACCACGACGACGCCGACGTTGGCTGTATTGAGGACCGTGTTGACTAGCACCGCGTGTCTTTCCGCCTTCTCCAGCGCGCGGCGAGCGCTCCTTTGGGCCCGGGCGACGGCCAGGGACATGACGGCAATGGTCATCGTGAAGGCAAAGAGAACGACGGGGACTAGCAGCGGTTTGATGAGGGCCTTTGTTGAAAGCTCCGAACCCGCGAGGATCGTCTGGCCCCAGACCACGCCGAGTGGCAGGAGGAAAGAGACCGCCAGAACGAGGCCGGTCCGATAACGGGACCACGCCAACCAGAACAACGGCAGGGCCATCAGAATCGAAATACCGGTCAAGGTCTTAAAGCCAGCGAGCGACATCACGAAGAAGGCCAGCATGTCCATCAGCGGTACGAGGAGCACGACTGGCTCGGGCCAGCGCGTCCACGGCAGCACGGATGCGGCGACGGTAGCAGCAGCTATGGCGACAAAGCCGATCCACACACCGGGGGCCGAGAGCGCCGCCTGAGTATCGGCCACCAAAAAGAGGACGATGACGATGAGTGCGGCAATCGCCGAGGGGAGCTGGTTCACCGAGGCGAGCCCCCGGGCTCCCATTGCGGGAAGAGGTTCACGGAGGAAGCCGATGCGCAGAACGCGTCGGAGGCGAGCGGCAGGGGAGAGGGGACGGGCTGGTGCATCAACGCGTTCGTTCACCCAATCAGCCTACGGGGTACCGGAGCCCGATCTGTGCCGCAGGGCACAGGCTCCGACGATAGACTGAAGGCTCGCATCGCCGTCGATACTGGGGAGTTCGTTGTGCAGGAAAATCGCGTGGCCGTCGTTGTCGAGGATGACGAAGATATCCGGGGACTTTTGGAGGCCGTGCTGTCGCAATCCGGATTCGTTGTTCACGCCACGGCATTGGGAAACGACGGCGTGGAACTGGTGAAACGGAATGCACCCGATCTGGTCACGTTGGACCTGGGCCTGCCCGATATCGACGGTTTCGAAGTGGCTCGCAGGATCCGGTACAGTTCAGATGCCCATATCGTCATGCTGACCGCCCGAACGGATGAGATCGACACGATTTTGGGGCTAGAGACAGGAGCGGATGACTTCCTGACCAAGCCCTTCAGCCCCCGGGAACTGAGGGCCCGGGTCGAAGCCATCATGCGCCGTCGAGAACGTCACCGGGTATACGGTGAAACCTCGGCAACGACGGGCGCACCAGCCGCGCCAGCTGTCGCCGAACCACTATCGGGCCAGCAAGTGGCCGCAAGAGAACCGGAGGCGTCGACAACGTCTGTGGGCCTCAATGGATTGGTGCTGGATTCTGCCTCCTACTGCATTGAAGCGGAGGGCACGGAGATCGCAGTGACCCCTACCGAGTTCGCCTTGCTCCAAGCCATTCTGGTTGGCGGGCGCACGGTACGGACCAAGACTTCACTGGTTAGAAGACTGCGTGATGAGGATGCCGACGCCGGTACGTTCGTCTCCGAAGCAGACGAGCGCAGCGTGGAAGTCCACATCGGGAACCTTCGGCGCAAGCTCGCGGACAACGCGAAGGCGCCCCGCTGGATCGAAACGGTCCGTGGCATCGGCTACCGTGCCGCCCGGCCCCGCCAGTCCGCAGGAGGGGCATGATCCCAGTTCAAGACACTAAACTGGAGCCATGACTTCCGTGGCACCCCTGGTTCTGGGCATTGAATCCTCCTGCGACGAAACCGGCATCGGGATCGTCCGGGGCGCCGAACTACTGGCCAACACGGTCTCCTCCTCCATGGACGAACACGTCCGCTTTGGCGGTGTCATCCCCGAAATCGCCTCCCGGGCCCACCTGGAGGCCTTCGTGCCGACACTGGAGGAAGCCCTCTCCACTGCCGGCGTGCGCCTGGCCGACGTCGACGCGCTCGCCGTCACCTCGGGCCCCGGTCTCTCCGGGGCGCTCATGGTCGGAGTGGCCGCAGCAAAAGCCTTGGCCCTGGCCTCGGGGAAACCGCTGTATGCCATCAACCATTTGGTAGCCCATGTGGGGGTGGGGGTGCTCGACGGCGGGGCTCTGCCCGACCGGCTGGGTGCCTTGCTGGTCTCCGGGGGACATACCGAGATCCTGCGGGTGAATTCGCTGGCCTCCGATGTGGAGCTGCTCGGGGCCACCATCGATGATGCTGCCGGAGAAGCGTACGACAAGGTGGCCCGACTCCTGGGGTTGGGCTATCCGGGCGGACCTGTCATCGACACGATCGCCCGTGAGGGCGACCCGAAAGCCATCCGCTTCCCCCGCGGGCTTTCGCTGCCGAAATTCACCGGTACCGCCGAATCCCCGGGAAAACACCGCTACGATTTTTCGTTCTCGGGACTCAAGACCGCGGTGGCCCGTTGCGTGGAGCAGTACCGGGCCCGCGGCGTAGAACTCCCGGTGGCGGACATCGCCGCCTCCTTCCAGGAAGCGGTGGTCGACGTGGTGACCAAAAAAGCCATCATGGCCTGCACCGAACACGGGCTGGACAACCTTCTGCTCGGTGGTGGCGTCGCGGCGAACTCGCGCCTGCGTGAACTACTTGCCGCCCGGTGCACCTCTGCCGGCATCACATTGAGGGTTCCGCGGATCGGGTTATGCACCGACAACGGGGCGATGGTGGCGGCGCTGGCCTCACAACTGGTGATGGAGGGGGTCGAGCCCACCGGCCTAGAATTCTCCGCCGATTCCGGCCAACCGGTGTCGGCCATCAGCCTGTAGCCCGCTGCTCAGGCGATGTGCATTCTGGCGATGTTGTCTTTCACCACGGCGCGCAGGTCCCCTGAGTTGGCGGCAGCGATCTTGCGTTGCCACTGGTAGCCGGCTCCACCCCGGATGATGCGTTCGACGTCGGCGAGTTCATCACTGCACCCCAGTTTGCGGGCCACCGGCTCCAACCGGTTCAGCTCTCGCATCAGGTGGTCGGTGACCAGCATTTCATCACCGGCGGCATTGAGGATGATGATCGCGTCCATGCCATAGCGGGCGGCCCGCCACTTATTTTCCGTGCGATGCCAGGGAGGCATCACGTCGATGCTGCCGCCGTGATCCAAAGTAGTGGACATGTCATCCACCAGGCACTGGGTGAGGGCGGCAATGGCGCCGATGTCCTGCAGCGAGGACAAGCCATCGCAGATCCGCATCTCCACGGTTCCGAACCGGGGGACCGGGCGGACATCCCAGCGGATTTCGGAGATGTCGTCGATGACGCCGGTGTGCAGCATGTCAGCGACGTAGCCTTCGAATTGCGACCAGGTCTCGAAATGGTAGGGCAGTCCCGCGGTGGGCAACTGCTGGAACATCAGGGCCCGGTGGGAAGCGTAGCCGGTGTCTTCCCCGCCCCAGAACGGGCTGGAGGCCGAAAGGGCTTGGAAGTGGGGCTGGTAGTTGATCAGGCCATCGACCACGGGTAGAGCCTTCTCCCGACGATCCAGACCGACGTGGACATGCACCCCGTAGATCACCATCTGCTGGCCCCACCACTGAGTGCGATCGATGAGCTTGGCGTAGCGCTCCTGGTCGGTGACCGGTTGCAGCTTGGGGGAGGCGAAGGGGTGTGAGCCGGCGCTATAGAGGTCGATCCCCAGGGGGTCGGTGACCTCGCGGATGACCCCGAGGTTCTCGTGGAGCTGGGTCTTGGCCTCGCTGACCGTTTCACAGACTCCGGTCACGATCTCGACCGTGTTCAACAGGAGCTCCTGCTTCACATGCGGGTGCTCCTCATCGGGATCCAACCCGCCATGGGCAGCATGAATGCCCTCCAACACCTGTTGGGCTACCGATCGCAGGTCCCCACTCTCGTGGTCCACGAGCGCAACTTCCCACTCGACGCCGAGCGTTGATTGCCGGGAGTCGGCGAAATCGATCTGCATCCGCGTTCCTGACGTCGGTGGGTATGAGTACCGGCTCAGTCTAGCTGTGGGGGACCGGCCGCTGGGGACAACCAGCTCACAGCGGTGTGACCTCGATGGCCACACGGCGATCGCCGATCCGAGTGAGGACCAGCGTCGCCCGGCGTTTGGCTTTCTTCCCCACGCCGGCCAACAGCATCTTGCGTAGTTCCTCCGGTGCGACATCGAGCCCGCGTTTCTTGATGTCCAATATGCCGATCCCTTCGGACTTTGCCCACATGCGCAACGCCTTGACGTTATAGGGGTGGACACGTGTCACTTCGTAGGCCCGGGCAAAGGGGGTCTGTACATGTTCGGGGGCGCAGAAGTAGGCAATATGCGGGTCCACCAGGTGGCCGCCGACCTGCTGAAGCGCCTCGGCCACCAGTCCGGCCCTGATGACCGCCCCATCGGGTTCGTAGAGGTAGCCTTCGATGTCGCCGACGGGAACCTCGCCGCGCAGTGAGGCCCCGGCGTCGTGGTCCGTGGAGGAGGTCAGCTCGTGGGAACCCGCGGTGCCCAGCACCAGGGCGGCCCGGCGGATCCCGGCGCGGGCCAGGGGGCCGAACCACAGCGCGACTTCGGTGACATCGCCGTTAACCGAAACCCATTGGGCTTCGCAGTTGGCCGGGAGCGACTCATGGGGGATCCCGGGACCGAGCTTCACGCCGACGGGCAGCCCGCGGTCGGCCAATGCTTCGACATGGGATAACGGGGGGCTGAACGCTTCGGGGTCGAAGAGCCGAGAGGTGCCCGACGACGAGGTGGTGCGCCGTGCCGGATCCAACCAGACGGCGTCGAAGCCTTCCAGGTCGAAGGTGGTGGCATCCGTGTTGACCACTCGGGCATTGGGCCAGGGCATGAGGTTCACCGTGGCCGCCGCGGCGGTTGTCTCATCGAGTTCGACGGCGGTGACGTCTAGTTCCAGGGAGGCCATGGCCATGGAATCGACGCCCAGCCCGCAACCGAGGTCGGCCACCTTCGAGAATCCGGCACCGACGAACCGTTGGGCATGCAGGGCGGCGATATTGAGCCGGGTGGCCTGTTCGAGCCCGGCGCGGGTGAAGATCATGTGCTCGGCGAACGGGCCGAGCTTACTGGTCCCTTGGGCGCGGAGGCGGGCCTGGTGGACGACGGCGGTGACCAGTTCGGGATCGTGCCCCTCCTTGCGCAGGCGCAGGTTCAGATCCAACGCCTCTTGGTCTGTGGTCGCTGCGTCGACTGGCAGGGAATTGAGCAGACCGAAACCCTCGGGCGAGAGGACGGCGGCAATATTTTCCGAGGCAGGAGCGGGGGATGGCATGGAAACCAGCCTAGTCGCCGGTTGCCTCGTCCGATCGCGTTCAACAAGGGTAGTGGGGTCGTCGAGTCAACGGTGCTCGGTGCGCGCCATGGGGAGTTCTCCCCATGGCGTGGCCGCAGGAGGTGGGGATAAGTTGGTGGTTGAGTAAGTTCGGGGACCGGCTGAGAACTCGGATGGTTGCCGGTATCAGGAGTAGAGGGGCAGATTCAGATGAGCGGTGTGCACGGGTACGAGATCGTCCCGGCGACGGTGCGCGGCGCGTTGCGACAAGTCAGAAGTGAACGGGAGGACCTGGATACTCAGCGCGAAGCACTTTTGGGACGGATGGAAGACCTGATGGAAGCGACGAAGATGCGGGCCGTTACTACCGCCTTGTCCTCGGTGTGGAACGATATGATCGCGTTGCAGGCGGAAGCGGCAGGGACACGCATCGACAATGCGGTCACCGGCATGGAGGAATCGGTACAGGCCTTCGAACAAGGCGATGCCACGATGATGGACAGCGCACAAGGCTCAATGCAGCAGAGTGTTGTTTTGGACATCGACGACGCACTGACCGTGGAGGAATAGGTATGGTCATTGACGCGACCGGGCTTGAGGGCTGGCCGGAGCCCGCAACTATCGACTCTGCTGCTTCGGCTGTCGCCAAGAAGGGCAAGGACCTCTGCGAAAAGGTGGAGGATTGCGAGACCGCGTGGAAAGGCTTGTACCCGGGGTTCACCACGAAACCCGAGACGGCGCAGGAAAAGGTCAGAGAGTTATTTGACCTGATCACGACCCACGGTGCGGCAGTCAAGGGGTGCCACGTCCCTCGTCAAGGATGCCACGGAGGACTTCGCGTCGAAGATCCGCGAGTTGGAAACCCGCAAGACGGAGGCCCGGCTGCGCATCTCCGAACACGATAAACTCGTTGCCGCGGGAACGGAGGTCACCGCAGGCATCTACACGACGGACATGGTTCAGGAATACGTCAATATCCTCGTGGGAGACTTGGTGAAGGCGGCAGAGAACTGTTCCTCCACGCTGGAAGGCATCGACGGACAGGCCATTGAAAGCGCCGGGTTATTGAAACCGGAATTGGGCGCGGGTGACTACGTCACCATGGCCGCCTGGACGACCTTCGACTCGGTGGTCTACAACTACACGGTTCCCACTGCGGTCGAGGTTCCCTTGTGGGACTACAGCACTACTGCTCCGAGCGCCGATTGGGTAGTCGACGTCGACGGCAATATCAGCCGGGCACCATTCGTCAGTGGACGTGAGCAGGTGGGCTCACGCGTAGAAATCCAGGACGTTGAACATACCGGGACCAAGAAGACGTGGACCGGCATGCGAACCCCGGTCAACCAGTGGGCGTACGACCATTTTCCTTGGTACAAGGATCGGGTTAGAACCCACTCTTCTCTCTATACCGACGCTGGGCCGCGTATCTGGGACGTGAAGGGGCGGATCCTCGACTTCGAAGATGCGATGCGCAATGGTGGCAAGCTCACCAAGGCCCTGCGTGTGGCCGGTCCGATTGCCACCGTTGCCACGATAGGACTCACCTATAAGGGCGAGTACGACCAGGCCGAGGCCGAGCTGGCCGTAGACCACCCTGATTGGACCGAAGATGAAATTTCAGCTCGCGCTCGAGAAATGGCTGGTGTCCAAGGAACCGTCCAGGTTGGCCTAGACATTGGTGCCGGGATGGCGGGCGCTGCGATCGGCACCGCGATTGGTGGCCCCGTGGGCACTGTGATCGGTTTCGGGGTCGGCATCGGCCTCAGTTGGGTCTTGAACGAATCCGGGATCGCGGATGGAATCAAGGACGGTGCCCAAGACATCTGGGATGGTGGCAAGGATCTCGCTGAGGGCGTAGGAGATAAGATCAGCGACGCGTGGAATTCAGTGTTCGGATAGCCTGTAGCCCGTCTGCGGATACGGGGAGCCAGGATCTCGAGCGTGGTCCAGCCACGTTGCCGACCGGCAGAACGAACGACAAGGAGACCACAAATGACCGCAGAACAATGGGCACCCTGGGTGTCCTTCGTGTTCGGGTTGCTGAACTTTATCGCCGGGATCCTGGCTTACCGTGGCCGATACCAGGCCTGGTTGATACTCAAGGGCTCGTTGCTACCCGGCTGGCCCGGATTGGCTTCCTTGTACCTCGGGGTGGCCTTCATGATGATCGGCGTGGGGCCACTGGTCCTGGGGTACGCGCCTCCCTTGCTCCAGCTGGCCCATTTTTTCCTGTTGTTTCCCTGCCTGGTCGTGGGCATCATCTCCGTGTTCTGGCTGCCCTCCTTCATGATTCCGGCCTGGATCAAGGAAACACGCAGAAGAATGCGAGCAGGAGAGGACCAATACTCCAAGGACATGGCCCCTGGTGGGGTCCTTCATGGTCGTCTCGGCGTCGCCGCCCGGCACCAAAACGGGGGACAGGGCGGGCCCCGGGTTGCGAAACCTGATGCCGACGGGAGGAACCGATGAATACCGACACCTCGACAGGGAAGTGGCGCCGGGAAAACCATCAGACCGTTAACCTGCCTTGCCCACCGGAATGGGTCAGGCTCGCAGGGGAGGCCGACGCCATGGTGTTGGCCTATCCTGAGGTCTCCCTAGATACGTTCCGGCCGAACATCGTGGTGCGCAGCCATCCGACATCCGGTTCTCTTCCGGCACTGGGCGCACAGTCGCTCGCCGGCATGCTGGGTGGGGTGCCCGGCTCCCATTGCATCGCACACGACCGCGGGGAGGTGGCTGATCGGCCTGCACGTGGACAATTATTCACGTTCTCCACCGACGAACACACGGTACTGGTTGACCGCTGGTTGTTTTTCGCCGGGGCAAACGCCGTGGAAATCGCAGCCCACTACACCATGGAACAACAGGAGGACATTGCTCCGCTGTTCGCCGAGATCCTTGCCGGGGCGATCATCGATGACGCAGTAGCCGATGGGTCGATGCCCGAACCCCTGCGTGAACCGCCGCTGGACTCGTACCTCCAAGAAACCTCAGGAATCCGTGCCGAAGCCGTGGACCGGGTTTGCCGGATCCAGCCGTATCGACCGGCGGGCCCCGTGTTGACTGATGCGGCCTTCCGTCTGGTCATGGACCATGCCGGGCAGAAGCGGCTGGGGAAGATGCAGATGATGGCCGCGGCCGGAGAGTGCGCAGAACTAGTGTCCGTAGGACTCATGGAACCGGACGGCGCCTTCACCCGCGCCTTCGAGCTGTTGTCGGTTCCCCTTGGTTCGGCCCGACGACGGTTTGTCGTCGAAGGCCAGTACGGTACCCAAACCACTCAGCTTGATGCTTGGGCAGGGGGAGGAGGTGTGCTGGTGGCCACACGGCCCTCGCATGCGCAGCTGGTGCTCGGTGAGACGGAAAACGCCGTCCCGCCGGGGGCTGTACGCCTGGACGTGATTCGTGAGGGCAGCCTGCCCGGTGCCATCGCTGCCTGGGCCGGCCTGGGGCCCGCGTGGAGCGTGCTGGGAACCGTGGACCAGGTTCCCATGGGGGCCTTTGAAAACCGGGTTGAGGGTTCCGGGGCCCCGCCTGCGGGAGCGGATCGCGCTTTGGAGAGAGCATGGGCCCAACCTTGGTTCGTGTGGCGCTTTCGGATGCCGGATCTGGACATGGAACGGGCGTGGCTTAATGCCGCGAGCGCCGGACACTTTGCGATTGGCCGCTCCCCGGAAGGGACCATGAAGGTCCAGGCAACGCCATCGGCACATGTCTGGAAAACCATGAGCCAGGAGATCGGGCTGGCTCTTCAACTTCACTAGCTTCATCGAGGGTTGCGGCGGTGTACTTCACGGTGACCTTGGCGGGGATTTCCGCGCCCGCACCGCGGAATGTCAATGAAGAGCCGGGGGCGCGCGCAAAGTCGGTGGCAGGTACCGTTGGATCATGAACCCCGCCGATGAATTCCCCACCCCCTCACCAGGTGCCCCGGCTACTTCGATCCCGGGGGACGGGAAGGCAGCTGAGGGCCTCCCTGAAACCGGTGAAGGACTTCTGGACAGCTTCCCGGAAGCCCTGGCAGCCGGAGACGTCGACGCGGGGGAGGCCATCTGGCCCCGTGGTTCGGCTCTCGGATTCCGGGTCGTCCTCTATGCAGCTTTGTCCATCGGCGTGGTGGCCGGACTGTCTCTCATCGCGGCCTGGGGCATCCAAGCAGTATTGACCGGCTCCTATCTCCGCGGCGGAGGCGAATACTTCGGCTCCGGTATCGAGGCGAGCGCGGCGAGGGAACTGTTGTCCTTACCGGTCGGGGGATTCATCTCGGTCCTTCTGCTTTGCCTCATCGGCATGTGCGTCGGGGTCTGGGGCATCCAGCGCGGCAAGGCTGCTCACAGTGTCTGATTTGGCACTCGCCTTGACCGAGTGCCAGCGACCTCATAGAGTCTGTATTAGCACTCGAAGACATCGGGTGCTAAAGCCTGAGGTACTTGCCAGCTGGCACCGCGACGACGGTTGGTACACCCCAACGGCCCCGTAACCATTGGTAACTCACGCAAAGGAGAGATCCGCATGTCGGTCTCCATCAAGCCTCTCGAGGATCGCATCGTTGTTCAGCCGCTCGAGGCAGAACAGACCACGGCTTCCGGCCTGGTCATCCCTGACACCGCCAAGGAAAAGCCCCAGGAGGGCAAGGTCGTGGCAGTGGGCCCGGGTCGCGTTGACGACAACGGCAACCGCGTTCCCGTCGACGTCGCCGAGGGCGACGTCGTCATCTACTCGAAGTACGGCGGCACCGAGGTCAAGGTCGGCGGCGCCGAGTACCTCGTCCTCTCCGCCCGCGACGTTCTGGCCATCGTCGTCAAGTAGTTCCCGAGCGTGAAGCCCCGGCCCCAGCGGCCGGGGCTTCACGCGGTGAGCAAGGAGTAGCAACATGGCAAAGCAGCTTTCATTCAACGACGACGCCCGCAAGGCGCTCGAGGCCGGCATCAATAAGCTGGCCGATACCGTCAAGGTCACGATCGGCCCGCGCGGCCGCAACGTGGTCCTGGACAAGAAGTGGGGAGCCCCCACGATCACCAATGACGGCGTGACCATCGCCCGCGAGATCGAGCTTGACGATTCCTACGAGAATCTCGGAGCCCAGCTCGCCAAGGAGGTCGCCACCAAGACCAACGATGTCGCCGGTGACGGAACCACCACCGCCACGGTGCTCGCTCAGGCACTGGTCAAGGAAGGGTTGCGCAACGTCGCGGCCGGCGCTGCGCCGGGCGAGATCAAGCGTGGCATCGAGGCCTCGGTCCAGGCCGTGACGGCCCGTCTGGCAGAGAACGCCCGCCCCGTTGAAGGCGAGGACGTGGCCAACGTGGCCGCGATCTCCGCCCAGGACGACGAAATTGGCGAGCTGCTGGCCAAGGCATTCGGCACGGTCGGCGCCGAAGGCGTCATCACGATCGAGGAATCGAACACGACCTCGACCGAAATGACCATCACCGAGGGCATGCAGTTCGACAAGGGCTACCTGTCCCCGCATTTCGTGACCGACCCGGAACGTCAGGAAGCCGTCCTCGAAGACGCCATGATCCTGATTCACTCCGGCAAGATCTCCGCCGTGCAGGACTTCCTGCCGCTGCTGGAGAAGGTCCTGCAGGCCAATAAGCCGCTGTTCATCATTGCCGAGGACGTTGAGGGCGAAGCCCTGTCCACGCTGGTGGTCAACAAGCTGCGTGGCACGCTGAGCGTCGTGGCCATCAAGGCCCCGGGCTTCGGCGATCGCCGCAAGGCCATGATGCAGGACATTGCGATCCTCACCGGTGCCCAGGTCGTGTCTCAGGACCTCGGCCTGAAGCTGGACCAGGTCGGTACCGAGGTTCTCGGTTCCGCCCGCCGCATCACGGTCACCAAGGACAACACCACGATTGTCGACGGCAACGGCGACACCGCGGATGTCGATGATCGCGTGGCCCAGCTCAAGGCGGAAATCGGTCGCACCGATTCCGAGTGGGACAAGGAAAAGCTCCAGGAGCGTCTGGCCAAGCTCTCCGGCGGTATCGGCGTGATCCGCGTCGGCGCAGCCACCGAGGTGGAGCTCAAGGAACGCAAGCACCGCATCGAAGACGCCGTCTCCGCCACGCGTGCAGCGATCCAGGAAGGCATTGTCGCCGGTGGCGGTACCGCCCTGGTCGACGCGCTCTCCGTGCTGGACACCGACCCGAACGTGACCGCCCTCGAGGGCGACGCCGCCGCTGCGGTGGGCATCGTCCGCCGTGCACTGGTTCAGCCGCTGCGCTGGATCGCCCAGAACGCAGGCTTCGATGGCTACGTCGTGGCGAACCACGTCTCCGAATCGGCGGTGAACTCGGGCTTCAACGCCAAGTCCGGTGAGTACGAGGACCTGCTGGCAGCCGGTGTCATCGACCCGGTGAAGGTGACGCGTTCAGCACTTCAGAACGCCGCTTCGATCGCCGCCCTGGTGCTCACGACCGAGACGCTGGTCGCCGATAAGCAGGAAGACGACGACAGCGACGGCCATCAGCACTAGGTCGTCACGCGACGCAGGACCCTCTCCCCGCATCAGCTGCGGTGGGAGGGTCCCCTGCGTTAATGGGGTGGGCTGCGCGGCCTGAACAGTGGTGGCCCTCGGTGGGACCCACCCGGCCTGTAACAGTTCGGTAACGGCAGGCTGCTAAAGTAGTGGACGCCGCGCAGGGACGGACCCCGGCCATAGTTAGGTACCAGCCACAGGAAGGCGGCGAAACCATGTCTGATCCACGCCGCTACCGACCCGGAACCGAAACTCCGGCCCCGAGCAAACCGCATTACCGCCCCGAAGTTCAGGGCCTTCGCGCTTTCGCCGTACTCATGGTGGTCACGTACCACGTCTGGTTGGGACGCGTCTCCGGAGGCGTCGATGTCTTCCTGCTGATCTCGGCGTTCCTGCTGACCTCATCGTTCGCCTATAAAGTGTCCGCAGGGAAGCCGATCGGGCTGCTGAGGTACTGGTTGCACCGGTTCAAATCACTGTTGCCGGCAGCCGTCGTCGTCCTCTTGGCCGTTCTTCTAGCTACCGCGGCACTGCTGCCCAGGACCCGGTGGGGCGAGGTCTTCGAACAGACCTGGTCGACTCTTTTCTATACGCAGAACTGGACGCTGGCGCGGGAATCGGTGGACTATTACGCCGAAAACCATGGAGCCGCCAGCCCCTTGCAGCACTTCTGGTCGCTGTCGATCCAAGGGCAGGTCTTCATTCTGTGGCCGCTGATCATCGGAGCGGCGGCACTCGTCTGGAAACTGCTCCGCAAGGCTCGTCCACAGCTAGGATTCGGCTCCGTCCTAGCGGTGGCCTTCGGCCTCGTCTTCATCGGTTCCTTGACGTACTCGATCCACATCACGAGCACCAGCCAGTCCTGGGCCTATTTCGACACCGGGGCCCGGCTGTGGGAGTTTGCTCTCGGGTCCTTGCTGGCCGTGCTCCTTCCCCATATCGGCCAACTGCCGATGGCGGTGCGTGTGGCCCTGGGGTGGGCTGGCCTGCTGGCGATGCTTTCCTGCGGCATCCTGCTGCAGGTCCAGCAGCAGTTTCCCGGATACATCGCCCTCTGGCCGACCTTGTCAGCTGCGGCGATCATCACCGCCGGACGGACGGGACATCCGTTCGGCGTCGACCGGTTGTTGGCGGCCCGCCCGCTGACCCGGCTGGGGGACCTTTCATACGCGCTGTATCTCTGGCACTGGCCCATCCTGGTGATCTACCTGTCGGTGAATCGACTCAATGAACCCGACTTTCTGGGTGGTCTTGGCGTCATCGGACTGTCCTTGGGGCTGGCTTGGGCGACGACCAAGGGCGTTGAGACCCCATTCCACGGCTGGCGTTGGCCCACGCTACGGCGCCGACGGCTCGGACTCATCGTCGGTCTGCTGGTGGGCATGGTCGCGATGCCTCTGAGCGGCTGGCAGGCTCGGGTTGCCGCCGACGAAACGGCAGCCCAGTCCCAACCGAAGCTGGACAACCCCGGTGCCGCATCCTTGACACCGGGCTACGAGCCCACGGGAGACCCCGAAGCCATGGTGCGTCCACTAGCGACCCAACTCTCGGGGGAGTGGGCGAACTACGGCGGTGAATGCGGCCAGGGCTATGAACTCACGGACCCGGTCATGGAATTTTGCCAAATGGGCGGGGATCCGCAGACCGCCGACCAGACCATCATCGTCCTGGGGGATTCGCACGCCCAGCATTGGACCAGCGCACTGGACCAGGCGGCCCAGAAGAACAACTGGGCGTGGGTGCTGATCAACCGCAACGCCTGCCGGTTCGGCGCCGAGGACCCCAGCCGTGATGCCGAATGCAACGAATTCAACGAGGTCGCCACCGACTACGTGCTGAACCACGAGGCCGACGCCGTACTGACGCTGGGTACTCTCACGCAGGCCTACGGGTCCACCGATGAGCGCACCCCTGCCGATGAGGAGACCGTCGTCCCTGGCTACGAAGAAGGAATCCGGCCCTTCCTCGAACAAGGAAAACAGGTCATTGCGATGCGCGATACCCCCCGCTTCGGGCTCGGTGTGCCCGAATGCGTGGACCTCAACGGGCCGGACTCCGAACAATGCCAGGTCCCCCGAGATGAGCTCATCGCCGCCGACTCCCCGCTGGATGACCTCCACGCCGAAGCCATGAGGGGAGAACTCCCGGGCGACCTGGGCTTTTTGGATATGACCAGCGAACTCTGCCCGGACGGAATCTGCCGCCCCGTCATCGGCAACGTGTTGGTCTACCTCGACAAATCCCATCTGACCAAGACTTACGCGCGCAGCACCTCCGAGGTGTTCGAACGCCGGCTGAAATCGGCCCTGGACTGGTAAAGGCACCCCGCCCCAGGGTTGCGTTGCACACACCACCGGAGCTAAGGCGTGTCAGTCGGGCGCCGAAGGTCCTAGGATGTAAGCAATCCTCTGACGGCTTCGAAAGGTTCCCCGTGTCCGAGTTCAATCCCTTTGCCCTTGAAGGCCTCACCTACGACGACGTACTGCTGCTGCCCGGGCCCACGGACGTCATCCCTTCGGAAGCGGATACCTCCACGCGGCTGACCAAGCGGATCAACATCAACATCCCGTTGCTCTCCGCGGCCATGGATACGGTCACCGAGGCGCCGATGGCGATCTCGCTGGCCCGCCAAGGCGGCATCGGCATCATCCACCGCAACCTCTCCATCGACGACCAGGCCCGCCAGGTCGATCAGGTCAAGCGCAGTGAATCAGGGATGATCACCGACCCGGTGACCATCAGCCCGGATGCTACCTTGCAGGAGCTGGATGACCTCTGTGGCCACTACCGGGTCTCCGGACTGCCGGTCGTGGATGCGGAAAAGAAGCTGCTGGGCATCATCACCAACCGGGACACCCGTTTCATCCCCCTCGAACAGTTCCTGACCACCAAGGTCTACGAGGCGATGACCGCGATGCCGCTGATCACCGCGAGGGTCGGGGTTCCCCGCGATGAAGTCATTGCACTGTTGAGCAAGCACCGCATCGAGAAGCTCCCGCTGGTCGACGACGCAGGCGTCCTGCAGGGCCTGATCACGGTCAAGGACTTCGATAAGGCCGAGCAGTACCCGCTGGCGACCAAGGACGAGGAAGGACGCCTGCGCGTTGGTGCAGCCGTCGGTTTCTTCGGTGAAGGTTACGACCGCGCCATGACCCTGGTTGATGCAGGGGTTGACGTCCTGGTCGTGGATACGGCCAACGGCCACAGCCAGGGTGTGCTGGATATGATCGCCCGGCTGAAGAAGGACCCGGCAGCAGCCCATGTGGATGTCATCGGCGGTCAGGCCGCCACCCGTGAGGGCGCCCAGGCGATCATCGATGCCGGCGCGGACGCGATCAAGGTCGGGGTCGGTCCAGGCTCGATCTGCACCACGCGTATTGTCGCCGGCGTCGGCGTCCCGCAGATCACCGCCATCTACGAATCCGCCAAGGCGGCCATCCCCGCAGGCGTTCCGCTGATCGCCGATGGCGGTCTGCAGCATTCGGGGGATATCGGCAAGGCCCTGGTCGCCGGCGCCGATTCGGTGATGCTCGGCTCTCTCTTGGCCGGCACGGCCGAATCCCCGGGTGAACTGGTCTTCATGAACGGCAAGCAGTTCAAGGCCTACCGCGGCATGGGCTCCTTGGGCGCCATGCAAACCCGGGGGAAGAACACGTCCTTCTCGAAGGACCGCTACTTCCAGGCCGACGTCCCCTCGGACGAGAAGCTGATCCCCGAAGGCATCGAAGGCCAGGTTCCCTATCGCGGCCCGGTCGCAGCCGTCGCACACCAGTTGGTCGGCGGGTTGCATCAGACCATGTTCTACGTCGGCGGGCGCACCATCCCGGCCCTGAAGGAACGCGGGAAGTTCGTGCGCATCACCTCAGCCGGTCTCAAGGAATCGCATCCGCATGACATCACCATGACCGTCGAAGCCCCGAACTACCGGTCGCGCTAGGAACGTGCCCCAGCCCAAACAGCTCAAGAAGCTCGCCCGCGAACGCATGGTCCGCACGGGGGAGTCCTATACGAGCGCGCGCAAGGCCATTCTGGACCACCGCCCCGAACGCCCCTCGGCCCGCCCTGCCCCGGCAGGCTCGGCAGCGTCGGGGCGGGAGGCAGCATCGGCAACGGAGTCGGAGGCCGCGCTGCCCGAGGGGGAGCTGCCCGAGTATCCGGCGCCGGAACAGGTCACCCAGTACGACGCCGGGCTCTGGCATCGGGTGCTGACCCAGGCAGGGGTGGCCCACCCGCTGACCGGCCAGCCGCTCAGCGAGGCACTGCTGGCCGGCCTGGCCGGTGGCATCGGTTTCATGGAGTTCGTCTTCGACGATGCATCGACCACGACCGCCACGGTCGTCACCCGGGCCCACCCCGAGCCCTATACGGCGAATCTGTTAACCCGCAGTGGGACGAAGGTTCGCGAGCAGAAGACCGGCAGCGCCCGGCTGGCTGCCCAATACTTGGACGCCGGACTGGACGCCGGCCGTGCCGTCGTCGTCCGGGTCAGCAGGGCTTCCCTGCCGTGGATGGAGATCGGCATCGCCGATGAGGACGAACCAGTGGATGTGGCGGTACTCGGCGAACATGACGAGGGGGAGCTGATCATCGATGACGGCTCCGGCGAACTGCAGCTGATGGGCCCCGAAGCCTTGGCCGCTGCCCGCAGTCGACTCAAGGCCCTCAAGAACTGGCAGGCATGGGTGCCTTCTTCCGGCGGACCCGATGTTGAAACGCTGAAAAGAAACATCCTTCAAGCCATCGAAGAGACCACCGGGCGTCTGCTGGGGACCAGCGATTTGAACGACCTGCCGGCACACTTCGCCCCACAGGTGGGGATTACCGGCCTGCGCACTTGGGCCGGGCAACTGCGTGACACCACTTCGGCTCAGGGTTGGACCGGGCTCCTCTCCGAACCGGGCCGGCTGGCCCACGCCTTGGACACGGTCGTCGAGTTCCTCACCGATGGACGCTACGGAGGCCCGGGGGGACTGCGGGGACTCTACGCAGACTTCCTCGACGAGGCCTCGGAGCTGCCGGGCCTTGAACGGCTGGCCGAGTGCAGCCCCGACTACCGGGCTGTGGCCGGACAGTGGGATGAGCTGACCGACATGATTGATCCCGATATCGACCCGGATGAACGAAGCGGGCATTTCGCAGCCATCGCCGACCGGGTGGAGCCGCTGGCCGTGGCCGAGGAAAACGCGGCAACCCGACTCGTCGAGGTGCTCGCCACGATCAGCGAGTAGGCGGCGTCCGTGGCGGAGCGGTGACGGCGGGAAGAGCGCCGGGAAACCCGTTGTCACTTCGGGGATCATTTTTGTCGGCCCATGCGTTGTACCCGGTAGGATCAGTGAAACGAACTTATTGAGGAGAACACCATGGCCCGTGGGGGCAACCCGATGTTCCAGTCCAAGGCGTTCCGCGAGCAAATGCGGCCCGAGGGGAACACGACCACCAGTGACCAGCGCACGGCCGAGCCGATGAGCTCGCAGTCCCTGCAGGATCTCTACAACTCACCGTCAGCCTCACCGGCCCAGACCGGACGGCTGACCTATAACGACGTGGTCTCCAAGACCGTGCTGATGTGGGGCCTGCTGGTCATCACGGCGGTGATCGGCTGGCAGGTCCCGGCGCTGATGCTTCCCGGGATGCTCGTCGGCTTCGTGCTGGCGCTGGTCAACATCTTCAAGCGCGAGCCCTCCCCGGTGTTGATCATGCTCTACGCCGCGGCAGAAGGCGTGTTCCTCGGTGCCATCTCGGCGGTGTTGAACGGCATGTATGACGGCATTGCCGTCCAGGCGGTACTGGCCACCTTCTCCGTCTTCGCGGTGACCCTGCTGCTCTACCGCTCCGGCAAGTACCGGGCGACCCCGAAGATGACCAAGATGTTCACCATCGCCATGGGCGCCTACCTGCTGTTCAGCCTGGTGAACCTGGGGCTGATGCTCTTCGGCGTCACGGATTCCATGTTCGGACTCCGTTCGGGATGGATGGGCCTCGCGATCGGTGCGCTGGCCGTCCTGCTGGCCACCTACTCACTCGTGCTGGACTTCACCCAGATCCAGCGCGGCGTCGAACAGGGCGCCCCGGCGAAGTTCGCCTGGACCGCAGCCTTCGGCCTGACCGTGACCATGGTCTGGCTGTACGTGGAGATTCTGCGCATCATCGCCATCATGCGAGAACTCTAGGCACGAATCCATCACAGACGACGGCGGTGCCCCTCAGGGTGCCGCCGTCGTCATGTATGCGGCACCCGGTTCCCCGCGACGATATCGTAGGAGAACATCCAGCCAGGAAGGGAACAGCGATGAGTGAGACCACGGCCACGCCCACGGGCCGGCAGTTCACGATCCGCGGCGGCGGAGCCGAAGCCGTCGTCACCGAATTGGCTGCGGCCCTGCGCATCTACCGTCGGAACGGCATCGACCTGGCCCAGCCCTTCGGCGAACACGAATTGCCGCCCTCCGGCTCGGGAATCCTGCTGGCACCCTGGGGTAACCGGATCCGTGACGGGCGGTGGGAACTGGACGGGCAGACCCAGCAACTGGACCTGACCGAGGTGGCCAACGGCAACGCCATCCACGGCCTGCTGCGCAATACCGGATATCGTCTGGACGCCTCCAGCGAATCGTTGATCTGCCTGTCGGCCGAGATCTTTCCCCAGCACGGTTTCCCCTTCAGGATGACCCATACCGTGACCTACGCCCTCGACGCAGAAGGCGGGCTCTCGGTCACCCAGGATTTGCTGAACCACAGTGAACGCAAGGCCCCCGCAGCACTCGGGGCCCACCCCTATCTCCGGTTGGGGGAGGTGCCCACCGAAGAACTGCTGGTGACCGTGCAGGCCGACACCGTCCTGGAAACCGACGAACGACTCATCCCCACCGGGACCTCGCCCGTGGCCGGGGATACTGATCTGCGCGCCGGACGCCGCGTGGGAGACCTGCGCATCGATATCGGCTTGACCGGACTGACCCTGCACGACGACGGGGTACACCACCACCGTCTCACCGCGCCCGACGGGCGGGCCGTCGGGCTGTGGGCCGATGCCGGCTTCGGGTACGCCCAAGTCTTCGTCACCGAGGGGTACGCCGGCCAGCCGTTGGCGGTGGCCATCGAGCCGATGACGGCGCCGGCGAATGCCTTCAATTCAGGTGACGGACTGACCTGGTTGGCCCCACATGAGCACCTGATCGGGCGTTGGGGCATCGAATCATGGCTCTAACCCCCGAGCCGGGTCACCGCAACGTCACCGGGGATCTTCCGTATGGTGTGCGGATGGCCGCAGCCTGGAGCTGGCGAGTAGCCATCATCGTGGCCACGACGGGCCTGATGCTCTGGCTCCTCAGCCACGTTTCCCTGCTGGTCATCCCCCTGATGATCGCTGCCCTCCTGGCCGGGTTGCTGATGCCGGTGGTGCGGTTGCTCCGGCGGTGGAAGCTCCCCAACGGGTTGGCCACCGGGGTCACCATGTTGCTGTTTTTGGCCGTCATCACCATTTTGCTTTCGCTGGTGGGGCGGACCATGGCCCGGGGCATGATGAGCCTATGGCAGCAGGCACTGGCCGGCGTTTCCCAGGTCCAGCACTGGCTATCGGACGGGCCACTCCAGCTGAGCAGCCAAGACCTGGATCGATACCTCGACGGGGCCCTGAGTCAGCTGCAATCCAATAGTGACACGATCCTCAGCGGTGCCGTGTCCTGGGGCAGTGCGCTCGGGCACGGGGCCGCCGGCCTGCTGCTGGCCCTCTTCTCGTTGGTCTTCTTCCTCCTCGAAGGCGAACGCATCTGGACGTTCGTGGTGGGGCTGATGCCCCGTCGGGCCCGCGCCGCGACCGACGGCGCCGGACGCCGGGGCTGGATCAGCCTGGTCAACTACACCAGGGTGCAGCTCTTTGTCGCCTTCATCGACGCCGTCGGTATCGGTGTTGGTGCCGCCATCCTCGGGGTACCGCTGGCCTTTCCGTTGGGTGGACTGGTCTTCCTGGGCTCGTTCATCCCCATCATCGGTGCGCTGGCCACCGGCGCCCTGGCCGTCCTCTTGGCCCTGGTGGCCAACGGCTGGATCAACGCGCTCGTCATGCTCGCCGTCGTCCTGCTGGTCCAGCAGGCAGAATCTCATATCTTGCAGCCGTTGGTCATGGGCAGGGCGGTGAGCCTCCACCCCTTGGCCGTCGTCTTGGCCGTGACCGGCGGCACGCTCACTGCCGGTATCACCGGCGCCCTGTTCGCCGTGCCGGTGATGGCCGTGCTGAACACCATGATCCGCTATATTTCGGCGCGCGGCTGGGAAACCCCCGGGGCGTGGGCCGTAGATGGCGATCCGCCCCCGGGTCCCAGCGCGCCATTCACTGCGCCGGCAGACCTCGACGGCGAAACCGATGCCGTGGCCTCGCCCGGCCCCCGCACCGGAGAACCACCCCGGTGACCGACTCCCTTGATGAAAGCGTCCCCATGCAGCAGCCACCCGATACCACCACCCACCAGACCCTGCCCGTCACCCTGGCCGATATCGAAGCAGCCGCCGAACTCCTGGAGGGCGTCATCGCGCACACCCCGGTGGAACACTCCCGTGCCTTGGGAACCTTGACCGGCAGCGATGTCTACCTCAAATGCGAGAACCTCCAGCGTGCCGGTTCCTTCAAGGTCCGTGGCGCCTATGTGCGCATGGCCCGGCTGAGCGAGGAAGAGAAGGCCCGCGGTGTCGTCGCCGCTTCGGCCGGCAACCACGCCCAGGGTGTCGCCGTGGCCGCCGCACGACTGGGTATCACCGCCAGGATCTATATGCCGTTGGGTGTGGCCCTGCCCAAACTCACCGCGACCAAGGATCACGGTGCCGAAGTGATCCTGCACGGGCATAACGTCGATGAGGCGCTTGCGGAGGCCCAACGCTATGCCGACGCCACCGGAGCGGTGTTTGTGCACCCCTTCGACAACGCCGACATCATTGCCGGTCAGGGAACCATCGGGTTGGAGCTGCTGGAACAACTGCCCGACGTCGACACCGTGCTCATGGGGGTCGGTGGGGGAGGCCTGCTGGCCGGCGTGGCGACGGCGGTGAAAGCCAAGGCCCGCGAACAGGGCCGGGAGATCCGGGTCATCGGCGTCCAAGCCGAGAATGCTGCCTCCTATCCGCCCTCGCTGGCCGCCGACGCGCTCGTGCCCTTGGAGAAGGTTTCCACGATCGCCGACGGCATCGCCGTGGGCCGTCCGGGCCAACTGCCGTTCACGATCATCCGTGAGCTGGTGGACGACGTCGTGACGGTCAGCGAAGATGCGCTGGCCCGGGCCCTGGTGTTCTTGCTGGAGCGCTCCAAACTCGTGGTGGAACCGGCGGGCGCCGTCGGGGTCGCGGCCCTGTTGGAGGGCAAACTGGCCGAACTGGGCATCGATTCTCGGCGCACCGCCGTCGTCCTCTCGGGAGGCAATATCGACCCGCTGCTGCTGCTGAAGGTGATCCAGCGTGGCCTCGCGGTCGCTGGACGCTACCTGACGGTGCGGATGATGCTCGATGACCGGGCCGGAGAGCTGGCCACGATTTCCCGGGTGATCGCCGAATCCGATGCCAACGTCACCGGAGTGGACCACACCAGGATCGGTGGTTCGCTGTCGATGGGGGATGTGGCCATCACCATTGATATGGAGACCAAGGGTCACCTGCATTCCGAACAGGTGCTGGACAACTTGCGCGCGGAAGGGTTCCAGCCGCTCATCATCACCACCTGAGCAGGTTTTCTGGTTAAAGACCTGCGGCCTGCATCTCCCCCGGGGGAGATGCAGGCCGCAGCGGCAGGTACTTAGCCGACGTAAGGCGTCGCGGAAATGATCTCCACGTCGATCGACTTACCGTTCGGCGCGGTGTAGCTGAGCTTATCGCCAACCTTCTTGCCATGGACGGCAGCGCCGATGGGTGACTTTTCGCTGTAGACCTCGAGACCCGAGTCGCCGGCGACTTCGCGGCTGCCGAAGAGGAAGGTGGTTTTGTCGCCGGCGATATTCGCCTCGACGAGCATGCCGGGCTCCACCACGCCATCATCGGCCGGGGCGTCGCCGACTTCGGCTTTCTGCAGGAAGTCCGAGAGGTACTGGATCCGGGCTTCGGCTTTGCCCTGTTCCTCCTTGGCGGCATGGTAGCCACCATTTTCTTTCAGGTCGCCCTCGGAACGGGCCTGCTCGATCTTGTCGACGATCTCAGCGCGGCCGGGACCCTGCAGGTGCTCAAGTTCAGCGGACAAGCGGTCGTATGCCTCCTGGGTGAGCCAGAGAGCCGGTTCATGGTTGGTGGTCAACGTACTTCTCCTTGTAGTAAATGGGCCGGTCGGATGACCGGCCACTGAACTGCAGTGTTTGCCCCGCCCGAGGCGATGCAAGCAAAGACCCCGCCATACGTGGTGAAGAACCGCGGTCCGTCACCAGTTCAAGGCGGGGTGGATCGTATGTGAACGATTTTAGCCATTATCCGGCGAAACCCCAAGTGGCCCACCCCACGGTGGTCATACTTGGCCTAGCCGGCGACCCAACAGGTGGTCACTCCACCGGTGACTCCGAGCGATTCGGTGCGCAGGTCAAAGTCCTTGATGATCGTTTCGCGTCCGGTGCCTTCGGTGGCCCCGAACGTGACGGTCTTCCAACCGACGACGGCGTAGGACTCATTCATCACCCGCACATTGCATGAAACGGTGTCCCGGGGCTTCTTTTCCAGCTGGATGGTGACGTTGGCGCTCGTGTTTGAGGTGATGTCGAACGCAACATCTTTGCTCGAATAGGGCTTGACGTTCCACCAGGCGACCACGCCTGCGGCGATGATCGCCAGGACGAGGGCCACGGAGATCATGACGATTTTGCGCCGCCGGGTCAGGCCGCGCTTGGGTGCGCCATAACGATTGGCTACGCTGGACGGTGGCGCGTCGTCCGTTGAAGGAGGGGGCGCCGGCTGCTGGGTGTTCATCCCCACCAGTCTAGGTCTTTTCGCAGGACGGCAAACCGGCCGTCCTGATGGCATTGAGGAGCAGCTCATCGTGGAAGAATCCCGGGTCGTTCCCGTCCCGCCGTCAGAGGGTTTCCGACTCCTGGCCGTCCATGCCCACCCGGATGACGAGTCCAGTAAGGGTGCGGCCATGATGGCCGCCTACGCCCATGCCGGGGCGCGTGTCATGGTGGCCTCCTGCACCGGTGGGGAACGCGGAGACATTCTCAACGCGTCCGCAGGCGAACTGGCCCACGCCCACCGGGATCTGGCGGGCCTGCGTCGCAAGGAAATGGCCGAAGCCGCCGCCGCGTTGGGCATCGAGCACCGGTGGATCGGTTTCGTGGACTCGGGCCTTCCGCAGGGGGACCCGCTGCCACCGCTGCCTTTCGGGTCCTTCGCCACCCAGAGCCTCGAGCGGGCTGCCGCCCCGTTGGTGAAATTGATTCGTGAGTTCCGTCCGCAGGTGATGACCACCTACGACGAAAATGGGGGATACCCGCATCCGGACCACATCATGACCCACCGGGTATCCGTCGAGGCTTTCGAAGCAGCTGCCGATCCCGCCCGCTACCCCGAACTGGGTGAGCCGTGGGAGGTCTCCAAGCTCTACTACGACCGTGCCTTCAGCCCGGACCGTATTCGCACCTTGCACTACGCCATGGTGGAGAACGGCATTGATTCCCCCTACGAAGAGCGGGTCAAGGCCTTCGAAGCGCACCCCGACGAAGAGATGTTCCGCTGGGTCAGCCCGCACGAGACCACGACGCAGATCGCCTGCTCCGACTTCTTTGAAGCCCGTGACCGCGCCTTGGTGGCACACCGGACGCAGATCGACCCGGAGGGCTTCTTCTTTGCCGTTCCCACATGGGTCTACGAAAAGTATTGGCCCTGGGAGGACTACACGCTGGTCACCTCCCGTGTCGAAGCCCCGACACCCGAAACAGACCTTTTCGCGGGTCTACGCTAAGTCTGCCGTTGTCCGCCTCACGGGTAGACTAGGCGGGCCGGCCAGGGCCGGTACCCACCAAGAAAGAGCAAAAGTGAACCTGTTGTCTTCAGTGCTGGTCGCCGCCAGCTCCGCCCCGGCTGTCCCCACCGGAGATGCCGCCCGTGAGATCGGCCCGGGCTTCGCGGGTTTCGTTGCCACCGCGGCGATGGTGATCGTGGTGATCTTCCTGATCAGGGACATGACACGGCGCATCCGGCGGGTCCGTTATGCCGGAACCGCTGAGGAACGCCAAAACGAATTGGTGGAACGCGGGCGCGAACGCCAGGCGGCCAGCGACGAGTTCCCGCCACGCAGCAACCCGGGACCGGATGGCAGTATTCATTTCGGCGACGGGACCGAGAACGACGACGGCCAGGGCCCGGCCCGCTGATCCGCGGGATCTGACGTTCCCTCGCGGTTCCGGCCCGGGCGGGAACCAGCCGCGGTCAGCAGGGCCCTCTGCTGGATTGTGTGTTTTGCTACGCTCCGTCTAATATTGCCGAGGCGTGGCCTGCGCCACAATCGCGTCGTGCATTCCGGCGCGCTGTAATTCAGTTGACCGGAGGACCGTCATCAAGTTGCTCAAATCATTCCCGCTGCTCGGCTGGGTCATCATCGCCATCGTCTTGGGAGTCCTGACCGGCCCCGTGATGCCTGTCTGGCTCGGCGGGGTCTTCATGACCTACAACTCGATCTTCTCCGGCTTCCTGGGCTTCATCGTGCCGCTGATTATCCTCGGGCTCGTCATGCCCGCGATCGCCGAACTCGGTAAGGGCGCCGGCAAATGGCTGGGGGTGACGGCGTTGATCGCGTATGGCTCCACGGTGTTGGCTGGACTGCTGGCCTACTTCGTGAGTCGTTGGCTGTTCACCTCGTCGCTGGCGGGCGGGGGCCTGGATACCATCGGCGAAGATTCCGGATCCGGTTTCAGCCCCTACCTCACGGTGGTGGCCAGCGCAGGAGACTCTGCCACGGAAATCGTTCTAGAACCGGTCATCGGTGTCATGAGCGCGCTGGTCCTGGCTTTTATCATCGGCATCGGCCTGACGGCATTCCGCAGCAAGGTGCTGTTCCGTGGAGCCGTCGAGTTCCGCACCATCATCGAGATCGTGATTCGGCGCATCATTGTGCCGGCACTGCCCCTGTTCATCTTCGGGATCTTCATGGATCTTTCCGCCAGCGGCTCCGCGGTCACGGTCCTCACGAAGTTCCTGCTCGTGGCAGTGGTCTCCTTCGCCTTGACCTTCGTCGTGCTGCTGGCGCAGTACTCGGTGGCCGGCGGAATGGCCGGGGTGAACCCGTTGAAGGCCCTATGGAATATGCGTGACGCGTACTTCACCGCGCTGGGTACCTCCTCGTCGGCGGCGACGATTCCGGTGACCCTGGCCTCGACGAAAAAGAATAACGTCTCCGACTCCATTGCGGGCTTCGTGGTTCCGCTGTGTGCCACCATCCACCTCTCCGGGTCGATGGTGAAGATCACCTGTTTCTCGTTCGCCGTCCTGCTACTCACGGGCGGGGAAACCAGCTTCGGTTCCTACCTGCCGTTCATCCTGATGCTGGGTGTCATGATGATTGCCGCTCCGGGCGTGCCCGGCGGGGCGATCGCCGCGGCTGCCGGGCTGCTCACGCAGATGCTCGGGTTCGGCGAGGCAGAGGTGGGGCTCATGTTCGCCGCCTATATTGCCCTGGACAGCTTCGGCACGGCCACGAATGTGACCGGCGATGGCGCCATCGCGATGATCATGAATAAGCTCACCAGCGGCAACCTTGGCGCGCAGGCACAAGATCCGGCCGATGAGGACGTCGCAGCGGGAGAAGCCCCGGGGGCGACGGCCCACACCCTGGGGTAGCAAACCCTTCCTATGGTCGGGAAGCGGCATCCGGAAGGCTGCCAAAACCATTCCGGGCACTACTGATCAAGATCAGTAGTGCCCGGATTTCTTTGGTTGCTGGCGTTCCCGTGGGAGCGCCGGTGGGGGACTAGCGGCGGATCATCGACAACCGGTAGGTCTCCGGCCCCTCCTCGACATACTCCACGGCAAACTGACCGGCGGCACGCTGCTCCAGTTGGGCCAAGAGCGGCAACGGGTTGTGGTTGGCGATCAGCAAGATGCCCCGGCCCGGGGCCAAGCCCTCCAATGCACCAAAGATCGTCGCATGGCGGATGGCATGCGGGATGACCCGGGTGTCCAGCTCCGCCAGACCTTCCTCGTCGTGTCCACCGCAGGCACAACCCCCGCCGGCGGGCGCCGAAACAGCTGCGACACCGCCGTCGGACTCCTCCTGGGTTGCGGAGTCCTTTGAGGGGGCGGAAAGATCGGCCAGTACGCGGTTGAGGTCTACCTCCGGGCAGGCGGCCAAGACCGGAAGAGCCTCCGTGGAAGCCATCTCCAATGCCGTGACCGCAGCCTGCGCCGCAGCACCTGCCCGGCCTTCGGAGGGCTGTTCGGCGAGCCGGGTGGAAGCCGTTGCGGCCGCCGTGGTGGCGAGGTCCAGCAACCGGGCGACCAAGGCGGTATCGGTTTTGTTGCCTGCGGCGGCCAAGCTGCGGGTCAGGGCGCCCAGTCCTGGATCAATATCGGAGGTGAGTGTCCGCTGCAAAGCGGCGGGATCCCCTGACTGGGAGGCCACCTTTGAAGACCACTCGGCCAGTAGTTGACGGATCGATTCGAGCGCGGTGGCCGAGGTCTGCGATGAGGCCAAAGTGAGGTTCTCCACGGTGTTCTCCTGGGTTGACGGGAGGCGAATGGTGCCCTGAGACGAACTTTACTACAATATATTCCGTGGTAAATAATAATCCGAATAACCTCGTCGCCCGGTCAGGGAAGGGCCCCCGCCCGGCCGCCGTGGAGGAACCACAAGCCATGTCTCGGGCCCGGCGAGACCTGCTCACCCGGTTGGGTGAATACGGCGGGGCGTGCCCCGTTGATCAGCTCGCACGTTCCTGCGGACAACATCCCAACACCGTTCGCGAGCATCTGGAAGCACTCGTCGAATCCGGTCACGTACAGCGCGCCCCGGCGCCGCAACCGGCCGGTCGAGGTCGCCCGGCCCGGCTCTACCAGGTCGCGGAGCAGGCCACGGTACCGGCGGCCGCCGCCACCCTGGCCTCGGTGCTCGCCGCACAACTGGCGGCACGCCCCGGCGCCCCAGCGGAAGGCGTCGCCGCAGGCCGTGCCTGGGCCGCATCACTGCGCATCGGGCCACCGGAAGCGATCCCGAATCACCGCCCGAGCGTCCAGGAGGTCAGCGAAAACATCGCCGGCGCACTGACCGAAACCGGGTTCGCCGCCGAACAGTCCGCCGAGGACGCCACGGTGCTGCGCTTGACCCGCTGCCCGTTGCTGGATGCGGCGCGGGAACACCCCGACGTCGTCTGCTCCGTCCATCTCGGATTGGTGCAGGGGCTCCTGGATGACGCAGGTGCCTCCGGAACACGGGCACAACTGCTGCCTTTCGCCGCCAGCGACGCGTGCCTGCTGCGGCTGGACCCGCCGAGTGCCTCATGAGCCGTGCCATTGCCGTCCCGGTACGGGGCCGACTGTTCCGCCGTCCAGGGGTCCGGCTGCTGTTCCTCGCACCCGGCGGGGCGGCAATGCTGCTGGGGCTGAACGCCGCGCTGTTCCTGCTGGGACTGCCACATCTGCCGTTCGGCCAGCACCTGGCTGCCAGCCACGGCATGCTCCTGGTCTTCGGGTTCATCGGTACCGTCATCGCCCTGGAACGAGCCGTCGCGTGGGGAAGGGCCCCGGGATACCTGGCACCGACGCTGCTAGGGCTCGGAGGCCTGGCCCTGGTATCGCCCCTGCCACTGGAGGTCGGCAAGACCCTGCTGTTGTCGGGAAGCCTTGGACTCTTGTGGGTCTACATCCCGCTCTGGCGGCGACAGCGTGAAGCAGCGGTGCTCATCCAGATTCTCGGGGCGGCTTCCGCCATCGCGGCCACGGCCCTGTGGCTGCGTATTGCCGATACGGCACCGCTACTCCCACTGCTCGTCGTCTTTGTGGTCCTGACCATTGGTGGGGAACGGCTTGAACTAGCACGCATCCACATTCGATCCTCTGCAGCGGAACCCCTTCTGGTCGGGCTGTCGACCTTGCTGTTGGCTGCCGGTCTGGGCACCGTCCTGTGGCCCCGAGCCGGAACGGTGCTGTTCGGTCTCGCCTTGGGGGCTCTGGTGGTGTGGCTGACGGTGTATGACGTCGCCCGACATACGATCCGCGCCACCGGCCTGCCACGCTACATCGCCTGGTGCCTGCTGGTTGGCTATGGCTGGTTGGCTGTGGCCGCCGCCGTCTTCTTGGTGGCCGGACTTCGCGGGGGGCCCCTGGGCGGGGCCGGCTATGACGCGGCGACCCATGCGGTGTTCCTGGGCTTCACCTTGTCCATGATCATGGCCCACGCCCCCGTGATCTTGCCCGCCGTGCTGCGCCGGCCCCTGCCCTACCACCCGGTCCTGATCCTGCCGGCGGTCCTGCTGCATGGCTCTCTCGCGCTGCGGGTCTTCGTCGCCGACGTCCTGGATGACGGGGCGACGCGACAATTCGCCGGCGTGCTGAACATCATCGCCGTCATGCTCTTCGCCGGTTTGGCGGCGGGCCTGGTGATCTCCGGCAACCGGAGCGCATCACGGACAGCAGCTCGACGAAAGGGTTCCGGCACCGCATGAAGATCCCCACAGTCCCCGGGGCATCCCCACCTGGATCCCGGCCGACCCCCGGGCCGGATCCGGCGCGGTTCTCCCGTGCGCAGTGGCATCTGCGGGCCAATGCCCCGATGCTGTTCTGGCTGATCGCCCTAGCGGTCGTCGTCGCGGCCCACCGGTTCCTTCCGGTGGCGACCTGGTTGATGGTGCACCTGCTCCTGCTGGGAGCGATCGGCAACGCCATCATGGTCTGGAGTTCGCATTTTGCCCAGGCACTGCTCCGGGGCCCGGATCATGGTCGCGTCTATCTGACCTGGAGGCTGGTCGGGCTGAATGCCGGGGTGATCGCCACCGTCGTCGGCATGGTCACCAACCTGTGGGTGCTGGTACTGATCGGGAGCATCCTGGTCGGCGCCGCCTTCGCCCTGCACGGGATCTCCTTCGCCGTGCGGGCCAGCAAGGCCTTGCCCTCGCGTTTCGGCGCCACGGTGAATTACTACATCGCCGCCAGCTGGTTATTGCCCGTTGGTGCGGCGCTCGGTGCCCTGCTGGCCGCCGGGTACGGCGGCGAGATCCGTCAGCGGCTTCTGGTCGCCCATGCGGTGATCAACGTCCTGGGGTTCGTGGGGCTGACCGTGTTGGGCACCTTGGCGACCCTGTTACCGACCATGCTGCGGACCCGGGTGGCCGAGGGGGCGGAATCGGCGGTGCGCCACGGTTGGCTCCCGCTGCTGGGCGGCGTCGCCGTGGCAGGGGCAGGGTCGGGCCTGGGGTGGATGTGGTTGGTTGCCGCCGGCTTGGTGATCTACATCGGGGGGATCATCCATTCGGCGCTTCCGGTGATCCGGGCGATCCTCGGCAAACCACCGACGGACTTTGCTCCACTCTCCGCGGGCGCCTCCCTGCTGTGGCTGACCGGTTCGGTGGCGGTCCTGGCCGTGATGGCCGGGAGGGGGCCCTCGTGGGAGACGCTGTACGAACAGGTCCAGTCGGTGGTCCCGGCGCTCGCTGCAGGTTTTGCGTCCCAGGTACTCCTCGGGGCGCTGAGCTATTTGCTGCCGGTGGTCCTCGGTGGGGGACCCGCGGTGTTCAAGGTCCGCGCAGCTGTGTTCAACTCAGCAGCCGGGGCCCGACTGGTCTTGTTGAATCTCGGCCTGGGAGTGGCGCTGCTGCCCGTGCCGAGCTGGGTCAAGGTCACCACATCCACCCTGGTGCTCGTGGCCCTGGTGTGGTTCCTGATCCTGGTGCTCAAGGGCCTCCGGGCAGGAAAGGCCTCCACGGTCGCCCCGCAAGAAGTAGCTGGCAGTGAGCAGCCCGGGAAACGGTTGATGATGAGCGCGGTGGCCGGGGTGACCGGCGTCGTCCTGGCTGTTGCCCTCGGGATCGTCGCCGACCCGGCAGCTGCAGGAGTAGGGGCCAGTGCCACCACCGAGGGGGAGTCAGGTGCCGGATCGGCCCAGCAGGGGCCTGCGGCCACGGGGGACACCACCCACGTGCAGATGTCCATGGAGGATATGCGCTTCACCCCCGACACTGTTCATGTTCCCGTTGGGGACCGGCTGGTCATTGACGTGGTGAATCAGGACGACAGGGTCCACGACCTGCTGACGGCCAACGGTGCCGCCTCGGGCAGGGTGGCTCCCGGAGCCCATCGAAAGGTCGACGCCGGGGTGATCACCGCCGATACCGAAGGCTGGTGTTCGCTGGCCGGACATCGGCAGATGGGCATGGTGTTCACCATCATTGCCGATGGTGCGCAGGACTCTGCCGCGGCGGACTCGGAGCCCCTGAAGAGGATGGACTCGAAGGACCATGGCGGCCACGGAGGCTCAGCTGAGGACGCATCGGGCACCGCCGGGAACCCGGCAGCAGGGTTCGACCCGATGCGCGCCCCTGGCCAGGGGTTCGTCGCCCGCGATGCCCGGTTGCCGGCAGCCTCGCGGGCCCCCACGCATCACTACACCCTGACCGCCCAGGACACCGAACGTGATGTCGGCGCCGACTATGCGCAAACGCTCTGGACCTATAACGGCACGGCCCCGGGGCCGACGCTCCGGGGCACAGTGGGGGACAAATTCCGCATCACGTTGCGCAACGAGGGGACCACCGGGCACTCCATCGACTTTCACGCCGGAGCACTGGCACCGGACCGGCCCATGCGGACCATCGAGCCGGGAGAGGAGCTGACCTACACGTTCACCGCCACCCGTGCTGGCGCCTGGCTCTACCACTGCTCCACGATGCCCATGTCCTTGCACATCGCCAACGGCATGTTCGGTGCGGTGATCATCGACCCGCCCGATCTGGCCCCCGTGGACCATGAATTCATCATGGTCCAGAACGAGTTGTACCTCGGGAAACCGGGCGGGACGGCTGAGCAGACAAAAATCGATGCCGAAACCCCCGACGCGGTGGTCTTCAACGGGTACGCATCCCAGTACGCCTTTGACCCCCTCCACGTGAAAGTGGGCGAGCGGGCGCGATTCTGGGTTGTGGCGGCCGGACCGAACCGGGGCTCGGCATTCCACGTGATCGGCGGCCAATTCGACACCACCTATCGGGAGGGACGTTACCTCCTGGATGGTTCGGACCCCCATGCCGGATCCCAGACCCTGGACATCGGGGTGGCGCAGGGCGGCTTCGCGGAACTCGAATTCACCGAGGCGGGGAACTATCCGTTTGTTTCCCACTCCATGGTCGACGCCGAACGCGGCGCCCGGGGCATCATCAAGGTGACCCGCTAGCCGGTGCTCTGCTGGCAGAACTCGCAGATCCGCGGTTAGGCCTTGATGCTTTCGCGTTCCGCGCCCACAGCTGCAGGGGTCTCGCGCGTCTTTCGCGGGATGAGTGCGGCAAAGAGTGCAGCCAATAAGGCAGCACCGATTGAGAAGGCGAAGGTGACGCGGAAGCCTTCGAGGGTGGGGACCTGCGCCGCACCCAGTGACATGGTCATACTGGCCAGAACCACGCCCATGACCGCTGCCGCTGCCGAGGAACCCACAGAACGCATCAGGGCGTTCAAGCCATTGGCCGCCCCGGTATCGGTCAGCGGGACTGCGCCCATGATCAGGGCAGGCATGGCAGCGTAGGCCAGTCCGATGCCGCCGCCGACGATGATGGAGGCCACGAGGATCTGCCAGGTTTCGGAGATCAGGAAGAACGCCATCACATACCCCAAAGCGATGACCAAAGACCCGAGGATCAGCGTGGCCTTGGGCCCGTAGCGTGCCGAAAGGCGGGCCGAGACCGGGGAGAGGAGCATCATGACGAACCCACCGGGCGTTAGCACCAGCCCCGCCATGACCATGGAGTGACCCAAACCATAACCGGTCCCTGCCGGAGCCATCAGCAACTGCGTGAAGGTCAGGCTCATGGCGTACATGGCAAACCCGACGGTCATCGAGGCGAGGTTCGTGAACAGGACCTGTGGACGGGCCGAGACGCGAAGATCGACCAACGGTGCCTTGACCCGAAGCTGGTAGACGCCCCAGAGGACCAGGATGATCGCCGCAGCAGCAAAGAACCCCAGCGTCAGTGGGCTGGTCCAGCCCCAGTCGCTGCCCTTGGTGATGGGCAACAGCAGCGAGACCAGGCCGGCGGCCAATCCAGCGGCTCCTACGGCATCAAAGCGGGCGGGGGTCCGTACCGCGGATTCGGGTAGGAGCGTGGCTACCAGGGTCAAGCACAGGGCGCCGAGGCCGGCAGCGGTCCAGAATAAGACGTGCCAATCGGCGACCTGGGCAATGAAGGCCGAGAAGGGCAGGCCGATGGCGCCGCCGACGCCCATCGTGGCGCTCATCGTCGCAATGGCTGCCCCGATCCTCGCCGGAGGCAATTCATCGCGCAGGATGCTGATACCCAAGGGGATGGCCCCCATGGCCAGCCCCTGCAGAACCCGACCCGCGAGCATCACTTCCAACGTGCTGGTCAAGGCGCAGAGCACCGAGCCGGCAACCATGAGGGCCAGCGAAATGATGAGCATACGACGTTTGCCGAACATATCGCCCAACCGTCCGGCGATGGGAGTGACTACGGCGCCGGCGAGCAGGGTGGCGGTGATGATCCAGGCCGCGTCGGAGGCCGAGGTGTCCAACATGGTGGGCAATTGTGGAATCAGCGGGACCACGAGGGTCTGCATTAAGGAGACCACGATGCCCACGAAGGCCAGGATGGTGACCGCGACCCGCGGGGAGGGTGGCCAGTGCGTGGATAGAGCGGGAGTGGAAGTCATGGGGCTCGCTAACTGGATGAGGTGAGTACGCCGAACTATGCTTGTGCACCATACATGAGAAGTGTAGCGCGCACATCTTTTGCATAATGCATATCGTTGTATAGTGGATTCCTGCGGAAAGACAATCAGAGGGAGAAGAATGACGGAAGACACTGATGCTCTGCAGGAGATGCAGTACGAACTCATGCTGTTTTTCCGTTATCAGTTGCGTCCGCACCATAAGAGCAGTCCGGCCCTTGAGCGTTCCGCTTATGTGTTGCTCAACCGGCTTGAACGCTCCGATCCGATGACGCTCAAGGAGCTCTCCCAGGCCCTGCGGCTTGATGCCTCGACGATCCACCGCCAGGTCGGCGCACTGATACGTCACGAGCATGTGGCCTACGTGCCCGGTGTCGCGGGTGAGGTGGCCCGCCGTATCGCCCCGACCGAGGCGGGGATCGAGGCGCTACTGGAAACGCGCCGGTCGTACGAGCAGGGATTGCGTGATGTCGTGGCCGACTGGCCGCAGGAGAAGCAGCGCGCTTTTTCGGGTTTGCTGCGCGACTTCAATGAGAACGTCGAGCGCATCGAAGAGGCCCCTTGGCCGCGGGGGCGATGAGGGGCCGGCGCGCCGGCCGCCTCGGCTAGCGGACCGCCAACATGGCCATCATGATGGCGATGTAGTGACAAGCGAATCCGCCGACCGTGAAGGCGTGGAAGAGCTCGTGGAAGCCGAACCATTCGAGGTGGATGTTCGGACGTTTGAGGGCGTAGAACACGGCGCCTGCGATATAGAGTGCGCCACCGGCGCAGAGCAGGACTGCTGCCGGGATGCTGGCGGCAAAGAAGTCGCCGATGTAGATCAGGCAGGCCAGTCCCAAGGCGATGTAGACCGGGGTGTATAACCAGCGGGGTGCGTCGGTCCAGAATAAGCGGAAGGCGACACCGAGGATCGCTCCGATCCAGACCAGCCACAGCAAGAAGGTGGCTTTCGCCTCCGGAAGCAGCGCCCAGGCCAGGGGCGTATACGAGCCGGCAATGACCAGCATGATGTTGGTGTGGTCCAGTCGCTTGAGAACCCGTTTGACCTTCGGGGACCAATTTCCGCGATGGTACACGGCAGAAATGGTGAACAGAAGCAGTCCCGTTGCGGCGTATACCGCCGCAGAAACCTTACCCCCGGTCCCGGGGGCCAACACCACGAGGACGATGCCTGCTGCCAGTGCCAAGGGTGCGGTCCCCGCGTGGATCCAGCCGCGTAAATGCGGTTTGATCTCATCCAACGGGGCCATGCTGGGGGATGACTGCGACATGGTCCGATACTACCGGAGAGTAATAAAGTGGGTGGCGGGGAAGCCGGCTTCTTCAGGCGTGCCGCTCAACACCGTGGCGGCCCAACCGGTAGCCTAGAGTCGCGGCAACCAAGCAGCGTTGATCCGTGCTGGCCGAGCGACTGGAAGGGGACGACGTGCGGTTGCCCGAAGTCCTTTACCGTCTTTACGGCAAAGTGCTCAAGAAGGATATTCCTACAGAGAAGCTACCCGGGCATATCGGGATGGTCGTGGATGGGAACCGGCGGTGGGCCAAGCTCGCCGGAGCACCGACAGTGCACGGTCACCAGGCAGGTGCCGATAACATCGTTGAGTTCCTGGGGTGGTGCCGTGAACTGAAGATCCCCACCGTCACTCTCTACATGCTCTCCACCGACAACATGAGCCGGTCAAACGATGAGCTGGACGACCTGATGGGCATCATCGCCAATATGCTGGACCGGCTCGCCGAGCAACACGACCTGTGTGTTCAGCCCATGGGTGCCTATGACGAACTACCCGACTATCTCTCGAATAAACTCCACGCCCTCGCCGAATCCTCGCAAAACGCTTCGGGACTGCATGTGAACATCGCCATCGGCTACGGGGGGCGTGCCGAAATCGTGGACGCCGTCAAGGAGCTGTTATCCGATGCCGATGCTGCAGGAACCTCCCTGGCCGAGGTGGCCCGCGGGCTGGAAGTCGAAGACATCTCCCGCTACCTCTACACCCGTGGCCAGCCCGACCCCGATCTGGTGATCCGCACCTCGGGAGAACAACGACTCTCGGGTTTCCTGACGTGGCAGAGCGCCTATAGCGAATTCTATTTCTGCGAAGCCCTGTGGCCCGATTTCCGGAAAGTCGATTTCCTGCGCGCCCTCCGTGATTTCACGGACCGCCAACGCCGCTTCGGGAGCTGAGGCGTTCACCTCCGGGCCATCGGACATTCGCTCACCGGGCGGCGTGTCTTGGGCCACAAGACATGTCTGCGGGCTAGCTTGAAGACATCGGCAGGCATTACCGCCGGCCGAGACGGAAAGGCCACCGAGCGTTGAGACACACGGTCAACGACGGGAGGCCGGATTCGGCCTCAAGGCTGGACCGGACCACCCGCAGAACGGTTACCTAGGGGCGCAACGCCCCTGTTGGGAGTCATCGTGGCAGTCGAAATCCAGTCCAGCAACGTCGTGGCGGACGAGATCGGCAGGACGGGCCCGACTCCCGCCGCCGGCTTGGCCCACGCCACCCCCGCAGCGACCCCGGTGACGAGTGCCCGGCAAAGTATCGGAGAGAAATCCTACGTTCTGGACACCTCGGTCCTGATCGCCGACCCACGGGCCGTCCTGCGATTCGCCGAACATGAGGTCATCGTTCCCATCGTGGTGATCAGCGAATTGGAAAAGAAACGCCATGATCCCGACGTCGGCTTCTTCGCCCGCAAAGCCTTGCGTCTCCTCGATGCGCTCCGCGTCGAACGTGGAGGCCTGAACCGCCCGCTGCCGATCGGGAATGACGGGGGCTCCTTGCGGATTGAGCTGAACCACGTGTCCACCGAGGTGCTTCCGGTGGGGTTCCGGGCCGGTGACAACGACTCACGCATTCTGGCGGTGGCCAAGAACTTCTTCGATGAGGGCCGCGATGTCACGGTGGTGTCGAAGGACCTTCCCCTGCGGGTGAAAGCCTCGGCAATGGGCCTGCAGGCCGATGAGTACCGGAACGGGTTGGTGCTTGATTCGGGGTGGACCGGAACCGCCGAACTAGATGTGGCCGATACCGATGTGGAGGAGTTGTATAACCACGAGCCGGTGTTGGTCGCCGAGGCGGCCGAGATGCCGGTCAACACCGGCTTGATCCTGCTCTCCAACCGCGGCTCGGCCCTTGGCCGGGTCGGAGAGGACGGGCTGGTCCGCCTGGTGAAGGGCGATCGCGACGTCTTTGGCCTGCATGGCCGGTCAGCTGAGCAACGGCTGGCGATCGACCTGCTGATGGATCGGGAGGTCGGGATCGTCTCCCTGGGCGGCCGGGCCGGAACCGGGAAATCAGCCCTCGCCCTCTGCGCGGGACTCGAAGCCGTGATGGAACGAGGCGAGCATAAGAAAGTGGTGGTCTTCCGGCCCCTGTACGCCGTCGGCGGCCAGGAGCTCGGCTACCTGCCCGGCTCCGAAGACGACAAGATGAACCCGTGGGGACAGGCGGTCTTCGACACCCTGGGCGCGCTCGTCTCCAAGAATGTCATGGACGAGGTCGTCGACCGCGGACTACTCGAGGTCCTGCCGCTGACCCATATCCGCGGCAGGTCCCTGCACGATTCGTTCGTCATCGTCGATGAGGCGCAGTCCTTGGAGAAGAACGTGCTGCTGACCGTGATGAGTCGGATCGGACAAAACTCCAAGATCGTACTGACCCACGATGTGGCTCAACGCGACAACCTGAGGGTGGGCCGGCACGACGGCGTTGCTGCCGTGGTCGAAACGCTCAAGGGGCATCCCTTATTCGGGCATATCACCCTGACCCGGTCCGAACGTTCAGCCATCGCGGCGCTGGTTACCGACATGCTCGAGGAATCGGGGGCATAGCTCTTCGCCTCTGATAGAGATCAAGAGTGACACCACCCACGATCCTGGGCCCGACGGGCCGGGCCGCGACGCACCGCGAAAGGATGTCGTGCCGGTCGGCCCCGGTTCCCGGATCCGTCTGAATGCCGCCGTGCGGTTCGTTGCCTTTTTTGGGGGGCAGCACTCATCTTCCTGGTCCTGTTCACCCTGTTGGCGGTCCTCCTTGGCGGCGTCGACTCATTCAGCAGACCCGACGGCGTGGGCCCTTCCATCGTCATGATGATGGCGGTGACCTGCGCCCATGGGGTGGTCGTTCTCGGGGTGGAACGGCGCTTCGTGCCTGATGAAATCGCTCCCGGCGTTGGCCCGGACTGGCCGTGGGGGCCCTCTGGGGGCTGCCGGGCTGCTGGCCGCCTACGGTCTCATCATGGTCCTGGGCGGTTATCGGCTCCTGCCCCCTGCCGGGGTGGATGTCCCGGGGATCTTGGAACTCATGCTGGTCGCCGGGCTGGGAGCTGCGGTGACCGAGGAGCTGGTGTTCCGGGAGATGGGCCTTCGCCTGCTGGAAGAATTCGCCGGCACGTGGACGGCGTCGTGGTGCCCGGGCGGGTGTTCGGAATGTTCCACCTAACGAACCCCGATGCGACGCTCTGGGCGGGAATCGCTATTGCCATCGGGGCGGGCCTGCTTTTGGGGGTGTCATACGCCTTGACGCGTTCCCTGTGGGTGGTGATCGGCTACCACATGCTGTGGAACATCGTGCAGGGCCCCGTATTGGGTGTTCAGATCTCGGGCACCGGAAAGGCGTCCTCGATATGGCATACGGGCCTCACGGGCCCCGAGTGGTTGACCGGAGGTTCCTTCGGGCTCGAGGCCAGTGTCGTGACGGTTATCCTGCTGCTGGCAGCGACCGTCGTCCTCGCCCTCATGCTCCGACGCCGCGGGGGAGTGGCGGCCCCCCGGGCTGGAGGCGTGGCCGGTGAGCTACACGCCGCCTCGGCTGGCCTGCGGTCCACGGATGATCCAGGGGATATGGTCCCGGACATCGGTCAGGTTCATTGAATGCTCCACGAACAGGTCATCGAGCATGTACTCGTTGACGGCGTGGATGCGGATGTCGTGTCCGTTGCCCTGAACCGGTCCGTCCAAGGCCTCCGTATACACACAAACTGCCGTTTGGAGGTCGATACGCAGCCGGGTCCTTCCGGCCTCCAACAGCGGGAACCCGTCCGTTTCCGGGGTGTAGGTGACATTGGGTGAGACCACGGCTTCCAGCGCTGCCCGCCCCGCATGGCGGGTTTCGTTCAATTCATGGATTTCCACGACGTTGGACAACGGGAATTCCAGCGGAACCGGGGCACTGCCGGCCAATTCCACGGGATCGAGCATGGCGGACCAGCGGGCATCCCCGAAGACCGGGTCACCATAATCTGCTTCCGGGCGGCGGGCAATCAGCCCGTCGTCGTCGTAGACAGGTGTCACCAGACGTGGTGGCAGCAGCCAGGAACTGCGGTTGCCCGTGATGTAGAAGGCATCGCGGGACGCGTGGATCGATGTGGTGCTGAACAGCAGTTCGGAGGACTCATCTTCGACCCGTAGGGCGTCCGGACGGCGCAACCAGGCACGGATCCGCGGGATGGCTTCGGGGATGACCTCCTCTTCACGCTCAATATCGGCCGGCGCGGAAAGGGCGTCCAGGGGAGTGTGGTCCTCCTGCAATTTGACCGGTGCGGTCGGGCCCGCCGTGGGGCTGGCGGTGAACCATTCCACGTCGAACCGCAGGGTCCTCCACCGCCAGGGCGAAGACCTACAGAGTCGGCGGAAAGCTGCGGCATCCTCTCGGGAGACCGCCGAGGGGCCAGGTGGCGGCGGGGTGGTCGGAGGAATAGTCATACTCCACAGTCTAAACAGCCGTGGCCTCACCCTGTCGTGGGCTGCGCTAGCGTTGAGCCATGATCGCTGCGATTCAGGAACTGCGTGACAACGCGCCGGTGGCCTTCGTCCCGCTGGTCCTGGCGTTGCTGCTGTTCGTGATCAACGGGGCACGTTTGACGTGGATCGACGCCCGAACGCATCTGTTGCCCAACCGGATCATTCTGCCGTGGTACGTGTTCGCTCTCGTCCTGCTCGGGGCGGCGCTGCTGCTGGCCGGGGATGGGGCAGGGCTGTTGCGGACCTTTCTGGGCGGCGCCATCCTCTTCAGCTTCTATCTCCTCCTGCACATGGTCCAGCCGCGAGGCATGGGACTAGGAGACGTGAAACTTGCCGGCATCATGGGACTGTATTTAGGGTATTTGAGCTGGTCCCATTTGCTGTGGAGCACCGTGGCGACTTTCCTGCTCGGCGGATTGGCCTCCTTGGTGTTCATTATTTTGCGCCGTGCGGGTCTGAAGACATCGCTGGCTTTCGGCCCCTACCTGGTCATCGGTACGTTGGCGGCCCTCTTCGTGGCAGGCTAGGGACATGCCAACCCCGGAATTCATTCTGTCCCTGCGCGAGAAAATTGGTCATGATGCCCTCTGGCTACCGGGGGTCAAGGCCGTGGTGCATCGCCAAGATGGTGCCCTCCTGCTGGTCAAGCGTGCCGATAACGGCAGGTGGACCCTTCCCGCAGGAATCATGGAGCCCGGTGAGGAACCAGCGGCCACTGCCGTCAGGGAGGTCCTGGAAGAAACTGGTGTCGTGGTCGCCGTCGAACGGCTGGCCGGAATCGGAACCACCGACCCGTTGACCTACCCCAACGGCGACCGCGCACAATACCTCGACGTCGTGTTCTCCTGTCGTTATCTCTCAGGAGAAGCCCGAGTAAACGACGATGAGAACACCGAGGTCGCCTGGTTTTCCGACGCAGAGCGTCCACCTTTGCCGCCCAAACACCAGCGGGCCGTGGACTGGGCGCGGGACCGGGACCCGTCCGCACGCTTCCTCAGTTGAACCCGGGAGTTCCCTGGCCGGAACGGGCCGGGCCGCTCAGGCCCCCAGCTTCCGGGCGAACGCCGCCTGCCGCTTGCGGCCGTAGGCGACCATCAGCGGTGCCAGGCCCACGGCGAACCGGGGGAACGTATCAAAGAGCCTCACCTGGCCTCCGCGCCAGCGTGGCCACGCGGTAACGGGCCGCGGTTTATCCACGACGCGTAGGACCACATCCGCGACCTCGCCCGGTTGGAGGAGCTTGCCGGTAAAGGAAAGGGCTGCACCGGGATCATCGAGTTTGTCATGGAGCATCGGAGTCCACATCCCGTCGGGACAGACGCAACTAATATCTACGCCCTTGACCCCCGCAGCCCGCAAATCGGCCAGCGCCGAAACGCTGAAGCCCAGGACCGCGTGCTTCGAAGCCGCATAGATCCCTTCCCCGGGGACCCCGACCAGGCCGGCCAAGGATGCGACGTTGACGATCAGGCCGGCATTGGCCGGACGCATCAACCCCAGTGCTGCCAGGGTGCCGTTGATGGTCCCGGCGGCGTTGACTTCCAAAACCAGACGCCGCTGGCGTTCGTCCTGGTCCCAGACGGGACCGGTAAAGAAGGCCCCGGCATTATTGACCCAGAGAGATAAGGAACCTGCTCGAGACCGGGCGGCCTCGGCGGCCGCTGAGCAAGCGGCAGCGTCGCGGACATCCAAGGCGGAGGCTAAGGCCTGCCGTTCGGCGGGCAACGATGATTCAGCATTGATATTCGCCGCCACGGCTTCGGCCTGCTGGAGATCGACGTCGGTGACCTGGAGGGTGAACCCAGCCCGCGCCAACCGCAACGCGATCTGCCGTCCCAGGCCCCCACCGGCACCGGTAATGACCGCTCCACCGCGGTCGGTTGGACTGCTGCCTGAAGGCCGCCGGTGTGCTTTCTGAGGTGTCATGCGGTCACCCCCTGATGAATGCGCGATCGTGCTGCGGATTGACTGGCACGGGCCGAGCCACGACGCCGTTCTCGTTCGAGGTCCCAGAGGTAGCTGTCGAAATCGACTTCCATCGTGTGCCGGGCCGAGGCGTAGAAACGACGGGCATTGCGCTGCTGCTCGCGTTCCATCTGTGTGCGGATAGTGGCCTCGGGCGGTGCCAGGTAGCTTTCGGTCAGCATTTCCGTCACCCAGAGCGACTGCGCCTCGGCCAAGGGCATCACTGCCCCGATGGGCTGGAGTAGGCCGATGAAGAACAACCCTGGATGATCAGGGTGCACGGTGCGCTTCCACAACGGCAACTCGTTGCCCGCCGGGTTGACCAGGTCCTCCGATAAGAAGGGGAACCGGACCCGGTAGCCGGTCGCCCAGATGATCAGATCCGCGGCTGTCGCGGACCCGTCGGTGAACACCACCTGGTCGCCATGGAGTCGTTCAATGCCTGGCTTCGGCGTCACGGCCCCCACCTTCAGCATCCAACGAATCTGTTCCGATTGGACGGGATGTGATTGGTCCGGAGCATGTGTGGGGCGAGGCAATCCGAGTCGCGTGGTGCTGCCGGAGAGAATCGATGCCAGTCGCAGCCTGGCCCGGGTGGCCCACCAGGGCAGCCATTGAGGCAAAACCAATTGGTCCGAAGCCCGGCCGAGGAAGTACTTGCGCAGCACCCACTGGCCGCGGCGTTGGGACAGGACGGCGCTGTGGGCGACCCTGCCGGCTTCGGAAGCGATATCCAAGGCCGAGTTCCCAGCGCCAACGACCACGACATTCCTCTCCTTGAGCTGTTCTGCCGAGCGGTAGTCGTGGGCGTGTAATTGTTCGCCGGCAAAATTCCCGGGATAGGCGGGTTCGGGCCAGCGGGCGTCCCAGTGGTGCCCGTTGGCGATGAGGACAGCATCATAATGGTGTTCCTCCGTCCCGTCGGGACCGGTGATGGCGACCTTCCAGCCACCATTTTCAGGGACGACCTCGTCCACGCGGGTGTTGAAGCGGATCCTTTCACGAAAACCGAAGTGGTCCACGTAGGCCTCGAAATAGTCGGCCACCTGGTCGTGACGGGCATAAGCGGGGTAGTCGGCTGGCATCGGGAAATCAGAAAAGGCCATGCGCGGGCACGATGTGTTGATTTCCAGTGTTTCGTAGCAGGCGGACTGGCCGTTGGGGTTCGCGAAGACCCAATTTCCGCCGACGACACTGCCCTGTTCGAAGCAATCGACGGGCACAGCGGCCTGGTGCAGCGCCTTCACGGCAGCCAAGCCCGAAGAGCCGGCCCCAATAACGCAGGTCCGCGGCAGGGAGACGTCCGTTGGAATCGGCGTGGTGACGGCGGGGGCTCGATCGCGTTCCTTGACGAAATAAGACATGTGACGACCCTTACATTGGAAAGAAAGATTTTCAATAAAATGGGAACGGAAGTGAAGTTCAATGCCTGTGGCAGAGTGGATTCCGTGAAGACTGGAGAAACTGCGGTGGAGCAAAACGCTGTGCCCGTGAACGAGCGGAGGTGGCGAGGGGTATCCCGCCCACAGCGGGACGCCGTCCGCCGAGAGAAGCTTCTAGAAGCCGGGGTGCAGCTCTTCGGAACCCAGGGGTACGCCGCGACCACGGTCCAGGGTTTATGTCGCGAAGCCGGGGTCTCGTCCCGTTCGTTCTACGAATACTTTTCAGGGCGCGAGGAAGTCCTCGAAACTATTTATCGTGAAGCGACCCAGGCGATCGAACAACGAGTGATGACCCTGCAGAACGAAGCAAATGACACGGCGTATGGAATGATCCGCCGCGGAGTCCAAGCTGGGGTCGGTCCCATGCTCGATGACGAACGCCTTGGTCTGGTGCTCGAGATCGAAGCCGTGGGTGTTTCGCCGGAATTGGAGTCGTCGCGGCGGCAGATGATTGCCGGGATTGCCCGGGCCATGGATGCCATGATGCTCGAATTGATTCGCCGCGGGCTGATCCCCGAGTCCCCGACGGGGCTGATTGGATTGATGGCTGTCGGCGGCATGACCGAGGCCCTCGTGGCCCATTTGAACACCCCGGCCGCCCAGCGCCTGTCGACGTCTGCGTTCGTGGACGAGCTGGCGCGCGTGATCACCCGGATGGCCGGTGGATGGCCCACCCATGGTGTTGCCTCTGCTCCGCCACTAGGCTGACGTTAGGGAAGCCGCCATCGATGTCGGTGGCCCGGAGCGAAGGGGATACGCATGGGAACCGAGCAATACCACGAACCGCCAGCCGAGTTATCGGCCGAAACCCGGACCTTTGCCCGAATGTGCACGAACCTCACCGAGGAAGCCGAAGCCATCGGATGGTACGAGCAGCGGATATCCCTCGAACCTGATCCGGTAGCCAGGGCCATCATGGAGAACTCCCTAGGCGAGGAGTTCAAGCACTTCTGCATGGAGCTGGAATACCTCTTCAGGGCAACTCCGAAATGGGGGCAGATCGCCCGGGGAATCCTCTTCCAGGAGGGGGACATCGTCGACAACGGGGAAGCGGCCGAGGAAGCCGCCGACTCAGATCCCACTGGAACCGCCGAATCTGGGCAGACAACACCTCTGGGGTCATCCGATGGTTCCCTGGGGATCGGCTCGTTGAAAGGAACCGCATCATGACCACCAATCACTTGCTCCGCGAGCTGGCACCCATCACCGCTACCGGCTGGAAACTCCTCGACGAGGAAGCACGGGATCGTCTGACCACGACACTGGGCGCCCGCAAACTCATCGACTTCTCGGGCCCCTTCGGGTGGGATTATTCCGCAACGAACTTGGGGCGCACCGAACGCCTGGCCGGTTCCGATGACGATCCGATTATTTCGAGGCGCCGCCGGGTCTTGCCGTTGGCCGAGATGCAAGTGCCCTTTTCGGTTTCCCGCGACGAACTATTGGATGGAGAGCGCGGGGCAGCCGACGTGGACCTGTCCAACCTCGACATGGCTGCGCTGCAGATGGCCAGTGCCGAAAACCAGGCGGTATTCCATGGGTGGCGGCAGGCACAGATCACCGGGATCACCCAGGCCACATCGCTGCCGACCGTCCCGCGGGTGGAGCACTTCTCTGACTACCCCAAGCGGGTGGCTCAGGCGGTTGACCAATTATTGGAAGAGGGCATCTCGGGACCCTTCGGGCTCGCCTTGGGCCCCGGGCACTATACGGCGGTCGTGCAGTCCACCGAACGGGGTGGCTACCTGCTCTCCGAACATCTGCGAAAGATCCTCGATGGACCGATCGTCTGGGCCCCGGGCGTCAAGGGCGCCGTGGTCATGAGCCTGCGCGGTGGAGATTTCCTCTTCGAATCCGGGCAGGATCTATCCATCGGATACAGCCACCACGATGCCCATGACGTCCATCTCTATCTCGAACAGAGCTTTAGTTTCCGGGTGGCGACCCCGGAAGCGGCAGTGCACCTGACGTCCAGTAGCGAGCCCTCCCAGCGCAGTCGCTAGTTCGAGTTCTCCGACCCGGCGTCGGGAACTGCAGGGGCTGAGGTGCCGGCTGACTTCTTCGCCGCGCGCAACCGGGCTTCCAACTCCAGCGCCTCCTCACCTGAGACCGCTTCGCCCCGGGCCACCATTCCCGACGTGTGGGACAGCGGGACCTGCTTCAGGAGGAGTGCCAGGACAAAGGCAATGAGGATGAAGGGGATCAGGTACCAGAAGACCGGTGCCAGCGAATCGGCATAGGCCGTCACGATGCCGTCCTGCAATGCCTGCGGGAGCTTGTCCAAGACCGAGGGGTCCAGCGTGGCAGTGGCCTGCCCGGCGTCGGAGGCCGAAGCTCCCGCCCCGGTGAAGACCGCGGTGAGCTTCTCCGTGAGGTTGTTGGTGAAGATCGCTCCGAAGATCGCCACACCCAAGGCGGCGCCGACCTCACGGAAATAGTTGTTGGTACTGGTGGCGGTGCCGACCATCTCCGCGGGAACGGCGTTCTGCACCACGAGGACGACCACCTGCATGATCAGGCCCAGGCCGGCCCCGAAAACCAGCAGGAATACGCAGATCAACCACAGCGGGGTATCGGCGGAGAGCGTCGTCATGGCGAGCATGGCAGCAGCTGTGGTGAGCGTACCTGCGATGGGGTAGGCCCTGTATTTGCCGGACCTGGAAATTGCGAGGCCGGACCAGATGGAGGTGCCCATCAGGCCGACCATCATCGGAAGCATCAGCAGGCCGGATACTGCCGCAGAGGTTCCGGAGGACATCTGCAAGAACGTGGGGACGAAAGCGATGGCAGCGAACATGCCCAGGCCCAAAGTGAAGCCGATGGCCGTGGCCGTGACGAACACCCGGTTGCGGAACAGTGCGAGGGGGATGATCGGATCAGTCGCCCGCAGCTCGGCGAAGACGAAGGCCGCCGCTGCCACCAGCAACCCAGTTCCCCACATCCACGTGGACACTGCGGACCAGCCGTGGTTGGCACTGCCGCCGAAGTCGGTGAAGAAGATCAGGCAGGTCGTGGCGATGGACAGGAAGACGACGCCGGCGATGTCGATGGCTTTTGTTGCCTTCTTATTGGGCAGGGTCAGCGCGAACCAGGCGACTGCGAAGGCGGCGATGCCGATCGGGATGTTGATGTAGAAGGCCCACTGCCAGGTCAGGTGGTCGACGAAGAAGCCGCCCAGCAAAGGCCCCGCGACTGCCGAGAGGCCGAAGATCCCGCCCAAAGGGCCCATGTACTTCCCGCGCTCCGAGGCCGGGATGATGTCGGCGATGATGGCTTGCGAAAGGATCATCAGGCCACCGCCGCCGAGCCCTTGGAGGGCGCGGAAGAAGACGAAGATCCAGAAGGTTCCCGCAAAGGCGGCACCCACTGAGGCCAGCGTGAACAGCGCAATCGCGATCAAAAAGAGATTGCGGCGGCCGAGCACGTCGCCGAACTTGCCGTAGATGGGCATGACGATCGTGGTGGCCAGCAGATAGGCGGTGGTGATCCAGGCCTGATGCTCGACTCCTCCGAGCTCGCCGACGATCGTGGGCATCGCGGTGGAGACGATCGTCTGGTCGAGGCTGGAGAGCAGCATACCGGCAATAAGCGCCGAGAAGATGATCCAGATGCGGCGTTGGGTCAGCGCGATCAGGCCGGGGGACTGCGGCGGCGCGGTAGTGCTCATGGTGGTTCCTAGAAGGTCAGGGCTCGAGGGAGTGTCCGCGGAGCCGAAAATGAGGAAAAGGGGTGATGCGAAGTGCGCGGACAGGAGCCGGCATGATCCGGGGCCGGCAGCGTACTAGGTGCCGAACAGACGCCGGGCGTGGGAGAAGTTCTCGGTCAGGATCCGAGTGAATCTGTCCAGCGCGTTCGGGGCTGCCTCTTCCGCAGCAGCAGGGGCTCCTGAAGCAGTGGAATTGCAGGTAATGCCCTCTGTCGAGCAGGAGCTGGAGTGTCCGATGAATTCCTGGAAGCTCGTCATGGCCAACTGCGAAAACAATGTTGAAGCCAGATTCGCAAATGGGTCCTCCGGTTCCAGAGCCTGACGTTGCGCGATCAGTTCCGCCAGCGCTCGCTGACGCTGCATTGCCGAATGAATCATCCGTTTCATCAGCGCCGGTTCCGAATGCATGATCTGCATGAAGGAACCCATGTCCGTCGGTGGGACGTCCATGGTGGCATATGCCTTGATGAACAACTCCAGAAGGGCCTGATCCAACGGAAGTGCGGTGGTGGATCCGGAGGAGCTCGCCACGGACGTTCGAGCGGAGTCCAGGAAATCCTGGGCGAACGGCTTGAACGGGTCGGCGGACTTCACCCCCAGGACGGCGTCCTCCTTGGTGGCGAAGTAGTTGAAGAAGGTGCGGCGGGAGACTCCGGCAGCCTCGCAGAGTTCCTCGATCGTGAATCCGTTCAATTCACGTTCGGCGGTCAGCGTGCGGGCGTGGTTGGTCAGCGCGGCATAGGTTTCCATGCGTCGACGTTCCCTGGCCCCCGGAGCCTCCGTTGCACTTTTCTTCACATAGTGCAGTTTTGCACTATTGGGCCATGGGTGCAAATCGGGAGGTGGTGTAATTGCGCACACTGCCGCGGAAGCGTGAACCTGTCTGGCCGGGCGGAAGGGCCCCCGGGCATGGCGGCGGCCCACCCCGTTGCCGGAATGGGCCGCCGAAGGAGGGGGCTGTGCCTTATTTGCCCGAAGGCGAGGTCATCGTGGTGACATCCAGAGCTGTATCGAGCTGCTCTTCGGTGAGTTCGCCGCTCTCAAGGAAGCCCAACGCGATCGTGGCCTCACGCACGGTGAGTCCTTCGGCGATGGCCTTCTTGGCGATCTTCGAGCCGTTCTCGTAGCCGATGAACTTATTCAACGGGGTGACGATCGACGGGGAGGCTTCGGCCAGGAAACGGGCCCGGTCCACGTTGGCCGTGATGCCATCGACCATTTTGTCCGCCATGACCTGGGAGGTATTGGTCAACAGGCGAATCGATTCGAGCAGGTTCGCCGCCATCACCGGAATCCCGACGTTGAGCTCGAAAGCACCGTTGGTGGAGGACAAGGAGACCGTGGTGTCGTTGCCGATCACCTGGGCGGCGACCTGAATCGCGGCTTCACTGATTACCGGATTGACCTTGCCGGGCATGATCGAGGAACCCGGCTGCAGATCGGGGATGGCGATCTCACCCAAACCGGTATTGGGGCCCGAGCCCATCCACCGGAGGTCGTTGTTGATCTTCATGATCGAATAGGCAATGTTGCGCAGCTGACCCGAGGCTTCGACAAGCCCATCGCGGTTTGCCTGGGCTTCGAAATGGTTACGTGCCTCTGTCAGGGGCAGACCGGTGTCCTCGGCCAGCAGGGCAATGACCCGCTGGGGGAAGCCTGCCGGCGTGTTGATGCCTGTGCCGACTGCCGTTCCGCCTAAGGGGACCTCTGCCACGCGGGGGAGGCTGGCCTCGATCCGCTCGACGCCGTAGCGCATCTGGGCGGCGTAGCCGCCGAATTCTTGCCCCAATGTCACTGGTGTGGCATCCATGAGGTGGGTCCGACCGGATTTCACGACGTCGGCAAACTCGTCGGACTTGCGTCCCAGGCTTTCGGCGAGATGGTTCAGCGCCGGAACCAAATCGTTGAGCAGCGCGTCCGTGACGGCGACGTGGACCGACGTCGGGAAGACATCGTTGGAGGACTGCGAGGCGTTGACGTGGTCGTTCGGGTGAACGCGGGCCTGACTGCCGGCGGCTTCCAATCCCTGGTTGGCCAGAGCTGCCAGAACCTCATTGGTATTCATATTCGACGACGTCCCTGAACCGGTCTGGAAGACGTCGATGGGGAAGTGCGCATCATAGTCGCCGGATGCCACGTGCTCGGCCGCATCAACGATGGCGCGGGCGATCTCCTCGTCGAGGACGCCTAGCTCCGCGTTCGCCAGGGCTGCCGCACGCTTCACCCGGGCCAACGCCTGGATATGGCGACGTTCGAGCCGCTTGCCGGAGATGGGGAAATTCTCTACGGCGCGCTGCGTCTGTGCGCTATAAAGGGCGTCGACCGGTACGCGGACTTCGCCCATGGTGTCATGTTCAATACGGAATTCATCCTTGCTAGCCATGACATCACCATACGCCGCCCGGGGGCCCGAACCCGATCCCGGGCGGCGTCATCTGGGACACACCATGACCTAGAGTGCGCCGAATCCCGTCACTATTTCTGCCTTGCCTTCTTCGAGGCGGTAGGTCACGCCAATGACGGCCGTCTCACCGGCGTCGACGGCGTCCGAGATGAGCTTGGAGGATTCAACCAACCGGTGAGTGGACTGCCTGACGTGCTCCTCGACCGTCGTATTCACATCGGTGACCCCTGCCCGTTGGGCGGTGATGACCGAGGGGGTGATGCGCTCGACGAGATCCCGGATGAACCCGGGGGGCATCTGCCCGGTCTCGAAGGCGTCCATCGTCGCTGTCACGGCGCCGCAGCTGTCGTGGCCCAGGACCACGATGAGGGGGACATCCAATAGGGCAACACTGTATTCGAGCGAACCGAGCACGGCATCGTCGGGAACGTGCCCGGCGGTCCGGACAACGAACACATCACCGAGGCCGACATCGAAGATGATCTCGGCGGCCAGTCGTGAATCCGAGCAACCGAAGATGACGGCGAAGGGATGCTGGGTATTCACCAGGGCCGAACGACGGGCAGAATCCTGGTTCGGGTGGTTGGTGGATCCGGCAACGAAGCGGGCGTTGCCCTCACGCAGTTTGGTCCAGGCCTGGGCCGGGGTGAGAGGTGCGGATTCGGACTCAAGAGATTCAGCAGACATGAAAAAAGAGTACATCCGCCACGGCGCAGATCCGCTACTGCGTTGAGTTGGATTGGTCCTTCATGACGGACCGGGCGGCCTTTTGGAGCACCTCATCGCCGGAATCGGAGCTGAGCATGAGCGTCGATTCCTTGGTCTTGCGAACCCAACTGACGTTTGCCTCTCGGGTGTAGGACTCCCACGTGGTCCCGTCGACCTTTACGGTGCCCGACTCGGTAGCGTCCTCGCTCATCTTGGCGATCCAGCCCGGTGTGGCATCTGCGGTCTGACGAATCCAGACAAAGCCCTCGTCGCCCGTCACATAACCGACTTCCCAGTAGTCGATCTTGTCGGCGCTTCCGGAATTCCAGCGGGCGAAGTTCGGATACCAGTCCGCGGGCACTGCGGGGGCTACCGGTGTGAAATCGGCTGCCTGGTCGGCCTGGGAAGCCACCGCGGAGACGTTCACGTCAGGTTTGAACTTATCGTCGTTGCTCGGCGGATTCAGGGCGATGACCGGTACCGCAACGGCAACCGTCAGCAGCACGGAGATGATCATGCCCTTCAGCGATTGGTTGGCCCGCTTGGACTGGGAGGGCGTCAAGACAGGTGTTACCTGCGGCTCTTCGGCATCTGGGGGCGTCTGGGGTGCATCACTCACGCCTCCATTGTCCCCGATTTTCACGACCGTGGATGACGCGGTGTCGGTCATCACCACCGCATCCATCGTTTCAGCGGATATGCTCGAAGGCGTTGCCCATGGCACCCACACCCACTCGACGACGAGGAACACCGTGACAGAAGCCACAAATTTTGCCCACCTGTCCCCCCGACTGTCCGTCGGCGATGCCGAACCGGACCGCAACCTGGCCTTGGAGCTGGTACGCGTCACGGAGGCTGCCGCGATAGCCGCCAGCCCCTGGGTCGGCTTCGGGGACAAGAACTCGGCAGACGGTGCGGCCGTCGACGCCATGCGTTCGCTGCTCTCCACCGTGTCGGTCACCGGGACCGTCGTGATCGGAGAAGGCGAAAAGGATGAAGCCCCGATGCTCTTCAACGGCGAAGTCGTCGGGGACGGTACCGGGCCCGAGGTCGATGTCGCCGTTGATCCCATCGATGGGACCCGCCTGACGGCACTGGGCATCAACAACTCGGTAGCTGTCTTGGCCATGGCCGAACGCGGTTCCATGTTTGACCCGTCGGCCGTGTTCTACATGGAGAAGTTGGTCACCGGCCCGGAGGCCGCCGAACTGGTGGACCTACGCCTGCCGGTGAAGCAGAACCTTTACCTGATCGCCAAGGCCAAGAACAAGCCGATCAACCAGATCACCGTTTGTGTGCTGGACCGTGAACGTCATACCAAGCTGGTGCGGGAGATCCGCGATGCCGGGGCCCGCACGAAGTTCATCATGGACGGCGATGTCGCCGGCGCCATCTCGGCCACCCGTGAGGGATCGGGTGTCGACGCGTTGATGGGCATCGGGGGAACCCCCGAGGGCATCGTGACTGCCTGTGCCATCCGCTCGCTGGGCGGCGTCATCCAGGGCCGTCTCTGGCCCACCGATGACGAGGAGAAGCAAAAGGCCATCGATGCCGGGCACGATCTGGATCGCGTGCTGTCCACCAACGATCTGGTGACCAGTGACAACTGCTATTTCGCGATGACCGCCATCACCGACGGCGATCTACTGACCGGAGTGCGCTACAAGAACGACAAGATCTTCACGCACTCGATCGTCATGCGTTCGAAATCCGGGACGATCCGGACCGTCGAGGGCGAGCACCAGTCACGCAAGTGGGAGCCTTACACCCGCTAGGCGATCGGGCCCGGGAAAAGCTAACCCGTGAGGCCACGAGCCTTGCGGGTTAGTTCGTTTCGGCGGTGGTCACGGCGAACGCCACGGCCGGTCCCTCTCCGAGACGTTTGGCCACCACCGGAGCTTCGTGAGCGGGAATGAACGCCGATTCCCCGCGAGTCAGTTGCAGATCACCACGAGGCGAATCCAGCAGCAGGTCACCGGACACACAGAGCAGTGTCACCGGGCCGTTCTGGGCGACGGCAACGTCCTCTCCGGCCAGCAGGGCATCACCGGGCAACGCGATGCGTTGGAGCTGGAATTCGTCGAAGGGCGGCCGGTAGATCTCCTGGCCGAGCATGTTCTTCGCGGCTTCCAGATACGGGACGCCCAGACTTTGGAAGTCAACCGTGTCCATCAGTTCAGGTAGATCGATATGTTTGCCGGTCAGCCCGCCGCGCAAGACGTTATCCGAACTAGCCATGACTTCCACCCCCAGTCCCCGCAGGTAGGCGTGGATATTTCCCGCAGGAAGGTAGATGGCCTGCCCGGGTTCCAAGGTGATGTGGTTGAGCATCAACGAGACCAGGACCCCAGGATCGCCGGGGTAGAAACCGTTCAGCGATTCCAGCTCCGCCAGACCGGTATCAGGAACCGTCTGGCGACCTGAAGCAACGGCCGCGCTGGCGAGCCCGACGAGACGGACCACGTCTTGGCCTCCGGAGAGCAAGTCGGTGAATGCCCCCCGCAGATCGCCTTGGCTCAGGGTGGTGGCCGTATGTCGGGCCGCGAGGACGGCACTGCCGTTCTCGTCGGTGAGCTCGGGGTCCGCCTCGATTGTTTCGGCCAACCAGGTGAAGAGGGCCGCCGACTCGTGCGCGGCCCGGAACCCGCAGAGGGCCGAGAACCCGGTGAGCGCGAACAGGAGCTCGGGCTTGTGGTTGTCGTCCTTGTAGTTGCGGTGCGGTGCCGAACGGTCGACGCCGGCTTCCTCCTCCGCGGCAAAACCGGCACGGGCCTGCTCCAGAGTGGGGTGGACCTGCAAGGAGAGCGGTTTTTCCGCGGCGAGGATCTTCGCCAAGAACGGAAGCCGCCCAAAGCGGGTGGACGTCTCCTCACCGAGAAAGAGGGTGGGGTCGGTGGCGATCAGCTCATTGAGCGGAGTCGTGCCGTCGACGTCCGGGTGGCTGGCCTTCGAGGGGGAGTCGGGATGTGCCCCGATCCACATTTCTGCTTCGGGGCCCCCCGATGCCTCGGCTCCGATGAGTTCGGCGATGGCCGTGGACGATCCCCACGGATAGTCCCTGACGGTATTGCTCAGGCGGTACATTCGGCTCCTTGGCAGCTGGGTCGATACGGGGCGCTACCACCCAATCTAGGCCAGTGCGCTAGGTCCCCGGTACCTCCGTCGTCGGACGGCGATGCGGGTCATGGTGCGCTGCACTCGTTGTTATTGGCTGCGATCTCCGAGATGAGTGTGCGTTGTCCGTTGATTTCGAGCTGGACCAGATACTTCTCGGTGATGGGGGAGCCATCCGGCTGCGTGGAAGGAACCGTCGTGGGATCGGTGTTGCCCTCGATGGCTTCCGGAACCGCCGACTTGGCGTCGGTGGCAGGCTTGGTGGGCGCCGCCGACGATGGCTTGGTCTTCCCGGAGGCGGATTTATCGGCCGACGCTGACTTCTTCTGTGCGGCGGCAGCTGATTTCTTGTCAGCAGCCGCCCGGGCGCCAGCATCGGTGGCCTCCTCCAGCAGCCCGTCGACGCGGGTATGGATCTGGCTGTAGTCGGGGAAGGTGGAGAACCGGTCGGAAGTGGTGCCGAAGTCCGGGGCGCCGAGGGTGAGGCGCTTAAAGGGGTTCTTGCCGGCCTTATTGGCGAGGTTGAGGAAACTGCCGAGTTGGGACTGTGGGATGTCAGTTTCGAGTAGATCCTCACCTGCGGACATGATGTCGGAGAACCGGGTCAACACCGTGGAGGGCTTGAACTGGTTGATCATCGCCTGCTGCAAGCACTGTTGGCGGCGGATGCGGTGGTAGTCGGTGGTGAAATCACGTGAGCGGGCGAACCAGAGTGCCTGCTTGCCGGTGAATTTCTTCGTTCCGGGGGAGAACCAATGGGTGTTCACGAGCGTCCCCGGCCATTTCTTGGCGTTATAGGGGACCCAGCCTCCGGACTCAACGGTGACCCCGCCCATGGCGTCGATGAAGGTGGAGAACCCGTCCATATCGATCACCACGTACGCCTGGACATCGATGCCCGTGATGCCGGTGGCGGCATCCATCATCGCCTCGGCGCCCGGGTTGGCCTTGCCCGGATACAGATCGGCATGATCGGCCTCAACCGTGGGGTAGAGGGCGTTGATGATGCACTCATCGCCGCAGTCGAAACCGCGGGGGTAGACGTCGTGGAGCGGAGAGTCCTTCGGGAACGGAGCATTTTGCAGGTTACGAGGAATGGAAATCATCGCGGTTCGCCCCGATTTCGCGTCGATGCTCACCACGGCCATCGAATCGGGCCGCAGCCCCGTCCTTCCGGCCCCCGCGTCGCCACCCATCAACAGGATGTTGTAGCGCCCATCGACGGGGTCCATGGAAGGACCCGAGGCAAAGACATTCTGGATGGTGTCCCGGCCAGTGTTGAGTATGAACGCACCGTAGCCCAGAACGCCTCCGGTGAGAACCATCAGGACGACCGTTGACGCCGCGACAACGCCGCGCATGGCCGGAGTCAATAAACGCGGCCGAATGATCAACAACGTATTGATGAACATCAGCATCCATCCGGCGGCCAACAGCAGCAGGACAATGACGAGGATCAGTTGGATGACCGGCTTGGCCAGAACCTCGATAACGGTTCCACGGTTGATGAGGGCGACCACGAGACCGATGATGATCAGCGCCCAACAGGTGAGGGTAACCGTCAGGACCCGGCGCCCCAGCGTCCGGTTGCCGGCCACTACCTGCGCCCCACCCGGAATGAAAACGGTCAGGGCCAGCAGGAAGAAAGCCCGTTTGGTCCGGATCGGTGCGGAGGCGTGTTCGGGATCCCGCACTGGATTCTGTGCGGGGGAGAAACGCGGCGTCTGTTTGCTCATGGGTCAGGAACCGAGCCCCATCTCCTCGGTGAGACGCTGGCGGAGGCGGTCTCCCTTGGCGGAGGCCTGCTGACGGAGCTCGTCCGCAAAGTCGACGAGACGAGAACGCAAGCTGGTGGCCAGCTCATCGGTACCACTGGCCAAGGTGCGGACGGCCAATAACCCGGCATTGCGGGCCCCACCGATGGAGACGGTGGCCACCGGTACCCCTGCGGGCATCTGCACGATGGACAGCAGCGAATCCATGCCATCGAGGGTCTTCAGCGGGACCGGCACGCCGATCACCGGAAGGGGAGTGACGGAGGCGAGCATCCCCGGCAGGTGGGCGGCGCCGCCGGCACCAGCAATGATGACCCGCAGACCGCGTTCGTGAGCCGTTTTGCCATAGTCGATCATCTCGTCGGGCATGCGGTGGGCCGAGACGACATCGGCTTCGAAGGGGATGCCGAATTCCGCGAGGGCTTCGGCGGCCAGGCGCATGACGGGCCAGTCGGAGTCGGAACCCATGACGACACCGACGAGGGGCTTCGCGGTGTTCATGCGGTTCGGGCTCCTTCGGTTGAGGCCGGCCCCGGGGCCCCGTCGCGGATGATGTCTGCCACCTGCGTGGCGGTGCGGCGGACATCGTCGACGGTCTGGCCGGGGGCGCCGACGAGGTTGACGTGACCGATCTTACGGCCGGGCCGTACGGACTTGCCGTAGACGTGGATCTTGACGCGGGGTTGCGCGGCCAAAGCGGCAGGGAAAGCTGAATAGAGCTCGGGGTTCGCCCCGCCGAGGAAATTCTTCATGACGGTCACCTCGCCCAATGCACTGGTGTCGCCCAACGGGAGGTCCAGCACGGCGCGCAGGTGCTGTTCGAATTGGCTGGTCACCGAACCGTTCATCGTCCAGTGGCCGGTGTTGTGGGGGCGCATGGCCAGTTCGTTGATGACGAATCCCGGGCCGCGGCCGGGGGTTTCGAAGAGTTCGGCAGCCATGACGCCGGTGACGCCGAAAGCCTCCGCGATGCTCAGTGCCGCTTCACGGGCCGCCTCAGCAGTGGCCGGGTCCAGTCCGGGGGCCGGGGCGATGACTTCGTCGCAGACCCCGTCAACCTGGATGGTGTGCACTACAGGCCAGCCACGGGCTTCACCCGAGGTGGTGCGAGCCACGAGAGCCGAGAGCTCCCGGCTGAAATCAACCTTCTCCTCGGCCAGCAAGTCGGTTCCGGCGGCGAACCAGTCGGTGCATTCGGATGCTGCGGCCGCATCGTCGAGCATCCGCACCCCCTTGCCGTCGTATCCGCCGCGTGGGGTCTTGAGCACCACGGGCCATCCGGTGGAATCACCAAAAGTAATGAGCTCCTCGATCGAAGCGACCCGGGCCCACACCGGGTTCGGTAGTCCGAGCTGGTCGATGGCAGCCCGCATGACCAGCTTGTCCTGGGCATGGATCAGGGCTTCGGGACGGGGTTGGACATTAATCCCCTCGTCGATCAGGGCCCTGAGGTGTTCGTTGGGGACATGCTCGTGATCGAAGGTGATCACGTCGACGCCGGCGGCGAACTCCCGCAGGGTTTCCAGATCCCGGTAGTCGCCGACCGGGGCCTGGGCGACGGCAGCGACTGCCGAGACCTCTGGCCCCTCGGCCAAAACCCTCAGGTCAAAACCGAGGTTCGTTGCTTCAGGGGCCATCATTCGGGCAAGTTGGCCACCACCGACCACGCCAATCACAGGAAAATTCACCTCTTCAGGGTACCGAACCGAGACCAGTCCATCGGCCGTGACGGGGCCCTGAACGGGGGATTATGAGGAAACTTTGAGTTGCAGCCGATAGAATGGGGAGCTGGCCGCGTCACGGACGCAGTGGACCGGCTCCTGCTGGAGCCCCGAATCTCGGGGTTTTTACCCGCACTGAACACCGTCTGTGGAGGAACATGCTCAACGAGTTGGCGAAAAAATGCCAAGGCCTTTTCACCATGCTGTGGCGAGAGGTCATGAAATTCGGCGTCGTCGGCGGTGTGGCGTTCATCATTGATACGTCGATCTTCCTGTGGATGATGAACGGGCCGATGCACGGTTCCGAGGTCAAGGCCAAGATCGTCGCCGGGATCGTCGCCACCATGTTCTCTTGGGTCGCCAACCGCTACTGGACCTTTAGGCATCGCCGCCGGGCTTCAGTGGTGCGCGAACTGGTGTTGTTCATCATCATGAACGGCATCGGCTTGTTCATTGCCGCGGCCTGCGTCTGGGTCACCAAATACTGGATCGGTCTGACCGATTCGACCAGCCTGTTCATCGCCGGGTCGGTCGTCGGCCTGGTGTTGGGCACGATCTTCCGCTTTTTCGCATACCGCTTCTGGGTCTTCACCGAAGAGCTAGACAACGAGCCGGGCTTCAACCACGACCATGACCTGATCGGTCACCCCGAAACCGCCAGCATGGCTCAGGAAGACGGGATGCCGCGCGAAGGCGGCGACCCCAACCCCACAGCGCACTAGGTTCCGAAGCTGTCAGGCCCGCCCCGCGATGACGTCGTCGGGGCGGGCAGTTGTCTTTAAAGGTGTCGTTCCACGCGTTCATCGTCGAGCATTCGCTGTGTGGGGGAGGCCCCGGGGCCGAGGAGCACCAGCGGTGAATCCCCCCGCCATTGGGCCACGGCAGCCCGCAACGTCGTGCCGAGGTCGGTGACGGGGCCCAGCAGGGCCGTGCCGTGGGCTGCGGGCAGGGAAAAGAGCTGTGCATAGTCCAAGTCCCCGGTACCGTCATCGGCCGTCAACGCCGGGGCGGCAGCCGGTACCGGATCAGCCAGGTAGTAGTCTCCGAAACCGCGAACCTCGGCCACGTAATCCAGGCACCCCGAAGGAACTTCCCCGGGGAAGGACAAGGCCAGGGACTCCAGCCCAACGGCCACGACCTCAGCGGCGGGGAAGACCTCGGTGGCCGTGCTGGGGTTGCCGGTGAACACCACATCGGGGGAACCCGTCGTGCCGTGGTGGTGGTTGGCCCACTCGTGGAGCGGGCTCTCGGTGCCGGATGCCGGAAGGATGAGTTCGGCGCCGGTAGACCAGATGGCGAAAGCGATCGCCAAAGATTTCCAGTGAGCCGGCAGATCGAGCAAGATCCTGGTCCCGGGACCGGCGTCGAATTCCTCGGCGAGGAGGTTCGCCGATTTCGCGACCCAGTTGTCGAAAACATGGCCGCTCAGTTCCACGCGTTCACCGGGATCGCCGTACCATGTCAGCAGCGGGGAAGCGGAGTCCCGGTGTTTGGAGAGCAATCGGTTTGTAAAATCTAACGAATCGGTATCGGTGGTCATGGACTCAATCCTCTCAAACCTGTGAAAACCCTGATAATCCGGGGAACTGTCGGACACGCCCATCGGTACACTCATATATCGGGCGTGTTGCGACATGGATCGGAAGGCTTCCATCTATAGAATCACCGCCTCCACTTGACGTCGGTGAGTTACACCATTGTAATTAGTAGGAGAAGCAGCTTTTTCCAGACCACGGACTAAGCCGTGGCCGCTCACGCGACCAGACGTAGGACGGACGGTTACCGTTCGACAGGTCGGGTAGGTGGCCGGTGTAAGAGAGACAGCCAACCAGCGGAAGGGCGCACACCATGGGGAACGCAGAGCGCATTTACGATCCCAGCCAAGCCGAACAGGCGTCAAAGAGGTACGGCTCTCGTGGAGTCCCCGCAGACTGGTTCCTCGATCCCGCAGACAATGCGGCGGCAGAGAACTACCGGGCCGCCGGACTGGACCTCGATGACCAGGCCACGGCATTCTTGGCCGCCCACGAGTCCGATGTTGAGACTCCAGAGGCCCTCCTGGCTCCGGTGCGTGACCTACCCGTGGAGCGCCCCGCCCAGACGGCTCCCGCCGAAGTGGACCCGCAGCAGCAGTTGTGGCTCGGCATGCCGGGCTACCCCGGCGCAGATGACGAGGGAGAACTCGGCTGGCAGACCGAGGCACTATGCGCCCAGACCGATCCCGAAGCCTTCTTCCCCGAAAAGGGAGGCTCGACGCGTGACGCAAAAAAGGTCTGCGGTGCCTGCAACGTTCGTTCCGAATGCTTGGAGTATGCGCTGTCCAATGACGAACGCTTCGGTATCTGGGGCGGCCTCTCCGAGCGTGAGCGCCGTCGGCTGAGGAAGCGAGCGGTCTGATTCATTCGCAAGTACGCGTCACGGCCGTGGTCGTTGCGCACGACGGGGAGAGCTTCCTTCCGGCAACCCTCGAAGCGCTGACAACCCAAACCCGGCCGGTCGATCACTTCATCGGCGTCGACGCAGGTTCCCAGGACAACTCTGCCCGCATCCTGACCGACTCGCTGCCGGCCGGCAGCCCGCTGGTCAAGGCACGGGCGAGAGGATTCGGCGCCTCGGTGCGCGCGGGCGTGACCGGCGAGGATGCGCTCCCTCGCCGCGCGGGCGACCCGACGACGTCGGGAAACCTTCCGACCGTGGACCCCGAGATCCAGGACTGGATCTGGTTGATCCATGACGACTCGGCCCCCGACAGCGGTGCCCTGGAGGCGCTCCTCGAGGTCGTGGAGACCTCCCCTGCGGTGACCATTGCCGGCTGCAAGCAACTGGACCGCGATCAACCGCGCCGCCTGCTGGACGTCGGGTTGGGCATCAGCCGCTGGGGCGAACGCCTGACCATGATCGATGTGGACGAACTCGACCAGGGGCAATACGACTCCCGCTCCGACCGCTTCGCAGTGAATTCCGCAGGCCTACTGGTCCGCCGGGACGTCTGGGAGGATCTAGGCGGCTTCGACCCAGCCCTGCCCGGACTCGGCGACGACTTGGACTTATGCTGGCGTAACCGGCTGGCCGGCAACCGTGTCGTTGTCGTCCCGACGGCCAAGATGCTCCACGCTCCCGATAAGGTCCGCTCCATCGCCGGCCCGTTGGCCGGCCGCCGGGCCGAGGTCTATTTGCGGCTCAAGCACGCCGCCGCCTGGAAGGTCCCCTTCGTCGCCCTCGGCGCGATCCTTGGTTCCCTCTTCCGGCTACTCATCTCACTGGTGGCGAAGGACCCGGCCTTCGGCTTCGGGCAACTGAGCAGCACCCTGACCGCAGTGTTCTCCCCGGTAGCCCTCCGCGGTTCGCGCCGCGGGGCCCGCCGGACCCGGAAGGTCTCCCGTTCGCTGGTCCGCCCGCTGATGGTCCCGCGTCGGGAAGTGTGGGCCCACCGACGCAACCTCCTCCAGGCCGCAGGCACCTCAACGGTCCTCGGCGACGGTTCAGGGGTCACGGCCGAGGCGTCCAATCCCTCCGGCGACAGTTCCGACGACTTCGCGGAATTGGCTGCCCCGACCCGCACCAGCTCTTCGGTCAGCGCCGTGATTGCGGTTCTGGCCACGGCCGTCGTCGCCCTCCTGGGGCTACGGAGCGTCTTCGGTTCCGGGGCACTGGCCGGCGGATCGATGCTTCCGGTGAGCGATCGACTCTCAGGGATCTGGGCCCACGCCACCGGATGGTGGCAGGACCTGGGAACCGGGATGCCGGGGCATGGTGATCCCTTCGACCTGGTGCTCTGGCTGCTCTCGCTGCTCGGGTTCGGTACCCCCAACACCGCCATCGTGGTGTTGTATCTGGCGGCCATGCCGCTGGCGGCACTCTTCGCCTGGCTGGCCCTCGGATCGGTGACGGCGAGCCGGGCCGCCCGGCTACTCGGCGCCCTCGTCTGGGCGCTGGCCCCGGCACTGCAAGTTGCCCTGGGCTCGGGGCGGGCAGGTGCCATCGCCGTGCACGTCCTCATCCCGCTGGTCGGCCTCGGAGTGATCCGTGCCGTCGGCGCCGGCCGACCGCGCGCCGAACAGCACGCCGTCCCGTCCCCAGCGGATCCGCCGTCGAAGGCGGGTTTGCATGGAGTCCCCTCGTGGACCGCTGCTGCCGGGGCAGCCTTGGCCCTGGCGGCAGTCACTGCCGCCTCCCCGAGTTTGCTGCCGCTGGCTGTCGTGCTGGTGGTGGTGCTCGCGATTCCTTTGGGCCGCCGGGCCCGGACCCTGTGGTGGGTTCCGGTGCCGTCGCTGGTCCTCGCACTGGGAAGTGTTCCGGCTGCCCTGAACAACCCGCGGGTCCTGCTGGCAGATCCAGGGGTCGTCCAGCCGTTCCAGGCGGCGGACCTGTGGCAACAGGCATTGGGCTTCCCCGTGGCATTCGACCCGATGGCGGGAGCCAATGGGTTCGGATGGGCAGCGAACCTGCTCCCTGGCCCGTGGGCGTTCATCGCCGCCCTCATCGTGGGTGTTCCGCTGCTCCTGCTGGCCATCGTCGGTTTGCTACGCCGTGGCCGGCGCGGCGCGATCATCCGCACCGCCTGGGTGGTCGGTGTGCTGACCCTGGCCACCGGATACGCCGTGCAGGCCCTTCCCTTTGGCGTCACCGCCGGCCGTGAGGTCACCCCCTTCACCGGTCCGTTCGTTTCGGTCTTCATGCTCGGCGTCCTCCTCTCGGCCGCAGGTGGCCTGGACTGGATGCGTAGCGTCAGGATCCACAAGACCTCGAGGCTGCGCGTGATCGCCGGCCCCGCCATGGCGGCAGCCGTGGTGTTGGTCCTGGCCTCGGCCACGGTGGCCACCACGTTGTGGCTGGCCCCCCGTACGGTCGGAACCGCGGATGCGGCGGCGGGCGAATCCGGCGCCACGTCGGATCTGGGCTTGGGGCAAGCCGTACTCCCCGTTGCGGCGCGCACGCTTCCCGCGACTGCAGCAGACCGAGGGAACTCGCCCTTGCAGGAACGCACCCTCGTTTTGGCTCCCGAGGGCAACGACGGGGCCATGAGCGCCACGTTGATGAGCGGATCGGGGATGAGTCTGGACCAACTCTCAGCAGTCTCCGCCAGCTCGCGGCTGACGGGAACACTCACCGATCCGCAGGCGGCACCGGACGACGATTCAGCAAAAGACCTCCGCAGCACAGTGGCCGGACTGGCCTCGGGCCAAGCCATCGACCCGCGGCCGGAACTGGCCCGTTTCGGAGTCAGTTTCGTGGTGCTGCAGGTCCCCGAAGGTGTTTCCACGTTGGCCGGCCGTCTTGACGGTGTTCCGGGACTGGCCCCCGTTGGCTACACCGAGGCAGGGTGGCTGTGGCGGGTGACCCCCGACACCGAAATCAAGGACGCCGAAACCCCCAACGAATTCACCGCCCGTGTGAGGTTGCTTGATGCCGAGGGCGAGACCACCTCACTCATCGGATCCCATGCGGCCCGCGTGCAGGCCCACGCGCTACCCAACGGCCCGAAGGGGCGCACCGTCGTGTTGGCAGAACGGGCCGACCCCGGTTGGGAAGCCACCTACGACGGCAAGGCTCTCGAGTCCACCACCAACGGGTGGGCCCAGGCGTTCAAACTGCCCAGCGGAGCCGGAGAACTATCGATCGGCTATTCGGCGCCCTGGTCCCTGCCCCTAGGAATTCTGATGGTCCTGGTCTTCGCAGGGACCCTGCTGCTGGTCATCCCGATCCCTGCCTCCCGCCGGTTCGCTGCCCGCCGGGTGGAGGAATTCAGGACGACGGGTAGCGCCGAATCCGTGTGGGATATTGATGATGCCGACGGCGAACACCTGCAGGACGAGGACGACGGCGATGCCCCGTTGGAGGGCACGTCAGGAGCTGAGGAGCACAAGTCATGACCCGGAACCGCTTACCGCGCCGCGGACGCGCCGCAGCGGCCTCACTGGGGGCTGTTTTGCTGGTGGCCACCGGCGGCGGCATTGCCGTGGGTTCGCTCAACGGCCCCCTCTCGGCACCCGAGGTTGGGGCCGTTCCGCGTGTCTCGGTACCCGCGGGGGACTATGTGGGCCAGTGCCCGGCGACGGCCCGGTTGGTCGATGGTGCTGCAGGAGAAGGCACCGACCCGGCTTTCGCTGCCGCCTCGGACTCTGAAAAGACGATGATCCGGTCAACGGTGCTCTCCGATGCCGCCGAGCGCCTCCCCGGTGCCGCGGTGGAGAAACTCGACGGGACGACGGTGCGCACCTTGTCCAAGCGACTCTCGGACGAGGAGGCCAGTGAAGATCAATCCACCGGTGAAGACGGGTTCACCGGCCGGAAAGCCAAGACGGCCTCCGGTGTGAGCGAGCCGTCGGCAGCGAACCTGCGCGTCCAACCGCTGGGCGGCCGGCAGTCCACTGCCGGGGCAGTGCGCAGCTACGTTGCCGGTGACGGCGATTTGGCCGGGCTGGCGGCGGCGGACTGTCAGGTCCCGGCGAACGAACAGTGGCTCACGGGTGCCTCGACCACGGTCGGCAGCACGGCGTTGCTGACCCTGGCCAACCCGTCGGCCTCCCCGTCCACCGTCGATCTGGAACTCTACGGTTCCAAGGGCCCTATCGAGGCGGGCAACGCCCGCGGCATCATCATCGCCCCGGGGGAGTCGACGTCGATCGTCCTGGGCGGCATGGCGTCGGGGGAGAAATCACTCTCCGTCAAGGCCACGTCCACCGGTGCACCGGTCAGCGCCATCATCCAACAAAGCACGCTGCGTGGTCTGACGCCGGGAGGCGTGGACTTCATCGAGCCGGCGGCTACCCCCGATGAACACCAGGTCGTCCCCGGGATCCTCATCCAGGACGCCAAGACCCAGAAGGACATCACCTCACAGAAGGGGTACGAGGACGCCGCCCCGACCCTGGATCTGACCGTCCCTGGGGCCAGCGAACAACAGGTCAAGGTCCGTCTGGTGGGCAAGGACGGTCCGGTGGACCTGCCCCGCGACGGCCAATACACGGCCCACGCCGGTGCCACCACCAGCGTGCATCTCACCGGGGTTAAAGCTGGAAACTATACGGCCATCGTGGACTCGGAGGAGCCGGTGGCTGCTTCGGTGCGTATGACCCGGGGAACCAAGGCCAAAAAACGGACCGATGCTGCCTGGGCTGGTGCGGCACACCGGCTGGGCGGCGAACATCTCGTCGTCGTCCCCGAGGGGGCCGCATCTCGTTTCCTGTTCCTCGCCAGGGACGGGGCGGCGAGCATCGACCTGCGCCCGGTCACGTCTGACGGCAAGGTTGGCAAGGCGGTCACCGTGGAGGTGGATCAGGGCCACAGTGTGGAACGCACCATCGATTCCTTGGGTAAGGACGTGGTTGCCGTGACCCTCAGCGCCAGTGGGGACCCCGTTTACGGCAGCCTGCTGGCCACCCACGGGAAAACTGATGTCTCGGTTCTTCCGCTTCCGCCGGCCACCCGAGGTGCCACCGATATCAGCGTGGACCTGCGCTACTGAGCCTCGGCAAGGCGAGGCGCTAGAAGCCGCCCTCCCACGGGTGGTAATCGGGATCAATTTCCTCGGGTTCACGCAGCAAAAGCTCGGCCACCTGTTCGACGACGGCCAGATGCACGACTTCGGGGAGCACCATGGGTGAACCAGCCAGTTCCTCCACGGGGCGCCGGTAGATGGTCACCCGGGCGAGGCGGCGCGGGGTGGCCCCCCATGACCTGCCCAGGGGAACCGGACGTCCCGAGGCCTCGGAATAGTCCAACGAGGTGCTGCGCGGCATGAGCTCTGTCGTGAATTCCATCGAGGCGATGGGCTGGCCCCACAACAATTCGAGACGTTCGGCGGATTCGGCGATGAGATCCTCGAAGCGTTCGGCGCGGGTCCGTGAGCCGGGCAACCCGGGGTGCATGAGGTTTCCGCGCAGACCGCGTCCATGCCGGTTGCGTCGACGGCGGAGGAACGCTCCGGAATTCGTCTCGGTGTCTGCCCGCGCAGCGGGGCGGCTCGCCGTCCCGGGATCTTCAAACCGCACCGTGAAACCTTCTGCCATGACACCGAGCCTACCGAAGATCTTCGACGTGGGCGGGGGAACCGTTTCCCGCCATGCCCGGCTGCTTGGGGCGTAGCCGAGGGCACGGCAGGTAAGCTGTTTTCTCGTGGGATCCCTTCGACTTTGTTCACGCTCCGCCTGTGGCCGCTCGGCCATCGCGACCCTGACGTTTGTGTACGCCGATTCCACCGCCGTTCTCGGGCCACTGGCCACCTACCCCGAACCGCACTGTTACGACTTATGTAGCGAGCACGCCCACCGGCTGACCGTGCCGCGTGGCTGGCAGGTCCTGCGCCTGGAACTTCCCGAAGCACCCCGTGTGGCTTCCGATGAACTCTCCGCCTTGGCCGACGCGGTGTCCGAACCCCGCCCACCGGCGACGGATCGCCGGGAGACCCTCGTCGAACCCGAAAGCGGTCCGACGAATTCCATCTCGGCTCGCACCGCACCAACACCGCTGGACCCGCCGGAGGACACGGACAACGGACGAGGGCCTCTACGTATTCTGCGTGAACCACGCTAAAGCCATAAACTGGGCCCATGGCCCACATCACACCCCAGCTCCTTGAGATCCTGCGTTGCCCGGTCACCGGCTCGACGCTCACCCAGGACGGCGACGCGTTGGTCGCCACCGCCCTCGACGCGCACGGCAGCACCCCGCGGTACGCCGTGCGCGAAGGAATCCCCGTCATGCTGGGCCCCTCCCCGGCCGAAGGCGTCAGCCGGACCCCGGAGGTGGACTAGCCGTGGGCTTTGACTACCGGATCGCCGATATTTCCTTGCACGAGGCAGGCCGCCACCAGATTCGGCTCGCCGAACACGAGATGCCTGGCCTGATGTCCCTGCGAGCCGAATATGCCAGCTCCCAACCCCTGGCCGGGGCACGGATTGCCGGGTCACTGCACATGACCGTCCAGACGGCAGTGCTGATCGAGACGCTCACCGCCTTGGGTGCCCAGGTCCGTTGGGCCTCATGCAACATCTTCTCCACCCAGGACGAGGCAGCAGCAGCCGTCGTCGTGGGGTCCGGGAGTGCCGCACAACCCCAGGGGGTGCCGGTTTTCGCCTGGAAAAACGAATCCCTGGAGGAGTATTGGTGGACCGCCGAGCAGATCCTTTCCTGGCCGGGAGCAGATACCGACCCCGCCCGGGGCCCGAACCTGATTCTGGACGACGGTGGAGATGCCACCATGCTCGTCCATCAGGGGGTCGGTTTCGAAGCTGCAGGATCGGTTCCGGCAGCAACTGGAGCAGATAGCGCCGAATATACGATCGTTTTGGACGTGCTGCGCCGCTCATTGGCGCAAGATCCCGGGAAGTTCACCCGCATCGCTGCAGGAATTCTGGGAGTGACCGAAGAAACCACCACGGGGGTCCACCGGCTCTATCAACTCGCCGAAAGCGGGGAACTACTTTTCCCTGCCATCAATGTCAACGACTCGGTCACCAAATCTAAATTCGATAATAAATACGGCATCCGTCACTCGTTGCCCGACGGCATCAATCGGGCGACGGACGTGCTCATCGGCGGCAAAGTGGCGGTGGTCTGCGGGTACGGCGACGTGGGCAAGGGGGCGGCGGAGGCGCTCCGGGGCCAAGGTGCACGGGTGATCGTCACCGAGATCGACCCGATCTGCGCGCTGCAGGCGGCCATGGATGGCTACCAAGTCGCCCGGCTGGAATCGGTGATCGGCCAGGGCGATCTTTTCATCACCACCACCGGTGGGACGGGCATTATCCGGGCCGACGACATGGCGGCCATGAAGGATAAAGCCATTGTGGGCAACGTCGGACACTTTGATGATGAAATCGATATGGCTGGGCTCGCCGCGGTGCCGGGCATCCAGAAGGTCGAGATCAAACCGCAGGTCCATGAATGGGTCTTCGAGGGCGAAACGGCTGCCAGACGCTCGATCATTGTGCTCTCGGAGGGCCGTCTGCTGAACCTGGGCAACGCCACCGGACACCCCAGCTTCGTCATGTCTAACTCCTTCGCCAACCAGACCATCGGACAGATTGAACTCTTCGGCCGGCAGCGGAGCCCCCAGAGCGGCGCAGATACCGCCTACGAGCGGCAGGTCTATGTGCTGCCAAAAATTCTTGATGAGAAGGTCGCCCGCCTCCACCTCGACGCCCTCGGCATTGAACTGACGGAGTTGAGGACGGAACAAGCCGAATATTTGGGGTTGGATCCTGCGGGGCCCTATAAGCCCGAACACTACCGGTACTAAAAAGCCGGCAGCTCGCCGGTCAGGTGCCGAAAGGCAGCCGGTGGATCCGCTCGCGGACCGTGCGTTGGCGTTCTGCCACAGCACTCAGGCGCCGGTAATCGCGTTCCCTGCGTTCGGCGACCACGGCCGCCAGGAACTGTTCCGGAGGGCAGCCAAACGGTGGTGCGGGGGAGACATAGGGCTGCAGGTCCGCGGCCAAGGTGGCGGCGACCTGCTCCCGAGAGGCCTGAGCCATGGAAGGACCCTGGCGGATGAAGCGGGCGATCCGTGCCGCCAGCGGGTCGGGGATCCGCCCCACATCGGCCAGTTCGGCCCAAGGACGCAGCTGCTGGGGCACGGGAAGCACCAACGGGGCCACGCGTTCGCGGCGTTCGCGCATCGAGTAGGTGCCGGCGAGCATGTCTCCCAGACGTTTACCGCGTTCGTTGGCGAAAGAGACCAGCAAGGCCAGCGAACCGAAAAGTGCCAGGACCTCCAGCAGGGCGAGCATCGCCCGGATGAAGGCGTGGCGGAAACGGATGGAACCGCCGTCATCGCGCACGATGCGCAACCCCATGATCAGCCGGCCCAAGGACTTCCCGCGGCTCAGGGTTTCCACCAGCACCGGAACAGCCACGATCCACAGCACGACGACGATGATGACCACCGCGCGGATGGCCGCACTGTCAAAACCGGAAGCCAGTTTCTCGAGCAGGACCAGCGAAGCGACCAGACCGATCAGATAAACCAGATAGTCAATGAAGCATCCCACGGCGCGCAGCACGAAACTGGCGGGACGCAACTGCAGGACGACTGCCTCGCCGGTGATGATCGTGCTCACGGTATCCCTCCGTCGAGGCTGGGTGATCGGACGCCCGACCGGTGCCGGGGTTGACCCGGCGCAACGCGGCCGTCATCCCAATCTAGCCGACACCCCCACGTTAGGCTGGGAACGTGGATCTTGATGCCTTTGTCGCCGTTCATCGGCAGGAGTGGGACCGCCTTGACGTCCTGTCCTCCAGGCGTCGACTGACCGGTGCCGAATCCGACGAATTCCTGGGGCTCTACGAACGCGTGTCGACCCATTTGTCGATGGTCGGATCGATCGAACCCGATGCCGTCGTCTCTGCCGACCTCTCCGCCAGGATCTCGCGTGCACGTACCCGTTTCACGGGGGCCAGGACCCCTGTGCTGGAAGAGATCGCCACGTTCTTCGTCTACACGCTGCCGGCGGCCTTTTACAGGATCCGGGTGCTCACCATCGTGCTGGGGTTGGTGTTCATCGCTATCGCCTTTGCCTCCGGACTCTGGGCTGCCCACACCCCCAGCGTGCTCAAGGCGATGGGCTCCGATGCCGATCTGCAGCAATACGTGCACCATGATTTTGTTGACTACTACTCGGAGAACCCCGCCGCCTCCTTTGCCGGTGCGGTCTGGACGAATAACGCACTCATCGCCGGAATGTGTGTGGCCTTCGGAATCTCGGGGCTGTATGTGCCCTTCGTGCTCTACCAGAACGCGGTATCGGTGGGGATGGCCGGGGGGCTGATGTCCTCGCTGGGTGAGCTCGACACCTTCTTCCTCTACATCCTGCCGCACGGGTTCATGGAGCTGACGGCGATCTTCATCGCCGGCGCTGCTGGCCTGCGCATCTTCTGGGCGTGGGTGGCTCCCGGGGCCAGGACCAGGATTGGTTCCCTCGCCGTGGAAGGCAGATCGTTGATGACGGTGGCCCTGGGGCTCGTCGTGGTGCTCTTTATTTCCGGGCTGGTCGAAGGATTCGTCACCCCCAGCGGGTTGCCGCATGGGGTCCGCCTGGGCATCGGCCTGATGGTCCTGGCCGGCTACTGGACCTACACGCTGGTCCTGGGCCGGCGGGCCGTCAACGCAGGATTCACCGGGGATCTAGGAACCTACGACGCCGGCGCCACCGCGGCCGTCGCCTAACGACTTTGCATGCCAACAGGGAAGGACACATTGATGGAGAATAAGAACGCCGTGCCAGAAGGACCCGAACCCGGGGACCTGGACAACGACCGGCCGGCGCCCACCGCGGACGACCCGGAAGTTCCTGAGTTCCTGAAGGGGCCGGATCCGGAGGAGCCCATGGTCGACACCCCACAAAACGCCACCCGGGAAACAGCTGCCATCAGAGGCGAAGGTGCCGATACCGGTTCACCCGCGGTAGCGGAAACCCCCGAGGCCTGGGACTCCGAATTCGCCGCGGCCACGGGCGATGAAAACGCGGCAGCCTCTGCCACCGACGAGCCGAGCGCAACCGACGACTCCCGCACCCAGGCCTTGCCGGCATGGCAGCAGGAGCCTTCCTCCCAGACCCAGGCGATGCCCCGTTCGGAGCAGGACGCCGCAACGGGAGCGGCAGTTGCCGCGGAACCGTTGGCCGGTCAGGATCCGGATACCGACGGGGAAACGGTACGCGCCGATTCGGCGGCCGCAGCCAAACGTCAGGAACCGATCCCCGCAGGACCTGCCGCCGAAACCGACCGGGAAGCCCAGCGCCGTCAGCACGCCCGAGACGCCGCGCTGACGGCCAAACCGGTGTTCGCGCGGATCGTGCAGACCTTCCTGGCGATTGCCTTCCCCTTCATCGTGGTCATCGGGTCCATTCGTGCGGTAGCCAGTTCCTGGTTCCTCTGGTTGGACTATCACCGTCCAGGGTTCCCTTCGGACGGCTATGGTTTCAGCCAAGCCGACCGGCTGACCTATGGGAACTACGGGGTGGACTACATCAACAACTCGGCTCCCTCCGCCTATCTGGGTAACCTGGTGGACACCAACGGGGACCCGCTGTTCCTGGCCAATGAGGTGTCCCATATGGCCGACGTGAAATCCATCATCGGGATCACGTATGCCGCAGGGATCATCCTGACCTTGCTGGCCATCCTGATCTGCCTGTACCTATGGCGCCGCTACGCGGGAGGCATCCGCCGGGCGTTCTTCGCCGGTTCGGTCATCACCCTGGTCGTGATGATCGCGCTGACGGTACTGGCTGTGCTGAACTTCGGGACGTTCTTCACGGACTTCCACGAGCTGTTCTTCGCCCAAGGCAACTGGACGTTCCACGCCAACGACACCTTGATCCGCCTCTACCCGGAACAGTTCTGGATGGATGCGGGAATCGTGATCGCCGGGCTGGTGCTCATCACCTCCCTGGTGTTCCTGATCACCAACTGGCCCTCACGCAAGCGCCGTGACCGGGCGCGGCAACGCCAGGTGGACCGGGAGATGGGCCTGCTCTAAACCAGGTTCCACGTACGGAAACGGGCCGCTGCCTCGGGGATGATCCCCGAGGCAGCGGCCCGCAGTGTTTGAGCGGGGTATCGCGGAACATCAGCCCCAGCTGGGCATCCACAAACGCAGTCGCCAGGCCTCATAGGGAATCGTCTGTCCGGTCCAGACCGGCCAGAAGAACGCCGAAACCAGCACCACCAAAGCCAAAAAAGCAGTCACACCGATGAGCCCGGTTCGACGTCGGGCCACGGAAGCACCCACCCCACCCAGGGCCAGGGCGAGCACGAAGGTGAGCGACAGGATCATGAATGGTTCGAAAGTGATCGTGTAGAAGAAGAACATGGTGCGTTGCGAATAGAGGAACCACGGGCCGAATCCGGCGAGTATGCCCGCCAAAATGGCCCCCGTCCGCCAATCGCGGCGTCCCGCCCAAAACAACAGCACGACCAGGAGGGAGAGGGTCGCGGCCCACCAGAGCACCGGATTGGGAAGATCGGTGACCACCGAGGCGCAGGAACCCACCGGACAACCCGGATCCCCGGCCTCCGATCCGTGGTAATAAAACAGGACGGGCCGGCCGGCGAACAGCCAGGTCCACGGGCCTGACTCCCAGGCATGGGGGGAACTGAGCCCCTGGTGGAACTCGTAGGCGCTGCGGTGGTACTCCCACAGTGAGCGAAGCGGGGCAGGCAGCCATCCCACCCCTTCACCGGGATGATCCGCAGCCCAGGTGCGGTCGTAGCCGCCCGCCGTGAGAAACCAGCCGGCCCAGGTCGAGATATACGTGGCAACGGTCAACGGGATGATGAGGAAGAACGCGGGGATGCCGTCGCGGATGATCCCTGCCGTCAACCAGCGGCGGATTCCCACCGTCCGTCGTGCCTGCATATCCCATAGCACCGTTAGCAGGCAGAAGACCGCCACGAAGGAGAGCATCGACCATTTCACGCCCAAGCCGCCGCCGAGCATCAGGGCGAAAACCAACCGCCATGGCCGCCAGGCCATCCACGGGCCGAACTCCAGGAAGGATCGTGGGGGAACACCGGTTTGCGGGTCTACCGCTGCTGAGACTTTTCTGGCGAGGATCCTGCGTCCGTGGGAGCGGTCCACCAGAAGGGCGTAGAAGGCGGCGACGATGAAGAACATTTGAAAAATGTCCAATAAGGAGGTCCGTGACAGGACCAACTGGTGGCCGTCGACGGCACTCAGGCCGCCGGCCACTGCACCGAGGGTGATCGAGTTGAATAAACGCTGGGCGATGAGAGTGACCAACAGGACGGCCAGCGTTCCCACGATGGCCGCGGAGAAACGCCATCCCATCCCGCTGTCGGTACCGAACAGGAGCATCCCCACGGCAATCATCCATTTGCCCAAGGGCGGATGGACCACGTATTCGGGGCTGTCCAAGGGGGCAGGTGTGCCGTCAAGGAACGCGGGATTGGGGTCGTCCGGCCACTCCATCTCATGCCCGTGGGAGAGCAGCGTGAAGGCGTCCTTGACGTAATACGTCTCGTCGAAAGTCAGGGCGTGGGGCTGATCCAGGTTCACCAAACGCATGAGAGCAGCAATGAGGGTGATGACCAGCGGGACCATCCAACTCAGCCGGCTCACCGGGGCGACGACGCCCTGCAACCTCTCCGTCAGGGCCCGGTAGGTGAACGCCGACCGCGGGGTCTGGACCCAGACGGGGCGGGACGATTTCAGGGCGCTCACGGGACAACTCTACCGGCGCTGCCGACGGTAGGCTGGCGGGGTGAATAATGATCCTGCAGACCCCGTGTCCGACACCCCGGAACCCGCGCCCTCAGCCCAGCCCCGGGTAGAGGGGGCGAACGGGCAGATCGTGCTGGCTGCCACCCCGATCGGGAACCTGGGGGATGCCTCTCCGCGGTTGATCGAGTTGATGACCGGCGCCGATGTCATTGCCGCGGAGGACACCCGGAGATTCCACCATCTGGCCCAGGCCCTGGGATTGCGGATCCCCGGCCGGGTGATCAGCTACCACGAGCACAACGAGGGCGTGAAGACCGCAGAATTGCTGGACCTGGCCCGCCAGGGGCTGACCGTGTTGATGGTCTCCGACGCCGGTATGCCTGCCGTCTCCGATCCCGGGTTCCGGCTGGTCGAGGCGGCCGGCGCCGAGGGCCTGCTGGTGACCGCAGTGCCGGGACCCTCCGCCGTGTTGACCGCGTTGGCCCTCTCCGGGCTGCCGACCGATCGCTTCACCTTCGAAGGCTTCCTTCCCCGTAAGCCGGGGGAGCGGGCTGGACGGCTGGCCGAACTTCAGAAGGAACGCCGCACGATGGTCTTCTTCGAAGCCCCCCACCGGCTGGCCCCCATGCTGCGGGCCCTGGCCGACGCCTTCGGTCAGGACCGGAGGGCAGCGGTTGCCCGGGAACTGACCAAAATGTATGAGGAGGTGAAACGCGGTTCCCTGCTGGAACTCCTCGAATGGGCCGAAGGACAGGTGCGGGGGGAAATCGCCGTCGTCGTTTCCGGGGCGGCCGAAGACGCGCCCTCCCGTGCCGTGGACCATGTTTCCTCCGTGCAGGAGCTCGAACGGGGTGGTCTGCGGCTCAAGGACGCGGTCGCCGCCATTGCCGAACGGGAGCGGATCTCCAAACGCGAACTCTACGCGGCGGTCCTTGAAGCCCGCCGCTAGCCCCGGGCGGATGCACAACCACATGGGGTGGTCATGATGCATCCCTGCATTTACAGCCGGGAGGACCTCTGGCTAACGTGAGGTCTGATAGAACCCCATCCACCCTGACGCGGGAGAGACCACCGATGACCATCACCCCCGAGCGCGAAGCCGAACTGCTCGCCTCCGTTCCCACCGGCCTGCTGATCAACGGGGAATGGCGCGATGCCTCCGACGGTGGAACCTTCGACGTCCAGGACCCGGCCACCGGAAAGGTCCTGGCCACCCTGGCTTCGGCGACCAGCGAGGATGCCATGGCAGCGCTCGACGCCGCCGATGCGGCACAGGACTCCTGGGCCCGCACCCCGGCCCGCGACCGCGCAGAAATCCTGCGGCGGGCCTTCGATCTGGTGCAGGAACGTGCCGAGGATTTCGCCCTGTTGATGACCCTGGAAATGGGCAAGCCGCTGGCTGAATCCCGGGGCGAGGTCACCTACGGTTCCGAGTTCCTGCGCTGGTTCTCCGAGGAAGCAGTGCGCGACTACGGCCGCTATGTGACGACCCCCGAGGGCAAAAACAAGATCCTCGTGCAGCGCAAACCGGTGGGCCCCTGCCTGCTGATCACCCCCTGGAACTTCCCGCTGGCGATGGCCACCCGCAAAGTCGGCCCGGCCGTCGCGGCCGGCTGCACGATGGTGCTCAAGCCGGCGAAACTCACACCGCTGACCAGCCAGCTTTTCGCCGCCACGATGCTGGAGGCCGGGCTGCCGGCAGGAGTGTTGAACGTGACCAGCTCGAAATCGGCGTCGGGCATCTCCGGACCTCTCATGCAGGACCCGCGGCTGCGCAAGGTCTCCTTCACTGGTTCGACGCCGGTGGGCAAGCAGTTGCTCAAGGACGCCGCCGACAACGTGCTGCGCACCTCCATGGAACTGGGTGGCAACGCCCCGTTCATCGTGTTCGCCGACGCCGACCTGGACCGGGCCGTCGAAGGGGCCATGGCCGCGAAGATGCGCAATATGGGTGAGGCCTGCACCGCTGCCAACCGTTTCTTGGTCCAGGCGCCGGTGGCCGAAGAGTTCACCCGTAAATTCGCCGATGCCATGGGGGCGCTCACCCTGGGACGAGGCACCGAGGACTCCACGAAGGTTGGCCCGCTGATCGACGGTGGCGCCCGTGATGATGTGCATTCGCTGGTCACCGCAGCGCTCGACGCCGGCGCCGAGGCGCTGACCGGTGGACGAGCCCGCGAGGGTGCCGGCTACTTCTACGAGCCGACCGTGCTGGCCAACGTTCCCCAGGATGCGGCGATCCTGGGCAGCGAGATCTTCGGCCCCGTGGCCCCGGTGACCGTCTTCGAAACCGAAGAGGAAGCCATCAAGCTGGCCAACTCCACCGAATACGGGTTGGCCTCCTACGTCTACTCCCAAGACGTCAATCGCATGTTCCGTGTCTCCGAGCAGATCGAATTCGGACTGGTGGGCTTCAACGCCGGCGTGATCTCCAACGCCGCGGCCCCCTTCGGCGGGGTCAAGCAGTCGGGCATGGGCCGTGAAGGCGGCTCCGAAGGCCTCAACGAGTACACGAGCGCCCAGTACATCGGCATCGCCGACCCATACGCCGTCTAGCGTCTGAGCAACGAGGCGGGCCAGGCCCGGGCCAGGAATTGACGTCCGGGGCTGGCCGCGTCGGAGAAGCCTTGCTCGATATCGGTCAGGGCTGCATCCAACGCCTCGTCCAGGGCCAGCTCCCGGCTGGCCCGGGGACGGTGGATGCCGCTGGCCGGGCCGCGCGGGACCAACTGGCGGCGCGGTTGTGCGTCGAGGGAAAAACTCGCCCGTTCGAAGGCTTCCCGAAGCCGTTGCACCTCGGGTGCGGCATCGGGCAGATGATCCTGCAGCCGGCTCGCGTAGGCGGCGTCGGTCTCCTGGGGGTCTTGGGCCAGCCCATAGTCCCGCCCCAAGGCCAGGAGTTCTTCCCACGCGCTGGCCACGGCATCGCGCCAATCGGTGGCCCGGTGGATGCTGCGGATACGACGGGAGCGTTGCCACCGCCGGATCCCCAACGGGCCGAAGAGCCCCAGCAACACCACCAGCGCCAGCAGGGCCGGCATCACCGCTGAGATCCCGTCGTCGTTCCCGGAGCTCTGGGCTCCTGCAGCGGGCGGGATGGACGGTTCGGCGCTTGGATTCGCGTCGGGGATGGTTCTGGCGCGGGTTGGATCGGTGTCCGGTGCCTGTGAGGGGGCGGGCCCGCCGTCCGGGCTGTCGCTGGCATAGGACGGGGTGGTCCCGCGGCCGGGGGTGGGCTCGAAGGGGACCCACCCGAGGTCGGGGAAGAAGAGTTCGGGCCAGGCATGGGCGCTGCTGGGGCTCAAATCGTAGCCGGACCACTGTTTTCCGTCCGAGCCCAGCGCCTGCGCCCCATTGCTCCGGCCCGGCGCGTAGCCCACAACAATCCGGCTGGGAACGCCCAAGGTGCGGGCCATCAGGGCCATGGCCGCGGAATAGTGGGTGCAGTAGCCGCTCTTCTGCTTCAGGAACGCCGCCACCACGCCGACCCCGTTGCCGTCGTACCCCTGTTCCAGCGGTGTCTGTTCCGAATAGGTGTAGTCGACGCTGCGCAGTTCTTCCTGCAGCGCGACGGCCTCCTCGTAGGCGGTGGTGGCGTGGGCCTTCCGGGTGATCTGGCGGGCCGTATCAGGAATGATCTTCGGCAGATTCCGGGGAAGATCCGTAGAGGTTTTGGGCAGCCGGTCGGTAGCAGACCCCGGGTCCCGGGCTAGGCGGGCGGAGCTGGCCTCCAAGGCGGCGGCATCGATCACCGGTACCTGCGAGGTGACCGTGTAGTCCAGCTTCCTGCTGCTGGCCTCGGCCTGGGAGAACATGGTGTCGGTCCCACCGTTATACCCCCATTCCTGGGCCAGCCCCGTCACCGAGGCCGCCTCGCGGGGCATCGGCAGCCACGGGCTCTGGTAGTTCCCCGTCACCACCCGGGTATGGACGGTCCGGGTGCGCGGCACGCTCTGCGCCGGGAAGCCGTCGGGCGAGGGGGCCAGGTTTTCGGCGCTATGGTCCCGCCCGACCTCAAGATCCGAAGGCTCCCACCGTTTGGCCCCCAGATCGGAGATGACCGCGGTGCGCAGGTAGAGCGGTTCGGAGGAGTCCGTGTAATAGGTCAGCGTGGTCACGCCCAGGCGGTCACGCAGATTCACACCCAGATTCAACACCGGGTTCACCCCACTGGGTTTACCGAACAGGTAGAGCCGCTGGCCCTGCGGCATGAGCCCCTGGGAGAAACCGGGCAGGGCGAGGGGCACCACGAGCATCAGGGTGAGCGCGGCCGCGGCGATGAGAACGCCCTGACGCAGCACACCGGTGCGCAGCGCAGCCCCGGGGGAGGTGGCACGACGCTCCAGCCGGGCTCCGGCGAGGACCACCAGGTAGCCGATGGCTGTCAGCCCCACATGCAGCAGGCCGGCCCCATCGGTTTTGACGAGGGAGGAGATGACGAGGAAAACCGAGAGCGGCAGCGCGCTCAGTGCCGGGACCCGCAGGCCGACGACCAGCAGGTACACCATCAGGGCCGTCAGCCCGGCGGCCAGGCAGATGAAAAAGATGAGGGGGTCCTCGGACAACACGGGCTGGGCCTGGACGAGGACGGCATCCCTGGCCTGCGGGTAGAAGTCCAGGGCCCGGCGCACGCTTTCGGCGGTGGGGATCACCCCCAGCACAGCAGTGGAGGGGAAGAACTGCAGGGTGAGCATGACGATCAGCCCGGCCACCGAGGCGGTGAAGCTCAGCCCGGCAGAAAGACCCCGAATCCGCACCAGGGTTCCCGCGGCGAGGGTTCCGGCGACGGTGACGGTGGCCTGATCGAACCACAGCCGGCCGTCGATGACCCCCCAGAGTCCACTGACCGGGGCCACGACGGCCACCAGCAGCGCGGTGAAGAGCAGCCACTGGGTTCCGCGGTTCCGCCGCGTTGGTTTTCGTCCGGCCGGTGTCCGGCGGGTAACGGCCGGGGCGCTCATGCCTGCCCCCGGGCGCCGGTGCGCCGCTCCTGGGCAGACAGTTCCAGCCAGGCCTGCGCCAACTCGGTCTTCGCATCCACGGGTACTGCCGTCCAGCCAGCGGTCCGGAAGACCCGTGTGCCGGCCGCCGTGGCGGTGGGACGACTGGCCACCAGGAACACCATGACCTTCCGGTGGGTTCCCATGCGGTCTACCCAGGACTGTGCCTGGTCCCCGGTGGGAGCACCGGTGAACAGCAGGAGGGGACCCTGCCCACCGCGTGGAAAGAAGTCCAGGGGATCGACGGCTGATTCCTGGCGGCGGGGTGCCGGCTTCAAACCCACCGAGGCCAAGGACAGTTGAAGATCCTCGGCAGCGTGCGGCCCGCTGAACAGTCCGGGGCCGGGGCCTGAGGCCCCCGGTGCTGCGCCGGTCAGTGGGCTGCCGGTCTCGTCCAGGATCTCCAGGTCGTAGCCCTGTTCGGCCAGGTGGGCTCCCACGGAAATCACCGCCTGGATGTTCCAGTCGAAGCACGGGGTGGTGGTTCCGGGGGCCTGGAGGAAGTTCGGGATCGGGGTCGGGGCATCGGAACCGACATAACTGCCCTGATAGGGCTGTGGTCGCGCGTCCACCACGAGCGTGGCTCGGGGGGTGCGTTGGAACTGTTCTTGCCGGACCATCAACGTGTTGTGGCGGGCCGTCGCCGGCCAATGCACCCGCCGCAACGAATCCCCCTCCCGGTATTCGCGGGTCATCACGTCGTCGTTCTCGGGGGTGGCCTGATGGTGTGAGGTGGCCGTTCCGCGGGTGCCGGTGCTGCCCACGACTCCGGTGATGGGCAGGGGGAGGACCGCAGGGACCACGGTCAGCGGTGTCGGGCGGTCCACGGCGATGGGACGCATGGCCAGGCCGAAGGGGTCCGAAAGCTGCACCCGGAGCGGGCCGATCGCGTAGACACCACGATGGGTGGGCCGCAGCCGATACCGGTACGCGGTCCGCTTCCCTGCCGTGGCATCGACCGGACCGGGGTCATCGGAGGAGAACGACGGCGTTTTGCCGAAGTCCTTCGGGAGTTCATCGTTCAGGACCGTCCCCGCAGGCAAAGGGGAGGCATGGCCCAGCGACAACGTCACCGTGGTGGAACCGCCGGTGGTGACCGGGTCGGGGCCAAAACTGCGGCGGACCTTCACCCGCGTTTTCCCCCAGGCGAGGACAGCTGCCGAGAGGAGGGGTACGGCCAACAGGAAGATCGAGATATTGACCAGCTCGCGCCGGCCGAGAAACCAGGCCAGAAGCAGGACGACGGCTCCAGCGACGACGAGGGCCCAACCGCGGGGCGTCAGGAACCACAGCCGCAGGCGGACCCGCAGTGGTTCACGGCCGGTGCGCCCGGGCCCGATTGCGCTGTCCACCCTCTGCCGTCCAGGTCAGCTACGCGCCGAGGTCCGGACCGGGACCTGGGCCAGCAGCGATTCAACGAGGTCCTGCACGGTGGTCCCGGCGATCTCCGCCTTGCGATGGAGCACGAGCCGGTGACCGAGCACCGAGGGGCAGTTGGCGACCACGTCGTCGGGCAGCACGAAGTCTCGACCGTTCAGGGCCGCCTCCGCCTTGGAAGCACGCAGCAGCTGGAGCAAGGCCCGCGGGCTGGCCCCGAGACGGATATCCGGGTGGGCGCGGGTTGCCTGGCCCAAGGCCACAATGTATTCCTGCACGGCATCCGCCACATGGACGGCTTTGACGATGTCGATCAGCGAGAGCAAGGTGGCCTGGTCCACGACGGGGCTGACCCGTAGCAGGGGCGAATCCGACTGGTGGTTGCGCAACATGGACAGTTCGGCCTCCGTATCCGGGTACCCCATCGACACCCGGGCCATGAACCGGTCGCGTTGGGCCTCGGGGAGCGGGAAGGTGCCTTCGAGTTCGATCGGGTTCTGCGTCGCGACGACCATGAAGGGGGCGCTCAGCTGATAGGTCGACCCGTCGACGGTGACCTGGTGCTCCTCCATGCATTCCAGCAGCGCGGACTGTGTTTTCGCCGATGCCCTGTTGATTTCGTCCCCGATGACCAGGTTCGCGAAGACCGGCCCCCTGCGGAATTCGAAGCCGTGGGAGTCCTGGTTGTAGATGGAGACACCGGTGACGTCCGAAGGGAGCAGATCGGGGGTGAATTGGATGCGGTTCACACTGGCGGCCACGGAGCGGGCCAGGGTTTTGGCGAGCAGGGTCTTGCCCACACCGGGAACATCCTCGAGCAGCAGATGCCCTTGGGCCAGCAGGACCCGCAACGCCGTGCGGGCTACCTCCGGTTTCCCGTCGATCACCGTACCGATGGCCTCCAGAATCCGGGTCGTGACGACGCCGAACTCTTCAGCGGAGGGCAACGGGAGTTCCGTGGTTGTCGACACTGCGTCTGCTCCCTGGTGTTTTGGGTGGTGATGAGGTCCGTGCCCCTTCAGCCTACCCACCCACGAGGTGATGTGGGTCACGGGCGCTGGAATCGGGTTCCGCCGGCCGTACTGTGCGATCCACTGCGGCGGTAGCCTAGATATGCGGCCCGTCCGCCGGAATTTTCCGTCCCCGTTCCAGGAGTCCCTGCATGTGTCCTTCCCCCCGACCGGATGACTCTTCCCGCCTCGAGGCAGGCGCCGAACCTCCCGCCCTGCCCGGAGAGACTCCGCCGGCCTACCGGGCCACCGGCGAGGACCCGGCGGCTGGCGCCGGATCGGCTGGCGGCCCCCGTCGCGATGCGAAGGCTGCCAACGGCAGCAAACGCGATACCTCCTACCCGCCGGCTCCCGAACCGTTGGCCGTTCCCGTGATGGATAACCACACGCACCTGGATTTCGGTGACGGCGGGGTGACGGTCACGGTCGCACAGGCGCTCGATACCGCCAACGCGGTCGGGGTCTCGGGGATCATCCAGGTCGGTTGCGATGTCGAGTCCTCCCGTTTCGCTGTCCAAGCAGCCCATGCAGACCCCCGCGTGCTGGCCGCCGTGGCCATCCACCCCAATGATGCCTCCCGGCTGGCCGAGCGGGGGGAACTGGGGAGCGCGCTCGCCGAGATCGACCGGCTGGCCGGTGACCCGCGGGTGCGCGCCGTGGGGGAGACCGGGTTGGATTATTTCCGGACCGGGGAGGAGGGCCGGCCGGCCCAGCAGGAATCCTTCAGGGCCCATCTGGAGATGGCCGTCCGTCACGGCCAGGCAGTGCAGATCCATGACCGCGAGGCGCATGCGGATATCGTCCAGATCCTGGGGCAGGTCCCGACCCCCGATACCGTCGTCTTCCACTGTTTCTCCGGTGATGCCGAACTGGCGAGGATCTGCAACGCCCACGGCTGGTACATGTCCTTCTCCGGGACCGTGACGTTCAAGAACTCCGGTGACCTGCGCGAGGCGCTGGCCATCGCCGATCCCTCACTGGTTTTGGTGGAAACCGACGCCCCGTTCTTGACCCCGCACCCCTACCGTGGTCGCCCCAATGCCAGCTACCTGATCCCCTATACCGTGCGTTCCATGGCCGATACCCTGCAGACCGACGTCGATGGGCTCAGCGAGCGGATCGCGCAGAACACGACGACGGCCTACGGCAACTGGTAGTCGTTCCCCGACGACGCCGGCATAAGTCACGAGCCGGTCACCGTCGGAAGGCGATGATCACGAAGTGGGGGCGGAAAAAACCGCGGAAAACCGCAGAATCTAGCCGTTCAACGGTGTCGAGCTTGTCACAAGATAACGAACCGGTTACGGTAGTCAACAGAGTAGCCGGGATCGGGGAAGGTCTTCGGGGCTCAAGCACCAGCACCGACCAACGTTTGGACGTTCCGTTCGTACGCCCAAACGGCTCCTGCCGGTGCGTGAACCACTGCAAGACAGCCCGGGGCCGGGACCTTGGAGCACCTCCAAGGGCCATCCCGTCCCGGCGCTCTCCCCGTGCCCGGAAGAACACAAAGACTGGAAATCCGTGCAGAAAGCCTTCAAGAACCGCTGGGTCAAGACCGGCGCCCAGGCGGTTGCCTTGACCGCGTTGATCCTCGGCCTCGTCTCCTTCGTCGGAGCCAATAAGACGGTTGCCGTGACCGTCGACGGCGAAACCCAGAGCGTCCAAGCCTACGGTGGCACGGTGGGGGAGATGCTGGCCTCCGCCGACATCGCGGTCGACGCCGCGGATGTGGTCTCTCCCGGGGTCGACGCCGCAGTGGCCGATGGCGACGCCATCACGGTGAAACGGAATAAGACGGTGGATGTGTCCATCGATGGGGTGGACCGCGTGGTGCATACCACCGGCCTGACCGTCGCCGATGTGCTCGCCCAGCTGAAGGTCGGCGACGCCGCCGATGTCTCCAACGGACCTCAGCTCGAGCTTGCTTCGCTGAGTACCCCGCTGCAGATCAGCACGGTGAAGACCCTGAAGCTGAAGGCCGACGGCACAACGCGGAGCATCAAGACTACCGAGGGGACGGTCGGGGAGGCCCTGAAGAGCGAGGGCGTGAAGATCGGGAGCGCCGACGAACTCTCCGTCGCCGCAGCCACCGAACTCACGGACGGCCTGAAGGTGAAGCTCGTGAGGGTGAAGACCTCGACCACCACCGAGACCAAGACCGTGGCCCACGGCGTGGAGAAGACCAAGGATGCCGACGTGGCTCTGGGCAAGACCAAAACCGTCACTCCGGGCAAGGATGGCGAGCGGACGCTGACCTATTCCGTCACCACCCGCGACGGCAAGGAAGACTCCCGCAAGCTGACCAGCAATAAGGTCACCACCAAGCCGGTGGACGCGGAAGTCGCTCTGGGCACCAAAAAGCCCGAGAAGAAGGAAACGCCCCAGAAGAAGGAAGCGGAAAAGAAGAAGGCCGAACCGGAGAAGAAGGACGAGAAGGCTTCCACCGGTGGAACCACGGCCTCGGCCGGAGGAGTTTCCGCCAACTGGAAGGCATTGGCCAAATGCGAGTCAGGTGGCAACTGGTCGATCAACACCGGCAACGGCTACTACGGTGGCCTGCAGTTCAACCAGAGCAGCTGGATCGGTGCCGGCGGCGGAAAATACGCTGCCCTGCCGCATCAGGCCACCCCGGCCCAGCAGGTTGCCGTGGCTGAGAAGCTGCGCGCCAACGGTGGCTGGGGCCACTGGCCGGCCTGCTCCTCCAAGCTCGGCCTGCGCTAGATCGACGAGCCGATCCACCACGGATCCCACATGACTGAAGGGCCCCGCACTGCGGGGCCCTTCAGTGTTTCGCAGAGCAGATGTGGAGACAGAACGCAGAGCCTGCGACCTCAACTAGGATTGAACTCGTGACTGACGACTCCCAGACCCCCCACACCGCCTCCGGGCAGGACCCCGAGCAGAACCCCCGGGGGAATCCGGAGACACCGCGACTACTCGGCGCCACCGATATTCGCCGACTTGCCGCGGAGCTGGACGTCCGGCCGACCAAGACGCTGGGCCAGAACTTCGTCATCGACGGCAATACCATCCGACGGATCGTGTCCGCGGCGCGGATCGACCCGGAGGAAACCGTCTTGGAAGTCGGCCCCGGACTGGGTTCCCTGACCCTGGGGCTGCTCGACGCCGCCCAACGGGTTGTTGCCGTGGAAATCGACCCCAAACTGGCCGAACGCCTGCCCCGAACCATCAACGAATTCCGTCCGGCCCTGTCTTCCAACCTTGACGTCGTCCTGGGGGATGCGATGCGGGTCACCGAGCTGCCGCACGAGCCCACCTCGCTGGTCGCCAACCTGCCCTATAACGTGGCCGTTCCCGTGGTCCTGCACCTGCTCGAACACTTTCCCAGCCTGCGGCACGGACTGGTCATGGTCCAGGACGAAGTGGCCGACAGGCTCTGCGCGGGGCCCGGAAACAAGACGTACGGCATCCCCAGCCTCAAGGCCGCCTGGTACGGCACGATGCGCAAGGCGGGGGTCATCGGGATGAACGTGTTCTGGCCGGCGCCGAAAATCTCCTCGGGCCTGGTCTCCTTCGAACGCCATGAACCACCGCAGACCACGGCCAGCCGCTCAGAGGTCTTTTCCGCCATCGACGCGGCCTTCGCCCAACGCCGTAAGACCTTGCGGGCCGCACTGGCTGGTTGGGCCGGGGGAGCGGACGCCGCCGAACGGGCGCTCCGTGGCGCAGGGGTGGACCCGCAAGCCCGCGGGGAACGGCTCGTCATCGAAGATTTCGCCCGTATCGCCGAGGCACGGAACCTGGCCGGGCACGATCATGGGGTCGGGGCATGAGCCAGACCGTCGTGGCCCGCGCCCCCGGGAAGATCAACATCTACTTCCGGGTCGGGGCCCCCCGGGAGGACGGGTACCACCCGGTGGCCAGCCTGTATCTGGCGGTCTCCCTCTTTGAGGATGTGGCCGCCACGGCTCGCGATGACGGACTCATCACCGTCGGACTGAGTGAGGACTCCACCGCTGTGGAGGACCCGGAGTCCTTCCCGCTGGGGGAGGACAATCTCGTCATCCGTGCCGCGCGCCTGCTGGCCGAACACACCGGCTCCGAGGCAGGGGTCCACCTGGAGATCACCAAGCGGGTGCCGATCGCCGGTGGCATGGGCGGGGGATCGGCGGATGCCGCGGCGGCCCTGGTGGCCTGCAACGGCCTGTGGGGAACCGGACTGAACCGTGAGGAACTCGGACGGCTCGGGGCCCGGCTCGGTGCCGACGTGCCCTTCGCCCTCTCGGGAGGTGCCGCCGTCGGACTGGGCGTCGGCGACGAACTTTCACCCCTGTTATTGCGCAGCCGCACCGACTGGGTCCTGGCCCTGGCGAGCTACGGTTTGTCGACCCCCGCGGTGTACCAACAACTGGATATCCTGCGCGGCGATGAAGCCATCGAGGAGCCCCGGGCCGTGGACCCACAGGTGGTCCAGGCACTCGTCGCCCACGATCTGGTGTTATTGCCCGGCCTCTTGGACAACGACCTCACCAGTGCCGCGGTCCACCTGGCACCCGAGCTGACGGCGGTCATGGACATGGGCCGCCAGGCCGGGGCCCTGACGGCCCTCGTCTCCGGATCCGGACCCACGATCGCCTTGCTGGCGCAGGACCAGGCACATGCTGACGAACTAGCGACCGTGCTGATCGACGAAGCAGGCATTGACACGCAGACCGTGCACGGCCCGGTCCACGGAGCCCAGATCATCTGACGCCGACGCAGCGGGCCCTCCACCGGGCCCACCGGCTACCCTCAAACCCCACCGACGAAGGAACATATTACTTTGGCACATCTGCTCGGCGCGGAGAACGTCTCCGTCGCCTTCGCCACCCGCACCATCTTGGACGGGGTCACCCTCGGCCTGGAACAAGGCGACCGCATCGGCATGGTCGGGCGCAACGGTGACGGCAAATCAACGCTCATGCGTCTACTGGCCCGACGCCAGGACCCGGACTCCGGACGGGTGACCCAGCGCAGCGACGCCCAGGTCGGGTACCTCGACCAGCAGGATGTCTTGGACGGCGACCTCGAAGTCGGTCAGGCGATCGTCGGCGACGCCGCCGCCCACGAATGGGCGTCGAACCCGAAGATCCGCGAGATCATGGGGGGTTTGGTCGGGGAAGTCGACTGGAATGCCCGGGTCTGTGATCTCTCCGGCGGGCAGCGCCGCCGTGTGGCCCTGGCGAAACTGCTGATCGGCGACGATGACGTCATCATGCTGGACGAACCGACCAACCACCTCGACGTCGAAGGGGTCGCCTGGCTGGCCGATCACCTCAAACGTCGCTGGCGGGCGAACCAAGGGGCCCTGCTGGTCATCACCCACGACCGCTGGTTCCTCGACGAGATCAGCACCCGCACCTGGGAAGTGCACGACGGGATCGTGGAGGCCTTCGACGGCGGGTACGCCGCCTACGTGCTCGCCCGCGCCGAACGCGACAGGTCCGCAGCCGTGACCGAAGGCAAACGCCAGCAACTGGTCAAGAAGGAATTGGCCTGGTTGCGTCGCGGCGCTCCGGCGCGCACGGCGAAACCGAAGTTCAGGATCGATGCGGCCAACTCGATCATCGCCGATGTCCCGCAACCGCGTGACACCGTCGCCCTGTCCAAAATGGCGACGGCCCGTCTGGGCAAGGACGTCCTGGATCTGGAACATGTCTCGCTGACCTACGACGGCGGTGCCCCACTGTTCAAGAACGTCACCCTGCGGTTGGCTCCCGGGGAACGGCTGGGCATCGTGGGGGTCAACGGGTCGGGCAAATCAACGCTGTTGCGTCTGCTCAACGGCGAGGTCGAACCCACCGAAGGCCGCATCAAACGCGGCAAAACCGTCCAGACGGCCGTGCTGACCCAGGAAGTCACCGAACTCGATGAACTCTCCAACCGACGCGTCATCGAAGTCATCCAGGACGAGAAGAACGTCTTCAGCATCGGAGGCAGGGAAGTCTCCGCGGGGCAGCTGATCGAGCAGCTCGGCTTCACCCAGGAAAAGCAGTGGACTCCGGTCCGTGACCTCTCAGGTGGTGAACGACGACGGCTGCAACTGCTCAGACTCTTGGTGGGCGAACCCAATGTGTTGATGCTTGACGAACCGACCAACGATCTGGACACCGATACGCTGGCCGCCGTCGAGGACCTCTTGGATTCCTGGCCGGGAACCCTCGTGGTGGTCAGCCACGACCGCTACCTCCTCGAGCGCGTCACCGACCACCAGGTGGCCTTGCTGGGCGACGGACAGATCCGCGACCTGCCCGGCGGCGTCGAACAGTACCTGGAATTGCGCTCCGGGGCCGGAACCGGCGGAGCCACCACCGGGCCGGCAGCCCCCGAGGCGGCAGGAAAAGGTGCGGTTGCCTCCGGTGCAGAGGTCAGCGAGGCCGAGAAACGTGAGGCCCGCAAAGAAATCAACAGGATCGACAGGAAACTCGCCAAACTTTCGGCGCAGGAGGAACGCCTCCACGCGAAGATGGCCACGGCTTCTGCGGGCATGGACATCGATGGCCTTTCGGCACTGAACGCCGAGCTCAAGGAACTGCAGTCCGAGCATGAGGCCCTCGAAGAGGCCTGGCTGGAAGCTGCCGAAGCCGCCGGACAGTAGCTGCTCGGGTTTATGGCAGAATAGTTAACCGTGTTCCCCCTGCGGGACATGATCCGCCCTGGTGTAATGGCAGCACCCCAGCCTTTGGAGCTGTGGAGTATAGGTTCGAATCCTATGGGCGGAACCCCCGAAAAAGCGTCATACAGAAGTCCATCTCCCGCTGCCCCATCGCGCCGTTCTGAGGCAGGGCTTAGGATGGTTTTGATGGCCCGCGCCAGCCCGCCGGCCACCAGTCGTTCCGGGGGAAGGCGGTCAACAGTGCACACTCAGTGGCACGGCCTGGGGACGCGTGGGCACTCATGGTGGTTGGAATCGGACGCATTGTGGATCACCGACGTGGCGCGCAGGGCCGCCGCTGGCAACGGAGTGCTGCTCTACGGCGAACCCGGTGCCGGGCAAGACGAGCTGGCCAGCGAAGTCGTCCAGCGGATCGGAACCGGAAATGGGCAGGTGGAGCTTTCCTGCCCGCCCGACGTTGAAACCGGTCAGCAACTCGAACGGTTGGTCAACGAACCGCCAGCACCAGGGCTCGTTCTCTTCATTGCGGACCTCTCGGCCTTCGACGGTCCAGAGGTCGAACTGGTCTCCCGTCTGGTCATCCGCCACGGGGCAGTCGTCGTCGCGGTCAGTGCCGACCCGCAAGGGGCCCCGGACGCACCCCTGTCCCGTTACCTGAGGTTGGATCGCGCCCGGGTGCTTGACCTGTCGTTGAACCGCGCCACGGAGTACCTCCAGAGGGGGCTCGGTGGGTCGCTGAGTGGACCAGCGGCCTATGCCATCTGGAATAGTGGCGCCGGAAATCGGTCGATGATGCGCATGATTTCCGCTGACTGGATCGAGATGGGGTACCTGGTCCAGGAGGATGGGGTCTGGGTCATTCGAAGTACAGATTTCCCGGCCGGTCCCCGGCTCGTGAGGCACTGGAAGCAACGACTGGCCCGGTTCGGCGTCGACGTCCGTCAGGTGTTCGAACTGCTGGCACTTGCGCATGAACTTCCGCTGAGCGTCGTACTGGAAATCGGTGGAAACGCCGTGGACACGGTCCATGAACTGGGGTATTTGCGCTTGGACGAGTCTGCGGGCCGTGATGCGAGTTTGAGGGGAACCGTTAATTCCGCTGCGATTGCCGATCAAGTTCCACCTGGACGGAGCCGAGAGTTGCTAGACCGCGTCACCGATTACGTTGACGGACTGGGCATCATGCGGCCAGTCGGCCTCATTGCTTGGCGGTTACGCTGCGGACTGCCAGTTCATCCTGCCCGATTGCTAGAGGGAGCGGAGCACCGGCTGCATTCCTTCACTCCCACACAGGCCATCGACCTCTTGACGATGAGCCGGCCGGATGAAGTACCAGAACGTGCGGCTGGTGTCCGTATCGGGGCACTTCTCGCTGCTGGATATTTTGTGGACAGTGGATCGTTGGCGGTACTTCTGGGAGAGGGGGGCGCGGCGGACACGCGGGGAGCAGCACTGCGGGCTCTTTCGCCTGAAACAGCTACGGCCATGCAACTGATCAGGGCGACGTGGGACGGTGACTTCCGGCAGCTGCTGGAACAGACTGATCGACCAAAATTACCCGAGGGAGTCATGTGGCTCTGGCAGGAAATGGTCCACGAAGCCCAGGTGATGACCGGTGACGTTTCAGCGGGCCGCCAGGCCCAACGAGGGCTCTTGCGGTTGCTGGAACAGACAGACACCGCACCGTTCCTCGTCCAACGGTGCCGGTTGGCGCTTTTCGATTTGGAGTTGGTGACGGGCGAATGGGGTCGGGCGGTAGGGACCCTGTCCAGTGGGTGGGACTCGGATTCGATGGGCACGGGGCAGGAGGGGAGAGGCTCGCTCTATGCGGCCCTCGCGGAGGCGATGACCGGACGTTTTGATGACTCGCTCGAACACCTGGACCGCGAAATACCGCAGCTCAAGGTCCTGGGACGCTTCGATATCCTCCCCTTGGCACATTCTGTCCGGGCCTTTGCCTGGGCCAAGTCCGGCAACCGGCCGGAAGCGCTGAGGGCTTTGGCCGCCGTGGAACAGCAGCCGATCGCAGGTGCTGGCGGTATCTGGCGGATCCGTTGGGCCGGCGGCTTCTTCTGGGCCCACGCAATGGCCCTGGTCGGGCGGGTCGAAGAGGCCACTGAGTGGCTGATGGCCTTCGCTGCCCGGGACCGCGAACTAGGTAATGTCTCACAAGAACTGATGGCTCTCTCCGCTGCCCTGCAATGGGGGCATGCTCCCGCCATGGAGCTTCTAGAGGAAGCAGCTGAACGGGCCGACGGCAGATTTGCCGAGGCCTGCACGTGGACTGTTCGTGGCCTGCGGACCGCTGACCCGCGAGAGCTTGAATACGGCGCATTGCTGTTGCGCTCCCTGGGCCACTATCTGTTGGCGGACTTCGTGCAGGAAGAACTTGAAAGGCTGAACGGCCCCTGCCCGGAGCAGAACGGGCTCCCGGCGGTGGTTGCTCCCCACCGCGACCAGCCGCTATCGGCCAGCGAGGTGGTGAGTGAGTCAGCATGGGCAAGCCTGACCCCACGTCAGCGGGCGATCGTCGACTACGTACTTATAGACGACAGTAACGGGGAGATAGCCCACAAATTGGGGTTGTCCGTACGCACTATCGAGAGCCACCTCTATTTGGCCTACGCGAAGCTGAACGTAGCCAACCGTGCGGAACTACGCGGAATCGTCAACCGACAGCCTACCGAGTCGCGGAATGTGACTCCGCACACTTAAGTACGAATACATAAAGATGAGTGATGGATTGCGCTATCCACTGATGTAACTGTCGGGGCGGAGCCCTATGGTGAGTTTTGAAGGCCCCGTCCGCATGGTCGAACGGGCTGAACAAGAGGCACCACACTGGGGGCGGTAGAGCAAGTGCAGGTTTTTGCGAAGACATCACCGGAAGCCGACGGCGTTTCCACCGGAGTACAAGCCGCAGGGGCACAGCCCGTGGCGAAGAACTTGAATTTTGAGACTCGGGACGAACCTATTGCTGCCATCCGAGCCGGGCTTAGTGACACGGGTCTCGGGGGCTTGGTGATCGTCGGACCGGCCGGAAGTGGGCGTCGTGCTGTCTTTGACGAAGCACTCGCCTCACTTGATCCGAACCCGTTCGTTGTTCACCTCACGGGCAGCCCCTACGTTGCCCAGATGCGTCATGGTGTCATTTCTTTCGTTCTGTCCCAGCTCGAATCCGGAACATTTTCCACTCGCCACGAACTCGTCCACGGTTTGGCCGATCTCCTATGCCCCGAGGGCCGGCGGAGCGTGGTCACGCTCGGAAACCCGGAACAGGTTGATCCCGACTCCGCCGCGATCCTGGCCCAGCTAGCAGCCATGAAGAAGATTTGGCTGGTGGCCGTTTGCGAACAACTGGTGGAACTCCCCGCTGACCTCTTGGCGATGCACCGCTCCGGGCAGCTGCAGCGAGTTACGGTCCGCAGCATGGACGTACGCCACACCCGCAGATTCCTTGAAGGTGAGTTGGGCGGCCCGATTTCAACGTTTGCTGCGGCGGCGTTATGGCACCTCACCAGCAGTAACCGGGACGTTTTGCGCCCGTTGGTTCGCGATCTGGTGGGTGCAGGGAAACTGCGACTGCAGTCGGGCTGCTGGGTCCTCGCCCACGGTGGCCTCCGCATGGGGCCGTCGTTGCGGGCGCAGGCGACTCGTTGGATGTCAGGGTTGGACCAGAAGGAGCGGAAGGTCCTCGATCTTCTCGCGCTGGGAGGGCCCGCGACATCCGGGGATCTGCGAGACGGTGGCCTGGAGGAGCAAATCGTTGGATTGCGGGCCCGTGGTTTGGTGACGGTCGGAGAACTCCCCGTGGGCCAGGTCAAGTTGCGCATTCCGCTTCTGGGGCATTATTTGCGGGAAGGCATGGACGACGGGCAGCGTCCCGAGATCGAAACACTCCTGACGCGGGTACACCGTGACCCGCAGGTCGCACGTATTCTTACCGAGGTCACCGCGATGCGAGAACTGGGCAACTTCGAGGCGCTCGTCGCAGTCGTCGAGGAATATGATCATCACGGAGGAGCGACGAGTGAAGCCTGGTTGGTGGACGGATACCGGCAGATGCGAATTCTGGATCAGACCATCGATGCGCTGGTCGTCCTCGGCTGGCACGGCCGCGCCAGCGCACGCCTTGCCCGCGCACAGGAGGAAATCTCCGCCGCTCTGCTGAACGTCCCCCGGGACGAAGAGCTGTTGCGCGCACGCCAAACGCTGCGGATTATGAGGGCACAGATGGCACTGGTCGAAGGCCGTCCCACTGCGGTGGAGGGCATCCTCGGTGGAGTAATTCCGGCCCAAGTTAGCGCTGATGAACGTCCCGGTTCCGACGGTGGAGGGCCGCTGGACACACTGTGGGCTAGCGAAGCACTCCATTTCCGGGCGATGTCTGTCCAAGCTGAGGCTTGGGCCATGACCTCTCGACAAACCGAAGCATTGCGCATGGTGCAGCGGATCCGTGCCGACATGGATGGATTGGGCACCACGGGAATTCTGGATCAGGTGATCAGCGAAGCGGACTGTGCCGCCATCGAATTGGCGGGGTTGAGGGTTCAACTCTTATCAGGGCAGTGGAATGAATGTGCTCGTGGTGCCCGGGCGCTGGCCAAAGGACGATATGCCGATCCGCGTGCCATCGCCTACGCCGATATCGTTCTTGGAATTCTTGGTGCGTTGGCGGCAGAAACGGGGTCGGCACTGGGAGTGCTCCTGCCCGCCCAGCAGCAGCTGGACGTCGACGCCGAATCGACTGAGCGCGCGGTTGTCGAAGCCGCAGTGGCCTACTGCCTGACCGAGCAAGGCCGAGGAGACGAAGCCGTGGAATTACTCCTCAACGCCCCATCGGTCCTTGAACGCATGCTTCCCATGAATTTTTTCTCGTGGGCTGCGGAGGTCCTTTCCTCGCTGGCTCTGGCCGGCGTAGGATCGCCACACTCCGCAAGACGGCGTGTATTGACCTTGGTGGAGAGAGCCGAAAAGGCCGGTAGCGAGGGGCTGGTCATCTACTCCCTCGTCGTGGCCCTGCGTCTGGGGGAACACGACGTGGCACCCCGGCTCAAGAAACTTGCCGCGGAGCACCCTGGGGACGGCTTCCGTTCCTACGGACGATTGGCCAGAGGAATGATGGAGGCCGACTCCTCGGAATTGTGCGAGGCACTCGAGGAGCTCTCCGAGCTCGGTGAGACCTTGCACGCAGGGGACGCCTCCAACAGTTTCGTCGACGCGATGAGCCCGAAGGATCGACGACGGGTGGCCGCTGCGCGGTCCAGATCTCAGCAGGGGGATGGACATGGACCGTCAACGGGTGCGGTTCCGCTGCAGGAAGTGACCGATGAGCCAGCATGGCTGGGCGAACTGACTAAACGGGAGGCGCAAATCGCCTTGCGCGTGGTTTCCGGGATGTCCAACGCAGAAATTGCCCGACAGAGTGGGGTTTCGGTACGCACCGTCGAAGGGCACCTTTACCAAGTATATTCCAAACTCCAGGTCCGCAATCGGCAGGAACTCGCTGGCCTCGACCGTGCTAGCCGGTTCCCGGTGGGCGCCCGATGAGCCCGGGTTCACAGCCCAGGTCCGCTGCTTCACCCGAGTATGCCGAGCTGGTCGACATCCTGACTCGGGGCGGGGCCGGGGGGGCCATTGTTCTCGGGGGCCCCGGCATGGGAAAAACCAGTCTGGTCCAGGCGGCCATGGCGCGGCCGGGGATCGCGCCTCCGGTGTTGCGGTTGCATTGCAGCACGACCCTGACTTCCGTGCCCTACGGGGCCTTGTCGCCGTACCTGAGCTCGCTGGAACGAGTGGAGGATCCGGTACAGGTACTGCGCGAAATCAGCACGATCGTCGGCAACGCCCGTACCGAGAAAACACCGCCGACGGTCCTCGTGGAGGACGCCCAGTTCCTGGATCCGGAATCCTCTTTCGTACTGTCCATGCTGGTGGAGAACTCAGCCATCAAACTCATTGCCATCGGTGCCGGTCGCATCGACGGAGAATCGACACTCTTTTCCCTGACTGACTCGGGTCTGCTCTCAACGATCGTGGTCCAGCCATTGGAAGTGGAAGGGATTCGGCGTCTGGCGCAGGCACTGACCGGGGGACGACTGACCGAGGGCACCTTGCAGGTGATTCGCTCCATGACTGGAGGAAATGCCAGCCTCGTGAGGGCCTTCGTCCAATCGTGCCTCAGCCAAGGGGTGCTGGTGCGCGACGAAGGGTCAGCAGCAGGGGAGTTATGGGTCCTCGCCCGGTTATCGCCGGAAACTGATGATGCCCTCGTTGAAGTGGTTCGCGATATTCATTCTTTTCTGCCGGAGAGACAGCAGCGGATCCTTGAATTGTTGGCGTTGGGAGGTCCACAATCCCGGGCCCTCCTCGTGGCCTGTGAGGGCAGCGACTACCGACACTTGCTCGAATCCGGCGTCCTGACCGTCCAACGCGATGGGATGATCCGTTTCGGGGCAGAAATACATGGCCTCGTCCTGCGTCACCTCGTGGCTCCCGGCCGCAGTGCCAAACTCCATGCCGTCTGGGATACCCACCGACGGGAGCTACAACCGGATTTGAACCCTGAGCAGGTGCTCTGGAGCTTGGAAGTGCGGGCTGAGGTCCCTTCGGCTGAGGTTTTGGAAGCAGTGGAGACCGCGAACGACGAGTTGGACTACCCGCTGGCGTGGAAGCTGTGCTCGATCTCGGGCGTTGGCACTGCCTCGGACCGTGGAGCGCTGGCTGAATGTCGCACGCTGTTGGGGCTGGGACGGTTCTACTCCGCACGAGCCAAGCTTGGGCAGTTGACGCGGAGCACTGCGGACACGCTCATCGGACAGAGAGCGCTGACGATGTTGAGATTGGCTTTAATCCGGCAGGGGGGAGACGACACCGAGACGGTGCATCTGCCGGAACAATGGAGGGCCGGGACGCGAGAGCTGGAGAATCGTGCTGAATTCACTCTCATCCAGGAAGAATATGCCCGAACGACCGAGGTCGTTGAACTGTGGAGGGCAGCCCAGGAAGCCCGATCGGGTGAAAGTCTGAGAGCCCAAGCCGAGCGGATATTGGACCAACCTCGCCTGTCGTCAGAAAACCGGACCGTCGCCCTCTTGGTCCTCTCCGACCTCTACTCGGTGGAAGGGAAGACCGATACGGCGCTCGGATTCGCGCGCCAAGCCATGGCAGAGCTGGATCAGAATGCCGCATTGAATGGGAACTATCAACTGCATGTGCTGTTGCGCATCGGATGGAACTTGGTCTTCTCGGGCCGCTACGCCGAAGCGGAGGAGTTCGTGTCCCAGCGGGCGGGGTCCACGGTCAGGACGCTGCTGCACCGTCGGGGAACCCTTTCCCTGATCCGGGGTATCGCGCAGCTTCTCAAGGGTCAAACCGAACAGGCACGCATCACTTTGGCCGAGGTAAAGGCCGAATTCCGCTTGCGGGAGCCCTCACGGGTGGTCTTGGCGGAAATGTTCCAGGAGCTTGCCCGTGACCGGCGTCTCACCGGGGCGCAATTTGGAGCCGAGCAGCGGCAACCTCCAGGGCCCAGCGGAGCGATGGGACAGGACCCAGCGGAGGCGGATGTCTCACGGCGGATGTTGTACAGGGCGGTCGCCGCGGGTCTAGGGGGACCGGGGCACGAGACGCTCGAAGACTTCCCGCTGATCGCCCGTGAAGTCCTTTTTCTCGCGGAGGAACGCCTCCAGGCCGATCCTGAACCGGAGGCGGATCTCAATGCGCAGCTGGCCGGCCTCGTTCTGGAGATGGAAGGTACACGCGCCCAACTCTTAGGTCGTTTGGCGGCCGCCCACGGGGGCAGCGGAAGCGCCGAAGATTTGCGTGACTTGGCCTGCGATGCGACCCAAGCTCAGGAATATCACGTGGCGGTTGAAGCCATGGCCAAATCAGCCAACCTATATGTCGAGGTGGGGGACAACCGGAATTGTGGCATGGTGCTGCGCGAGCTGACACAGCTTTTGCGGTCACACCAGGTTACTGCTGGCCCTTACGCAGTTCGCGCATTGGCCATGGCCGAACTCACCACGCGTGAAGAGGAGATCGTCGAATTGGCGCGAGGCGGCCGGAATAATGCCGAGATTGCCCGCATCTTGACGGTGTCGCAACGCACCGTCGAAGGGCACCTCTACCGGGTGTTCGCGAAGCTGGGGATCAATGACCGTTCAGAACTGACGGGCCTGCCCTTACTTGCGGGTACTTCGCGAGACTAAAGCGCGTAGTCGTGAGCCGATTATTGGGTACGCGCCACCCGTGTGAGCGCCCCGGACCGTGACTAGGCTTGAGGACAGGAACACGAGGGCAACTCTGCCCCGTGCATCTGCTAGAAACACCGACACTGGACACGATGAGTTCGTTTCGGTGAATCCCCTTGGACGGAGTCGGCGGTTAGTGGGCCTTCGTGGCCCAGCCCCCCAGCGGCCGCCGACTCCTTGAAGTAAGGCCCCGCATCCGTTCCCTGATGGGACGGCTGCGGGGCCGTTTCGTTGTCGAGACCCCCGATAGCAAGTGCTTGGACGCTGACTGAGTAGGCACCAAGTAATGAACTGGGTGCAGGTGGTGCTCCCGATCAACAAATCGAGTACCTCGTCACTCGTGTGTTGTTTCGGCCCCCAACCTAGGCTCGATTTCAACGAGGCCCGACAGGCCCCCGGAGCTCTCAGCCCGGGCAGATTGCTACACATTTTTGGGGGATGACCACATGCGAAGCTACGCGGCCACTCGCGGTGCCACGAGGCATCGCCGCAGTTGGGGCATTCCGACGCTAGGGGGTGAGAATCATGTCGCAGCTGAGTGAACGGGTAGGCGGTACCGGTTTTGAGGCGCCTCGGGTCTGGACTCCACGCCTGGTCTCCTCCAAACAGAACCGGATTTCGACCGCAGTCGATTGGCGCAGGCGGTACCGCAGGAAACTGCTGGTCACCGATGTGGTGTTGGTCGGTGCTGCGGCCTCACTGCCTACCGTGGCTTCTTTGGTCCAGGTGCAGGGTGCAGGACGTTTCGGTGCCTTAGCCGCCCGGGCCAGCGGTGCCGGCTTTGTGATGGAGAGCTACGGTTGGTCACTCCTGCTGGGACTGATCGTTGCCGTGAGCTGGCTGGTGGCACTGCAGGTCTTCCAAAGCCGCTCCTCTGCCCGCATCGCCATCGGTGCGTTTGAATACAAGGCGGTGATTGACGCCAGTGCCACGCTTGCCGGCGGAATTGCCATCATCGGCCTCCTCGGGGAGAACACCGGCCTGCGCGCCTACCTCGTCCTCACGGTTCCGGTGGGAATGCTCGCCCTGCTGCTGGGACGGTGGCTGTGGAGAAACTGGCTGCAACGCCAGCGGCTCCGAGGGCATGCACTCAGCGACGTCGTTGTTTACGGACAAGCTAAGGACACGCCCTACGTCATTCGTCAGATCACCAATAAAAGCGGTGGGGCTTATCGGGTCGTTGGCGTCGTGCTCGATGGGGAACCCGATGAGGATGCAGAGAACCTCATCCGTGTCACCAGCCCGGCCTTGCCGATGATTCACGGTGGGTCGGTGATCGAGGAGGAGATTAGCCGGCTCGGGGCAGATGCCGTCGTCGTCGCCGGGGCACTCCAAGGAGGCAACCATGCCCTCCAGGAATTGGGCTGGCGACTCGAGAAGTCGCGCACCGACGTCATCCTGGTCTCGTCGTTGACCAACGTGGCGGGACCACGCTTCAGCGTTCGCCCGGTCGAGGGACTTCCGCTCATGCACGTGGAACAGCCGACGTTCAGCGGGGTCAAACATGTCCTGAAGCGGGGTATGGACATGTGCGTTGCCACCACCGCATTGATCGCGCTCTCCCCGCTGTTCCTGGTGTTGGGCCTGTTGATTAGCAGGGACAGCAAGGGCGGGGTGTTCTTCCAACAGGAACGCACTGGACGCCACGGCCAGCCGTTCAAGATGTATAAGTTCCGTTCGATGGTGGACACCGCCGAAAAAGATCTCGAAGCACTGAAAGAGTCCAACGACGGCGCCGGACCGCTTTTCAAACTCAAGCAGGATCCTCGAGTCACTCGCGTCGGCAGAATCTTGCGCAAGTTCTCCTTGGACGAACTGCCCCAGTTCTTCAACGTCCTCAAGGGCGATATGTCGGTCGTCGGGCCACGGCCGCCCCTGCCCTCCGAAGTAGCCGACTATGAAGGCCACACCTACCGTCGCCTCTACATCAAACCTGGCGTCACCGGCCTCTGGCAGGTCAGCGGGCGATCGGATCTGGATTGGGAAGAAAGCGTCCGACTGGACCTCTATTACGTCGAAAACTGGTCAGCCACCGGAGATCTGATGATCATGTGGCGCACCTTCAAAGTCATGATCAACCCGGCTGGAGCCTACTGATGAGCATTGCACCCGAAACCTCCGTCCATCCTGCCCTGCGTATCGCGGTCATCGGTGCCGGTTACTGGGGCCCGAATCTGGCCCGGAACTTTGCGATGAGCACTGACTGGGAACTGGTGGCCATCTGCGACAGGGACCTCGACCGGGCTTCGGCTCTGGCCAGGAAGACCGGAGAGCCTGCAGTGGTTGCCTCCGTGGAGGAGCTTCTGCGTGAGCACACCATCGACGCGGTTGCTATCGCTACCCCGGCCCGCACCCATCACGGCATTGCCATGGCCGCGATCGCAGCCGGCAAACATGTGCTGGTGGAGAAGCCATTGGCGGATAACAGCATCCACGGTCGGGAGATGGTCGAGGCTGCCCGGGCGGCAGGCACCATTCTGATGGCCGATCACACCTACTGTTATACCCCGGCCGTGTTGAAGATCCGCGATCTCCTAGCCAGCGGTGAGTTGGGGGAGATCCTCTATATCGATTCGGTACGGATCAACCTCGGACTCGTTCAACCAGACGTCGACGTGTTCTGGGATCTGGCTCCCCATGATCTATCGATCCTGGACTTCATCCTCCCCGGTGGGCTGAAACCCGTGGCGGTTTCCGCGCAGGGAGCGGATCCCCTGAACTCCGGAAAATCCTGTGTGGGCTACCTGAGCCTGCCCCTGGAAAACGGGGCGCTGGCGCATATTCACGTGAACTGGTTGTCGCCGACGAAGATTCGGCAGATGGTCATTGGTGGAAGTCGCAAGACCCTGGTGTGGGACGACCTGAATCCACAGCAGCGGCTGAGCGTCTTCGACCGAGGGGTTGATCTGGGGCGGCAGGAAGCTGTGCGCGACGACGTCGAGGACCGCAAGGGTGCCATGATCTCCTACCGGTTGGGCGACACCTGGTCCCCGGCGCTCTCCGAATTCGAACCGTTAGGACTCATGGTTTCCGAGTACGCGGCCAGCATCCGCGCCGGCCGCCCGGCACCGACCGACGGCGAATCCGCGCTCCGTGTCCTCTCCGTGCTGGAAGCGGCAAGCCGCAGCCTCGCCGAAGGCCGGGCAACTCGTGACGAAGTCAACCACCCCATTCTGGAGGAAGCCCTGTGAAGACAGACCTGAACACATTCGAAGGCGGCAGGTACCTCGTCACCGGTGGCGCAGGAACCATTGGTTCCGAAATCGTCCACCAGCTCTTGGACGCCGGTGCCGAACACGTCGACGTTCTGGATAATCTGGTGCGTGGACGTCGGGATAACATCGCCGGCCCGCTCGCCAGTGGTCGCGTCGAGCTCATCGAAGGAGATCTCGCCGACCGACAGCTGGTCCGCGACCTCGTTCACAACCAGGATGCCATCTTCCACCAGGCGGCCATCCGCATCACGCAGTGTGCCGAGGAACCGCGACTAGCCGTCGACGTCATGGTTAACGGGACGTTCAATGTCCTCGAAGCTGCCGTCGAAGCCAAGACGTCTAAAATCGTCGCCGCATCAAGTGCTTCCGTCTATGGGATGGCTGAGGAGTTCCCGACCGGGGAGCGACATCACCCGTATAACAATGACACCGTCTACGGCGCTGCCAAGACCTTCAACGAAGGAATGCTGAAGAGTTTTCACTCCATGTATGGGCTCGATTACGTGGCCTTGCGGTATTTCAACGTCTACGGACCCCGAATGGACGTCCACGGCGCCTATACCGAGGTTCTGGTGCGCTGGATGGAACGCATCGATGATGGTCTGCCTCCACTGATCTTCGGAGACGGAAGCCAGACCATGGATTTCGTCTTCTCCGAGGACATTGCTCGGGCGAACCTCTTAGCCGCCGCCAGCCCGGTCACCGCTGGTGTCTACAACGTCGCCAGCGGCACCGAGACCAGCCTCCGGGAACTTGCCGAAACCCTCTTGCACGTTATGGGTTCCAAACAGGCCATCGACTACGGGCCAGAGCGAGCGGTGAACTCGGTGAGCCGTCGTCTCGCTGATACCAGTGCTGGCTGCCGAGACTTGGGATTCGAATCCACGATCGGGCTGGAGGAAGGGCTCGCCCGGCTCGTGGAATGGTGGCGTCCCTTGCGTGAACAGGTCGCGGCAGGACGGGCGCTGAAACGACCAGTTTCCGTCACCAACTGACATAACGAATAAAGACTGGGGAAGCACGAAGATGAACAGAATCAGTGTCATGAAGCCGTGGCTCGGTGCGGCCGAAAGTGATGCCGTCGCCGAGGTGATCGCCTCGGGCTGGGTTGCTCAAGGGCCGAAGACGGCAGCCTTTGAACAGGCGTTTGCCGAACACCAGGGGGTCGCCCACGCAGTGGCCACGTCGAGTTGCACGACGGCCCTCCAGCTGGCCCTGATCGTCGCCGGTGTCACCGAGGGCGACGACGTGGTGGTCCCGTCGTTCTCGTTTATCGCCACGGCAAATGCCCCGGTCTATCTGGGGGCCCGCCCGGTGTTCGCCGATGTGGATGTCGAGACGGGGAACGTCACGGCCGAGACCATTGCCGTGGCACTGACCCCGGCTACGCGGGCCATCATTGCCGTTGATCAGGGCGGGATGCCGCTGGACCTTGCCCCGTTGCGCGCGCTGTGCGACGAACGGGGTATTGCGTTGATCGAAGATGCAGCCTGCGGCGCCGGATCAACGTACCGAGATGCGCCGGTCGGTGTCGGAGCCGACATCAGTGCTTGGTCCTTCCACCCGCGGAAGCTCCTCACCACCGGTGAGGGTGGCATGCTGACCACCAATAGCAAGGAGTGGGCCGATCGGGCCCGCCGGCTGCGTGAACATTCAATGGACGTCTCGGCTGCCGAGCGTCATGGCTCGCTGTTGGCACCTCAGGAAAGCTACTCCGAGGTCGGCTACAACTTCCGGATGACCGACTTGCAGGCCGCGATGGGTCTGGTCCAGTTGGGCAAACTCGACGTGATGGTCCAACGCCGTCGCGGGCTGGCCGACAGATACCGCTCGGAACTCATCGACGTCCCGGGACTGCGCTGCGCGCAGGATCCCGGATATGGAACCTCGAACTACCAGTCCTTCTGGATCGAGGTGCTTCCAGAGTTCCCGATGGGACGGGAGCAACTACTCGAGAAGTTGGCTACCGACGAGATCTCCGCTCGTCGCGGCATCATGGCCGCCCACCGTCAACCTGCCTACACCGGACATTCCGGCCAGATGGTCCAGCTACCGGTGACCGAACGATTGACCGATAACACGCTGATTCTGCCGCTCTACCACGACCTGAGTCCCGCAGATCAGGACCGTGTGGTCGACAGCATCCGCGCTGCTGGGGGAGTCTGACCGTGGCCCGCCTCCTGCTGATTGCCGCCGGCGGACTTGCCCGCGAGACGATCGCCTCCATTCGCGCCACCGGGGACCACCATCTCGTGGGGTTGCTCGACGACGACGCGGCCCTGCATGGACGAAATATTGCCGGGGTGCGGGTACTGGGTGGGATCGAGATGGCTGCAACGTCGGGGGACCACATGCTGATTTGCGCTGGATCGGGGGCTGCCCGGGCGGCCGTCAGTGCCCGGCTGGAAGCGTGGGGGGTCGCTCACGACCAGTTTGCCACTCATGTGCATTCCACCGCTGTCATTGGCGAAGGCACGGTGATCGGCGCGGGGAGCATCATCTTGGCCGGCACCGTGCTGACCTGCGATGTACGCATCGGCCATCAGGTAGTCCTGATGCCGCAGGTGACGCTGACCCACGACGACGACCTTGCCGACTTCGTGACGTTGGCTGCGGGTGCCTCGGTAGGCGGAAGGGTCGAGATCGGTCGGTGCTCCTATCTCGGAATGAACGCCGCGGTGCGGCAGGACCTGAAGATCGGCGAAGACGCCGTCCTGGGAATGGGCGCCGTACTCCTGGAGGACCTGCCCACCGGAGAAACGTGGGCAGGGAATCCTGCCCGGATGATCAGCACGTCTGCCCGGCCACAGGAAATGGCCGCACCGCAAGGAGGAATCGGAAAATGAGAATCCTGGTCTGCCCGCATCAGCTGGGCATGGGTGGAAGCCAACTCAATGCCATCGAGATGGCCGTTGCCGTGCGGCGTCATGGCCACGAAGCGGTCGTCTACGCACCGTCGGGAGTGCTCTGCGAAGCCTTGGAAGCAACGGGCGTGCCGTGGATTGAAGCCCCAGTGCCGTCCTCCCGCAATGGTGCGTGGACCCGTCGGCTGGGACAAACCATCAAACGCGAGCACGTTGATCTCATCCATACCTATGAATGGCGTCCCGGCCTGCAAGCGGCGTTCGCTAGTGGACTGCGCACTCCGACCCTGATGTCGGTCATGTCCATGCAGGTTCCTTCTTTCCTACCAACCCATCTCCCTCTGGTAGTGGGCACCCCGGATCTACAGCAGCGGATGGAAGCCGAAGGAAGGACCGCCTACCTGATGGAACCACCCGTCGATATGTCCCACCACATGACCCGTGATGAGGCCGGCGCCCGTAAATCATGGGGAATTGGCGAACTGGAGGTCGTCATTTCGGTAGTCTCCATGCTGACCACCGATCTGGAAAAGCTCCAAGGTGTCCTGACAGCGATCTCTGTTGTCGACCGCCTGGCGGAAACGCATCGGGTGCGCTTGCTGATCGCCGGTGACGGGGAGGGTCTGGCTACGGTCCAGACCCGGGCGGAGCAGGTCAACCTTCGGCATGGCCGCACGGTCATCCAACCGGTGGGCTTCCTGCTGGATCCCGCCCCGGTCTATGAGGCGGCCGACATCGTGTTGGGGATGGGGAGTTCGGCGATCAAGGGACTGGCCCATTCCAAGGCGGTCATCGTGCAAGGAGAAGGGGGCTTCTGGAAGACCCTCGATGAAAACACTGCCGAGGAATTTATGACCAACGGATGGTTCGGCCAAGAGGGCGCCGGTGTCAGGGACCTGCTCGTGGCGTTGACCGACCTGCTCGAAGATCCCTGGCATTGCAGACGTCTGGGAGCCTTCGGTCGTCAACTCGTGGAGCGGCGCTACAGCTTGGCTCAGGCGGGCACGGACCTGGCCGGAATCTACGTGGAAACGGTGATGCGGCCGCAGGGATTCAGTACCACGACACGATCCTTGGCCCGCAGCGCCATCGAGAGTGCAAAATACTTCGCCACGATGCAATTCGGCAGTGTGGTCGACCGCGAAACATGGGCACGCCAGGGGGCAAATTCATGAACACCACCATTCCTCTCGTCGATCTGGGAGCTCAACAGCTGGAGATCGACGAAGAGGTCATGACGGGCCTCAAGGAAATCTTTGCGACCACGTCGTTCATTGGCGGGGCAGCAGTGAACCGATTCGAGCAGTCCTATGCCGACTACCTCGGAGCGCGGCATTGCATCGGTGTCGGCAACGGAACCGACGCCTTGGAGCTGGCGTTGCGTGCAGCGGGGGTGACTGCAGGCGGTGAGGTCATTCTCCCCGCAAACACTTTCATTGCCACGGCCGAGGCTGTCTGTCGCCTCGGCGCCGTTCCCGTATTGGTGGACGTCGATCCCGAGCACCTGTTAATCGATCCAGAGTGTGTGCGGGCGACCGTGTCGGAACGGACCCAGGCCATCGTCCCCGTCCATCTCTTCGGGCAAACGGCTTTTGTCGAGCAGCTCGAACCAATCGCCGCCTCCTGCGGCGCCGTCATCATCGAAGACGCAGCCCAGTCGCAAGGTGCCACCCGATTCGGTAGGGCTGCGGGCACGCTAGGTGTTGCCGCCGGGACCAGCTTCTATCCGGGCAAGAATCTCGGCGCAGCAGGTGACGCCGGAGCCGTGCTGACCGAAAACGACGCGGTAGCCGCGCAAGTCCGTCTCCTGTCCGCTCATGGCAGTGCCCAGAAGTACGAGCACTCAGCCGTCGGGATGAATTCACGCCTGGATACCGTCCAGGCAGTGGTGCTCAATGCCAAGTTGGCACGGCTGGAGCGGTGGAACGAACGACGCCGCCAGGCCGCAGAACGGTATGGCGCGTTATTGAGCGCTGTTGATGGGGTGGAACTGCCGCGGCAAGCCGAGGGGAACCAGGATGTCTGGCACCTGTACGTTGTTCGCGTCGATGATCGTGACCGGGTCCTAGCCGAGCTGAACGAAGCAGGAATCGGCGCCGGCATCCACTATCCGACGCCGGTGCACCTCACCGAGGCTTTCGCCGATCTTGGGCTAGACGAGGGGACGTACCCCGTCGCTGAAGAAGCGGCCGGACGCATCCTGTCGTTGCCGCTCTACCCACATATCACCGAAGAACAACAGCAGCGGGTCGTTGACGTGCTGGCAGCAACGGTTTCTTAATGTTTAGCCGTCGCGCGGACCGCTTCAAGAGCAGGGGACCGAGTCCTTCGAGTGCCAGTGGCGCATTTGCTTGGAGTTTGATGAATACGCTCGTTTCACGCTTAGGAACGTTAGGCATCGGGATAATCCTGGCGCGGGTTCTGGGCCCAGAGCAGTTTGGAACATTTGCAATTGCCTTGGTGGCACTCATGGCGGTGCTCAGTTTCAACGAACTGGGCGTCAGCCTTGCCATCGTTAGGTGGCCTGGCGATCCTGCCTTGATCGCGCCGACAGTTAATACCATTTCTCTCGTTGGAAGTGCGCTGTTCTGCGCGGTTAGCTGGTTTGCCGCGCCGGCCTTCACCTCGGCCATGGGCGACCCGGAAGCGACCGGGGTTGTTCGGCTCCTGATCATGAGCGTGTTGGTCAACGGGGCCGTCGCCAGTCCTGCTGCACTGTTGCAGCGTGCCTTCCTGGAGAAAACCCGGATGGGCATCGATCAAGTGAATGTCTGGGTCGGTGCCATTGTTTCAGTGGCGTTGGCTCTGATGGGTATGGGCGCTATGGCGTTAGCGATTGGTCGCGTGCTCGGAAGTGTTATTTCGGCCTTGCTCTTCATCCGGGCTTCACCCTTGCCTTACCGTCTGGGCTGGCGCCGGGAGAAGGTCAAGCCACTTCTGAACTTTGGGCTCCCTCTGGCAGGATCCAGCATTATCGTTTTTACGATCGGCTACTCGGATCAACTGATCGCCGGCTCACTCATTGGAACGGTGGCATTGGGATACTACGTTCTGGCTTTCAATCTTTCGAGCTGGCCGGTCAGCATTGTCTCTCAGCCACTGCGCCGCGTCGCGCCGGCAGCCTTCGCTGCCATACAAGGTGATCCGATTAGACTACGCGCAGCCATTCTCGGCCTGTTCAGCGTTCTGGGGTGTGCGACGATCCCCGCCTTTTCCGCGTTGGCCGGAGCGTCGGTGCCTTTGGTCAGGTTCGTTTATGGCGATATTTGGCTCCCAGCTGCGGCGGCCCTGAGCTGGCTGGTCATTTCTGCGCTGGCCAAGGTCTTTTGCGAATTGGCATATGACTACATTGTGGTTATTGGACGCACCGGCAAGGTTTTGATGATTCAAATTGTTGGGCTCCTAGTGTTGATTCCTGCGTTGGTCGGAGGCTCCATATGGGGTGGACTGGTGGGTATTGCCGCTGCACAGGCAGCTGTCTCGTTTCTTGTCCTCCTGCCCATGTATCTGTGGCAATTGCGCGGTGCCGGTATCGGCATCACCGACGTTCTCGGAAAACTGTGGCTTCCTGGCCTTGCCGGAGTCGCTGTTGGCTGCCTTGCCTGGCTGGCCGCTACTAACGTGCATCACGTCTTCTGGGCGCTAACTTTGGGTGGAGTGGCCGCACTGACGGGTATGGCTGTGCTCGTCTATTTGCGACGAGGCGACGTACTCGCCATCCGAGGCATTGTCCGGGCTGAAGCAGCGGCGGCGATCGCGTGAAAATCCTCGTCTACCCACACGACCTGTCTATCGGGGGAAGCCAGCTCAACGCAGTCGAGATCGCGGCTGCGGTTCAAGAACGTGGTCATTCAATTGCCATCATTGGTTCTCCCGGACAGCTTGAAACTCGAATCGCCGAGTTAGGAATCGAGTTCATCGAGCTTGCGGCGCCGGGTCGTCGGCCCAGCCCACGTACGGTGAGAGAGGTCAGAAGACTGATCTCTGAACGTAAAATTGATGCCATCCACGGCTACGAATGGCCACCGTCGCTCGAAGCCTTGATGGCCTGTCACGGAAGTCGGGCGACCGCAGTCTCAACGGTTCTTTCCATGTCGGTGGCTCCTTTCCTGCCTAAGGGGCTGCCCCTGATGGTTGGAACGGAACAAATAGCGGAGGCAGAGCGGTCTTTCGGACGGTCAACGGTGGCATTGATGGAACCTCCTGTCGATACAAGATTGAATAGTCCCCAGATCGAGCTTCCCGTAGAACAATTCGTGACTGACTGGGGATTGCGTCGCGACTACCAGACGATAGTGATCGTCTCCAGGTTGGCGCATGAGATGAAACTTGAGGGCATCCTGGCGGCCATGAGCGCAGTGGCAGAAGTATCAGGCACTACGAGGGTCCAACTGCTAATCGCCGGCTCGGGGCCTGCCGAACCCGAAGTGAGACTCCGCGCAAATGCCGTCAATCAGTCGGTAGGAGAGCGGCGCGTGGTGCTCACTGGGGAGTTACAGGATCCACGCTGCGCATACGCTGTTGCCGACGTGGTCCTCGGCATGGGCGGCTCCGCGTTGCGGGGAATGGCTTTTGCGAAGCCACTTATTGTCCAAGGTGAAGAAGGTTTTTGGAAGACATTAATGCCGGAAACTCTCCACGAGTTTTTGTGGCAGGGCTGGTATGGGGTTGGCTCGGGCGCCGTCCACGGTGTCAGCCAACTCCGTTCAGAACTTGAACCGTTATTGCGTGATGGCGCGCGTAGAACAGAACTGGGAAACTTTGCCTTGGCGACGCTACAAAGCAGATTTTCCCTCGATGCCGCCGCGACGAACCAAATCGATTTCTACGAAAATGCAATCCGCAGAGGATCAACAACAGGGGATAAATGGGGGGAGAACCTTGCCTCGGCTGCTCGATTCGGCGCATACAAAACATCTCGGTTAATTTCCAGATGGCGCGGTAGGGCCACGGCAGACGATTTCAACGCGCAGCCCATACTGCGGCATTCGAAGGATGACGTAAGAAATGAAGTGAAGCCATGAAAAGCGCTGACTGGATTGTGGTTTTGGCCGGCAGCCGATGGGACGACACCCGTGGGACCGACCATCGGATGGCCGAGGCACTTTCTAAAAAAGTACGCGTGTTATGGGTAGATCCACCCGTCCCGATCATAGGCTCGGCGTCAGGAGGACACCCTGCGGTCATTCCTGGCTATTCTGTTGATCCCATCCAAGCAGGATTAGTTCGTTTGCGGGTGGCCGTACCGCCAGCGTTCACCAAACCACTGATGCGCAACATCGCCAGTGCTCTGGTTCATCGAGCCATTCGATCCGTGACCAGATCACAGAAAACGGCACCGCTGGCAACCGTGCTGTTGTCCCCACGAGATGTCTTTCCACGAAATAATACTGGACACCGAGTTCTACATGTCACCGACGATTGGCCGGCGGGCGCCCAGATGATGGGGCTGACACGTGCCCAAGTCGTTCGAACTTTGCGTCAGAACATCCAGCGCGCGGACTCGGTCACGGTTGTTACTCCTTACCTCGTAGGGAATCTGCCGAGGACGCGCGAACGGGTGACGCCCGTGGTGCTCCCCAACGGGTGCGGGGTCCCGGAGCCGACCCTGGAAAATACGCGAGAACACTCGGCTTCCGGCATTGGTCTCATCGGCCAGCTGAATGAGCGACTTGACATGGATTTGCTAGACGAACTTGCAGCTAGTGGTCTTCCGATAGAGGTTATCGGCCCACGAAGGGAGCGTCAGTCTGAGACGGTCGAGCGTTTGGACCGTTTCCTTCACGCCGAGAATGTCACTTGGATGGGTGAGATGTCGGAAGATGCTCTCCGGATCCGTCTGCAAAAGTTGGCCGTAGGCATCACCCCATATGCCGACAACGAATTCAACCGGGCTAGCTTTCCGTTGAAGACCATGGATTATTTGGCGGCCGGGCTAGCTGTGGTTTCGACCGATTTGCCCGCCGTGCATTGGCTCAATAGTTCTTTGATCTCTGTCGGTTCGACACACCGAGATTTCGTTGACCAAGTTGCATGTGCCCACGCCACCCCCGCTGACTTCCAAACGCGAAACGAACGTCGTTCCTTCGCGCGGCGACATACTTGGGATGCTAGGGCGGAGCAGCTCCTAGGCCTGATCCGTGCAGAAAAGGAAATAACATGAGCTCGACAAAGCGATGGCGAGCAACAGGACCTGCCCTATTCACCATGTGTCTAGGGGTAGCACTTTTGACTTCCTGTACAGCGGCCGAGCCGACGGATCCTTTGGCGGATCTCAGTACTGAAACCGGGGAATTGGGACTCCCATTGGTGCCGTGGGAAGGCGGGTCGGAATATTGGAAACAGTTCGAGAAGGCCGATCAAGCAGGGTGGTCTGACCCCTCGTTCTTTCCCATTGTCGCTTGGTATGACTCAGCGTCGGATGATTCAGAGATTCTTTTTGATAAGAAGCTGGGAATCAATACATACGTTGGAATGCCCGATACGTTGGACTCACAACTCCTTGATGATCACGATATGTACTGGATCGGGGGGGCGCTCAACAAAACCTTTACCAGCAAAACCAAGAGTTGGGTCGGTCATTTCCTCGACGATGAAGTCGACGGGCGTTTTTCTCCCAAAGAAGGAAAGAAACACCTTGCCGAGCGAAAGGCCGAGGCGCCCGAAGGTTTGTTCTCGTATGCGAATTTCACTTACATGGTCTTGGAAAACGATTTGGACGCTTCGGTCTCGACCAGTTACATAAACAATTTCACCGATGTCGTTTCTGTGGATAAATATTGGTACACCATTCCGCATTGTTCGGCGAAGCCGTATCGGGACGTCTCCGCGGTCCCGGTGACACAAGAATGGTGCCGATCGTCTTCGAGCTATGGCAAGACTATGCAGGCCCTGCGTCAACGAGACGCGGCTGATGGGGAGCTCCAGCCACTCTGGCAATTCGTAGAAAACATGACAGGGGCTGACCAGGAAACGAATTTCGACCAGTACGTCGATGCTGATCAATTGGCGGGGGCTGTGATGGCCTCAGTTATCAACGAGGCCCGGGGAATCGTATATTTCAACCAGAGCTTTGCCGGACCGTGCAAGTCGAGCAACGTTTTCCGATCAGCCCAGGTGGTTCCCGAATTTTGTGGCCAGAAACAGGTTTCGTCAGTTCAGAAGGTGAATGGGCAGATCCACTCTTTGGCGCCGGTAATCAACACGCAGTCTCTGGAATATTCCTTTGGTAAAGGTCTATCGACGATGCTCAAAATTCACGATGGGTATGCGTACCTCTTTGCTATGACCGATGGGCAGTCGCCTGCCGGTGAACGCGCCTTTGAATGGCCCGAGGGAATTTCGGGGACCACTGCCAAGGTGATGTTCGAAAACCGGAGTGTTGAGTTTGGAGCGAACGGTCGCATGACCGACGATTTTGCTTCGGAATCCAACTACCACATATACAAGGTGAGAATATGAGTTTGGAAATTTCGCATGTCCTACTGACGCGCTTCAACCTTCCGACACCCGGCGTGGAGAGCCTCATCCGGGCCAAAGACGGCTGGCTGCGTGATCGGCAAGCCCTTTTTGAACGATATTGTCTGCCGTCGGTAAAAGACCAATCCGAGCGCAACTTCCACTGGATCATTTACTTTGATGCTGAGAGCCCAAAATGGCTGAGAGCCCGTATCGCTGAGCTCAGCTCAGATGGCACGTTCGTGCCTTTGTTCAGGCAAAGCGTACCGCACGCTCAGCTAGTACAAGACGTCGAAGAGGTGGCCGGCCGGCGAACAGAAATCCTAATGACGACAAACCTAGACAACGATGACGCGATTTCTAAGGATTTCGTAGCTCGTCTTCAGGCGGCAGTTCTGGGACCAGAGAGGAGGGCATTCTACGTCAGCTATGGGCTTATCCAACAAGGGCGGAGGCTGTTTCTGAGACTTGATCCCACGAATGCTTTCTGCACTGTTAGCGAATCGTGGGAGGAACCTTCGACATGTTGGTTCGATTGGCATAACCGTTTGGACCGGCATATGCCGACAACGCAGATTCCCGGTGAACCGGGCTGGCTCCAGATGGTGCATGAGGGGAACGTCAGCAACCGAATCCGGGGACGTCGGGTGAGTCCCGCGGGGTTCGCTGATGCTTTTGGGCAAGTCTTGCAAGGAGTAGAGATTCCTGGCGCTGGAGAGTTGCTCTTCGACCGGTTCGTGGCAGCGCCGATTCGCAGGGCACGTGACTTTCTCCGTGACGGCGCGAAAGGCATTATCATGCGCCTGGGCGGTAAGAACGGTCTCGACCGTCTGAAGCTTGCTGTGGCGCGGGGAAACCGAAATCAACCGCAATGATTGACATCAAGGGGATACTGGGAAGTTCGAGGAACGTCAGCGAACTTGCTGGCGCATTGGCGATGGGGGTAGGCAATGTTCGTTCGTGATCTGATCATGAGTTGTCTGCGACGGTGGTATCTGCTCCTCATCGGCCTGATGTTAACAGCCGTTGCTGTCTATGCAGTATTTGATACAGTGACGCCTACCTATGAGGCCAAGGCCAGCATGGTATTGGTTCCTCCTCAAGTTGCAGTGACTAAGGGGGATAACCCTTTCCTATACCTTGGTGGCCTTGACCAAGCGCTCGGCGTATTGCAAGTTAAGGTCACTGCCCCCGAGATCGCTGGCCCACTTGTTGAACGGTACGAAGGCTCGGAGGTGGCAGTTACCCAGGACGACGCAACATCCGGGCCGATTTTGGTGGTCTCGGTGACCGGACCAGACCAGACAGCGACAATGGGGCTGCTTCGAGAAATGCAGAAGACAGTCCCCAAGACACTGACTGATCTGCAGGACCAGCTCAAGGTCCCGGACTCATCTGTAATCACGATGCTTACCTTGTCTACCGACGAGAAGCCAACTGTCGTGAGAAAGAAGCAGATACAGCTGACCGCAGTCGTCGGTGCATTAGGTGTCGGCGGAACGGTCCTACTGACCGGTCTAGCCGACGGTCTGCTTATTCGTCGCAGAGAGCGTCGGAGAAAAGGGCCCGCGTCGACGACTGTCCCCAAGAGGTACCCGGCGTCGGATGAGTCCAGCAGCGATGTTGCTGCAGGCAAGGCGGAGAGGCCTCGAAAAGCGCTGAAAAATGCGCCCGAAGTTGTCCCGTCCGATACCGATTCGACTCAACAATCGTCGGATAAAAAATCAGTGATGTCGCGTAGTGAAAACCGCAGTTGACGCTACCCCCAGACGGTCGAGCTCCATACGTACTTACATGGATGCGACCTCGGTTCTGACGTTCTACGCCTTCTTGTTGCTGGCCATCCCGTCAGACCAGAGCATCGCCGCTTTGGGGGGCGCCGGGGCACCATCGACGATATTTGGGCTCGGAATGCTCTTGTGGTGGGCATGGCATAACCTGCAGAACGCCAGCCCGCACTCCGTCCGTCGACTACAGCCAGTGAGAACTGCGCTCGTCTTCTTCCTTGTTTGCGTTATGACTAGCTATGTCTTGGCAGCGCTCATGCCACTGCCTTACGTGGATGGCAATGGTTCCACGATGACTCTGGTCAATGTGGCGTCATACGCCGGAGTCATTCTTGTCGCCAATGATGGTGTCCAAGACCGGGGAAGATTCCTCGCTCTCTTGAAACGCCTTGCCATCATGGGAGGCCTCTATGCCCTCGTCGGTGTCCTTCAATTTTTCAGCAGCGTGGACTTCATGGAATCCTTCCAGATACCTGGCCTGACCTCCACAGGTCTGGGCGGCGTCGATGTGCGTGGTGGTTTTATCCGCTCTGAGTCCACCGCGAGGCATCCACTTGAATACGCGGCCGTTCTAGCGATGTTGCTTCCTGTGGCGCTTACTCTCGCGATTCGGGATACGTCACGTGGTTTTCTACTTCGTTTCTTGCCCGCGGGTGTCATGTTCCTCGCGGCATTTGTCTCGGTTACTAGGTCTGCACTCCTGGGCATTGCCGCGGGCCTGATCGTACTTTTTCCGACATGGGAACGTCGGCTACGGATGAAGATAGCGGCGGCCGGAGTAGCAGGAATTGGAATCCTGTACTTCTTCGTCCCGGGTCTCGGCGGAACCATCTTCGGCATGTTTTCCGGATCGGATCCGAGCGTCGACTCCCGTACATCCAGTATCGACGTGGCCTTTGGGTACTTGTCCCTGGAGCCGAGCTTTGGCAGAGGACTCGGCACGATGAGCCCCATGTACCGAATTTTTGACAATCAATACTTCGGCCTCTTGATCGAAGTAGGGCTCGTTGGAACTCTTTCCTTTCTAGCACTGGTGCTTGTGGGGACTATGTCGACTTTTCTCCGCCATAGCCGTTCCGACCAGTTACTTGGCGATCTTGGCCCAGCACTGGCTGGTGGGGTTCTTGCCGGGGCGCTGTTGTGCGCATTTTTTGACGCGTTTCATTTCCCGCAAGCAGTTGGCATGCTGATGATGATGCTTGGACTCTGCGGGGCATATTGGAATGTGAAGAGCTTCCGTGAGGCAGAAGCAGGGAAGCCTCTGATCAGAGGACGTCTGTTCTTGGCAACAGCAGGATTCCAGCACGTCGTAGCTGTTCTTCGTCGTCGTTGGTACGTCGTCGTCGCAGTCCTTTTATTGACTGTTCCAGCTGTAATCGCATCAATGGAGGTCAAGGGTGTCTACTACACGAAGTTTGAGATGGGTTTCGAGGCTCCAGCCGCTGCGACTAAAAATAATGCCCTGCGGACTGAAGGTTCGACTACAGTAAACTTTGCCGCAGTCGTTCAGCGAATCTACGAGGGAACCCACCCGAATCCCGTGGTGATTCCAACAACCGCGCCGCTGTACGGGACCGGAATACGTGACGCGACGGCTGTTTACCTGCCAAATTCTGGGGGCCAGTGGCAATCGAATTTCAACAAGCCCAGCGTCGTCGTCGAGATCGTGCGCAGTAGTCCCGAGGCGGTCCTGAAAACTGCGGCCGAGGTCTCCGGCGAACTTCAAAAATTGGCAACTACCCAACAGGAAGCTCTCGGGATTTGGGAGAGCGCACAAATCTCAACCAACCAGAGGCCGGGAACGGTCGATATCAGTTACATCGGTGTTCGGACGAAATATGCCTTAGTTGGTATCGCAACTCTTGGCCTCGGATTGGCTTTCGCCTCCGCCATCTATCTGGATCGGGCCATTCAGGCTGTCGCCCGCCGCCGCGAGTCGCAGAGGTAAAGGCGTTCTGCACCGATGGGCGCCGGAGGGTTTTCCGGTTATTTGGACAGTCAAAATGGGGACTGAAGCAGCAAGGGCGAATAAATGGCTGATGCAGATTTATACGCACCGTCGCAATCGACCTCGAGGCTGGGACTTCATTGGGCAAGACAGCATCGGAAAGTGACTCTGCCTCTCCTGGATTACTGTCTGCTGCTGGTGTCGCGCTCCCATATGGTGGATGCGGTCCGTTTACCACCGAGACGATACAGTCGGGCAGCGGCCACGTAACCCGCGTATATCAAGGCGTCGAAAGCACTCATGGGGCCGTGAATTGCTCCCACCAGTTCGCGAACAGTTCGACGCGTGGTCGAGTAAGGAGCGGTGGCTTGAACACCGCCCGTGGCTCTGGAGCTTAACATTTCTGCTTGGCCACGGTAATTGCGTCTGAGGATGGCCAGAAGCGATGAACTGGTCCGTGGCGTGGAAACTGCAACGGGTGGCGTGTACATGATGGCCTTCTCTGAATGCTCGAACTGTTGATCTATGAACAGGTCGTCTGCCGTCAGGGAGGGAAAAATGCCGAACCGGGCATGACCGCTCTTTGTGAGGCCGTAGGCACCGGCACCCCAGAGTGCTTCATCGGTCGATGGCAACCGCCGTCGAGCCCGGTAGAAAGACTTGACCGTCCAGGAAGCGCCGGAGTCGTCATAACGATAGGCCGGCCGTGCGGCGAGGACATCGCCCCTCTTGAGACGTTCTAATACAAGTCGCAGCGTGGTGGGACTGATGGGGATATCCGCATCGAGGTAGAGCCTTGGCCAAAAGGAAGCAATCGCATCTGCCTCATTGAGAGCGGCCGTTTTAGACGCTGTGCCTACCTCGAGAACGGTGACTCCAAAGAACCCGCGGGCTATTTCTGCCGAATTGTCAGTGCAGCCGTTGCAGGCGACAATGACTTCGATGTTTCCGGTATCGACTACCGGTTGGAGGCTTCTCAAGGTGCGGCCGATGACAGCTGCTTCGTTGTGAGCAGGGATGATGATGGTACCTCTGGGAAAACCATCGAGAACGTGCAGGAGGCGCTCGGCAGGTGTGGGGCCTGGTAAAGATCCCCAGCTTGCTTCGTCCATGATCGTCCGGAAGATCTCCAGTCTAGTTGGCTTGTAGAGGCGCAAAAGTTCGGTGAGCGCCACACCATTACGGAACCACCGTGCATACCGTGCGTCGTGGTATTTGCGGACATACCTCACGCGGTTCACGGCTAATAATGCGTTGAGACTCGCCGAAGTCCCTGAACCACCACCGTGGTGGACCATCGTGGAAGCTGGTTCGTACCAAGCCGTCTCGCCAGTCTCCCGAGCCCGTCGGAAGTAGTCGACTTCCTCCGAGTAGAGGAAGAAACGCTCGTCCCAGTCACCAAGTCGTTTGGCGAGATCAGACCGCACCATGAGAGCGGCGCCGGAGGCCCAGTCGATTCTATGGGCGTGCTGGTACGTTTCGCTCGCATAATCGGTTTCAGCGAGCCAGCCCGGACGGGTGGGCCACTTGGCGCCGAAAAGTGCGTCACCGAAGGCAGTGGTGACGGTTGGTTCGCGACGGAGCGATTCATAAATGGAACCATCGGTTTCCAACAGTTTCGGAACCACGAGTCCCGCCCCCGTGGCGACCAATCTCCGGTGTAACGCGGTAATCGACCCAGGCATCACCTCGAGATCGGGATTTAGCACAAGTACGGCACGAGTATCCCCGGAGACGCGATGGGCAGCGTTGATGCCGCTCGCATAGCCAAGGTTGCCACCCGTGGACAGGGTGTACGCATCGGGGTAGGACCGGAGTTCGTGGAGGGTTCCGTCGGCGGAGTCGTTGTCGGCGACGATCACGCGGAGCCGGAGGGTTTTGGCTTCCCGACGAAGACTCGTCATGAGAGGAGCGAGCGACGATTCACTGTTATACGTCACGATGTAAACCACCACATCGGCTGGAGCGCCCACGGGTACGAATGAGCCGTCGGGCTCTCCAGAGGCCAAGTCGTCACGGCTGAGCGTGAGACTCGAGTTGGCGGGGGTGGCCGCTGGGGAGATCGTGGAACTATCGCGTCTCAGCTGGAGCAGACTAGGCGGATCATCCACGAGATATCGGCGAGCCAGACGTCGCGGTTCCAATGCGAGCCTCCACGCCCATTCCAAGCCGTGTTCACTGGCCCAGTCAGGGGCACGTTGGATGGCTCCCGCGAGGAAGTCGACGACGGCGCCGAAGGCAAGGAGGACTCCAGCCCCCGTTGCATTTCCATACTTTGCCATCCAAAGTTCTTGGCGGGGTTTCCCCAGTCCGACGATCAGTAGCTGGGCTCCTGACTCCCGGATAGTTCGGGCCAGATCCAACGATTTCTTGTGGTCTGCCAGGTCTGCACGGTCGGGGGACCACATGCCAGCAATGACGAGGTCGGGGCGTCCCCTGGTTAGCTGACGAGACAGCAGACGCTGAATGAGATACGAGCCCCCCAAAAAACCGACCGTTGCACCAGACCGCTGAGCTTCATCAAGTAAGGGGCCAATCAGGTCACTACCGGCCAACCGGGGCCAACTCCGGCCCGTCAGCTTAGTTGCTTGCGCCACCAACGGTGCCCCGTCAAGGAGCGTCAGCCACTCCATGGGTTCACCACCTTGTGCGGACTCTGCGTCCAAAGCTATCGGTTGGATTGTTGGACGTAGCGAATCGCCCAGAGTTTCCTGCCAACGTCCACCACGACCGAATTGGGCAATGTGGTCTAGGTTTGCTGACACGACCGACAAGGGGGGTTCAGCATCCGCTGTTACCGGGGATGTGGTGGCGTGTGTCCGGTCAATGATTTGCTGGATCGCAAGGGGCTGATCGACCAAATCGACGACGATGCCCGCGAGGTTGATACGTTGTTGTTTGGAAGACATGTTCCCAACCTTGTGAATTCAGATGGTGAGTACTAGCGGTAAACGGTCACTGAGCCGTCGACGATCCGTGGTTTGGGTGTCGGCTCTCTCGGCGGTAGAGGGACAGATGAACGATTAGACGGGTTTCAGGCGCCCGGATATTTCCTGATAACGCTGTCCGGTGGACGGGCAAACCCAATAGTCTCCGTCCTGGCCAAGTGGCTGACCTGCTTCGCCGACCCATCCTGCGTGATGAGCGGGGACACCAACGACCAGCGAATAATCGGGAACGTCCTTCGTGACGACGGCGCCGGCGGCAATCATGGCCCATGCTCCAATTCGTAGTGGAGCAATACAGACCGCGCGTGCACCGATGGCAGCCCCTCGGCCGACGACTACGCCGACGGATTCCCAATCGTTTTGTCCTTTGAGACTTCCATCGACGTTGATAGCACGGGGAAACAAGTCATTCGTTAGTACCGCTGCAGGGCCAATGAAGACGCCGTCAGCCAGCCTTGCTGGCTCATAGACCAAGGCGTAATTCTGGATCTTGCAATTGGCTCCGAGCTCGACTTCGGGGCCGATGTATGCCCCACGGCCGATGTTGCATCCCGCGCCGAGGACAGCACCTTCGCGAATCTGGGCCAGATGCCAGACGAAGGTGTCGGCGCCGATGCTTGCCGTCGGCGAAACGTCAGCACTGCTTTCAAAACGAGTCATGAACTTCCCCGCCCCCTAGATGTCCTTGAATGGACATGCCCCCTTGAGCCTTCGCTGCATTAGCAAAAGGCCTTATTATGCTCACCGTATGTCTACCTTCTGGGGGCTTCAACACGCTCGTGACGAAGCGCGTGAATATCGAGTAGCGGGGTTGTTGCTGGCAAGTAATCCACGTGTTGGGCACGTGCGATTTACCCTTCTCCAAGTTCGTACCGCTGGCCTAGCATGATGCTAAGCAGGCGCGTCATCGGCCGTGCCGGCAGTGACGCTGGGGGAGTGCATGAAAACGAAATACTGGATCGTGGCTGTCTTTGCCGCAGCAGTGCTCGTAGCCGGATTGGCGTGGTCATTGGACACCGGTTTGATTGGCGGGAAGACTCCGACGGCTGGCTCGGATGTTTCGTCTCGCGAGGCGGAAACATCCACGCCAAACGGAAAAATACCGGAATCTCAAGTCGAAAAATCCTCACTGGCCAGTGCCCGTCGAACGGGACCCGTGAAAACAGATGCGTCGGCGTCTACTAGCAGACGTCATCCGGGATCAAGTTCTCCCCGGCATCCAGCAGCGACTGGGACTCGACCCAGCTGGAACCCGCAACCTCCCGCTTCGAAAGCAGCTGGTTTGGAGATGCCCACGGAGGCTCCCAGTGCACGGACGAGCCTTCCGAAGTCTAAAGACCAGAATCGTGCGCTGGCTTCAAAACCCCCGACGGGTGAGTCCACGGGGAAACTGACATCCGGGTTTCCGATAAAGGCGGTTCCGCATCCTAAAGGGACAGCGATTACTTCATCTGCCGTATCCGCGCAGGGCAAACGGGTTCTCGTCTCCTTTGAAGGCCGCACCAAAACTTCACCGTCGAAAGTCATCGCTTTCTACGCTGAGGATTTTGCGGCTAAGGGCTGGGCCAGTACTCCCAGTTCTCCGCAGGCCGGGGAGTCTGCGCTACAGGGGGGGTATAAGGGTGATTCGGTGGTAGTGACCACGAGGAAGTTACCGACGGGGCAGACCGCCTTCGTTGTAGCCGGCGCATTTACTGTGGGTGGCTGAGTATGTACCTGAGCCTCTCCGACTGGACAGCTCGACGCGATGCAGCCGCAGGGAGCGGTGCCGCACGCGTTGCGTTCAAAGCCTCGCCGACAGTCATCGCGCTGGGGATCGTCAGCATGCTGACCGATATCTCCTCCGAATCAGTTGCGGCAGTACTTCCGCTCTACATCACCGGCGCCCTGGGGCTGTCCATGGTTGCCTACGGTTTTCTCGAAGGCCTTCACCAAGGGATGAGCGCAGTGGTCAGGATCGCTGCCGGGTATACGGCAGACCGTAGCAACCACCCCAAACCGATAGCCCTAGGCGGGTACGTCTTCTCCATGATCGCCCGGGTGGGCCTGTTATTTGTCCAGGGCTTCGCCGGCATCACGGCGATCGTCGGGGCCGATCGGATTGGCAAAGGCATCAGAACGGCCCCTCGTGATGCCATGATCCAGCAAGCCTCCCAACCGGAGCACCTGGCCAGATCATTTGGTCTGCACCGCATGCTGGACACCATTGGGGCCACCGTGGGCCCCCTTCTGGCCTTCGTCGTGCTCTTAATCGTTCCCGATGGCTACCGGGTTGTCTTCGTAGTTTCCCTTGCCGCGGCCGTCCTCGGTGTGGCTGTGCTCGGACTCATTGTTCCGAACCGTCGTCTGCATCAATCGGCCTCGCCCGAAAAAGAGGCTTCCCGAGAAACCGCTGCCGTCCAGGCTTTTCCCAAGAACCGTCCACGGCTTCGGACGCTGCTTCGAGGCCCGTTGCGGTATGTCCTTCTGGCTGCCGGTGTTCTGGGACTGCTCACCGTCGGTGACGGGTTCGTGTACTTGGCTTTGATGCAACATGGGCGTCTGGAGACGTTGTGGTTTCCGTTGCTGTTTGTCGGATCCAACGCAGTTTTTCTCACTTTGGCCATCCCGCTGGGCAGGGTTGCCGACCGGACGTCTAGAGCGGGAGTCTTCGTTCTGGGGCATCTCGCGTTGGCAGGTGCCTACCTCGTTGCTGGTCTCGGCGGTACCTTTCCTGCCGTAGCTCTCTGCCTGATACTTCTCGGGACCTTCTATGCAGCCACGGACGGTGTCCTTGCTGCCCTCGCCGGACAGCTTTCACCTAGAGGAGCGACCGCGACAGGTATCGCTGCTGCACAGACGGTCGTTGCGGTCACACGCTTGATTGCCTCGACGGGTTTCGGGGCTCTTTGGATACTGTTCGGAGCCGTGCCGACGATGGTGGGCGCGGCAGTGGTTCTTGCCTTCCTGGTTCCCATCGCCTGGTACTTCCTTGCCGGGCGACGCAGTGCAGTCCCACTGGACGTTGACGCATGAGTCGTCGCAACTGGTGGACTTCGGCACGTGTGCGCTGGGCAGCCCTAGGGTTGATTGCGGTTTTGTCCTTGGGAGGAGCGACCGTTTTTGCCGTACAGGCCTATCATCGGTACCAGGAGCGGCACACCGGAGTTTCAGCGGCATCGGTCACTGATGAACTTCCGGCAGAACATCGCATAGTTTTCCGGAACACAGCTTCAGGTACAGGGTATGGAATGGTCGCCGCGGTCCCGCTTGCGGATCCCTCGGGACCGAGAGGTTTAGGGACCATCGCGTGCGATCGCGTCGACGCAGCCGAGGGTCTCTTGTCATGCATGCGAACGGTGCGGGGGATCCCCACCACCTTCGAGACCCGGGTTCTGGACGCGAGTGGGCAAACGGTAGAGACTCAGCCCCTTCCAGGTATTCCGAGCCGGACCAGGGTCTCTGATGACGGACTAGTGGCCACTACGGCGTTCGTCACCGGGCATTCGTATGCCACGAATTCTTTTTCCACCGAAACCACGGTCACTTCCCCAGACGGACGGGACTTTGGCAATCTCGAGAACTTCACGATGATGGTCGATGGGCGTGAACTCACGGCAATCGACCGTAACGTGTGGGGAGTGACGTTTGCCAGAGATGGCGATTTCTACGCGACGGTGGCTTCCGGTGGAAAGACCTGGCTGATGTCCGGGGACTTCACGGACAAAAGACTGGACTCCATCACGGAAAACGCGGAATGCCCTTCGATCTCACCGGACGGTCGGCGCGTTGCCTATAAGAAGCGCAAAGCAGGTGCTGGCGCTGTCCATTGGGATATCGCCGTTCTAGACCTCTCGTCGAAAAAGGAGACTCTTCTGCCCTTGGAAAAAGGGCTGGACGATCAAGTCGAATGGTTGGACGATGAGACGCTGCTTTTCGGCCTGCCGCGTGAAGACGCTGTAGGGGATAGCGATGTCTACAGTATTGACATCCATACTGATTCACAGCCGCAGTTGTTTATCGAGCACGCGTGGTCACCATCTGTCGAACGCTGAACGGTCGAAAGTCCGTCACGGCGATGAGGCTGACTTCATTCGGAGAGCAAGTGGGATGCTCCGAAACTGGCCGCAACGAAACACGTTGGGCGACCGATGGGGGCCTGGCATCAGTTCCCTATGGTGAAGGCAACATCGACGAAGTAGTTTGAGGATCTGTAGGTCGAAACCGGCTTGTTTCCGCCCTTGTCCGAATAACGGTATCGTCCATTCGTGGACGTCGCTGAGACCGGACCGGACTTTATCTTCGCGAAATCTGTGTTCTCGGCCCACGCATATCCACCATGCGGAGTGAAATAACTCACGGTGTAAGTCCCGGGGCCCAGCGGGATCGGCTCGTCGAAGGTGACTTCTTGCCATCCGCTGCCGGTGTGACCCGTGAAAGTGGCAGTTCCCATGAGAACTCCGGCGTCGTCGTAGAGATATCCTGGAAGGGGCTCACCGCCGTCGGTGGATTTGTCGAATCCGACCCCGTAGACAGTGATGGCCTCACTCGTGGTGAACTCCAACCCAAGTTCGACCGAGCGGGATTCATCCGAGTAGGCGACATCGGATGGGTTCGCTGTATGGTCCATGAGCCAAGAGACTCCCGCGGGGAATTCCGGTGCTTGAGTTGAAGAACCGCTCGGTGATGGCGACGGCGTCGGGGAAGTAGACGCTGTCGGGGACGCCGAAGGCGACGGGTCGGGGGTGGCCGTCGCCGAGGTGGGGGCCGCCGTCGGGGAGGACCCTGGGCTCTCTGTTAGCAGATCAGGGACGGAGTAAAGTACGTCAACGAAGTAGTTGGTGTCGTTCCAGGAATCGGTAGGTAAGGCACTTCCGGAACCGTAAACAAAGACCCCGTTGGAACCGACGAGACTTAAGGATCCCTTCGACTGACCGTGGGAGAACGCCGACGGGCTGAAGACGTATCCACCAGTTGGCGCATGGTATGAAACGGTGAAGACCTCGTTAGCGGCGATCTCCACGGGCTGGTCGAGGTAGGCAGTCTGCCAGCCCGATGACGTTTCGCTGGAGAAGGTCACCGTCGCTAATTTCGTCCCTGACTCATCCCAGACTGTCCCGGTGTGCTTTCCTGATGCCATCGGACCTTTGTAGTAGCGAACGGCATGCAACTCCACGTCCTGCGTGGCCTTCATCCGCATACCCAATTCCACGGCCGATCCATCTTGCGGGTCGAGTTGAGTCGGCTCTTCGTTCTCTTGGAACGATTCAAGTGCCGCTCCCGTACCTGTCGTGCGGAAGGACCAAGCGTTGATCTGTGCCTCTCCAGTTTCCACCCCGGAGATATCGGTGGGGGTTACCGTGACAACAGTCCCTGAAGGAAGTGGGGCGTCAGCCGTGAAGGTCAGTGTCTTGCCGTTTGCGGAGACCTTAGTGGAACCATCGACGTCACCTACTGATGTGGAGACGGCGAGACTGGCACCGGTCTTGAGTGCTTCGGTGAATGTCGCCTTGATGTCGGCGGTGGGATCGACATCATTCGCGCCCGCCTCTGGGGAGCGAGAGCTCACGGAAATCGGTGGCGCGTCCTGGACGAACCTAACGTCCACCAAATAGCTCGATGTCACCTGAGAGCCAGGGAAACCAGTGTCGTAGCCGTAGTGGCCAGCCGCGAAGCTCGTCCGCAAAGGACCACTCGTCGTGTCATTTGAGAACGCGCCGGGTGTGGCTGCGTACGTTCCATTGCTCCGGTAGGCCGCGACATATTCGGTACCGGCAGAGACATCCACGGGGGTATCAAACTTGGCATATTGCCAACCCGAAACAGAATCGTCCTTGAAGGTGACCGTTCCCAAGACGGTGCCGGTCGTGGAGTAGAGCCATCCCTGATGCGGTCCAGTCTCGCCAGGGCTGCGGTAGAACTCCAAACCAGTCAGTTTGCCGTCAACGTCCGCAGAGAATCGCGTGCCCAGCGTAACTGGGGTCCCGTCCTTTATGACGGGAATCGTCGGTGCCGTGGAGTCTGAGAAGAGTCCACAGGGGCAAACCGTCGGATCGGTTGTTGGCAAGACTGTCCGGAAGGACCAGTTGGCGCCCTCTTCAACAGCGTTGCCAGCGGAGTCCTCGGCCATAACGGAGACCGAATAGGTGGTTCCCTCGTTCATTTCCGAAGTCGGGTTAAATGTGGCGCGCCGAGTCTCGGGGTCGTACGTAGTCTGGCCGGAAACGGCCTTCTCATCGGCGTCGAGCATTTTGATGATGACGCTTGAAGGGACGACTGGTTTCGAAAGAGTGACCCCGATTGGTGCTGTGGTCGGTACGCTAACGGCTGTGTCGGCAGGTTCCTGGACGCCCGCGCTCAGCGGGATATCAGCCGTGGTCTCGAAGACGGGGTCGACGAAGTAGTTGGTCTTTTCGTAAGAACTGACAGGGAACCCCGGATCTGTCTTGTAGACGCCGGCCGAAGGGGCATTGAACCCGCCCTCAACTTTCAGCGGTGCTGCGTCAGTCCCGCGGTAGGCAAAATATTGTAGATCTGCGGAATAATGACCCTTTGGCGCGGAGTAAGAAACAATGTATTCGGTGCCAGCCGTGACGGCCACCGGGGTATCGAAGGCGAGGCTCTGCCAACCTTCGTTGGTTTCATCCTGAAAGTCAGCGGTGGCGAGAGCTTCGCCGGTTAGGGACCAGAGAGTCCCTGTGTGAGTTCCGGTATTGGCTTTGCTCTTATAGAACCGGACACCCGAGATATAGCCGTCGGCTGTCGGCGAGAACCGTAGCCCGAGTTCTGTTGAACTGCCGTCTCCGGAATCTATGGATTCGGGCTTCGCGTTGCCGAATACGGTGTAGGGCCCCTTGACGTTCAGAGGAATTGCGGCTGCTTCGGGGGGGTAGTTGGCCGAATCGTCGATGCCCCGCACGAGAAGTTCTTCGTTACCGACACCATGTTGGATGGTGTTGAAGGTCCAGGCGGTTGTTCCCTGCGCGGCCCGCCAAGAGGTTCCACCGTCAGTGGAGTATTCGACCCCGGCGACACGTCCGCCGGCATCACTGGCCGTCCCGGAGACCGTAATCTCGTCTCCATTTTTGACCACTCCCTCCGGAGCGGAGGTGACGTTTACCGTTGGTGCAGTTTTATCAGTCGAGGCTGAAGAGGTTGCCAACCCGTCCATGAGTGTTTGGGGCTGTGCGCCCATATCAGCGAGGAGATTTACTTCTGCTTGTTGCATTTGCGCGTCCGCGGGAGCTCCATCGCCGTCGTGCCATTCGTCGAGTCCCCACGTCCACTGGATGCTTCCAGCCGAAAAGACTAGGGCCCCACTCGAAGCTTTGTAGAGCGTCACATGGTGTGTGGTTTCGCCAGCAGCAACAACGTTTCCGAAGTCTTGAAGGTATTCGGACACTTCGCCCGTCGTCGTCGATAAGTTGATCAGCCCCGGGGGTCTGAATCCATTTTCCAGAGGCTCGTCTGACTCATAGCCAACGGTGTGTGGGGCCAATTTCTGTTTAGTTCCTGGAGGCAGCGCCGACAGGGATGTGTTGCGCCAGAGTCGCAATTTCCCTTCCTCGTCGTTCACAGTCACCGGCAGGTCCCCATTATTCACCACATATGCAGTACCGGTCAGGCCGTTCTCCGGCAATCCTGCTCCGTCATCGGTGGAGGCAAAGCGCGGGTCGCGCCAGGTTCCTGTCCATTCATCGGAAGGGTCAATTTTCGAGTTGGACCACGTTTCCTTGTAGCTGGTCAGAGTTCGGTAGTCGTTGCCGCCGGTCGAAGACGGTTCATAACGGGTGCGCCAATAGACTTCATTGCCAGAGAGGAACTGGAGGTTCACCCCGGCGTCGCGGGCGGCTTCGACGTTTTTGCGTTGGCCGCCAGACCAATATTCATCGTGGCCCACGGACAAGAACGTCTGGTGATTGGTCAGTAAGGACCCCAACCGGTCCGTATCGACGCCGGAGAAATAGCTCACGTCATAACCGTTGCGTTCCAAGAACCGCACCATGGGGTATTCAGCGCCGAAATAGAAGTCACGCGCTTCAATACCTGCGCGGGTGGCGAATGGACGGTTATAGCTGATTTTGTAGGCGCGTCCGTTGTCCCCACCGGAATAGAAGTCAGACCCTCCATACGTGTTGTAAGCGTGCCAGGTAGGATCCGACGTCTGGAAAAGGACATCTGAGTGGCTGGATTCGTCTCGGACGATGAACGTAATGTGGCTGTCGTCCCCGTTGTCCTTGCGCGTCAGTTTCGCCAAGTAGACGCCCGAGACCGCGTCGGCCGGCACGGCCCAAGATGCTGAAACGGCCCACGTCCCACAGTCAGTTAGTTCGGTGCTGACATCGGAGAGACATTCGGGCTGGTTCTGGGGCAGACTAGCGCTGGGCGAGACGGACGCGATCTTACGAGCGCCCAGTCCCTGGTACCAGCCGGTGCGATAGATATCGATCGTGTAGTCAGAAGCGTCTGTGTCGATCTTGAATTCGATGGTCTTGCCGACATTGACACTGATGTCCGTGGCGAACCCTTGGATGGATGAGTCTCCCGCGCCGTCGATCTCCCATTCTTGCCACGGAGTGCCCGGCTTCGAGTTCTCGCAGACGATCTTATTCTGATCGGGGGCACATGGGTCAGCGGCCGCAGAAACCGGAACCACTCCGGGAACAAAGAGCACGGCGATGGAAAGGGCGACAATTTCGACCCGCCGCTTCCACCACGTGGGTCGACGGCCCGATACTGCTTGTCCCCGCCCGTTGGCCATGATGCCCCTCGCATTGGATGATTCGGGCGCGCCCCCAGTGTGCGGGCGCAGCCTGCCCCGTCGGCGCGGGGTCCTTAGCTCTCAGAGTAGGTTTGGCCTGAGACGTCGGATAGGGAAAACGCACAAAGCAAGCAATTAACGAGTATGGCGACCTGAAACAGAGCGCATGATCCAGCGATCCTGCCGGGGCGGGCGCTGCAGGCTCCGGGCGAAGCGGTAGACTGGGCTGGCCCGGACTCCGGGTCCGCAGACGCCAACATCGCAGGGAGTTCAGAACTTGAGCGTGGAAGCCACCACACCGGCCGCCGTCATCGTCCTCGCAGCAGGGGCCGGAACCCGAATGAAATCCGCGAAACCGAAGATCCTGCATGAGATTGCCGGACGTTCTCTCGTCGAACATGCGATCGCCGCGGCCCAGGGGTTGCAGCCCGAACGCCTGGTAGCTGTCGTCCGCTTCGAACGAGAAATCGTCGTCAAGCACCTGCTCGATATCGAACCGGCCATCACTATCGCCGATCAGGACGAGATCCCGGGAACGGGACGTGCTGTCCAGGTCGGTCTCGACCAGCTTCCTGGCGACCTCACGGGCACCGTGGTGGTGACCTACGGCGACGTCCCCTTGTTGACGACCGAGCTCATCGGTAGCCTCGTCGCCGCGCACGAGAGCGAGCGTAATGCCGTGACCGTTCTGACCGCTGAACTTTCTGACGCGACCGGCTACGGCCGCATCGTGCGTTCCGCCGACGGCACCGTGGAGGGGATCGTCGAGCATAAGGACGCCACGGCAGAACAGCTGGCCATCAACGAGGTCAACTCCGGGATCTATGCCTTCGATGCCGAGGTCCTGCGCAACGCACTGGCCAGTGTCACCACCGACAACGCGCAGGGCGAAATGTATCTGACCGACGTGTTGGGTATCGCCCGCAACGACGGCGGACGCGTTGCTGCCGTGGTCACCTCGGACCGGTGGCAGGTCGAAGGGGCCAATGATCGGGCCCAGCTGTCTTCGCTGGGCAAGGAAATGAACCGGCGCATCCTCGAGCAGTGGATGCGGGCCGGTGTGACGGTCATCGATCCGCAGACTACCTGGGTCGACGCCTCGGTCGCGCTGTCCCCGGACGTGACCATTAAGCCCGGCACCCAGCTCCACGGGTCCACGGCAGTCGGTACCGGAAGTGTCATCGGACCGGATTCCACACTGACCGACACCCAAGTGGGCCAGAACGCCGTCGTCAAGCGCAGCGACGTGACGTCATCGGTCATCGCAGCCGGCGCCTCGGTGGGGCCCTTCGCCTACTTGCGCCCGGGCACGGACCTGGGCGAAGCCGGCAAGATCGGGGCCTTTTACGAAACGAAGAATGTCACGGTCGGCCGTGGTTCCAAGCTCTCCCACCTGGGCTACGCGGGGGACGCGGAGATTGGCGAATACAGCAACATCGGTTGCGGCAACATCACCGCCAACTACGATGGCGTCAATAAGCACCGCACCGTGATCGGCTCGCATGTGCGCACCAGTTCCAACACCGTGTTCATTGCGCCCGTGAGCATCGGCGATGGCGCCTACACCGGCGCCGGGGCCATCGTGCGCAAAGACGTTCCGGCCGGGGCCTTGGCCCTGTCCGTGGCCCCGCAACAAAACAAAGAAGGCTGGACCGAGGCCAAGCGTCCCGGGAGTGCCGCCGCAGAGGCAGCTGCGCACGCCAGCCGCACCACCGATGCCAACCCACTTCCTGCCACCGACTGAACCCACCAGACAGCACGAAAACCTCCCGAGTCAGAAAGTGAACACATGAGCGAACTGCGCCACAACGTCGACAACAAGCTGGTGTTGGCCGCCGGCCGTGCACACCCGGAGCTGGCCGAAGAGATAGCCTCGGCCCTCGATACCGAACTGCTGCCCTTATCTGCCTATGACTTCGCCAACGGTGAGATCTACGTCCGCTCCGGTGAGAGCGTGCGTGGCAAGGACGTTTTCGTCATCCAAGCCCATCCGGCACCGCTGAACAACTGGTTGATGGAACAGCTGATCATGATTGATTCGATGAAGCGCGCCTCCGCTCGCCGCATCACCGTGGTCTCGCCGTTCTACCCCTACGCGCGTCAGGATAAGAAGGGTCGCGGCCGCGAGCCGATCTCGGCCCGCCTGGTCGCCGACCTCTACCGGACCGCCGGTGCTGACCGTGTGATGAGCGTGGACCTGCACACCGCGCAGATCCAGGGCTTCTTCGACGGACCGGTTGACCACCTCTTCGCCATCCCGTTGCTCGCCGATTACATCCGCACCCGCATCGAGGTCGACAACGTCACCGTCGTCTCCCCGGATACCGGCCGCGTCCGGGTCGCCGAACAGTGGGCCGAACGACTGGGCGGGGCACCGTTGGCCTTCGTGCACAAGTCACGTGATCTGACGGTTCCGAACCAGGCGATCTCCAAGACCGTCGTCGGACAGGTCAAGGGCCGTACCTGCGTACTGATCGACGACATGATCGACACCGGTGGCACCATCTCGGGTGCCGTGCGCGTGCTCATGGATGCCGGCGCCAAGGATGTCATCATCGCTGCCACCCACGCAGTGCTCTCCGATCCGGCAGCCCAGCGGCTCTCCGAATCGGGGGCCCGTGAGGTCGTGGTGACCAATACGCTGCCGATCCCGAATTCGAAGCGTTTCGCCCAGCTCACCGTCCTGTCGATTGCCCCGCTGATCGCCCGCGCGATCAAGGAGGTCTTCGAAGACGGATCGGTCACGAGCTTGTTCGACGGCAACGCCTAAAAACAACCGACGACGACGGGGCGGGGCCGGTTTCCACTTTCGAGTGGAAACCGGCCCCGTTTCGTGCTGCTAGACTAGTGCGCAGTGCCCAGGCGAGGGAACTGCCGGATGTTCGTCCGGTGGCTTCCGTGATCGACAAGGCCCAACGCCCTCGGCGTCCATCCTGCGGGATCGGCTTCGCTCGGTGTCCGGACCCCGAAATGCCTGGACAGACCGCAAGAGCCCCATCATCCCAGGAGATATTCCATGACTCACGACAAAGTCGTTCTGCCAGCAGAGATCCGCACCGATTTTGGCAAGGGTGCTGCCCGCAAGGCCCGCCGCGATTACAAGATCCCCGCAGTGATCTACGGGCACGGTGCCGAGCCGCTGCACGTTCTGCTGCCGAACCAGGAGACCACGCTGGCGGTGCGTTACTCCAACGCCCTGCTGACCATCGACGTCGAGGGCAAGACCCACTTGGCGCTGGCCAAGGACATCCAGCGCCACCCGCTGCGCCAGACCGTCGATCACCTCGACCTGCTGACCGTGAAGAAGGGCGAGAAGGTCAACGTTGACGTCTCCATCAACCTCGAGGGTGAAGTTGCTCCGGGCGCCGTCCTGGAGGTCGATGCCTACACCGTTTACGTTGAGGCCGACGCCACCAACCTGCCCGAGCAGGTCACCGTCAGCGTCGAAGGCCGCGAAATCGGCAACCACGTGCTGGCCTCCGATCTGGTGCTGCCGAAGGGCGTCACCTTGCTGATCGAAGAAGACACCGTCATCGCCACCATCGATGAGCCGAAGGTCCAGGATCTCGGCGACGAAGAAGAAGAGGGTGAGGCCACCGAGGCTGCCGCTCCGGCTGACGCCGAGTCTGCAGAGTAGGGAAACCACCTGCTCTGATGGCAAGCAACACCTGGATCGTAGCCGGGCTCGGAAACCCCGGGCCCGGCTACGCCCGTAATAGGCATAACGTGGGCCAAATGGTCCTCAGCGAGATGGGGACCCGTCTGGGCGGCTCCTTCAAAGCGCACAAGGCCAACGCCCAGGTCCTCGAAGGGCGCCTGGGTATCGGCGGTCCCCGTCTGATTCTGGCCCAACCGATGACGTACATGAACCTCTCGGGTGGCCCGGTCGCCGGCCTGGCCCGGTTCTTCGATGTGGATCCAGAGCACATTATTGCGATTCATGACGAAATCGATATTCCCTTCAACACCATTAAAATGAAGCTCGGTGGGGGAGAAGGCGGCCATAACGGACTCCGCGATATCTCGAAGGCCTTGTCGACCAAGGACTACTACCGGGTCCGTGTCGGCGTCGGCAGGCCTCCCGGACGGATGGAAACTGCAGACTTCGTGCTGCGAGATTTCGGCACCACCGAACGCAAGGAACTGCCCTTCCTGCTCGATGATGCCGCCGATGCCGCGGAACTACTCATTCGCGAGGGCCTGCAGGCGGCGCAGCAGAAACATCACGGCGTCTAGCCAGCCGGTGCCCAGAAAATTCGGTCCGGTTTTTGTTTGACAACAATTTCACATACTATCAATCCATGCCATATGGCTCCCTTAAGCGGGGCCGGTAGCTGGAGGCCTCTGAGACTGGGCCACCCCCATCCTGCTACCGGCCCCTTTTTTCATGCCCGCAGGCGGTGGGTAAGGCAGCACTGACGTGAACCCACCCACCGGACCGTGCGATCATTAGGTCATGGATTCGTTGCGGAATCCACGGGGCCGATGCCCCGCCGATCATTCCCGATCCAAGGATTTAACGAGCGTGGAAACAGTTACCGGCCCCCGCGGAGCGGATCAGACCGACCAGCCCCTGGCCCCGTTGGACGACACCGAAGTGCGGCGTCTGCGAGGTGACTTCACGCTGTTGGAACGCAGCATCAATTCGGTGCCCCTGGTGTATCTGGACTCCGGCGCCACCTCGCAGAAACCTCAATCCGTTCTCGATACCGAGCAACACTTCTACGAGAACTTCAACGCCGCCGTCCATCGCGGAGCTCATAGCCTGGCGGTGGAAGCCACCGATATTTATGAGGAAGCCCGTGAGAAGGCGGCACGGTTCGTGGGGGCCGCCACCGAGGAAATCGTCTGGACCTCGAACGCGACCGAGGCGCTGAACCTGCTGACCTATTCGTTCTCCAACGCCAGCCTGGGCCGCGGCGGCGACGCCGGACGGCAGTTCGCCCTCGGCCCGGGGGACGAGATCCTCGTCACCGAGCTCGAACACCATGCCAACCTCATCCCGTGGCAAGAACTGGCAGCGCGTACCGGTGCCAGCCTGAAATACATCCCGGTCGACGCCGAAGGCGCCTTGCGCATGGACCTGGCGGCCCATCTGGTGGGGCCCCGCACCCGGATCGTAGCCTTCACCCACGTCTCCAACGTCTTGGGCACCGTCACCGATGTCGCAGCACTGGTCCGCCTGGCCGCTACCGTGGGTGCCCTCACGGTCCTGGACGGCTGCCAATCGGTGCCCCACCTCCCCGTGGACGTCAAGGCGCTAGGCGTCGACTTCATGGCGTTCTCCGGCCATAAGATGCTGGGCCCCACCGGCATCGGAGCCCTCTACGGCCGCCGGGAACTACTCGATGCGATGCCCCCCTTCCTGACGGGGGGTTCGATGATCACTTCCGTCACGATGGAACGGGCCGAATTCCTGCCCGCACCCACCCGTTTCGAGGCGGGTACCCAGCGGATCTCCCAGGCCGTCGCACTAGCCGCCGCCGTGGACTACCTCGACGAGGTCGGGATGGAACGGATCGCAGCCTGGGAAGAATACCTGGGCGGACGGCTCTCCGCCGGTCTGGCCTCGATTCCGGGGATTCGCCAGCTGGGCCCCACTACGGGAGCGCGTATCGGCACGGCAACCATCGACATCCCGGGGGTTCACCCCCATGACGTGGGACAGTTCCTGGACAGCCGTGGGGTGGCAGTACGCGTCGGACACCACTGTGCGCAACCGTTGCATCGTGCTCTGGGCGTCACGGCAAGCACCCGGGCCAGCACCTACCTCTACAACACTGCCGAGGACGTGGACACGTTCCTCAATGCGGTGGCCGATGTGCGGGGGTTCTTCGGGGTGGGCGCATGAGTGAGTTGGAACAGCTATACCAGCAGGTGATCCTCGACCACGCCAAACGACGTCGGGGGGAGGGACTGATCACCCCCGAGGCCGGGCATGTCTGGGGGGAGTCTCATCAGCACAACCCGGTCTGTGGCGACCAAATTCGACTTCGGGTGGAAATAGAGGACCAGACGATCACGAAGATCAGTTGGGAAGGCGATGGATGTTCGATCTCGATGGCCTCTGCCTCCGTGCTGACCGAACTGGCTGCCGGGTCCAGCAGGGGAAGCCTCGTGGAGCTGACCGACGAGTTCAGGACCCTGATGCGTTCACGCGGAAGCCTCGAAGGGGACGAGGAGGTTCTGGGGGATGCTGCGGCCTTCGCCGGGGTTTCGAAGTTCCCCGCCCGGGTCAAATGCGCGATGTTGGCGTGGGTGGCTGCCGAACAGTCGCTCCTCGACGCGGGCACCGGGCCGGCACGTCTTTAGAGTCCCCGCCACGGCGCGCGGGAGGGGGGGGCCGGCCGTTTCCGGACCAGCGGACGACGGCGGGATCCTTCCCGCCGTCGTCCGGCGGATCAGTCTTGCTGGTAGACGTCGGGGATGCCGTCAGCGTCATCGTCTCGCTGCGCTTCCAATTCCCACTTCCGGTACCTCCGGTTGCGGGGAATGAGCCAGGCGGCGCCGAGGACCGCGGCGAGCAACGAACCGGTGAGGATGGCCACCTTGGCATGTTCGTAGTGCGGGGACTCGAGCCCGAAGCTCAGCTCGGAAACCAACAGTGAGACGGTGAAGCCGATACCCGCCAGCAAGGTCACCCCGAGCAAGTCGACCCATCGCACCGCCGGGTCGAGATTGGCATGTCGGGTTTTGGTGAGCAGGAAGGTCGAGCCCAGAATGCCGATGGGCTTGCCCAGCACCAGCCCGGCCACGATGCCCCAGACCACCGGGTCGGCCATGGCCTTGGTGATGCCTTCGACACCGCCGATGGCCACACCCGCGGAGAAGAACGCGAAGATCGGTACGCAGAAACCGGAGGACAAGGGGCGGAAGCGGTGCTCGAAACGCTCGGCGACCCCCGTACCCTCCCTCTTGTCGTGTCGGAGCACCGGGACGGAGAAGCCCAGGAGGACCCCGGCCACCGTGGCGTGGATACCCGACTGCAGCACGAAAGCCCAGGTGACGATGCCCAGCGGCAACAGGATGACCCAGGCGGTCCAGGCCCGGGTGGCGAAGTACTTCTGGTACCGGTGGGAGATGAAGAAGAACAAGGCCAAGGGAATCAGGGCCAGACCCAGGAACAGGAAATCCAGGGTGTCCGTATAGACGATGGCGATGATCATGATGGCGATCAGATCGTCCACGACGGCCAAGGTCAGCAGGAAGATCCGCAAGGGTGAGGGAAGGCTTGAGCCGATCACCGCCAGAACGGCGACGGCGAAGGCGATGTCGGTGGCCGTGGGGATGGCCCAGCCATGCAGTGTCGAGCCGCCCTCGCTGATGTTGAGCGCCACGTAGATCAGTGCCGGGATGAGCACGCCGCCGAAGGCCGCGGTGACCGGGACGATCGCCTTGCTGAAATCGCGAAGGTCCCCAATCACGAATTCCTTCTTCAATTCCAGGCCAACCAGGAAGAAGAACACCGCCAACAGGCCATCGGAGGCCCAATGGCCCAGACTCAAATCGAGGTCGATCCACGGCACCGGGATATTCAGGTGCAGGTCACGTAGGGCGAAGTAGCTATCGCCCCAGGGCGTGTTCGCCCAGATAATCGCGACGGCAGCCGCGACGATGAGCACCAGTCCACCGACGGTTTCCTTGCGCAGGATCGCACCAATACGTTGGGATTCGCGATAGCTCCCCAGACCCAGAATGGTCTGGCGTGGAGGGGCGGGTTCGGGATTGGTCATGAATCGTCCTCAACTTCGAGTGGGCATGGTTGTTGCATTGCCGACCAGACTTCCCGGCTCACCGTCAACGATCCTACCGCTTCGCGCGGCGCCTGACGCAAAAAATGACGAGTGCGGTGCCCGCATATCCGATCACTGCACCCGCGGTATTGGCCACGATATCGGCGGCGGATGCGAAGCGGGCCGGGAGGAAGACGTATTGGGCGCTTTCCACCGCGGCGCTGGCCAGCAGCCCCGAAAAGGGGACCAGCCACCACCAGCTGCGGGGCAGAATTAAGGTGCCCAGCACACCCCAGGGGAGGAACATGACCACGTTGGCCAGCCACTCAATCAGCTGATAGTCCACCCACAACGGGACCCCGGCGGCATGCCAGCTCTCCAACAACTTTGGCAGCGTGTCCTGGGCAGGACGGTCGACCGGGACCGGCCAGAAGACGATGAACGCCACCGCGAGGAGATAAATCGTCGCCGTGACGCCCAGCGCCACGACGCGGCGACGCCGGCCGGTGGAGGCTACTGCTTCTGGTCCAGCCACGTACGTGCTTCGCTGGTCTGCAGATTCAGGACCTTGGCCAGCATCGGTTCGGCGCTGGAAGCGATCTTGGGGCCCAGGAACGGAATCGAGGAGCTGACCTTGCCATCCAGCTCGACCGTGGTTCCCTCACTGTCGGTGATGAGCTTCTGCACAGCTGTCACGGTAACGGGGGCTCCGGCAACCTCGATCTTGATGTCTGCGGACCGGCTGCCATCGGCAGCCGGCGCCGACCAGTTCTCGCGTTGGGTGAGCGATAAGGTGGCCCCGACAAATTTTTTGACCAGATCCGGGAGCCGGTCGGTGGGGACGGTCCGGGTCGTGGTCAGGGTGAACGCCGCATCGGTGGACCCGGAGAGGGTGAAATCGTTCAAGGTGGCACCGGCACGTTGGCTAATGTGCTCGGCGAAGTCCTTCCGGGTGAAAACCCGGGTGAGGGCGTCAACGGGGTACGGCAGCGAGGTGGAAGCATTCAGCGGCATGGCACTCCTGTGCTCTGGGTTCAGCGTGGATGGCGTCGTGCGCCGGCCCGGGAGGCACAGCGCGGTCTGGGACCATGCTACGGGTCCGGAGGTGAATCGCGGTAAGCTGGCACCCTCCCCGGGATCCAGTATGGATTCCGGGCTTTTGTGCTGTTTCCCGGAAGGAACCCCATGGCCCTGACTGGCCTTCGTGCGGCTTTGGCCGCCGACCCGTCCTATGCGCGCGTGCGCACCTACGCCTCGAAGGGCTTCGACGATCGCAGTCAGGATCTCCAGGTGGCTGCGCCGGCGGGGCTGCGGGCCGCCTTGGTCACCGAAATCGTTGATGGGCTCTCCACCGCCGGTACCGGAATCGTCCTGGCGGTGACCGCCACCGGCCGGGAGGCCGAAGAACTCACCGGGGCCCTGCGCGCCTATCTGCCCGACGGTGCCGTGGACGAGTTCCCGAGTTGGGAGACCCTCCCGCATGAGAGGTTGTCCCCGCGCTCGGACACCGTGGGACGACGCCTGAAGGTGATGCGCCGACTGGCCCACCCCGACGGCAGCCTGCAGGTCGTCGTCGCCCCCATCCGTTCGGTGGTCCAGCCGCTCGTCAAAGGACTGGGGGATCTGGCCCCGGTGCGTTTGGCCCTGGGGGAGGAACGCCCCTTCGACGCGGTCGTCCACGAATTGGCCGACGCCGCGTATGCGCGCGTGGATATGGTGACCCACCGCGGTGAGTTCGCCGTTCGCGGCGGGATCCTTGACGTCTTCCCACCCACCGAGGACCACCCGATCCGTATCGACTTCTTCGGTGACGAGGTCGAATCCATGCGCTGGTTCGCCGTCGCCGACCAGCGGTCCTTCTCCAAGGCAGATAAATCCGAAGGCGGTATTGCCGACCCCACGGTCCTGTACGCGCCACCGTGCCGCGAACTGTTGATCACCCCGTCGGTGATGTCCCGCGCCGCCCGGCTCAAGGAGTCGATGCCCGCAGCGGCGGACATGTTGGAAAAGATTGCCGGTGGCATTGCCGTGGAGGGTATGGAGTCCCTGGCGCCGGTCCTGGTGGATGGCATGGTCCCGTTCGTCAGCCAACTACCGGCAGATTCCGTTGCGGTGATCATGGAACCCGAACGGGTCAGAACCCGCTCCCACGACCTCTCCGAAACCAATGCAGAATTCTTGGCTGCTGCCTGGTCCACCGCCTCCGACGGCGGCGCAGCCCCCGTGGATCTCCTCCAGACCCAGGGGATCAGTGACGTTTTGGATGCCGGGAACTTCTCCACCCTGGCCGATACCCGGTCCAACGCCCTGGCCTCCCAGGTCAGCTGGTGGTCGATCACGTCGCTGACCCAGGACGAGGACATCGAACTGGATATTGATTCGCTCAATGTTCAGGCCCGTGAACCGCGCGGATACCAGGGCGACGTGGCCGAAATGATGGAGTTCATCGGCTCCCGGGTCAGGGACAACTGGCGCGTGGTCGTGGCCACCGACGGGCCGGGTCCTGCCAGCCGGCTGGCCGAGCTCTTCCACGACGCGGGGATTCCGTGCCACCGGGTGGACAGCGTGGACGACACCCCCACCGAGGGGCTCATCGAAATCACGACGGCGGTGGCCGGCAGGGGTTTCGTCTTCGACTCGCTCAAATTGGGGTTGCTCACCGAGGCTGACCTCTTGGGCAGGTCCAGCGCCTATTCGGCGAAGTCGACCCGCAAACTGGCCGCCCGTCGTCGTCACGCCGTGGATCCGTTGCAATTAAGCGAAGGCGACTTCGTGGTGCACGAGCAACATGGCATCGCCCGTTTCCTCGAGTTGATCCAGCGCAAGGTCGGCGGAACCTCGGGGGCCGTCCGCGAATACCTGGTCCTCGAATACGCCCCGTCCAAACGCGGGGCCCCGGGCGACAAGCTCTTCGTGCCCACCGACCAGCTGGACCAGGTCACCCGCTATGTCGGTGGTGAGGCCCCTTCCCTGTCCAAGATGGGTGGCAGCGACTGGTCGAACACGAAGTCCAAGGCGCGCCGGGCGGTCAAGGAGATCGCCGCCGACCTCATCCGGCTCTACTCCGCCCGGATGGCTTCCCGCGGCCACGCCTTCGCCGCGGACACCCCCTGGCAGTCCGAACTCGAGGAGGCCTTCCCCTTCATCGAGACCCCAGATCAGCTAACCACCATCAATGAGGTCAAGGCCGATATGGAGCGGGAGATCCCGATGGACCGGCTCATCTCCGGTGACGTCGGATTCGGCAAAACCGAGGTCGCGGTGCGTGCGGCATTCAAGGCGGTGCAGGACGGCAAACAAGTGGCCGTCCTGGTGCCCACGACCCTGCTGGCCCGCCAGCACGTCGAGACCTTCGGCGACCGGTTCTCGGGTTTCCCCGTCAGGGTGGCATCGCTCTCGCGTTTCCAGACACCCAAGGAGGCCAAGGAGGCCGTGGAGGGGCTGAAGAACGGATCGATCGACGTCGTCGTCGGCACCCACCGGCTGCTCTCGAAGGAAGTCCAGTTCAAGGACCTGGGGTTGGTGATCGTCGATGAGGAGCAACGTTTCGGCGTCGAACATAAGGAAGCGCTGAAGCAGATGCGCACCGACGTCGACGTTCTGGCCATGTCGGCGACACCGATCCCGCGGACCCTGGAGATGTCGCTGACCGGGATCCGGGAGACCTCCACGTTGGCCACCCCGCCGGAGGAACGCCATCCGGTGCTGACCTATGTCGGTCCGCATACCGATAAACAAGTCTCTGCGGCGATCCGGCGTGAACTCATGCGTGAAGGGCAGGTGTTCTTCGTCCACAACCGGGTCTCCTCCATCGACTCGGTGGCCGCGAAGCTGCGTGAAATCGTCCCCGAGGCCCGGGTCGAAGTTGCGCACGGCAAGATGAGCGAAGCCAGGCTCGAGCAGATCATCGTGGATTTTTGGGATCGGAAATTCGATGTCCTCGTCTCCACCACCATCATCGAAACCGGTCTGGATATTTCCAATGCGAACACCCTGATCGTGGACCGGGCGAACAACTACGGCCTGAGCCAGCTACACCAGCTGCGTGGCCGGGTGGGGCGCGGCCGCGACCGGGCCTACGCCTATTTCCTCTGGAACGCGGAGAAACCGTTGGGGGAGGTGGCCCTGGAACGGCTCAAGGCCGTAGCGGCCCATAACGAGTTGGGTTCGGGCTTCCAGCTGGCCATGAAGGACCTGGAAATCCGTGGTGCGGGCAACCTGCTGGGTGGTGAACAGTCGGGGCATATCGCCGGGGTCGGGTTCGACCTGTATATCCGGTTGGTCGGCGAAGCCGTGGCCGACTTCAAGGGCGAAACCGAAGAGAAGGTGGCCGATATGAAGATCGAGCTGCCGGTCAACGCCCACCTGCCGCACGATTACGTGCCGGGGGAGCGGCTGCGCCTGGAGGCCTACCGCAAGCTGGCCGGTGCCACCGATACCGAGGGCATCGATGGCGTCGTCGCCGAGCTCACCGACCGTTATGGCGAACCGCCGGCAGCGGTGGCCAACCTGATCGAGGTGGCCCGTTTCCGGGTGAGGGCGCGTGCGGCGGGGCTGACGGATGTGGCGATGCAAGGAAACTTCATCAAGTTCGCCCCCGCCACCTTGCCCGAATCGAAACTCTTGCGCCTGAATCGCATGTATAAGGGGGCGCAGAACAAGCCGGCCCTGGATGCAGTGATGATCCCCAAACCCAAGACGGCCCCGGTCGGTGGGCGCGACCTGGCCGACGCCGCGATCCTCACCTGGGCGGGCCAGGTGCTGGAGGCCCTGTTCGAGGACTGAGACGCCGGCACCACGAGCGAGGCCCGGCCGAACCGTGCTGGTTCGACCGGGCCGAGCCGGACACCGAGGCCAGGCCCCGATGGGTTGATCGTGCTGCTATTTGACGACGCTGGGACCCGACGGCGTGGCGCCACCCTCATCGGCCCAATCGCTGGTGCCCCCGGCCGAGCCCAGCGACGGATCGGAAACGTGGTCGCTGGCATGAGGCGGGGTATCGGAGTCGGATGACTTGGCGCGGTGCGAAGCATTGGTCGCGGTTTCCTTGACCTTGTCGGCGACGGTGCCTGCCGCGGAAGCGGCTGCCGAACCTACATCGGGCGCCTTTTCCTTGATCGTGGAGCCGACGTCGTTCAGCTTCTCCTGGGTACGGGGGTCATTCCACAGGTCCTGTGCCTTATCGCGGATCTGGTCATACCTCTCGCGGCCAGCGCGGGCGCCGACCAGGTATCCCACCGCTGCTCCGGCCAGAAACGTAAAGATGCGCATTGCAATCCTCCTTAGCTCAAGCGTGGGATCCGGTATGGAACCCGTTTCCCACACTAACGTGTTCGCAGCTGCTGTGCAGTGCCCGCAGCCCCTCAGATGACGAAGGTGCCCACCGGAAAACCGGTGGGCACCTTCTCTGCGTGGGGGTGTTGCTTTACTTCTTGACGACCTCGGCGGCAACGACACGATCAGCCTGGTGGGAATCGGCGCGGCCCAAGAGGTGCTGGGGGATCCCGAACGCCAGGAAGGCCAGAAGGAAGCAGGCCAGGCCAGGCAACCAGGCGTTTTCCAACGTCCAGAAGGTCAAGGAGTACAAGGCGCCCAAGAAGAGGATGAAGAACACGGCGAAAGCCAGGAAGTTGCCTGCGAAGTTGCCTTGGCCCGAATAGGCCTTGCTCTTGCCATCTGAGTACACGGTGATTCTCCTTGTTGTCCAGCGCCGGCTGGCGGTGGTGCGCGCTCGCGCTAGTAGCCGGCGGTTCCCTGCTCACCCTCTACAATAGCAACTCCTGAGCTGGCTCCAAGCCGGGTGGCTCCGGCGTCGATCATTGCTTGGGCATCGGCGAGGGAACGGACCCCTCCCGAGGCTTTCACCCCCAGGCCTTCCCCGACCGTGCGGCGCATCAAGGTGATGTCTTCCACGGTGGCCCCGCCGCCGGCGAAACCGGTGGATGTCTTCACGAAATCGGCTCCCGCTTCGACTGCTGCCTCACAGGCCAGAACCTTGGCCTCGTCATCGAGCAGGGAGGTTTCAATGATCACCTTCAGGATCGCACCGCCGTCGTGCACCGTGCCGGCGACACCGCCGATATCGGCGACCAGGGCGTCCCGATCACCGCGGCGCGCCGCGGCAATGTCGATGACCATATCGATTTCACTGGCCCCATCGGCGATCGCCCCCGCGGCCTCGAAGGACTTCACTGCGGTGGTGGTTGCCCCGAAAGGGAAACCGATGACCGAGCAGGTCAGGACGTTCGAATCCTTGAGCGCCCGGGCGACGGTGGCCACCCAGAGCGGGTTCACACACACCGATTTGAACCCGTATTCCGCGGCTTCTGCAGCGATCTTCAGCACTGCCTCGCGCGAGGCGTCCGGCTTGAGTAGCGTGTGGTCGATATAGGCGGCAATGGTGGCGCCGGTGGGCTGGGTCATGTCTACCTCTCGGTGGTTTTCAGGTGGTGGGGGTTAGAGGCCGAGGGCGGTGCCGGTGTCGGTGCGCACCGCGGCCAATCGTTGCCGGGCCCGCTCGCGGGCGGCGGGCAGATCCTTGGGTGAGGCGACCGGCTCGATGACCTCGAGGTAGCACTTGAGTTTGGGCTCGGTGCCACTGGGGCGGACGATGACCCGGCTGTCATCCTCGGTGATGTACAGCATGGCATCGGTGGGCGGTAGCCCGTCGGTCCCCGCCGCCAGATCGGTGACGGTTATCACCGGGGAACCGGCCAAGGAGGCGGGGGACCGGGTCCGCAGGCGTGCCATGAGCTGGTCGAGTTCCTCAAGCGAGGAAACCCGGACCGAGAGTTGATCCGTTGCATGTACCCCGTGGTCCAGGGCCAACTCGTCGAGCTCGTCGAGCAGGCTGCGTGAGGAGGCCTTGAGGTGGGCCGCGAATTCGGCCAGCAGCAGGGCTGCCGACATCCCGTCCTTATCGCGGACCAGTTCCGGGGCGACGCAGTAGCCCAGGGCCTCCTCATAGCCGAAGGACAAACCTGGAACCCTGGAAATCCATTTGAAGCCGGTCAAGGTGGCCCCGTGGGCGATACCGGCACCGGCAGCGATCCGTGAGAGCAATCGGGAAGACACAATCGAATTCGCAAAAACCGGCGGAGGCCCCGACGGGGCCTCCGCCCGGGAGAGCCGACGAGCAACATGGGTGCCGAGCAGGGCGCCGACCTCGTCGCCGGTGAGCATCCGCCATCCGGTGGCCGGATCATTCACGGCCGCGGCGCAACGGTCGGCATCCGGGTCGTTGGCGATGACCAGATCGGCGTCCGCGTTCCGGGCGAGGGCCACAGCCAGGTCGATGGCCCCGGGTTCCTCCGGGTTGGGGAAGGCGACCGTAGGAAAGTCCGGATCGGGCTCTGCCTGTTCGGCAACGAGCCGGATATCGGTGAAAGCGGTAGCGGTGAAGGCCCGCGCCATCGTGTCGCCCCCGACACCGTGCATCGGGGTCAGGACGATGCGCAGGGCCGAACGGCTCGCCCGTTCGGCCTCATCGGCTGGGACCAGGGAAGTGATCGCCTCAAGATAGCGGGCCTGGATATCTCCAGGTTCGCCGGCTGCGGGCAGGACGGTCCACCCGGCCTCTGCGAGTTCGATGCCCGCTAGCGGGCCGCTGGCGGCAATCCGCTCGGCGATATCGACGTCCATGGGGGCGACAATCTGGGCGCCCTGGCCCGCGTCGGTGACGGCCCGGCCGCCGAGGTAGACCTTATAGCCGTTGTCCTGGGGAGGGTTGTGACTGGCGGTCACCATGACCCCTGCTTCGCACCCCAACGCCAGAACGGCCCAAGCGAGGACCGGGGTGGGCAGCAGGGCAGGCATCAGGAACGTTTCGATGCCGGCGGCAGTGAAGATCGCTGCCGTTTCCTCGGCAAAGACATCCGAGTTGTAGCGGGCGTCGAAACCCACCACGGCCCGGGGGGTGTACGCTCCGGCAGCGATATCGAGCAGATACCGTGCGACACCGGCAGCCGTATGCCGCACGACGACGCGATTCATCCGGTTCGGGCCGGCCCCCAGGGCCGCTCGCAGGCCTGCCGTCCCGAAAGCCAAGGGTCCGGAAAACCTATCAGCGAGTTCTTCGCGGGAATCGGCGTCGTTCCCCGCCGCGCTCACCAGTCCGGTGAGCTCGGCGGCGGTAGCCGGGTCAGGGTCTGCGGCAGCCCACGCGGCGGCGCGGGCCAGAAGGCCGTCGGACGGTGCGGATGCGGGGTTCACGGTGCTCCTCAGGTTCGGTCAGATGCTGCTGGGCGGCCGGAGGACTCAGATACGTCCGACGATATCGGCCAACAACGCGGAGATCCGCGGTCCTGCGGCTTGGCCCGCCTCGATGACTTCGGCATGGCTCAAGGGGACCGGGCTGATCCCGGCGGCGAGGTTGGTCACCAGCGAGATACCGAAGACCTCCAGACCGGCATGGCGGGCGGCGATGGCCTCCAAAGCGGTGGACATTCCCACCAGGTCCGCTCCGATCCGCTTGGCGTACTGCACTTCGGCGGGGGTTTCGTAGTGCGGGCCGGTGAACTGGGCGTAGACGCCCTCGTCCAGGCTCGGGTCGACCTCGCGGGCGATCGCGCGCAGACGCGGGGAATACAGATCGGTCAGGTCAACGAAGGTGGCACCTTCGAGCGGTGAAGCAGCGGTGAGATTAATGTGGTCGCTGATCAGCACCGGTGTCCCCGGGGTCCAGGCCTCGTTGAGGCCGCCACAACCGTTGGTCAACACGAGCGTGGCGCAGCCGGCGGCAGCTGCCGTGCGGACCCCATGGACGACCGAGCGGACGCCCTGACCTTCGTAATAGTGGGTGCGTGCCCCCAGTACCAGGACCCGCTTCCCGGCGGGCGTCAGGATGGAACGAATCGTTCCCGTATGCCCGACGACGGCGGGGGCATGAAAACCCGGAAGGGTCGCCGCATCCAGGGTGTGGGTGGTTTCCCCGATCAGTTCGGCGGCCTCCCCCCAACCAGAGCCCAGCACCAGGGCAATGTCATGGGCTGGCACGCCGGTCTGTTCGGCAATGGCGGCAGCTGCTTCGTCGGCCAATCGGAAGGGGGCATCGTTGAAATCGTTCACCCCACCAATCTACCGGTGGATACCGCGCTGCCGGTACAGGGGCTGGTGTGCAAGTTGCTCGCCGGTAGTGGAGAATGGGCTGGCGTGAGCGTAGAACAAAGCAAAACATCCCAGCGGCTAATCATCCTCGGCGGCGGACCGGGCGGCTATGAGGCGGCCATCGTGGCTGCCCAACTCGGCGCCGAGGTGACGATCGTCGAACGGGCAGGCATGGGCGGTTCGGCGGTCTTGACCGATGTGGTTCCCTCCAAGACGCTGATCGCCACCGCCGATGCCATGCGCCGCGTCAGCGGTGCCGGCTCCTTCGGCGTCACCGTCGAGGGCAAGGCGGACGCCAGCGCCGACCTGCCCGTGGTGAACGCCCGACTCATGGAACTGGCCCATAGCCAGTCCAGGGACATCCGCATCGGCCTCGAACGCGCCGGAGTCCGGGTCGTCCTCGGGGAAGGGCGACTGCTGGACAACCGCACCATCGCCGTTGCCCGCAACGACGGGGGTGAAGAGACCCTGGAAGCCGACGCCATCCTGCTGGCCCTGGGTGCCCACCCCCGCGAATTGCCAACCGCCAAACCCGACGGCGAACGCATCTTCAACTGGACCCAGGTCTACAACCTCAAGGAACTACCCGAACACCTGATCGTCGTCGGATCCGGTGTGACCGGTGCCGAATTCGCCTCGGCCTACAGCCTGCTGGGAAGTCGCGTGACCCTCGTGTCATCGCGTGAACGAGTACTGCCCGGCGAGGACGCGGATGCCGCGGCGGTCCTCGAGGAAGCGTTTGAGGCCAACGGCTTGGAAGTGGCGGCCAAATCTCGCGCCCAGGCCGTGGACCGGACCGCCGATGGCGTGAAGGTCACGCTCAACGACGGGCGGGTCCTGGAAGGCAGCCACTGCTTGGTGGCTGTCGGCGGCATTCCGAATACCGCGGGTATCGGTCTGGAGGAGGCCGGCATCGAAATGAACGACTCCGGCCACATCCAGGTCGATGGGGTCTCACGCACCACTGCCCCCAACGTCTATGCGGCAGGGGACTGCACCGGCGTCTTCGCCTTGGCCTCCGTGGCGGCCATGCAGGGACGTATCGCCATTGCCCACCTGATGGGTGACGGGGTTCGGCCATTGAAGACCCACGAGGTTTCCGCCAATATCTTCACCAGCCCCGAGATCGCCACCGTCGGCGTGACCGAAGCCCAAGTGAACGAGGACAAATACCAGGGCGACATCATCAAGCTGGATCTGGCCACCAACGCCCGGGCGAAGATGATGAACGTCAAGGAAGGTTTCGTGAAGATCATCGCCCGCCGGGGTTCCGGCACGGTGATCGGCGGCGTGGTGGTCGCCCCGCGTGCTTCCGAACTGATCTACCCGATCGCACTGGCCGTACAGAACCGGTTGCATGTGGACGATATGGCCCAGACCTTCACGGTCTACCCCTCGCTGTCCGGTTCGGTCTCCGAAGCGGCACGCCGGTTGCATAAACACCTCTAGGCCCCTTCTGCAGCCACCGTGGGAACAGGGCGGCTGGGCAGGCGAGAGATCGAAGTGTCCACTATGTGGACACTTCGGCAAGCTTCTGGTCAAAAGTTCTAGGATTACCCAAGAATATTGATCATCTCGCACCAAAGGGGTCACGATAGTGTCCAGTATGCCCAGCACCGCCTCTCCAGAAGCGAACACGCGAGGTCGCGTGATTTTCTCGAGCATGATCGGGACGACGGTCGAGTTCTACGACTTCTATGCCTATGCGACGGCTTCCGTCCTGGTGTTCCCGGCGCTGTTCTTCCCCAATGCCACGAACATCAACGCCATCCTGAGCTCGTTCGCGATCTTCGGGGTCGCCTTCCTCGCCCGTCCTCTCGGTTCGGTGCTCTTCGGCCATTTCGGAGACAAGGTGGGACGCAAGGGGACCTTGGTGGCCTCGCTGATGACCATGGGCATCGCGACGTTCCTGATCGGCTTCCTGCCCGAGGCCAGTGGTGGCTTCGTGGTGTTGGCGCCCTTGCTGCTGGTCCTGCTGCGTTTCGCGCAGGGACTGGCCTTGGGAGGCGAATGGTCGGGTGCTGCGTTGCTGGCCACCGAGAACGCCCCGCCGAATAAACGCGCCATCTACGGCACCTTCCCGCAGTTGGGTGCCCCGATCGGTTTCATCATCGCCAACCTGGTCTTCGTCGGGCTGCAACTGGGGCTCTCCCCTGAGCAGTTCCAGGCCTGGGGGTGGCGGGTGCCCTTCATCCTCTCAGCGGTCCTCGTCGGCGTCGGGATCTATGTGCGGTTGAAGCTGGTGGAATCGGTATCGTTCCAGAACGTCGTGACCCAGAAAAAGGTCATGAATTCCCCGGTCAAGCAGACCTTCAAATTCCATTGGCGCCCGGTTCTGGCCGGCACCATCATCATGTTCGCCACCTACGTGCTGTTCTACCTGATGACGTCCTTCACGCTGACCTACGGCACCTCGGCGGCCACCGTCGATCAGGCCCGCGCCGCGGCCGAAGCCAAGGGCAAGGTCTTTGATGCCGCAGCCGAGGCAGCCTTCGTGCCGGGCCTGGGCGTTCCGCGGACCGAATTCCTGTGGATGCTGATCATCGGCATGGTGTTCTTCGGGATCTTCATCCTCATTTCAGGACCGCTGGCCGAGAAGTTCGGGCGGCGCCGGTTCCTGCTGGGTGTTTCGCTGCTGATCCTCGTGTTCGGTGCCTCCTGGACACTGTTCTTCGGCCCCGGTACCGGGGCCGCCATGGTCGGACTGATCATCGGGCTATCGCTGATGGGGCTGACCTTCGGGCCGATGGCGGCCTACTTGCCGGAACTTTTCCCCGCGAATGTGCGCTATACGGGCTCGGCCGTGGCCTATAACCTGTCCTCGGTGATCGGAGCGGCCCCCGCGTCCTTCGTGGCCATCGCACTGTGGCAAGCAGGAGGAGGCAATACGGTCTGGGTGGGCGTCTACCTTGCGGCAGCTGCGGCACTGACGATGGTGGCCTTGCTGATGACCGGCGAGACCAAGGACCAGGACTTCGAGAACAACGTCGCCTAATTCCTTCCCGAACCACTGAAGGCCTGCCACCCTCACGGGTGGCAGGCCTTCAGTCATGATCCGGAGGTTTAGTCCAGGATGCTGGCCAGAACCGCCCCGGCGGATACGGTCTCTCCCGCGGTGGCGGTCAGCCCCTTGATGGTTCCTGCGCGGTGGGCTGTCAGTGGCTGTTCCATCTTCATGGCCTCCAGCACGACGACAAGGTCACCTTCGGCCACGATGTCGCCATCGGCGACGGCAACCTTCACGATGGTTCCCTGCATGGGTGAGGTCAGGCTGTCACCGGTGGTCGTGCTGCCCGAACCGCTCCGGTTGGTGCGTTTACGTTTGGACTTGCCATTGCTCTTCGCGCTCCCTGAGGAGCCGCCCAGACCGGCCGGCAGGATGACCTCGAGGCGTTTGCCCCCGACTTCCACGGTGACCTTCTGGCGCTCATCCGGGTTCTCGGTGGCAGCCCCGGAAGGGCTCCACGGTTCGATGGTGTTCTCGTACTCCGTCTCGATCCAGCGGGTGTGGACGGTGAAGGCGCCGGTGGTGGGCACAAAAGCCGGATCTGCCATGACGGCGCGGTGGAAGGGGATCACCGTGGGCATGCCCTCGACGACCATTTCATCCAGGGCACGACGGGCCCTGCCGGCGGCTTCGTTGCGGGTAGCGCCGGTGACGATGAGCTTGGCGATCATCGAGTCGAAATTCCCCGAAACGGTTTCGCCTTGTTCCACCCCCGAATCGACGCGGACACCGGGCCCGGTGGGCAGGTGGAGCGTGGAGATGGTCCCGGGGGCGGGCATGAACCCGCGTCCGGCATCCTCGCCGTTGATGCGGAACTCGAAGGAGTGGCCCCGGAGCTGGGGGTCTGAATATCCGAGCTCTTCCCCGCGGGCCATTCTGAACTGTTCGCGCACCAGATCGATGCCGGAGACTTCTTCGGAGACGGTGTGCTCCACCTGGAGGCGGGTGTTGACCTCCAGGAAGGAGATGACCCCGTCAGTGCCGATCAGGAACTCGCAGGTACCGGCCCCCACGTAGTTCGCTTCGCGCAGGATGGCCTTGGAGGATTCGTAGAGGCTCCGGGTCTGTTCCTCGCTCAAGAAGGGGGCTGGAGCCTCTTCGACGAGCTTCTGGTTCCGGCGCTGCAGCGAGCAGTCGCGGGTGGAGACGATCACGACGTTGCCGTGGGAGTCGGCCAGGCACTGGGTTTCGACATGCCGGGGAGCATCGAGGAATCGCTCGATGAAACATTCACCACGGCCGAAGGCGGCGGTGGCCTCACGGACAGCAGACTCATAGGCCTCAGCGATTTCATCCCGGTGGCGAACCACCTTGATGCCCCGGCCGCCACCACCGTAGGCGGCCTTGATGGCCAACGGCAGGCCGTGCTGGTCGGCGAATTCCAGGACTTCCTGCGTCGACTTGACCGGCTCTTTGGTTCCGGGGACCAGGGGAGCGCCGACCTTGGTGGCGATATGGCGGGCCTGTACCTTATCGCCGAGCTGGGCGATGGCTTCGGGGGAGGGGCCGATCCAGATCAGCCCTGCGTCAATGACCCGCTGGGCAAATTCGGCGTTCTCCGACAGGAAGCCGTAACCGGGATGCACGGCGTCGGCGCCGGAGGCCCGGGCGGCCTCCAGGACCTTATCCATCACCAGATACGAATCGGCGGCACTCTGGCCGCCGAGCGCGAAGGCCTCGTCGGCGAGCCGGACGTGCAGAGCCTCGCGGTCGGGTTCGGCGTAGACGGCGACGGAGGCGATGCCTTCGTCGCGGGCCGCGCGGATGACTCGGACGGCGATCTCGCCACGGTTGGCGATGAGGACCTTGGTCAGCTGGGGCATGGCGGGTGGAACTCCTTAAACTTTGCTGTTTGGAGCCTACCTGCGCTTGTGGGTTATCCACGTAATCCCACGCCATGCTCCGGAGAGTCTCCACCTAATTTTGTAGTCATCCTACAAAACAGTGGTTCCCTATCCGCCGTCGGCGATGTCCCGCAGGGCTGCGAGGTGCCGTTCCCAGGTCTCCCGCCCCTCGGAGGTGAGCGAAAACCAGGTCCGCGGACGTTTGCCGACGAAGCCCTTACGGACCTTCACGATCCCTGCCGTTTCGAGTTGGGAGGCCTGGCGGCTTAGGACCGAATCGCTGACCTGCAGATGATCCCGTACGACGGCGAACTCCGATTCGTCGGTGCCGGCGATGGCGGCGACCAGGGAGAAGCGCACGGGGTGGGCGAGTTGGTCGGAGAGTTTGAGCCGAGGGTGCTCATCCTGGTTCTCCTGTGCCGTGGTCATTTCCCCGCCTCCCACCAGGCACCGATGACCGAGTTCAGCGTCAGTGCCGTGGCGATGACGAGGGTGAACCAGAGTTCGCCGGAAAACACCGTGGTCGTCAGGATGACGCCGAGCGCCCAGAGGCCACCCCAGATCGCCATGAACGTCACCCAACGCCGGGCGAAACCGCGTTTGGTAGAACGCCCGAAGACCATCATGAAAGCCAGCAGGATCCCGAGCCAGATCAAGAGGGCGATGAGCGGCAGGGCCACGGCGGACTCGTCGAATAGTCCAACGAACCAGAAGGAGATCATGGTCAGGGAACTGATGGCTCCCAGCCCCAGCAGCATGGTGATATGCGGCCAGCTGGCTCCGGCGCGGGAGGCGGACTCCAACCGGCTCGCCTCGTCCAGTAAGCCGCGGGCGGCTTCGGCGGTGGGATGGGTGGGGGTGGTTTCCGGCATGGGTTCCGGCGTCGCCGGTTCCAGGGACTCGCGTCGTGCGGCGGCAGTGGCAGCGGCGGAGGTGGAAGCCCAGACGGCGCCCAGCAGGGCGCCGATGGATCCGGCCATGACCGGGAGCTGGGGTTTGCCCGTGGTCAGGCCGAAGATGAATAGGCCGACCATGCAGGCGATGCCCAGGGCAAAGCCGATCCATGCGTAGCGCTGGCCGTTGACTGTCTTTTTCTCTGCTGTGTGCATCTCGACTCCTGGGACGGGGCGGCCGGGCCGGAGAGCCCGACCACCTGACGCACTCAGTTTAGAAAGTACTTTCCATTATTGCAAGTACTTTCTAGAAATTATTCAGCCCCACAGATCGGTGATCGACAGCTCCGCGGAGACCAGCAGGTGACGCAGCGTGTTCACTGATAGGCCGACCACGGTGTGCGGGTCGCCGTCGATGCCGGTGATGAAGGCTGCGCCGCGGCCGTCGATGGTGAAGGCCCCGGCGCAGGGCAACGGTTCCCCGGTGGCCACATAGGCCTCGATCTCCTCATCGGTGACCTCATCGAAGCTGACCGAGGCCGAGGCCACGGTGCCCAGCGTGGCCCCCGTACCGCCGTCGTCCTCTTCGGTGCTGCGGTTGTCCACGAGCCAATGGCCGGTGTGGAGCACCCCGGTCTTCCCCCGCATCGCCTTCCAGCGCTCGATGGCCACCTCGGCGGCAGGGGGTTTGCCGTAGGAGACCCCGTCGAGTTCAAAAACCGAGTCGCAGCCCAGAACGACGGCGCCGTCGGCCGCTTCGAGGGCTGCCACCGACTCCGCCTTGGTCCGGGCGAGCAGCAACGCCATCGACGGGGCATCCAGTGAACCTCCCAGACGCTCGGCGGCCTCGGCCACGGCAGCGTCCTCATCGACGTCGGAGACGATGGCCTCGAAGTCGATGCCCGCGTCCGTCAGGATCCTGGCCCGTCCCGGGGAGCGGGAGGCCAGCACCAGCAGTGGCGGTTCCTCCTCGGCCCCGGGGTCTGCGGGATCGGCGTTGGCGGTACGGGGGGAGGAAGGGTCCATGCTCATGCCCCTACCGTAATGCGTCCACCGGGGTGTCGGCACGGTGGGCGGGATGGCCCGGTCCGCCGGTGTCGTCGCTGCCGTCGTCTCCGCCTCCACCGTGGGGGCCGCCGGACTCGGGGTCTGATCCACCGGCCGGGCCCCCCGCGGGGCCGGCCGTGTCCAGTGCGGCGATCTTCGCGCCTTCGACGTCCACATCGGGAAGGACCTTATCCAGCCACTTCGGGATGTACCACGCGCGGCGCCCCAGCAGGTGCATGATCGCCGGGGTGATCGTCATCCTGACCACGAACGCATCCAGCAGCACACCAATCGCCAGCGCGAAGCCGATGGCCCGGATCATCGTCAGTTCGGCGAAGATGAAGCCGGCGAAGACGCTGGTCATGATCAGTGCCGCGGCGGTGACCACGGGGGCCGAATGAGCGAACCCCGAGCGGACGGCGGCCTTCGGGTCCTCGCCGTGGGCAAAGGACTCCCGCATGCCCGAAACCAGGAACACCTGGTAGTCCATGGCCAGGCCGAAGAGGATGCCGATCAGCAAGATCGGCAGGAAACTCATGATCGGCCCCGGGGTCGCCACCCCGAAGATCCCTGAGAGCCAACCCCATTGATAAACCGCGACCGTGGCACCGAAGGAGGCCATCAGGGACAGCAGGAAACCTCCAGTGGCCAGGATCGGCACGATCACCGAACGGAAGACCAGCAGCAGGAGCACCAGGGAGAGCCCGACGACGATGCCCAGGTAGAGCGGCAACACCTCGGCCAGACGCTCGGAGACGTCAATCTGCGCGGTGACCTGGCCGGTCAGGGCCAGATGTGCTCCGGTCTCGGCTTCGATCCCCGACGAAGCGTTGCGGATGTCGGTGACCACTTGCTCGGTCGCCGGGTCGGCAGGGCCTTCCTCGGGGACGATCTGCAGCACTGCCAGCGTGTTGTCATCGTTGATGCCCACGGGAACTGCGGCGACGACTCCGTTGATGCCGCGCAGTTCGTCAGCGATGTCCAGGTTCTTGGCTTCAGCTTCATCTGCGTCCAACCCGGCCGGCAGATCAGCCAAGGCGATGATGGGCCCGTTATAGCCGGCACCAAATTTATCGCTGAGCAGTTCGTACGCCTGGTGGGCGCTGGAATCGACAGGTTCCGCGCTGCCGTCGGGCAGGGCCGTGCGGAGTTGCAGGGCAGGGATCGCCATGATGCCCAGCAACAGGATGCCGATCAAACCCATGAGGATCGGCTTCCTGGTCACGAAGGCACCCCATCCGCGATTGCCCGCGGCATTGGGGTGGGCTGCGGAATCGACACTGTCGTCGGCGGGGCCTGTCGCCGGCGCGACAGCCGTGGCGGCAGCCTTGCGCCAGGCGCGCTTGCTGATGAGCCGGCGGCCGATGAAGCCCAGCAGTGCCGGGGTGAGTGTGATGGCGATGAGCACGGCCATGGCCACGGTGAAGGCGGCCGAAAGTCCCAGCACCGACAGGAACGGCAGGGCGGGAACGGCCAGCGCCGAGAGGGCGATGATCACCGTCAGGCCGGCGAAGACCACGGCGTTGCCGCTGGTGCCGGTCGCCCGCCCGATCGATTCCTCCAGGTCCATGCCGTCCAACAGCTGTCGACGATGTCGGTGCACGATGAACAGCGAATAGTCGATGCCTACGGCCAGCCCGAGCATCAGGGCCAGTGCGGGAGTGATCGAAGCCATCTCGATCACACTGGACAGGGCAAGGGTTCCGCCGACACCGGCTCCGACGCCGAGGACTGCCATCAGCAGTGGCAGGCCGGCGGCGACGAACGTTCCGAGCATCACCAACAGGACGACGGCGGCAATCACCAGCCCGATGATCTCGGCCGAACCGAAGATGGAGGAGATGTCCTGGACGATTTCCGTGGAGTAGTCCACCTTCAATCCGGTGGACGTCGCTTCGCCGGCAATATCCTTGATCTCATCGCGGGTTTCAGAGGTCAGGGCATCGGCAGAGCCGGTGAAGGAGACATTGACGGCAACGGTTGTCCCGTCCTGGGAGACGAAGCGCATGCCATCGGTGGATTTGGCCTGGCGTTTGCCCAGGGCCAGATCCTTCTTGCCTTGCTCAAGCTTCTGCGCTGACTTTTCGAGTTTTTTCTCGCTCGCGGAGACCTCGGATTCCTTCGCCGTGATCTGCTGTTCGGCGGCATCGAGTTGCTGGGCCGAGGCATCGAGCTTGGCCTGACCCTGATCGAGCTGCTTTTCGGTGGCCTCCAGCTTGGCGCGCTGGGCGGCAAGCTGCCGCGGGGGGATGGCCCCGGCTTGTGCCGCACCGTCAAGTTTGGTCTGCGCGTCCTTGAGCTCGGCGCGTCCGTCGTCGATCTTGGCTTGTTCGGGTTTGAGCTTCTGCCGTCCGTCGGCGATGTCCTTCTTGGCGTCGGCGATCTGGTCCTTGCCGTCCGCCAGTTGCTGCCGTCCGTCGGTGAGTTGCTTTTCGCCGTCGTCGAGCTTCTGCTGGGAGTCGTCGAGTTTTTGTTGGGCGTCGTCCAGCTGCTTCTGTGTGGTGAAGGGGTTGGAGGCCTCCCGGACATCCGGGAGGGCTTCGAGCTCGTCCAGTGACGTACCAATGGCCTTCTTCTGGTCCGTGGTGAACTTCTTACCGTCGGAGGTCTGGTAGACGATCGAACCGCTGCCGCCCGAGAATTCGGGCATCTCCTTCTTGAGGGTATCCAGCGCGCGCTGGGTCTCGGTGCCGGGGATGGAGAAGCTGTTGGTCAGGGTACCCATGAAGGCGCCGGCGGACAGGCCGATGGCCAGCAGGCCCACGATCCAGGCCGAGAGGACGGCCCAGCGACGGCGGTAGGCCATGCGGCCGAGTTTGTAGAGGAAGGTGGCCATGGTTTAGGCCTCTCGGATCTGGGCCGGGGTGGCCGGGACGTTCAGGGTGGGGAAGCCATCGCGTAGTTGGCTCAGCGCTGTGGTCAGATGCTGCTGCAAGATGGTGATGGAGGCCTCGGAGAGATCGCCGCCGGCCTGTTCGATCCAGAAGTCGACGGCGGCGCGGCCGGCACCGATGATCGAGTTGGCGAAGACCGAGGCGGTCAGCGGGTCGGTGGACGGAACCCGGGTCACGATCATCGCCACCAGGCGTTCGGCGCAGTCGTTCCAGGATTCCAGTTCCAGGCGGTCCAGTTGCGGACTGCTGTGGGACACGGTGACGAGTTCGGCGACCGGGGCCAGAAGACTGCGATCGGCCATGCCGTTCAGGGCGTTCACGGCGGCCGACATGATCGGCAGTTCGCGCGGCTGCGCCTCGAAGAGCTGGATGACATGTTCCACGAAGGCCTCAGTGGGGCCGTTCAGGGCTGCTTCGAGGGAGGGGAAGTAGTTGAAGAAGGTGCGCCGCGAGACGCCGGCGGCATCGGCGACCCGATCGGCGGTCACCGCTTCGAAGCCCTCGGCGCGCAGCAGCGTCATGGCCGCGTCGACGATGGCGGCGCGGGTGGCTGTTTTGTTGATTTCGCGGCGCGAGGGGCCACTGGTGGAGGATTCGGGAAGCGGAGTCACCTTCGTTACACTACGTGCAAGTTTGCACACTGTGCAAGTTGGTGATGAGGGTGCCGGAAGAACGCGGAAGAAGCTGAAGAAGCGGAGGAAGCGAAGAGGGCCCCGCGCTGCGCATCGGCAGTGCGGGGCCCCTCGGTGGTGAGCGTGCTGAAGATCAGCAGGCGGAAGATGCCTGGACCGGTACCGGGTTCTGGGTTTCTTCCTTCTCGGAGGCCTCGGCTGCGCGGGCGGACTCGAACTCATCGGCGAAGGGGGTGCCGTTGCGCGGAGCGTTGTAGAGGTCGTGGTCCAGGATGCCTTCTCGTTTGGCCACGATCACCGGGATCAGCGCCTGTCCGGCGACGTTGACCGCGGTGCGTCCCATGTCCAGGATCGGGTCCACGGCCAGCAGCAGGCCGACACCGGCCAACGGCAGGCCCAGCGTGGAGAGGGTCAGTGTCAGCATCACCACGGCGCCGGTGGTCCCGGCGGTGGCGGCGGAGCCCAGCACCGAGACGATGGCGATGAGGATGTATTGGGTGACGTCCAGATCGATGCCGAAGAACTGGGCCACGAAGATCGCCGAGACGGCCGGGTAGATCGCGGCGCAGCCGTCCATCTTGGTCGTCGCGCCCAACGGGACGGCGAACGAGGCGTAGCCGCGTGGGACCCCGAGGTTGCGTTCGGTCACGCGTTGGGTCAGTGGCAGCGTGCCGATCGATGAACGGGAGACGAAGCCGAGCTGGACCGCGGGCCAGACCCCCGAATAGTAGGAACGCACGCCCAGGCCGTGGGCCTTGACCAGGATCGGGTAGACCACGAACAGCACCAGAGCCAGACCCAGATAGATGGCAATGACGAACTTGCCCAGCGCACCCATGGTGTCCCAGCCGTAGGAGGCTGTCGCGTTGCCGATCAGTCCGACGGTGCCCAGCGGCGCCAGCCGGATGATCCACCACAGGATCTTCTGGATGATCGACAGCAGCGAGGCGCTCAGATCCAGGAAGGGCTTGGCCGCGGAACCGATTTTCAGGGCCGCGATGCCGACGGCCACGGCGATGACCAGGACCTGGAGGACGTTGAAGGACAGGCTCGTGGAGACGTCACCGGATTCGGCGACCTTGCTGCTGGTTTCCAGACCCAGGAAGTTCTCCGGGATCAATCCGGTGAGGAAGGCCCACCAGTCGCCGGTTTTGCCGACGTAATCCTCAGGGGCTCCTTGGCCGGTGTTGGCACCGGGACGGATGAAGGTGCCTAGTCCCATGCCGATCAGCACGGCGATCAGCGCGGTGATGCCGAACCAGAGGATGGTCCGCCAGGCCAGGCGGGCGGCGTTGGTGACCTGGGAGAGGTTGGCGATGGAGGCGACCACGGCGAAGAACACCAGCGGGATGACCGCCGCGCGCAGCAGCGAGACGTAGCTGGATCCGATCGTGTCCAAGGTGGCGCCCAGGGCGTTGGGGGACTCGGCGGTGCTACCGGTGTATTTGGCGACCAGTCCGAGGACGACGCCGAGGACCAGGCCCGCGACGATCTGGGGGCCGAAGGCGGTCACCCAGCGGGGCAATATGCGGTGGGGTTTGGTTGATGTGCTCACGAAACGACCGTAGGGCCGGAAGGTACACCCCGAAGAGTTAATATTTCACTTTATGACGCGGTGCTGTATTGCTGTCCCGCGGGTGGCGCCGCCGATCCCTTGTCCTGCAAGGGATTGGCGGGTTCATTCCCGATTCCGATGTGGGCCTTGCCTCCTGCCTCAGCCAGCAGGCAGCAGGGCCCGGCGCAGGGTGTCCAAACCGACCGACCCCATGTTCAGTGCCTGGCTGTGGAAGGCCTTGAGGTCGAAGTCATCGCCTTCGGTCTCGCGACGGGCATCGCGGATCTGCTCCCAGAGGCGCTGGCCCACCTTGTAGGAGGGGGCCTGACCGGGCCAGCCGAGGTAGCGGGTGAACTCGAATTGGCGCTGGCCCTCGGAGATGTCCAGATGCTTGGACAGGAAGTCGTACCCCTTCTCGGGGGTCCACGGGCCGGAGCCCCAGCGTTCTGGCATGTCCAGTTCCAGGTGGACGCCGATGTCGAACACCACGCGGGCCGCACGCATCCGCTGCATATCCAACATGCCCATATGGTCGCCCGGATCGGCCAGGTAGCCCAGGTCCAGCATCAGCCGTTCGGCATAGAGGGCCCAGCCCTCACCATGGCCGGAGACCCAGCAGGCGTTACGGCGCCAGTTGTTCAGGGTGTCCTTGCGGTAGGTGGCGGTGCCGACCTGCAGGTGGTGGCCGGGAACGCCCTCGTGGTAGACCGTGGTCGTCTCGGACCAGGTGGTGAAGTCGTCCTCACCTGCGGGAACGGACCACCACATGCGGCCCGGACGACTGAAATCGTCGGAGGGGCCGGTGTAGTAGATGCCCCCTTCCTGGGTGGGGGCAATCATGCATTCGAGGCGGCGCATGGTTTCGGGGATCTCGAAGTGGACCCCTTCCATGGCGGCCACTGCCGCGTCGGCCTTTTCCTGCATCCAGGTCCTCAGCGCCTCGGTGCCCTTGAGCTGGCGCTGTGGGTCGGCGTTGAGGATCTCCTTGGCTTCGACGATGGAGGCGCCCGCCTTGATCTGCCCGGCCACCATCTCCTGTTCGGTGATGAGTCGGTCCAGTTCGGCGACGCCCCAGTCGTAGGTTTCGTCCAGGTCGATCTCGGCACCGATGAACTGCCGTGAGCACAAGGCATAATACTCCCGGCCCACGGCATCCTTGGTCGGGGCTGAGGGCAGAAGTTCGGTTTCCAGGAAGTCGGCCAGGCGGGCATAGGCTGCGGCCGCCTCGGCGGCATGGGTGGAGAGTTCATCCCCTAGCGCTGCCGCCGGTTCCCCGGCAGCGGTGGGTGCCTCGGCGGCGAGGGAGGTGAAGAAACCGCCGGCCTTGGCGTAGTCGCGGGTCTGTTCCATGACAATGCGGACCTGGCGCTGGGCCGCCACATGGCCCTCGTCGCGGCTTTTGCGCAGCGAGGCGATATAGCCGTCGATGGCTCCTGAAACATTGGCGAGCCGACCGCTGATGTGCTGCCACTGCTCGGTGGTGTCGGTGGGCATCAGATCGAAGATCGCCCGGATGTCCTGGGCCGGACTGGCGATGTTGTTCAGCTGGGTGATCCCGGTGGCGTCAAGTTCAAGGTCCAGGCCGAGTCGTTCGCGCATGGCGTCCAGGGTGATGGCATCAACGTCGTCGACCGGCTCCAGGCCTTCGAGGGCTTGGAGCGTGGTGCGGACGGCCTCGACATAGGCCTGCTGGCCGGCGGGGGAGTAGTCGGAATATCCGGTTTCGTGGCCGGGGATGCCCAGTGAGGTGGCGAAATCGGGGGCGAGGGCGATGAGGCGGTCGAAAAACTGGTCGGCGACGGCATCGATGGCGCTGGGGGCACGGGTGGCTGCGGATGTGGCGTTGGTCATAGTGCACAGCCTAACCGCAAGTGAAGCAGGTGCTGAAGATCAGGCAGCGACCTCCGCGGAGGGAGCAGTGGCCCGCTAGGAGCGACCGCTCCGCCAGGGGCCCGGCTGGCCCGCCAAATGACGGCGCTGCCAGGCTTGGTTGCGCATCACCTCGCGTCGGGAGGTCGCCGCATCGGCGCCGTTGGGCTCCTGGCTGGTGCCCGGAAGGCAGGCCAGGACCGCTGTCAGCGCGGCCACCTCCACGTCGTCCGGGTTTCCTCGGACCACGGCGAAGAGCGGCGCGGCAGCAGCGGCGTCGTTCTCATTGTGTGCTGATCCGGTCACAGCGGGATGTTCCCATGCTTTTTGGCTGGCAGTGAGGCGTGCTTATCGCGCAGGGCCCGCAGCCCGCGAACGATCTGGGTCCGGGTGTCCGAGGGGGCAATGACGGCGTCGATGTACCCGAGCTCTGCCGCCTGGTAGGGGTTGAGCAGCTCGGTTTCATAGTCGTCGATGATCTCGGTCCGGCGTGCTTCGACGTCCCCGCCCGCGGCCGAAACCGCTGCCAAGTCGCGCCGGTACAGGATGTTGACGGCACCCTGGGCACCCATGACACCGATCTGCGCGGTCGGCCAGGCCAGATTCAGGTCTGCACCGAGTTTCTTGGACCCCATGACGATGTACGCGCCGCCATAGGCCTTGCGGGTGATGACCGTCAGCTTCGGGACGGTGGCCTCGGCGTAGGCGAAGAGGAGTTTGGCGCCGCGGCGAATGATCCCCTGGAACTCCTGGTCCTTGCCGGGCAGGAAGCCGGGCACGTCCACCAGGGTCAGGATCGGCAGGCCGAAGGCGTCGCAATGGCGCACGAAGCGTGCTGCCTTTTCCGAGGCGGCGATGTCCAGCGTGCCGGCAAACTGCATCGGCTGGTTCGCAACGATGCCGATGCTGCGGCCCTCGACGCGGGCATAGCCGATCATCACATTCGGCGCGTAGAGCGATTGCATTTCCAGGAAGGCGCCGTCGTCGACGATGTGTTCGATGACGGTACGCATGTCATAGGGCTGGTTGGCGGAATCCGGGATGAGCAGATCGAGGTCCAGGTCATCCTCGGTGACGCTCAGTTCCTCCTCGAATTCCGTGGGCGGCGCCTCGGTGAGGTTGTTGCTGGGCAGGTAGTCCAACAGTTCCTTGACGAAATCGATGGCATCGGATTCGTCGGTGGCCAGGTAGCTGGCGGTGCCGGTGTTGGCGTTATGCTGGCGGGCACCGCCGAGGGTCTCCATGTCGACTTCCTCGCCGGTGACCGTCTTGATGACGTCGGGGCCGGTGATGAACATGTGGCTGGTCTTATCCACCATCACCACGAAGTCGGTCAGCGCGGGGGAGTAGGCGGCACCACCGGCGCAGGGGCCAAGGATCAGGGAGATCTGGGGGACGACGCCCGAGGCGTGGACGTTGTTGCGGAAGATGTCGGCGAACATCGCCAGCGAGGCGACACCCTCCTGGATCCGTGCCCCACCGCCGTCGTTGATGCCCACGACCGGGCAGCCATTGCGCAGGGCGAATTCCTGGACCTTGACGATCTTCTCGCCGTTGACCTTGCTCAGTGAGCCGCCGAAAACGGTGAAGTCCTGGGAGTAGACGGCCACGAGGCGGCCATCGACCGTGCCGTGCCCGGAGACGACGCCGTCGCCGAGGGGATGTTTGGCATCCATGCCGAAGGCCGTGGAGCGGTGCACTGCCAAGGCATCAAATTCAACGAAGGAGTCCTCGTCCATGAGCTGCTCAATGCGCTCGCGGGCGGTGTTCTTGCCGCGGGCGTGCTGCTTCTCCACCGCTTCCGGTCCGGAGGGGGTCAGCGACTGCGACTGCCGGCGCCGGAATTCGGCGATCTTGCCCGCGGTAGTGGACAGGTCGATCTGCTCGTCCGGTGCCTGGAGGCCGGTCTCGCTCATGCGGGAGACTCCCGTCTGTTTGAAAGTAGTAGGAATGGCACAATCAGTGTGCCCTCAAGCTCAGTCTAGTGACGTGCGGCGTCGTGTCGGCTGTAGGAACCCTACAAAGTCGCCGCGTGGCGCTCAGCTGGTTCGGGGCAGAAACTTCTTGTTACTGACGGGTAACCTTTGGGAGGGATTTCCCGTAGGCTGGGGTCATGACCGAGTCACCAGTACCCCAGAACCCCGTAGCCGACGCCGTCGACGGAGCCCGCCCCTTTGCAGGACGTACGGTCCTGATGAGCGGTGGAAGCCGCGGCATCGGACTCGCCATCGCCTTGGAACTGGCAGCCGGCGGAGCGAATATCGCCTTGATGGCCAAGACCGCCACGGCCCAGCCGACCCTTGAAGGCACCGTCTACACGGCAGCCGAACAGATCCGAGCCCACGGCGTTGGCGCCCTGCCGATCGTCGGCGACGTGCGCAACGACGACGACGTGCAGTCCGCGGTCGAGGCGACCGTCGCCGAATTCGGTGGCATCGACATGGTCGTGAACAACGCCTCGGCGATCGACCTGTCCACCACCGATGCGGTCTCGATGAAACGTTATGACCTGATGCATGACATCAACGTTCGCGGCACGTTCCTGCTCTCCAAGTTGAGCCTGGACGCCCTGCGCCGCTCGGAGAACCCGCATATCCTCACCTTGTCCCCACCGCTGAACCTGGACCCGAAATGGGCCGGCGCCAACCTCGCCTACACCATGGCCAAATACGGGATGAGCATGACCACGCTCGGTCTGGCCGAGGAGCTGCGCGGTGACGGGATCGCCGTGAACTCGCTGTGGCCGGCCACGCTCATCAACACCGCAGCCATTCGGAACATGCCCGGTGGGGAGCAGCTGATCCGCGGGGCCCGCAAGGAAGCCATCGTCTCCGACGCCGCAGCGGTCATCCTGGCCCGGCCCGCCAGCGAATGCAGCGGGAACTTCTTCATCGACGAAGAGGTTCTGCGCGGTGAGGGAGTCACCGACTTCACCGGCTACAGCATGGGGGCGCCGGAGGACCAGTTGGTTCCCGATATGTTCCTCTGATCCCCTGGCCGCCCCGGCGGGCCGCACCGACACGGTCGGCCCGCCACGGGGGCTTCGGACTAGGCTGGAAACCATGAACGAATCAGCAGCCCTGCGTGCCCCCTTGGATGCCGAGGCCCTGCGCCGTGATCTGGTCGGGCCGGGGACCATCGCCCGGCTGGACGTCGTGGAATCCACGGGTTCGACCAATACCGACCTGGCCGCTGCCTTCACCACAGCCCCCGAGGAGTGGCCACAAATCAGCGCGCTGGCCACCGACTTCCAATCGGCAGGAAAAGGGAGGATGGACCGCAGCTGGCAGGCACCCGAGCGCAGTTCCTTGGCGGTGAGCCTCCTGTTCCGCCCGACACCCGGAGGCCGGCCCGCCACCGCGGAGACCTACGCCTGGATGTCCATGCTCTGCGCCACGGCCTTGGCCGAGACCCTGCGGGAATGCGCCGGTGTCCCCGCCGAGCTCAAATGGCCCAATGATGTGATCGTCTCCGGAAGCAAGATCGCCGGAGTCCTGGCCAACCTGGTTCCCGCCCCGGGAGGCTCCGCCGTCGTCGTCGGCTCGGGGGTCAACGTCACCCTGAGCAGGGAAGAACTCCCCGTGCCCACCGCCACCTCACTGCTCCTTGAAGGGGCCCGAACGGTGGACACGACGGCCCTGCTGGGCGACTACCTGCGCCGGGTCTCCCGGCTCTATCACGGCTTCCTGCGGGCCGGCGGCCGGGCGGGGGACGCGATCGACGGCGACGCCACACTGCTCGAACGGGTCGCCCGGTCCATGGCCACCCTCGGGGCACCGATCCGGGCCGAACTCCCTTCGGGGTCCACCCTGGAAGGCACCGCCGTCGGGTTGGAGCCGGACGGGGCGCTGAACGTCAGGACTGCCGACGGGACGACGACGTCCATCCGTGCCGGAGACGTCGTGCACCTGCGCCGCACCGACGGACGTTACGCCTGATCCAGGCCATCGGGTCTCCCGCCTAGAATTGGATATGACCTGGGGCGCGACGCCCAGGCGATGGAAGGAAAAGCAGATGAGGCTGCGACTGGCCGAGAACGAGTGGGTGATCTTCAAGACCCGTGCGCATCGTCGTGTCCTGAACCGTCCCGCCGTCGTCTTCGTCGTGCTGGCGGCCCTGAGCGCCTTCGCCCTGGGGACCCTGACCCGCAACGACCTGCCGGATGCCGTGGTGGAGACCGTGCCCTTATTGCAGGTGGTCATCCCCATCGTTGCCGGAGTGCTTCTGCTGGCCTGGAGCATCATCCCGGTGATTCGATGGAGACGAACCCTGGTCTTTTTGACGAACGAACGCATCGTCGTGCGCCGGGGTGTCGGGGCCAAGAACCAGTGGGAATTGCCGCTGGCCTTCGTCAGGACCCTGAAGACCAGCCAGAAATTGTTTGAACGGGCGAGCGGCTCGGGGGCCCTGGTGCTGGAGACGGCCAACGGGCCGGTCCGTATCCCGCATCTGCCGCGGATCGACCGGGTCCGGGAGCTGGTGGTGACGGCCATTGAGCGTTTACCCAGAACGATGGGGTTCGATGGTGTAGGAATTGGTACAGAGGAACGCGTGGATGGGATCGGACATGGATGATGGGCAGGACGCCGGTGATGAGCGGGCGGAAAGCGCCGCAACACCGGGCCGGGAGCCCCTACCCAGGACCGCGGCCCTCCCCATTCTGCCGTTGGCCCCCTGGCAGCGGGCCGAGCAAGCTGCGGAGGACCAGGAGCCCGCATCGCCGGAGCCGGCCACCGAGCCTGCGCACCCGGACACGGCCAACCTGGACCTGGCAGATCAGGGATCATCCTCGCTGGGGACGTCCACCGGGGGCCTGCCGCAGCTGAGCCCCGATGCCGGACCCGAAACCCGGGCGTTGCCGTTGGCCCAAGCGCTGGAACGCGAAAAGGTCAAGGAGTCCGCCCAGGATCTGGAAAAACTGCTGCTCGGGGCCAAACGCACCATGCGCCGTCGCGAGGCCGCTGCCGCTGCCGGGATCTCGCTGCTCAGTGCCCGGAAGCTGTGGCGAGCCCTGGGCTTCCCCAACCTGGGGGACGACGACGTCGCCTTCACCGAGGTCGATCTCGAAGCCTTGCGCACGATCGTGGGCAATGTGCGTAGTTCGGTGCTCACGGAGGAGGCGGCAGTCTCCATCACCCGGTCGATCGGACAGATGACCGACAGGATGGTCGTCTGGCAGATCGAGGCGCTGGTCGAGGACATGGTCCAAAACCAGGGTGTCAGCGATCCCGAAGCCCGACGCCGGCTCGTGGACCGCCTCCCGGATCTGGTGGATCCCTTGGAGAAGCTGCTGGTCTATTCCTGGCGCCGCCAGTTGAACGCGGCGGTCCACCGTCTAGGCGTCCGTGCCGAAACGGGGTTGGCCTCCAGCGAAGAGGGCCGCGATGGCAGCGAAGACGACGCCCCGTTGCCGTTGGCCCGTGCCGTCGGGTTCGCTGACCTGGTCTCCTATACCTCGCTGTCGCGCCGGATGAACGAACGCACCCTGGCGCAGACCGTGCAGCGCTTCGAGAACAAATGTGCCGAGATCATCTCCATCGGTGGCGGCCGTCTGGTCAAGACCATCGGGGACGAGGTCCTGTTCATCGCCGAAACCCCGCAGGCCGGGGCCCAGATCTCGTTGACCCTGGCCACCGAATTCGCCAACGACGACTTCCTGCCCAAGGCCAGGGTCTCCATCGTCTGGGGGCGCATCCTCTCCCGACTGGGAGATGTCTACGGGCCGACCGTGAACCTGGCCTCACGACTGACGGCGCTCGCCGACCCCGGGACGGTCTGGACCGATTCCGTCACCGCGGGCACCCTGGAAGGCGACGACCGCTTCGTCCTGGACCCGCAACCGACCACGCAGGTCCGTGGTTTCGGGGATATCAACCCCGTGGTCTTGTCCATGGGGGAGGGCGCAGGGCTCGTCCTGGACTGATCTCCCGGGCCACGGGATGGGGAGTTCTCCCCATGTCACGGTTTTCTTCCATCCGTTATGATCTACGGTGGCTGGTTCTGTTCCTTTGGGTGCCGAACAAAAATTGACGGTGATGAGGAACTACAGGTATGTCCCGATGGGGTGCGAATCCGGGTAAAAGCACGGGATTCAAGGTGGCTGCCGTCTCGGCGGTCTCCGCGCTGGCCATCACCGGGGCCATCATCTATCCGGGGTTCAAGACAGCTGACGTCGATCTGAACGACGGCGGTGTCTGGGTGGTGAATAAGGAGCTCAATAAGGTCGGCCACCTCAACTACCAGTCCAAGACCCTGGACGGCGGCGTGCTGACACCGCTGCCCGATTACGATCTGGAGCAGGACGCCGAGCACGTCTTCGTGCGCAACCTGGAACAAGGCGCGCTGACCACCATCGATCCGGCCATGGTCCAATTCGCCGACGATAACGCCCTGCCGGCCAACTCATCCTTCTCCTACGGCTCCGACGTCGTCTCGGTCACCGACGCCGATCACGGCGTCGTCTATGCCACGGCGACGGAGAACCTCGGCGGTTTCGCCTCCCAGGACACGCCTCCTTTGCTCGAGGCCAAGGGCCAGGTCCTCACCGCCGTCGGGACCGATGACACGGTCTGGGCGGTGGACGTCGAAGCGCATAAATTCTTCAGTTGGGTCGCCGAGTCCGACGGCAGCTTCACCCAGGAAAGTGAACAGGACGTCGAGGAGTTGGGGGATGCCTCGGAGGCGCAGCTCAGCGTGGTCGGCGACACCGCCGTGCTCTTCGATGAAAAGACGGGCAAGGTCACGACCTCGGCGGGGAAGACCAGTACCGTCGTCGACCCCGAAGGCGGCCAACTCCAGGCCCCCGGCCCCGATACCGACCATGCGGTGATCGCCTTGGGCAATAAATTGGCCGATGTCCCGCTCGGGGGAGGGGAAACCGAATACCTGCCGTTGAAAGCCAGCGGAACCGCCATCCAGCCGGTCAGGGTCGGTGAATGCACCTATGCGGCCTGGCAGGGAAGCGCCCAATACGTGCGTGATTGTGATGACGACTCCCAAGACGTCAACCGGCAGGTGCCGGAGCTACCGGGCGGCGCCGACCTGCAGTTCCGGGTCAACCGTGACGTCGTCGTGCTCAATGACGTCACCTCAGGGCAGGTGTGGCTGGTCAACGACGGCATGCAGATCGTGAGCAACTGGAGCGATTTGGAACCTCCCAAGGGCAAGGGCGAGGCGAAGAAGGAAGACTCCAAGGAAGTCACCGACGCCATCGAACTGCCCAACCGCACCGAGAAGAATAAGAAGCCCATCACCAAACCCGATTCCTTCGGTGTCCGGGCCGGACGCACCACGGCCCTTCCGGTGCTCTTCAACGATGTCGACCCCGACGGCGACCTGCTGACTGCTTCGCTGGACGGCAAACAGCCCACCCTGGGCACCCTGCAAGAAGTCAACGACGGCACAGGGTTCCAGATGGTCGTGCCCGAGGACGCCACCGGTAGCACCTCCTTCACCTATCGGGCCGACGATGGGCGAGGCGGAGAGGCGACCGAGAAGGCCACCGTGCGCGTCGTCCCCGAGGACGAAAACCACAAACCCAGCCAGGAACGCGTCACCACCCTGCGGGTCCAACAAGGCGAAGCCGTCACCCAGAACATCCTCAGTGACTGGATCGACCCCGATGGTGATGACCTGCAACTGCTGGGTGGCTCCAGTGATGACAAGGACATCATCCGCATTCGCCCCGATGGCGCCTTGACCTTCCAGGACAACGGCAAGAAGGTCGGACGCAAGGAAATCACCGTGCAGGTCTCCGACGGGCGCGAAGGAGCCCAGGGGCGTGTCGTCGTGGAGGTCCTGCCCAAAACGGCGACCCCGCCGGTGACCGCGACCGACCACGTCACGGCGAATGTCGGCGAAGAAGTGACGTTCTCACCGTTGAAGAACGATCTTGATCCTGGCGGCTCTGAACTGCGCCTGGCCACCGTCGAATCGGTCAATGGCGTGGAGGTGAAGAGCAATACGGATACCGGCACGGTGACCATCCGCGGTGAACGGACCGGGACCTTCTACGCCAAATACGTGGCCACCAACGGTCCGGCCAGTGCCCCCGGCCTGGTGCGCATCGACATCAAGGACCCCGAACAGAACTCGGGCAACCCCATCGCCGTCCGCGACGTGGCCCTGCTGCCGGCAGGACAGGACGTGCTGGTCAACGTCCTGGGCAACGACTCCGACCCCGCCGGCGGAGTCCTGGTCCTCACCGGTGCCGACGTAGCCGACGACGCTCCGTTCACCGTCTCCGTGGAACGCAACAGTTTCGTCCGGATCACCGATGTCCGCGGTCTCACCGAACCGAAAAAGGTCCAGTACACGGTGTCCAACGGCAGTGGGGTGTCCACCGGGGAGATCAATGTGATCCCCGTCCCGGCACCGCCCAAGCTCGATCCGCCCCGGCCGAACACCGACGACGTCGTCGTCCGGGCCGGGGACGTCGCCACCGTCGACGTCCTGGAGAACGACATACACCCCAACGGTGCGGAGTTGACGCTGCTTCCGGACCTGAAGGAAGCCGAAGACCTGGGCAAGGGATCGCTGATCAGCGTCGCCGATAGCACCGTGCGTTTCCGCGCCGGCGAATTCGACGGCAAACCGCATAACGTTTCCGCCGTCTACACCGTGGCCGGGCCCGACGGGCAGGAAGCCAACGCCCGCGTGAACTTCCACGTCCAGCCAGTGGACGTGGCCGATAACGCCCCACCCTCACCCGAACAGATCACCGGGCGGGTCTTCGCCGGCGGAACCACCGCCATTGCCGTCCCGTTGGGTGGAATCGACCCCGACGGGGACTCGGTGACGCTCGTCCAGCTCGGCGGTGCCCCCCAGCTGGGCTCGGCAAAGGTCAAGGGTTCGGCCATCGAGTACACCGCCAGCAGGAACTCCAGTGGGACGGACGTGTTCTCCTACGTCGTCGAAGACCGGTTGGGTGCCCGGGCGACGGGCACCGTGATGGTCGGTGTTGCCCCGCTCTCCACGACGAATAACCCGCCGGTGGCCGTGAACGACTCCATCACGGTCCGCCCCGATCGGCCGGTAGCGGTGGACGTCATGAGCAATGACACCGACCCGGACGGCGACCAGATCACCCTCGTCGATGACGTGCAGACGTCCAACGGCGTGGACGCCAAGGTTTCCAACGGCAGGATCGTGGTGACCTCCCCGAAGCAGAAGGGGTCCCTGTCGGTGAGATATACGATCACCGACGGCCGCGGCGGAACAGCCAGCGCCACACTCACCGTGGAAGCGGATCCGGAAGCCAAGCTCCTGGCCCCGATCGCCCGTGACGACCATGCCTCGCTGCAGGAAGTGGTCGGCAAGGAAGATGTCACCCTACCCATTCTCGATAATGATGAGGATCCCGATGGTCGGATCGAGGATCTGGACATCACCTTGCCGGATGATCCGGCCACGGCCAATGTCACCCAGGACAACCAGCTGAAGGTCAAACTGACCGACGATTCCCAGGTCATTGCCTACACGATCACCGACCAGGACGACCTCAGCTCCACGGCCTTCGCCATCGTTCCGGGGGTCGGCGGAGCACGTCCCGTGCTGCGCAGCGATAAGCCGCAGGAAGTGATGGCCGGGGAGAGCCTGAAACTCGACCTCGAGGAACTGGTGCAGGTTCGTGACGGACATCAGCCCCGACTGACCGATGAGTCCAAGGTGTCCTCCGTTCCGGAGAACGACGGCAAACTGGTCCGTTCCGCCACCGAGCTGACCTTCAAATCAGCCAAGGAATATTCGGGCCCCGCATCGGTGACCGTGGAGGTCACCGACGGTTCCGGGCCCGATGACCGTGATGGGCTCGATAGCGTGCTCTCCATCCCGATCAAGGTGCTGCCACGTCCGGAAGACAACGAGGCTCCCAGCATCCAGTCCAACTCGCTCGATGTGGCCCAGGGCGAGGACCCGGCCCGGTTGGATCTGAGTCAGATCGCCAGTGACCCCGACGGTGACGAACTCGAATTCTCTGTCGGAGAGCAGAACATCGAGGGGGTCAAGACCGAACTGGTGGACGGCCACTTCCTCACCGCCTCCGCCGATGTGAAGACCCCCAAGGGCAGCAAGGGCTCGGTGAAGGTCTCGGTGAGCGACGGGCACAACGATGCCGTGTCGGCGAGCATCACGCTGAACGTGCTCGCCTCCACCCGTGAACTGCCGGTGGCCGTAGCTGACACCGTCGAGGACGCCCAGCAGGGCAAAAAAGTGGTCGTCGACGTCCTGGCCAACGACCACAACCCCTATGAGGATCAGGGGCCGCTGAAGATCATTGGCGCCACCGGGCAGCAGGGAGATGGCGGGGCGGAAATCCGCGGGGATCAGTTGGCCATCACCCCGGATCAGGACTTCGTCGGCACGATGACGGTCCAGTACACGATCGGGGACGTGACCGAGGATCCCGACCGTCAGGTCGACGGCACCGTGACCTTGAACGTCAAGGGAAAGCCCGAGGCTCCCGGTCTGCCGTTGGTCGAATCCACCGGTGATTCCAAGGCAGTTCTCAGTTGGGATGCCCCCTCGAACAACGGCTCCCCGATCGAGTCCTACACGGTCTCCGGTGACGGTGTGGAGCAGAGCTGTGCGACCACTACCTGCACCATCAACGGGTTGAAGAACGACCACGTCTACAATTTCTCGGTGACCGCCACCAACGCCGTCGGTGAATCAAGTGCCTCCGCCTCTTCGGCAGATGCCCGCCCCGATGTCGAGCCGGAACAGCCCGGGGCCCCGACCAGTAGCTCAGGTGACGAACAAGCCACCGTGAACTGGGCACCACCGGTCAGCCGGGGTTCGGCAGTGACCAGCTACTCGTTGGAAATCTCCCCGGCACCGGCCACCGGCGTCAGTCAGGTCACCGGAGTCACCGGGACCAGCCATACCTGGAAGGGCCTGAAGAACGGGGTGTCCTACCAGTTCCGGGTCAGGGCAGTTAATAAGGCAGATAAGCCCTCGCAGTGGAGCAACTATTCGTCCTCGGTGATTCCAGCAGGCAAACCCTTCCAGCCGACGGCCCCCGTCGCAGTACGCGCCGAATCGGCGGTGAATGGCGGGGTCGTCAATGTGAGCTGGAAGGCCCCCGGGAACAACGGCGCCCCCATCCAGGGCTACACCTTGAAAGTCCTTGCGGGTGGGTCAACCGTCAAAACCATCGACGGGATCTCGTCCGGGACCACAAAACAGTCGGTGACCGGGCTGAAGACCACCGGGTCCTATACGTTCTCCGTCACGGCGAAGAACAAGGTCGGCACCTCGCCTGCGAGCGGGAAGTCGACGGCAGTGACCCCTTATGGCCGGCCCAAGACCATTGGCAAGCCCACGGCCCAGGCCACGGGAACCAACAACAAGGTCAAACTCTCCTTCCAGAAGCCCGGTGCCAATGGTTCGTCCATCACCGGCTACCAGTACTCCACCGACGGCGGGTCCTGGACGTCGATCGGCGGCCCCGGCTCGGTGATCACCACCAACGCCAATGGTGCGTCCCACTCGTGGAGGGTCAGGGCGCTTAACGCGGCCGGCGCAGCCGATTCGAGCCCCGCTTCGAACAGCACGAGCTCCTACGGTCCGTTGAAGGACGGCGGCGGGCGTTCAGCTTCCCACGGAGACGACTGGATCAAATTCACCTGGAACTCGAAGTCCAGTGACTACGCCAACGGCCGGCCGGTGACGTTGAAAACGAGCATCAGCGGAACATCGACCCCCAATGACGGCAGTGAGAAGGTCAATGTCGGGTGGGAAACCACCCGGAAACTGACCGTCACGGCCACCGATTCCGAGGGGAAGCATTCGCTGAGCAAATCGATCAGCGAAACCTCCAATAAGAAACCCGATCCGCCCGAACCCACGGTGCATCTATCGCGGGGCAACCCCGTGACGAAGAATGATTGCAGCATCAACTGCTATTACTTCAAGGTCAAGCTCGAGGAGTTCTCACCCAGCAGCAGTTTCCGGATTCAGTGCTATAACACCAAGTCCGGATCCCGCCATAAATTCAGCACGAGCACCGGCACCCTGATCAGGACAAACTCCGCTGGAGAGGCCAAGGGGCAGGCCGAGTGCTATCACGGGGCGAAGACGCAGAAGGAGCCGCTCTACGCCAAGGTGGACGGGGTCTGGTCCCAGGCCGTCACCGGATGGTGAAGATCTCCGTCCTGTTTATGTCCACCGGAACAAACACCACGATTGCCGATGAAAGGCACAGCCGATAATGACGATGACCAACGAGCAGGCCGAATGGTTTGCCGGCACTTTCGAGAAGCTGGTGGCCAATGTCGGTCAGGCCATCTTGGGTAAACCCGACGTGATCAAGTTGATCCTCACGGCCATGCTCTCGGAAGGGCACGTGCTGCTCGAGGATGCCCCGGGCACCGGCAAAACAATGCTGGCCCGTTCGCTGGCGGCCACCGTCCAGGGCTCGAACTCGCGCATTCAGTTCACCCCCGACCTGCTGCCGTCGGACGTTACGGGCATCACGATCTATGACCAGAAGAGCCAGCTCTTCGAATTCCACCAGGGGCCGATCTTCGCCAATATCGTGCTGGCCGATGAGATCAACCGTGCCTCGCCCAAAACCCAGTCGGCGCTGCTGGAAGTCATGGAAGAAGCCCGCGTCAGCGTGGATGGCAAAACGTACACCCAAGAGCGGCCCTTCATGGTCATTGCGACACAAAACCCGATTGAGCAGGCAGGTACCTACCGGCTTCCCGAAGCACAACTGGACCGCTTCCTGATCAAGACGTCCATCGGTTACCCGGACCGGGCCTCCACGGTGGCCCTGCTCTCCGGTGCCTCCACCCGGGACAGGTCGTTGGCGCTGAAACCGCTGATCACCACCAGCGCCGTCGCCGATATGGCCGATTTGGCCACCAGCGCGCATGTTGATGAGTCCGTGCTGAACTATGTTGCCGAACTGACCGAGCAGACCCGTGCGGCCGAGGAAACCCGGTTGGGGGTCTCCGTCCGTGGCGCCTTGGCCATGGTCCGTGCCGCCAAGGTGTGGGCCGCGTCGGAAGGCCGCAACTACGTGTTGCCCGACGATGTGAAGGAACTTGCGCCGTTCGTGTGGACGCACCGGTTCGTCATGGACCCCGAAGCAGAGTTTGCCGGGGCAACCCCGGAGTCCGTCCTGGCCCGGATTCTGTCCGTGACCGCGGCACCGCAGCAGCGGGCCGACGCAGATTCCCGCGCGTAGCCCGGTCCGGAAGGCAGTCACTTCAGTATGAGCACACCGACACAGGACTCCGGTCGCCGGTCGGCCAGGACCGGGTCTTCTCGGTTCCCCGGCCTCGGGGGACTGTTCCGGTCACGGCGGGGGTCCAACGGGCCGCGCAGAACGCAGCCAATGGAGAAAAAACGTTCCCGACTGCATCCGGCGTCCCTCACGGCCCAAGTCGGCCAGCTCATCAAGCTCGAAGTCCAGCCCCTTTGGCAGCGCTTGAGCGGGTGGGCCCTGCCCAGGATTGAACCGGCCACGGACGTGGTGAGCCCACTGGGTTGGCTGCTGGCCGCCGTCGTCGTGGCCTTGGCCGTTTTGGGTGGGGTCTTCGGCTGGCAGGAAGCGAGGATTGCCGCCCTGATGGGTGCGCTGCTCCTGCTGTTGGCCATCGCCTTCATTCTGGGCCGTTCGGTCTTCCGGGTCACCCTGGATCTGAACCGGACCCGGGTCGCCGTAGGGGACCGGGCCGTGGGCGGGTTGGAAGTGCAGAACGCCTCGACGAAGGCACTGCTTCCGGTAGCCATGGAATTGCCGGTCGGTACCTCCACCGCGTTCTTCAGGATCCCCCGGTTGGCCCCCGTAGCAGTCCATGAGGAACTGTTCACCATCCCCACCCACCGACGGGCCGTCATTGCCGTGGGGCCGGTGCGCTCCATCCGACAGGATCCGTTTGGGCTGCTGAGACGACAGATCAAATGGACGGAGGTCCAAGACCTGTTCGTCCACCCCCGGACGACGGCGTTGGGCGGGACCAGTTCCGGGTTCATCAAGGATCTGGAAGGGGAGCCAACCCGGGTGCTGTCCTCCTCGGATGTCTCCTTCCATGCCCTCCGCGATTATGTTCCTGGAGATGACCGGCGTCATATCCATTGGAAAACCACCGCACGCACCGGCGAGCTGATGGTCCGTCAGTTCGAAGAGACCCGCCGCTCCCATCTGGCCATCGCCTTGTCCACGAACACCGCGGAATACGTCGAGTCTGATGATTTCGAACTCGCCGTCTCGGTGGCCGCCTCGATTGGGCTCCAAGCGGTCCGTGAACAACGGAACCTTTCGGTACTGACCCAGGCGGGCCCGCTGCGCACCCAGACCGGCAGGAATCTGCTCGATGATTGCACCCGGGTCGAGGGCACAGCCCGGCGCAACGACCTGATCGACCTCTCACGAACCACCAACGACGCGGTGCCCAACGCCTCGGTCTTCTTCTTGATCACCGGTACGGCCGCCACCCCGGCGCAATTGCGTCGGGCCAGCACCCACGTACCCGTTGGGGTCAGGGCCTTCGCCGTACGCTGTGGGACCGGAGCCGAACCTGCCCGGGCTTCCATCGGGGACCTGACGGTGATCACCGTCGGCCAACTCAGCGAGCTGCCCCTGATCCTGCACCAGGTGGCCTCATGAGCGCCCCCGTCTCGTGGCGCTCCCACCTGCCCTCCGCCCACCGCGCCATCGATGCGGCGGTCCTGCTGATCTGCCTCGGGTTGGGGGTCCTGGGCTTGGATGCCGCCTTCGGCGGTGACAGCCACTACCTGCTGGCCGGATTCGGTGGCGTGGTGCTTGGCCTGGTCCTGTCCTACGTCATCGTCCGCTACCGGTGGGGATTCCTGCCGGCGGCAGGCCTGGGCATCGCGATCTACCTGATCGCCGGAACGCCCCTGGCCACCCCGGCGGAGGCCACCTCGGGTTTCCTGCCCAACCTCGAATCACTGCGCACCCTGCTGGCCGGCGTCGTCTTGTCCTGGAAGGACGTACTCACCGTCGCCCCGCCGGTCGGCCTGCGTGCGGGCATGCTGGTCGTCCCCTTCCTCAGCGCCTACGTCACCGCCCTGGTCGCCGGTCTGCTCGCCTGGCGTTTCCGCTCACCGTTCTGGACCGCCATCCCGATCACCGTGATGTTCATCGTCGGCATCATCTTTGGCACCAGGGACGTGCCGCTGCCGTTGCTGCGCGGCCTCGTGCTGGTCATGGCCTTGGTCTGCTGGTTGGCCTGGCGGCGACAGGTGGACCGTGCCGCGGGCCTCGACCAGCCAACCGGAAACGGTGGCGGCCATGTCTCGGCCGCCCGGCCCGGTCTGCGCCGCATCGGATTCGGTGCAGTGGTGCTGATGGTTGCCGGCGGTCTGACGGCCGTCGCCTCCCCGGCGCTACAAGTAGACCAGCCGCGGCAGGTGCTGCGCGACGCCGTCGTCCCACCCATCGACCTCTATGACTACCCGAGCCCGTTGATGAGTTTCCGCAACTATGCCAAGGACCATGCCGATGAGCCGCTGCTCTCGGTCACCGGGTTGCCCGACGGCCAACGGGTCAGGTTGGCCGCACTGGACAGTTATGACGGCATGGTGTTCGATGTCGATCCGCGTTCGGGCGGGAACTTCACCCCCGTCGGGGATGCCGGGAACGTCAACTCTTCGAGCGCCGAGGATCCGTTGCGTTCTCGCGGTTCGCTGGACATCACGATTGAGGGATACCACGGGGTCTGGCTGCCCGCCGGCGGTAAACTCCTGGGCCTGGACGTCTCGGGGGAACGCTCCGAGGAACTGGCCCGTTCGTTGTTCTATAACGACGACGCCGAAACCGCACTGTCGACCACCGGCCTACGGGCCGGGGATTCCTATACGGCCACCGTCGAGTACCCGGTGCAGATCGACCGGAAGAAACTCAAGGACTATGGCCTCTCCGATGTGACGATGCCCAAGCTGGCCAACGTCCCACAAATCGTCTCGGGCAAGGCAGCCGAGATGGTCGGAGACGAAACGACTGGGGTGGAACGCGCCGCAGCGATGGAGGGCATCCTCCATGAGACGGGTTATTTCTCCAACGGCAAGGAAAACGAGGTACCGAGCCTCTCGGGTCACGGGGCGGCACGGATAGCTTCCCTGCTCGACGCCGACGCCATGATCGGCGACGACGAACAATATGCTGCCGCCATGGCTCTGATGGCCCGCGACCAGGGGATGCCTGCCCGCGTGGTGATGGGTTTCTATCCGGAAAAATACGATCCGTCGGGCACCGTGCAGATCAATGGCGAGGACGTCCACGCGTGGGTGGAGATCGGGTTCGAAAACGTCGGCTGGGTGGCCTTTACCCCCACCCCGGATAAGGATAAGGAACCGACCCCACCACAGCAGGAACCCCAGTCGATCCCACAACCCCAGGTGCTGCAACCGCCACCACCGCCACAGGACAAAGCGAAGCTACCTCCGGAGACGGCACCCGATCCGCAAGATGTCGACGAGTCCAACGAAGAATTCTGGGCTTTCTGGGGGCCGATCCTCACCGTCACACTGAGCATCGTGATCCCCCTGTTCATCCTGATGCTTCCGTTGCTCGTGGTGGCCTTCTTGAAGCTGCGCCGGCGCAAACGCCGTTTCGGAACCGGGGGACCCGGAAACCGACTGGGTGGTGGGTGGAAGGAAGTCATCAGCCTAGCCACCGACCTGGGGGCGCGGCCCGACCCTTCGGGCACGCGCCGGGAGAACGCCCGGGCCCTTGGCGAGGGCTTCCCTCAAACAGCGAACACCACCAAGGCGTTGGCCCACCGGGCCGATGCCGCGGTCTTCGGAGCCGCAGTGCCCTCCGAGGCCGAGGTCGCCGACTACTGGAACATGGTTGACGAACAATTAGCTGGCATGAGTTCCTCGGTAGGATTCTGGGGGCGCATGAGGGGCAAGTATTCCCCGCGTTCGTTGGTCCTTGATGCGACGGCCCGGGTCAACGCCCGCCGGGCGCAAGGTGGGTCAGGGCAGCAAGATATCCGTACAGTAGAAACCCCCGAGGAAAAGGAGTAGCCAGTGGCCCAGAACCTGAACCTGGTCAACGCCGTGGCCGCGAAACGACTGGTTGCCGGTCTGCTGGACATCGTTCCGGTGCTCCTGGCGACGATGGTCTACGCCGGTGTCACCTCCTCCACCATGAGCGGGGCCAGCTACCTCACCACCGGTGAACTCCTCGCCGAGACAGCGACCGCCTCGATGGTCCTCACCGTCTTCATCCTGGCCTATGCGATCGTCGTCTGGGGCTGGGAAGCGGGGACCGGCAAGACCCTGGGCAATCTGGCCCTTGGATTGCGGACCACCGACGAGGACGGCTTTGCCCCCGGTTGGGGCAAGGTCTTCATCCGCCGCGCCCTGGTCTGGGTTGCGGGGATCGTCCCCGTGGTGGGGCCGGTCATCATGCTGCTCTCCAACCTCTGGGATCCGAACCATCAGCGCCAGGGCTGGCATGACAAGGCAGCCCGCACCCTCGTGGTCGATGTGAACCAGGGACGCAACCCGTTGCTCACCGGAGGCCTCTTCGGCCCTTCGGCCTTCGCCCCCGGAGGAGTCACCACACCCGGGCAGCCGGGACACCCGGACTACGGTTCCGACCAGGCGGTGTGGCCCGCCCTGGCACCAGAGCCGGCAGGCGGTCCCATCACCGGTGTTCCCGGCATGAATCAGCAGGGGACAGGGGCGGCTTGGCCGCATTCATTCCGAACCGGCGCGAACCGGAAACGACGGAGGCG
>NZ_FUHW01000013.1 GCF_900163545.1 Arthrobacter rhombi
TAAAAAAATCGGTGTCAACAAACATGGCACACTATTGAGTTCTCAAACAACAGACGCTTCCAACTTCCACGATCTCGCCTTCCGGCCAACCGCTTCGCTCTGGAGCAACTTGTCTAACTTACCCGTTGGCCTGAACCCGGTCAAATCGACCGTTTCGTTGGCTTTTCGGAAGTCTGCGCCGTCCCGTTGTCCTCTCCGTGGAGAAGTTTTATTGGCGACCGGCGCGGGAAATAACTATACCCACATCTTGCTGGTTCACCTAATCGGCGACTCTCCCAACAATTGATGGGCCCGCAAACCCCGTCTTTCCGGGGTTTATGGGCCCCCCGGCTCAGCTGGCGCTGCCCGGGACAAGGTACAGGACGCCCAACGGGGGCAGGTCCACGGTGACGGAGGCGGGCTGACCATCATGGGCCCCACCGTTGGCCGTGAGTGTTCCCGAGTTGCTGACCCCCGAGCCGCCGAACTCCTCGGCGTCGGTATTCAGTACCTCGGTCCAGGCCCCGGACGCCGGCAAACCGAGTTGGTAGCCAGCGTGGGGTTCCCCCGAGAAGTTCGCGACGCACACCATCACCTCGTCCTTCTCGTCGCGGCGGATGAAACTCAGGGTGTTTCCCGCTGCTTCGTGGTCATTGATCCATTCGAAGCCCGCCGGGTCGTTATCCAGTGCCCAGAGTGCCGGCAGTTCCCGGTAGATCCCGTTCAGGGCCCTGACGGTGAGCTGGACTCCGCGGTGTTGGTGGGTGTCGGCCACCCACCAGTCCAGTCCATGCTGTTCGCTCCACTCCCCCTCCTGGGCGAATTCGGTGCCCATGAAGATCAGCTGTTTACCGGGATGAGCCCACTGGAAGGCCAGGTAGGCCCTGACCTGGGCGAGCTGGCGCCACCGGTCACCGGGCATACGGCGCAACAGGGAGCCCTTCCCGTGGACGACTTCGTCGTGACTGATCGGCAGCAGGAAGTTCTCGGTATAGGCGTAGGCCATGGAGAAGGTGATTTTATGGTGGTGATAGGACCGGTGGATCGGGTCCTCAGCCATGTACTCGAGGGAGTCATGCATCCAGCCCATATTCCACTTCAGCCCGAAACCGAGCCCACCTCCATCGGTATCACTGGTGACACCGGGGAAGGCAGTGGATTCCTCAGCGATCATCGCGATGCCGGGATGTTGGCGGTAGGCGGTGGCATTGAGTTCCTGCAGGAAGGCGATTGCTTCCAGGTTCTCGCGCCCCCCATGGATATTCGCTTCCCACCCGCCGTCCTCACGGGAGTAGTCCAGGTAGAGCATCGAAGCCACGGCGTCGACGCGCAGGGCGTCAATGTGGAATTCGTCCATCCAGTACAGCGCATTGGCGACCAGAAAGTTGCGGACCTCGTTGCGGCCGAAGTCAAAGACGAGCGTCCCCCAGTCGGGGTGCTCGCCGCGGCGCGGGTCGGGGTGCTCGTAGAGGGGTTGGCCGTCCAGCCGGGCCAGGGCCCACTCGTCCTTGGGGAAGTGCGCGGGGACCCAATCCATGATGACCCCGACGCCTGCCTGGTGCAGCCGGTCCACGAAATAACGAAAATCGTCAGGATGGCCAAAACGTGAGGTGGGAGCATAGTAGGAGGTCACCTGGTAGCCCCAGGAGCCGCCGAACGGATGCTCAGCGACGGGCATCAGCTCCACATGGGTGAATCCCTGCCAGGTCACGTATTCGCTGAGCTGTTCGGCCATTTGCCGGTAGTCCAGTCCGGGACGCCAGGAGCCCAGATGTACTTCGTAGACGCTCATCGGGCCCGAATGCGGGTCGCTCTGGGCCCGGGCCGCCATCCACTCCCCGTCCTGGAAACCATAGGCCGATTCCACGACGACGGATCCGGTCAGCGGCGGAATCTCGGTGTTCCTCGCCATCGGGTCGGCCTTCTCGCGCCAGTGACCGTCCTGGCCGAGGATCTCGAATTTGTAGATGGTGCCGGCACCGACCGCGGGGATATAGAGTTCCCAAACTCCCGAGCGTCCCAGCGAGCGCATGGCGTGGCCGGTTCCATCCCAGCCGTTGAAAGCGCCCAAGACACGGACCGCTTGGGCATTAGGTGCCCAGATCGCGAAGCCCGTGCCCTCGCAATTGCCCAAGGCCGTGTGGTAGCGACGCACCCGGGCGCCGAGGACCTCCCAGAGGCGCTCATGTCGGCCCTCACCGATCAGGTGCAGATCGATCTCTCCCAGCGTGGGCAGATAGTGGTACGGATCGTCCACCACGGCAGGGGAGCCTCCCGGGTAGGTGACTTCGAGTCGGTAGTCGGGCACGGTGCCTTCTCGTCCCGGAGGAGGATCCAGCACCGCTACCCAGACGCCGTCGTACTCGTGGGTCATTTCGTGACGGCCACTTTCGGTGATCAGGGTAACGGTGCCGGCCAACTTGCGCAGGGTGCGTACGGTCACCGAGCCGTCGTTGGCCAGATGGGCTCCGAGGACTCCGTGGGGTGCGTGGAAGCGACCTGCCGCGATGGCTTCCAGGACATCCGGCGCTACCGGACGGGGCGTGGAGAGGCGATCCGTCGCACCGGGGGTTGCTGCGGCGCCGGTTTCGGCCCGCCGGGGTGAATCCGCTGGGTTCTGCATGGCTGAGAGGACCTCCTGGACCGCCGAGGCCGGTACCTGTTCCCAGGTCGGCCTGTTTTGCCGTTCGTACACGACTTCATACAGGGCCTTGTCCAGCCAGAGGGCCAGAAAGAGCGGCGACTGGATATCGACGCCCTCGCCCGTTTCCTCACGGTACCCCGTCAGGAACGCCTTGCGGGTCCGCGCCGACCATTGGCGGGCCGCCTGATAGGCCGCTTCCGGAACGGGGAGCGTAGCTTCGCCCGGGGTATCGGTGCGGGTGGCCCGTCCCGCCGCGTAGTCGAAGGAACGCAGCATGCCCACCACGTCACGTAACGCCACATCGGGTGCCCGTCGCTCCCCCGCGCTACGCAGGGGCTCCCCCTCAAAGTCCAGGACAACCCAGCCGTGCTCTGCGGTGCGCAGGATCTGGCCCAGGTGCAGGTCGCCGTGGATCCGCTGCAGCAACGGTAGCCGGCCCAGGGATCCCAGTGATTCCAGGACTTCGCTGAAGGCATCTGCCAGGGCCCCGTCAGCAGGCGCCGCCCGTTCCCACCCCCAGGTCAGCCGGAGGCGCAAGGCCTCAATGAACTCCCCGGTTTCCTCCGGGCTGGCCACTGCCGCGGGTGCTACCTCCGCCAGTTGGTGGTGCAGACGGGCCACTGCGCGTCCGAGTTCGGTGGCCTCCAAGGTGAAATCCCGGTCCTCGATGGCAGCGATGCTGGCCAGACGCCAGGCGTCGAGCGCCGAATTGAAGAATTCGCGCACCACCGACAGCGTTCCGCTGACTTCGGTGGCCCCCACCGTCCACCGGCCTTCCAGGCTGCCCATTGTGCGGGGCACGTCCTGTGAGCCGGCGTCCGAAAGCAGTGAACCAAGTTCCACGTCGGGATTGATCCCTGCCAGCGGGAGGCGGAAAAACTTGATGATGACCGGCCCCTCGGGGGCATCGAGGACGACCGAGGTATTGGATTGTTCCCCCTCCAGAACCCGCATCGTGGCCCGGGGTGCGCTTTCCCCCGATGACGCATCGCCCATGAGGGCCACCCAGGCGTTGACGAAGCCCGGATCGCCGGTTCCATCATGGACCCACCAGGTACCTGTGCCCGCGCCATCGCTCGGGTGGGGCGCCAGGGACTGCACGGTCAGCTCGTCCACTGATCCCAGACAAGCCGACGCTTCCGGCAACGGGTTCCGGTGCAAACTCAGGGGAACCTGGACCACCACCCCGTCAGGACCAGGTGACTGTTCCACTAGTTGCCCGGTCTCCACACTGGCGTCATTGATGGGGCGGATGGCCAATAAGAGGCTGAACATGAGGGCGTCGGGATCGGGCTGCGGCACCGGCAGCACACCGGCCACCGACAGGGTGAAGGTGCCCCTCGGGGCCGGGCACCAGCGTTGCTCCCCGACCCAGCCGGCCAGCACCCGGGTTACTTCGCTGTCATGTCTCATCGTCGCTCCCCCGGGTTGATCACCGGAAGTGTCGAGGTCGACGCGGCGTGGACGTCAGAACGGAGCGAGCGCAGCCGCAACCAGTAGAACCCTTGGGATCCGAGCGCCAGGTTCAGACGCCCCTCGGGGGAAATCGGTGGGAAGACGGCGCCGCCGAAGATATCCCGCAAGCCGCGCCCTGCGTACTGGGGTAGCTCCAGTTCGGTGGCCACCGGGTGTTGGGAGAGGTTATAGACGCAGAGCAGCGTCTCCATTTCCTCCTCGTCCTCCGGTGTGGCTCCGTGCGGCCCGGGATCCTCGGGGCACCGCACGAAGGCCAAAACACTGGGGCTGGAGGCCCGGACGTTCAGGTAATCCCCCAGGCCGAAGACCGGATGTTCGCGGCGGACCCCCAGAATTTGCCGCACCCAATGCAGGAACGATCCGCTGTGTTCGAGCTGCTGTTCGACATTGATGCTGGTGTAGCCATAGACGAGCGATTGGACCACGGGAAGATAGAGCTGGCCGGGGTCGGCGACCGAGAACCCTGCATTGCGGTCGGGGTTCCATTGCATGGGAGTACGGGAGGCGTCGCGGTCTTCCAACCAAATATTGTCGCCCATCCCGATCTCGTCCCCGTAATACAGGAACGGGCTACCGGGCAGACCGAAGAGCAGGGCGTGGATGAGTTCTAGTTCGGACCGCGAATTATCCAGCAACGGGGTCAGCCGCCGCCGGATGCCCACGTTGGCACGCATCCGGGGGTCGGGCGCATACCAGCCGAGCATGGCTTCACGTTCGGTGGGAGTCACCATTTCGAGCGTCAACTCGTCGTGGTTGCGCAGGAAGGTCCCCCACTGGGTGCCGGGTGGGATGTCGGGGGTCTGTTCCAAGGCCTCGATAATCGGTGCGGCGACCTGGTCCCGGAGCGCGTAGAACAGTCGAGGCATGATGGGGAAGTGGAAGCACATATGGCATTCCGGTTCCTCGGTGGTGCCGAAGTATTCGACCACTTCCTGTGGCGCCTGATTCGCTTCGGCGATGATGATGCGGCCTGGATATTCGGAGTCCACGACCTCCCGCAGCCGGCGCAGGAAGTCATGGGTCGCCGGCAGGTTCTCGCAATTGGTCCCTTCCTCCTCAAACAGGTAGGGAATCGCGTCCGCCCGGAAACCATCCACCCCCAGGTCGAGCCAGAATCTGACGACGTCGAACATGGCCTCATGGACCCGGGGGTTCTCGAAGTTCAGGTCGGGCTGGTGGTTGAAGAAGCGATGCCAGTAAAACTGTCGGCGCACCGGGTCGAAGGCCCAGTTTGATTCCTCGGTGTCCACGAAGATGATCCGGGCTTCGGAATATTTCTCGTCGGTATCAGACCACACGTAGAAGTCGCCGTATTCGCCGTCGGGATCCCCCCGGGAGGCCTGGAACCAGGGGTGCTCGTCGGAGGTGTGGTTCATCGGCAGGTCGATCAGGATGCGCAGGCCGCGTTCATGGGCTTCGGCGACCAGCCGGCGGAAATCACCGATGGTGCCGAATTCATCGAGGACGTCGTAGTAATCGGAGATGTCATAGCCGCCATCACGCAGCGGCGATTTATAGAACGGTGGAACCCAGAGGCAATCCACCCCCAACCACTGCAGGTAGTCGAGCTTGTCGATCAGCCCGGCGATATCCCCGCTACCGTCACCATTGGCATCGGAAAATGCCCGGACCAGCACCTCATAGAACACCGATTTGCGGTGCCATTGCGGATCATGGGTCAGACCCGGAACGTTGAGCTGGTACGGGTTGGCCATCAGGTCCCCCGGCGGATGTGCAGGATATGGGCCGACTCCTGGTGCGGGTCCAGCCGGACGTAGTTATGGGCCGACCATTTCCACCTGCGGCCGGTCAGCAAATCATCCACGGTGAACTTGCCGTCGTCGTCCAGGTCCCGCTCTCGCAGGTCCAACGCTTCCAGATCCAGGCTGACCGTGCATTCGCGGGCGCCATGGGGGTCGGTATTGACCACGATGATGAGGGTATCGATCGCTTGCCCCTCGTCCAGTGGCTCGTCGATCGGCTCCGCCGCGTTGGTCCCCGGCGCGGGGATGGTCAGCGGGTGGGTGCGTCGGGACTTCGAGTAGGCAATCGTGGCGTCGTCACTGGTGGGGTGGACGACGAGGTTCTGCAGTTCTCCCAGCGCCGGATGGTCGGCACGGATGGCGTTGAGCCGGCGCAGATAGGGTGCCAGGGAGCGGCCCTCGACTTCGGCGCCATCGAAGTCACGGATCTTATATTGGAACTTCTCGTTATCGATGTATTCCTCGGCTCCGGGCCGGGCCACATGTTCGTAGAGCTCGTATCCCGCGTAGACCCCCCAAAGCGGGGAAGCCGTCGCGGCCAGGGCGGCCCGGATCCGGAAGGCGGCAGGTCCGCCGAACTGCAGGTATTCGGTGAGGATATCGGGGGTGTTCACGAAGAAGTTCGGGCGGAAGAACGACGAGGTTTCGGTCGAAACGTGCGGGAGGTACTCCTCCAGCTCTTCCTTCGTGTTCCGCCACGTGAAGTAGGTGTAGGACTGTTGGAAGCCGGCCCGTCCCAGGGCATGCATCATGGCCGGCCGGGTGAAGGCCTCGGCCAGGAACACCGTCCCCGGATGGTCCTCGTTGACCTCGCCGATGAGCCACTCCCAGAAACCGACGGGTTTGGTATGTGGATTATCCACCCGAAAGATCCGTACCCCGCGTTCGATCCACAGGTTCACGATGCGCAGCACTTCGGCGCTGAGGCCCTGCGGGTCGTTGTCGAAGTTCAGCGGGTAGATGTCTTGATACTTCTTCGGCGGGTTCTCGGCGTAGGCGATGCTCCCGTCGGCCCGGGTGGTAAACCATTCTGGATGCTCGGTCACCCACGGATGGTCGGGGGAAGCCTGCAAGGCCAGATCCAGGGCCACTTCGAGGCCCAGATCGTGGGCGCGTTGCACGAACGCAGCAAAATCCGCTGCGGTGCCCAGATCAGGATGGATGGCGTCGTGGCCGCCTGCCGCGGAACCGATAGCCCACGGTGACCCGGGGTCGTGTTCTTCTGCGGTCAGGGTGTTGTTCGGCCCCTTCCTGAAGGTCCTGCCGATCGGGTGGATCGGCGGCAGGTAGATCACGTCGAAGCCCATGCCGGCCACCGCTTCGAGCCGTTCGGCGGCGGTGGCGAAAGTACCCGAACTGTAGGTCCCCGTCGCCGGGTCGAAGCTGGCCCCTTCGGAGCGGGGAAAGAATTCGTACCAGGCCCCGCGTCCGGCCAGAACGCGTTCGACCAGCAAGGGGAAACGTCCGCTGCCGGTGACCAGCCGCCGCAGCGGGCGGTGGAACAGTTCGGTACGCACCGCCTCGGTGGAGGCTGCGCCCATCCTGGCCGCGTCGGATAATGAGGTATCGGCCACGGCGGCCGCAGCGGTTTCCAGGATATGGGCCCGGGGGGAAGCGGCTGCCGCTTCGCGCAACAGCAACACCCCTTCGGCGAACATCAGTTCGGTGTCGATGCCCGCGGCCACCTTGATTCCGGCGTCGTGCCACCAGGTACCCATGGGGTCATCCCATGCTTCGACCTCGAAGGTCCAATCCCCTTCACTGGTGGGGCGCAGGGTGCCCAACCATTCGTCGAGTCCGGGAGCACCGGGACGCATCGGAGCGCGTTGGACCTCACGGCCGTCTGGGTCGTAGAGGACCGCCTCCACCGCGAGGGCGTCGTGACCTTCACGGAAGGCCGTCGCCCGAATGAGGACATCTTGACCGGTGATGGCCTTGGCGGGGAACCGTCCGCCCTCGATGACGGGGAAAACGTCAGTAACGGGTATGCGACCGAATCTGGACCTGCGCCTAGTGCTCACGTCATAGACGCTAGTCAGTCGGGACGGTAAAGCCAAGGATTTCATGGTGCCCACCGTCCGGCGACTGCCCCGCGCTGCGCAATATGACGGCCAACCGTCCCCAACGGGGACTTTCTAGGCTAGCGTTCAGCACGTGAAGGCCATCCGAGGTTTTACTGTCCGTACCGTCCTGCCGGAGAAGATTTCCGGGCTGGATCGGCTTGCTGCGAATCTTCGCTGGTCGTGGCACCGACCCACCGCCGAGCTGTTCCGCGATCTCGACCCCCACGGGTGGGAGGTGGTGGGCCAGAATCCGCGGGCCCTGTTGAGGCGTTTCGATCGGGCGTCCCTGGCCCGTTTGGCAGCCGATGCCCCGCTGGTGGCCAGGATTCAGGAGCAGGCCGCAGAGCTGGACGGGTATTTGCTGGCCCCGCGGTGGTATCAGGGACTGGAGTCCCGTCCGCCGGCGGCCATCGCCTACTTCTCCCCCGAATACGGGATCAGCGCCCTCTTGCCCCAATATTCGGGCGGCCTGGGTATCCTCGCCGGCGATCACCTCAAGGCGGCCAGCGATCTGGGGGTACCCCTGGTGGGCGTCGGATTGCTCTATCAGGCCGGCTACTTCCACCAATCGCTCTCCCCTGAGGCCTGGCAGCAGGAAACCTACCCGGCCCTGGAACCTGCGGGGCTGCCCCTGACGGCCCTCCGCGAGGCCGACGGATCCGAGGTGACGGTGGCGCTGCCGCTTCCCGACGGCCGACAGTTGCAGGCACGGATCTGGCGTGCCCACGTCGGCAGGGTGCCGCTGTTGCTATTGGATTCGAATGTCCCCGGCAATGACGAGGCGGCCCGTGCGATCACCGATCGGCTCTATGGCGGCGGCGGTGACTACCGGTTGCAGCAGGAACTGCTCCTGGGAATGGGTGGGGTCAAGGCCCTACGCATCCATTCCCGCCTCACCGGTGCCCCCGAACCCGAGGTGTTCCACACCAATGAAGGGCATGCGGGCTTCCTGGGAATCGAACGCATCCGCGAGCTCATCTCCGAGGGACTGGATTTCGAATCCGCTGTGGCCGCCGTACGGGCCAGCACCCTGTTTACCACCCATACCCCGGTCCCGGCGGGGATCGACCGTTTCGAGGCCGCCCAGGTCTCCCGTTTCCTGGAGGCGGGCCTGGCCCCCGGGGTACCGACCGCCTCGGTGCTCGCCCTCGGTTCCGATACGGAGCTCGGTGGAAGTCAGGACATCTTCAATATGGCTGCCATGGGATTGCGGCTGGCCCAACGCGCCAATGGGGTCTCCCAACTACATGGGCACGTCTCGCGTGACATGTTCTCCGGCCTGTACCCCGGCTTCGAGGCCAGCGAAACCCCTATCGGTTCGATCACCAACGGCGTCCACGAATCCACCTGGGTCGATCCACGGATCACCCGGCTGACGGCAGCCGAGCAGTTCACCGACGAACAGTTATGGGCGGTGCGGCGCGAGCTACGTGTCCAGCTCATCGACGATGTCCGTTCCCGGCTCCGTGCCTCCTGGCTCGAACGCGGTGCGACCGCCATGGAACTGGGTTGGACCGATTCCGTTTTGGATCCTGACGTGCTGACCTTGGGTTTCGCCCGCAGGGTTCCCACCTATAAACGGCTGACCCTGATGCTGCGTGATCCCGTCCGCCTGAAGGCTGCCTTGCTGCACCCCACCCGGCCCATCCAACTGGTCATTGCCGGCAAATCGCACCCCGCCGACGAGGCCGGCAAGCAGATGATTCAGGAACTCGTACAGTTCACCGACGATCCGGCGGTCCGCCACCGCATCATCTTCCTGCCCAACTACGACATGGCCATGGCCGGCACCCTCTTCCCCGGCTGCGACGTCTGGTTGAATAATCCGTTGCGCCCGCTCGAAGCCTGCGGCACCTCGGGGATGAAGGCCGCCCTGAACGGCGGGCTGAACCTTTCGGTGCTGGACGGTTGGTGGGACGAAATGTACGACGGCGACAACGGCTGGGCGATTCCCACGGCAGCTGAGGGATCCTCGGCCGATGATCGCGACGATTTCGAGGCCACGGCCCTCTACGAGCTGATCGAGAGGACCGTTGCCCCACGTTTCTACGGCCAGGAGACCCACCCGTCCCTCGAGGATGGCCCGGCGCCGGGCCAGGGGCCGCTGCCGCTGACGTGGCTGGCCATGATGCGGCACACCTTGGCTGAGCTCGGGCCTCAGGTCTCGGCAGAACGCATGGTCAAGGACTATGTGAACACCTTGTACCTTCCGGCCGCAGAGGCCGGGCGCATTGCCTGTGCCGAAGACTTTGCCGGGGCCCGCTCGGTGGCCTCCTTCATCCGGGAGGTCTCCACCGTCTGGCCAGAAGTGTCCATTGAACACGTCGAGGCACCGGATATGGGCCCGGAACTGGGCCTGGGTGATGCTTTCACCCTCGAGGCCTACCTCCGGCTCGGTGGACTCGATGCAGCAGCAGTGCAGGTGGAAGCCGTCCACGGGCGGATCGGTGCCGATGGCCAGCTGACCGAGCCCACCGTGCACCCGTTAAACATGGCCGAGGAGCTGGGCAACGGAAGGTTCCGTTTCCGGGGCACCTGGACCTTGGAACGCGCCGGCGACTTCGGGTACGCGGTCCGGGTGGTTCCGGCGCACCCGTTGGTGGCTTCCCCGGCCGAACTGGGACTCGTGGCGACTACGGGGTCGTGACGCTTCGGCTGCGGGGTGCCTCGCAGCGGTAGACACTGATCGAGTTGCCCTGCACGAAGTCCTGATCCCCGGCGGTCAGTACCGTGCCCTGCCTGATTTTGATATCCGTTGCGGTGCCATAGCGCAGTTCGAACGACGTCTCCGCGGCTTCCGACGGCCGGAAATCCTTCAGCGATTCAGCTGCGGGAAGCCGGATCTGTTGTTCATCCAGGTGCCCGTTGAAGATGATCAACCCGTCGATACTGCCCGAAGCGGAACCCATCAGCAATTGCACCAGCCGGGTGCCGCCATCGGTCCATTCCTCCTGACGCATGGGCACGCCCTCGGCATTGAGCCACAACAGGTAGGAGCTTTCGGCGATGGTCGGATAGACGAAGGGTTGGTGCTGCAGGAATTCTCTGCGGATCTTGGAAAAGGCCTTGGTGCGGCGCAGGATCTTCTCGCCGAAGGCATCAGGGGTCCAGTCCAGCCAGGACAGTTCGTTGTCCTGGCAGTAGGCGTTGTTATTGCCCCGCTGTGTCTTGCCGAACTCGTCACCGGCGGTGATCATCGGTACACCGAGCGAGAGCAGCAGCGTACCCATGACATTCGAGGCCGTCTGCAGGCGGGCCTCGTCGATGGCTTCGTCGCCGCTCATCCCCTCGACACCGTGGTTGTAGCTGCGATTGTCATCGGAGCCGTCCCGGTTGGATTCGCCGTTGGCCTCATTATGTTTGCGGTCGTGGCTGACCAGGTCCCGCAGTGAGAAGCCGTCGTGCGCCGTGACCAGGTTGATCGACGCCAGCGGTCCCCTCCCCGAGGCGGCGAAGGTCTCCCGGGAGCCCGCCAGGACGCTGGCCAGACGGGCGACGTTCGGCGCCTGTCCGCCACCATCGAGGGCGCCGCGTCCGGAGACCCAGAATTCCCTGACCGTGTCGCGGTAGCCGTCGTTCCAGTCGGCGAAATCGCCGTTGAACCGTCCGGTCTGCCATCCGTCGAAGCCCACATCCCACGGTTCGGCGATGAGTTTGACACGCGATAGCAGCGGATCGGCGGATAGGGCTTCGAGGAACGGGTGGTGCGGGGTGAAACGGTTCTCCTCGTCGCGGCCCAGGGTGACTGCCAGATCGAAGCGGAATCCGTCGATATGGTAGTCGGCCACCCAATGTCGCAGCGACGCCAAGGCCATCTCGATCACCGGCAGCGTGGAGAAATCCAGGGTGTTCCCGCAACCGGTGGTGTCCACATAGTTGCCTGCCTCGTCGTGCCGGTAATAGGCCAGGTTTCCTAGCCCCCGCCACGAATAGGTCTTCTGGTCGGCCCCACCTTCTGCCGTGTGGTTGTACACGACGTCCAGGATGACTTCCAGACCCGCCTGGTGCAGCAGCCGGATCATGCCCTTGAGCTCGTCGCGCACCGCCGCCGGTCCTGCCTTCCGGGCGGCGGCACTGGCGTAGTCGCCGTGGGGGGCGAAGAAGCCCAAGGTGTTGTAGCCCCAGTAGTTGGGCAGTCCGAGGTCCTGAAGATGCGGTTCGTCCAGGTGGAAGTGGATCGGCAACAGTTCCACAGCGGTGACGCCCAAGGACAGCAGGTGGGCAATGACCGAGGGATGGGCCATCCCCGCGTAGGTCCCCCGCAGCTCTTCGGGCACGTCGGGGTGCAGCATCGATTGCCCGCGGACATGGGCCTCGTAGATGACGGTATTGCGCCACGGCACCAGGGGTGGAGCATCCCCACCCCAGTCAAAGTCTTCGCTGACGTGCACCCCCCACAGGGCCCCGTCGTCGTCCTCGACGATGGCGCGGGCATAGGGGTCAAGCAGAAGTTGCCCGTCCCCGGGCAGGTCAGCCCCGTGGGCCCAGAAGGCATAGCTGGCTCCGGGACGTAGAGCCTTGACGAGGCCGTGGTGCGTCTGCCCGGTGTGTCCGGTCAGCACGGTGACCACCAGTTGGCCCGAAGGGTCCGTGTAGTGGATGTCCACGGATTCCAGATCCGGGGCGAAGACGGCGACGTTGACGGAGTCGTCGACGGCTTCGGCTCCCGGGACCGGCACTGCTGCCGAGATCCCGGAAACCAGTGCCGTGGATTCACCTACCGGCGGTTCCCGGCGAGGGGTTCCGGTCGCGGGGCTGTGGTTCACTTCGTCATCCAGTTCAGGCGTTGCGCAGGCGCGAGATCTCGTAGAGGGTGATCCCCACGGCCATGGAAGCGTTCAAGGATTCCATCGCGGATTCGATCGGGATCGACACGATCTGGTCGCAGTTCTCCTTCACCAGACGCGATAGGCCCTTGCCCTCGGAGCCCACGACGATGCACAGCGGGTCGGTGGCCAGGGGCAGACCGGTCAGGTCGACCTCGCCGTCCCCGTCGAGTCCAACGACATACACCCCTGCCTGCTTCATGGCCTTGAGCGTGTTCGTCATGTTGGTGGCGCGGGCTACCGGTACCCGGGCTGCAGCCCCAGCGCTGGTCTTCCACGCCGAAGCGGTCAGGCCGGCGGACCGGCGTTCCGGGACGATGACGGCATGGGCGCCGAAGGCCGACGCCGAACGAATGATGGCGCCGAGGTTACGCGGATCGGTGATCCCGTCCAGGGCGATGAACAGCGGGGTGTTGCTGAGATGGCCCTTGGCGACCTTCGCCAACGTCGCCTTCACCGTTTCCAGGGCGTCCGGGTAGTCATAGGGCGGCACCTGCAGGGCCAGGCCCTGGTGGATGGACTCGTCGGTCATCCGGTCCAGTTCGGGCTTGCCGGTTTCCATGACGGCCAGTCCGCGCTCGGCGGCCAGCTTCAGGATCTCCCGGACCCGGTCATCCACGTCGATGCGAATGGCCATGTACAAGGCCTTGGCGGGGATGTCGGCGCGCAATGCTTCCAACACCGAGTTACGGCCGCTGACCATTTCCTCGGCGTTCTTGCTACGGCCCGTGCTGCGCCCTGCGGGACGCTGGCGGGAGGCGCCCGGCTTGGAGGCCGCACGCTCTGCCAGCTGCCGGCTGCGGTAGGCCTGGTGGTAGGTCCGCTCTTCGGCCTTCGGGGTGGGGCCCTTGCCTTCGAGCGCCTTACGCCCGTGGCCGCCGGTGCCCACGGAGGGGCCCTTTTTCTTTTTCGGTGCGCCGCCGTGACGCTTGGGTGTTGCCATGGGATGAAATCCTCGGTGTTGGTGGGGTCGGGGTCCGCGCGGTCGCGATGCCCGCCAACCTTCTATTTTACAGGTGGAACGGCAGGTTGTTGACAAAACCTATTTCAGCGTCCACCGGGCCCCGTCCGCCGAGTCCTCCACCACGACGCCTGCGGCGGATAACGTATCGCGGATGCTATCCGCCCGGGCCCAGTCCTTGGAGGCACGGGCATCGTCCCGTTCAGCCAGTTGGGCGCGGACCAGATCGTCCAGGACGGCGCTGCCGGGGCCTGTACCGTGCCCGGCGCCTGCGGGGTCGTCGAGCCCCAACGTCGAGGTCATCGCCATCACCTGCTGCAGGGCCCGATCGGCGGTCGGCAGATCATGCTCGGCCAACGCCGTGTTCCCCACCCGGACCGTCTCATGGACCGCTGCGAGAGCCTGCGGGACGTTCAGGTCCTCGTCCATGGCTGCGGCAAAGTCCTCGGTAACAGCGAAATGCTCAAAATCCAGGTCAAAGTCGGCGCCGGCTTCTATCCCGTGGAGACGTTGCAGCGCGTGGGCGACAAAGCTGTCGATCCGTTCCAGGGCGGCCCCGGCTTCCGCCAGCGAACTGGGCTTATAGTCCAGCTGTGAGCGGTAATGCGCCTGGCCGAGGAAATAGCGGACCACGCGGGCCGGCGCCTGTTCGAGCATCTGCTCCGGGGAGATCGTGTTGCCGACCGATTTGGACATTTTCTCGCCCTCGTAGGTGACCATCCCGTTGTGCATCCAGAAGTTCGCGAAGCCGTCGCCGGCGGCGGTGGACTGGGCGAGCTCGTTTTCGTGGTGCGGGAAGCGCAGATCGAGTCCGCCACCGTGGATGTCGAAGGAGGCCCCCAGGTATTTGCGGGCCATGGCCGAGCATTCCAGATGCCAGCCGGGCCGTCCCCGCCCCCACGGGCTGGGCCAGGAGGCGGTGGCCGGGTCGGTGTCCTTGCTCCCCTTCCACAACGCAAAATCACGGGGGTCGCGTTTACCGCGCGGGTCGGCGTCGGCTGCGTCCTGCAGGTCCTCGAGCCGTTGGCGGGTCAGTGCCCCGTAGGCGGGGAAGGAGCGCACGTCGAAGTAGACGTCCCCCGAATCGTCTTCGGCCGGGTAGGCATGCCCGGCGTCGATCAGCCGGTTGATGAGTTCATGCATTTCGGTCACGTGGCCGGTGGCGCGCGGTTCGTAGGTGGGCCTGCGGACCCCGAGGCTGTCGTAGGCCTGGGTGAAGGCCTGCTCGAACCGGTAGGCCAGCGCGAACCATGGCTCTTCGGGGAGGTAGTGGCCCTCCTCGACGAAGTCCTCGGCAAAGGAGGCCGCCGACTTTTCCAGGATCTTATCGTCGATATCGGTGACGTTGCGGACCACGTCGACCCGGAGCCCCCGGTATTCGAGCCAGCGCACGAGGATGTCAAAGGCGATGGCCGAACGGACGTGCCCGACATGCGGGATGCCCTGGACCGTTGCACCGCAGTAGTAGAGGCCCACCCGCCCCGGTGTCAGCGGGACGAAGTCGCGGACCTGTGCTTGCTTGGTGTCATAAAAACGGATGCTCACCGCACCAGATTAGCTGACCGACGGGTAAATCAGCGCCGTGGCGTAAGCGGTCAGCCCCTCCCCTGCCCCCTCGTAGCCGAGCCCGTCCGAGGTGGTGGCGGTGACCGTGATGCTGGCTCCTGCTGCCGCGGAGAGCACCGCATTGGCTTCCTCGCGGCGCCGAGAAAATTTGGGGCGTCGTGACACGAACTGAACGCAGACGTTACCGATTTCCCAGCCCGCCTCACGCACCAGTCGTGCCGCCTCGGCCAGCAGTCGGGCCCCTGACGTTCCGGCGAATTCGGGCCGGTCGGTCCCGAAATGAGTTCCGAGATCCCCGATCCCTGCTGCGGAGAACAGGGCATCGCAGGCGGCGTGGGCGACAGCGTCACCGTCCGAGTGGCCGCTCAGTCCGCGTTCGCCGGGCCATGAGAGCCCAGCTAGGCGCAGTTCGCGGGTCCCGGAGTCATCGAAGGCGTGCACGTCCACGCCGATGCCGGTCCGTGGGATGAGGGGGCTCGGGCTCATGGGTACTCCTGGAATGGGGGTTGGGGGTGACGGCTGGCGAGCAGGGCTTCGGCCAAGAGGAGGTCCAGTGCCGTGGTGATTTTGAAGGCGTCGACGGATCCGGGAACGACGAAGACCTCGGCTCCGGCGACTTCCATCAGCCGTGCGTCGTCGGTGATCGCCGCGGCTTCCGTCGCGTTCAGGGCAGCGGCCTCGGCATGGGCGGCTGCCAGCGCCCTCGCGTCGAAGCCCTGGGGGGTCTGGATGGCGCGCAGCCCCGAGCGTTCCGGGGTGCCGGTGACCAGGTGGGCTGCGGCGAGGCCCGGTGCCGTGGCGGCTGCCGGGTCGATGGACTTGATGGTGTCGGCGACCGCAATACCCGGCACGACGGCGGTGGCTCCTGCCACCAGCGCTTCGGCGACGGTGACGAACACGTCGGCTGGGGTGAGGCAGCGGGCGGCATCGTGGACGAGTACGTGATCGACAGGTCCCAGGGCTGCCAGGCCTGCCCGAACGGAGTCGTTGCGGGAGGACCCACCCGTCGCCGTGGAGACAGTGGCTGCCGTCTTCTCGGCGATTTTCGAGCAGACGGCGTGCAGCCGCTCGTCTCCCGTCGGGAGCACCACCACCACTTCGTGGGCCACCCGGGAGGTGAGGGCTGCGTGGAGGGCGTGTTCGAGCAGGGTCGTTCCGGCCACTTCGACCAGCGCCTTGGGGATCCCGTGGCCCAGTCGGGTCCCGGAACCGGCGGCCACAAGGATCAGACCAACGCGGGGCCCTGTGGAGGGGATTTCAGTCACGCGTCCAGCTTAGCTGCGGGCAACAGAAAGGCCCGTCCACCCTGCTGGGTGGACGGGCCTTTCAAAGTGCTGCCGAACGCCGTACCGGCTGCGCCGGACGGTGGTCCTGCCCTTAGGAGGCCAGCACCTCGTCGAGGACGATTTCCGCCTTCTCCTCATCGAGCTTCTTGGCCAAGGCCAATTCGCTGATCAGGATTTGGCGCGCCTTCGCGAGCATGCGCTTTTCGCCGGCCGAAAGCCCGCGGTCGTTGTCACGACGCCACAGGTCGCGAACGACCTCTGCCACCTTGACGACATCCCCGGAGGCCAACTTCTCCAAGTTGGCCTTATAACGGCGGGACCAGTTCGTCGGTTCCTCCGTGAATTCGGCACGTAGGACGTCAAATACGTGATCCAGGCCTTCCTGATCGACGACGTCCCTGACGCCGACCAGATCTACGTTCTCTGCCGGAACCTCGATTGTCAGATCACCTTGCGCCACCTTGAGCTTGAGATACATCTTCTCTTCGCCCTTGATGGTGCGCATTTTGATCTCTTCGATCTTCGCCGCACCGTGGTGAGGGTAAACAACCGTCTCGCCAACCTCAAAAACCATCTGGATAAACCCCTTTCCCACCATCAAGTTTACCATGAAATGCCACTCACCTCGGCGAGTTGCCAGTCATCGCAAGGAAAGAGGACCATAATCTGCCCTTGCCATGTGAGGGATTGCTGTTATGTGCGCGCGTTCGGACGCGGTGCGCTTAAAACAGGGCAGCTTCATCCGCGGTGCGGCCAAGTCATACTTTTGCTGCGTTACCGATTAGGCTGGGACCAACGCTTTTTTGCGCCCTGACGCGGGATCACTCGTCCGCAGGGGTGCGACAACACCAGAGATGAACCTTATAGAGGAGTTTGTGCCGTGATCACCGCACAGAAGTTCCGCGGCCGCCGAACCGCATCCGTTGCTGCCGTCGCCCTGTTGGCCATCGGCCTGACCGGCTGTGGTGCGGTGAACCAGCAATCAACCACCATGCATTACGCGGCCTCGGACGGCATCGTCTTCGACGTCGCCGACGTCCAGGTGCGCAACCTTCTGCTGGTCACCAACGACAAGAACGAGCCGGCGCGTGCCATCGGCAGTCTCATCAACGACACCGATCAGGCAGCCTCGCTGGAGCTGACCGTCGACGGCAAGTCGATGAAGATCAAGGTTCCGGCGAAGACCTCGCTCAAGCTCGAGGACGACGAGAACAAAACCGTCTTCCCCAGCGCCGGCGTCCAGCCCGGCTCGGATGCCGACGCCACCATGAAGGTCGGCTCCAACAGCGTCCAGGAGACGGTCCCCGTGGTCAACGGAGCACTGCCCGAGTACCGCCCGTACCTGCCCGAGGGCTACAACGAGGACACGGTCAAGCACCTGGAACCCACCGCGCCGATCCTCGACAGCGAATAACCTCAGCCGCAACACTGCTGGCCGGGTCCCGACGGAATGTTTTCCGCAGGGACCCGGCCAGCAGTGTTTCACCCCATCACACCGGGGACATCCGCTGGGAGTTCAGGACTCGAATTTGTAGCCCAGGCCGCGCACGGTCACCAGATGCACGGGTGCCCCGGGATCCGGCTCGATCTTTGAGCGCAGCCGTTTGACGTGCACATCCAAGGTCTTGGTGTCCCCGACGTAATCCGAACCCCACACCCTGTCGATCAGCTGACCGCGGGTGAGGACCCGCCCGGCATTGCGCAACAGCATCTCCAACAGTTCGAATTCCTTCAGCGGGAACGACACCGCCTCACCGTGCACGCTGACCGTATGGCGTTCCACGTCCATGCGGACCGGCCCGGCCTGGACCGTGGAGGCAATCAGTTCCTCGGGTTCGCCCTGGCGGCGCAGCACCGCCCGGATCCTGGCGATCAGTTCCCTGGCCGAGTAGGGCTTGGTCACATAGTCGTCGGCACCGATTTCCAAGCCCACGACTTTGTCGATTTCCGAGTCCTTGGCCGTCAACATGATCACCGGTACCGACGAGCGCTGGCGCAACTGCCGGCAGACCTCGGTACCGGATTGCCCGGGGAGCATGAGGTCCAGCAGGACCAGATCTGCCCCGTTGCGGTCGAACTCGATGACGGCGTCGAGCCCGTTATCGACGACCTGAATCTCGAAGCCTTCCTTGGTCAGCAGGTATTCCAGTGGGTCGCTCAGCGACTCCTCGTCTTCGACCACCAGGATGCGGGTCAAATTGGGTCTCCTTCTGCACGTGGCCGGTGCGCGTTCGCGCCGCCGGAGGGATGGTCGGTGACAGTCTCCGTTTCCCGGGCCTGGCCCGGGTCTCGTGCTGCCTCGTGGGCGTCTTCGTGCCGTGGCATGCGCACCGTGAAGGTGGAGCCTTGCCCCGGTCGGGACCACAGCGTGACTTCGCCGCCGTGATTGGAAATAACGTGTTTGACGATACTCAACCCCAGGCCGGTACCGCCGGTCTGGCGCGACCGGGCGGCATCGACGCGGTAGAAGCGCTCAAAGATGCGTTCCTGTTCTTCGGGGGCGATCCCTGGGCCCTGATCGGTGACCGACACTTGAACGAGCCCGTCGCGTGAGCGCACGCCGACCCCGACGTTGGTCCCCTCGGGCGAATAACGGATGGCGTTGTCGATGAGGTTGCGGAACGCGGTCATCAGCAGGTCCCGCTCCCCGAAGATCCGGTCCTGGGTGTGGCCGCCGACGGTGATCGTGATGGCCTTGCCTTCGGCGGTGAGCCGGTTGCGGTCCACGGCTTCGGCGACGATCCGGTTCACGTCCACCGGTTGGCCCTGCAGGACAACATCGGTGCCCTGCAATCGGGAGAGTTCGATGATGTCCTGCACCAGGGCCGCCAGCCGGTGGGCTTCCTTGTCGAGTCGGGTGGAAAAACGTCTCACCGCCACTTCGTCATCCGCGGCACCATCGATGGCCTCGGAGAGCAGCTGGATGGCCCCGACGGGCGTCTTCAACTCGTGGGAGACGTTGGCGACGAAGTCGTTGCGGATCGCTTCGGTACGGGTGATCTCCGTCCGGTCATCGGCCAGCAGCAGGATGTATTCCTCACCCAGCGGGGCGACCCGCACATGCACCACGATGGTTCCCTGGCCCAGGGGGCCCAAGGGCAGCTCGAACTGGCGTTCTTCGATGACCCCGTCGGAACGTACCCTGCGCGCCAGTGCCAGCAGTTCCGCGTGGACCACCGTGTGTCCGCGCACCAGGCCGTAGGCATAGGCTGCCGGGTTGGCACGAACGACCCCGTCGATGTCGTCGACCACGACGAAGGCCCGTCCGACGACGGAGAGGATCTCCGCGGCGCCGTCGGGCAATGTCGGCTCTCCGACGTCGGTGACGGCCTCGCGCTGAAGCTGGCTGTAACGGTAGGCCAACAGCCCTACAACGCCCAGCGCCAGCCCCACGAGCCCGGCGACCACTATGACCAGTGCATCATCCACGGTTCCAGCCTAGCCGTGCCACTGATTGGTTCCTGTCTGCTTCGGTGGGCTCGGGCAGCCATTCACCGAATGTTCATACGCGAAGGCCCGGAGGTTAACGTTGGGGTGGCAGTCTTGATGACTACAGTGCCCGTCCCCTGCCTGAACGTGGGGGAACACCATGATGAAAGGACACCCTCATGCGCAAGGTCTTCCAGGCGGAACTCCTAACGATCGGCGAGGAACTGACCCAGATGGCCGGACTCGTGGCGGATGCCATGGAACGCGCCCACACCGCGTATGCGGAGGCGGATACGGAGGTGGCCCAGGAAGTGATTGCCGCCGACGCGCGGGTGGACTTCATGCAGACACAGCTCGATGAGCGGGCCATCGACGTCCTGGCCCTGCAGGGTCCGGTGGCTTCGGATCTGCGCATGATCGTCGGGTCGCTGCGGATGAGCGCCTCCCTGGAACGGATGGGCGATCTGGCCCGTCATATCGCCCAGCTCGCTCGGCTCCGTTTTCCGGTGACCGTGGCACCGGCATCGGTGGCCCCCGTCTTCGCGGAAATGGCCGGGCTCGACGTCCAGATTGCCCGGAAGCTGATCACCTTGCTCGAAACACGGGATCTGGAAATCGCCCGGGAAATTGTTGCGCTCAATGCCCGGATCGACGATCTGCACGCCAGCGTCTTCAAGACGGTGGCCGGCCCTGACTGGAACGAATCGGGGCCCCGCACCGCCGATGTGACCCTGACCAGTCGTTACTTGGAACGGTATGGCGACCACGGGGTCTCGGTGGCCCGCAAGGTCAACTACCTGGTCACCGGCGAATGGGAGCCCGGCAGCGGGGCGCTCTAACCCACCCCCGACACGACCGGGGCCGGTCCGCGTAGCAACGCGGACCGGCCCCGGTCTTTTTCTGCAGCTCGTTCAAGGGACGGCTATTTGCGGCCCTGGTTCGCGACGGCCTGAATGGCGTCGGCAGCGGCGGCGGCGTCCAGGTAGCGGCCGCCGGGGGTCACCGGCTTGAAGTCCTCATCCAGTTCGTAGACCAGCGGGATGCCCGTGGGGATGTTCAACCCGGCGATATCCTCATCCGAAATACCGTCCAGGTGTTTGACCATGGCCCGCAGCGAGTTGCCGTGCGCGGTGACCAAAACCGTCTTGCCAGCCTCCAGATCGGGACGGATGGCACCCTCCCAGTAGGGCAGCATCCGTTCGAGCACGTCCTTGAGGCATTCGGTACGCGGCGCCTCATTGCCGAGGTCGGCGTAGCGGGGGTCCCCGATTTGGGAGAACTCCGAGTCATCGTCCAACGGCGGCGGCGGCGTGTCGTAGGAGCGGCGCCATTTCATGAACTGCTCCTCGCCGTACTCGGCCAGGGTCTGGGCCTTGTCCTTGCCCTGCAGTGCGCCGTAGTGGCGCTCGTTCAGGCGCCAGTCACGACGGACCGGCAGCCAGGAGAGATCGGCGGCTTCGAGGGCAAGGTTGGCCGTGATGATCGCGCGCTTGAGCAGCGAGGTATGCAGCACGTCAGGGGTGAGACCTGCTTCGGTGAGGAGCTCACCACCGCGGATGGCCTCCGTGCGGCCCTTCTCGGTCAGCGGCACGTCGTACCAGCCGGTGAAGAGGTTCTTTTCGTTCCATTCGCTCTGCCCGTGGCGGAGCAGGATCAGGGTGTGCGTCATGGTCCCATCCTATCGGGCGTGAAGTCGGTTACTTTCACCGGTATCTGGTCATGAAGGACCCTTCCGGAGGTTTATATTTTTTTCGTGGTGCAAAAGTCTCGAAGGCTCAGCGGCCGGCACCAGGCCGGACGCCCCTTGGGCAACCCCACCCGCGGGACGACGAGTCCGAACAGGATGCGCCGGGTGGATCGTTGGATGACCGGAACCCAGAACTTCAGGCTCCGCCCCGATGTCACCGGGGCACCACCGATCTGCGTGGATTTGGGGTACGGGGCTTCACCGCGCACCGCTGTCGAGTATTTCCAGCGTCTGCGTGTCGTGAACCCGCGGGTGGCCGTCGTCGGACTGGAAATCGATCCCGGCAGGGTTCTGGCAGCGAAGCTCCTGGAGGTCGAGGGCCTGTCCTTCACCGTCGGAGGTTTCGAGATCCCCACGGACCGCAATCCCCTGCTGATCCGGGCCTTCAACGTCTTGCGCCAATATAACGAAGAGGATGTGGCGGCGATCTGGTCCTCGTTGGCCGCCCGCCTGGACCCTGCGGGTCTGCTCATCGAGGGGACCTGCGATGAAATCGGCCGGGTCAGCACCTGGGTGGGGGTCTCCCCCGAGGGCCCGCTGACCTTGAGCATCTCGATCCGCTTCGGCGCCGTTCAACGACCCAGCGAGGTTGCCGAACGGCTACCGAAGGCGCTGATCCACCGCAACCATCCCGGCGAACGGGTCCACGATTTCTTGGCGGCCGCCGATGCTGCGTGGCTGGCGGCAGCCCCCTTGGCCACCTTCGGGCAGCGGCAGCGCTGGATGGCCATGTGCCGGGCCTTGCGGGCCGCGGGGTGGCCGGTCCGTGATGGGCCCTCACGGTGGCGTTTGGGCGAATTGACCGTGGATTGGGCGTGCGTGGCCCCGCGGACGGGGTCGCTGGCTCTCTAGGAGCCGGGGCCTAGTAGTTGTAGTACCCCGGCGTGCCCTTGCCGCCAACGGCGGGCCGGACATCGGCGAGGTAGACGCAGCTGACGCAGGCGGCGATCAGTTGCAGGAATCCTGCACCACCGCCGGCGAGGAAACTGAAGACGCAGAAGACGGCGGCCACGCCGGTGAGCCCCATCCAGAAACCCTTGGTCCGCTTATTCTCACGCTGGTAGTTCTGCGCCGGGCGGCGGGCGGCATCGATGAAGGCCCAGAGGCCGAGCACGAGCGCGACCAGGCTCAGGGCCTTGAAGAGGTAGATCTCAAACAACAATGCGGTAACCACATCCGACAGTCTAGGCGACCGGGGCCCGATCAGTCCTTAGCGTGTGCTCTCCAGCGCGGCGCGCAGATCGTTCCACAGATCCTCGACGTTCTCGATCCCCGCACTGAGCCGAATCAGATGCTCCGGAACGGATTCCGGTTCCCCCGGATGGCGCCGCCGGCGTTCGGCCAGGGATTCGACGCCGCCCAGGCTCGTGGCCGGGGTCCACAACCGCAATGCCGCCAGGACCGCTTCGGCGGCTACCTCTCCCCCGGCCACGGTGATGCACAGGATGGAACCGAATCCTTCCATCTGGGCCGCCGCCCGGGCGTGCCCGGGGTCCGTTGCCAACCCGGGGTACCTGACGGCTTCCACGGCGGGGTGGGCGTCCAGCCGGCGGGCCAGTTCACCGGCGTTGGCCTGGGCCCGTTCGACGCGCAGCGCCATGGTCCGCAATCCGCGCAGCGTCAACCAGGTTTCGAAGGGCCCAGCGATCGCCCCATGGAGCGAACGGTAGGCGTGGAGCTTGTCCCGCAGCTCGGCATCGCCGGTGAGGATCGCCCCCAGAACGACGTCGGAATGCCCGCCCATGTATTTGGTCGCCGAATGCACCACGACGTCGGCACCGAGTTCCAGCGGGCGCTGCAACAGGGGTGTGGAGAAGGTGTTGTCCACGACGCACAGCACCGAGGCGGCACGGGCACCGGCGGCCAGTGCCGCCACATCGGCGACCTCGAGCATCGGGTTGGTGGGGCTTTCGAGCCAGAGCATATCGGCGCCGTCGAGCAGGGCCAGGGTGGCCTCGGTGTCAGCAATATCGGCCAGACGCACCTGGATTCCGATGCGGGACTGCAGGTCGGCCACCAACGAAAGGGAGCCGTTGTAGCTATGCCGGGGGATGACGATGGTCCCGTTCTGGGGCAGCAACGACATGGCCGCGGCCACCGCAGCCATCCCCGAGGCGAAGACCAACCCGGGCAGCGGGGAGGACTCCAGTTGGGCCAAGGCCTCTTCCAGGGGGTCCCAGGTCGGGTTGGAGAATCGTCCGTAGGTTCGCTCCCCCTGCCCCGGGGTGCCGGTGCCCACGAAGGTGGAAGAGAGCACGATCGGTGGATTCACGGGGGCATCGGGCTCGCGCGCGGGTCGTCCTGCGGCAACGACGACGGTATCCGGGGCAAGATCGTGCGGGTGTGAAGAGGACATGTCAGCATCGTAGACCGCCGCGTCGGGCAGCCTCGAAGTCGCGACCGCGTATTACCGGCCCGGGGCCGATAGGCTTACCGGGTGAATGAAATGCAGCGCGCGCCCGGGGCCCTGTTCGTCGTCTTCGAAGGCGGCGATGGTGCCGGCAAATCCACCCAGGCTGCCCTGTTGGCCCGTCGGCTCCAGGACGCTGGACGCGAGGTCCTCCGCACCCGCGAACCCGGAGGCACCGTCATCGGTGAGGAACTGCGCTCCCTGGTGCTCGACCACGGCCGCGGCCAGGTCGATGCCCGCACCGAAGCCTTGATGTTCGCCGCGGCCCGTGCCGCCCATGTCGAGCAGCTCATCCTTCCGGCGCTGGCCCGCGGGACCACCATCATTTGCGATCGCTTCATTGATTCCTCGGTCGCCTACCAAGGGGTGGGACGCGGACTGGGGACCGAGGAAGTGCTGCGGCTGAACCGTTGGGCCACGGACGGACTCCGCCCCGATCTGACCATCCTGCTCGACGTCGACCCACTTTCTGGTCGGCTCCGTCGCACGCAGGGCCACGGGGCCGAGGACCGGCTCGAATCCGAGCCCGACGATTTCCATGCCCGCATCCGGCAGGCCTTCCTGGACCGCGCGAGGAACGACGACGGCACCTATCTGGTGCTTGATGCTTCCCTGGAAGTTGAGGACCTGGAAGCCCGGATTGCCTCCGCCGTGGAGACCGCGATCCAGGCCGCCGGGGCCTCCTCATGAGCGCCGCCGTCGAGCTGACCGGGGTCTGGGCCGACCTGCCGGGTCAGGACGCGGCCATCGACGCCCTCCAACGGGCAGCCACCCTGGGTGCTCCCGCGCATGCCTGGCTGTTCACGGGCCCCCCGGGGTCTGGTCGTTCGAATGCTGCCCGCGCCTTTGCCGCTGCCCTGCAATGCGATGCCCCCGATCCGCAGGACCGCGGCTGCGGGCAGTGCCATGCCTGCCGCACCGTCATGGCGGGAACCCACCCCGACGTCTCATTGATCGCCACCGAGAAGGTCACCTACCAGATCGTGGATGTCCGTGAGCTGATCACCCGGGCCCAGGACCGGCCGTCGGCCGGTAAATGGCGGGTCATCATCGTCGAGGACGCCGACCGGATGACCGAGCGGACCACCAACGTCCTGCTCAAGTCGATCGAGGAGCCCCCACCGCATACCGTCTGGATCCTGTGCGCCCCGAGCCCGGCAGACGTGTTGGTGACGATCCGTTCGCGTTGCCGGCCCATCTCCCTCGGGGTTCCCTCCCGTGAGGCGGTGGCCGAACTGCTGGTCCGCCGCGACGGGCTGACGGCCGAACAAGCCGATTTCGCCGCCCGGGTATCCCAAAGCCATATCGGCATTGCCCGCCGGCTGGCCCGCGACGAGGGAGCCCGTCTCCGGCGGGATCGGACGGTGAAGCTGCCCCTGCGCCTCCAGTCGGTGTCCGATGCGGTGGTCGCTGCCGGAGATCTGGTCAAGCTCTCCACCGAGGAGTCCACCGCCTCGGCGGAGGCCCGTGCGACGGCCGATACCGCCGCTCTCCGCGAATCCCTGGGTTTGGACTCCGATTCCCCGATCCCACCGCAGCTGCGCAGCCAATTCAAGGCACTTGAGGAACTCAATAAACGTCGGGCCAAACGCGGTGTCAACGACTCGCTGGACCGGGCATTAATTGACCTGACCACGTTCTACCGTGACGTGCTGACCTTGCAGCTGGCCACCGGCAGCGAGCTGGTCAATGACTATCTGGCTCGCGAACTCGCCACGGTGGCCCACCGCACCACAGCAGAACAAACGTTGGCCCGGATCGACTACATTTCCGAAGCCCGCCGACGCATCACCGCCAACGTCCAACCATTGCTGGCCATGGAGGCCATGATGGCCGGGCTACTGCCGGCTAGGAACCAAGGAGACACCACCGCATGATCCCCCTCCGACGACGGCTGCGCTGGGCGGCCGCTGCGGCCGCCTCGTTAGTGCTCCTGACCGCCTGCAGCGGCCAACCCTCCGATGATGCGGGGGCACCGGCATCAGAGGCCCCCATGCCTTCGGCTCCCGCGGACCTGGCGAAGTACTATTCCCAGAGCGTGGAGTGGACGAGCTGTTCAACACAGTTCGAATGCGCCGAGGTGAAGGTCCCGTTGGACTACGAACACCCGGAGAAGAAATCCATCGACCTCTCCGTCATCAAACTCGGCGCCAGCAAGAAGAAGCAGGGAACCCTCTTGGTCAATCCCGGCGGCCCCGGAGGTTCGGGCGTCGACCTGGTCAGGGATGCCGGGACACTGGTTTTCTCCGATGATCTGCGCTCCGGCTATGACCTGCTGGGCTTCGATCCCCGGGGGGTCAGCCGGTCGGCGCCGGTGAGCTGCCGGACCGACGCCCAGCGCGACGCCGACCGCACCCGGGACATCGATCCCGACACGAAGGCCGGGTTGAAGAAGCTCGAGCAGGAGAGCAAGGACTACGCAGCAGAGTGTGCCGAACGCTCCGGTGCCTCCCTGGGCCATGTCGACACGGTGAGTTCCGCGAAGGACATGGACATCCTTCGGGCCGTCAGTGACGCCCCGCGGCTGGATTATTTGGGCTTCTCCTACGGCACGAAGCTCGGCGCCACCTATGCCGACCTGTTCCCCTCCCACATCGGACACATGGTGCTCGATGGGGCGATGGACCCTTCTCTGAGCAACGAGGACGTCACCTTGGGCCAGGCCGAAGGCTTCGAGAAGGCAATCACCGACTATCTCGAGGATTGCCTCCAAAGCCAGGACTGCCCCTTCGACGGTGACGTCGATCAGGCCCGCGATCAGCTCCGGGATCTCTTCGACTCCGTTGAACAGGCCCCGCTGACCGCCGAGGACGGCCGAGAGGTCGGCATCACCGACTTCGTCAGTGGATTCCTGATGGCCTTCTACGACGACGGTTACTGGCCGCAGCTGACCGACGCGCTGAACGCGGCCTTTGCCGGGAACCCCACGCCGATGCTCGAGTTGGCGGATATGAGCGCCAACCGCAACGAGGACGGCTCCTATAACGACAATGCCGAGGCCGCGTTCACGGCGATCAACTGCCTGGATTATCAGGTGGATACGAGCCTCGATGGACAACGTCAAGACGAGAAAAAACTCGAGAAGGCATCCCCGACGATCGGCAAGTATCTGGCCTTCGAAGGGCTGGCCTGCAAGGACTGGAAGTTCAAACCCACCGGTCAGCCGGCCCCGGTCTCGGCACCCGGTGCTGCCCCGATCGTCATCATCGGCACCACCGGCGACCCGGCGACCCCCTACCCCTGGTCCCAGGCCCTGAATCAGCAGCTCGAGTCCTCGGTGCTGGTGACCTTCGACGGTCGCGGGCACACCGCCTATGGGCGGAGCAACGAATGCATCGGCAACGCCGTCGACGACTATTTCCTGGACTCGACCGTTCCGAAGGACGGGTTGAAGTGCTAGGGATGGGCTCGGCGACAGCACCCGTTTTGACCGCTGGTGAAATGCTCCTATAAACTATCGGCTGGTGGCCCCTGAGGTCGCCGTGCCTCCTTAGCTCAGTTGGTAGAGCGTTTCACTCGTAATGAAAAGGTCGCCAGTTCGATTCTGGCAGGGGGCTCCACCACGAAGAACGCCATTTCCCGTGAACACACAAGGGAAATGGCGTTTTTTCGTGCGCTCGATGACCGCACGAATCCCCTGAGCCCTGCTTAGTTCATGGGGCGGTAGGTGGTGCCGTCCTCGTGGAGTTCGAAGATTTTCGGTGCATCCTTCTCGCTGGCCACGGCCTCCATGAACATCCTGCCCAAGTTGCCGGTGAGCGAGACGATGTATTGCCGTTCCCGGCCCAGATGGTCGAACACGGTACACATCATGTCCTTGGCGATACCGTGTTTGCGGTACTCGGGGTCGACGATGAAGTCGCCCAGATAGGTCAGTCGGGAATCCTCTTCCCAGCTCCGGTAGCTGGCTTCCCCGACGTTCGTACCGTCTTCGGTGAAAGCCGCCAACCAGCCCGATGATGCTGTTGGTGGGTCGCCGACCCAGCGGATGCTGATGTTCGTCATCCCTACATCGTGGCAGGTTATGGCATCTGCGCAAGAGCATGGGCCATGATGCTGGCGGTCCGGGCCCGCGCTCCTTGGTGTTCCAGCATCACGGTCCGCCCCTAGGCACAGGCCGGGTTCACGTCTGGCGAGTGCTTCCTGATGCGTTACCGTTCACAGCTGTCCCGTGAGAAGAACGATGTGAAGATCTGCTGGGGATGCGACGACTCCAAGGGCCCCATCCTCCTCGGCGCGAGTAACCACCGTCTCGCGGCACGAAGCACCCAACGATCGTCGCGTTTCACCCCGCTGGTGTTCTTTGATGGGATCGCGCCCTGCCTCCATCACCGCCCTGCGGATCGGGGAATCCAGAAGCATCCGGTCCACTGGATTTTCCGTCACGTGCACCCGCCAGGCGTTCGTCCTTGAGCGTTTCTGCTTCCTCGTGAGCGACACGGGCCAGCTCCCCACCGACCATGGCGAGGGCCTCCTCGACGACGTAGGCCCTGCCCCGGGCCTTATCCGACGCTGATGAGGTAGCCCCTCGGGCACCGGCGTCGCTGACATTCTCTGATGCACCTCGTCGGGAGTTTTTCAGATGCTTCTTGCGAGCACGGCGGACTTCAAGACCCACAAATACCGTTCCATGCGCCCCTGCTGCCACCAACCGTTGGCATCGAAAAGGGCACCCCCTCAAACATCATGGGCCGTGGACTGCCCCGGCCTTTCGGCGCCGGCAATGGTGAGTTGAAACACCTTTCAAAAAATCGATTGGCTTTGAGCCCGATGTTGGCCTAATATGTCGCTTCCCACCACACGAATTACCAGGAGTACCCGCATGGCTGTCGACTACGACGAAGTCCGCCCCGATGTCGCTGAACGAAGCGAAGAAACCCTCAAGCAGGTCAAGGCGATGGACGCGCCGAACCAGAAGACTGCCGTCGAGCAATTGGACGAGGATGAGCCGCTGGATGGCGGCGAATTGCCCGGAGCCATCATTGACGACGAGCTCGTTGTCCAGGTCCGGCCACAGGGTCAGGACGAATTCACCTGCGGTGAGTGCTTCCTGGTGCGCTACCGCTCACAGCTCTCCCGCGAAAAGAACGGCGTGAAGATTTGCCGCGAATGCGACGGCTGATCACCACCGACTAGTCATTGCCTTGCACAGCGAAGGACCCGTCACCTAGCGGTGACGGGTCCTTCGCTGTATCGGGGGTGAATCCGACGGCTTACTCGAAGTCACTAACTGCGGGGTCCGGGCCGATGCGCCCTTCCTCCCCGCGATCCAATCCGTTGATCGCTGCGATGTCCTCGTCATCCAGCGTCACACCCAGGGACTCCCAGTTCTCCACGATCCGAGCGGGGGTCTCCGACTTGGGGATCACCACGAGCCCGAGCGCCAGATGCCAGGCAATGACGACCTGGGCGGGGGTGGCGCCATGCTTGGCGGCGATATCGGTCAGCACCTGGTTCCCGAGCAGCTCCGAGCCCTGACCCAGCGGGGACCATGACTGGTGGAGGATGCCCCGGGAGGCCTCGTACTCGCGCAGGGCGGTCTGCGGGAAGAACGGGTGGGTTTCCACCTGGTGGATGGCCGGAACGATCCCGGTGGCTTCCTCAAGCTCTGCCAGTGCCTCGGCGGTGAAGTTGCAGACGCCGATGGAACCCACGCGGCCGGACTTCTGCAGTTCGATCAGCGCCTTCCACGTTTCCACGTGCTTGCCCTGTTTCGGCTGCAGCCAGTGGATGAGGAAGAGGTCGATGAACTCCATCCCCATCCGTTCCATGGACGCGTCGAAGGCGTCGAGGGTCTGCTGGTAGCCCTGGTCTGCATTCCAGACCTTGGTGGTAACGAACAGGTCTGACCGTTCGAGGCCCGAGGCGGCAACGGCGCGGCCCACGCCTGCTTCGTTCCCGTAGATCCGTGCGGTGTCCACGTGACGGTATCCGGCGTCGAAGGCCAAGGAAACGACCTTCTCGGCGACGTCATCCTTCACCTTCCAGACTCCGTAGCCGAGCTGGGGGATGGTCCTGCCATCGTTGAACGTCAGTTGAGGTGATTCGTAGGTGGTCATCCAGCTATCCTGCCACCGCCCTCGGTGTACGAAGGAAGCCGATGCCCGCTCTCCGCGTTCGGCGAACGCCCCGCGTTCAGCCCGCGTCGGCGAGCGCTTGTTCGGCGAGGCGGACCCCGTCGACGACCAGATCGGCGCGGAAGGCCACATTCTCCAGCCCCGCCGAGTTATACCCCCAGCGTTCCCCATCCAGCCGAGACATCGCGGCTGCTTGTGCCGCTGCGGCCAGATCGTTGGCCGCCTTGGACAGGGCCCGGTGAACCGCCGCGTGGCTTCCCGGAATATCTTGCCCGCTGCTGGGCCGTTGGGCTTGCGCTGCCATGCACACGGCGCGCACCCGTGGCTGCAGCTCGGCCAGGTGGTTGGCAATCATCACCAATGCGTTGTGCAGGTCATCGGCTTCGATCCCCTCGAGGACCTGGTGGAACCGGTCCAGTCCACGCCCGAAACGGTCGTTGGCCCGACGCCAGACACCATCGCCCAAATCTTTGTCGTCGCGGCGGGCACCGCGCATCCGTGAAACCCACCCCATGTTCAGAGGTACTGTCCCGGTCCGCCGTCGTTGTCCTCGGCTGGCGCCCTGTCCGGGGCAGGCCGGCCCGGCGCCACCCGTTCGGGCTCTCCCCGGTCGTTGATCACGATGCCGGGGGCCACCGGGGTCCCCGGAGGCAGTTCACGTAACTGGATCCGCCGGGCCAACTGTTCGCTGGCCAGCTGCTGGGCGGCAAGCGCCGTCTGGATTCCGTGGAAAACACCTTCCAGCCAGCCGACCAGTTGGGCCTGGGCGATCCGCAATTCGGCTTCGGAGGGGGTTTGGTCCTCGGTGAAGGGCAACCTGATCCGGCGCAGCTCCCCGACCAGTTCCGGGGAGAGTCCGGATTCGAGTTCGGAGACCGAACGTTCGTGGATATCCGCCAAGGTGGCCCTGGCCCCGTCGTCGAGCGGGGCCGTCCTGACCTCTTCGAGGAGTTGCTTGATCATCGAACCGATGCGCATGACCTTCGCCGGTTCTTCAACCAACCCCTGGATCCTGAAGGATGACGGGGCAGCGTCGACCCCGGTCCCGTCGCCCGGGAGAGCCGGCGACTGCGGCTTATCGTGTTCGTTCATGCTTCCATCTTGCCATGATGCGGGCCGGCCCGCCCCGGCCCCTCGCATCGCTTTAGATGGTCAGCAGGATCTTGCCGCGGTGTTCGCCGGAGTTGAAGTAGTCGTGCGCGGCAGCTGCTTCGGCCAAGGGGAAGGTCTTCTCCACCACCGGGCGGACCGTCCCTGCCTCCACAGCGGGCCAGACCCCGGCGCGCACCCCGTCGACGACCCGGCCCTTGGCCTCGAGACTGCGGGCGCGCAAGGTGGTCCCGATGACGCGCAGTCGCCGGGTCATCAGCCGGGCCAGGCTGATCTCGGCTTTCGCACCACCCTGCAGGGCGATGATCACCAACCGGCCATCGGGGGCGAGCACTTCCAGGTTCTGTTTCAGGTACTTCGCCCCCATGATGTCCAGGACGACGTCGGCCCCGTGTCCATCGCTGAAGGCCCGCATCCGTTCAACGAAATCTTCCTCGCGGTAGTTGATCCCCTCCACGGCACCGAATCCACGGCAATATTCGATCTTCTCGTCGCTACCGGCAGTGACGACCACCCGGGCACCGTAGGCGGTGGCCAATTGCGTGGCCATCGTCCCGATGCCTCCGGCCCCACCGTGGATCAGGGCCCACTCCCCCGCGGACAGCCCGGCCTCCATGAAGAGGTTCGACCACACGGTGCTGGCCACCTCCGGAAGAGCCGCGGCTTCGACCAATCCCACGCCCCGCGGGACCGGGAGGACCTGAACGGCAGCAACCGCAACATATTCGGCGTACCCGCCACCGGCGAGCAGCGCACAGACCGGCTCATCGTCGTCGTACCCGTTGACACCGGGACCACAGGCGGCGATGGTTCCCGAGACTTCGAGACCGGGGACATCGGAGGCCCCTTCGGGTGGTGGATAGTTTCCCTGACGTTGGGCCACGTCGGCGCGGTTCAGTCCTGCCGCTGCCACCCGAATGAGGACTTCTCCGGGCCCGGGTACCGGGACCGGGCGCTCGGCGATGCGGATGACCTCACTGCCTCCTGGCCCGGAATACTCCACGGCGCGCATGATGGTGGGCAGATCGGCTGCGGTGTTCGGGCTCAAAACAAGGGTCCCTTCAATCACGAAAAACGGCGTCCACCACCGAGCCTATCGCCCACGGTTTTCCTGCCCGGGGCTGCTCGCGTATAGTTCTCGTGTCTGGAAGGTTGTCCGAGCGGCCTATGGAGCTGGTCTTGAAAACCAGTGTGCGGTAACCCCGCACCAAGGGTTCAAATCCCTTACCTTCCGCGTTCAGACAGGGAAGCGGGTCCATCACGGGCCCGCTTCCCTGTTGCCGTTGACCCGAAACCTCAGATTCGGGCGGCCATCCTGAGGACTTCCGAGGCCACGGCGTCCGCATCCCCCAGGGTGCGGGCGCCGTCGGCGAAGCCGGCCCCGGCTTCCGCGGCGATCGCGGTGCCCCACTGCACGCTGGAGAGTTGCAGACCCAACACGAAGATCCCACGGTGCGCGATTCCCGCGGCGTCAACGAGCCGGTACGGCTGTCCGACGACGTCGAATCCCGAGCCATACACTCCCTCACCTTCGGGGTTGAGCATCAGCCGGGGGCGTGCCAGCCCATCGGCCCACAACTGCTCCAGGAGCGGGGAGGCGGTTTGGGCGACCCGGTTGGCGGGCATCATCGCCTCGAACATGTACTGGGCGGTGACCGGCTCGTCCTGCACCCAGGGCGAGGATGCGGCAAAACATGCCGCCTCCTCGTCGAGCGAGAACACCGGATCGGGGCCGACGAACTGCACGATGCCGGCGCGCGCCAGCGCCGCTAGTTCCTCGATCCGCTGCAGGGGCGGCCCGCTGGCCAGTCCTTCCACGAGGGGCTCGAACCAGCGGCCGAGCTCATCGAGCCGGCTGGCATCATCGAGCATCCCCTCGGCCACGAGGCGTTTGACGATGCCGCGGCCGGCGTTCAGTGCGCCGATCGCCATCTTCAACGGGTCATCCTCCCCCCGGGCCGAGGATTCCGCATCATGTTCCAGGTATTGCAGCACCGCCCCCTGGTAGGCGGAATGTCCGACGAATCCGCGGTCGGCGAAGGGGTGCCCCAGCCCGGCAACATCGAGCCATCTGGCCTCGGGGGCCGCCCGTTCGACGAGTTCACGGGCCACGGTGCGCCAGACTTCCTGGCCATGGACGTGCGGGGCGTCGAGGATATCGTCCAGTTCCGCCAGGAAGGTCCCGGGTTCCTCGAAGAGTTCGGGTGAAACGCGGGCCAGGGTGGCGTAGTAGGTGTGGAGCACATCGCGGTGGAGCAGCGGCCAGATATGGGCGTTGAACCCGACCTTGCCGCGGGGTTCACCCGGGGCGCCGTCGGCGGCGAGGGCATGGACGGCGTCGAAGGTCAGGTGACGCAGGGAAACCGAGGCCGGCAGGAAGGAATCGATGCAGGCCTTGGCCCGGTAGGGAGCCCCCCGGCGGGAGGCTGCGTGCAGCAATGGTTCGCGGCCAGTGCCCCGGTACTCGAGGGCATGGCCCGGCCCCCTTCCGGTGGAAACGAAACAACCGCCGCGGCCGACGGTCATCGCGGTCATGGCGTCGAAGAAGTTCAACCCGAGCCCGCGCACCAACACCGGCTCCCCGGCCGGGTAGATCCCCCAATCAACGTCGGCGGGGACGTTGGGTCCCTGGTAGTGCAGTCCGACGGCGGTGGCGCGTTCCCCGGCGGTACGCTGCAGCGGGTTCGCATGCGCCGGAACGTGTCCGACGGCCAGCACGACGGCTTCGGCCACCAGGTCGGGCACGGCGGGCCCCTGCCCCGTTTTCCGCTCCAGGCTCAGGCGGTAGCCGTTGGCTTCGCGGCGGAGACAGGTGGCTTCGGCACGCACCACGGTGAAGGAGGCGACGGCAGGATGCGCTTCGAGCCGGTCGCGTACCCGGGAGAACACGTGGCGGAGATAGCTGCCGTAGATCGCCCGGCTGGGGAAGCCGTTGGCCGCCAATTCAGCCAATTCGGCCCGTTCCACAGCATCGAGGTCGGCACCGTCTCCACCGCCGACCCTGAATTCCTCGAAGGTCAGCCCCGCGTTGTTCCCTAGCCCCCGCGCCGGGGCGACCGTGGGGTAGAGCGCCGGAGTGTTCATCAGGTAGTACCGCGGCTGCTCGGGAGCCCAGACATGGCCCGGCCCGGGTTCGCAGGGGTCGACGACGGTAATTTCCAGCCTCCGGGCAGGACGGGAGCCCTCGGGATCCCGGACCTGATCGGCCGCTTCAAGCCGGGCCAACACCCGTTCCAGGGTCGAGGTCCCGCGAGGTCCGGAACCGACGATCACCAGGGTGAACGGGGGTGCTGCCACGTGCTGCTCCTTCGCTTGGACCATGCGGGTACCCCGCCTGCTTCCCCGCCGTTCCGCAGAGGGCCGAGGGTTCCCAGCGTACCGCCCGGCCACCGGGCCACTCGTAGACTGAGCCCCATGGACAGCACCTCTGCAGCCCCGTTGACGGGGCCGATCACCGATTCCGATCCCGACGACAACTTCTCCTGGTTGGAGGATATCCACGGGGCAGCAGCCGTGGACTGGGTGAGGAAACGCAATGCAGCGACCGAGGACATGCTGCACGATGAGGCGTACCGGTCCCTGGAATCCTCGGTCCTGTCGGTCCTCGATGCCCAGGACCGCATCCCGATGGCCACCAAACGCGGCAGGTATTACTACAACTTCTGGCGTGACGCCTCCCATCCGAAGGGCCTGTGGCGGCGGACCACCTGGCAGTCCTACGCCGGCGAGGACCCCGACTGGCAGATCCTGCTCGACGTCGATGCCCTGGCAGCGGCGGAGGGCACCGACTGGGTCTTCGCCGGAGCCGCCCTGTTGCGCCCCCCGGAGGGCGGGGACTACCTCCGTGCCCTCCTGCGTCTCTCCCCCGACGGCGGGGACGCGGTGGCGGTGCGCGAATTCGATCTGCAGGCAGCACGTTTTGTCCCCGACGGTTTCTCGCTGCCGGCCGGGAAGAGCCAGGTCAGCTGGGACGGCCCCGACGCCTGGTACGTGGCCACCGACTTCGGCCCCGACTCCTTGACCCGTTCGGGGTATGCCCGCACCGTCCGCCGGGTTCGCCGCGGGATGGACCCGGGGCAAGCGCCCGAGGTCTTCGCCGTCGAAGCCTCCCATGTGATGGCTCAGGTTTCGGTCGACCAGACCCCCGGATACCGGCATGTCACCGCCACCGACGTCGTCGACTTCTTCAACACCTCCACCTCGATTCTGCGGGAGGGGCAGTGGGTGCCGGTCGAGGTCCCCACCCACGTGCGGGTCGGCCTGCACCGCCAATGGCTGATGTTCAGTCCGCAACAGGAGTGGGAACTGGGCGCCCGGACCCTGCCTTCCGGTTGTCTGGCCGTGGCCGATCTCGACGCCTTCCTTTCCGGGGAGCGCACCGTGACCGTGGTCTTCACCCCGGACGCCGACACGTCGTTGCAGTCCTCCTCCTTCACCGCCGACCATCTGCTGCTGACCGTGCTGCATCACGTCTCCTCACGGATCCTGGTGGCAGATCCTGCCGACGGCTGGCAAGTGCGTCGGCTCGAGGTGGGTGGGGAGGAACACCAGGACCTATCCATCGGTCCGGTCGACGATGAGGACCCGGAGACGGCCAATGACTTTTGGTTGGTCTCCACGGGGTTCCTGAGCCCGGCCACCCTCTCCCGCGGGACCATCGGGGCGGGAGCCCCGCAACCGATCAAATCCTCCCCCGCGCGCTTCGACGCCACGGGTTTGGAGGTCCAGCAGCATTTCGCGACCAGCAACGACGGGACGGCGGTCCCCTACTTCCAGGTCGGACCGAAGGATCTGCTCCTTGATGGGGCCAACCCGGTGTTGATGAACGGTTACGGCGGATTCGAAACCAGCCTGACGCCGTCGTACTCCGGGGTGGTGGGCCGTGCCTGGCTCCGCCGGGAATCCACCTCCGGCAGGGACGGGGTCTATGTGCTGACCAATATTCGTGGCGGTGGCGAATACGGTCCTGCCTGGCATCGGGCGGCCTTGCGGGAGAACCGGCCGCGGGCGTATGAGGACTTCGCAGCCATCGCCGGGGATCTGGTGCACCGCGGGGTGACCCGCCCCGAACATCTGGCAGCCACCGGACGCAGCAACGGCGGTTTGTTGGTGGGTAATATGCTCACCGTTTATCCGGAACTCTTCGGAGCGATCTCCTGCGGTGTTCCCCTGCTGGACATGCGCCGTTATACGCGTTTGTCGGCAGGGCACTCGTGGATTGCCGAATATGGCGACCCGGATGTTGCCAAGGACTGGGAATTCATCGCCGGGTTCTCCCCCTACCATCTGCTCGATGCGGCCCTGGCTGCGGGGAAGACCTTCCCCGCAACCCTTTTCTGGAGCGCGACCAGCGACGACCGGGTCGGGCCGGTGCAGGCCCGCAAGATGGCGGCGAAGATGCTCGACGCGCAGGTTCCGGGGATCTGGTACCGCGAGTCGTTGGAGGGCGGCCATGCCGGGGCATCGGATAACCGGCAGAGTGCCCAGATGCTGGCAACCAGCTACGAATTCCTGTGGCGGGCCGTGAGCTGAGGGGCATTTTGAATTTGGGGGGCACTGTTCGGTAGTCTTGGGGGGCTGCCACGGCAGCGCTGGAGACGTGCCAGAGCGGCCGAATGGACTTCACTGCTAATGAAGGGTCGGGGTTATACTCGACCGGGGGTTCAAATCCCCCCGTCTCCGCTGTGTGATCTCTGGGGACATCGTTTACAGATGTCTCGGGAGATCGTTGACACCCCGGTCTTCGGACCGGGGTGTTTTTCTTTTGGTTTGGTAGTCCTTGGCGGGGTCGATGTCGTATTCACCCAGGATTTCGCCGCTGCCATGTTCCACGACGGTGAGTTCGTTGTCACTAATGAGCATGATGATGATTTTCCCGCGATGCCGGGCACCGATGCCTAAATGTTTGAGGGATCCGTTATATCGGACGGTGGCCTTGCCGAAGCGGTCGACCTTGTCCATGCGCAGCCGGTACTCGGTTCGCTGGGTATTGCCGGCGGGGTGGGCCTTGGGCAGTGCGAGGTAGGCCTCCATCGGAGTCATCTTCCCCCTTGCGGTGTGGGGTCGTTCCTCGTTGTAGACCTGTTGGAAGAGTGCCAGGAGCTGGTTGAGTTCGGCCAATGTTCCCTGTGTTGGGTGTTTGTCGAGCCATTTCTCCTGAGTGCGGTGGAAGCGTTCGACCTTGCCCTGGGTCTGGGGGTGGTTCCCGGCCCCGTTCTTTTGCCGGATGCCGAGGCTCGATAAGGTCTTCTCGAAACCATTGATGCTGCCATCGCGCAGCAGTCTGGTGGTATAAACGAGCCCGTTGTCTGTCAGGGTCGAGGCCGGTGTGCCGTATTGATTGCACGCTGCCAGGAACTGCTCGACCACGATGGGCCCCGAGATGGCCCTATGGGCGGTGCAGGAGAGCAGCGCGCGGGAATGGTCATCGAGGAAGTTGATCACCTCGATCCCGGTCCCGTCGGCGAGGTGCCAGTGGATGAAATCCGATTGCCAGGTCTCGTTGGGTTGGCTGGCTTCGAAGCGTCGCCAAGACGACCTGGGGCGTTTGCGGGGCTGATCGGTGATAAGGCCCGCGGCGCGGAGGACTTGGTGGATGGTCGAGCGTGCCGGTGGGCGGTGTCCTTGACGTTCAAGGTGCCAGGAAATGGTGGCCGCGCCCGCGTCTAGTCCCTGCTCGTCAAGGCTTTTGCGTAGTTCGACGATGCGGTTGCGTAGCTGCGGTTCCACCGAGCGGGGGCTGCTGTGTGGGCGCTTGGATTGGGGTTGGACTGCTTCCCAACCCCCGGCGCGGTAGCGAGCGACGAGGATGTGGACCCATTGTCGGGAGACTTTGAATTGTGTGGCGACGTCCTGGGCGGAGCGGCCCGTTTCCACGACGCAGGCGACGATGAGGCGGTTCTTGTTCGCGGTTTTCTTGGGCATGGCCGTAGTCTCCTCGGCCATGTTGGGCTGTCAACGGTGTCTCCGGACACCCGTCAACTGTGTCTGTCGTCGATGTCTTCGGACATATGTCAACGATGTGTCCGGTACGCACACCCCCGTCTCCGCTGAAAAACCCCTACTCAGGTAGGGGTTTTTTTGTGCCTATTTTTTCCCGAAGGCCGTCAGCAGTTGTTCGACCATCTCGGCCGGAAGGCCCGTATGCCGGTGGACGATCTCCGCGGCCTGCCCGAGTTCCCCGGCACGGACGAACCCCAAGAAGCGGGTCTTATCCTCCCCCGGGAGGTCGCTGGCGCTGAATTGCACGTGTCCTTCGGGGCCGTCTCCCTCGAAGCTGAAGTCGGCAATATCCTCCGACATCGATGCCGGGTTGCCATCGACCGGCGCCGTATCGAGCAGTTCCCTGATGGAATCCCGGTCCAGGCCCGAGAATTTGGCCAACAGGTCTGCCGCACCGTCAAGATCGTGGTCACGCAGCAGCGACTGGAACTGGTCAAACTCGGCCGGGGGCAGTTCATCGGTACCGAACTCCCGTTTGACGCCGTCTTCCTCGGCGGAGATCCGGAAATTGGAGGTTTTGCGGCTGGCCCCGCTACCGAATTTTTCGGCCCATTCCTCAGGAATGGTGAAATCGTCCAGGTTCGCCTGCGCCGCAGGACCTGACGGGTCGGCAGCCTCGGCCGTGGGTTCGGTGGGCCCGGCCCCTGCCACGTCGTCCCCGGCCGCCGGGTTCGCGTCCGGTTCCCCGGGAGCAGCTGCTGATGCTTCGCTGCCCGTGGCTTCCGCCGGCGGCCGGGTGTCCTGCACCGGTTCCTGTGTCTGGGCGAACGAGCCCCGATCCTGGTGGACCTGCGGGTGGGCTTCGAGGCTGCGCACGGCAATGATGCTGGCCTTGACCCCCACACCGGTGGCCGAGCGGTAGGCCTGCACGGCACCCATGAAGTTCCCTTGGGCGAGCTGACGGTACACGGCACGGTGGGCTTCGGCGCCCAACTGCCCGGCGGCCTCCCGGGCCGATGCGGGCCCGACGGAACCGTTCACCTCCGCGGAGGTCTTCCGACGCAGCCGCGCCACCCACCACCACACGGCAGCCAACACCAGTAGCGGGACCACAACCCATAACAACGTCTCCATGCCCCAAGTCTAGGGCGTGGGTCCACTGTCTAGGCAGAGACCGCCAGGACGAAAGGCAGGACGGCGTCGGCCCCGGCTTCTCGGAGCACCCGGGTGGCCTCGGTGAGGGTCCACCGGCTGTCGACGTAATCGTCGATCAGCAGGACCGGGCCGTCCAGGGACGCCAGTTTCTCGGCCAGGTCGGCTCCCACGGCGAACTGCCCCCAGACGGCGGCGAGCCGGAAGGCGCTATTACCTCCCGAAGCTCCCCGGGGTCCGCCATGCGGGTAGTCCAATGCCCCGAGGTAGGGAAGCCGGCCAATTCCTGCGATCCCCCGGGCGAAGGAGCCCACCAGTTCACCGCGGGTGCGTGAGGGCAGGCTCACCACTGCTGCCGGGCGTTCGGCCCAATCCCATTCGGAGAGCACCTGCACGCAGGCCCGGAGCATCGCCTCCTCGATGGGGGCGTCGGGGGCCTCGTCGACGGGGGTCGAGAGCAGGGTCCGGAGCCGGGCTCCCCAGCCCAGGTCGGTGAGTCGGGCCAGGGCCCGACCGGTGCGGGCCTGGTCAACGGGTTTGATCTTGCCCTTCAGCGGGACACCCAGGCGGTCCATCCCCCCGGGCCACATGGCCCGGGGGTCGACCTGGACGCCCACCCGTCCGAGTGCCGCTTGGGACCTGTCGCGGGCCTCATCGCCGATCGTGTCCTGATACCAGGGGCCGGCACAGTTATCGCAGCGCCCGCACGGTGCCGCTGCCGGATCGTCCAGCACACGGGAGAGGAACTCCATCCGGCAACCGGTGGTGCGCTCGTATTCCAGCATCGAATTCTGTTCGTCGACGCGGGCCGCGGCGACCCGCGCATACCGGGCGGCATCGTAGGACCAGGGTTCGCGGGTGCGCGCCCACCCGCCGGCGACCCGTTCCACGGCCCCGTCCACGGCCAAAACCTTCAGCAGCAGTTCCAGCGGGGAGCGTCGCAGGTTCACCCGGGCTTCCAGGGCCGGGACCGAAACCGCCGTTCCGGCAGCTTCCAGTTCGGAGAGGACCGCGTGAGCCCTTTCTTCGTCGGGCATGGAGGAGGTGGCGAAGTACCTCCAGATTTCGCGGTCCTCGGTGCCCGGCAGCAACAGCACGTCGGCGTTATCGGTTCCACGGCCGGCACGCCCCACCTGCTGGTAGTAGGCGACCGGCGAGCTGGGGGCCCCGACGTGGACGACGAAGCCGAGGTCGGGTTTATCGAAGCCCATCCCCAGCGCACTGGTGGCGATCAGGGCCTTGACCCGGTTCTCCTTCAGCGCCTGTTCGGACGCCGCCCGTTCTTCGGGGTCGGTCCGCCCGGTATAGGAACGCACCTCGTGCCCTGCTTCACGGAGCAGCCGGGTGATGTCCTCGGCCGCCGAAACCGTCAGGGTGTAGATGATGCCGCTGCCGGGCAGGTCGTCCAGGTGGGTCAATAACCAGGCCAGCTGGGAACGCGGGCTCGGCAGCCGCAGGACACCCAGCCGCAGCGATTTGCGGGCCAATGGTCCGCGCAGGGTGAAGGCCTCGGCCCCGCCCACGGCCAACTGTTCCTGGACGTCGTGGACCACCCGCTCGTTGGCGGTCGCCGTGGTGGCCAGCACCGGAACGTTTCCCGGCAGGGCGCCGATGAGGTCCCTGATCCGCCGGTAGTCGGGGCGGAAGTCATGCCCCCAGTCGGAAATGCAGTGGGCTTCGTCGATCACCAGCAGGCCCATTCTGCGGATCAGTTCGGGCAGCTGCTGCTCGCGGAAGGAAGGATTGTTCAGCCGTTCGGGCGAGACCAGCAGAACGTCCACCTCGTCGGCCTCGAGCTTGGCGATGATCTCCTGCCATTGCACGGCGTTGGCCGAGTTGATGGCTTCGGCCCGCACCCCGGCACGGGCCGCTGCGGCGACCTGGTCGCGCATGAGGGCCAGCAGCGGGGAGACGATCAGTGTCGGCCCCGAACCACGGGCGCGCAGCAGCAGGCTGGCCACGAAATACACGGCGGATTTGCCCCAACCGGTGCGCTGGACCACCAGGGCCCGGCGGCCCCCTTCGACCAACGCCTCGATCGCTTCGAACTGGCCGTCATGGAATTCAGCCCCGTCGTTGCCGACCAGCCGGCGCAGGACCGTCGTGGCGTCTTCGTGTAATTGTGCGTTCCGCGTTTCAACCATGGCCCCAGTATCCCAGCGAGGACCCACGGTTGGGCACCGGCCGGGTGAAGTCGGTGGATCATCGCGTGGACACGCCCCGAACAGCTAAGCTCGAACCCGTGAGCAGCGAGATTGATCTTTCCCTTTCCTTCAAGGCCTACGACGTCCGCGGCATCGTCGGCGAAACCATTAACGAGGAGATCGTCGAGGCCGTCGGCGCCGCCTTCGTCGACATCCTGTCCCTGGCCGGGAAACAGGTTCTGGTCGGCGGTGACATGCGCCCCTCCTCCCCCGCCTTCAGTGCGGCCTTCGCCCGGGGGGCCTCCTACCGCGGGGCCGATGTCTGCCTGCTGGGACTGATCTCCACCGACGAGCTCTACTTTGCCTGCGGTCATCTGGACGCAGCCGGCGTCGTCTTCACCGCCAGTCACAACCCGGCCGCCTATAACGGCATGAAAATGGCGAAGGCCGGCGCCGTGCCGGTCTCCTCCGATACCGGGCTCTATGACATCCGCGACCTGGCCCAGACCTACCTGGAGGAGGGCCTCCCGGTTTCCGGGGACGTCCCCCAGGGCGAGATCAGTACCCGGGACGTGTTGGAGGACTACGCCACCTACCTCAGATCGCTGGTGGACCTGTCGGGGATCCGCCCGTTGAAGGTCGTCGTCGATGCCGCCAACGGCATGTCAGGGATGACCACCCCCGCGGTCTTGGGCGATGATCTGTTGCCGGGGCTTCCGCTGGAGATCGTGCCGATGTACTTCGAGCTGGACGGCACCTTCCCCAACCACCCGGCGAACCCGCTGGAGCCGGAAAACCTCAAGGATCTGCAGGCCGCCGTGGTTGAACACGGCGCCGACCTCGGTCTGGCCTTCGACGGCGACGCGGACCGCTGCTTCGTCATCGACGAGGCGGGTCTGCCGGTTTCCCCGTCGGCCGTCACCGCGTTGGTGGCCCGCCGCGAGATTGCCCGGGCGAAGGCTGCCGGTGAGCAGACCCCGGTCATCATCCACAACCTGATCACCTCCCGCGCGGTGCCCGAACTGGTGGAGCACGACGGCGGTCGGCCGGTGGTCACCCGGGTGGGGCACTCCTTCATCAAGGCGGTGATGGCCGCAGAGGGCGCCGTCTTCGGCGGCGAGCACAGCGCCCACTATTACTTCCGTGATTTCTATAATGCCGACACCGGCATGCTCGCCGCGATGCATGTGCTGGCCGCCTTGGGGTCCCAGGACCGCCCCCTGGGCGATCTGGCCGCCGAATACGAGCCCTACTTCTCCTCGGGGGAGATCAACTCCGAGGTCGAGGACAAGGAGGCGGCAGTGGCCCGCGTCCTGGAACACTTTTCGACGCAGGACACCGTCGTCGATAGGCTGGACGGCACCACGGTGAAGGCCACGGATGGATCCTTCTGGTTCAACCTGCGCCCTTCCAACACCGAACCCTTCCTCCGCTATAACGGGGAAGCCGTAGACACCACGACCATGGAACGCGTCCGCGACGCCGTCCTCACCCTTGTCAGGAGCAATGCATGAGCGAGAACCCCACGGAAAACCGGCTGGCCGAACTCGGTGAGGCAGCCCACCAGGACCTGAATAAGGTGCTTGGCACCGCCCTGGGCGTCGCCCGCGAGCAGCTCGAAACCAATGGTGTCTTCCTGCCCTTCGCCATTGGCCTGGAGCCCGACGGCGACGCAGAAGGCGAGTTGCGACTACTGGCCGTCCAGCCGGATGAGAACGAAGAGGATCCCGAGGCGGATGTCGACGCCGAGGTCATGATGGATGACCTGGTCACCTTGCTGATCGGGCAGCGCGAGAACTTCGTCGCCGTGGCCCTGGTCTCCGACGTGACCCTCCTGCAGGAAGAATCCGACGCCGTCCACGCCCTCGCCGAGCACAGCCTCGGTGGCGCGGTGGCCATCATTCAGCCGTATTCCTCCCCCGCCGCCGACGGTGGCGAATGGACCTTCGAGGAGCCCGCCCCGGAAGCCGCCGACTTGAGGATCTGGGCCTGATTCTTGCGGGCCGGGCGGCGATGTCATGAGAATCAACGCCTTCTCGGATGTCTGCCTGCGACTGCTGATGTTGCTGGCCTCCCGGCCCGACACCCTGCTGAAAACCCGGGACATCGCCGAGGCGATCGATATCCCCTATAACCAGGTGTCCAAGGCCGTGCACCGGCTCGGCCAGCTGGGTCACCTGGACGTGAAGCGTGGCCGTACCGGTGGCGTGCAGATCAACCCCTCGGGTTTATCGCTGGGCGCCGGCACGCTGCTGCGCAGCCTCGAGGGGCAGGGCGACCTCGCCGAATGCACCACCGCCGACGGCGCGGACGCCTGCCCGCTGATTGCCGGCTGCCGCCTCCGTACGGCGCTGGGCCGGGCCCAGGAGGCCTTCTACCAGGAGCTGGACCGTTGGCCGATCCGCGATCTTGCCACGTCTCCCGCGCTCCGCACCCTCCCGTTCCCTACTTTTCCGTAACCGATTTGCCCATGTTTTCTACAAGGTGTAGAAATGACTCATAATACTTGCGGATCAGACGCAAGTAATTCGACCTCGAGGAGATCCGATGCTCTCAGAAACGTCCCGCCCCGTCGTCCAGGCGACACTTCCCGTGATTGGCGAACGGATCGGTGAGATCACCAAGAAGTTCTACGCCGGGATGTTTGCGGCACGTCCTGAACTCCTGGACGGCATGTTCAGCCGCGCCAACCAGAAGAACGGAGCCCAGCAGCAGGCCCTGGCCGGCAGCATCGCCGCCTTCGCCTCGCATCTGGTCGAACACCCCGATTCGCTGCCCGAATCGGTCTTATCCCGGATCGCCCATAAGCACACCTCCTTGGGTATCCAGCCTGACCAATACCAAATCGTCTTCGACTACCTCTTCGCGGCCATCGCCGAGGATTTGGGCGACGCGGCCACCGACGAGGTCGTCGCCGCCTGGTCCGAGGTGTATTGGCTGATGGCCGACGCCCTGGTCAAGATCGAGAAGGGCCTCTATGCCGAACAGGCCAATGACCGGATCTACTCCCCGTGGAAGCTGACCTCCAAGCAGTCCTCCGGCCTGGATTGCATGACGTTCCGTTTCGAGCCGGCCGACGATACTGCCGTCACGGTGGCCAAGCCCGGCCAGTTCGTGAGCATCCGCGTGCCGCTGGCCGATGGTCTGCGCCAGTGCCGCCAGTACTCCCTGTCGGATAACGTTGAATCCACCACCGAGCGGGTGCTGACCACCAAGCTCGACGAAGGCGGGGAGGTTTCCCCCTTCATGCACCGCAACCTCGAGGTCGGCGACGTCGTGGAACTGTCCAACCCCTACGGTGACATCACCCTGGACATGGACGGTGGCCCCATCGTCATTGCCACCGCGGGTATTGGTTGCACCCCGAGTGCTTCGGCCCTGCAGTCCCTGGTCTCCACGGGATCGGACCGTCAGGTGCTGGTCCTGCACGCCGAGGCCGTGGAGTCCAACTGGGCGCTGAAGGACCAGATGCTCGCCGCCGTGGAGCAGTTGCCCAATGTCGAGATGCGTCTCTGGCTCGAAGACACCACCGGAACCACCGAGAGCCTGCAGGCCGCCGAGGGGTTCATGAATCTCTCGGGCATCGAACTACCCGAGGATGCCCGGATGTATCTCTGTGGCCCGCTGCCCTTCATGCGTGCGGTGCGCAGCCAGGCGATCGCCGCGGGCGTGGCACCCACCAACATCCACTACGAGGTCTTCGGCCCCGACCTGTGGCTCGCCGCCTAGGCCCGAGCCCGCTGCCCCGGAAGGGGCAGCACACCGGAGCGGCCCGCGAACTGGATGAGCCAGATCGCGGGCCGCTCCGTGACGTTTACACGCTGAGGGACCCGCAGGAGCTTCCACGGTAGCCACAGCCGTCGTCCTGTCCCGCGGGGGCTCAGACCTCATGTTGTAGCCCCGGGACCCTTTCGAGGCGCGGGTGGACCTCACCGCGTTCGATCCATGCGCGGACCATGGCGTTGAAGAACAGCGGATCCTCGACGCTCCATTGATGGTGCAGTCCCGGAGCCAGGCGGAAGACCGTATCCTCGCGGATGGCGGCCACATCGGCGAACCCCTTGCGCACCAGGGCCGGTTCCCGGGCCCCGGCCACCATCATCAGACGTTCGGTGTACTCCCCCAGACCGTCGGGCAGACCGCCTGCCTGGACCTCCTCGAGCATGGCCTTCATGTTCTCCGGGCGGAGGGTCAGCCCATGTTCGGAGTAGAGCCTGCGCGAATTCGCGGGAATCCCGAAGGCACCCGCCTGGACCTTCCAGAACCATTCGGCATCCCCGAAACGCAGCTGTGCCGCCGTGGAAAGTCGCGTCCCGGCCCCCACCGGGCGGATCCCTGCCCCGGTGAACAGTGCGCTGGCAAAGAGTTCAGGATGCCGGGCCAGCACCCGCAAGCCCACCACACCACCCAGGGATTGGCCGACCAGATGGACCCTGCCGTCCTCGACCTCTTCGGCGATGAAGGCCGCGACATCGTCGGCAGCACTATCGAGCCCGGACCAGTCCTCCTCGGCCCGGGCTCCGAAACCCGGTAGATGCGGGGTGAAAATCTGATACGCCGGGAACGCTTTGACCTGCGGATCCCACATCCAGTTCGCCACGTTGCCGCCATGGAGGAAGACCAGCGTCTGGGCCGGTTTACCGTCCATCCGCGGGCGCAACGGCCGGTGGATCTCCGGATAGCCGGCCGGGTCGGGGCGCTCTGCGGCAGCGGGCCGCGCCGTGGGGCGCTCGTTCATGGCAGATTCCCTTCGACGGAGTCGAGCCAGGACAGTTCGGCACCGATATGGGCAATGCCGTGATCCAGCGTGGCGGCCATCAGGTAGCCGCGTCGATCGGTCAGCGCCGCCTCATCCAATTCTGCGCGCAGTGCCCGATACGACAGGTGCAGGTCTTCGGCTTCGATACGGCGTGCCGCGAGCAGTTCCACGACCTCGTGGCGTTCGAGTTCCCCGGAGAAGAAGATTCGTCCCAGGAAGGGCTCGCGGGCCGGCTGGCGGTCCAACGTTCCGGTCAGCCAGTCCTGCAACGCCGCCCGACCGGCCTCGGTGATGTGGTGTTCCTGGCGTGCTGGATAGTTTTCCTGTGGCACGGTCTGCACCGTGGCCAGCCCGTCGGCGACCAACTGGGCCAGGGTCCGGTAGATCTGCGCCTTATCGGCATTCCAGAAGTGGTTGATGCTCGAGTCGAAGTGTTTCTTCAGGTCGTAGCCGGTCATCGGCGACAGGCTCAGGAGCCCGAGAATCAAACGTGCGAGGATCATGTCTCCATCATGCCAGCCTGCTAGGTGAACTATCGCCTATTGGCCCAGCGTGTACCCTCAACTCCAACTGAAGGCCGTCAGCAGATACATGGGGCGGGGAGCCGGCCCGCAGACCATCAGAGAGGGTCCGCGGGCCGGCTCCCCGCCCGTCGTGTTCTTCGCTGCCTGGACCGGTTAGGCTCCCAGACGCTGCTTCAATCCGGCCAGCTCATCCTGCAGGGACTGCGGCAGGGACGGCCCGAACTTGGCGTACCATTCCTCGATATCGGCCAGCTCCTGCTTCCATTCCTCGGGGTCGACCGTCACGGCCACCTCGAGGTCTTCGGCGGTGAAAGAATCCAGACCGCTCAGATCCATGGAGTCCCCGGTGGGCACCTTGCCGATCGGGGTGTCTTGGGCATCTGCGATGCCTTCGATGCGTCCAATGATCCACTTCAGCACGCGGGAGTTGTCGCTGAACCCCGGCCAGGCGAATCCGCCCTCGGGGGTGCGGCGGAACCAGTTGACCAGGAAGATCCGCGGCAGGCGGGCCGGATCGGCCTTGGATTCAATGGAGTCCCAGTGGCGCAGGTAGTCACCGGCGTCGTACCCGATGAAGGGCAGCATCGCCATCGGGTCGCGGCGAACCCGGCCCACGGCGCCGGCGGCTGCCGCAGTGGTTTCCGAGGACAGCGTGGAACCCATGAAGATGCCGTTGGTCCATGAGCTGGCCTCGGTCACCAAGGGGATGGTGGTCTTGCGCCGACCACCGAAGAGGATGGCATGGATCTCCACCCCTTCGGGGTTGTAGAACTCCTGGGAGAGCATGTCGAGCTGGTCGATCGGGGTGCAGAACCGTGAGTTCGGGTGCGCCGCCTTCGTCCCGGAGGCAGGAGTCCAGTCGTTGCCGAGCCAGTCGGTCAGGTGTTCGGGGACCTCGTCGGTCATCCCCTCCCACCAGACGCCTCCGTCGTCGGTCAACGCGACGTTGGTGAAGATGGAGTTGCCCTTGGTGATGGCGCGCATGGCGTTGGGGTTGGTGCTCCAGCCGGTACCCGGGGCGACGCCGAAGAGACCGTATTCGGGGTTGACGCCCCGCAGTTCGCCTTCTTTGCCGATGCGCATCCAGTTGATGTCATCGCCCAAGGTCTCGGCGGTCCAGCCTTCGATGGTCGGTTCCAGCAGGGCCAGGTTCGTCTTGCCGCACGCCGAGGGGAAGGCCCCCGCCACGTTGTAGCTTTTGCCCTCGGGACTGGTGAGCTTGAGGATGAGCATATGCTCGGCCAGCCAGCCTTCGTCCCGGCCCATGACCGAGGCGATCCGCAGGGCAAAGCACTTTTTGCCCAGGAGTGCGTTGCCTCCGTATCCGGAGCCGTAGGACCAGATCGCCCGCTCCTCGGGGAAATGGACGATCCATTTCTCGGGGTTGCAGGGCCAGGCGACATCGGTGTCACCGGCTGCGAGCGGGGCGCCGACGGAGTGCACCGCGGGCACGAAGAAGGCGTCGCTGGCTTCCATCTTGGCCAGGACGTCGATGCCGATGCGGGCCATGATCCGCATGGAGGCCACGACATAGGCGGAATCGGTGATCTCCACGCCGAACTGCGGGTGCTCGGCATCGAGCGGGCCCATGACGAAGGGTATGACATACATGGTGCGTCCGCGCATCGATCCGCTGAAGCGTTCGTTCAGGATCGGCTTCATCTGCTGCGGGTCCATCCAGTTATTGGTGAACCCCGAATCCTGCTCCTCTGTCGAGCAGATGAAGGTACGTTCTTCAACTCGGGCCACGTCCTTGGGGTCCGAGAAGGCGGCGAAGGAGTTGGGGAACTTCGCCTCATTTAGTCTCACGAGAGTACCGGCGTCGACCAGCTCGGCGGTGAGGCGGTCGACCTCCTGTTGGCTCCCGTCGACCCAGTGGACACTCTCCGGCTGCGTGAGCTCCACAATGTCGCCGACCCAGGCCAGTAGCTTTGCGTGGGTCGTCGGTGCGGTCTGACGCTCTGCGTCGAGAACCGTTTGATCGGAGCGCTCGCTCATGTCCATTCCCTCCATTGGGCTTGTACTGGTCCCTCGATGCTAGGACGGGGCCGCTAGGCTCTGGAGGTGATGCGGATCGCTTGCCGCCCCGACGGGAGGCCCGGCAGCCGTTCTTCCCCGGATTCGCGGGGTTTCAAACGACCTTACTGTGATTAAGATCACATAGACCGGTCTAGTTGTATTGTGAATCATCCGGGCACCCCCTTCGAGGGAACCTCCGATTTTGCGCCGCCGCCAACTGTCTGTATAGTTATTCGAGGTCAGCGGCGGTGTCGCAGACCGAGCGCCCATAGCTCAGCTGGATAGAGCGTCTGTCTACGGAACAGAAGGTCAGGGGTTCGAATCCCTTTGGGCGCACCACAGAAAAAAGCCTCGCTTCGGCGGGGCTTTTTTGTGCGTACCCCCGATGCGGCGAAAACCACATCATCACTAATTGAACTGACCGGTCAGTTCGATTAGCATGGTGGAGTGCTCATTGCAGACGAACTTTCCATCCAGGGCCGCCACGCGCCGCTCGTGGACTCCACCAGCCTCAAGGTGGCCTCCGGCGAACTGCTCCTGGTCCACGCCGAGCCGCAGACCACCCGGACCGCCTTGGCCCTGGCACTCAGCGCCCGCATGCGTCCCGACGCCGGCACGGTGGCCTGGAATGGCGATCCGGCTCTGGAGGTGGTGCGCAGCATCAGCATGATCGTCGACTCCCCCGAGATCAACGAACCAGAGGCCCATCTGAAGGTCAAGGATCTGGTCTCCGAGGATTTGGCACTGCACCCCGGGCCGTTCTGGCGCCGCAGCAGCATCGAAGCCTGGCTCGAACGCCACCACCTGACCCATCTGGCCGGTGAATTCGTCGATGCCATCGATCCGCTGGATCGCCAGCGGATCCTCACGCATCTGGCCCTGGAAGGGCACGACACCTCCCTGCTGGTCTTCGATACCCCCGATCGGCACGGCATCAACGACGGGGAATGGGTCGCCCATCTGGAACAGACGGCGGAAGGGCGCCGGCAACCGGCGATCATCGCCGTCGTACGCACCGTCCCCACCGAGTGGACCGGCCCGGTGGCAGAAGCCGGCGCAGATAACCTCCCCCACCCCACGGAGTCCCCCGAATGACCACTCTTCGTCTAGCCCTCTCCGAACTCAAGCGCATGACCAGCGGCGTCCTGCCGTGGATGGCAATCATTGCCATGACCCTGGTCCCGCTGCTCTATGGCGCCCTGTACCTGTATGCGAACTGGGACCCTTACTCCCACCTGGACAACGTCAAGGTGGCCTTGGTCAACGAGGACCAGGGCTCCCAGCAAGACGGCAAGGATCTGCACGTCGGAGACGAGGTCGTGGACTCCTTGCTCGAGGATGCAACCTTCGGGTGGAACGTCGTGGATTCCGAGGAAGCGGCCGAAGAAGGCGTGCGGACCGGCGAGTACGCCTTCGCCATGACCATTCCTGCCGACTTCTCCAAGAATCTGGCCTCCCCGGAGGACTTTGACGCCGCGAAGCAGGCCATCTTGGAAATCACCACGAACGACGCCAATAACTACATGGTCGGGACCTTCGCCGATAAGCTCGCCGGGGAGGTCCACAACACGGTCGCCCAGGAAGTCGGCACCGAAACCGCTGACACCCTGCTGACCGGCTTCGGCCGCATCCACTCCCAGATGGCCAAGGCGGCCGACGGGGCCGATGAGCTCCACGATGGCACCGTCAAGCTCGACGACGGAATCGGCACCCTGGCCGACGGGGCCAAAAAGTTGGACTCCGGCGCGAATCAGCTCGACGACGGCGCCCATCAGCTCAAGGGCGGGACCTCCTCCCTCATCGAGGGCCAGCAGAAGCTGGTCACCGGTACCGGGAAACTGGCCAACGGGGCGGGCCAGCTCCAGGGCGGTGCCGACCAGCTGTCTTCGGGGCTGGACACCATGAAATCCAAAACCGCACAACTGCCACAGAAGACCCGCCAACTCGCCGATGGTGCCGCCTCGGCCAATAGTGCGGGGAAGGAACTGGCCGCCGGAGCGGAACAGGTCGCCGACGGCAACGAACAACTCAGCGCCAAGGTCGACAACGCCGCGGACACGATCACCTCCTTGGAAAAGGACGCCCAGTCCCGACTCGACGGCACCGTGGACCAGCTGATTAAGGACAAGGTGATCACCGCGGACGAGGCCGAGAGGGCGCGTGCCTCGGTCAAGAAGTTGGGCGCCGATTCAGGAGTGACCGCGGAGGCCGAGAAGACCCGGAAGGACCTGGCTACCGCCAAGGCCAATATCGACCAGCTCGGCACCGGCTCGCGCCAGGTCGCCGACGGCGCCAAGAAGCTCAGCGGCGGGCTGGGCACCTTGGCCGGGGGCACCGATACCCTCGCGGACTCCTCACAGGCCCTGGCCAACGGGGTCTCCGATGCCGCGGACGGCGCCCAGCAGCTCTCGGCCGCCTCCGGGAAGCTGGCCAGCGGGGCGAACACCCTGCTGGACGGGCAGCAGGACGCTCTGGCCGGTGCCAAGAAACTGGACGGCGGTGCGGCATCCCTCGTCGACGGAACCGGGACGTTGACGGGAGGCACAGCGGATCTGCGCGATGGCGTCGGCGATCTGGGCTCCGGTGCCGACCAACTGGTCGACGGTTCCGGAACCCTCGCCGAGAAGCTCACCGATGGGACGAAGGAGGTCCCCAACCCCACCGATAAACAAAAGAACCAAGTATCACATGTCATCGGCGATCCGGTCTCAGTGGATCGTGCGGATCAGGCCAGTGCGGGAACCTACGGCGAAGGACTCGCCCCCTTCTTCATGACCCTCGCCGTCTGGATCGGAGCTTTCATCCTGGTCCAGATCATGCGCCCGGTCACCCAACGCGCCCTGGCTTCCAATGCGGCGTCCTGGAAGATCGCGATCGGTGGTTGGCTCCCCTTCGTGTTCCTGTCGATGCTGCAGGCGACGGTTCTCTACGGGGTGGTGCTCTTCGGCCTCGGCCTGCAGACGGCCCACCCCTGGCTGACCTGGGGGCTGTTCCTGATGGCCAGCGTCGCGTTCACCGCCATCGTCCAAGGCATCTGCGCCCTGCTGGGCACCCCCGGCAAACTGGTGGTGCTCGTCCTTCTGGTCCTCCAACTGGTTTCCGCCGGCGGCACCTTCCCCTGGGAGACCACTCCCGATCCCCTGCATGTGGCCCATAACCTGCTGCCGATGGGACATGTGATCACCGGGCTGCGTCACCTGATGTACGGGGCCTCGCTCGAGGGGCTTGCCCCGCTGGTGCTGGCCCTGCTGGGTTACGCGGCCATCGGCCTGGCCATGAGCATCCTGGCGGTCCATCGGGGTAAGACGTGGACGCTGAAAACCTTGCACCCGGAACTCTCGGCATGAGCGCCCCCTCCAGCGGACCCCTGCCGGCCGGCCGCGAGGGCGGAGCCACCACACGCCGTCGGGTCCGGGCCACCGATTCCAAACATCGGCTCTTCGAAGCCTCGATGATCCTCATCGGCGACCGGGGACACCACCGGGTCACGGTCGACGAAATTGCCGCCGCGGCGGGGGTGTCCAAGGGGACTGTTTACTATAATTTCGGTTCGAAGGCGCAGCTGATCGGGCAATTGATGCGCTTCGGCGCCGACGTGCTCTTCGAACGCCTGGAGAAGGGAACGGCAGATCCCGACCCGGCGGCAGGTTTCCGGGACATGGTGGCCGCCTCCTTGGAATTCATGGACGAGTACCCCTCCTTCGCCCAGCTGTGGATCAGCGAGCAGTGGCAGTCCCCCAGCGATTGGGCCGAGACCCTCGCCGCCTTGGGTAGTGAAATCATCGGGGTCATCCGGGAGGCACTGGACCGCCTCGACGCGACCGGGAACTACCCGGGCCTCGGAGCCACCGACCGTGCGGCGATGGCCACTGCCGTCTTCGGAGCGGTCCTGATCATCGGTCGTGACCGCCACGTCTTCCACCCCGAACGGAGCATCGCCACCTGCGTGCAGGCCGTGAGCGCCTTTACCGGACTGGGCTGAAGAACGGGCCTCAGCCCCGGGGAACGACGAACCCGCTCACCCGGGCATCCCGGCCATCAAGTTCGGCCCAGGGTTTCTCTGTCTCCAATAGGGTCAGCCCCAACGTCGGGTAACGGGTGGCCAGTTCCATCACGGGCTCTTCCTCGGATTCCACCGAGGCCAACGCCATCGCCACCTCTTGGACCGCGGGCAGATGCCCGATGACCAGGAGTGTTCCCACGGTATCCGGCGTCTCGTTGATCACCGATACCAGTTGCGTGGCCGAGGCTCCGTAGATCCGCGAATCCAGATACGGCGTCGGGCCCTTCTCCCCTAGTTCGCTGGACACCCAGGCACAGGTCGACCGGGCGCGGAGCGCATCCGAGCACATCAGGGAATCCGGGACCCAGCCGTTCTCGACCATCCATGCCCCGGCGAACGGGGCTTCGCGGTTGCCCCGGCTGGCCAGGGGCCGGTCATGGTCCTCGATCCCGAAGGGGAAGTCGGATTTGGCGTGGCGCAGGAGCATCAGGCGTTTCAGGTGGTGCTGGCTCATAGGACCAGTTTAGGTGCCCCGCGGAACAACGACGGCGGCGCCCGTCTGGCAGGCGCCGCCGTCGTCGTGAGATGAAACGGAAATCAGATGCTGTATTCCGGGGCTGCCCAGACGATGACCTCGGGATGCTCATAGAACCGGTAGCCCTGGCCACGGACCGTACGCACCGTATTGGCCAGGCGACCGAGCTTCGAACGCAGTCGGCGGATATGCACGTCGATGGTTCGCTCATTGGGAATCTCCTCGGCATTGCGCCAGAGGTTGCTCAGCAGCTCATCGCGGCCGACGGTGCGCGCACCGTTCTCGACCAGGTAGTTGAGCAGCTCGAATTCCTTGAACGTCAGGTTCAGTGTCTCCCCGTCCAGGTGGACCTCGCGGCGCGACAGGTCGATCAGCACGCCCGAGGGACGCGAGGCTGCCGGCTGATGGCGAATGACCTCACCGCGCGGACGTCGGGCAACCGTCGGGTCCCCCAGTGCCTGACGCACGACGTCGATGCTCTCACCGGGGGCGTTTGCCGGGGCCAAGGCCACGGCGGCATGGGTCTGGGCGTTGGGCGAGAGGGTCTGCAGGAAGGCCCTGACCTGGGTGGCCAGCTTCCCGAGGGAGGTGCCCTGCTCCTGGGCCGTCGCCTCGTCGAGACCGACGTAGAGGACGAAGCCGCGGGCCTCGGTATCGCGATCGACCGACTGCGGTCCGGGGGTTCCGTTTCCGGCAACGACAGGAGTCGGAGCGGTCATCGGAGGGTGGTCCTGCGGGGAAGGAACAGCGTGTAGCTGACGATATCCCTGGGGAGCACCATATTCGCTATGGCCTGCGCCCTGGCGCTGGGCAGCAGCGGCGCGGTTCTGGGCGTTGCGGATGGAGATATGGACGTATCCGGACGTAACGGACATTGGTGGAACCTCTAACTGTGCGAAAAGTCGGTGAACTGTCTGGTGCGGCTGGCCGACGCCAGGGTCGTGGCGTGCGGTTCATCCGTGCTTCGGGTCTTCTGGAGGTGGGAAGAAACTAGGCCGACATTCGACAACAGCTGCGCGCACGTCCGACACCGTGGCCCCAACGGGGGCCGGGGGCCGCAAGTGCTGCTGGATCGATGTTCACGAGACCTAGTCTTGCCGTAATAATTCGAACCCGCAAGTAATATTCATCGCATTTGTCCACATATTGAGACGATTTCAGGAATTTGTGAGGTGATTCACATTATGCAGTTCTCTGAAGTGAGCGTTTTGGATCGCGCGGTCTGGGCATAGGCACGTCGATCGACTGTTCGATCTGATCAACGAACCACTCGAATGATGACCCTAAAACATGGAACGCATATTTATGCGTAACAGTACCGAACCCGGGTCACACGCTTGACTATCCGTCCGCCGGCGGAAGCTGGTGGCATGCGGACAGCCGGCAACTCCGCCGGTACTGTAGGAGTCAGCGCTTCACAGCTCGGTCACAGCGGAATCCCAGCTTGGCCCTATAGGTGCAGAGGAGTATCGATACATGACGAACTCGCAGTTCTCCCCTAACCAGCTTCCGCGGCTGGAACATCCCGATGGCACCCCCATCCGGGCCCTGGTGGTCGATGATGAGCCGTCGTTGGCCGAACTGGTCAGCATGGGGGCTCGCATGCTGGGGTGGGAGGTCAAGGTGGCCGGGGATGGCCCGTCGGCCGTGCAGGAGGCCCGTTCGTTCTCCCCGGATATCCTGGTCTTGGATTGGATGCTTCCCGGTTTCGAAGGCCCTGAGGTCCTGCGAAAAATCCGTGCCTTTCAGCCCGAGGTTCCCGCCCTGTTCCTGACGGCAAAGGATGCGGTGGAAAACAGGATCGAAGGGCTTTCGCTCGGCGGAGACGACTATGTCACCAAGCCGTTCAGCCTCGAGGAGGTGCTGTTGCGACTGCACCGGTTGGTCGAGCGCTCGGGTGCCGCGAAGGCCGATGCGGCGGAGCTGGTCGTCGGGGACCTGAGCATGAACCTGGATATGCGTGAAGTCACCCGCGGCGGAAACGTCGTGAACTTGACCGCCACCGAATTCGACCTGCTGCGCTATCTGATGGAGAACGCCCGCCGGGTGATGTCCAAGAACCAGATCCTGGATAGCGTCTGGCAATACGACTTCGGCGGACAAGCCAATATCGTCGAGCTGTACATCTCCTATCTGCGCAAGAAGATCGACGCCGGGCGCGAGCCCATGATCCACACCGTGCGTGGCGCCGGGTATGTGCTGAAGCCAGCCCCGTGACCCACCCCTCCCCGGGAGCTGGCACTTATACACATCACACGCTGCCGACGAATAGAGAGGTGTAGATCTCG
>NZ_FUHW01000045.1 GCF_900163545.1 Arthrobacter rhombi
GCTATCGGGAACCAGCCACCCATCAATCGTTTAACTAACGTCCCTGATCAGTACAACTAGGTCAGTGATGTGCGCCACAGGTTCTGATACGGTTTTTCAATGACTCTCGCGAACCTGAATGACTGGCTCGGTACCTCCGAAGGTTGGCTATGGACCTTCATCGGCATGCCCGTCGTCGTCGTCTTGGCCATCTACTTCACCTTTCGAACCAAGGCCGTTCAGTTCCGCATGCTGCCGGCCATGTTCAAATCGATCACGGAAAAGGCGCAGCGCGACGAGGACAGGAACACGAAATCGCTGTCGGCGTTCCAGGCTTTCATCGTCTCGGCGGCAGCCCGCGTCGGGACCGGCAACGTCTCAGGTGTGGCGGGCGCACTATTCATCGGCGGGCCGGGCGCCGTGATGTGGATGTGGATCATGGCCCTGTTCACCAGTTCCGCGAGCTTCATCGAGTCCACGCTGGCCCAGCTCTATAAGACCCGCGGTGAAGACACGTATAAGGGTGGGCCGGCCTTCTACATTCATCGCGGTCTGGGGAGCCGTGGCTTCGGCGTTTTCTTCGCAACCCTGTTTATCTTCTGCTTCGCGCTGGCCTTCACCTCGCTGCAGTCCAACACCATTGTCGATGCCGTCAGTGGTGCGGTCGGCGCCTATACGGACCCCGAGTCAGTGACCTGGCTTCCCTGGGTCCTCGGGCTGGTGCTCGCGACCATGACCGCCGTCATCGTCTTGGGCGGGATGCGCCGCGTCGCCTTCGTCGCCCAGAACCTCGTGCCGTTGATGGCACTGATCTACGTCAGCTTCGGCCTCGTGATCGTGCTCATGAACATCGAAGAACTCCCTCGCGTCATCGGCCAGATCGTCGATGGGGCCTTCAACGTCAAGGCAGCCGTCGGTGGCGGCATCGGCGTGGCCATCGTCCAGGGTGTCCAGCGCGGCATGCTTTCCAACGAAGCCGGTATGGGCTCCGTTCCCAACGTTGCGGCCACCGCCTCGGTCAGCCACCCGGTGAAACAGGGGTTGACCCAGACGCTGGGCGTCTATTTCGACACGCTGCTCATCTGCTCGATCACCGCGTTCATCGTTCTCATTGCCTTCCCCGACCTCGGTCAGGGCGGAGAAGGCCTGGTGATGGTGCAGGAATCCCTGGTCGGCAACCTGGGGGCGTGGGCGGCGATCGCCCTGGCGGTGATCATGTTCCTGCTGGCCTTCACCTCGGTGCTGGGCAACTTCTCCTACGGGGAAGCCAACGTCAACTTCATCACCCGCAATAAGCGGGTGCGGACCCTCTTCGCGCTGGCCGTCACCGCCGTCGTCTTCCTCGGCGCCGTCATCTCCGTTGACCTGGCCTGGTCACTGGCGGGGGTCACGATGGTGTTCATTGCGATGATCAACCTGGTGGTGATCACGATTCTGGCGCCGACAGCGCTCAAGCTCCTGCGCCATTACAACGCCCAGCGGGCCCAGGGGCTGGACCCGGTCTTCCTGGCCACCGATATGCCGGAAATCAAGAACATTGATTGCTGGACCGAAGAGGACGTCAGTGACCATCTGACCCAGCGCGGATACCAACGGAAGGTGTCGGTGTCGGACACCGAATGATCAGCGGGCCGAACAGATCCGTTCCAGGGCGGGCAGGCACTCTTCGTTCTGCAGGCTCGTTGTATCACCCAAGGCGGTTCCCTCGAACAGTTGGGTCAGCAGCCGGCGCATGATCTTCCCCGACCGCGTCTTGGGCACGTCGGGCACGAAGATGACGTCGCGCGGTTTGGCGATCGGGCCGATCTGGGTTGCCACGTGGGCGCGGAGTGCGGCCGCGGCGGCCAGTTGCGAGGGCGTCGACCCGGAACTGGTGACGCCGCCGAGGAGCGCCCTGTCGCGGGGCACGACGAAGGCCGTTGCCGCATGGCCGGTCGTGGCATCGACGGTCGGGCAGACCCCCGCCTCGACGACCCCCGGATGGGAAACCAACGCCGATTCGATCTCGATGGTCGAAAGCAGGTGACCCGAAATATTCACGGCATCATCGGTACGCCCCAGGATCCACGTGTCGCCGTCGTCGTCGTACTTCGCGCCGTCACCGGCGAGGAACCAGCCCTGCGCGGCGTACTTCTGCCAATAGCTGGTGAAGTAGCGTTCCGGGTTGCCCCAGACGGTGCGGGCCATTCCCGGCCCGGTGGCGGTGAGCACGATATTGCCCTGGACGTTGGCAGGGACCCGGGCGCCGGCGTCGTCCACGATGTCGGTGGTCACCCCGGGCAGGGCGCGCGTGCCACAGCCGGGCTTGAAGTCCTTGTCGGTGGTGCGGGGGGAGAGGACCGTGGCACCGGTTTCGGATTGCCACCACGTGTCGACCATCGGGATGCCGGTGTTGGGCTCACCGGGGACCAGGGAATCGCGGCCGACCTGGGTGCGCAGCCAACGCCACGCCTCGGGATTGACCGCCTCGCCAACGGTGCCGGCCATCCGGATGGAAGAGAGGTCGTGATCGGCGGGGATGCCGTCCGGGAACCATCCCATGAGCGAGCGCACCAGCGTGGGGGCCGTGTAGTAACTGGTCACGGAGTAACGTTCGATGATCTCGAAGTGCCGGCCCGGATGTGGGGTATTGGGCACCCCCTCGTAGATGACCTGGGTGACACCGTTGGACAGCGGTCCGTAGATCTCGTAGGTGTGGGCGGTGACCCAGGCCAGATCGGCGGTGCACCAGTGCACGTCCAGGTCCCGTTGGCCGGGGTCCGGATGGCTGAAGAGGAACTCATGGCTCCAGGAGGCCTGGGTCAGGTAGCCGCCGGTGGTGTGCACCAGACCTTTGGGCTTCCCGGTGGTCCCCGAGGTGTACATGATGAACAGTGGCGTCTCGGCGTCGAAGGCCTCGGCCGCGTGGGTGCGCGGTTGGGTTTCCACCGTTTCGTGCCACCACAGATCCCGGCCTTCGGTCCAGGCGATCTCACTGCCGGTGCGGCGGATGACCAGAACATGTTCGATGGCGTTGTCCCCGGCGACCGCGACATCGGCATTGTCCTTCACCGGCACTGCTGTGCCCCGGCGGAACTGGCCGTCCGTGGTGACCAGAAGTTTCGCCCCGGTATCTTCAACTCGGAAACGTAGGGCCTCGGCAGAGAAGCCGCCGAAGACCAGCGAATGCACCGCACCGATCCGGGCGCAGGCCAGGGTGATGACGACGGTTTCCACCAGCACCGGCAGGTAGATGACCACGCGGTCCCCGACACCGATGCCCAGCGCGGTCAAGGCGTTGGCAGCCTGGGCGACGAGTTCGGTCAGTTCGGCGTAGGTGACAGTGCGGCGGTCCCCGGGTTCGCCTTCGAAATGCAAGGCCACCTTCTCGCCCCGGCCGGAGGCCGCGTGGCGGTCGGCGCAGTTCACCGCCGCATTGAGTTTCCCGCCCTCGAACCAGCGCAGTTCGGGGCCCCGACGGGCTAGCTGTATTGACCACGGACGTTGGTAACGCTCCGGGGTAGTTGAAATAGGGAAGACCT
>NZ_FUHW01000035.1 GCF_900163545.1 Arthrobacter rhombi
TCACTACGAGGACTTCCACCCGCTGCCCGCGTACCCAACCTCAGTGGTCAATACACCTAGGCCCCCTGGAGACCGGTAGACTTTGGCCATGGCTATACCCACCCCCTATGAGGATCTGCTCCGCGATGTGCTGGAAAACGGCACCCCGTCCCCGGATCGAACCGGAACCGGCACCCGCAGTGTCTTCGGCCGGCAAATTCGTTTTGATCTGCAAGCCGGATTCCCGCTGATCACCACCAAGCGCGTCCACTTCAAATCGGTGGCCGCCGAACTCTTGTGGTTCCTCCGCGGGGAATCCAACGTCTCCTGGCTGCAGGAACAGGGCGTGCGGATCTGGAACGAATGGGCCGACGAGAACGGCGACCTCGGGCCGGTGTACGGGGTGCAGTGGCGCTCCTGGCCCACCCCTGATGGTGGACATATCGACCAGATCACCCAAGTGGTCGACGCCCTGAAGACCAACCCGCATTCCCGCCGCCATCTCGTCTCGGCCTGGAACGTGGCCGAACTGGAGAACATGGCTCTGCCGCCCTGCCATGTCTTCTTCCAGTTCCATGTCTCCAACGGCAAACTCTCCTGCCAGCTCTACCAGCGCAGCGCCGACACCTTCCTCGGGGTCCCCTTCAATATCGCTTCCTACGCCCTGCTCACCCATCTGGTAGCCCAGCAGGTCGGCCTCGAGGTCGGGGAGTTCATCTGGACCGGCGGGGACGTACATATCTACGACAACCACCTCGACCAGGTCAACGAACAGCTCGGCCGGGAACCCTACCCGGCTCCCCGGCTGCGGTTGACCCGCACCCCGGAGTCCATCCTGGACTACCGGCTCGAGGACTTCGAGATCCTCGACTACCAACACCACCCGACCATCAAGGCACCGGTGGCCGTATGAGCCGCCACTCCGCCGACGCGACCACGGACGCTACGCCGGCAGGCCAGACCGGTGCCGCCGGGCGCATTGGCATGATCTGGGCCCAGACGGTGGACGGGGTGATCGGCCAGGAAGGCACCATGCCCTGGCACCTGCCCGAGGACATGAAGCATTTCAAGAACACCACCATGGGCCACCCGGTCATCATGGGCCGGCGGACCTGGGCCTCGATCCCACCGAAGTTCCGCCCCTTCTCGGGCCGTACCAACATCGTGCTGACCTCCGAAGCCCAGACGGCATCCGAGGTAGCCGAAGCTGGCGCCTCGGTGGCCGGATCCCCCCAGGAGGCACTGGATATCGCGGCCACCGCCGAGGGCCCGGCCGAGACCTGGATCTGCGGCGGTGGTGAGGTCTACGCCGCCTACGAGCCGTTGGCCGACACCGCAGTGGTCACGGTCATCAACATCGACGCCGCGGGCGATACCCGGGCTCCCCGGTTGTCTCCCGTCTGGAAATTGACGCTCAGCGAACCGTCGCAGGGATGGCTGACTGCCGCCAACGGGACCGAATACCGCCACGAACTTTGGGAGCGCAGCTAAGTGAAGGAAGCTTTCAAGGAACTGACGACGAAGCCGGAACCGCTCTTCGCGATCGGTTTCATGCTCTTCCCCCTGTTGGCCCTGATCTGTGCCGCACTCGGGCTCTGGATGATCATCACCGGCCAGGTCATCGGCGGGATCATCGTGTTGTTCACGATCACCCAGGCCTTTGCCCTGGGTGCCTTCTGGGCCATCAACCGCCGCGCCAAACTGCTCTCCGATCAGTAGCCCAGGCCCCACGAAAAAGAGTCAGGATCCGGCTGGGAAGCCCGGCATGGGCGGCTGGGCGAAGTAACCCGGCTGGGGTTCGACCCACTGCCCACCGTACGATGGTTGAATGACTTCTACCGTTGGATTCATTGGATACCGAGGCATGGTTGGCTCCGTGCTCATGCAACGCATGCTCGACGAAGGGGACTTCGAGGGCATCGACCCGGTCTTCTTCTCGACCTCAAACCCGGGTGGCCCCGCCCCCTCGTTCGCCGCGGGTGCGGACGTTTTGCAGGATGCGTACGACGTCGACCAGCTGGCCAAGCTGCCCATCATTGTCACGGCCCAGGGTGGTGACTACACCCAGCGCGTCCATCCCGAACTGCGGGCCCGGGGATGGAAGGGCCTGTGGATCGATGCAGCATCCACCCTGCGCATGAACGACGACTCGATCGTCGTGCTGGACCCGGTGAACCGCAATGTCATTGACGCCGGACTGGCCGGCGGCACCCTGGACTTCATCGGCGGCAACTGCACCGTCTCGTGCATGCTCATGGGCCTGGGCGGACTGTTCCGCAACGGGCTGGTCGAATGGGGTACGGCGATGACCTACCAGGCGGCCTCCGGTGGCGGTGCCCGCCACATGCGCGAACTGCTCAACCAATTCGGTGGGATCCATTCCTCCGTAGGCACCGAGCTGGCAGATCCTTCCTCCGCCATCCTGGAGATCGACCGCAAGGTCCTCGAGGCCCAGCGCAGCGGCTTGGATGCCTCCGAGTTCGGTGTTCCGCTGGCCGGCTCGCTCATCCCGTGGATCGACGCCGATCTGGGCAACGGCCAGTCCAAGGAGGAATGGAAGGCCGGAGCGGAGACCAATAAGATTCTGGGCACCACCGCGGATAACCACATCATGCTCGATGGTCTCTGCGTTCGCGTCGGCGCCATGCGCTCGCATTCGCAAGCCCTGACCCTGAAGTTGACCGAGGACCTGCCGCTGGATGAAATCGAGCGCATCCTCGCCGAAGACAACGAGTGGGCCACCGTGGTCCCCAACTCCAAGGAGGCCACCATGGAGCAGCTGACCCCGGTTTCCGCTTCGGGAACGCTGGACATCCCGGTTGGACGTCTCCGCAAGATGGAAATGGGCCCGAAGTACCTCTCGGCCTTCACCGTCGGCGACCAGCTGCTCTGGGGTGCCGCCGAACCGCTGCGCCGCATGCTGGCCATTGCCCTGGGGCGCCTCTAGTCCCTGAACCCGCCACGACGACGGCTGCCCTCCGGGAGCCGTCGTCGTCGTTTAAGCGGGGCTGCAGCCCAGCCTGTTGCCTGCACGGCTGCCCGGGTCCAGACTGGCCTGACCAACCAGTTGTGGAGGTGGCCATGTGCCGCTGGCTTGCCTATGTGGGATCACCCATCACCATGGATACGGTGCTGACCAGGCCAAATCATTCACTGTTGGACCAGAGCCTGCTCGCCCGGGATCTCCAACTGCCCTCGCTGGCCATGTCTTCTCAGTTCCGCGACCATGCCTTCCCCACCAACGGGGACGGGTTCGGCTTGGCGTGGGCGGGCGTCAACGGCACGCTGGGGCAGTACCGGGAGATCACTCCCGCCTGGGACAGCCAGAACCTTCGTCATCTTGCGGCGCAGATCTCCTCCGGATGCTTTCTGGCCCATGTGCGTGCCGCCCCCGGGGGAACCATCGCCCAGGACAACTGCCACCCCTTTGTCCATGCCGGGTGGATGTTCCAGCACAACGGTGACATCAACGGCTTCAGTGCCGTCAAACGTGAACTGACCTTCGATGTGGCCCCCGAGCTCTACCCCTTCATCCGCGGTAATAGCGATACCGAGGTCTGCTTCTTCCTGGCCCTCACCTACGGATTGGCTACCGACCCCGTCCGGGCACTGACCCGGATGATCCTCCGGATCGAGCAGGCCCGGAAGGACCGGGGCCTGGCCGAGCCGTTCCGGGCCACCATCGCCGCCTCGGATGGGGAGCGGCTGTACGTCCTGCGGTGGGTCAGCCCCGACGCCCCGGCGGTCAAGGCCCCCTCGCTCTTCCACTCCTCTGGAGCGATGACACTGCATGTCGGCGTCGGCTTCGGGGCCGGCACCGGAGAGTTGGAGATGCTGCCCGCCGACGCCCAGCTGGTGGCCTCCGAACCGCTGGAGCTGCATTGGAGCAAACGGCACTGGGTTGAAGTTCCCCCGGCCACGGTGGGGGTCTTCACCCGCGGCCACGACCCGGTCTTCACCGCCTTGGAAACTACCGGCGGCTAGGCCTGCCGCCGGCTAGGCCCCGGCCACCCGGGCCCGGGAGACGCGAAGGGCGGGGGTACCAGCGGTTCGACCCGCGGTACCCCCGCCCTTCGAGGCATAGCCAACCGGCTCGCGTTGACTCAGGTGTCGTGGCGGGCGCGTCCCACATCCTCATGTGCCGTGTCATAGAGTCGCTGCAGCGAGGCCATCCGCTCATCGCTGATCTCCCCGGCAGCATGGGCCGCCTTGCCCTGGTCGAGCAAGCGTTTGGCTTCCTTCATGTTGCCTTCGGCCAGATCCATCGCGTGTTCCAGGCTCGTCTCGTGTTCCATGCCTCAATAATGCGTCAGTTCAGCCCTAAAAGTCCACGATGACTTGCACGGGGAGGAAATGTTAATCCTTCCGTGTCCTTAGAGCTCAATACCGATGAGCAGCGACTCGTTATGCAGGGTGACCCCGAAACGTTCGCTGACGCCGTCGCGAACGGCCCGGGCGATGGCCAGCAGGTCCTGCGCGGTGGCCTCACCACGATTAGTGATCGCCAGGGTGTGTTTGGTGGAGAGCGAAGCCCTCCCCCCGGCCAGTGAAGCGCCCGGGGTGCCGGGGAGCCCGAAACCTTTGGCGAAGCCGGCTCGGTCGATCAACCAGGCCGCAGAGAGCTTGGTTCCGCCCTCGGCGGGGAAACGCGGTGCGTCCTCGGGCAGGGATGCAGCGGTCTCGGCATCGACGATCGGGTTCGTGAAGAAGGACCCGGAGCTATAGGTATCCCGGTCGGAGGGGTCCAACACCATGCCTTTTCCTGCGCGCAAGCCCAGAACGGTGGAGCGGACGGCAGCTGCCTTCGCCCGGTCGCCCGCTGACACGCCCAAGGTCCGGGCGAGCTCGGCATAGGCGATCGGTGCTCCCCATTCGGAGGTCTCCAGCACGAAGCTGACGTCCAGGACCACGTAACGGGGGGAACCCTCCACCGTGGTCGCCTTGAGGAGGGAGTTCCGGTATCCGAAGTCCAGATCGGCGGCACCGAAAACCACCAGGCGGGCTTCCTGCCGGTCCCAGGCCCGAACAGATTCCAGTGTTTTGGACACATCGGTCCCATAGGCGCCGACGTTTTGTACCGGGGTGGCGCCTGCCGAACCGGGAATCCCCGACAAGGCTTCGAGCCCTACCAGGCCGGCGTCGAGGGTGCGCTGGACGACGTCGTCCCAGGGGTGCCCCGCTTGTACCGTGACTCGGGTCCCACCGGGTGCGCTGGCAATATCCACGCCCCGGGACACCACCCGCAGCACCGTGCCCGGGTAGCCGTCGTCGGAAATGACCAGATTGGAGCCCCCGGCCACCAGCAGGAGCCGGTGGCCGGCGTCGTCGGCTTCCCGCACAGCGGTGACGAGCTCCTGCTCGGTCCGTGCCTCGAGGTAGGTACCGGCGGGCCCCCCGACCCCATTGGTGGTCAGAGTGGACAGCAGTTGGCCCATCAGAGACGGACCAGTGCCTGCGCCTTGACCAAGACCTTTTCGCCACCGGCCATGACCGTCAGGTCCACGCGGGCCGTGCCTGCCTCGAGATCCAGCGCCCCGATCACACCGGTGACGTCCAAGGCGGTGCCCTGCGCGTCGGAGGGGTTCGTGCCGGCCGGATCCTCGACGATGACCGGCTTCGTGAAGCGACTCTGGTAGTCGATGACCGCTCCGGGGTCACCGACCCAGTCCTCCACGAGGGTGACGGCGGCGCCCATGGTGAACATGCCGTGGGCGATGACCCCGGGCAGCCCGACCTCGGTGGCGAAGCGTTCGTTCCAGTGGATCGGGTTGAAGTCACCGCTGGCCCCGGCATAGCGCACCAGATCGGCTCGATTCACGTGCAGCGTGCTGCTGCCGATCTCCTGGCCTTTTTCCAGGGTGGCGACATCGATGTTGCTCATGCTGCTTCCTCTCCGCGGACGAGAATCGACGAAATGGTGGTGGCGACGGATTCCCCGCCGGCCGTGGTGATTTCCGCGCGCGTGGTGATCATCGCGCCGGTTCCCATACCGCGGACCTTGTCCACATGCAGTTCGGCCACCAGTTCATCGCCGGCAACGATGGGGCGGTGCAGGGTGAAGCGCTGGTCGGCGTGGACCACCCGGGAGAAATCGATGCCCGACTCCGGATCGGCAATCAACTGGGCATCGGCCCGTTGGGCGACGATGATCGCGAAGGTCGGCGGCGCCACGAGATCGGCGTGGCCGAGCGAGGCTGCGGCTTCAAGGTCGTAGTGGGCGCCGTGGGTGGCCTTCGTGGCCGTCGCAAATTCGCGAATCTTCTCCCGGGAGACCACATAGGTCCCTCCCGCCGGATAGCTGCGCCCTTCAAGGGCCGGATTGATGCTCATATGTCCTCGCTGTCAGGCACGTCGATGGCTGGAACTGCTCGGCCTCCAGCCTATGACACCGGGCCCCGGCAGGGGGCGAACGATGGTGGAACGTGGCTCGTGTTCCCGGCCACGCCCCCTCCGGTATGATGGATTGATCAAGTCAGCGAGTTGTGGTGAAAGGCGACATGTTCCTGGACGATGAGCAACGGCCCCTATATGAAATCAAGGCCAACCTTTTCAAGGGCCTCGCCCACCCGGCACGCATCCGGGCCCTGGAAATCCTGTGCGCCGCCGAGGGTGGGACGGCCACGGTGTCCGACCTCTTGGAGCAGATGGACATCGAGTCCAGCCATCTATCCCAGCATCTCAGGGTGCTCCGTCGCCACCAGGTGGTGACCTCCGCACGCCGAGCGAGCCACGTCTATTACTCACTCGCCCACCCGGGGATCTCTGAATTGCTGGATATTGCGCGGATCTTCCTGAACGACCGGACGAGCGCGGGACCACGATGAAGGCCATGCGGCGCATCCACTCGTTCCTGCCGACCCTGAACGATTACGCCGAACTCCCCACGACCTGGCGCGCCGACATCCTGGCCGGGGTGACGGTGGGGATCGTCGCCCTTCCTCTCGCCCTGGCTTTCGGCGTGACCTCGGGAGTCGGCGCGGCAGCCGGACTGGTGACGGCCGTCGTCGCCGGATTCGTGGCGGCCATCTTCGGTGGCTCCCATGTGCAAGTTTCCGGCCCCACGGGGGCCATGGTGGTGATCCTCGCGCCCATCGTCGCCACCCATGGGGCGGGCTCGATCGCCCTGCTCTCGGTGATGGCCGGAGTGATCGTGCTGGCCGCAGGATTCCTGGGGGTGGGCCGCGCCGTGGCCTACATCCCGTGGCCCGTGGTGGAGGGGTTCACGCTCGGCATCGGGACCATCATCTTCCTGCAACAGGTCCCGCTGGCCACCGGTACCACGGCCCCCGCCGGACTCAACACCGCGGTGGCTGCCTGGTTGGCCGCCTCGACCTCCCTGTGGCCCACGGCAGCCATCACCCTGGGGATCGTGCTGTTGGTCGCCGCATTGATGGTGTTCGGCCCCCGGATCCATCCAGGGCTACCCGCTAGCCTGGCCGCCGTCGTGCTCATCACCGTCGCCGCCGAATGGCTCCAGCTGGATATTCCCCGGATCGGGGAACTCCCCTCGGCGCTCAGTGCCCCCTCCTTCCCCGGCTTCACGGTGCCCCTCATCGCCGATCTGGCCGGCCCCGCCCTGGCCGTCGCGGCCCTGGCAGCCATTGAATCGTTGCTCTCCGCGCGGGTCGCCGCCGGTTTGGTGGGCCCCAACGGCTCCGCCACGGGCCCATACCAGCCCGATCGCGAGCTGTTTGGCCAGGGCTTGGCGTCGATCGCCGCGGGGCTCTTCGGGGGCATGCCAGCCACCGGGGCGATCGCCCGGACCGCGGTGAATGTGCGCAGCGGTGCTCGCACCCGTTTGGCCTCCGTGGTGCACGCCCTGCTGCTCCTGGTGGTCGTCTATGCGGGGTCCCAGCTGGTGGGACGCATCCCGCTGGCCGTCCTGGCCGGGATTCTCATGGTGACCGCTACCCGTATGGTCTCCCGACACACCATGGCCTCCATTCTGCGTTCGAGTCGAGCCGATGCCGCCCTGTTCGTGATCACCGCGGTCGTCACCGTGGCCTTCGACCTGATCGAGGCCATCCAGATCGGAGTGCTCGTGGCCGCATTCTTTGCCCTGCGCACCGTCGCCAAGGCCTCGGGAGTCGCCAGGGAACCGTTGGAAGGCCCCGCAGCGGAGGGCGACGAACGGATCGCCATCTTCCGGCTCGACGGGGCCATGTTCTTCGGGGCAGCAGAGAAAATCCTGCAGGACCTGCAATCGGTGACGGGAGTCGAGGTGGTGATCCTGCGCCTGTCACGGCTGCGGATGCTCGACGCGACCGGCGCCCACGCCCTGGTGGAGATCATCGGGGCGCTGGAACGCCGCAAGGTCACCGTGTTGATCAAGGGCATCAAACCCGAGCATCTCCAGCTCGCCGATACCGTCGGGGTGATCGCCGCCCTGAGGCACTACCGCCACTCTTTCGATGAGCTGGAACCGGCGATCGACCATGCCCGCAAACATGTACGTGAGAACCGCGAGGCCGACGAGGCCAGCTGAGCGTGTCTTAGCGCCCGGATTTCTGTTGGGGGGCCGGCGGGTTCTGCCGCCGATAGGCCTTCACATCTCGGCCACGGACCATCAGACCCCCCACATGGGTCAGCAGGCCGACCAGGATAATGGCGACCGCCGTGTACATCAGCGGACGGTTGGTGGTGTTGGCGCCGACCAACGCCAGGATGATGCCCAGCCCGGAAATGGACATGGAGGCGATCACCAGGAGCTTATAGAGGCTCGACGCCGATTCCCAGGGTGTGCTGATCATGCCCTCCAGTGTATCGGGGTCAGAACAAGGAGTCCTGCGCGGCGGGTATCGCCGTGGAGTACTCGCCCGGGGTGACCCTGCGCCCCTTGAGCACCGCGGCATCGGCGGCGTAGAGACGTTCCGAGCCCTCCAAACGCACACCCAGGCTCTGGCCCAGCACGGATTCGACGACGAAACCGTGGGTACTGGCGCTGAGCCATCCGGGGTAGGCATAGAGCTCCCCGGCATCCCAGGCAGCCAGCATCATCCGAGCCTGTCGGGGCGGGGCGAAGGCCTCCTCCGCGGGTTCGACCTCGAGCTCGCGGACCGCGGGATCCTCGGCGAGCAGGGCCAGCACGCGCTCCGCTGCCTCCTGGTGCACCCCGGCCAGCGAACCGGCGTCGTACACTCCAGTGGCAGAGGGGCCGCCCTGCCCCGGCTCGGTCAATCCCGAGGTTTTGGCCGAGGACCGCACGGCTTGGCTCAGACCGAGTCGTTCGGTGACCAGGTCCTCGAGTACGCGGACCACACGTCCGTCGGCTGCCAACGCCACGTAGGTGCCGTTGACGGCACCCTGCTGGGCGAGCCGGCGCCACTTATTGCCCTCCCCCGCGGTACCGACCTTGGAGGCCCCGTTGGCGAAGGTGGCGACGTAGAGCCACTGCGGGCGGGCCAGATAGGCGCGTAAACCCGGCGGGGCGATCCCCGAACGGTGAAAGTCGTGCATGAAGCGGGCTTCGTCACGCGCCACGCAGGACCCACATTGGGTTCCGCGTTCGGCACGTGCGGCGTCGGGGCAATCGACGTGTTCCCACCCCTCGGTTGCGTGGACCAACGTATGGCCCAGGCACCAGCGTCCGGGGGCCACGGCGAAGGAGCAGCTTGTTCCCGGTTCCAACACGATGTCGGCTCCTGCGCCGTGACGGGTGCGCCGGGTCCAGGAGGGGGTGGTGCCATCGGCGGGCCATTCGATACCGCTACTGAGCAGGGCCGGTGATTCCATCCCTCCAGCATAGATGGAGGGGTTCGGGATGCTGCGGCCGCGTTAACGACGAAATCCGCCCCGCGAACGGGACGGATTCCTATGGGTAGCGGTGCCGGGACTCGATCCCGGGACCTCACGATTATGAGTCGTGCGCTCTAACCAGCTGAGCTACACCGCCACGAATGTGAAATGCCCGCGTCTGCGTCGGTTTCTCTCGCGAGTCGACACGGACGCGGGCTTTCCATTCAGAGCCCCCCACCGGAATCGATCCGGTGACCTCGTTCTTACCAAGAACGCGCTCTACCACTGAGCTAGGGGGGCAACGGAGAAAAACATTACCAGCATTTCCCGCCCGGATGAAATCGGGGGCACTCCTTGTGTTGGACGCCACATAATGAGCGCACGCACGGACCTCATCGGACCGACGACTACCCCGTCACCGCGGGCCCCTGGACGGACTGAAGGCCGGGCATCCCCGTGGGGACACCCGGCCTTCAAACCTTGTCAGTCGGCGGGCCGCAGTGGGCCCTGCGGCTGCTAGTAGCTGCGGCCGCGGCCGCCTTCGAAGCTGCGCTGGGAGCTACGGGGCTTACGCGATCCGCCGGAGCCGCCACGGCTTCCCTCGTCCTTGCGGTAGCCTCCGCCGCCGCCACGGTTGCCGTCGAAGCCGCCACGGTCCTTGCGGTAGCCGCCCCCGCCGCCTTCACGTTCGCGGCGTGGCGCACGGCCGGTATCCAGCTCCAGGCGGATCAGCTCGCCACCGATGCGGGTGCGGGACAGCGAGTTCCACTGGTCCTTGGACAGTTCGGCGGGCAACTCCACCAAGGTGTGGTCGGCGCGGATATCGATCCCGCCGATCTGGCCGGAGTTGAAGCCGCCCTCATTGGCCAGGGCACCGACGATCGATCCGGGCATCACGCGTTGGCGACGTCCGACGGCGATCCTGTAGGTCGCGTTGCCTTCGGTGAGGGTGCGTGTCGGCCCGCGGGAGCCGAAGCCATCCTTGGCGCCCTTGGACATGCGTGCCTGCTTGGCCGGCGGGGTTGGCAGTTCCTCCATCAGCAGCGGGCGTCCACCCTGGGCCATATGGGCCAGGGCTGCGGCGACCTCCACTGCCGAGACGTCATGTTCGGCCTCGAACTTCTCCACGAGGTTGCGGAAGACGCCCAGCTCCTGGGAGGCCAGGGTTTCGGAGATCTGGCCGGCGAAACGCTCGAGGCGCTTATCGTTGACGATATCGACGCTGGGCAGCGCCATGGCCTCGACCGGCTGGCGCGTGGCCCGCTCGATGGCGCGCAGCATGTGCTTTTCACGCGGGGTCATGAACAGGATCGCGTCACCCTGGCGTCCGGCCCGGCCGGTGCGGCCGATGCGGTGCACATAGGACTCGGTGTCGTGCGGGATGTCGTAGTTGAAGACGTGGCTGATGCGTTCGACGTCGAGGCCACGGGCCGCAACATCGGTGGCGACCAGGATATCGATCTTGCCGCTGCGCAGGTTCTCGACCGTGCGCTCGCGCTGCTGCTGCGGGATGTCGCCGTTGATGGCTGCGGTCGTGAATCCGCGGGCCTTGAGCTTATCGGCAAGGTCCTCGGTGGCCATCTTGGTGCGCACGAAGGCGATGACGCCCTCGTGGGCTTCGGATTCCAGGATCCGGGTCATCGCGTCGAGCTTATGCGCGCCCATCACCTGGACGTACCGCTGGCGGGTGTTCTTGCCGGTGGTGGTCGAGGACTTCACCGACACCTCCTGCGGGTTGCGCAGGTACTGCTTGGAGATCCGGCGGATGGAGCCGGGCATCGTGGCCGAGAAGAGGGCCACCTGCTTCTCCTCGGGGGTGGCCTCGAGGATCTTGTCGACCTCTTCGGCGAAGCCCATGCGCAGCATCTCGTCGGCTTCGTCGAGGACGACGTACTGCAGATGCGACAGGTCCAGGGACCCCTTGTTGATGTGGTCGATCACACGCCCCGGGGTGCCGACGACGACCTGGGCGCCACGGCGCATGGCCGAGAGCTGCGGGCCGTAGGGGGAGCCACCGTAGACGGGCAGGACGGTGAAGTCACCCATGTGCTTGGCGTAGGAGGTGAAGGCCTCGGCGACCTGTAGCGCGAGTTCGCGGGTCGGGGCCAGGACCAGAACCTGGGTATTGCGGGCGGTCCCGTTCTGATCGGCCAATTCGGCCATCCGTGACAGGGCGGGGATCGCGAAGGCTGCGGTCTTGCCGGTGCCGGTCTGGGCCAGACCGACGACGTCGCGGCCTTCCAGGAGCATCGGGATGGTCGCGGCCTGGATCGGGGTCGGGGTCTCATAGCCGAGGTCCTCGACGGCTGCGAGGACGCGGCCATCGATCCCGAGGTCGGAGAACTTCACCGGGGTCTCTTCGGAGGGGGTTTCGGGCGTGTTGGTGGACATGTCGGAAGACACGGGGCATTACCTCATTCATAGGGGCGGATAACCCGTGGCTCTGACGAGGCGGGATCCGCGGCACATTCGGACTCAAACACCAGTCCGGCCGCTCCCCTATGAAGAAACTGCCCACTATTTTGCGGACTCACACACGATGAGCTCCTGCCTCAAGAATTGGGCAGGATGCGAGGGAAGCCGGATATCGGTGAGATCCCAGTCTACAGGAGGGTGCGGCACGACGACGGGCCGAACGCTGTGCGGTTGGGCACACCCAGTAAGCTGGCAGGCGTGAACAAACTTCCCCTCACCCTGCGACTGGCCGTCGGCTGGTGGACCGTGCTGGCAGCCGCCCTGCTGGGTCTGGGCATCGCCTCGTGGGGGAACTCCAAACTCTTGGACGACCGCGGCCCGTCGGGGCTCGTGGCACTCGGAGTGCTGCTGGCCCTACTGGGCCTCGGCGTTGGTTACGGCGCCTGGCGCCTCTCCCGCGGAAAACTGGCTGGGCGCGCCTGGCTGACGACCATCGGACTCATCGGCGGGGTTCCACTGATCCTGCGCGGCCCCCGACTCGGGGTCATCGGGGCGACCCTGCTCATCGGCGTCGTCCTGCTCTGGTTGCCGCCGAGCCTGGCCTATTTCAAGGAGCAGTCCAGGGCAGCACGGGCCGAGCGCAAGGCCCAGCGCCGTGCCCTGCGCAGCCTTCCTCCGAAGTAGCTCGAACACACCGTGTCGCAGCTCACGGTGGGGCGATAGGCTCGGGGCATCCCGTCACCGCTTCGAAAGGGCTTCACCCATGAGTCTGCTGGCCATCATCAACGCGCACGTCGTCCCCATCGAGTCCGAACCCTATGACGGGGCGGTCATCGTCCGTGACGGCAAAATCGAGGCCAGCGGCCCAGATATCGTCGTTCCCGCCGGCGCGGACATCGTCGACGCGAACGGCCAATGGCTGCTGCCGGGGTTCATCGACGCCCACGTCCATTTGGGTATGCACCCCGAAGGGGAGGGTGGCGCCAGTGCCGACGTGAACGAAATGACCGACCCGATCATGGCGGCGGTCCGCGCCATCGACGCGGTGGATCCTTTCGACCCCGGCTTCGACGATGCGCTGGCCGGGGGCATCACCACGGTCAACGTCAACCCCGGATCCGGGAACCCGGTCGGCGGGCTGGCCGTGGCCATCCACACACATGGCCGCTATATCGACGAGATGGTGCTGCGCTCCCCCAGCGGCCTGAAGTCGGCCCTCGGAGAGAACCCCAAACGTGTTTACGGGGAGAAGAAGCAGACCCCTTCCACCCGGCTGGGCACCGCCATGGTGATCCGCAAGGCCTTCATCGAGGCACAAAACTACATGGCCAAGGCCGACTCCGAAGCCATCGATCCGCGCATGGAAGCCCTGGCGATGGTGCTGCGCCGAGAAATCCCCTGGCGTCAGCATTGCCACCGGACCGATGATGTGGCCACCGCCATCCGTTTGGCCGATGAGTTCGGTTACGACCTGGTCATCGACCACGGCACCGAGGCCCATCTGATTGCCGACCTGTTGGCAGAACGCAAGATCCCGGTGTTGATTGGTCCGTTGTTCACCACCAAATCCAAGGTCGAATTGCGCGGGCGTTCACTGGCCAACCCGGGAAAATTGCACGACGCCGGGGTAGAGATCTCCGTGATTACCGACCACCCGGTGGTGCCGATCAACTTCCTGGTCCACCAGTGCACCCTGGCGGTGAAGGAAGGGCTGGACCCGGTGACGGCGCTGCGCTCGATCACCATCAACCCGGCCCGCGTGCTCGGCCTCTCGGATCGCCTCGGTTCCATCGAAGCGGGCAAGGACGCCGACCTGGTGTTGTGGTCGGGGGACCCGTTGGACGTGATGCAGCGGGCCCAGCAGGTGTTCATCGGTGGCCGGAAGGTCATGGAGTTCGATGCCAGGACCCGCCTTCCAGTCGTCGTCGACCGGGCTGTGGCCCGCCCGTAGTTTCTCTCCACTCTTTCGAAAGGAGCCCTCGTGTCCCCCACGAATGCACCGTCCCCCTCGACCGCCGGCGGCCCGTTGGCCGGCTACACCGTTCTGGATCTGACCCGGGCGTTGGCCGGACCTCATGCCGGCATGATGCTCGGAGACCTCGGGGCCCGGGTCATCAAGGTCGAAACCCCCGATACCGGGGATGACACCCGGATTTGGGGCCCACCCTTCGTGGGTCCCGAGGACGACCCGCAGGCCACCTATTTCCTGTCCTGCAACCGCAATAAAGAATCCCTGTCCCTCGATCTCAAATCCGAGGAGGGCCGGGCCACGTTGACCGCGTTGATCCGCCGGTCGGACGCCCTGCTGGAAAACTTCAGGTCGGGGGTGCTCACCCGGTTGGGGTTCTCCATGGAGACGTTGCAGGAGCTCAACCCCCGGCTCGTCATCCTCTCCATCACCGGCTTCGGCCATGACGGTCCGGAGGCGAAGCGCAGCGGCTACGACCAGATCGTCCAGGGGGAGGCGGGGCTGATGTCCCTGACCGGTTCCGGGCCGGATGATCCCCAACGCGTCGGCGTGCCGATCACCGACCTGCTGTCGGGGATGTACGGCGCCTACGGGGTCTTGGCTGCCCTGCTGGAACGGGAGAAGACCGGTCGCGGCCAGGTCGTGCGGACCTCGCTCTTGGCATCGGCCATCGGTGTGCACGCTTTTCAGGGCACCCGGGCCACGGTCGCCGGGGAGGTCCCGAGGGCCCAAGGTAACCACCACCCCTCGATCGCCCCCTACGGTCTTTTTGCCTGCCGCGGCGGCAACGTCCAGATCAGCGTTGGTAGTCATAAACTCTGGAAGGCCTTGACCGGGGCCTTCGGCATCGATGGAGAGGACCCCGACTTCGCCACCAATGCCGAGCGCGTCCACCACCGTGAGAAGCTCATTACCGTGATCGAGGACGCCTTCAGTGCCTATGCTCCTGCCGAGCTGTTGGAGAAGCTGAACGAGGCAGGGGTGCCTGCAGGAAAGGTCAGGACCCTGGATGAGGTTTATGCCTGGGAGCAGGTGAAATCCCAGGGTCTGCTGGTCGACGTCGAGCATCCGGTGCTCGGGACGATCCAGCTGCCCGGCCCGCCGCTACGGTTCTTCGACGCGGCGACCGCCGAGGAGACCACCCGCACCGCCCATACGTCCCCTCCCCTGCTCAACGCCGATGCCGAGTCCATCCGGTCATGGCTCGAGGAGGAGAACCCCGCCCCGTCGGCCGGGGTCCCGGACGCCACGGATTAGGTTCGGCTGCCCCGCTCTGGGGGCGGGGCAGCCGGTTCGGTTACAGCTGGCTGAAGGCGCGTTCGAGGTCGGCGATCAGGTCCTGAACGTCTTCGATCCCGCAGGACAGGCGCAGCAGGTTCGCAGGAACCTCCAGTTCGGTGCCTTTCACCGAGGCGTGGGTCATCTCCGCCGGGTAGTTCATCAACGATTCGATGCCGCCGAGCGATTCGGCAAGGGTGAAGACCTGGGTGGACTCCGCAATTTTCCGCGCGGCCGTCTCGCCTCCGGTGAACTGCACCGAAACCATGCCACCGAAGCCGCTCATCTGTGATGCCGCCAATTCGTGGCCCGGATGGTCCTTCAGACCCGGGTAGAGGACCTTTTCGACTTCGGGACGGCCCAGCAGCCATTCGGCGACGGTTTGTGCGTTCCGGCAATGCCGATCCATCCGCACCCCCAAGGTCTTCAAGCCACGAGTGGTCAAGAAGGCGTCTAATGGTCCGTTGACCGCCCCGGCGGCGAACTGCAGGAAACCGATCTTCTCCGCCAGCCCGGCATCCTTGACGATCACCGCTCCGCCACCGACGTCGGAGTGTCCCCCGATGTATTTGGTGGTCGAGTGGACCACCACATCGGCTCCCAGATCCAACGGCTGCTGCAGGTACGGCGATGCAAAGGTGTTGTCCACGACCAGCAGGGCACCGGCGTCGTGCGTTGCCTGCGCGACGGCGGCGATATCGGTGATCTTCATCATCGGATTCGAGGGCGTTTCCAGCCAGACGAGGGCGGTCTGGCTGGCCGCGATGGCTGCGGCCAGCGCCTGGGGGTCTGCCATGTCCACGGGGGTATTGCCGATGCCCCAGTCCCCGAAGATGCCTGAGATCAGTCGGTAGGTTCCGCCGTAGGCGTCGTTGCCGAGCACAATGTGGTCTCCTGGGCGGGTCAGCGCCCGGATCAACGAATCCTCGGCGGCCAGGCCGGAGGCGAACGTGAAGGCGTGGGCCCCGTTTTCCACGGCCGCCAGCTGCTCCTGCAGCGCATCACGGGTCGGGTTGGTACCGCGGCCGTATTCATAGCCGTCGCGCAATCCGCCGATGCCGTCCTGGGCATAGGTGGTGGAGAAATGTACGGGCGGCACGACGGCGCCGGTGCGCGGTTCGAAGGCTTGTCCCGCGTGGATGGCACGAGTGTTGAAGCCGTTGGTCGGGCTGCTCATGGAAGTTCTGCCTTTCGCTGGAGGGGTGGGTCAGTGGTTCAGGTGGTTCAGCAGGTCCTGTCGGGTCAGCACGCCCACGGGGCCGCCGTTGTGGGTGACCAGCAAAGCGTTGGCTTCCTGCAAGTGGAGACGAGCAGCACCGATCGTTTCTCCGGCACCAATCAGCGGAATGGGATCGCCAACATGTTCGGAGACCGCCTCGGTCAAGGTGGCTGCACCGGAGAAGAGCAGGGCGGTGAGCTCACGTTCGTCGACGCTGCCAACGACTTCTCCCAGACGCACCGGGGGCTCGGCGGAGAGGACGGGCAGCACCGAGACACCGTACTCGTTCATGATGTTGATCACGTCGCGCACCGATTCCCCCGGATGAGTGTGGATCAACTCCGGCAGGGTGCCGGTCTTGCCGGCCAACACCTCCGCCACGGTCCCCTCCTCACCGTCGGTGATGAACCCATAGGACTTCATCCACGAGTCGTTGAAGATCTTCGCCAGGTAACCGCGTCCGCCGTCGGGCAGGATGACCACCACGACGGCGTCTTCCTCGAGGTCCTGCGCCGCCCGCAGCGCGGCCACGACCGCCATACCGGAAGAACCTCCGACCAGCAGGCCTTCCTCGCGGGCCAACCGGCGGGTCATCGCGAACGAGTCAGCGTCGTCCACGGCGATGACCTCATCCGGGATCGCGGGGTCGTAGTTCCCCGGCCACATATCCTCCCCGACACCTTCGACGAAATAGGGCCTTCCGGTTCCCCCGGAGTACACGGATCCGTCGGGGTCCGCGGCAATGACCCTGACCTGACCGGTGGTGCGGTCCGCCGAAACCTCCTGGAGATAACGCCCGGTACCGGTGATGGTTCCCCCGGTGCCGGCGCCGATGACCACATGGGTCACTTTTCCGTCGGTGTCGTTCCAAATCTCGGGGCCCGTGGAGGCGTAGTGGCTGGCGGGTGCCGCGGAATTGGAGAACTGGTCTGGTTTATAGGCACCGGGGATGTCCCGGACCAGCCGGTCGGAGACCCCGTAATAGGACTCGGGTGAATCCGGGGCCACCGACGTCGGGGTCACCACGACCTGGGCCCCGTAGGCGCGCAGGACATCAAGTTTTTCGGCGCCCACCTTATCGGGGGCCACGGATATCGTCTGATACCCCTTGGCTTGGGCCACCAGGGCCAGTCCGACGCCGGTGTTTCCCGACGTCGGTTCGACCACCGTGCCGCCGGGTGCCAGTTTTCCGGATTTTTCCGCGTCCTCGATCATCTTCAACGCAATCCGGTCCTTGATGGAGCCTCCCGGATTCAAGTATTCGACCTTCACCAGGATCGTGGCCCGGACACCCTCGGTGACCTTGGACAGCTTCACCAACGGGGTGTTGCCGATGAGCTCCAGAACGGATTCCGCGTATTTCATGGAACCGACTCTACCGCCGGGCTACCGCGGTTCCCGGGTCGGACGAAACCCTAAGTCATGGACCGGGCACGCACCACCGGCTGGGTCTTGGCGCGCGTCGGTGGGATCATCGGGGGATGACCCCCAGTGCAGCTCCCGGCTACCCGGCACCGGCCGCCCTGCTGCGCCCGACCGGCCCGGTGGACGCCCCGGAGGCCTACGGCCAGTGGTCCGCTCCGCGGGGATACGACCTGGCAGCGACGCTCGGTGTCCTCCAGCGGGGCACTCATGATCCGTGCACCCGGGTGGGCGCGGACCGGGCCTGGTTGTGTTTCGAAACCGGGGAGGGAGCGGCCACCTTGCTGGTGATGCTGCACCGTAGCGGCGCCCGGCAAGCCGATGGTCCCCTTGAGGGGCCGAGGATTTCCCTGCGGGCTTGGGGTCCCGGGGCCTCCCGGGCCGTCCTGTCGGCCCCTGCCTTGCTGGGCGCGGAGGATGACTGGTCAGGTTTCGACGTGGGCCCGCGGGAAGATTTACCCGACTGGATCGGCGAGGCACGACGGCGGAATCCCGGCTTCCGCCTGCCCTCGACGGCGCGGGTCTTCGACGCCTTGGTGCCGGTCATCCTCGAACAGAAGGTCACCACCATCGAAGCCCGCCACGCCTGGCGGTATCTCGTCTCCCATTTCGGTGCCCCGGCTCCCGGTCCGGCGCCCGAGGGGTTGGCGATCGCCCCCGGGGCCCGCCGCCTGCGCCTCATCGGAGGATGGGACTGGCATCGGGCCCGGGTTGACGATTCCCGCCGTCGGACCGTGCTCCGGGCGGCCGAAGCGGCAGCCGGCATCAACCGGCTCGGCGCCCTCGACCTCGCTCAGGATCCGGGTGGGAAATTGCAGTCGCTTCCGGGGATCGGCCCGTGGACTGCCGCAGAAACCGTGCAGCGCAGCCATGGTCACCCCGATGCTGTGTCCATCGGTGATTTCCATCTGCCTGCCTACGTCGGCCATGCACTGGCCGGCACGGCGACCGACGATGCGGGGATGCTACGGCTGCTGGCCCCCTACTCTGGGCATCGCCAACGCGTGGTCCGACTGATCGGGCTGACAGGATTCCGCAAATCGTCCTTCGGACCCCGGCTGGCGCCGATGGATCACCGTGACCGCTAAGGTCGGCACCGCGGGCTAGTTCCCGGCGACCATCCTGATGGCTTCCTGACGCATCTCCACCTTGCGGATCTTCCCGGAGATCGTCATCGGAAAACTGCTGCGGATTTGTACGTAGCGGGGGATCTTATAGTGGGCGATCCGCCCGCCACAGTATTCGCGCACCGTTTCCAGGGTCATCTCCGGGGCCCCTTCGTGCAGAATGATGCAGGCCATGATCTCCTCCCCGTATTTCTCGTCGGGAACACCAATGACCTGGACGTCCTGGACATCGGGGTGTCGGTAGAGGAACTCCTCGATTTCCCGGGGCGAAACATTCTCGCCGCCACGGATGATCAGGTCCTTGATTCGCCCCTCGACCCGAAGATAGCCGTCCTGGTCCATCGAGGCCAGATCCCCGGTATGCATCCATCCGTCGGCGTCGATCGCCGCGGCCGTTTTCTCTGGTTCCCCCCAGTAACCCTTCATCACGGCGTAGCCCCGCGTGCACAATTCGCCGGTCGAGCCCCGGGGAACCACCTTTCCGGAGACCGGGTCAACGACCTTGGATTCGAGTTGGGGCATGGTCCTGCCGACGGTCTGGGTGCGGCGTTCCAAGGAATCGTCGGTGCGGGTCATCGTGGAGACCGGCGAGGTTTCGGTCATTCCGTAGCAAATGGCCACTTCAGTCATGTTCATCTCGGAGATCACCCGCTCCATCACCTCCTCCGGGCAGGTCGACCCGGCCATGACCCCGGTACGCAGGGTGGTCAGGTCGTAGTCGGCGAAATCGGGAAGGGCGAGTTCGGCGATGAACATCGTGGGCACCCCGTACAGGCTGGTGCCTCCATGGGCCTGCACGGCGTGCAGGGTCTCCTCTGGTTTGAAGGCCCGCCCCGGCAAGACGGTTGCCGCCCCATGGGAGAGCGCCCCCAGGTTGCCGATCACCATGCCGAAGCAGTGGAAGAACGGGACGGGCAGCACCACCCGGTCGTTCTCGGTGTAGCCGAGCAATTCGGCGATATGGAAGCCGTTGTTCAGGATGTTGTGGTGGCTTAAGGTCGCACCCTTGGGAAATCCGGTGGTCCCCGAGGTGTATTGCAGGTTGATCGCATCATGGGGATCCAGGGACTTCAAGGTCGCTTCAAGGCTCGCCTGCGGTGTTTGATCTGCCAGCTCCAGTAAGGACTCCCAAGTGAACTCCCGTCCGGGGTTCTGGGCGACATCCGCCGAAGCATCCCATCCGGTGGGATCAAGGCCGTCCGGGCGCGGCAGATGGATCAGATCCTGCAGCGGGTTGTCCTGTGCGGCCACGGTCCGGGCCATCGCGGTGTAGTCACTGCTCTGGTCCGAGGGTGCGACGGCCAGAGCCCGCATGCCGCATTGCCCGACGACGAAGGAGAGTTCCTCCAGGCGGTAGGCAGGGTTCACATTCACCAGAATGATGCCCGCCTTGGCGGTCGCGTATTGCAGCAGCGTCCACTCGGCACAGTTCGGGCTCCAGATACCCAGCCGGTCACCGATGCCGATCCCCGCAGAAATCAAGGCTCGGGCGAGCTGGTCGGTGGCCCGGTCCATCTGTGCATAGGTCCAGCTGCGTCCCGTTGCTACCTCGATGACGGCCGGATATTCAGGGAACCGGGCCGCCACCGATCGGAAGTTCTCCCCGATGCTCTGCTCCAGAACCGCGGGAACGTTGCCCCCGTGAGTGTAGGAATCGGCGCTAGCGGGGTTCTCGGTATCCATCATCGACGGCACCTTTCAGGGATTGCGGTCCAACTGTCTGTGATCCACAACATATCAGCCCCGAGCTGGCCTCTCGCGCCCCTCCCCGAGGGACGTCCTACGCTACTGGCCGGGGGTCTGTTCGGCGAGCTGGGCATGGACTTCCTGCATGTCGATGCCCTTGACCGCCTCGATCAGGTCATCGAACTGGGAGGACCCGATGGCGCCGGGCTGGGAAAACACCAGCACGCGGTCGCGGAAGGCCATGAGCGTGGGAATCGAGGTGATCCCCGCCGCCGCTGCTAGGCCTTGCTCGGCTTCGGTGTCCACCTTGGCGAAGGTGATGCCGTCATGCTTTTCCGAGGCGGCGGCGAAGATCGGGGCGAACTGCTTGCAGGGTCCGCACCAGGAGGCCCAGAAATCGACGAAGACGATGTCGTTGTCCTGGATGGTCTGCTGGAACTGTTCTTCGGTGATGTCGATGGTAGCCATACCTCCACGGTAGCCTCCCGTCCTGCCGCATGTCTGCCCCGGCGTCGTTCGGTGGAGGGGTTTTCCACAGCTTGGCGCTCCCCCTGTGCCGGGCCATGGCATCTACCTAGGCTCATTTCTAGAGGGAATCGACCCTGAAGGAGGAACGCACATGCCACGCTGCACACTGCTGTTCGTGATTGAAGGTGAACTTCTGCGGGAGTCCATCCGGGCCAGCTGCGAACTGGCCGATGAATATCAACGACTCATGCCTCAGGTGATGGAGGTATCCAAGTCCGAGATTTTTGCTGTCGGTGAAGCCCCACGAATCCAACGACGCATGCGGCTTCCCCATCCGCTGGACGACTGCTCCTCGGCTGCCACGAGCGCCGGCCCGATCCACGCCCTCTGGTCTCCTGCCGGGTGGTGGACCCCTGGCGATTGTCCCCCGGCTCCCCCGGATTCCAATGGTGCGACCGCGTGGCAATGGGCCCACTATGGGACCGTCATGAAAGCCAGTCGGGATGCACATCTCATCCTGTGGGATCTGTACATCAGGCACGTCGGCAACGAGCTGGCCGCCTGAAGCTCGTCACTTGACCTATCTCTGCGCGGGCCGGTTCCGGACATGAGAAAACCCCGGACTCGTGAGTCCGGGGTTTTCAGCGGTCCGCGCTGGGACCGTGGGTGGCAGATACTGGATTCGAACCAGTGAAAGCGATGCTAGCTGATTTACAGTCAGCCCCCTTTGGCCACTCGGGAAATCTGCCCGAAGTTCCGTAATGGAACGAGTAGAAACTTTACCGAAATTCCTGCCAAGAATCGAATCGGCTTTCCAACCGGGCTCCGGCGACGTGCTGAAGCCTGGCTCCCGGCGCCTTGATGGGGTGCCCCAGTGCGCCCCTGCCGATAGGCTGGAGGCCAATGCAGGAAATCAACTTGAGGAGGACTTGTGGCCAGTGAATCCACATTCGATGTCGTGAGCAAGGTCGACAGCCAGGAAGTTTCGAACGCGATGAACCAGGCCCAAAAGGAGATCTCGCAGCGCTATGACTTCAAGGGCGTCGGAGCCGAACTCGACTTCAGCGGCGACAACATCTTGTTGAAAGCCAGTTCAGAAGAACGTGTCAAGGCAGTGTTGGACGTCTTCCAGTCCAAACTGGTCAAGCGAAAGATCTCATTGAAGTCCTTGGACGCGGGCGAACCTTACGCCTCGGGCAAGGAGTACCGGATCGAGGCCTCCATCAAGGAGGGGATCGCCCAGGACGTCGCGAAGAAGATCAATAAGCAGATCCGTGACGAAGCACCCAAGGGCGTGAAGTCCACCATCCAGGGCGACGAGCTGCGGGTCTCTTCAAAGTCCCGCGATGATCTGCAGGCGACGATGGAGATGCTGCGCAAATTCGAGGATGTTGACTTGCAGTTCGTGAACTTCCGCTAGCTCTTCACCTCACGCACGCTGCGGGGCCGCCGTCCTGCTGGATGGCGGCCCCGCAGCATCTGGGCTTCAGGTTTAACGAGAGATCAGTTGATGGCCCCGGCCGTTAGTTGTCCGTCTCCGGTGGGGAGGTCAACGTCAAGGTTTCGCCGTCCGGACGCGGGATTTCAATGCCGCCCAAGTCATCGGCGGTCTCAGTACCCATGGCGAGCGTGATCGAGTGATCAACGTTGTCCATGATTTCCACGGGTGGCCGGAGGTCCTGATGGTTTCCGGGGATCGCCAGAATGGTCTTTTTCACTTGTGGCATCTCCATGTCCGGTGGGAGCAGGTGGGCCACCAGACCATCAGAGCCCTCGCCCTGATCCACGCGTACTGAGAGCCCCTGTTGCTGGACCTCCGGAATCGTGCTGCATTGGATTCCGGGGCTTCCGTAATCCACCGGGGTAGCATCCCCGTGGCCCGGGGTCGCCCAGGCGATGAAGCAGAGGTTGTCCTCCGAGTCGGTGGCTATAAATTGTGCGGTATACGACGAACTACCCAGCCAGCGAACACTGTCGCGGTTGATGTTTCCGAGGTCGGCCTTTGCGGGCAGCTGATCATCCTCACCCGGTGTGCGTTTCAGGGCGGGGTAGAGCTCTTCCGCTTGGGGTGGGGGCGTCTGCTGCGCTGTTTCGGTTGCCGGTCCAGAGGAATTACTTCCCTGGACTTCGCTCGAGCTGGCTGGCGCGGATTCGGGTTCTGAAATACAGGCGCTGCTACCGACGAGAACAGCTCCCACCGACAATGTGCTGATGATGAGTCTTGCGTGTTTCACAATCATCGTCTCCTGAGCGTTGTCGCGGACCTACCGTCGTCTCCGTAGGACCGCACCGTGCGTTAATTGCCGCCGTTTTCCAATGATTCAACACACTGAGTCTAGGAAGTTACTGCCGCCACTTCAATGATGCATTACTACGGAATACCAGTGACAGTTTTTGCTCCTGCCTACGAGTGTTTGCGTTATATGGCGCACCGTCGGGTGCTGTCAGGAGCAGCGGCGCGGGTATGGGACAGAAGCAACGGATCAATCTCGCGTGCACCCACTCGCGAGAGACCTCCGGCCACTCATGAAACCTGGCTTCGACGCGATTTTACGTCGCTGACTTGAACAGGCCTTCGCCCAGGTAGCCATCCGGGTCGGTCACCCCTGGGGGAACGGCAAAGAGACCTGACCCCGTGTGTTTCAGATACTCAACCAGTAGATCGTTCTTGGCCATGGCCATTTGCATCGGCACGTAGTGGGTACGCGGATCCACCACGTAGGCAATGAAGAACAGACCAGCGTCGAGCCGCCCCAGACCATCGGAGCCGTCCGTGTAGTTGAATCCGCGGCGCAGCATCCTCACACCCCCGTTCCGGCTCGGATGGGCCAGGGCGACATGTGAGTCCCCCGCAATCAATGGACCTGCGGAACCCTTCATATCGAAGTCGGGTTCGTCGAACTCGGCGCCGCCCGAAAGGGGTGCACCTTCTCGTTTGGTCCGTCCGATGTCCAGTTCTTGTTCGCGCAACGAGGTGCGGTCCCAGGTTTCAATGTGCATCCGGATCCGGCGAGCCACCATATAGGTCCCGGCATTCATCCACGCTTGTCCGCCCGTGGCCCCTGAGACCCACACGTGGTCGGCCACGGCCTGGGTTTCCTGCGATTTGACGTTCGCGGTCCCATCTTTGAAGCCGAAGAGGTTTCGTGCGGTGACCTGGTCGGTCGAGGTGGAGGACGTGCGTCCGAAGCCGATTTGGCTCCACCGCACACGAGCACGACCGAAGCCGATCCGCGCCAGGTTGCGGACGGCGTGGACGGCGATTTGCGGATCGTCGGCGCAGGCCTGGACCACCAGATCACCATCACTACGGTGTTCTTCCAGCGCGTCACCGGGAAAGTGCGGTAGCTCGATCAGCGCCTCGGGCATCCGATCGCCCAACCCGAAACGGTCCTTCCCTCCGTGGGTGAAGAGGCTGCGTCCAAAGCCGATGGTCACGGTGAGGTGGCTCGCGGGAAGATCCAACGCTTCGCCGGTGTCCTCCGGTGGAGCGTCATAGGCGCCCCCCGTGGCCCCCTTTGGGCCCCCGACCGGCTGGCCAGCGGTCATCGATTCGATCGCGGCCGTCCAATCCTTCAGCAGCGAGATCAGCTCGTCTCGGTCAGCTGTCGTGACGTCGAAGGCGGCCGTATGCATCCGGTCCTGTGCTTCGGTCTCGATTCCCGCCTGGTGCTCCCCCCTGAAAGGAACGACGTCTTGTTGTGCTTTCGGAGTGGAAACACGTTCCACGGCGGCGGCCCCCGTGGCACCTGCTGCAGCACCGACCACGCCGCCGATGCCTGCGGCTGCGAACAAGGTCCGGCGTCGTAGACCACGGGCCGGCGGCCCCTGCTCCTGGACCGTTGCCTCTTCGAGGTGTTCTTCCTCCACGGCTGCTACTTCACCACCGCGGCGGTGAGCCGGGATAATGGTTCCGCCAAGGCGTCGACGCCAGCGGCGAGTTCCTGGGTCTGGGTTTCGGTCAATTCGTCGAAGTACACGAACCCGTCTCCACGTTTGTACTGGTCCAGGAGCTTCTGCAGCGCGGTGAAGTTCTTTTCGAGGCTGGCATCGAGCTTCGCGTCGTCCTGGTCGAGCAACGGTTTGAGATCCTCGTAGGCGATGCGGGCCCCGTCGACGTTGGCTTGGAAGTCCCAAAGATCCGTGTGAGACCAGATCTCCTCTTCACCGGTGACCTTCCCCGTGGCCACCTCGTCAAGGAGTTCCTTGGCCCCGTTGGCCAGCGCATCCGCAGTGAACTCGACTTCCAGGGTGCGGGCCTGTAGCTCCTCGGTATCGGCGACCATCTGGTCGGCGATCTTCTGGCGTTGGGCGGAACTCATGTCCTGATAGTCGCCCTTCGGCGGCCACAGGTCCTTCTCCGCCCGGTGCCAACCGGTCCACTCCTGCCCCGGCTCCAGATCGGCTTCTCGGGCGTCAAGGATCGGGTCCAGGTCGCCGAATGATTCGGCCACCGGCTCGATGCGTTCCCAGTGCATACGCGTCGATGCGTAGAGCTTCTTGGCCTGTTCCGTGTCACCTTCCGCGAAGGCCCGGGCGAACTTTTTGGTACCTGACAGCAGCTGGTCGGTCTGATCCTTGACGTAGGCGCTGTACTGCGTGGTGGCGGTCTCCTGCAAGGCAGCCCGGTCGGCGCTGATCTCCTCGCCCTCGGGCACCGGTCCCACAGCAAAATCCGCCCGGATGCCGTCGCCGACCATGCCTGGTTTGCAAGCAGTAGCGTAATTTCCTTCCGGAGCCACCACCACCAAGTCCCGGCTCAGACCGGGCCCGATATTCTCCACCTCTCCAATAATGCGCAGACCGTCTTCTGCCAGCAGATAAAATTCGGTGACCTGGGATCCTTCGTTTTTTACCGAGAATTTAAGCGTTCCCCCGGGCACGCTTTCGGCGCTCACCTCGCAGGTGTCATCGGTGCTGGTCACCGCAATGGTGCCGTCCTCGCCACCGGCTGCGGTCGCATTGTTATCGGTGCAACCGGCCAGAGTGAGCGCGGCTACCGCTAGGGCGGCGATAGCGGGGAGGGCGCGGTTGGAGGTCATGGGGATCCTTGTAGGGTCGAGGCGAATTCGCGGAGGCGACGTAAATTTAGGCGTTTGAACCGACGGCGGTATCGGCCGATGAACTCGTCCGGGCCTTCGGGCTCCCGCGGCGCAGGCCCCGGAAGTAGAAGTAGAAAACGGGGACGACATAAGCTGTCCATGCGGTCGCCTCAAGCCAGGTGGTGGCCGGGGAGAAATTGAAGACCCCCTTGAGTACGGTGCCGTACCAACTCGAGGGCGGGATGATGTGGGAGACGTCGAAGGCCAGGCGATGCAGCCCCGGTAGGATGCCGGCTTCCTGCAGATCGTGGATGCCATAGGCCAGGACACCTGCAGCAACGATGATCAACGCCGCGCCGGTCCAGCTGAAGAACTTGGCGAAGTTGATCTTGACGGCACCGCGGTGGATCAAGGCGCCCAGGACGACGGCGACGGCGAGGCCAAGCCCTGCACCGGCGATGGGTTCCCACGTCTCGCCGGTGGCGCGGGCTGCAGCCCAGATGAACAGGGCAGTTTCCAAGCCCTCCCGGCCAACGGCCAAGGCGGCAACGAGGACGAGCACCCAGGCCTTCCCATCGGCCGCGCCGTCTACTTTATGGCGCAGGTCGGTGGCCATGGACCGTGAGGTCCGGGCCATCCAGAAGATCATCCACGTGACGAACCCGACGGCGACCAGGGAGAGGGTCCCGCCGATGGCCTCTTGCGCTTCGAAGGTCAGGCCGCGCGGGCCGAAAGTCAGCAGCGCCCCGAAGGCCAGCGATACGGCTACCGCGACGCCGACACCTGCCATAATCCGCGGTACCAGATGGGTCCGCCCGGTCTTGCCCAAGTAGGCCAAAAGGAGCACGACGATCAGAACGGCTTCGAGCCCTTCCCGCAGGCCGATCAGAAAATTCGCGATCATTATGGTGCTTCCGGATGGGCGTCAAAGTGTCTAGGTAAGCCTTACCTATGCCCATGACGATACGCAACCCTTGCCCAATGACCAAACGGGCGTTCCAGGGTCAAGGACCTGCCAACGCCCACCCGCCGTTGACGTCAGTGATCCATCCGGCTATTCCAGCGGGCGACCTGCCATCTTTTCCAGCCGGGCAATCCTGTCGGCCATGGGCGGGTGCGTAGCAAAGAGCTTCTTCGCGCCACCGAGGAAAGGATTGGCGATCATGAGGTGGGAAGTGTTGACCAGGTTCTGCTCCTCGGGCAACGGGGCCCGCTGGACTCCCGTTTCAAGCTTTCGCAACGCAGAAGCCAGGGCCAGCGGATCGTTGGTCAACGTGGCACCGTCTTCGTCGGCGTCGTATTCACGGGTCCGACTGATCGCCATCTGGATCAGCGCCGCTGCCAGCGGGGCCAGCAACGCTGTCGCGATCATGGCCAGTGGGTTGGCATTGCGGCGGTCACCTCCGCCGAAGAAGAGCATGAATTGGGCCACGGAGGTCACGACCCCGGCGACCGCGGCCGCCACCGAAGAGGTCAGGATGTCCCGGTTGTAGACGTGCATGAGCTCATGCCCCAGCACTCCGCGCAGTTCACGTTCGTCCAGCAGGTTCAGGATGCCCTCGGTGCAGCAGACGGCCGCGTTTTGCGGGTTCCGACCGGTGGCGAACGCATTCGGGGCCGCCGTCGGGGAGACGAACAACCGCGGCATCGGCTGGCCGGCACTAATGGAGAGCTGGTTGACGATTCGGTACATCGCCGGCTGCTCCTGCTCGGTCACCGGATAGGCCTGCATGGAGCGGATGGCGATCTTATCGCTATTCCAATACCCATAGGCCGTGGTCCCCAGCCCGATGAGGGCGAAGATCCAAATGAACGACGAGCGGCCCGTCCCGGAGGCGATCAGCGATCCGATGACCAACAGCAGGGCGAACATGCCGCCAAGCAGGGCGGCCGTCTTGAGACCGTTGAAATGGTTGTGCACCGGGTTCCACTCCTTGATAGTGCTTCTGACCATCGAGATGACGGCCGGGTTAACTGGTTAACGGCCCGCTTTCCCCCGGTGTTCCGGATGAGCCGCGGATCACACCGCGGGAGAGCCGGAGTAGCGGGCACACCGACCCTTGATCCTATGACACCCTCCGGGGCATCACACAGCCCCCTTGATCAATGGCGGTCGACTTAGCGTGCCCTATCTTGACTTCATCAAAATAGGGAGTTGAATAGGGGTATGGATCACACGGAGCAGCTACACGAATTGGGACTGCGCGTGACACGCCAGCGCCTGGCCGTGCTGCGCTTCTTGGAAACGAATCCGCACTCCTCCGCCGACACGGTGGCTTCCGGGGTGCGTGAGGAGTTACCCGAGGTGTCCATGCAGTCCGTCTATAACGTGCTGAACGACCTCACGGCGCTGGGGATGTTGCGGCGGTTTACTCCGCCCGGCTCCGCGGCCCTGCACGAGACGCGCGTGGACGACAACCACCACCATGCGGTGTGCATGGCCTGTGGACGGATCGAGGATGTCGAGTGCGCGGTGGGCCACGCCCCCTGCCTCTCTCCCTCCGATACGCATGGCATGAACATCCAGATCGCTGACGTGGTCTATCAGGGGGTATGCGCTTCCTGCAGGGAATCTGCGCAGGCCACCGAAGTTGCCGGTTCCGGGGCTCCGGTTCCGGAGAACGTCGCCTGAGACCGCCCAGCCATCGACCAGAAACCATCACCTGAAGGAGAACCTCTTGTCTGAGAACTTCACCACCACACAAAGCGGTGCCCCCGTCCCCAGCGACGCGCATTCGCTGACCACCGGCGCCAATGGCGTCACCGCCTTGCATGACCGTTACCTGGTCGAGAAGCTGGCCTCGTTCAACCGCGAACGTGTCCCGGAGCGCAACCCGCACGCCAAGGGTGGCGGCGCTTTCGGCGAACTGACCATCACCGAGGACGTCTCGAAGTACACTCGTGCCGCGGTTTTCCAGCCCGGTGCGAAGTCCGAGACCCTGGCCCGCTTCTCCTCCGTGGCCGGCGAGCAGGGCTCCCCCGACACCTGGCGTGACGTACGTGGATTCGCACTGCGTTTCTACACCACCGAAGGCAACTACGACATCGTCGGCAACAACACCCCGGTGTTCTTCATCCGCGATGGCATCAAGTTCCCGGACTTCATTCACTCGCAGAAGCGCCTGAACGGCTCAGCCCTGCGTGATGCCGACATGCAGTGGGATTTCTGGACCCTCTCCCCCGAGTCCGCACACCAGGTCACCTACGTCATGGGCGACCGCGGCCTGCCGACTTCCTGGCGTGAGATGAACGGCTACGGTTCACACACCTACCAGTGGATCAACGCCGAAGGCGAGCGCTTCTGGGTGCAGTACCACTTCCAGTCCCGCCAGGGCGTCCACAACATGAACAACGAGGAGGCAGAGAAGCTCGCGGGCTCCGACGCCGACTTCTACCGCCGCGACCTGTACGACAACATCGAGGCCGGAAACTTCCCGACCTGGGACGTGTTCGTGCAGATCATGCCGTACGAAGACGCCAAGACCTACCGCTTCAACCCCTTCGACATCACCAAGGTGTGGCCGCACGCCGACTACCCGCTGGTGAAGGTCGGCCACTTTACGCTGAATCGCAACCCGCAGAACTTCTTCGCCGAGATCGAGCAGGCCGCCTTCTCACCGTCGAACATGGTTCCGGGCACCGATATCAGCCCCGATAAGATGCTGATGGCCCGCGTCTTCTCCTACCCGGATGCCCAGCGCAACCGCATCGGAACGAACTACAACCAGTTGCCGGTCAACCAGCCGCACGCTGCCCACGTGAACACGTACATGCACGAAGGCAACATGCAGTACCACTTCAACGACGCGACGACCCGCCCCTACACCCCGAACTCGTACGGTGGAGCGGCAGCCGAGCCGGAGCGTGCCGGCGAAGGCAGCTGGGAAACCGACGGCACGCTCGTTCGTGCCGCGCAGACCCTGCGGAGCGAAGACAGCGACTTCGGCCAGGCCGGAACGCTGTACCGTGACGTTTTCAGCGCCGAGTCCAAGGAGCGCTTCCACGACAACCTACTCGGCCAGGTCGCAGGAATCACCCGTGACGACATCCGTGAGCGCTTCTTCCAGTACTGGACGAACGTGGACGAGAACCTCGGTCAGATTCTGCGCGATGGCTACGCAGCAGGCAATCAGGGCACGACCGATGGCGCGTCGGAGCAGTCCGGCAAGGCCTAAGCACCCCGCCACCGGTACCCATCGGTGACCCGCAGAAAAGCCCGGGATCCCTTCAAGGGGATCCCGGGCTTTTCTCGTGGCCTCGCGGAACTACTGTTGCTGGGAGATGCGCACCATCTCGTCGCGCTCCACCACTTTGACCCGCTCGCGGGACACGGGCCCGCGGCTGGTTTCCACCGTGCCTGCCGCCTCGCCCAGCGCATGCTCATGGGCGTCCAGCGCGACCCAACCCTCCCAGGTCGTATAAGCGACTTCGCGTTCCGCGAGTAGTTCGATGATCGCCTGCTCATCGGGGTGTATCGCGGCGGGCAGTTCGAGCCGATCCTCGAGCAGGTTACCAATGGTTTCCAGGGCATCACCCTTGGTGCTTCCGATCAGGCCCACCGGCCCCCGCTTGATCCACCCGGTGGCATACAGTCCCGAAATCTTCTCCCCGTCATCGTGCAGGACACGGCCGCCCTCGTTCGGAATCACGCCACGGTTCGGGTCGAATCCGACCTCCGCGAGTTCCGAGCCGAAGTAGCCGATGGCCCGGTAGACGGCCTGGACGTCGTAGTCCACGATGTCCCCGGTCCCGCGCACGTTACCGGTGCCATCGAGTTCCTGGCGTTCGAATCGGATGCCTTCAACGGCCCCGTTGTTCCCGGTGATCTCCACCGGGGCGTGCAGGAAGTGCAGATGCAGTCGCCGCGAGGCAGGGGTCCTGGTACCGGCCTCCTCGGCCTCTTCACGGTCTTCCTGCTCGATGAGCCAGTTGGTGAGGGTGTTGACCATGGTCTTGGCCTGGTTGTTGGTTTTGATCGTCTCATCGGAGGCGGCATCGAATTCGAAGTCCTCCGGGTAGAGGACGATGTCCACGTCCT
>NZ_FUHW01000042.1 GCF_900163545.1 Arthrobacter rhombi
AGGTCTTCCCTATTTCAACTACCCCGGAGCGTTACCAACGTCCGTGGTCAATACACCTAGGCAGCGGGTTCTCCAGCCAGGAGCCCATCTTGCTCGACCGGATCATCGAGGTCGGCCTCGGGGTTGCCGTGGGCGTGGTGGTCAATCTGTTGATCATCCCCCCGCTGCGCGATCAGCAGGCGGCGCGCTATGTGGACAGCATCAACCGGCGGATGGGGGAGGTGCTGGGCAACATGGCGGACGAGCTGTCCGATGAATGGGATACCGACCGAGCCGACGCTTGGTACGCGGAGACCCAGTCAATGTCCGAAGAACTGAACTCAGCTTGGCAGTCAGTTCGATTCGCCCGGGAGAGCCGCCGCGCGAACCCGCGGGGTGGACTGGCGGCAATCCGCCGCGCGCGTGCGGCCAACAGTGATCAGCCCGCATCCAACCAAGAGGTCAGCTACGAGCACATCCTCTCCAGGGTCGACGAAGGCATCTCGCATTTGCGTCATCTGGCCCGCACCCTGCGCGACGCCACGTATGCCTCAGGTGAATGGGACGAACGGTTCCGGGAACAGTGGGTGGGCCTCGTGCGCGACTGCGGCCATTCGATCGCCGACCCCGATGCCGACGTCGAACCTCTCGCTGACCGCTTGACCTCGTTGGCCTCGACGATGTCGGAAGACCAGGAACTTCCCCAGCGCAGGTGGCCCCTTTACGGTGCGCTGCTCACCAGCCTGCGCCATATTGTGGTCATCGTCGACGATGTGGCCTCCGCACGGGACGCACGCGAGACGACTAGGAGCAACCCGGAAAGCTAGAAAGAGCAGGGCCGAGCCACATCATCACGCCTGTATTGCTGCCGGGCCGGCCCCCTCCCGTCAGCAGCAGGTGACAGACGGTGGTTTATCTTGTAAACTGACTTTTATGGGACTAGTACTTACATTGATTATTGTCGGAGCGATACTGCTGGTATTGGGTATCGCCGTTGAAGCTGCAAAGATCCTCTTGTGGATCGGAATTGCGATTCTTGTGATTGGTGCCGTGATGTGGGTTTTGCGTGGGATCAAGAAGCGAGTCTGAGTAAGTTTCGTGTTTCCGGGAGCGCTCTAGGAGCGTTTCCCTGGACTGAGGCGGCTGTTGTCACATCCACGTTATGGATGTGACAGCAGCCGTTTTTGTTGCATCATGCGACCGCTCCGAGATAGGTGGGTGGAGCGGGTCTGCTCGGGGACCGTAGTCTGGGATCCTCAAGAGTCTGTGCGAAAGAAGGAAATGTGGCAGCGGGTAGGTCGACCTCGGCTACCGAGGAGCAAAAGGGGCGGTTGTCTCGCGAATTGATTCTGGACACGGGTGCGCGGTTCATAGAAAAGCATGGTCTTTCGTATTTGACCATGCGTCGTCTGGGTAAGGAGCTTGGCGTTGAGGCCATGGCGCTCTACAGGTACGTCCCCTCGCGCGAAGACTTGCTGGACGGCATCGTGGCTCGGGTTCTCCTGGAATTGCAGGATGACCCGGATGTTTTTGTTCATCCTCGTCAGGGGTGGCAGGACTACCTGGTTCGTCTGGCCCACGGGCTGAGGAAGTTGGCCATGGCCTACCCTCAGGTCTTTCCTGTCATTGCCACCCGGCCGACCGGTGCTCCATGGATCAGGCCACCGCTACGCAGCTTGGCATGGATCGAGTCTTTCTTGGCCGCTCTGACTTCTTCTGGGTTTTCCGACCGTCAGGCAGCTGAGGCGTACCAGGCGTTCAGTAGTTTCCTGCTGGGGAACCTCCTTCTGCACGTCTCGCTGGATGGGGAGGACGGCAATGTCGAGTCCTCGCCACAGGAGCAACAGTCGGTTGAGCTGAGTGAGTACCCGAACATTCAGCGAATGCAGTCCCTGCTGGCCGGAAGCTGGAATGAGCAGGAGTTTGAAATGGCTTTGGAGGATGTCCTCAACCGTATCGAGCTGCTCAAGTCCTGAGGTTTCCTCGACTTGGCGAACCAGGGGCCCGCGGTGTTGCTTGGTGGCCCCTGCGTAAATATCACAAGTTATGGAGCTCGAAGAAGAGTTCGCGCACTGTCTTGTTTATCTTGTAAGCTTACAAGGTAAACGTGTTTGTTGGTCTATCGAAGCTTCACTGGATAGGCCCACTGCACGCTGCGCAGCAGGCGAATAGATTGTTCGCGGCGATCCGTGTTCCAAGAACCTTCCGATCGGTGGTCGGAACGGCTACATTGACTTCGTATAGCGGCAGATCAGCCTTCTCGTAGTGCCCCTCGTGAGCTCGTCGCGGCCATTCAAGAGCAGCCTTAAGGAGAAGTGGTCCCGTGGACACCAGTGAGCAGGATGTTGTACCGAAGGTGGATCCAGATCAGGAGGAGGAGCGTCCGGATCTCGAGCCGAATACCGTGACCGTGGGGCTCATGGCGGACCCCGGTCTTCCGCTGGTCCAGGCAGAGAAGTTGGCTAAAATTCTGCCCGACCTGCTGTCAGCGCAGATCGATGAACCGCACGAGTGGGTTGTCGTCGTGGAGGAATCCTCCTTACCGCTTGATACCGATGGCACGGTCGCTCTGGTCGCTACTTCTCCCATGCTGCGCCAGGAGCGCCATTGGGACTACTTGGTTTACGTCACCGACTTGCCGAAGTATCAGCTCAACGAACCACTGATGTCCACGCTCAATACCGCGCATGGCTCAGCGATGATTGTCTTACCTACGCTCGGTTTAGCCGGGTTCAGGCGACTACGAAGCATCGTGGTTCAAGCCATCATCGTCCTATATAACGAGGCCGGTGGCGGCGATGTCCTGCCCCAACCGCTGTCCCCGCTGCGCGATATCGCCACCGTGGATGACGGTACTGAAGGACCGGAATCGCTCGATACCGTCGAAACAGTGAAAGGGCCATTGGGCAGGCTCGCCATGTTGACGGGGATGGTGCGCAGCAACCGCCCCCTGAGACTGGTACCCAAGCTTTCCTCCTCGATGGCTGCGGCCATTGCGACGGGTGCCTTCGGTATTTTCTACACCAATATCTGGTCCATGGCTGATTATCTCAGCCCCTGGAGGCTGACAGGTATTAGTTGCTTGTCGGTGACTATTATGTCGCTTTGGTTGATTGGGTCCCACCGCCTATGGGAGCGTCCGCGCGGCGCCCGCAGTCGTGAACGACACGTCGTCTACAACGCCGCCACGACCGGGACGGTGTTCATTGCCGTTGCCGCCATGTATCTGGGCCTGTTTGTCGTGATCTACATCGGTGGTCTGGTGGTGATCAATATCGACTACCTCGGCGCCCAGTTGGGGCACCAGGCTATGGCCACCGACTACCTGAACCTTGCTTGGCTCTCGGCATCGATGGGGACCATCGCCGGCGCCGTCGGATCCAGTTTGACGGACCCGGAAATCGTTCGGCAAGCGACCTTCAGCAATAGAGAGTATGAGCGACGGCAGATTTCCGTCGAGCGTGAGATGGACCAAAAGGACGACGATGTCGCCGACGAGGGTCCTCGATCCAAGAACTAGGTGACTAGCAGGTAACGTTCGAGTCAGCGCTCGTGCTCCGACGCAACGGAGTCAGAAACCGGCAGATGCGCGAGGTACTCGGCGAAACCATGTTCGGCGCGTCCACGTACGCGCCCCGACGTCACGACGTGAAGCTTCCCGCTGGAGCGGATATCGGCGCCTCGGGAGCGCAGCGCGTCGACCAAGCCAACGTCTTCGTCATCGGTCACGGATGGGAATCCGCCGGCGTCCACGTAGGCGGAGGCTCGCACGCCGAGGTTCGCGCCGTGGATATGCCCATGTCCCTCGGAGCGCGTGTACCGGCGCAACCACTGGTAATAGCGATAGCGACCGAGTTCCGCCAGATCGGGTTCAACGGTCCCCAGCAGGACGTCGGCGCCGGCTTCTGCAGCCTCGGCAAAGACTTCGAGCCAAGCGGCTGGGACTCGGGTGTCTGCATCCGTGCTGGCGATCCACTGCCGGTGGAAGGAGGGCGATGGGATCCCGGCTAGAGCCGTGCGTACCCCCAAAGCCCTGGCCGCCCCGACGCAGCGGACAGCCGTGGTGACGATACTGATCCTCGTATCCGCGTCCGCGGCCCGTGAGGCGATCTGTGGGGAGCCGTCCGTGCAGGAGTCCAGAACGAGAACCAACCGTGTTCGGCCAGGGCCAGCGGATTCCCACCGATCCATGGCAGCCAGTATGTGCTCTACGGCAGCGTCCAGCCGTTGCTCTTCATCACGGATTGGCAGCACGATGGCGATCTGCTCGAGAGCAGCCGCTCCGCTAGACATCGGTCCCTCCAGGTGCACTGAGGATCTCCAGCAGGAAATCCTCTTCACGGTGAACGACGAGTTGCCTCCATCCCAAGGAACGGCAGGTGTCATGGACCAACTGACCATCGAGGTCCCACCCGTCGATGGGATGCAGCCAGTGGCACAGCAGCAGGTGCCCACCCGGTTGCAGAGACACCGCGGATTGTTCCAATAACGTCTGCAGTTCTTCCCGCCCCAGAAAGTAACCGATCTCCGAGAGGACGACGAGCTCAACCGAACCCGGGGGCACCTTAGGCCATTCGCCGGGCAGGTCGGCTCGAAGCAGGGAAACGTTCTTGAGTCCTGCGACACGATGCCCGGCAGCGTCCAGAGCCACCTGACTCGCATCGATCCCTAGCAGATGGGAACAGCGAGCGGCCAAGGACGCCGTGAGTACGCCGATCGAGCATCCGGCTTCGATGGCTGTGGCATAGTGCGCGCGCGGAAGCGAAGCCAGCGTCACGGCGCGCTTACGCCGTTCGTAGGCGCTGCCTAGATAGTCCCAGGGATCGGCCTTCTTGCGATAGAGCTCATCAAAGATACGTGCTGCCGAGGCCGAGTCATGCAACCCCGGAGACGTCCAACGGAACGTCTCGGTGGGACGGCGGAAGTGCTCCAGAAAGCCCTCACCGAGTAATGCCTCGTCTCCGGGTGCTGGTGAGAGGGGCAGGGTTTGGGAGCGATGCGCCCCCAATGCCCTCTGCTTGGCCGTGCGTGCCGCCGTATCCAGTTCCACTGCGTGCCAGCCACGCCACTCCTGCCGGTTCGGTGAAGCCCAATGCCAATACCAGATGGGGAATTCCAACAGACCAAGATGCCGCTGGGAAGCCACTCGGGCCGCGGCGACCCCCACGGCATCGTGGTCGGTATGGGCATCGAACCGGTAGGGCGCTGCCAAGACGGTCCATGCAATGTCTGCCGTGGACCCCTCGCCGCCGACGGGCCCGTCTATGGCGGTGTTGATCGCGGATTGGACGGTCGCCTCGTGCCGGGCCAGACCGCCGTCCGGCAGGCCGAGGTAGTGCCAGCTCAGTTTTCCCGCAACGGGCGCGCCGTCGAGCAGGAGGTGCAGGGCCGTATCCAGCTCCTGACGGCGCAGCGCGGCGAGTTGGACTGGCTGATACGTGGGGGAGCTCGGGTGGGAAGCCTCCCCGTCGCTGCAGATCAAGACGCTGACTATGGCCCCCCGGCGCAACGCGGTGTGGATCAGCCCAGCGGCGCCCAGCGACTCGTCGTCTGGATGGGCAACGACGACGATGAGGTGTCCGTCGGGACCGGGGATGACGGAATCTTCGAGTCGAGGCAGTGATCCGATTCCTGCTGTGACCCACGCATTTTCCGCGGTGCCGACCTCGTCATGGCTGAAGATCACCATGGGCAGGTCTCCCCAGGCTCTTCCCCGCCGGTGTCTTGCAACAAGAGCTGGCCCAAGGTTGCGTCGTCCCGTGCGGCGTGGTGTTGGCGGATGTACACGCTGAGGTCGGCGACACGACGTGCATGCTCCGAGTCGAAGGCCAAGAGGCCCGGGCCCAGGGCCTGACCACAGATGGAGATCATGCGCTCACAAGCTGAGGCGATCTGACCGCGCACCCGATGGGCTTCGCGCCAGCCAACCCCGACGGTGTCCACCCGGCGAGCGGTGTCGGCCAGCAGGGCCGCTCCGGAGGCCAACAACCTGTCGGCCTCACCCAGCCAAGCCAATGCCAGCTGATCCGGCTCGCGCTGAGTGGCAGCATGGTGCAGCGTGCGAAAGAGACCGACGGCTCCGCCGAACCAGCAGGCGGCGACGGCGATCCCGCCCCAGGCGAATCCGTCGCGGTCCAGATACCAATCGGTAGTTCCCACCGGGACCCCCTCGACGGCGTCGATTTGGAGAGGCCCGCTGGGTACTTTAGCCAAACCATGGCTGGCCCAGACTGTGGGGAAGGGGGCGACGCCAGCCTGCCTCAAGTTGACCGAAAAGGCTCGTCGCCCGCCGGGTACGTTCGCCGTGATGAGCGCGCGGTCAATCCTTCCTGCCAGGGAACACCACGGCTTCTCGCCGCGCAGCAGCCAGCTGCCGTCGTTCATGTTGCTGGCGTCAAGACGCATCCCCTGCCCTTCGGCTGCGAAGACACCCCATGTGACTCCAGGAACCCAGGGAATACCCGCCTGTTCGAGGATGGCTGCGGCATCTAGATGGGGTTCTAGGACGCGAGCGGCCGTCAGATCCAAGGCAGCGACGGAGGCCAAGAGCTCCCATAGCTCGGTGGTGGTCCCGTGCCCCGGAACCGGGGGCGCATTGCTGAGCATCTGCAGAGCCTGAAGCATCGGCGACGGTTCGCCCTCGCAGCGGAGGGAGGCCTCCAAGAGCGCGTGGCGGTCGCTGATGTGGGCCCATGGAAGTTCGTCGACGGTCAACCGCACCGTTCGTGGACCCACAGTTGCCTCCTAGACCGGCCGCCTCTCTGAAGCTAAGACTAGCCCGGTCGTGGTTCACTGGCATCCACGACAGTGTGCGGAAGGGGGCGTCATGGAAGCCGAACCGGCTGTGAACTATGGGGCGCACGAATTACTGGAGCTGCGCATCCACGGGGTCTTGAATACCCCGTCCTATGAAATGCTCGAAACGACGCCGCAACGCGTCGAAACCATCCGCGGGGATCAGCTCGCCGGATTTTCCACCTATCGCCAGCCGGCCCCTGAAAACGCCCCGACCGACCGGCGCGTCGAAGCGTACGCCTGGGGACGTCTGTCCCGGTTCACCGGGATCCCTTCCTTGGGCAGGATCGGCGATGCCCTGGTCAAGCTCCTCTGGTTTGCGCTGGCCCCCTACGGGCTGGCGAACACCGCCTACTGGTCACGGAGTCGTATCGGCACCGATGAAGCACCCGAGAAGAAGGACTCGACCGACGAAGAACATCGGTGGATCGCCAGGACCATCAGCACCGGGCTGGGGGCCGGAACGATGCGGCTCTACGGTCTGCTGTTGAGTTTGCTCTTCGTCACTACCGCGGCCACTGTGGCCCTAGACATGATCGGCAGACAATGCTTCGCTACGGCCACCACGGCGATCGGAGCCGGGGTGGAGCTGAGCTGCCCGGGGGCGCGGATCGTGCTGGCACCCTTAGGCGAGCTGGGGCCAGGAACCCGGGACGCCCTGCTGATGGGCTTGCCGTTGCTGGCACTGGCGGCAGTCGTCGTCCTGCCGATGCTGGGGCGAACCCGCTATCTCACCGGCCCCTCACGGCCGGGACGGGTGCCGCCACGTTCGGCCTCTGCCATGCAGCCTGGTGCTCCGCTGTTGGCCCAACGCGATCTGTGGTTGGTGGGCTCGGGCATGGGCAGATTGCGCCGCCTTCATACCGGGGCGGCTTTGGCCTGGCTGGCAGCGATCTTCGCGTTCGACCATGTCGATGGGTGGCAGCCGGGCAGCGGTGCGGCAGCCTGGGCGGGGAGCGTTTGGCCGGTGGCGACCGGACTAGCGGTGCTACTGACGCTGGGCGGCTGCGTCTGGATCGTGAAACCCCAAGCCCAGATTGCTGGGGATGTGCCACGACGTCATGCCGCCTACCTGATGCTCTGCACGATTCTCCTCGTCGCGGTCCTCGCCGCAGGGATCGCTGACCCCGGGGCTGGGCGCGGAACCCGCGCCGGAGCTTCGGCGGCCATGGTCGTCGTTATCGCCCTGGCCCTCACACTGGTGGCCCTGCTGCTCGGTGCCGAATGGGCGGCCCGGACAGGGAAGCCGGACGGTTCCGGGAGCGACCCCGGGGAGGGACGGAAATACTTGGGGTGGAAGGGCCGTGGCCCGTTCATCCTCGGGTCACTGGCAGCCGGCTTCGCCCTCCTGCTGTCCTTCGCCGTCGTCTTGGGTGCGGGGTGGGTTTTACGCGGCCCGAAACCGCCGTTGGTCTATGTCCTGCAAGGAGCAGGCTTTCTCCTGTTCCTGCTGGCCGCACTGTCCTGGTTGGCCCTGCGCCAGGTAGCCGTCCACCGGAGGGGAAGGAAACTGCGGGCTGACGACATCGCGGCGATCCGTGAACATCTGGTCCGTCAGGCAGGGAACTGGACAACCAGCCCGATGATCACCCACTCCGCCGAAGAGGTCCACCATGCCCGCCGTCAGGCAGCCCTGCTGCGCCGCATGGAGGTGTTCATCGGATGGATAGGTTGGGCAGTATTCATCGGCATCTGCGTCGGCCTGCTGGCGCTGATCCCTTCCTGGGGCCCTGACCGGACCGAGGGCGGGGGCCTGTGGCCATTGCTCCGGGGACTCGGCGACGCAGGACTGTGGGCAGGCATGATCGCGGTGGCGGCGCTGTACCTGTTGTCGCGGCGCTCTGACTCCCGCCCGCTCGGACTGTTGTGGGACCTCATGTGTTTCCTGCCCACCCAAGCCCATCCCTTTGGGCCCTCCTGCTACGCCGAGCGGGTGGTGCCCGAATTGGCCGACCGCATCGTCGACTGGTTTGCCGAGGACCGCGAGGCCACGATCGAGGAACTTCCGCAGGAAGAAGCCCGAGGGGCGATGCCCGGTGCAGCCGCCCCGGAAGAGCGCGGCCTGGTGGTATCGGCGCATTCGATGGGGATTGTGCTGGCCGTCTGCGCCCTGTTCCAACTTCCGGCCCGCGGCCTAGCCACAGAGGACCAGGAGCGGGTCGGACTGTTGAGTTACGGCTGCCAATTGCGGCGTTATTTCGCGCGCTTCTTCCCGGGAGTCTGCGGCCCCGGTGAGCTCTCGTTGGTTCCTGCGGGCCCGCCGTCACCTACCGCGCATAATCCCTGGTCTCCTACGCTGGCCGGGGAGATCGCCGAGGAAGCGGATCCAGGCCCTGCCGTGATACTGCAGGGGTCCTTGGGAACTCTGGTGGGGGAGCGGTGGCTGAACCTTTACCGGCCGACGGACCCGCTGGGGTTCCCTGCCCGCTATCTCGGGGGCGGGGGAAGGGAAGACATGGAAGCTGCCTCCTATCAGGAACAGGCCTACCAATTCCTGCCAGCGACCCATGGGGACTATCTGGAGTCCACCGCCTATGTGCGGGGCTTCTCGGAGGTGCGTCGGCGACTGCGCTGAGCCCGAATAAGTTTCCCGTTAAAAGGTCCGGCACCGGAGCAACTTTGGGGGGAGAACAGCTCCGGTGCCGGTGGAAAAAACTCTAGGCTACCGGCGGGTAGTCCGCCATGGGGAGAACTCCCCATAAATGCCCCTAGGCAAGGCCCGGCAGAAGTGGTATGTGCCGCCCATGGGGGGGGGCGGAAAAGAAATTCAAAAACTTTTCATCTCGTTCCAATCCATACGCTGCCGGGCTCCGAATGACTTCATGACAGCCCACCCCCGTCACTGGGGAACGGGAAGCAAGCACGGCCGTTGGTCGTGACAGCAAGGAGACACGTCATGAAGACCATGAATCGCAAGTACGCAGCACTCTTCGGCCTGATGGCAGTGGGCTCGCTCGCCATGAGCGCCTGCTCCGGCGGCGGCAGCGACGCCGGCTCGACGGAGTCATCAGCACCGATGTCCGAATCCTCATCCTCGGCCCCGATGTCTGAATCCTCTTCCTCTGCCTCGGAGATGGACCCAGCAGCTAATCTGATCGGCACCGGCTGCGCCGGCTACGCCGAGAAGGTCCCGGACGGCGAGGGATCCGTGGCCGGCATGGCCAAGGACCCGGTAGCCGTGGCAGCGTCCAACAACCCGCTGCTCACCACGCTCACCAAAGCCGTCTCCGGCGAATTGAACCCGGACGTCGACCTGGTAGACACCCTTAATGGTGACGAGTTCACCGTCTTCGCCCCCGTCGATGACGCCTTCGCCGCGATCCCCGAGAAGGATCTGAATGCCGTCGTTGAGGACTCGGACATGCTCAGCAAGGTTCTGACCTACCATGTGGTTCCCGGCCAGATGACCCCCGATGAGATCGAGGGGAGCCATAAGACCGTCGAAGGCGACTCGGTCGAGGTCACCGGTAGCGGAGATGACATGAAGGTCAACGGAGCATCCGTCATCTGCGGTGGCGTCCAGACCGCCAACGCCACCGTGTACCTCATCGATGAGGTCATGATGCCGGACGCCGCCAAGAAGTAAGGCCGCAGCTGGAACGCCACGGGCTCCGGCGGCAGCAGCCGTCGGAGCCGGTGGTGTACCCCGAAGAGGTACCCATGGGGAAGGGAATTGGTATTCAGGCAGGTGGGAGTCATGCGAGACTGTCAGATATGAGATTGCCATGGGCCCGGACAGCGGACGAACCCGCACCCCTGGACCATGAAGAACTCATCGGCAGGATCGCCCAGGGCGACGAAGAAGCCTTCGGAGCACTCTATGACGATCTCTCGGCCAGGGTCTTTGGTTTGATCCGTCGCATTCTGCGAGACGAGTCACAAAGCGAAGAGGTCCTGCAGGAGGTCTTCGTCGAGATCTGGCAGCACGCAGCTCGTTATGACGCCGACCGGGGACGCTGCACTTCGTGGATCATGGTGATGGCCCACCGCCGCGCCGTGGACCGGGTCCGTGCCAGCCAAAGCAGCAAGGATCGCGACCTCCGCGAGGGGGTCAAGGGATTCGAGGAAAGCTACGACAACGTCCAAGAAACCGTCGAGGCCCGTATGGAAAGCGAGCGAGTGCAGGAGGCCTTGAAATGCCTCTCGGTAGCGCAGCGCCAAGCCATCGAATTGGCTTACTTCGGAGGCTATACCCACCAGGAAGTCGCCGGGATGCTCGAAGCCCCGGTGGGAACCGTGAAAACTCGGATCCGTGATGGAATGATCAAACTCAGAGACCAGTTGGGAGTAGCGTGATGGATCGGCAACTGCACCTACTCACTGGTGCCTATGCACTCAATGCCTTGGAAGCCGGCGAACGCGAATCCTTCGAGGACGCCGCCTTGGACTCCGAGGAAACCCTGCGCGAGGTTCGCTCGCTCAGCGAAACAGCCGCCCGGCTGGCCGAACACACGGCACCGGTGACTCCTCCACCACGAGTCAAGGCGGACATCATGGCCGCCATCCGGCAGACCCCACAACTGCCTGCCGTGAGTGATGACTCGGCGGCCACGACCGGCGAAGGTTCCGTGACCACCGAACCGGAGGCGCCGAGCGAGGCCACCCCGGTCACCCCCGACGTCTTGGACCTGGGGTCCGCCCGGGCACGACGACGGGCGGCCGGCACCGGTAGCCGCAACGGGACCAAATACCTGGCCGTAGCCGCAGCTGCCCTTCTGGTGACCTCCGGCGGGCTGACCGGTGTTGTCATCAACCAGAACCATCAGCAGGACCAGCTTCAGAACCAGATGAGCGCACTGGATCAAAGCAACGAGAAAATGTTGCGGATCTTCTCGTCCGACGATGTGAAATCGGCCAGCCAATCGCTGGACGATGGCGCACAGGTCACGGTGACCTATTCCGCGTCGGCCGGGTTGGCCGCGCTGACCGCCGAAGGGTTGCCGAAGCTGCCGCAAGATCAAGGCTACGAACTCTGGCTCATTGGTGATGATGGGGCGGCTCCCATGGGCATGCTCGATTTCGCCAACGGGTCAACGGATACCGCCCTGATGGAAGGGGGCCTGTCCTCGGCGACCCACGTGGGGATCACTGTGGAGCCGGCCGGCGGATCGCCGCAGCCCACGACCGAACCCATCGTCCTGCAGAAACTTTAGGTTCCAGCTGCCTCCTTCCAATCCAGATCGGCCAGGGCTCCGAATCTTCTGTGATCCATGGGTCCGAAAGGCAGTCCCTGGCATCTGAAGCAGGCCGGTCGCCCCCGCAAGGGGCCGCTGGCCGCAAGGCAGGATGGAAGGCGCATGATGGAAACGCAGGAAATGCCCGGTCGAAGTACCGCGGCTCGAGGCAGAATCCGCACCCTACTGCGGCGGTGGCCCCACGCTCTTGCCGGACTGGTGTCCGCCGGGCTGCTCTTTGGGGTGGCCGAGCTCATCTCCGCCTTCTTTTCCACTTCTTCCTCGCCCTTGGTGGCCCTCGGTGGGGCGTTCATCGACATCACCCCGCCGTGGCTGAAGGACTTCGCCATCGCCACCTTTGGCACCAACGACAAACTGGCGCTCTTCATCTCCATGGGCATTGTGGCCACCCTCGTCGCTGCAGCAATCGGTCTGCTGGCCCGCAGCAGGTTCGGTCTGGCACAGGGGGCGATCCTGGTGCTGGCGGTCGGTATGGCCGCCGCCGTCCTCAGTCGTCCCGCCACCGGCATCCTGGACATCGTACCGACCGTCGTGGGCGCCGTGGCTGGCATTGCAGCCCTGCTGTACGTCAGCCGCCTCGCGGCCTCCTCCGTCCAGGGCGGCTCCCGGACATCGACCGGAGAGGCCGAAGAACACGACGCCGATCAGGCACGAAAACCGGCTTCCTCCTCCCGACGTAGATTCCTGACCGTCTCCATCGTGACGGCAGTCGGAGCAGGGGTGATGCTTGCCGGTGGACGTGCCCTCTCGGGGGTCCGCAACGCGGCCGCGACCACCCGTGAAGCGCTACGTCTGCCGCGCGCGGCCAACCAAGCCACTCCACTACCCGAGGGCGTCGGCGCCGAGGTCAAGGGCATGCCTTCCTTCGTAACGCCGAACGATTCGTTCTACCGGATCGACACCGCGTTGGCGGTTCCCCGCATCGACCCGGCCAGCTGGACCCTGCGGGTTCACGGGATGGTCGAGGAAGAATTCAGCATCGGTTTCGACGAGCTGCTGGGCATGGAGCTCGACGAAACGTGGCTGACCCTGACTTGCGTTTCCAACCCCGTCGGTGGTGATCTGGTCGGCAACGCAAAGTGGTTGGGCTACCCGTTGCGCAAGCTCCTGGAGCGGGCCCGCCCGCAGCAGGGTGCCGATATGGTCCTGTCCACCAGTATCGACGGATTCAGTGCCTCCACTCCGCTGGAGGTACTCACCGATGATCGTCAGGCCTTGCTGGCCGTGGGAATGAATGATGAACCGCTGCCGCTCGAACACGGTTACCCGGTGCGCATGGTCGTCCCCGGGCTCTACGGATATGTTTCGGCCACCAAATGGGTGGTTGACCTGGAAGTCACCCGGTTCGCCGATAAGGCAGCCTATTGGACGACCCGCGGCTGGGACGATCACGGCCCCATCAAACTCGCCTCGCGAGTAGATGTTCCCCGGCCGTTCTCGACGGTCAGCGCCGGCACCGTCATGCTCGGTGGGACCGCCTGGGCCCAAACACGAGGCATCAAAGGTGTGGAAATCAAGATCGACGATGGTGAGTGGCAGAAGGTCGACATGGCCACCGAAGCCTCCGTCGATACCTGGCGCCAATGGTCCTATGAGTGGAAAGGCGCCAAGGAAGGCACCCACTCGGCCACCGTGCGGGCCATCGACGCCGACGGTACGGTCCAAACCGAAAAACGTGCCGACCCGGTCCCCAACGGAGCCAGCGGTTGGCAGCGGGTCCAGTTCACCGTGGGTTGATCGCGAGGATATCTTCGCCATTGACCGACACCGGTGATTCCGTAGTCTGGGGGAGACGGACCAGCTAAAGGAAGAGGAACCGCCATGGCAGAGAACACCTCACCCATCAAGGACGAGGAAATGTATGAGGCCTTGCGCGATGAGGGCAACTCGAAACAAAAATCAGCGCGTATCGCCAATGCGGCGGCACGAGACAGCCGATCCGAGGTGGGGGAGCGGGGCGGTGAATCGGGTAGCTATGAGGACTGGACCGTCCAGCAGCTCACCCAACGCGCCCGCGAGATTGGCCTGACCGGCTACTCGGAGCTGAAAAAGGGCGAACTCATTAAGGCGTTGCGCAATTCCTGAGCCCACGGAAGATCTCCCGAAGTATCCGCACCCACGGTTGGTTGATGTGCCGCGCCGCCACGGCGAAACCATCAGAACCCTTGAGGCCCTCCCGCCGGACGAGGCGGGCCACGAGACCTCCGAAGTGCAGGAACTCCCTGAGTCGGAAGCCACAGCCGGCGACGACGACTGAACAGTGCCGCCGACCCATCTCCGAGACACGAACTCTCGGAGTGTGGCGCAAATCACGCCGAAGGCATAAGGTCGGGTGAACGACCCGGTCAGACCGGATTTGTTCGGGTCTTTCGGACGTTGACGGGGAGGCTCGTACTGATGCCAGAACATTCGAAACACGGCCGCCTCCGGCGCCGTGCCCGCTGGGTCGCGGTCTCCACCGTTGCCTCGGCCATGCTGTTATCCGGTTGCGGCGCCCCGGATTCGACGCCGGTGCTGACCTGGTACATCAACCCCGATGACGGTGGCCAGGCGGCCATCGCTAAGACGTGCACCGCGGCAGCCGATGGCAAATACCGTATCGAAACCTCGCTGCTTCCCTCAGATGCCGCTACCCAGCGAGAACAGCTCGCCCGGCGCCTGGCGGCGGGGGATACCTCGCTGGACATCATGAGCCTGGACCCGCCGTTCATCCCCGAACTCGCCGAGCCAGGTTTCCTGGCACCGGTGCCCCAAAAAACGGCCGATAAAACGACCAAAAACACCCTCGACGGCGCGCTGGCCGGTGCGAAGTGGAAGGACGAGCTGGTCACCGTTCCCTTCTGGGCCAACACCCAAATCCTCTGGTACCGCAAATCCGTGGCGGAGGCCGCCGGGTTGGATATGACGAAGTCGGTGACGTGGGACCAACTGATCAAAGCCACCCAAGAGGAGAAAAAGTATCTCGGTGTCCAGGGTGCCTTGGCCGAATCGATGACCGTCTGGGTCAATGCGCTCGTCGAATCCAGCGGCGGGCATATTGTGCAAAACCCCGAGGCCGCAGCCGACGACGTGGAACTGGGGTTGGAAACGGAGGCCGGGAAGAAGGCGGCCGAGATCGTCTCGGCCATCGGCAAGAAGGGGCTAGGGTCGCCTGGCCTTCCCACCCAGGCCGAGAACGAATCGATGCTGCTTTTTCAGGGCAAAAAGGGCTCCTTCATGGTCAATTGGCCCTTCGTCTGGCCGGCAACCAACGCCAGCGTCAAGGCCGGCAGCCTGGAGAAGTCACTCGTGGAGGACATCGGGTGGGCGCAATACCCGAGGACCCAATCGGACCAGGAATCCCGCCCGCCACTGGGCGGGATTAACCTCGGGGTCGGGGCAGCTAGTACTCACACCGACCTGGCTTATGAGGCCATCGAATGCATCGTGGAACCCGAGAACCAGGTCGAATACTTCGTGACCAACGGCAACCCGCCCTCGGATTCGACGGCTTATGACGATCCGTCGATCAAGAAGGCCTTCCCGATGGCGCCGACGATCAGGGAGTCGTTGAAGCATTCGGCTCCGCGGCCGCAGACCCCGTACTACAACGAGGTCTCCACCGGCATCCAACAGAATTGGGCGCCACCGTCCGGGGTCGACCCGAAATCGACGCCGCAGAAGACCACCGACTTCATCATCGCGGTCCTGCGAGGGGAGAGGCTGTTATGAGGCGCAGAAGCACCGACGGGCCCAACCAGTTGAGGGAGGAGTCGCTGTGAGTACCCCCGTGGAGACGAAACCACGTCAACGGCGGCGTGCCGATACCGGCGTCGTCCTCTCCGAACGACGCAGGGCCGAACGCCGACTGGGGTGGATGCTGGCCGGTCCCGCCTTCGTGGTCATGCTCATGGTGACCTTGTACCCGATCCTGCAGGCCGTCTGGGATTCGCTCTTCAATTTCCGGCTCACCGCCCCGGGGGACAAGAGTTTCATCGGGCTGAAGAACTACGGGGTCATCCTCACCGACTCGTTGTTCTACAGGGACCTCGGCGTCACCTCGTTGATCACGGTCATCACCGTCGTGGTCGAACTGGTCCTCGGTTTCGCCATGGCGTTGATCATGCATAAGGCGCTGAAGTCATTGCGGGGGTTCGTTCGCACCGCGATCCTGGTTCCCTACGGCATCATCACCGTGGTTTCGGCCTTCGCCTGGTTCTATGCCTTCGACATCAACTCCGGCTTCATTAACAGCTGGTTCGACTGGCTTCCCGGAATCAGCGAGGACACCAACTGGTTCGCCGGGACGTGGACGTCCTTATTCGTGATTATGGCTTCGGAAATTTGGAAAACGACCCCGTTCATCTCGTTGTTGCTCTTGGCGGGCCTGGCACAGGTCCCTGATGAGCTGACCGAGGCCGCTGAAGTCGACGGGGCCACTTGGTGGCAGCGCATGCAGCGAGTGATCTTGCCAAATATGAAGGCGGCCATCATGGTGGCTGTTCTCTTCCGGGCGCTCGATGCCTTCAGGATCTTCGACAACGTCTACATCATGACCAACGGTGCCTACGGTACGGAAGTGCTCTCGCTGTTGGCCTATCGCACCTCGATCGGACGACTGGAGATCGGACTGGGTTCGGCGATCTCGGTCCTGCTGTTCCTGTGTGTGCTGATCATCTGCTTCGTGGCAATCAAGCTGTTCAAGGTTGACCTCGCCGGAAACCAGGGAGGCAAGTGATGAAGAAGGCCACCACGAAAACCCGGCTCATCTGGGCCGGCATCACGTTAGTCGTCGCCGTCTACGCCCTGTTCCCGGTGTTTTCGATTCTGGCCACCTCTTTCAAGGAGCCCAGCGACCTGTCCAATGGAAAACTGCTACCGACGAACTGGTCGGGGGTCAACTACGAACAGATTCTTGTCGGTGACGCCCAAGGGCTGTTCCTGACCTCGCTGCGCAACTCGATCGGCATCACGCTGATCTCCACGGCGATCGCCGTCGTGTTGGCCACCCTCTGTGCCTACGCGATTGCCCGGTTGGACTTCCCGGGCAAGAAAATGGTGCTCACCACCGCGCTGGCCGTCTCGATCTTCCCGGTCATTTCCATCGTCACCCCCCTGTTCAACGTCTGGCGCACCATCGGGCTGTATGACACCTGGCTCGGCTTGATCATCCCCTACCTGTCCCTGACCTTGCCGATCTCCATCTGGACGCTGGCGGCATTCTTCCGCCAGATCCCCTGGGAATTGGAACAAGCAGCCCAGGTCGACGGGGCCACCACCTGGCAGGCTTTCCGCAAGGCGATCGTCCCGCTGGCGGCCCCCGGGGTCTTCACCACGGCGATCATCGCCTTCTTCATCGCCTGGAACGACTTCGTCTACGGCATCTCGCTGACCTCCACCGAGGCGGCGAGACCGGTTCCGGCGGCCCTGGCGTTCTTCACCGGTGCCTCCCAATTCGAATCACCCACCGGCGCGATTTCCGCTGCCGCGATCATCGTCACCATCCCGGTGGTGCTCCTGGTGCTGGGCTTCCAGCGGCAGATCGTCTCAGGCCTGACCCAGGGCGCAGTCAAGGGCTGAGGCCCTGATCCGAGAAAGCAGAGGACAACCCATGGCATCGATTACGTTGAAGAACCTGGTCAAGAAGTACGACGACGGGTTCCCGGCAGTGAATGACATCTCCATCGACATCGCCGATGGGGAGTTCGTGATCCTGGTCGGTCCGTCAGGCTGCGGCAAGTCCACGTTGCTGCGCATGATCGTCGGCCTCGAGGACATCACCAGTGGGGACCTGTACATCGACGATCGACGGGTCAACGACATGGCCCCCCGCGACCGACACCTGGCCATGGTCTTCCAGAACTACGCCCTCTACCCGCACCTGACCGTCTTCGAAAACATCGCCTTCCCGCTCCGGCTGGCCAAGGGCAAATTCACGGAGGACGACGTCCAGGAACGGGTACGGGCAGCGGCCCTGACCCTGGAACTGACCGACCATCTCGATCGCAAACCCGGCAACCTCTCGGGCGGGCAGCGCCAACGCGTAGCCATGGGCCGGGCCATCGTGCGCCAGGCCGATGCCTTCCTCTTCGATGAACCGTTGTCGAACCTGGACGCGAAGCTGCGCGGCCAGATGCGGGCGGAGATCTCCCAGATGCAGCGGCGCCTGGCCACCACGAGTGTCTATGTCACCCACGACCAGACCGAGGCCATGACCCTGGGCGACCGGGTGGCTGTGCTGAAGAAGGGCGAATTGCAACAAATCGCCTCACCGCGCGAACTCTACGAACAGCCCGCGAACATCTTCGTGGCCGGGTTCATCGGCAGCCCGTCGATGAACTTCCTGCCGGCCACCGTCGAAGGCAATGTGCTCAAGACCGCTATCGGGGATTTCGAGGTCCCGCAGGCGACGGCTGCCACGGCCGCCGGCAAGGACGTGGTGCTCGTGGGCATCCGTCCCGAGTATTTTGAGGATGCCTCCCTGGTGGAGGAAACCAAGTTGGCCCACGGCAACGCGTTCAGCGCCGAACTGACCCACACCGAATGGTTGGGCAACGAACAATACGGGTACATCGACTTCGATCCATCACCCGAGGTCAAGGACATGCTCGATTCCCTGGCCCGCGATCTGGATGCCGACGAATTGCGCCCGCAGGTGGTGGTCACCCTGGACGCGGCGAGCCGGATCCGTGGGGGACGGGTCTCCGAACTCTGGCTCGATACCCGCCGGTTGCACGTCTTCGATCCCGCGACAGGGGAGAACCTGACCCGTGATGCCGAGGCCGGTGCGGCGTTGACCGAGGAGGCCAACCAAGAACGGGCCGAAGAAATCGAACGGGCCACCCAGGACGCCGCCGACGCCGGCTGACCGCAAACGCTCCACCCCCGCCGGCCCCGCTCGAGGGGCCGGCGGGGCCTCCCTTGTGGACCGGGAGTTTCCGGCCTACCGTGGAAGTACCCATTCGGCTCGTCCGGGGCCGAATCGGCTTTCGAAGGAGAGGGTCATGGGGTTCACACATACGGTTCCAACTGGAGGCCGTCGGCAACGCGGCACCACCGCTGATTTCCGTGTCCGAGGTGGCGCGATGGCTACCGGCGGACTACTGGTCCTGATGATCTGCGCGCTGCTGAACGCGGCAGTCCTGGGCAATGCGGATACCGGAGGTTCGCTCGGTTTCGGCCTGCTGATCGGCATGTACATGCTGGCCTATGGCATTGTGAAACGGCTGAGCCTGAGCTTCCCGCCGCGTCCAGGGGCTAGCACCGGAAACTCACGCGAACATCATCCGGCCGACTAGCTGAGGCGCTGCCCGGAGGAATACTCCTGCCACGTCCATGGTTCTATCTGCGCAGGCAGAGAACCAAATTAAGTGGCAGGAGGCCCTCATGGGCGCATCGATCGTCGTCGTTTCTGGTGGACTAGGAGTTCCCTCTTCGTCGCGGATGCTCGGTGATCAGTTGGCCAGATCCGCGGTCGCCGCCCTGGCTGGCGACGGAATCGACACGGAAGTTTTCGTCATCGAGCTACGCGAGTTGGGCGTGGATATCGCCAAGGCCATGGTTTCCGGATGGGTTTCCCCTGATGTGGCGAAGGCGATTGAGCAGGTGGGCTCGGCCGACGCCTTGATTGCCGTCAGTCCCGTGTTCACCGCCTCGGTCAGCGGCTTATTCAAATCCTTCCTCGACGTCCTTGATCCCACCATCCTGGACGATAAGCCCGTCCTGCTGGCCGCCACGGGAGGTTCCTCACGGCATTCGATGGTGATCGACTATGTCATGCGTCCCATCTTCGGCTACCTGAGGGCCAACACCATGCCCACCGCGGTCTTCGCTGCCCCCGGGGACTGGGGCCACAGCAGTGGGACCGGAGCATTGGCAGAGCGCTCCGACCGGGCAGGTGCCGAACTGGCCAGAGCGTTGGGCAGCCGACATGGGGTCTCGGTGGCACACCAGGACCCGCTGGAATCGCTGCCGTTCGAACAGCTGCTCGCCGATATCCGGCCCGAAACCTAAAAATCCGCAGACGCGCGTGAGGGGCGGACCAATCGGTCCGCCCCTCACGTCCATTCAACCGCTAACGCCAGGCACGCCCACGTTCCAAGACCCCCTCAAGGGAAGATGCCGTGAGCCAATCCAGCGCCGCCGTCGTGCTTTGACTTACTTGTCGGTGAAGCCGTCCTTGACGTCCTTCGCGGCGTCCTTGACGTGCTCGCCTGCCTGCTTGGCGCCGGCGCTGGCCTGATCGCCCACGCCTTCTGCCTGCATTCCTTCGTCGTCAGTGGCCTTGCCAAATGTTTCCTTGGCCTTGCCCGAGAGCTCCTCGGCCTTATTGGACATCTTGTCTCCCAAACCCATTGCGCATTCCTCTCATCGGTTTTGCTGAGGTAGCGACTCCGTGGAGTCGTGGTGCCGGCCGACGACTTCAAGGCCGTGCACCTGCCTTCCACGTTAACGCCGTGCAACGGATACGTCTAGCTGCGGGGGCCTGCGAAAGTGCTCTGCGGTCGAGGTTTCGGGGGTGGGCCGCCGCCATGGTGCGGATGCAGGATTTCGGGGCACGATGGAAGTCGGGATATGACGTCCGTCACGCGGTGGATCGTATACGATGTCTGCAGGATGTGGGTGGACGGCATCACGTGCCCATCACCGTCCCGCAGCCCCTCCGCCCGACAGGATCAGGAAGGTTTTTCCGACATGCTCAACGATGAGACCATCACTTCCATCGCCGACGAATTGGTCGAGGCCGGCCGCAGCCGCACCCCGGTCAAGCGGCTGACCTCGCGGTATCCGGAGATGACCATCGAGGATTCCTACCGGGTCCAGAACTTATGGCGCGAACGTCATGAAGCCGCCGGGAGACGCCTGGCGGGCCGCAAGATCGGCCTCACCTCACGGGCCATGCAGGCCGCCACCGGGATCACCGAACCCGACTACGGGATCATCTTCGATGACATGGTGTTGGAGAACGCCTCGAGCATCGAATGGAAGCAGTACACCCATCCGCGGGTCGAAGTGGAGTTGGCCTTTGTCCTCAAGGAGGACATCACCGGCCCCAACGCCACGATTTTCGACGTGCTGCGCGCCACCGAATACGTCACCCCCGCCCTGGAGATCCTGGATTCACGGATCGAAATGGAGGGGCGGACGATTGTGGACACCATCAGCGATAACGCCGCCATGGGCGCCATGGTTCTGGGCGGACGCCCCGTCGCCCCCGACGCAGTGGATCTGCGCTGGGTTGCGGCGATCCTGTACAAGAACCACGTCGTAGAGGAGACTGGCGTCGCCGCCGGGGTGCTGAACCACCCGGCTTCCGGGGTGCATTGGCTGGCCAATAAGATTGCCCCGCACGGTGACGGCCTCAAGGCGGGTGAAATCATCCTGGCCGGTTCCTTCACCCGCCCGATGTGGGTCAATGAGGGAGACACCGTCTTCGCCGACTATGGAGAGCTGGGAACGATTACATGTCATTTCGCGTAGAGCCCGATCCGTCCTTCAAGGACGTGCTGGCCACGGCCGACCGTCCGCTGGCCGGCATCTGGATCTGTTCGGCATCGCCTGTGGTGGCAGAGATCTGCGCCGGCGCCGGATTCGATTGGGTGTTCATCGACGCCGAGCATTCACCGAATTCGCCCGAAACGGTGTTGGCCCAGCTCCAGGCAGTGCGCGGCTACCCCGTCATCCCGGTGGTCCGTCCGGCGGTGAACGACACGGTGCTGATCAAGCAGTACCTCGACATCGGAGCCCAGACACTCATCATCCCGATGGTGCATACCGTTGAAGACGCCCAGGCCGCCGTGGCAGCCGTGAGGTATCCGCCCCGAGGGGTTCGCGGTGTCGGATCCGCGCTGGCCCGTTCGGCGCGGTGGAACCGGATCCCCGGCTATCTCGAGCGCGCCTCGGATACGATCACGCTGATCGTCCAAATCGAATCTGCCGAAGCGGTGGCCAATGCGGCGCAGATCGCTGAGGTCGAGGGCGTCGACGGGATCTTCATTGGACCCTCCGACCTGGCAGCGTCGATGGGCCTGATTGGCCAACAAGGTCACCGCCGGGTCGTGGAGGCCGTTGATGCCACGATGGCCCGGGTGAAGGCCGCCGGAAAATTCGTGGGGGTCAACGCCTTCGAGAAGAAAGCGGCGCTGCGCTATATGGATACCGGGGCCGACTTTGTGGGGGTCGGAGCCGATGTGGCGGTGCTTGCCCGCGGGACCGAGGCACTGGCCGGGAAGTTCGTTCCGGCGTCGAAAGACTCCGCCCCGGACAGCTACTGATTCGGGTTCCGACCCCCTGGCGTCGTGGCACTCTTCAGCCCGAGTCGCGTCGCTCGCCCGGATCGGGGACGCCAAGTGGCACGATTGAGACGATGAAAAAAGACCAGCAGTCCGGGGCCGGCCCGGAGAAAGCGCGGGCTCCACGGGCGGCGCGTGGTCGGGAAGCCATGGCCTCATGGCGGGAGTCGTTCAGCGAAGGCCTGCCGATGCCGCTGTGGCTTCAAGGAGCCCTCGAATTTATCCAGTGCGCCTTCCTCTCGGCAGTGCTGGTGGTGGTGCCGTTGGTAGGCGTCTGGTTTGCTGGCGGTTTCGCCGAACGGACCTTGGACTCCGTGTTCAGGATGTGCGGCCAAGTCTGGTTGTTGATCCACGGTGTTCCCTTGCAGCTGTCGCTGGCGGGGGACGCATCTCCGATCGTCTCCACGGGGATGCTCACCATCATCCCCTTGGGCTTGACACTCATCCCGTTCTTCCTGGCCTGGCGTTCGGGCCGGCGCATCGCCAGGGCCTCCTATACCGACCAGCTCTGGCAAGGCATCGCCGGGGCGTTGGGCGCCTACCTGCTGGTGGGACTGATCACCGGCTTCGCGGTGCCCACCGAAGAGGTCGAGGTGAACTTGGGGGCCGCGGCACTGATCCCGTTGCTCCCCGCCGGGCTCGGCGTCGTGATCGGGTCGCGGCGCGAAGCCGGGTCGTGGGGGCGGCTCATCGGCGTGGACTTCGTCGAATGGATCGCCGCGACCAGCCAGCATTCACGGTGGGCCGGTTCCTACCTCTGGTCGGTTATTCGGGCCGGACTGCTCGGCTATGTGGCGGCCTTCGCCCTGGCGGCACTGGCCTTGACAGTCACTTTGGGGATGCACTGGCTCGACATCTCCAATATCTACCAGCAACTCCAGCCGGGGCCGGTCGGCGGTTCGGTGCTGACCATCGCCCAGCTGGGCATGATGCCCAACCTGGCTCTCTGGGCCCTGGCCTGGATCAGCGGTGGCGGCATCACCCTGGGCGTCGGCAGCACCCTGGGACCCCTGAGCACCGCCGTCGGACCGCTACCGGCGATACCGTTCCTCGGAGCCTTGCCGGCGGGGGACCTCGGACCGGCGTGGGCGTTTATGCTGCTACCCGTTGTGGCCGGCATTCTGGCCGGCTGGTGGTTCCTCCGCGAAGGGGAGAACCACTTCGAGGACTGGCTCTCGATGCGGCTGAACGCCCGCTGGCTGTCCTTGGCCCTGTCCACCGTGCTGTTGGGGCTGTTCATCGGCATCTCGACCGGTGTGTTCTCCCTCGCCGGAAGCTGGCTGGCCGGCGGTTCGCTGGGCATCGGCCGCCTGACCGAGGTGGGCCCCAACCTGTGGATGACCGCCGTGCTGCTGGCCGGAGAGGTAGGCATCGGAGTCATCATCGGCTACCTGATGGCCCCGCTGCTAGAACGTGATCCGGTGCTGGAGGACTAACCCGTCCGCGGCCCTCAGCCGTTCACATCATGCAGATGATGGGCAATATCATGCCAGGTGTACCGGGCCAGGGTTTCAACCGTGAACGCGGCACCGTTGCCGCGCAGCCCGGTGCGGTTCAGATCCCGTTTCAGGACCGAATCGAAGGCATCGGCGAGGCCGCGGCCCGCAGCAGCGAGCTGGGTGGAGATGACCTGGGGTGACTGATGGGCATACCCGTCCTCCAGGGAGGTAGCATCCTGATCCCAGTCGGGGAACGTCGGACCATCCTGGGCATGCATCAGATCCAGCCGGTAATGCATCACCTTGAACACGTCGCGCACATGCGCAGCATATTCCAGCGGGCTCCAGACGGCCGGCTCGGGGCGCACGGCAACGTCTTCACGGTGCAGAACCGTCGCCCACCGGGGCAGACAGGTCCGCAAGGCGATGGCGATGTCCTGGGGGCTTAGCGCCGAAACGTCGGTCCCGCATTCGGGGCAGGCCCGCTCGATCGTCCAGGTCCAGTCCTTGGTGTCGGGGGCTGGTTGGCTGTGGTGATCCGGTGTGGGTGAGGACTGGCTGGTCATGATCCGATCACTCCTTGGAGGGTGGACAGTTTCTGGTCGTAATCGTGTTTGCACTGGGCCTGGGAACGCTCGGTGACCGTATCGGCCATGCACTGCTCATAGTCGGCTGTTGGCTGGTAAAAGATGACCTGGGTTGTGGTCGAAACCGTGAACAGCAGGCACGCCACGGTGGCCAACGGCAGCGTGATCCGGAGTACGCCGGGCAGCTTGCGTCGGAAGACCTTCACCGAAGCGACGATGCCGGCCACGATGCCGGCCACCCCGAAGGCCACCGAAGCAATCTTCCAGGGCAGGACCACAGAGGAGAGAAGGTAGGAGAACAAAACAAAGAGCACGACGGCTCGGATCCATCCGCTCACGGCGGCAAGACGCTGTGCAACGTCCTCTTCTGGTGCGGGCATGCCAATAGCCTAGTCCGGTCCGCCGAAGCACCTAAACTGGTGGCATGCGCATTGTGATCCTCGTATCCGGTACCGGCTCCAACCTCCAAGCAGTGATCGACGCGGTCCAGAGCGGGCAGCTGGACGTGGAGATCGCCGCTGTCGGTGCGGACCGTCGCGGAACCGGGGGAGTTCAGCGTTCCGCCGCCGCAGGGATCGACACCTTCGAAGTGTCGTTCAAGGACTACACCGACCGTGCCGCCTGGAACCACGACCTCACAGTGAAATGCCGGTCCTACGCCCCGGACTATGTGGTGTCCTCGGGGTTCATGCGCATCGTCGGGGAAGAGTTCATCAACGCCTTTGAGGGGACCTACCTCAACACTCATCCTGCCCTGCTGCCAGCCTTCCCCGGCGCCCACGGGGTCCGTGACGCCCTGGCCTACGGGGTGAAGGTCACCGGGTGTACGGTGCATATCGCCGATACCGGAGTCGATACCGGTCCCATTCTGGCCCAACGCGCCGTGGAGGTCCGCGCAGAGGACACCGAGGACACCCTGCACGAGCGGATCAAGGTTGCCGAACGCACCCTCCTCATCGAAACGCTGGCGTCCTTGGCAGCCCGCCAAGGAAGCTGAGACCTTCCCCGGGGCGGCAGTGGGGTGAAGGAGCGGCCCCGCCACCTTCCCCGGTGGCGGGACCACGTGTTGACCGGCTACTGGAGGCCGGAGTCCGGGTCAGGTAGGTGGTAGATCTGTTCGGCGGTGACGGAGGCGACGCCACCGATGGCTTCCAGCCCGGCCAAACGCTCCGGCGCTATGGTGCCAGTGACCATCGCCAAGGTCGGGAGCACCCGTTCGACGGTCATCCCCGCGGTGGCCAATTGCTCGGCGACTTCGGCCGACCTCTCGGCATAGGGTTCGGTCAGTGTCACGGTCACGCGTTGGCTCATCGGGGGAGGGTTTCCGATGAGGCCGGGGTCCCTGCCTCGTCCTCGTCTACGGGGGCTTCCGGCTGCGGGGCCCGGACCAGCCCGGCCCCGACATCCGCGGACGCCGCGTCCAAACGTTCGCAACCCTGCACCAGTTCGGCCCAGAGCTCCCGGCCCCGCAGACCGGTGGAGGCTGCCAGAACTGCGGCGACGCCGGCAGCATGAGGGGTAGCCATGCTGGTTCCACTGATCGTGTTGTACCGCTGGGGCATGGGCCACGAGGAATACACCTCGACACCGGGACCGGCGACGTCGACCTGCCCACCCTCATTGGCCCCGGAGCGGGCCGAGAAGTCGGCGATGGCCAGCTGCTGATCGACGGCGCCCACGGCCATGATGTAGGGGCTGTTGGCGGGAGTCCCCACGAATCCGGGGTTTCCGGCGGAGCGTTCGGCATTATTGCCGGCAGCGGCGATGATCAGTGTGCCCCGGGCCAGCGCCCGCTTTCCTGCGGCCACATAGGGCGGATGGACCTCGGCGACATCGGCGCCCAGCGACAGGGAGATCACGGCGCAGCCCTGGGAGATGGCCCAATCGATTCCCGCCAGGATTCCCGCATCGCCACCGGAGCCCGAAGCGCCCAAGACCTTTCCGGCATAGATCTCCGCGGCGTAGGCCACCCCGTATCCGGGGCCGGTATCGGGGGTGCGCGGTCCGCAGGAGGTCCCGATGCAGTGGGTGCCATGTCCGTGCCCGTCCTGGGCATCCTCGCCGTCGACAAAGGATTCAACGACGACGGCCCGCCCCGCGAAATCTGGATGGCCGGCATCGAAGCCGGTGTCCAAGACGGCGACCTTGATGCCCTCCCCGGAGGCTTCGGAGGTCGCGGCGCCGGTGGCCTGCAAACCCCACGTGAATTCGGCGGTATCAGCGAAGCCGTCGGCCGGTGCCTGGCGGGCGGAACCGGGGGCTGTGGGGGAAAGGTCCCCGGCTGGCGCCTCGGAGCGGTGCCGTCCGCTCGGGCCCGGTTCGAGGATGTGGTGGATCAGCTCCGGGTAGTAGTGCATGCCCCGCTGGGTTGCGGCCGAACTGACCCGCAAGCTCTCCAACTGGGCGTCCTCCGCGGCGACGACGGCCATGCCCAGTTCGGCGAAGTACGTTCCTTGCCCTTGCCGGGCAGCTTCCGCCCGCTCCGCGGAGGTGGACAGTGCCGCCAGATCACGGGTGTCCGCCACCCGGGTCATGCCGCCGGTGGCCAGCAGGTCCATGGGGTCCGGATCATCCTCGTCGAACACCACGATGAATCGGCCGGTGTGCTGCCCGGACTGGCCGGAAAAATCCGGATCCAACATCTGTTGCCTCCACTGATCGCGACCGGGGACCCGCCCCGTTCATCGGGGCATGGCCCCATTACGGTCAGTGTAGCTGCGCCCTGCTGGGGTGGGAATGGTCTGCGGGGCCGGGCTTCAGCGCAGGACGGCGCCCCGGGTTTCCGGGGCGCGCAGCGCCATCCAGATGACAGCCAGCAGGACCAGCCCGCCGGCCACGAGGAAGGAATTGGCCAGCCCGACGACCGGCCACAACCAGGCAAAGAGCAGTGGTCCAAAACCGGCACCGAGTCGGCTGAAGGAAGAGGCCCAGCCGAATCCGGAGCCACGCAGTTCGGTCGGGTAGAGCTCGGAGACATAGGTGTACAGCACCGGGATGGCGATCTGGATGATGAACCCGAAGACCAGCAGCCAGGCCACGGCCAGATGCGGTTGGGACAGGGAGAGGGCAACGAGGACCAAGACCAGGGCGGCCAAGGGCCCGGTGATTCCCAGCAGCCATTTGCGGCCGACCCGTTCGACGAGCACAGCAGCCAGCACCACGCCGGCCAGGCCGACGGCTGCCATGCCAGCGGTGCTGAACAGGGCAGCCGATTCACCCATACCTGCCTCGAGGAGAATCGAGGGCATCCAGGTCAGCGCCAGATAGTAGACGAGCAAGACGGAGAGGAAGAGCGACCACGCGATGGCCGTGATGTGCCAGTTGAAGGCCCAGACCCGCCGCAACTGGTCGAACCATGCTCCGGCGGATAACCGTGGCACCGAACTTGCCGAGGGCAGCGTATAGGGCTCGACGATCGCCCCGGTGCGGCGGACCAGGCCGTCAATCACCCGGGAGGCCTCACGCTGGCGGCCCGCCCGGACCAGGAAGAGCGGGGATTCAGGGACCGAACTACGGATCCAGAAGACCAACAAGGCCGGCAGGACCATGACCAAGAGGATCAACCGCCAGTTCCCGGTGCCGGCCTGGATGACCGCTGAAACGAAGAAGGCCGCGGCGGCACCGACCGGCCACCACCCGTCCATGGCGGTCAAGACCCTCCCGCGGTGCCGGGCAGGGGTGAATTCGCCGACGAGGGCATAGTCCACGGGGATGCAGCCACCCAGGCCCAGACCTGCGAGGAACCTGCAGGCGGCAAAGAAGACGAAGTTCGGGGACAGCGCCCCGGCCACCGTGAAGATGGAAAAGATCAGCAGGGTCCAGGTGAAGGCTTTGCGCCGGCCGACCCGGTCCGCAATGGTGCCCCAGAGGAAGGCGCCCAGGGCCATGCCGATCAAATTGGCGGTACCCAGCCAGGCCGCCGTCGTGCGTTCCAGCCCCCATTCCTGCATGACCAACGGGATGAGGGCGCCATTGAGGGTGACATCCCAGGCATCGAACATGAAGCCGAGCCCGCCGATGATGAAGATCTTGCCTTGGACACCCCACCGCCAGGGGAGTCGTTGGACGATTTCGTCGCCGGAGGCCAGGGTGCGGTCTCTCACATAAACACAACTGACGCTGCCGACGAATAGAGAGGTT
>NZ_FUHW01000046.1 GCF_900163545.1 Arthrobacter rhombi
GCTCCGAGCGCCCGGCCTTGGACCTCCACCATCCGGAGCTCTCGGCGAGGGTGACGCCCACGGCCGCCGCAGCCTCCGTCTTCGGACCTGCCGACCAAAGGGATCGAGAGGAACGACGATAAGGGGTTTCCGACGGTCCAGGGGTTTGAGCACGGGGCAGGGCCGTCGGGAGTGTTAGGATGGTTCCTTGGCTGGCAAGCCGATCACATCCGCATGACCTTTTGGGTGGCACCTTCGTGCCGCGGATGGAGATCGAGTTGTAGTACCAAGGGAGCGGCTTCCCTTAACTCTCCGACATGGAGGCCAGTTACACACAGCCGCCGATAGAAAAGAAGAAGGACACCAGTGGCTAATAACACCCGTGCCCGCCGTAAGGTTCGCCTGTCGCGTTCCCTCGGCCTCGCCTTGACCCCCAAGGCAGAGAAGTACATGGAGCGTCGTCCCTATGGCCCCGGCCAGCATGGACGCGCCCGCAAGAAGCAGGACTCCGACTACGCCGTGCGTCTGCGTGAAAAGCAGCGCCTACGCGCCCAGTACGGCATCCGCGAATCGCAGATGGCCCGCTACTTCGAGGATGCCAAGCGCTCAGCTGGCGACACCGGCGAAAACCTGGTGGAGTTCCTCGAAATGCGTCTGGACGCCCTGGTTCTGCGTTCGGGCATTGCCCGCACCATCGCCCAGGCCCGCCAGCTCGTCGTTCACCGCCACATCGTGGTTGATGGACAGCGCGTTGACCGTCCGTCGTTCCGCGTAGGCGAAGGCCAGCTGGTCGCCGTCCACGAGCGGTCCGAGACCATGGTCCCGTTCCAGATTGCCGCCGCTGGCGCGCACCGCGACGTCCTGCCGGCCGCACCGGCCTACTTGGACGTCAAGCTGGAAGCACTTCAGGCACGCCTCGTGCGCCGCCCGAAGCGCTCGGAGGTCCCCGTGACCTGCGAAGAGAACCTCGTCGTCGAGTACTACGCACGCTAAGAACCAGCCACCGCTGATTCTCGGCACGTAGTCCGCGTCAAGCAGGGAGTCCATGACCTTCGGGTCGTGGGCTCCCTGCTTTCGTGTGGCCGGTCGGGGGAGTCACCGCGCGGGGCCGACCAATAACTCCCATGGGCTACTTCCCCCGGAAAACACGGTACCGGGTGAGCCGACTGCGTCACCGGTGACGTAAAAAGGTAATGTTGTCCTTTGTTTGTTGATTAGTACCTAGTAAGAGGAGCAGTTCCATATGACCGGGTCCGATATTGCCGGCCTCATCGCCGCAGGGGTCTTTGCCATTCTGGTGGCGCTGCTGGCCGTTCCCGTGATCAAGCTGGGAAGGGTCTTTGATGAACTGCGTCTGGCCGTGCGCGAGCTCTCGGAAGGGACCAGCCCGCTGTTGGAGGAAGTGACCACCACGATCTCCACCACCAACGCCCAACTGCAGAAGGTCGATGGCATCACCAATAATGTCTCCGACGCCTCGGCAAACGTCACGGCACTGTCTTCCTTGGCCGCCACCGTGCTCGGCGCCCCACTGATTAAGATCGCAGCATTCAGCCATGGCGTCCGCAGTGCCATTAATACCCAAACGGGCGGCACCGGCCGCCGCAGCCGCTAGGAGGCCAGCATGATCAAGAAACTCTTTTGGGTGGGGATCGGCGTCGGCGTCGGCGTGCTCGCGGCCCGTAAGGTCGCCAGCGTGAAGCAGGGGTTGGGACGCGAGAACCTGAACCGTTCCGTCGGACGACTGGCCGACGCCATGACCGCGTCCGCCGAGGCTTTCCGCGACGGCATGCACGGTCGCGAAACCGAATTACGCACCGCTCTGGGGCTGGACAACCCACAGGACACCGGAGCTACGCACCGCCGCTAAGGCCCAGCTCACCACACGTCGCAGTACCGTTCCATGAAGGGATCGCCAGCACTTATGAAATCGCAGGAAATCGCCAACCGTTGGGTTGAGTTCTTCGCCGCCAAGGGACACACCCCAGTGCCCAGCGCCTCGCTGATCTCCACGGATCCCTCCTTGCTGTTCACCGTTGCCGGCATGGTTCCCTTCATTCCCTACCTCACTGCCCAAGAGGAAGCCCCCTACCCGCGCGCCGTGAGCATCCAGAAGTGCCTGCGAACCGGAGACATCGAAGAAGTCGGCAAAACGGCCCGCCACGGCACGTTCTTCCAGATGTGCGGGAACTTCTCCTTCGGCGACTACTTCAAAGCAGAAGCCATCGCCTACGCTTGGGAACTGCTGACCGGCTCGGTCGAGGATGGTTGCTTCGGTTTGGATCCCGAACGCCTCTGGGTCACCGTCTATGAGGACGGAGAGGAACGCGACGATGAAGCCCGGGCCATCTGGCGCGACCAGTTGGGCGTTCCCGACGAGCGCATCGTGGGAACCGGCAAGGAAGACAACTACTGGAGCACCGGCCAACCGGGCCCCGGTGGGCCTTGCTCGGAAATTTATTATGACCGGGGTCCCGCCTACGGGCTCGACGGCGGGCCCGCGGTGGACGAAACCCGCTTCGTGGAGATCTGGAACCTGGTCTTCATGCAATACCAGCTCTCGGCAGTGCGCTCCAAGATCGATTTCGACGTCGCCGGGGAGCTACCGCAAAAGAACATTGACACCGGTTTGGGTCTTGAACGTCTGGCCATGATCCTGCAGGGCGTCGAAAACATGTATGAGACCGACCAGGTCCGCCCGGTTCTGGACCGTGCCGCCGAATTGGCGGGGCGCGAATACTCATCCACTGAAGACCCGGAAGATCCGCGGCATACCGATGATGTGCGCCTGCGGGTCGTAGGAGATCACATCCGTTCGTCGCTGATGCTCATCAGCGATGGCGTGAGCCCCTCCAATGAGGGACGCGGGTACGTCCTGCGCCGCCTGATCCGCCGCGCGGTGCGCGCCATGCGCCTGCTCGGAGTCGAAGACCCGGTCCTGCCCGAACTGCTTCCGGTCTCACGCGACGCCATGAAGGGCGTCTACCCGGAGGTCGAAACTGATTTCGCCCGCATCTCACGGATCGCTTACGCCGAAGAGCGGGCCTTCCTCCGCACCATCGCCAGCGGTACGGCACGGCTGGAACAAGCCGTCACTGCGTCGAAGGCCGCCGGCACCTCACTGTCAGGGGAGGAAGCCTTCGCCTTGCACGACACCTACGGTTTCCCCATCGACCTAACCCTCGAGATGGCCTCTGAAGCCGGTTTAGCGGTGGACGAGGGGGCCTTCCGTTCACTGATGACCGAACAGCGCCAGCGGGCCCAGAAGGACGCGAAAGACAAGAAGGCCGGTCACGCGGACCTGACGGTCTTTAGCCGGCTCCACGGCGCCGGGGATACCACCTTCACCGGCTACGACGAGCTGACCACCGGTTCCTCGGTACGCGGGATTGTCCGTGACGGTGAGCTGGTGCGCTATGCCGAACAGGGCCAAGAGATCGAACTGGTCCTGGATGAGACCCCGTTCTATGCAGAAGCCGGTGGCCAGGCCGCCGACGTGGGGCTGATCACCGGAGACGGCTTCGTGGTGGAGGTCCTGGATGTGCAAGCCCCCGTCAAGGGACTTTCGGTGCACCGTGCCATCGTCCGCGAGGGCGAATTGCCTTCCGACGCCCTGGTGACCGCGGAAGTCGACGCGCAGCGCCGACGTTCGGGGGAGCAGGCCCACTCGGCCACCCACCTGGTCCACGCGGCCCTCCACCAGATCCTCGGCCCCGAAGCCTTGCAGTCCGGTTCCTTCAATAAGGCCGGCTATTTGCGCTTCGACTTCAGCTGGACCGAGGCGCTTTCCCAGGCCGCCCGTTCGGAAGTTGAAGAAGTCACGAATCTGGCCATCCGCAACAGCCATGAAGTCCAGACCAACGTGATGGGCCTGGACGAGGCGAAGACCCTGGGGGCCACGAGCCTGTTCGGCGAAAAGTATGGGAACACCGTTCGTGTCGTGGAAATCAATGGAGCCTGGTCCCGCGAACTATGCGGTGGCACCCATGTGGCGAATACCGCCCAGATCGGCAGCCTGACCTTGCTCGGCGAGCAGTCGGTCGGTTCAGGTAACCGACGGGTCGAGGCGCTCGTGGGCATGGAGGCTTTCCGTCACGGTGCTGCCGAACGGGCGCTGGTCAACGAACTGACCGACCTGTTCAGGGTCCCTTCGGTGGAATTGACTGATCGGATTCATGCCACGTTGTCCCGGCTGAAGGCTGCCGAGAAGGAAATCGAGAAATTGCGGGCCGAACAGCGGGCCGCGCAGGCAGGCTCCTTGGTCTCTCAGGCACGCGAGGTATCGGGTGTGAAGGTCTTGGCCCACAACGTCGGAGTTGTCGCCTCCGCTGATGACCTGCGCGCCCTGGCCCTCGACCTGCGCAACCGGCTGGGCTCCGAGCCTTCGGCCGTGGCCTTGACCGGTGTGGCCAATGCGCGACCGTTGGTTCTGGTGGCCACCAATGAGGCCGCACGCGGTCTGGGTGTCAAGGCCGGCGCCCTGGTGCGCACGGCTGCCGGCATCCTCGGTGGCGGTGGCGGCGGAAAAGACGACGTCGCCCAAGGCGGAGGTTCCGACTCCACAAAAACTGATGATGCGCTGGCCGCTGTCCTGCACCAGATCGCGGAGCGACCCTGATCGGCTCGGCCGATCCGCGCCCTCCACGCGGTGTGAAATTCGGCGTCGACGTGGGCATGGCACGCGTCGGGGTGGCTCTTTGCGACCCCGACGGCGTTCTGGCCACACCGCTGAAGACTCTGAAACGAGATCTGAAAAAGCACAGTGACGTGCGCGTTCTACTCAAACTGGTGGCGGAGCACGAGGCAGTACAGGTCTTCGTGGGCTTACCCCGTTCCCTGCGCGGCCATGAAACCGGGTCCACGCAGATGGCACGTGAATATGCGGCCCTCGTGGCCGAGGGACTCCAGGACCCTGCTCCAGGGGTTTCCGTGCGCCTGATCGATGAGCGCCTGACCACGGTTTCCGCCCATCGTGCCCTCCACGAATCCGGGTTGGATGGAAGAAAACACCGTGAAGTGGTGGATCAGGTCGCCGCAGCGGATATTCTGCAACAAGCGCTGGATATGCAAAAATCACTAGGGCGCGATGTGGGGGACCCTGTGGTCCCCGGAGAACGTCCCACCAGCACAGATCTTTAGTGAAGGACATCAGACGATGAACGACCAGCAATCCGAGGGCCCCGGCGCCGAACCCGGGACTCCTCGGGAGCGCGCCCAGGACACCGACGTGCCTGATGCGCCCGCGCCGTTCCGTCGTCTACGTTCGGGCCGCCGCCGTGCGGGCGGCACAGCCCCCTGGGATGCCCCAGCCCAGCAGGGCGACCCCGCCTACTCGGTTCCTGCGCAACATGCCGCCGAACCCGTTGACCCCGTGGAAGCCGTTGACCCCGAGCCGACGGCCGCTCATCCGGCCCCGGCTGAACCCGCCGACGAGGTGGCTTCACCGGAGCTGCCGGTCCGGGATCATCATCAGGCGGAAGTCCTCCAGGCCCACCCTCCCGTAGATACCGAGAACGACGACGCCGCCGGTTCGGCAGCCGCGGACCACTCCACCGAACTGCCGGTCAATGACGCTGGGGCACCAACGGAAGATCCGGTCATGGGCTCGTCCACCGTGCTGGCCGACCCCGAGGAAGTCCCGGAGGAGGAGGAGAGTCCCACGGAATCCCTCCTGAATGGGGGGCATTCCGCTCCCGGAGTGCGTAAGCGTCGCCGGCGTCGCCGAAATGTCATCATGGGCATCGTCTTAGGCATCTTCGCCGTCATCTTGGCGGTCACCGTGCTGCTGCTGCAGAACATCCTGGGCATGTGGAGCGCCGAGGACTACCCGGGTCCCGGGGAAGGCGAAGTGACCTTCACCGTCGAACCCGGTTGGGGCCCCTCGGTCATCGGCGGGCACCTGACCGAGAAGGGCATCGTTTCGGATCGGAAGATCTTCCTCGAGGCCGTCCAGGAAGTGGATGCCGAGAATAAGGAAATCCATCCGGGGGAGTACCACCTCAAATACAAGATGGCCGCCAAGGATGCCGCAACCGTGCTGGTCGGCGAGGCCGCGGAAAAGGTCAGCTATGTGGCGGTGAAACAGAACGTCAGAACCAAGGCGGTCTTCGAAGAGATTTCCAAGGCCACCGAAATTCCGATCGGTGACCTCGAGGAACTCAACGACCAGCCTGAGAAGTTCGGACTCAAGAAACCGGTCAAGAATCTCGAAGGCTATTTGCATCCCGGCGAATACCGTTTCCCGCTCGATGCCAGCGCCCAAGACATCCTGCAGGAAATGGTCGATGCGACCCTGAAGGAACTCACCAGCCAGGACGTCACAGATCCGGCCAAACAATATCGGATCCTCAAGATCGCCAGTATCTTGCAGGCCGAGGCCAGCCCGAAGGACTATAAGATCGTTTCCGGTGCCCTGGATAACCGGCTGAAACCGGATAACAAGGAGACCGACGGACTGCTCCAGGTCGACTCCAGCGTGATCTACGGGTTGAACCGCTATACCTTGCAGCTGAGCAAGGAAGAGAAAGCGGATAAGGGTAATAAGTACAACTCGTACCAACATCGGGGTCTTCCCCCGACTCCCATCGGCTCGCCAGCCGATCAAGCCATCGAAGCTGCCATCCACCCGGATAAGAACGACTACTACTACTGGGTGACCGTGAACACCGAAACCGGTGAGACGAAGTTCGCCAAGACCTATGAGCAGCACAAGGTCTACCAGCAGGAATTTAGGGACTGGTGCGCCGACAACGAGGACACCTGCAAGTGATCGCGCCGGGAAAAGCCGCCGTCTTCGGCCAACCCATCGCGCATTCGAAGTCCCCGGCATTGCACCGGGCCGCCTATACGGCCCTCGATGTCCCGATCGACTACCAATGCCTCGAAGCTGGCGCCGGCCAGGCGCCGGAACTGGCAGAAAGGATGCGCGAGGAAGCGGGCTGGCGGGGCGCCTCGGTGACCATGCCACTGAAAAACGTCATGGTGCCGTTAATGGATAGTGTCTCCGAACGCGTCCAGCGGCTGGGGGTACTGAACACCATCGTGGTCAGTCAGGCTTCGGGTCGGGTCCACCTGCGCGGAGAGAACACCGACGTCGACGGGATCATCCGCGCCCTGGCCGAAGCTGGCGCCCAACACGTGAACACGGTGGCAGTCCTTGGCGCAGGTGGTACCGCTACGGCGGCCACTGCGGCCCTCCAAGCGATGGGTGCAACCACGGTTGACTACGTCGTCCGCGACGCCGGCAGGGCCACCGGAGTCATCGAACTGGCAACGGAGCTGGGGTGCACGGCCACGGCCATCGATGTGGCCGCCGCAGGCCAGGACCTGAACCGCTATGATGCGGTGGTCTCCACCTTGCCCCCACGCGCTGCTGATGCCCTGATCGCGGATCTACAACTCCAGAAACTGCGTCCGGGCACCGCCCTGCTCGATGTCGCCTACGACCCCTGGCCCAGTGCCCTGGCCACAGCCTGGGAAGCCGCCGGTGGGATGGTCATCGGCGGACTGTCCATGCTCTTGCACCAGGCCGTCGAGCAAGTGCAGATGTTCAGCGGGGTCACCGAAGCCGACTGGGGCCAAGTCACAAATGTGATGTGTGACGCAGTAGGGCTGCCTCACCCCCGAACCTGAGCCTTGGGCATGGCAGGATGGAGATCATGTTGCGATGGTTGACGGCGGGCGAATCACACGGACCCGCACTCGTAGGAATATTGGAGGGTCTGCCGGCTGGCGTGCCCCTGACCACATCCGATGTCCAGGACGCCCTGGCCCGTCGCCGGCTCGGTTACGGACGTGGTGCCCGGATGAAATTCGAGAAGGATCAGGTCACTTTCGTCGGCGGCGTCCGCCACGGACTCACCCAGGGCGGTCCGGTGGCGATCGAGGTCGCGAACACCGAATGGCCCAAATGGGAAAAGGTCATGAACGCCGACCCGGTGGACGACGCCGAATTGTCGTCCATGGCACGTAACGCGCCGTTGACCCGGCCCCGACCCGGCCACGCAGACTTCACCGGCATGCAGAAATACGATTTCGACGACGCCCGTCCCGTCCTGGAGCGAGCCAGTGCCCGGGAAACCGCAGCACGGGTCGCCCTGGGCACCGCAGCCTCACGCTTCCTAGCCGGCCTGGGCATCGAACTGATCAGCCACACCGTGGCCGTGGGCAGCGTTTCGGTCCCCGAGAACGCCGCCCTGCCCATCCCGGAGGACGTCGTCGCCCTCGACGCCGACCCGTTGCGCTGTTACGACCGCGATACCTCGGACGCCATGGTCGCCGAAGTCGACGCTGCCCATAAGGACGGCGAAACCCTCGGCGGGATCGTTGAGGTCATTGCCTATAACTTGCCCCCCGGTTTGGGCTCCTACGTCCACTGGGACCGCCGCCTCGACGGGCGTCTAGCCGCAGCCCTGATGGGCATCCAGGCCATTAAGGGGGTCGAGGTAGGAGACGGCTTCCTCACCGCCGCCCGCCGCGGTTCGGCAGCCCATGACGAAATCGTCCGTGGCGAAGACGGGATCATCCAACGCTCCTCCAACCGTGCCGGAGGCATCGAGGGCGGGATGAGTATTGGTGACCCGCTCAGGGTCAGGGCAGCGATGAAACCGATCGCGACCGTGCCACGGGCCCTGCGCACGATTGACACGGCCACCGGCGAAGCGACCACCGCCCACCACCAGCGCTCCGACGTCTGTGCCGTACCGGCCGCCGGGGTCGTGGCGGAAGCCATGGTCGCCCTGGTCCTGGCGCAGTCGGTCGTGGAGAAGTTCGGCGGCGACTCGTTGGGCGAGACCCGCAGAAACCTGGACTCCTACCTGGATTCCATTCCCGAGGCGTTGGGAACGGTCCGCCACTAATGGCGCAGGACATTTTCCTGATCGGCCCCATGGCCAGCGGCAAATCGGTGGTGGGCCGGGCCCTGGCACGCCGGCTGGGGTTCGATTTCATCGACACCGACGAGGAAATCACCGCCGAGCACGGCAGTATCGCCGGGATCTTCGCTGACGGTGGAGAGGCTGAGTTCCGGCAACTCGAAACCGCCGTCTTGTTCCGGACAGCTTCACGGGATCAACCCTCGGTGGTCGCCACCGGTGGAGGAGTGGTCTTGGCCCCGGGGAATCGGGACCTGCTGGCCGGGCATTTCACGGTCTACCTGGACACTGATCTGGAGACGGTTCGTCCCCGGATCGAGGCGGATACGGGCCGTCCCCTGCTGGAAGGTCATCCGGCGCAGCGCTGGACAGATATTCTGGCCGAACGCGAACACTTGTACCGCGCTTGCGCGAGCCTAACCGTCGACGCGCGGACGCAATCCGTCGCGGAGTTGGCGGAAATCATCGAGGGCGCCTACCGGCGTCGTGCATCAACATCTGGAGGCATCACCACATGAGCAGCGCTTCGACCCGCATTAGCGTGACGGGGACGGCCCCTGAAGACAACTACGACGTCGTCGTGGGAGAGCAACTGCTCGGGGAACTACCTGGCCTGCTCGGCGAGCGGGTCCGCAAGGTCCTGATCATTCACCCCCGTGCCCTGCGCACCACCGGGGATACCGTCAAATCCGATCTGGAGGCTGCAGGGCTGACGGCGATGACCGCTGAGATCCCCGACGCCGAAGAGGGCAAGCACATCGAGGTCGCCTCCTTCTGTTGGAAGGTCCTGGGCCAGAACGACTACACCCGTTCGGACGCCATCGTCTCCGTCGGCGGCGGGGCCGTGAGCGATCTTGCGGGGTTCGTCGCGGCCACCTGGCTGCGCGGGCTCAAGGTCATCCACGTTCCCACCTCGCTGCTGGGCATGGTCGACGCGGCAGTGGGCGGCAAGACCGGGATCAACACGGCCGAAGGCAAGAACCTGGTGGGTTCCTTCCACCCGCCGGCAGGGGTCCTGGTTGACCTTGACGCCCTGGCCACCCTGCCGCCCAATGAGCTGGTCACCGGGCTGGCCGAAGCCGTTAAATGCGGTTTCATCGCCGACCCGCGCATCCTGGAGATCATCGAAGCCGACCCGAAGGTGGCCTCCACGGCGGGAACACCAGAACTGCGCGAGATCATCGAGCGGGCCATCGCCGTGAAGGCCAAGATCGTTTCGAGCGACCTGCGCGAAGCAGGCCAGCGAGAGTTCTTGAACTACGGCCACACCCTGGCCCACTCCATCGAATTGGCCGAGCGGTACCAGATGCGCCACGGGGCTGCGGTATCGATCGGTCTGGTCTTCGCCGCCGAACTGGCCCGTTCCATGGGCCGGATCAGCGATGAGCTGGCGGACCGTCACCGGAACATCCTCGAGTCACTGGGGCTGCCGGTGTCCTACCGTCGGGACCGTTGGCAGTCCCTGCTCGATGGGATGCGCCGGGATAAGAAGGCCCGCGGCGACCTGCTGCGTTTCGTGGTCCTGGACGGGCTGGCCAAACCGGGAATGCTCGAAGTCCCCGATACCTCGCTGCTCTTTGCCGCCTACCAGGAAATTGCCGAATGAGTGCCACAGCGAATTGGATCCGCACCGGGATCCCCGGGCTCTCCATCGACCCCGAAACCTTGCTCGCCGAGGTCGTCGACGCGGAGGCCGCCCGGCAGGCCTATTCGACGGCCAACCCGGTCGAGAAGGTCATGATCCTGGTGGCCCGCGGCGATGTGGCCGACGCGGCGGAGCTGGTCACCGAAACCCGGCTCGTGGAACCGCAAAACTTTCCGATGCGCGTCGTGGACGCCGACGTGGTCCGCGCCAACGGTGACCCCCATCGGGCCATCGACCGGCTGCGCAACCTCCTCGAGGAATATAAGGACCTGCCCCATGAGTCGGTATTGCAGCAGCAACTCGGGGTCTTGTATTACACGGTGGGCGATTTCCATGCCGCGGTGACCCGCTTCAAGCGGGCGTTGGACCTGCGCCTGGAGGCGGGAGATGAGCAGTTCAGGATCGAGATCTCCCGCAGGTCCCTTGAGGCCGCGCAGGCCAAGGCCTCGCCTGTACGTTAGAATGGCTATGGTTTTTTGATAAGGCGACCCGAACCGCAGTCCTGCCCCCACCTGAGCGGGCACTGACCGCGGAGCGGGAATCAACAGAGAGAGTATTTGTGGCTACCACTAACGACATCAAGAACGGCACCGTGCTGAAGATCGACGGCCAGCTATGGACGATCACCGAATTCCAGCACGTCAAGCCCGGAAAGGGTGGAGCGTTCGTCCGCACCAAGATGCGCAATGTGCTCTCCGGAAAGACCGTTGACAAGACCTTCAACGCCGGCCTGAAGATCGAAACCGCGAATGTGGATCGCCGCGATTACCAGTACCTGTACCAGGACGGCGCGGATTACGTCTTCATGGACACTTCCGACTACGACCAGCTCACCGTCGAAGGCAAGGTCGTCGGGGACGCCGCGAACTTCATGCTCGAATCCCAGATGGTCACCATCGCCATGCATGAGGGCTCCGTGCTGTACGTGGAACTGCCCCCTTCGGTCACCCTGGAGATCACCTACACCGAGCCGGGCCTGCAGGGCGACCGCTCCTCGGCCGGCAATAAGCCGGCCACGGTGGAAACCGGCTACGAGATCCACGTCCCGCTCTTCCTCGAGCAGGGCACCAAGGTCAAGGTCGACACCCGCACCGGCGAGTACCTGGGACGTGTCAACTAGTGAGTGCCCGCACCAAAGCCCGGCGGAGGGCGCTGGACGTCCTCTTCGAAGCCGAGCAGCGTTCCGTCTCCCCGCTGGAGGCCATGCGTCTGCGTCGGGAGACCACCGACATCACGGTCAACGACTACACGTTGACGCTGATTGAAGGGGTCATGGCCCAGGGGGAGAGGATCGACGAGATCCTGAGCACCTATGCCAAGGGCTGGACACTGGAACGGATGCCGGCGGTGGATCGCACTCTGCTGCGGCTGGGGACCTGGGAGCTGCTCTATAACGACGACGTTCCCGACGCGGTGGCGGTGGCTGAAGCGGTCGCCACGGCGAAGGTCTTCTCCACCGATGACTCCCCGGAATTCATCAACGGCCTGCTCGGACGCATCCAGCAACTCAAGCCAACGCTGCTGGCCTAGCCGGCGCCGGGCTCTTCCCGGAAAAAAGACAGTGCACGACGGCGGGTGCCACCCCTGGGAAGGGGAGGGCACCCGCCGTTGCTCTCTGTGCCGCCTCAGGCGAGGCCCGGGGCCTGCGGGCTGCCGGTCAGCGCCAGCCGGTAGTCGAGGATGAGTGCCAGCAGTCTGGCCTCGTCGCGTTGGGCCTTCTGCCGGTGGGAGCCGGCAATGATCCGGTTCCGGGTGGCTGCCAGACGCATCGCCGTCCGGGTGAAACCGCGCATGGCCTTCCGACGTCCGGTGGCCGAAGCCCAGCCATTGGCTTGGCGGCGTCCCCTGCGGGTGGCGAACATTTCGACCTCCTCCGGGCTGAACCAGCCGGCCTGGGCATAATCGTTCAACCGTTGGGCCACCAGCCGGCGTTCGGCCCGGCGCAGCATGATCACCGCCACGATGGCACAGATGAACAGGGGGACCTGCAGCAGCACGTAGAACGTCCAGAAGTTGTGGAAGATCAGCCCCACCCCGCCGTTCCACAGGAAATGTCCGAGCATCGCCGGGATCAGACCGGCCAGGAAGTATAGGGGCCAGTAGCGACGGGCCCCGCGTTGCACGGCCAGGCCCAGGGCGAATCCGGTCCACGCGGTGAACATCACGTGGGCGAAGGGTGAGAACAGGCCGCGCAACACGAACACCTGCACCGCCCCGGATCCGGCCCCGGCAAAGGCGTCGGAGAAGTAGAGAATATTTTCGGTGAACGCGAAGCCTGCGGCAATCGTGCCCCCGTAAACGATCCCGTCGACCGGCCCGTCGAAGTTCCTCCGGGCGACGAAGAAGATCAGCAGCACCCCCAGACCCTTCATGGTCTCCTCGATGACCGGGGCCTGCACCACGGCGCCGAAGAGATCGGGTCCGGTGACCGCGGCCAGGGACGCGAAGGCCCGCTGGAACGCTGCCCCGAAGATCAGTGACCCGGCGACGGAGACCCCGGCACCCCAGGCGAACGCGCTGATCAGGATCAGTTTGGGTTCGGGATCCCACCGGTCCACCCAGGCCAGTCCCGCCAAACAAATACCGAGCGGAAACAAGGCCAGCAAGCCCACGACAAAGAGTGTTCCGGCCCCCAGGACCAGTCCCAGCCACAGAGCGACCCCGAGCAGGATCAGCCCGCTGAGCACCAGAACGACCACCAGCCCCGGGCTATAGCGCCGCGGCGGTTTCACGGGGGACAGCCGGGTCGGATGGAACAGGTTTTCGGCCGGCTCGTGATGGGGCCAGGCAGGAGTCGAGGGTGCCGACGGATCCACTCCGTGGAGCTGGGGTTCCCGGGGAGGGTATGCGTTCATGGTTTCCAGCATATCCATTCGTCGGATAGATTCGTTGACGCCCAGGCAGCGGGCAGGGACATACGGCGTCTTGGACATCGTGCCGGAGCGGCCCGGTCCGTAGACTGCTTGCGGCGCAGACCACCGCAGGAAATCCCTTCACGTTCCTGCGTGCATCCCCGGATGCGAGACACCCACCCTTTTTGGAGCGACCATGGTTTCCCCGACGCATCGCGAGACTCCCCCTCCCGCAGTGCAGCCCTCGTCCTCCACACTTCGGCGGGTGATTACCTCCGCCGCGCTAGGCCAGTTCGTCGAGTGGTACGACTTCGTGATCTATGCCTACTCGGCGGTGATCATCGCCAAATTATTCTTTCCCTCGGAGGACCCCGTGGCGGGGGTGCTTGCCGTCTTTGGCGTCTATGCCGTGGGTTTCCTCATGCGCCCGCTGGGCGGCATCGTCTTCGGGCTGCTGGGTGACCGGATGGGACGGCGGCAATTGCTTGTCATCGTCATCGTCACGATGGGTGCCGCGACCATGGGAATCGGTCTGCTGCCCACCTACGGGCAAGTCGGCGTGCTGGCGCCCCTTCTACTCATCTTGTGCCGAATGGTCCAGGGCTTTGCCGCTGCCGGGGAAACCGTGGGATCCAACGCTTTCGTGGCAGAGCATGCACCCACGGGCCGACGTGGACTCTATGTGGCTTTCACCTATAGTTTCTCGACTGTTCCGTCTGTGGCCGCTGCCCTCTTCGTCCTGTTCCTGACCAACACGCTCGGGGAGGCGACCTATAACGCGTGGGGCTGGCGCATCGCCTTCCTGATCGGTGGCCCCATGGCATTGATCGGGCTCTACATCCGCATGAAGGTCGATGAGTCCCCCGTGTATGAAGCGGCGCGAGCCGCTCAGGCGGCGGATGGCCAACCTCAAGAGCATCTCTCATCGACCCGTCCGGCAGTGGTGAGGACCATCGCCTTGGCAGCTCTGGCCAGTCTCGCGTTCTATACGCTCAGTGGATACTTCGTCACGTTCCTCACCACCGGTGCGAATTTGTCCAGCAGCGATGCCCTGCTGAGCAACGGCATCGCTCTGAGCATTTCCTTCATGGCCTTTTGGGTTGGGGGAGCGCTTTCGGATCGTTGGGGCCGCAGGCCAGTGCTGTTCACTGCCATTTGGGCAGTCATCGTGTTGTATTTGCCGGCTCTCTGGCTCGCCAGTCTGGGGACCTTCGCGTCGGCTTTGGCTGGACAGCTCGTCATCGGGATGGTCTTCGGCGTGTACTGGGGAGTTTTCGGTGTGACCGTGATCGAGCTCTTTCCGACGCGTAACCGGCTCAGCGGGGCAACGATCAGCTGGAATCTGGCCTACACGGTCTTCGGTGGCACGGCCCCGCTCCTGGCGACCTGGCTCATCGACAGGACCGGGAGTCTGGTGTCCCCGGGAATCTACATGATGGTCATTGCCTTCATCGCTTTTCTCTGCGTGCGCGGCATGCCCGAAACCGCCGGGTCCAATCTGCTGCATGAACAAGATCGAAGCCAGCCGAGCGGTTCCGAACGGCTCTAGAGGCCTACACGGCCAGGCCACCATCAACCGGCAGGAGGACCCCATTGATATAGGAAGCCTCCTCCGAGAGCAGGAAAGCCACCGTGGCAGCAATTTCCTCCGGCTCGGCCATGCGTTGCATGGGCCCGAAGCCCGAGAGATCCGCTGATTCGGGCATGCCCGCGGTCATGGCCGTCTTCACACCCCCCGGGCACACGGCGTTGATGCGCAGTCCATGCGGGCCGTACTCGCTGGCCGCCGTCACCGTCAGCCCCGCCAAGGCGTGTTTGGTCGCGGCATACATCCCCATCGTCGGTTCGGCGCGAATGGCCGCATGCGAAGCCGTGTTCACGATCGACCCCGAACCCTGGAGCATCATCTGCTCCAAGACGTACTTCATCCCCATGAAGGCCCCGCGCAGGTTCACCGCAACGATCTGGTCGAAGTCCTCGATGCTGGACTCGTGGAGCAGACCGGGGACCTGCAGGATGCCGGCGTTATTGTGGAACAGGTCGACCCGCCCAAAATTCTCGATCGCGGCCTGGACGTAGCCGTGCACGGCACTGGTGTCCGAGACGTCTGCGCCGACCGCATGGGCTTCCGCGCCATGGCCCGTGACCAGATCCAGCGTTTCGTTCAGGGCTTCCTCGTTGTAGTCGACCAGGATCAGCTTCGCCCCGTCTTCGGCCAGCCGTCGCGCCGTGGCACGCCCGATACCGCTCGCCGCCCCGGTAATGATCGCGGCCTGGTCTTTGAACTTCATGTCGGTTCCTTTCCTCGATGGTCTGTGCACCTTCAAGCCATCCTCGGTCGAAAGGTCCGTAAAGGCCAGCATCCTGATGAAGAACCAGCCGTCCGCCGCCGTGGCACGTGATCAACGCCTCCCGAGGCAGCTAGGTCACGCAGCTTCCCCGGGGCGAGAGCCGTCGTCCTCCTGTGGTAATTTTGATCGAGCAGTCACCCTTTAAATTCCGTCCAGTGAGGCGGGGAAGGAGGCGGCATCATGGAAACCTACGGCGCCACCGACGAGACCGGGTCCACCGGTCCCACCAGCGTTCGCACAGTACTTTCAGAAGCCGACATCTCGCGGGCGCTCACCCGCATCGCCCATGAAATCATTGAAGCCAATAAGGGCACCGAGGACCTGGTTTTGCTGGGTATTCCCACCCGCGGCTTCCCCTTGGCGCAGCGGCTCGCGGAACGCATTGCCCGCGCCGAACCGAGCACCAATCCCGCAGCGATCACCGGTCAACTCGATATCACCATGTACCGGGACGATCTGCGCCATTCCACCACCCGCACCCCGCTGCCCACGAAACTGCCGGCCGGCGGCATCGACGGCAAGGTCGTGGTCCTGGTCGACGACGTGCTCTACTCGGGGCGAACCATCCGCGCCGCCCTGGACGCCCTCTCCGATCTGGGCAGGCCGCGTATCGTGCGCCTGGCAGTGCTGGTGGACCGGGGCCACCGCGAATTGCCGATCCGTGCCGACCATGTGGGCAAGAACCTGCCCACCGCCTCCTCCGAAAAGGTGAGGGTCCGCCTGGGTGAATTGGACAGCGCCCACGGTGAACCAGTGAACGACGTCGTCATCGAGTCCCGCGCATGAGGCATCTGCTCTCCACCGCCGACCTGGCCCGCGCCGACGCCATCCGGATCCTGGACATCGCCGAAGACATGGCCGCCGTGGGCACCCGTGAGGTCAAGAAGTTGCCCGCTTTGCGCGGACGCACCATCGTGAACCTGTTCTTCGAGGACTCCACCCGCACCCGGATCTCCTTCGAAGCCGCCGCCAAACGGCTCTCGGCCGATGTCATCAACTTCTCCGCCAAGGGCTCCTCGGTGTCCAAGGGAGAATCCCTGAAGGACACCGCACAGACGTTGAAAGCCATTGGTGCCGATGGGGTGGTCATCCGCCACGGTTCCTCCGGCGCTCCGGCCCGGTTGGCAGCCGCCGGCTGGATCGATGCCCCCGTGGTCAACGCCGGAGACGGAACCCACGAACACCCAACCCAGGCACTGCTGGATGCGTTCACGCTGCGCAACCACTGGGCGAAGGTCCAGGGCGTGGAATCCACCGGCTCGGACCTGACCGGGATGCGCGTGGTCATCGTCGGAGACATCCTGCATTCGCGGGTGGCCCGTTCGAACCTGTGGCTGCTGCGCACCCTGGGGGCCGAGGTCACCCTGGTCGCACCACCCACCCTGCTGCCGGTCGGCGCCGCCGCCTGGCCGTGCACCATCAGCTACGACCTCGACGCCACCCTGGCCGCGGGGGCGGATGCGGTGATGATGTTGCGCCTGCAGGCCGAACGCCAGCACGCCTCCTTCTTCCCCAGCACCCGCGAATACTCGCGCATCTGGGGTTTCGACGACGCCCGCCTGGCGGCACTGGACGCGCAGCCGGGCCGGGAGACGATCATCCTGCACCCCGGACCGATGAACCGCGGGTTGGAGATCTCCTCGGCAGCCGCCGACTCACCCCGCTCCACCGTGCTGGAACAGGTCAGCAACGGCGTCGCCGTACGCATGGCCGTCCTGTACCTCCTGCTTTCCGCGGACCCGCAGCAACCGGGCTCCCTCTGAGAATCGAGAATCACATGAGCACCACCACCTACTTCATCCGTGGGGCGAGCCTCGCCGGCGGCGAACCCTCCGATCTGCTGCTGATTGACGGCCGTATCGCCGCCATCGGCGCCGACGCGGGAACCCACGAAGCAGCAAACACAGCAGAAGTCATCGAAGCAACCGGCCTGATCGCCCTGCCGGGCATGGTCGACCTGCACACTCATCTGCGCGAACCCGGCCGCGAAGACGCAGAAACCGTCGAAACCGGCACCCGGGCGGCGGCCCGCGGCGGATTCACTGCGGTGCACGCCATGGCCAATTCCACCCCGGTGGCCGATACCGCGGGCGTCGTGGAACAAGTCCATAATCTGGGTCAGCGCAGCGGCTGGGTCGATGTGCGGCCCGTCGGCGCCGTCACCGTCGGGCTCGCCGGGGAACGACTTTCGGAGATCGGGGCCATGGCCGATTCCAGGGCCCGCGTCCGGGTCTTCTCCGACGACGGGATCTGCGTCTGGGATCCGGTGCTGATGCGCCGGGCACTGGAATACGTGAAGGCCTTCGACGGGGTGGTTGCCCAGCACGCCCAGGAACCCCGGCTGACCGAGGGCGCCCAAATGAACGAAGGGGAGGTCTCCGCCGTTCTGGGTCTGGCCGGTTGGCCGGCGGTGGCCGAGGAATCGATCATCGCCCGCGACGTCCTGCTGGCCCAGCATGTCGGCTCGCGCCTGCACGTCTGCCATGTCTCCACCGCCGGCTCGGTGGAAATCATCCGCTGGGCCAAATCCCTGGGCATCAATGTCACCGCCGAAGCGACCCCGCACCACCTGCTGCTCACCGACGAAATGGTGCGCAGCTACGACCCCGTCTACAAGGTCAACCCGCCGCTGCGCCGCGAAGCCGATGTCATGGCGTTGCGGGCCGGTCTGGCCGACGGGACCATCGACATCATCGGCACCGACCACGCCCCGCACCCCTCGGAGGCCAAGGATTGCGAATGGGCGCAGGCAGCCATGGGGATGACCGGGCTGGAAACGGCGCTCTCGGTCGTCCAACACACCCTGGTGGAAACCGGGATGATGACGTGGGCGGATGTCGCCCGCATCACCTCGACCACCCCGGCACTGATCGGCCGGCTGGGCGACCAAGGCCGGCCGCTGGCGCTCGGGGAACCGGCCAACCTGATCCTCGTGGACCCGGCAGCACGCTGGACGGTGGACCCCACCACCATGTCCACCAAGGGCAGGAATTCGCCGTTCGCTGGGATGGAACTGCCCGGCAGCGTGCGCGCCACGTTTTTCCACGGCCACCCCACCGTCCTGGACGGCGCCTTGGCCACCCCTCGGCCCTATACCGGAGTCCCAGCATGAGCGAATACGTCCCCTACCTCATCGGCCTGGTCGTGATCGCCGCCGTCGCGATCCTGCTGATGCGCCTCGGCTGGCGTCACCGCCAAGGCCGCCAAGCAGATATCACCGCCCCCGTGGCAACCCCGGCAGCATTGAATGCGCCGCTGGCCGAAGCCGTCGGACAATACGTGTGCACCACCACGGCGGGGGACTGGTTGGACCGCATCAGCGTCCACGGTCTGGGCATGAAATCCAACGCCGAACTCTCCCTGCACCCCGAGGGCGTCCTGTTCTCCCGCAGCGGAGCCCCCGATGTGTTCATCCCCGCCGCCGACCTGGAATCGGTCCGCAGGGAATCCGGAATGGCCGGCAAATTCGTCGAATCCGGTGGCCTTCTGGTCCTGGGCTGGCGGCTGGGAGAGCACGACGTCGATACCGGCTTCCGGCCGCGCGCCGCCGAGGATATGGCCACCCTGGTCTCCGCAGCAGAAACATTGATCCCCGATCACGGCGCCCCCGCGCCCACCGATGACCACACAGCACCGAAGAAGGACAAGCCATGAGCGTCAACACCACCCCCGAACCGGCAGTACTGGTCCTGGAGGACGGCCGGATCTTCCGCGGCCGCGCCTATGGCGCCGGCGGCACCACCTTGGGAGAGGCAGTCTTCACCACCGGCATGACCGGCTACCAGGAGACCCTCACCGACCCCTCCTACGCCCGCCAGCTCATCGTCCAGACGACACCCCATATCGGCAATACGGGAATCAACGTCGAGGACAACGAATCCGATCGCATCTGGGCTGCCGGCTACGTTGTCCGTGACGCGGCCCGCCGCCCCTCCAACTGGCGTTCCGAAGGCAGCCTGGACGATGAACTCATCCGGCAGGGCATCGTGGGCATCCAGGGGGTCGACACCCGGGCCATCACCCGGCACCTGCGCGAACGCGGAGCCATGAAGGCGGGCATCTTCTCCGGGGACGACGCAGCGGCCACCGATGCCGAACTCGTCGCCCGGGTCGCCGAACAGGAATCGATGGAGGGCTCCCAGCTGGCCGAGGAGGTCAGCGCGAAAACCGCCTACACCGTCGAACCTGCCGACTACGGTTGGCAGGGCGAACCGCGGTTCACCATTGCCGCCATCGACCTGGGCATCAAATCCACCACCCCGGAACGGCTGGCCGAGCGGGGACTGCGCGTGCACGTGATCCCCGCGACCAGCAGCTTCGAGGACATCACCGCATTGAATCCTGATGGCGTGTTCATCTCCAACGGGCCAGGGGACCCGGCCACCGCCACCGACCAGGTGGCCACCCTGCGCCGGGTGCTCGACGCACGGATCCCGTACTTCGGCATCTGCTTCGGCAACCAGATCCTGGGCCGGGCGCTGGGCTTCGGGACCTATAAACTGCGCTACGGGCACCGCGGCATCAACCAGCCGGTCATGGACCTGTCCACCGGGAAGGTGGAGATCACCAGCCAAAACCACGGCTTCGCGGTCGACGCACCCCGCGGGGGCGCCTTCCAGGCCCCCGAGCAGAAATACGGTCGCGTCGAAGTGTCCCATGTCTCCTTGAACGACGACGTCGTGGAGGGGCTGCACTGCCTCGACCTTCCGGCGTTCTCCGTCCAATACCACCCCGAGGCGGCTGCCGGACCCCACGATTCCGCCTACCTCTTTGACCGCTTTTTTGACCTGATGGCCGCCAACGGCGCCCACTCCACGAACTCCAAGGAAGAGAACTAATGCCCAAGCGCGAAGACCTCAAGTCAGTCCTGGTCATCGGGTCGGGCCCGATCGTCATCGGACAGGCCGCCGAATTCGACTACTCCGGAACCCAAGCCCTGCGCGTGCTGCGCGAGGAAGGCCTGCGGGTCATCCTGGTCAACTCAAACCCGGCCACCATCATGACCGACCCGGAGTTCGCCGACGCGACCTACATCGAACCCATCACCCCCGAGGTGGTGGAAAAGATCATCGCCAAGGAACGCCCCGACGCCGTCCTGCCGACCTTGGGCGGGCAGACCGCCCTGAACACTGCTATCGCCCTGGATAAGTCGGGGGCACTACAGCGCTATAACGTCGAACTCATCGGCGCGAACATCGAGGCCATCGAACTCGGCGAGGACCGCGAGAAGTTCAAGGGTGTCGTCGAACGCTGTGGTGCCGAGTCGGCGAAGTCCATCATCGTGCACTCCATGGACGAAGCTTTTGCCGCCGTCGAGGAACTGAACTACCCCGTCGTCGTCCGCCCCTCCTTCACCATGGGAGGCCTGGGCTCGGGGATGGCCTATAACGCGCAGGACCTGCGCCGTATCGCCGGTGCCGGCATCCAGTACTCACCAACCTCCGAGGTGCTCCTGGAGGAGTCCATCCTGGGCTGGAAGGAATACGAGCTGGAAATGATGCGCGACGCCAACGACAACGTCGTCGTCGTCTGCTCCATCGAGAACTTCGACCCCGTGGGCGTGCACACCGGCGACTCCATCACCGTGGCCCCCGCCATGACGTTGACCGACCGGGAATACCAGAAGCTGCGCACCATCTCCATCGCGGTCATCCGTGAGGTCGGGGTGGACACCGGCGGCTGCAACATCCAGTTCGCGATCGAACCCGATACCGGTCGTGTCGTCGTCATCGAGATGAACCCTCGGGTATCGCGTTCCTCGGCGCTGGCGTCGAAGGCCACCGGTTTCGCGATCGCCAAGATCGCCACCAAACTCTCCCTCGGATACACCCTGGACGAGATCCCCAACGACATCACCCGCAAGACCCCGGCCAGCTTCGAACCGGCCCTGGACTATGTGGTGGTCAAGGTCCCGCGGTTCGCCTTCGAGAAGTTCCCGGCAGCGGATCCGACACTGACCACCACCATGAAGTCGGTGGGGGAGGCCATGGCCATCGGACGGAACTTCACCGAGGCCCTCCAGAAGGCACTGCGTTCACTCGAGCAGCGTGACGCCCAACTGGAATTCAGCAAACCCAACGCCCTGGACGTCCCCGGCCTGCTCGAACGCAGCCGGGTGGGCACCACCGGCCGGCTGGCCATGGTCCAGCAGGCACTGCTGGGTGGGGCGAGCATCGAGGAAACCTACGAGGCCACCGGAATCGACCCGTGGTATCTGGACCAGCTGGTCCTCATCAACGAGATCGCCGAACAGATCCGGGAGGCCGGTTCCCTCACCGAGGACGTGCTGCGCCTGGCCAAACGCCATGGCTTCTCCGACGAGCAGATCGGTGCACTGACCCACACCCCCGAGGCAGTGGTTCGCGGTATTCGCCACGCCTTGGGCGTGCGGCCGGTCTATAAGACCGTCGATACCTGCGCCGCCGAATTCGCCGCCTACACCCCGTACCACTACTCCTCCTACGACGAGGAGACCGAGGTCGAGCTCCATGAGAAGCCCTCGATCATCATCCTGGGTTCCGGGCCCAACCGGATCGGCCAGGGCATCGAGTTCGACTACTCCTGCGTCCACGCGACCATGGCCCTGCGGGAAGCCGGACATGAGACGGTCATGATCAACTGCAACCCCGAAACCGTCTCCACCGACTACGACATCTCCACCCGGCTCTACTTCGAACCGCTGACCCTGGAGGACGTGCTGGAGGTCATCCACGCAGAGGAGGCCACCGGTGGGGTGTTGGGCGTCTTCGTTCAGCTCGGCGGGCAGACCCCGTTGAAGCTGGCCCAGGAACTGGCCGACGCGGGGGTGCCGATCCTGGGCACCTCACCGGAGGCGATCGATCTGGCCGAACACCGGGGCGCCTTCCAACAGGTCCTGGACGCCGGCGGGCTCATCGCCCCGAAAAACGGGACAGCAGTGTCCTTCGAGGACGCCAAGCGCATTGCCGACGAGATCGGCTACCCGGTCCTGGTCCGCCCCTCCTACGTGCTGGGCGGCCGCGGCATGGAAATCGTCTACGACGAGGCAAACCTCGCCCGGTACATCGAAAACGCCACCGAAATCACCGTTGACCACCCGGTGCTGGTGGACAGGTTCCTCGAAGACGCCATCGAAATCGACGTCGACGCCCTCTATGACGGCACCGATATCTACGTCGGCGGAATCATGGAGCACGTGGAGGAAGCGGGGATCCACTCGGGAGATTCTGCTTGTGTGCTGCCCCCGATCACCCTGGGCACCGAAGTCCAGGCGCGGGTCGCCGAGGCCACGTTGGCCATTGCCCGCGGGGTGGGGGTCCGCGGACTGATCAACATCCAGTTCGCCCTGGCCTCCGACGTGCTCTACGTCATCGAAGCCAACCCGCGCGCTTCCCGCACGGTGCCCTTCGTGTCCAAGGCCACCGGCGTGCAACTGGCCAAGGGTGCGGCCCTGATCGGTACGGGTGTTTCGATCAAGCATCTCCGCGAGGTCCATCACCTGCTGCCCGCCACCGGCGACGGATCGCATCTTCCCGACGACGCCCCGGTCTCGGTGAAGGAAGCCGTCCTGCCCTTCGCTCGATTCCGCACCCCGGAGGGTCGGGTCGTCGATTCCCTGCTGGGCCCGGAAATGCGCTCCACCGGCGAAGTGATGGGGATCGACAAATACTTCGATACCGCCTTTGCCAAGAGCCAGGCTGCGGCGAATTCACCGTTGCCCACCCACGGGCGCGTCTTCGTTTCGGTGGCCAACCGGGATAAGCGCTCCATCGTGTTGCCGGTCAAACACCTGGCGGATCTGGGCTTCGAAATCATCTCCACGGGAGGTACGGCCGAGGTGCTGCGCCGTAATGGCATCACCGCCACCGTGGTGCGCAAGGTGCGGGAGGGCACCGAGGACGGTGAACCGACGATCGCGGATTTGATCACCGACGGCAAGATCGACATGATCCTGAACACCCCTTCGGGGGGCGACGCCCGCGGCGACGGCTACGAGATCCGGGCTGCCGCCACCTCGGTCGGGACGCCGGTCATCACCACGGTGGCCTCCTTCGGGGCAGCCATCCAGGCCATCCAGGCGATGCGCCAATTCGAATGGTCGGTCACCTCCTTGCAGGAGCACGCCGAACGGCTCAACAATTCCCGCCAGGGAGTCTGAGTCGTGACCGCAGAACACGACGCCGGCCGGGAGCCTTTCGGCTCCCGGCTCGGGCGGGCCATGAGGCAGTACGGCCCCCTCTGCGTCGGCATCGACCCGCATCCCGGGCTCCTCGCCGACTGGTCGTTGCCGGACAGTGCTGCAGGGGTGGAACGCTTCGCCCTGACCGTCGTGGAGGCCATGGCGGGTCAGGTGGCCCTGGTCAAACCCCAGGTCGCCCTCTTTGAACGCCACGGTTCCGCCGGTATGGCCGCACTGGAACGGACGCTGGCCGCCTGCACCGAGGCCGACCTACTCACTTTGGCCGATGCCAAACGCGGGGATATTGGCTCCACCATGGCCGCCTACGCTGACGCGTGGCTCCGCGATGGCTCCCCGCTGGCAGCCGATGCCGTGACGTTGAGCCCCTATCTGGGCTTCGGTTCGCTGCGCCCTGCCCTGGAGCTCGCAGCCTCATCTGGCCGGGGGGTTTTCGTGCTCGGACTAACCTCCAACCCCGAGGGGGCCAGCGTCCAACATGTTGGCGGGGCAGCCTCGGTGGCTCGGAGGATCGTCGAAGCAACAGCCGTGGAGAACGAGGGCTCCGTTCTGGGGTCCACGGGGCTGGTGATCGGTGCGACCGTCGGCCCAGCCCTGCGGGAGCTGGGGATCGACTTGGCGGCCAGCCATGCACCGATCCTTGCCCCCGGACTGGGGGCACAAGGGGCGACGCCGGCAGATTTGCGTGCGGTGTTCGGCTCCGTCTGGGATCAGCTGGTTCCGACGTCGAGCCGCGATATCTTGCGAAACGGACCCGACGTTGCCTCCCTGCGTGCCGCCGCAGCCGGCGTGCAGGATTCCTTGCGCGACTGAGGATCTGCGGCTCAGCCCATTGCGCCTGCTCCCAGGGTTCGCTAGGTTCGGATCACATCGTCACTAGGGACGTTCGGTTCCTGGCGACGACAGATTCCTAGCCGGCAGGGGATTACGCTATGGTTTTGAAGTCATTATCGGAGGAAGACCGCGCGAAGGCGCGGGCCAAGGCTCTGGTCTCGCGAACGCGACGAGCCGAAGTGAAGAACAGCTTCGGTCGCGGTGAGCTGACCATTGCGGAACTGCTTGAACTGGCCAGGAGCGATGAGGCGGTCGGACGTTTACGCGTGACGGATCTGCTGGAGTCGGTTCCCGGGATCGGGTCGGTCAGGGCCGCGGCGTTGATGGAACGCATCGGCATCTCGGCTAATCGTCGGCTCCGCGGCCTGGGCCGCAAACAGCAGGCGGCGCTGCGGTCCCACTTCGACGACACGCCGCCCCACGTAAAAAAGTAACAAAGGACACCATGCCGGCTTCCAGCCACCCGCCCGTCACCGTTCTCGCCGGTCCCACAGCAGTAGGCAAGGGGACCGTATCCACCTATATTCGCGATCATTATCCGGAGGTGTGGCTCTCCGTTTCGGCTACGACGCGTGACCCGCGGCCGGGCGAGCAGGATGGGGTCCACTACTTCTTTGTCGGGCCCCAGGCCTTCGACGAACTGGTCGGAGCCGGGGACATGCTCGAATGGGCGGTGGTTCACGGGCGCAACCGCTACGGGACGATTCGTACCAAGGTCGAGGAAGCCGTTGCCGCCGGTCGCCGGGTCCTGTTGGAGATCGATTTGCAGGGTGCCCGCCAGGTCAAGGAGTCGCTTCCGGAAGCAAAATTCGTCTTTCTTGCCCCGCCCAGTTGGGAAGAATTGGTGCGCCGACTCATCGGACGAGGCACCGAATCCGAGGAGGAGCAGCAAAGACGGCTCGATACCGCTAAACTGGAACTTGCTGCCGAATCCGAATTCGACGTCACCATCGTGAACGACGATATTCGGCGTGCAGCCGACGAGCTGGTTTCCCAGATGGGCCTGACTCCGCACGAGCGGTAGTCAGGGTCAACCGGCACCGACGAACACCACACAGAATTTGGAGGCTTCGTGTCTACGAACACCGAAGGCATCATCAATCCGCCGATCGACGAGCTGCTGACCACCACGGATTCCAAGTACGCCTTGGTGATCAACTCGGCCAAGCGCGCACGCCAGATCAACGCCTACTACTCGCAGCTGCATGAGGGCCTGTTTGAGTATGTCGGCCCGCTGGTCGATACCCAGCTGAACGAAAAGCCGCTGTCCATCGCCTTGCGTGAAATCAACGAAGGTCTCCTGCAGGTCAAGCCGTTGGCCGCCGAAGACGCCGAGTAGCACCACCCGTGACGGCCCAGCAGCGCATAGTCCTCGGTATAGGCGGCGGGATCGCCGCCTATAAAGTTGCGTCGCTGCTGCGCCTGTTCACCGAATCGGGTCATCAGGTCGATGTTGTTCCCACCGAATCCTCGCTTCAGTTCGTCGGCAAGGCCACGTGGGAAGCCCTGTCCGGGCGTCCGGTGAACACCAGCGTGTTCGAGGCCGTGGAGGACGTCAATCACGTCCGTCTCGGCCAGGACGCGGACCTGATCGTCATCGCCCCGGCCACCGCAGACCTGATGGCACGGCTCGCCGCAGGGATGGCCAACGACCTGCTGACCAACACCGTTTTGGCCAGCAGGGCGCCGGTCGTCCTGGCGCCGGCGATGCATACCGGAATGTGGGAGAACGCCGCCACCACCGCCAACGTGGCCACCTTGCGCTCCCGGGGGATCACCGTCATCGATCCGGCCGTGGGGCGTCTGACCGGCAAGGACACCGGGGCGGGGCGCCTGCCCGACGCCGAAGACCTTTTCGCGGCAGTGCAACGCTTCCTGCCGCCACCTACACAGCAAAAACCCCCGGGGGAGGCGGCGCCCCCCTCGGGTGAAACTGCCTTGACGGGCCGAACCATCGTCGTCTCCGCCGGCGGTACCCGTGAGCCCCTGGACCCCGTCCGGTTCCTGGGTAACCGTTCCTCGGGTAAACAAGGTACGGCCATCGCCCGGGCCGCCCTGGCTGCCGGCGCCACCGTCCGGCTGGTCGCTGCCCACTTGGAAACCGACGTCCCCGAAGGCGTCGAGCTGAGCACCGCCTCCACTGCACTGGAACTACGCGACGCCGTCACCGAAGCCTGCCAGGGGGCCGACGCCGTGATCATGGCGGCGGCTGTCGCCGACTTCCGGCCCGCCGATTATGCCGGCACCAAGATCAAGAAGGTGGGCGAGGACGGGGCCCCCACCGTATCCCTGGTGCGCAACCCGGATATTCTCGCCGGTCTCGTCGGCCACCGCCGGCAGAACCCGGACGCGGGCCCGGGCCTCATCGTCGGATTCGCCGCCGAAACCGGTGACACCCACGGCTCGGTCCTGGAGTACGCGCGGGCCAAGCTGACGCGAAAGGGCTGTGACCTGCTGGTTGTCAATGAGGTCTCCACCACCCTCGGCTTCGGTACCGAAGACAACACGGTGACCATCCTGGCCGCGGACGGCGGCCCAGAGGCCCGGTTTGCCGGGACCAAGGACGAGGTTGCCCGCGGACTGATCGCGACGTTGGGAACCCTTTTGAACCGGTAGAGTAATCGGGTGACTTCCCAGAATCCCGCCTTGCGCCTGTTCAGCTCCGAATCCGTCACTGAAGGCCACCCAGATAAGATCTGCGACCAGATCAGCGACGCCATCCTTGATGCGATGCTCGCCCAGGACCCCAACTCGCGGGTGGCCGTGGAAACGTTGGTCACCACCGGGCTGGTGCACGTCGCCGGGGAGGTCACCACCGCAGGCTACGTCGAGATCCCGCATCTGGTGCGCAAAACGATCCTGGACATCGGCTATGACTCCTCGGCCAACGGGTTCGACGGGGCCCGCTGCGGGGTCTCGGTCTCCATCGGCCAACAGTCCCAGGAGATTGCCGATGGCGTCTTCAACTCGTGGGAACAGCGTCAAGGCACGGGCCAGGATCCCCGGGACGCCCAAGGCGCGGGGGACCAGGGCATCATGTTCGGCTATGCCTCCGATGAGACCCCGGTTTTGATGCCCACCCCCATCTGGCTGGCCCAGCGGCTATCCGAGAAGCTCACCGAAGTCCGCAAGACCGGCTCACAGCCACTCTTGCGTCCCGACGGCAAAACCCAGGTCACCATCGGCTACGACGGGAACGTGCCGGTCTCGGTGGAGACCATCGTCGTCTCCTCCCAACACGCCCGCGAACTGGAACTCGAAGCGTTACGGACCGACCTCCATGAACTGGTCGTCCGCCCCGTCCTGGCGGGAATCGACCTGGACATCACCAATACCCGGATCATCCTGAATCCATCGGGCCCGTTCATCATTGGTGGCCCCGTCGGAGATGCCGGGCTGACCGGACGCAAGATCATCGTGGACACCTACGGCGGTTTCGCCCGCCACGGAGGTGGCGCCTTCTCCGGTAAGGATCCCTCCAAGGTCGACCGGTCGGCAGCGTACGCCATGCGTTGGATCGCCAAGAACGTGGTGGCCGCAGGTCTGGCACGCCGCGCCGAAATCCAGGTGGCCTACGCCATCGGTGTCGCCCGGCCCGTCGGTCTCTATGTGGAGACCTTTGGTACCGAAACCGTGGATCCGCTGAAGATCGCCACTGCCATCGAGGAAATCTTCGATCTGCGCCCACTGGGTATCATCGAGGACCTTGACCTGAAACGACCTATTTACCAGCGCACCGCAGCGCATGGCCACTTTGGCCGAGAGGAACCAGGCTTCACCTGGGAGCAGACGAACCGCGTCGACGCGCTGCGGCACTACTTCAACTTCTAGGAGGGCCCGCGTGGACCGGTCAGCGTCCGAGCCCGAGCAGCCCACGTTGCTGCAGGGTTTCGACCTGCGCCGGCCCCTGCCAACCGGTGTCACCCCGGCGGCCTCGCTGCCCGTCGCGCGGGTTTTGTTGGAGACCCAGGTGCCCCATCTGGACCGGTTCTACGACTACCTGGTCCCCGCCGACCTGGACGCCGTCGCCGTCCCCGGGGTTCGTATCAGGGCCCGTTTCGGCGGGCAGGAACTCACCGGCTACCTCGTCGAGCGGCTCACCGAAACCGACCCCGGACTGAAGCTCCAACCCCTGGGCAAGGTCGTCTCGCCGGAGGTCGTCCTGCGCCCCGACGTCCTGGCGCTGTGCCGGGCGGTGGCTGACCGCTATGCGGGAACCCTTCCCGATGTGGTCCGCTCGGCCATCCCACCGAGGATGGCGCGCGTCGAAACCGAAATCAGTGCCGCGGACGCCTCGGATGCACCACGGGCCGCGCAGCCCATGATCCCCAAAGACCAGAGCGAGGCCTGGCCTCCGTCCTGCCTGATGCAGTACGACGGCGGCACCGGGTTCGGGCAGGCCCTCACCGCTGGCGAGTCTCCACGGGCCGTGCTCAGCGTGATCCCCAACCAGCCGGGCGGCTGGCCGGCGCTACTCACCGAGGCGGTGGCTGCCTGTTTGGATTCGGGACGCGGAGCCCTGGTGGTCGTGCCCGATGCCCGCGACCTGGAACGGCTCAGCGAGACACTGACCGCGACGCTGGGACCTGCCGCCGTCGCCCGGCTCAGCGCCGAGGATGGCGCCACCCCGCGGTACCGCGAATTCCTCCGGGTATCGCGGGGGCAGGCCACCGTCGCCGTGGGGACGCGGTCGGCGGCCTACGCCCCGGTCCATGACCTGGGCCTGGTGGTGCTCTGGGAGGACCAGGATTCCAGCCACGCAGAACCGCGGGCCCCCTACCAACATGCCCGCGAAACCCTGCTCTTGCGCGCCCAACTGGCCGGCTGCGCCTTGCTGATGGCCGGCACATCGCGCAGCGCTGAGGCCCAACGCCTCGTGTTGACCGGATGGGCCGTCGAACTTGCGGCCCCGCGGCCGCTGCTGCGGGCCCAGGCGCCCCGCGTGGTGGCCAGTTCGGACTCCTTCGAACAGGAACGCGATCCCGTCCTGCACGCCGCCCGGTTGCCGCGGTTGGCCTGGACGACGGCCTCGAAGGCGTTGGATCACGGTCCCGTCCTGGTCCAGGTCGCACGCACCGGGTTCCTGCCGGCGGTGCGCTGTGAACGGTGCCGCGAACCGGTGCGCTGCACCGAATGTTCGGGCCCCATGGGACTGGATCATTCCACTGCCGTACCCGGCTGCCGCTGGTGCGGGGTCCAAGCGCCGAACTGGAGCTGCCCCACCTGCGGGGGTCACCGTCTGCGGGCCGCGGCCATTGGCGCCGACCGTACCGCCGAAGAACTGGGGAGAGCCTTCCCGAAGGTCCCTGTCATCAGCGCCACCGGCGGCCTGCCCCGACGTCGCGTCCCCGGCTCCCCGTCACTCGTGGTCGCCACCCCGGGAGCCGAGCCGGTAGCCGAGGGAGGCTACGCGGCCGTGTTGTTGCTGGACGGGGACCGGATGCTCGCCCGTGACGAACTGCGCACCGGGGAGGAAGTGCTCCACCGGTGGCTCGCGGCGGCCTCATTGGCCAAAGCATCGCGCGACGGTGGTGTCGTGGTGATTGCCGCGGGGGAGTCGGATCCGGTGCGCGCCCTGGTGCGCTGGGATGCCGCCGGCTTCGCCGAACGCGAGCTGAACCTGCGTCGGGACCTGGAACTGCCTCCGGCGGTGCGCACTGCTTCCCTGTCCGGCCCCGCCCGGTCGGCAGACGCCTTTGCCGAGGCCCTCGAACTCCCGGAGGGTGTCCGGCTGACCGGGCCGGTCATCGAAGAGGACGGGGTCCACCGCTGGCTGCTGTTCTTCAGCTACGGCCAAGGAGGTGCGGTCTGCACCGAATTACGGCGGGTCAAGGCCAGATCCTCGGCCAACCGGGACCCGGTGGTCAACGTGCGGGTCGACCCGCAGGGCCTGCTGTAGTTCGGGCGTCCACGAAGTTGCTGATCAGGCGCGCCGCAGTGCGTGGACGTTCATAATGGATGAGATGCCCCACCCCGGCGATGATCTCGATCCAGGCCTGCGGGAAGGTGGCAGCCAACGAGTACTGTCCCGGGACGGAGCCCAGGTCATCGACTTCACCGACAATCAGCAGGGTCGGTTCCTGTACCGTTGCGGCAACGTCGCGGACCGTATCGGTGATCGAGGAAGCGAAGGCCTCCTGGAGGCTGGCCCGGGTGGCGAATTTGCTGAAGTATCGTCGGTGCTGGTCCACCACGTAGGCCTGGGTTCGGGCATCACCGGAGGTTCCCATCGTGGCCGACATCAGGTCCACAATCAGCCGGTTGCGTAGTATCGCCAGCCCCCACCGTTCGGGGAGCAGACGTCCCGCCGCATAGTATCCCGCAGCCAGCCGGGAAAAGAGGGCCTGCCGTCCCTCCAGGGCGGGTTCGCAGATGGGGTTGATCAGGATCAGGGAGGCGAAGCTGCCCGGATGTGCTGCCAAGTACCCGGCGGCGACGATGGATCCGAAGGAGTGCCCCAGCAGGAGGGCCGAGGCGGGAATCCCCAGATCTGTCCGCAAGGTATCGATGACACCGGCGTAGGTGACCGCGTCGTGGCGGGCGTGAGTGAAGGCCGTGGAGTCGCCGAACCCCGGGAGGTCGGGAACGATGATGGTGTACTCCGGCAACTGGCGGACCAACAGGTCCAAGCCGTGGTGGTCTCCACGGAAACCGTGGATCGCCAGGATGATCCCGTGGGATGGTCCGTGTGAAGGGTAGGTCCGAACCGATAGGTCCGATCCCAGATGGTGGTGGTGGGTGACCCACGGGGGACGGTAATCGGTGGGGGAGTTCATGAACCGAGCCTATCGGGCAGTGGGGTGGGGGTACCGCTGTGGCACACCGAGGGTGGGGTTCCTCCTACTTCAACAACCGCCAGGCGGTTCCCTCGTCGATCACCAGGTCGGTCATCAGCCGGCCCTCCAGGGCGCCTCGTACCGCTTCGAGCTTGCCGCGTCCGGCGACGATCGCCAGACGCTGCGGAATCCTGCGCAGGGCCTCGAGCGGGGGACCGGTCGAGCGATCGTTCATCGCAATCGAATCGTCGCTGCCGTCCCGGCGGTAGAAGACGGTGGCCACGTCCCCGACAACCCCCTGATCGCGCAGCCCGGCGGCTTCCCGGGCACTGACATAGCCTCCACGGTAGATCTGGCTCGGGACGGCAGCGTCGATGGAACCCAAACCGAAAACCGCCAATCGGATCTCCGTTCGGGTGTCCAGCACGCGACGGACGGAGCGTTCCTGCCACATGGCGGCCCGCGTCTCGGCACGATCGAAGAAGGCCGGCACCGGGAACTGTTCCACCCGGGCGGTGAAGGCTGCCCCGAACCTGAACAGGATTTCACTGGCATAGGAGATGCCGGTGGTCTGGGGGTTGGCGGCGCCGTTGAGCTGGACGAACACCGTGTCATGGGTGGGTTTATGAACCAGGTGCCGGCTCAAGGCCGTGAGCGTGGAACCCCACGCCAGGCCAACGGTCATCCCCGAAGAAATCAGGGGTTGGACCACATGCGCCCCATGCGCTGCCACGCGTTCGAGGACCTCTGCCTCGGACAGCGAACCGTCGGTGGGCACCACATGACCGCGCACCCCGTACCGTGTCTCCAGCTCCTTCACCAGTGAGGTGGCTCGGCCCCGCGGTGGGTTCAACTCGATCTTCACGAGGCCGTTGCGTTTGGCCAGCGATAGCAGGCGGGAGACGGTTGACCGGGAGACCCCCAGGTCCCGGGCAATGGCCTCCATGGTCAACTCCTGGACGTAATACAGCTGGGCAGCACGCAAGGCATCACGTTCTCGCCGATCACCGGAAATGTGTCGTGCGCCATGAACGTTCGGCTCACCTATTCCGTCTCCCGGCTGCTCTGCCAGCGGGTCCCGAGCCATGATTCCTCCGGTTCTTGCACATTTGTGCAATGTGATTGACGGCAACGTTCTGCACTGGCAAGACTACTGGTCGGTTGCCCGTTCAGGGGACCAACAGTTCCATTTCGCAGCAAAGGATTGATCAGAGTGTCACCCACGCAAGCAGCCCGCCAGAGCGTTTCACAATTGTCGGAGCGGCCTCAGGCCCAGGTCCTGATCGTCGGTGGCGGCATCAATGGGGTCGCCACGTTCCGCTACCTGGCCCTGCAAGGAATCGACGTCGCGCTGGTCGAGCGCGGAGACTACTGCCAAGGGGCCTCGGGGGCCTCCTCCCATATGATCCATGGGGGCATCCGCTACCTCGAAAACGGTGAATTCCGGCTCGTGCGCGAATCCGTCCAAGAGCGCAACACCCTGCTGGCCATCGCCCCGCATTACGTCAAACCCCTGCGCACTACCATTCCGATCTTCTCCACCTTCTCCGGGATCCTCAGTGCACCGGCCCGCTTTCTGACCCACCGCAACGGCAAGCCCCAAGAACGCGGGGCACTGCTGATCAAGGCGGGACTCATGATGTATGACGCCTTCGCCGGTTCAGGGCGCCTGACCGAACGCCACCGCTTCCATGGCCGCCGCCAGGCCCTCCACGATCTCCCGGCCCTGCGGGACGACGTGAAGTATGCGGCCACCTACTTTGATGCCTCCGTGCACAACCCCGAACGGCTCACCTTGGATGTGCTCCACGATGGCCTGCGTGCCAACCCGGACTCGAGGGCCTCCAACTACGTTTCCTTGGTCAACGAGCACGACGGCGTCGCGAGACTGCGCGACGAACTCACCGGCGAGGAATTCGATTTCACTGCCCAGGTCATCGTCAACGCCACCGGCGCCTGGGTCGATGAGACCAACGGCGCCCTGGGCCAGAAGAGTCGGTTCATGGGAGGCACGAAGGGATCGCATATCGTGCTGGACAGCCCCGAACTGCTGGCAGCCTGCGGTGGACGCGAAATCTTCTTCGAGCACAGCGATGGACGGATCGTGCTGATCTACCCGATGGGGGACCGGGTGCTGGTGGGCACCACGGACATCGACGCGGATATCAACGAGCCCGCACGCTGCACCGCCGAGGAAGTCGACTATTTCTTCGAGCTGATCAACCATGTCTTCCCCGAAGTTGCCGTCTCCCGGCAGGAGATCGTCTACCGTTTCTCGGGTATCCGCCCCCTTCCGCGCCACGACGACACCCAGCCCGGGTTCGTCTCGCGTGATTACCGCATCGAAAAGCGAGCAGGTGCCCAGGGATCCACGATGCTCAGCCTGGTCGGCGGCAAATGGACAACATTCAGGGCTTTGGCCGAACATTTGGGAGGCGAGGTCCTCACAGCGCTGGGACGGTCCGGCGGCCCCGATACCAGTTCCCTAGCCATCGGTGGTGGCGTTGATTACCCGCGCAACGACGTCGAACGCGAACAGTGGATCTCCGCCAGGGCTTCACAGGCAAGCCGCGAACGACTGGCGGTCCTGCTCGAACGCTACGGAACCCGTGCCGACGAGGTCCTGGATGCCAGCGGAGCCGATGACGCACTGCTGCTGAGCAGCAGCGAACTCAGCGTGGACGAGCTGACCCATATGGCCAACCACGAGCAGATCGGACGGCTGGTGGACGTCTTCATTCGCCGGACCTCGCTGGCCTTCCGTGGTCTGGTCACCACCGAACTGATCGACGAATGCGCCGACGTGTTGGCGCCCGTGCTGGGCTGGGACGCCGCTCGCGTCGAGTCCGAGCGAGCCGATACCCGCCGCGTCCTGTCCGAAGAGCATGGAGTCGCCTTCACGCAGGCATCTGCCTAGCCAACACAGCGAAACACCACCGTGCCGGACCGCGCTGATGAGCCCGGCCCGGTCCCATGATTTCCGCGCCGGCAACCGCCGGCTGCCGGATCACCGCGGGAGCATCGAATGATGCCCTGACAATTGAAATCTACATAGGAGTCAACGATGTCTCTTCAAGTTTTTAGCGCCGAAGCGCTCGGCACCATGCTGCTGATGCTCCTCGGCTGTGGCGTGGTGGCCAACGCCGTGCTCAGGGGCGCCAAAGGCAATAATGGCACCTTCCTGATGGTCAACTTCGGCTGGGGACTCGGCGTCTTCGCCGGCGTGTGGGTCGCTGCCGCTTCCGGCGCCCACCTCAACCCCGCAGTCACCGTCGGGCTGCTGGTCAACCCCAACGTCGACGAGTACGCCCCGGGTGTGGCCATCACGCTGGCGAGCACTTTGCTCTACTTCGCCGCCCAAATGGTCGGCGCCATCATCGGCGCCGTGTTGGCCTACCTCTCCTATAAGCAACATTTCGACGCCGAGGAGGACCCCGCAGCGAAGCTGGGCGTGTTCGCCACCGGCCCCGTCTACCGCCATAAGGGCTGGAACCTGCTGACCGAGATCATCGCGACGTTTGTCCTGGTGTTCGTCATTGCCGGCTTCGGACTGACCCCCAACGGATTGGGCCCGCTGGCCGTGGCCCTGATCGTGGTCGGCATCGGCGCATCCCTCGGTGGCCCCACCGGTTACGCCATCAACCCGGCCCGTGACCTGGGCCCCCGCATTGCCCACGCCTTCCTGCCGATCAAGGGCAAGGGTCCCAGCGACTGGGGCTACTCCTGGATCCCGGTCGTCGGCCCACTGATCGGTGGAGCCATCGGTGGCCTGGCCGGAGGCGCCCTCTTCTAGGGAACGATCGCGCTGCTCATCACCCGTACTTCGAAGGGAAGAAACCCATGACCAAAAACATCATCGCCATCGACCAAGGCACCACGAGTTCACGTGCCATCATCTTCGACCACAACGGTTCCATCGTCTCCGTCGGACAGAAGGAACACGAGCAGATCTTCCCGAAGGCAGGGTGGGTCGAGCACGACGCCGAGGAAATCTGGACCAACGTCCGTGAAGTCGTCGGCAGCGCCCTCTCCAAGGCCAACCTGACCCGGCACGACATCGCCGCCGTGGGCATCACCAACCAGCGTGAAACCACGGTGGTCTGGGACAAGAACACCGGCAAGCCGGTCTACAACGCCATTGTCTGGCAGGACACCCGGACCCAGAACACCGTCGAGGAGCTCTCCGCCGACGGCGGCGGGGACCGTTATAAGGACCGGGTGGGCCTGCCGTTGGCCCCGTATTTCTCGGGCACCAAAATCAAGTGGATCCTGGACAACGTCGACGGCGTCCGTGAACGCGCCGAAGCAGGGGAGTTGCTGTTCGGCAACACGGATACCTGGGTGACCTGGAACCTCACCGGCGGCACCGACGGCGGCATCCACATCACCGATGTCACCAATGCCTCCCGCACCCTGTTCATGGACCTGGAGAAGTTGGCCTGGGACGAAGAGATCCTCGCCGACTTCGGCGTCCCGATCTCGATGATGCCAGCCATCAAATCCTCCTCGGAGGTCTACGGCACGGTGCACACCAACCAGCTGTTGCGTGAGGTCCCGGTTGCGGGCATCCTGGGGGACCAGCAGGCCGCGACCTTCGGCCAGGCAGCGTTCAACGCCGGCGAAGCGAAAAACACCTACGGCACCGGTTGCTTCTTGATCTTCAACACGGGTGAAGACATTGTGAAGTCCTCCAACGGGCTACTCACCACCGTTGCCTACCAGCTCGAAGGCGAGAAGCCCGTCTATGCCTTGGAGGGCTCCATTGCCGTGGCCGGCTCCCTCGTCCAGTGGCTGCGCGACAACATCGGCATGATCTCCTCCGCCGCGGAGGTCGAGGACCTGGCCGCGCAGGCCGAGGATAACGGTGGCGTCTACATCGTCCCGGCGTTCTCGGGGCTCTTCGCCCCCTACTGGCGTCCCGACGCTCGGGGCGCGATGGTCGGGCTCACGCGGTTCGCCAACCGCTCGCATATCGCGCGGGCGGCCATGGAAGCCACGGCATTCCAAACCCGGGAGGTCCTTGACGCGGTCAATGCCGACGCCGAAGTGCCGCTGACCGAGTTGCGGGTCGATGGCGGCATGGTCGCCAACGAGACCCTGATGCAGTTCCAGGCCGATATGCTCGGTGTCCCGGTCGTCCGACCCCAGGTCACCGAGACGACGGCCCTGGGTGCCGCCTACGCTGCCGGGCTGGCCGTCGGATTCTGGTCGGACCGCGACGAATTGCGGGCCAAGTGGGCCGAGGATAAGCGGTGGGAACCCGAAATGGATCCCACCGAACGTGACCGTCAGATGCGTCTGTGGAAGAAGGCCGTCACCAAGACCTTCGACTGGGTCGACGAGGACGTGCGCTAGACCACCGTGCCGATGCTCTGATCTGCAGGCTGGGGCCGTGACATCCACCGTGTCACGGCCCCGCCGTACTGTAGACTGGCCCCATGTCAGCAGTCCTACTTCTTTTCTAGCCGGGCCCGAACCGTCCGGCTGCCCCTTGTATGCCAAGGGGTTTTTTCATGTTCGGCCTTCGTTGGAACCCCGTGGGGGAACATCGGCGGCTGCCGGGACTGCATGACCAACCGAATCTGCACTACCAGAAGGCGAACCCACCGTGAGCACAGAGGCACCCGGAACCCCGGAGACCGGCACCACCTACAGCTTTAGTGAGCTCGAGGCACGGTGGCAACCCGTATGGGAGGAACTGGGAGTCTTCACCCCCAAGGACGACGGCAGCGCCGAACGCCGCTACGTGCTGGACATGTTCCCGTATCCGTCGGGTGACCTGCATATGGGCCACGCCGAAGCCTTCGCCATGGGTGACGTGATTGCCCGGTACTGGCGCCAGCAGGGGTACGACGTCCTGCACCCGATCGGGTGGGACTCCTTCGGCCTGCCCGCCGAGAACGCGGCCATCAAACGCAACGCCCATCCTGCGGAGTGGACGTATAAGAACATTGAAACCCAGGCAGCGTCCTTCAAGCGTTACGCCATCAGCGCCGACTGGTCACGACGGATCCACACGTCGGACCCGGAATACTACCGGTGGACCCAATGGCTGTTCACCCGCTTCTACGACAAGGGGCTGGCCTACCGCAAGGACCACCCGGTGAACTGGTGCCCCAAGGACCAGACGGTGCTGGCCAACGAGCAGGTCGTCAACGGCACCTGCGAACGCTGCGGAACCGCGGTGACCAAGAAGTCCCTGAACCAGTGGTACTTCAAGATCACCGACTATGCCGACCGTCTGCTCGAGGACATGGACGCCCTGAAGGGCCACTGGCCCGAACGCGTGCTGGCCATGCAGCGCAACTGGATCGGCCGCTCCGAGGGGGCGCATGTCGATTTCGTGATCCAACCGACCGACGAGGACGCTGCGGAGCGTCAGGTGACGGTCTTCACCACCCGGCCCGACACCCTGCATGGGGCAACGTTCTTCGTCGTTGCCGCCGACGCCGTCTTGGCCGACGATCTCGTGGCACCGCAGCACCGCGAGGAACTGGCCGCCTACCAGGATCAGGTCAAGGCACTGACGGAAATTGAACGTCAGTCCACCGAACGCACCAAGACCGGGGTGTTCCTCGGCAGGTATGCGATCAACCCGCTCAACGGTGAACGCCTGCCGGTCTGGGCAGCCGATTACGTCCTGGCCGATTACGGCACCGGGGCCATCATGTCAGTGCCCGCCCACGATCAGCGTGACTTGGACTTCGCCAGGACCTTCGACCTGCCGATCCGCGTCGTCCTGGATACCGGCGAAGAGGACCCGGCAACCAGTGGGGTCGCCACGACCGGTGAGGGGACCTTGGTGAACTCCGGGGAGCTGGACGGCCTGGAGAAGGACGCCGCCATTGCCCGCGCCGTGGAAATTGTTGAAGCCGCAGGAACCGGCCAACATACGGTGAACTACCGGTTGCGCGACTGGTTGCTGTCGCGCCAGCGTTTCTGGGGAACTCCGATCCCCATCATCCATTGCCCACGGTGCGGTGAGGTCCCGGTCCCCGACGACCAGCTGCCGGTGCGTCTGCCGGATGACCTGCGGGGGGAGCAGCTGGCCCCACAGGGCACCTCCCCGTTGGCTGCGGCCACCGACTGGGTCAACACCACCTGCCCCAGCTGCGGTGGTGCCGCAACCCGCGACACCGACACGATGGATACCTTCGTTGACTCCTCCTGGTATTTTCTGCGCTTCTTGTCCCCGGACTACACCGAGGGGCCCTTCGACCCGGAAGCGGCCGACGCATGGATGCCGGTGGGCCAGTATGTCGGTGGGGTCGAGCATGCGATCCTGCACCTGCTGTACGCCAGGTTCTTCACCAAGGTCATCCACGATCTCGGCTTGATCCAGGCCAGCGAACCCTTCTCCGCCTTGTTGAACCAAGGGCAGGTTCTGAACGGTGGCAAGGCCATGAGCAAGTCGCTGGGCAACGGGGTGGACCTGGGCGAACAGTTGGATAAGTACGGAGTCGACGCGGTACGCCTGACCATGATCTTCGCCTCACCGCCTGAAGACGACGTCGACTGGGCGGATGTTTCCCCGGCGGCTGCCGGAAAGTTCTTGGCCAGGGCCTGGCGCCTGGCCCAAGACGTCAGCAGTGAGGTAGGGGCCGACCCGTCCACCGGGGACCAGGGGTTGCGTACCGTGACCCACCGGGCGATCTCCGAAGCTGCCGACCTGTTGGATTCAGGAAAATTCAACGTCGTGGTAGCCAAGCTGATGGAAATGGTGAACGCCACCCGCAAGGTGATCGATTCCGGCGTCGGCGCCTCCGACCCGGCCGTGCGGGAGGCGGCTGAGGCCGTGGCCGTGATCCTGAGCCTGTTCTCCCCGTATACGGCCGAGGACATGTGGGAGCGTCTGGGCCACAGCCCGTCGGTGGCCAATGCCGGCTGGCCGACGGTGGATCCCGCGTTGCTGGTTCAGGACACCGTGGTCGCCATCGTGCAGATCAAGGGCAAGGTGCGTGATCGGCTCAATGTGCCGGCCGATATCGGCGAAGAGGAGCTGCGGGAACTGGCCTTGGCCTCGGAGACGATCCAACGGGCCCTGGACGGACGCGAGCTGCGAACGGTCATTGTCCGGGCGCCGAAGCTCGTGAACCTCGTTCCAGCCTCCTAAGGTAGGGACATGCCTTCAGCTCCGCGCCGGGGCGTCCCGACGGCTCATACCGCGGGACGTCCGACCGGCTTCCTGGAACGGTTCCTTCCCCGTGAGCGGCGCCAACGCGCGCGGGGGAGTAGCGGACCGCGTACCGCAGTGGTGACGGATACGGCCGCTGCCATCCCGGCAGCGTGGGCGCAGGAGCATGCCGAATATCTTCGCATCCTTCCCTTGCCCGTGATGATCGACGGACAGATCTACACCGAAGGACTGGACGACGTCGAGACGGCCCTCGCCTTGGCGCTGGCCACCGGAGCTTCCGTGCAGACCTCCAGGCCAGCCCCCGGGGCCTTTCAACGCACCTATGAATCTCTCGCCGCCGCAGGTTTCGAACGGATCTATTCGCTGCACCTGTCCAAGGAACTCTCGGGAACCGTTGATGCGGCGAGCTGGGCCGCGGAGCAGGTCGACGTCGAGGTCACCGTCCTTGACACCAGGACCGTTGGGCTGGCCCAGGGATTGGCGGTGATGGAGGCAGTCATCGCCGCGGAGTCGGGGGCCACGGCACAGGAACTCGAACACGTGGTGAACCGCGCACAAGACCATGGGCTGTTCTTCGTCGTTCCCAGTTTGGAACAATTGCGCAAGGGCGGACGGATCGGTGCCGCGGCCAGCGTGTTTGGCACCCTGTTGGCTGTCAAACCCTTGCTCGCCATCGAAAATGGCCGCATCGGTGTCCACGAAAAAGTGCGGACCATGCCGCGGGCCATGTCCCGGCTGGTCGAGATCTCGCGAGAAGAGGCAGCTGCCGCACCGGCCGGCGCCCGGATCGCCGTCCATTATTTCGGCAACCCCGACCAGGCCCATGAGCTCTGCGCCGAATTGGAAAGCTCCAGCATCGGCGACGTGCTCTGCGAACCGCTTCCTACCGTCCTGGCAGCCCACGCGGGTGCCGGGGTGCTGGCCGTGGTCATCGCAGCCCTGCCGGACCCCGACGAGCCGCAGGAACCGGACACCGGATCCGAAGCTGCCAACGATACCGATGACCTGGAGGAACCAGGGCCCATCCAGCACGACTGAGGCGGGCCTCCACAGCAGGCCGGACAGCGGCGTTGTCCACATCCGCGAACCCCTGCTTGGGGCGGCCGCCGGCCGTTCCTAGGCTGGGGGAATGGTCCGACACCGTTGGGAACAGCGCACCGATATGGCAGCGGGCCCCGCCCCGCGTCTGCGTTTCCGCTTCCGGTTGGGGCGCGGGGCCATCATGTGCTTGCTGTTCACCGCAGTCATCTGGATCGCGGCCAGCCTGCTCTTCCATCCCCCGGAGGGCGCGGGCCAACAACTCGACGCCGTGGCCATGGATCCCAGTGCCGAAACCACCACGGCGTCCGCCCCGCCGACGCCTGACGCCCGTGGCAACGCGCCGGGTTCAACGAGGGCAGCGCCTGAGCCGGGAGCCTCTGCTGCGGCCCAAGGAAAATCCAACGGTTCCGCCGCGGCTGACCCCGCAACGGTTCTGGTCCATGTTGCCGGTGCAGTCAAAAAGCCGGGCGTCTATCATTTCCCGTCCGGCGCCCGGGCCCAGGACGCTGTCCGCTCCGCCGGGGGTTTGGCCTCCGGTGCGGCACCTGCAGCCGTAAATCTTGCGGCACCCTTGGTGGACGGACAACAACTGTATCTACCAACCACCGACGAACTTCCGGCCGCCGCAGACCGGGCAGCACCCCCGCAGGCGGGAGCGCCGGGAGCAGGGACGGCTGGCGAAGCTGGCGCTCCCGAGGGCAAGATCGACGTCAATACCGCCGATGGAACCGATCTGCAGGAACTGCCAGGCATCGGCCCTGCCCTTTCCGCGAGAATCATCGAATTCCGTGCGGCCAACGGACCTTTTGCCTCCATGGAGGAACTCGATGCCGTGTCAGGCATAGGTCCCGCCATGATGCAGCGGCTCGAACCGCTGCTCCGGTTCAACTAGTGGACGGGGCTACGCCGTCATGCTGAAAGCTGTCGGCACAGCCTTCATTCCGCGCCTTTTCGCCCGCTGGACACGCCCCCAGGCCGTGACCACCTCAGGGCCCGTTGACGACGGTTACCTCGACCTGCGCAGTCTCGCCGCGGCAGCCGGAGCATGGATTGCTGCTGGGGAGCTGGTCCAACACGATCCGCTTTTTGCGCGGACGCTCACCGTAGCGTTGGGCTTTGTCTTGGTTTCGCTGTTCTGGGTGCTGTTACGCAACAGGGGCCTGTTGGCATGGTCCCACCATTGGTGGACGCCGGTGGCCGCGGCAGCGGTCGGGGTGTTCTTGGTAGCGGCGGCGATCTCCACCCATTCCCTGGCCCAGCGGGATCCGACCTTCGCGGCTTTGGCAGCAAGTTCGAGCACGGTGCGGGTCGAGGCCGTCATCACCGGGGACCCGCGTTGGCTGAAATCTCACGGGACGGATGCTGCGGGGGAGTCGATCATTGGGCAGCAGGGCCCCGAAAAGGTGGAGGAACCTGCCACAACACTTTTGGTGGATGTCAGGATCCTGAAGTACTCGGCCGCCGGCAACTGGCATGCCGGGGCGGCCGAAGCAGTGCTGGTCATGGACCGTGGGCACATCACTGACGAAGATCCGGCACCGGGGCGAATCGTCTCCGGGTTGGCACGTCTTCGTCTCGCGGATCCGGGAGAACGTCAGGGGTACTGGTTGCGGGCGGCCGCGTCCATGCATACCCACGACGCCGGGGCGCAGGAACCACTTTCCGAAGAGTGGCGACGACGGTTTGCCCGGGAGTCCCAAGTCCTTCCCGGCCATGGTCCGGCGCTTCTTCCGGGAATGGTGATGGGGGACCGTTCGGCTCAGGATGCGGAACTGGACACCGCCATGAAAACCGCTGGTCTGGCTCATTTAACCGCGGTGAGCGGGGCCAACGTGGCGATGATCCTGGGGAGCGTGTTGTGGTTATGCCGGTTCTGCGGGGTCAACCGGTGGCTGGCCTTGGGGGCATCGCTGCTGACTCTGGTCGGCTTCGTCATCCTGGTCCATCCCGAACCCAGCGTCATCCGTGCCGCCGTGATGGGTGCCGTCGGCGCCGTCGCCGTCTACCTCGGCAGAGGCCGCCAGGCGTTGACTGCGCTTTGCCTCTGCGTCTGCGGCGTTTTGGCGTGGGATCCGTGGTACGCCCGAGAGCCCGCCTTTCAGCTCTCGGCCCTGGCGACCGCCGGAATCGTCCTCATGGGCCAACGGTTGGGTGCGCTGGGGCGCCGCATCATGCCTGGCTGGTTGGCAGATGGCGTGGCCATCAGCACCAGCGCCCAGCTCTTCTGCCTCCCTGTTTTGCTGGGCATGAACCCTGCGTTCAGTCTGTATGCGGTGCCGGCGAATGTTGTGGCTGCGCCCATTGTCCCGCTGGTCACCGTGGTGGGGATGTCGGCCTTGGTGCTGTGTGCCGTACCGGGCCCCTGGGCCCAGCCACTCATCTGGATCGCGGGCATCCCCACCGACTGGATCGGGAAGCTGGGCAACCTGATCAACGGCCTGCCCGCAGCGTTGCTGCCGTGGCCAGAAGGTTTGGGTGGACGGGGAGCCGCAGTCCTGCTGGCCTCTCTGGCCCTGATCTCGGTCTGGCTCGCCGCAACGCCGCCGGTCGGGGGAGCCCAGAAAGACACCGAGGCCAGTCGGCCGCGCCAGCAAGCTCTCACTGCCTGGTTGGTACCGGGCAACGAGCACTTCGCCGCCCCCGGCCGGCGAACCGTTGCCGTCGCCGCAGCGCTAGGGTGCCTGGGATTGCTGGCCGGGATCACGGTCCCGGCCACCAGCTGGTGGCCACCCCCGCAGGACGGCTGGCAGGTCGCGGCCTGCGATGTTGGACAAGGGGATTCCTTTGTCCTGCGCTCCGCCCCCGATCACGCAGTACTGATCGACACCGGTACGGAGCCCGCCATCGTTGATGACTGCCTCAGCGAGCTCGGTGTCCACACCATTGATGCCCTCTTCATCACCCATTTGCATGCCGACCATGCTGGCGGGGTGGCGGGCGCCGTCCGTGGCAGGACGGTGGAGCGTGCGTTTTTCTCCACGGGAACCAACAGCACGGAACTCCCGGGGTTGCCACCTGGGCTGGAAGCCACGAAACCGCCCGTCGGAGACAGCGGGACGGCCGGTCCAGTCAGTTGGGAAGTGATCGGCCCCATCGGAGACCCCCGGGGTGAGGAAGAAAATGATGCCTCACTCGTCGTCGTCTTCACGATCGCCGGGCACGGGCTGCCGACCTTCACCCTTCTGGCCACCGGCGACCTGGAGGAGGAGGCGATGGATGCGGTCATCCGCACCCAGCCCGATCTTCGGGTAGACGTGTTGAAGGTCAGCCACCATGGGGCGAAAAACGGCGGGACCGCCATCATCGATCATTCCGGTGCCCGGGTGGCGCTGATCGGTGTCGGGGCCGAGAACAGCTACGGACACCCCACACCGATGATCCTCAAGGCATTGCACCAAGCAGGTATGCATTGCTTCCGCACGGATCTTAACGGCACCATCCGGTTGCGGGCTTCCCGCACAGGCGAGTTGATCGTCACCGGAAGGTCGGCACCGGCCTCGGGACGATAGGATGCAATGTCAGACTCCAACGGAAGGTGGATCAGGGTGGCCAATAAGTCCGCGGGAGGATCCCGGGTTACGGGAACGCGAACACAGGATCGCACGGGCTGGCGTCAGGTGGCCCCCGCCCCCCTGGTTCTTCTCCAGGGGCCAGAGAACTACATCGCGGGCCGTGTTTTTGAAGCGATCCGCCAGCAGGTGCGCAAACGCGACGGGAACGCCGAGATCACCGCTTTCGATGCCTCCACGTATCAGCGTGGTGAGCTGCTTCTGGCGGCCAGCCCCTCCCTTTTCGGTGAAGCGAAGATCATCGAGGCCACCTCCTTGGCCACCATGAACGAAGACTTCCTTGAAGACGCGCTCGCCTACGCAGCATCACCCGCGGACGACGTGGTGATGGTCTTGCACCATTCGGGTGGGAATCGGGGCAAGAAGGTACTTGATGCGCTCAAGGCCGCCGGTGCCGGGGTCATCGACTGCCAACCCCTGAAAAGGGATTCCGAGAAGGTCGACTTCGTGTCCCAGGAATTCAAGGCGGCCGGCCGCCGCATTCTGCCCGAGGCAACGCGGGCCCTCGTGGCAGCGGTTGGTACCGATCTGGGGGAATTGGCGGCGGCTTGCTCCCAATTAATTCAGGACACCACCGGTGAGGTTGATCAGGAGACCGTGGACCGGTATTTCGGTGGACGGGTGGAAGCCACCGGCTTCAAGGTCGCCGATGCCGCCCTCTCCGGTCGCGGGCCAGCCGCCTTGGGGACGCTACGCCATGCCCTGGCCACCGGCACGGATCCGGTGCCGATCGTCGCCGCATTGGCCATGAAGCTCCGTCAAGTGGCCAAGGTCTCCGGGCAACGCCGTTCCGCTGGTGCCATGGCTCAGGAGTTCGGCATGGCGCCATGGCAGATCCAGCAGGCGCAGGAGCAGGCGAGGTATTTCTCAGCGGATGACCTGGTGCGTTGCCTGAGGCTGGTTGCCGAGGCCGACGCCCAAGTCAAGGGGGCTTCGCGGGATCCGCATTATGCGGTTGAGCGTGCCGTGACCGGTATCGCCTTGGCCGCGCAGCGCTGATGAGTCGCCCTCGGGCAGTTAAACGAAGAAGCCGCTTCCGGTTGACCGGAAGCGGCTTCTCACGATGAAACCTTGAACGAGCTTTAGAGCGCGTTGACCTTCTTGGAGATGGCCGACTTGTGGTTCGCTGCGTTGTTCTTGTGCAGGACACCCTTGGAGACAGCCTTGTCGAGCTTGCGACCGGCAACGCTCAGAGCTGCGGTCGCAGCATCCTTATCAGCCTTGGTCACGGCCTGCTTGACAGCGCGGATGGCGGTCTTCACATCCGAACGAACTGCCGCGTTGTTGGCGCGGGCCTTCTCGTTGGTGAGGATGCGCTTCTTCTGAGATTTGATGTTTGCCACTAGTTTAAACTCTCTTGCTTTCGCGGAAAATGGTCGGTGAGGGTCCCTCCCGAGCCATCGACTGAGCGGCGTGGGGATACCTATGGCGACCCGGGAGAAGTGCCCGTCGACCTGCGCGGACACACAGCAAGCAATCCTAGCAGCTATGCCCGGTCGTCGCGATTCGACACCGGCTGAGGCGGGTCGGGGATTCTGTTGAGATCAACTTGCTTTTCCACCTGAGCGGCACCCTTCGCCTCGACAACTGTGGCGGTAACCGACGGAGAAAGGTACCCGTTTCACGCGGGACGGCTCAGGCTTCCCTCAGGGCCCGGCTGACCCGTTCGAAGGCCTGCCGACCCAGCACGGCACCTTCGCGACGAATGGCCTGGGGGTCAACGCGGATCACCCGATCAATTTTTACTTCGCTGGGCCTGCCCTGCCGGTCCCAGGCTCCGGTTCCGATATCAACGTAGTCCGCGTCACGGTGATGGGGGTTGTCATGGTCCCGGGAGGTCAGCATCAGGGCCAGGAGTAGTTCCCCGTCGCGGCCCACCAGAAGGACGGGGCGGTCCTTGCCCTGGGTTGGGTCCTCCTCATAGGGGACCCACGTCCACACGATTTCCCCGGGGTCCGGGAGGCCATCGGGTTGCGGGGCATATCTGGGTGTGAACCTGCCGGTGTAGTCCCCGGGGTAGGGTCGTTCGGCCCACTGCCCCGACGATTGCTGCGGCGCAGTTCCGGGGCTCTGTGAGCGTTGCGTTGTGCTGCCTTGACTGGACCGAAAGAGCCGGATCGCTTGGGAACCAAGTCGAACAATTTTCCTCATACTGCGCGCACTGATCTGCATGCGCCTACGGTAACAGCGGTCCGCCACGCCCGCTTCGGGGACCGGCTTGAGGCCGAATCGTGGAACAATGAGGATCTGTGGTGCAACCGCGCCCACCATCAGTCCCATCAAGAACCCCAGAGTGAGGTCACCTACGTGTCACCCATGGCCCGCACCGCACCGGTGCCTGCCGCAACCGATCCGGCGATCCTCAGGAACTTCTGCATCATCGCCCATATCGACCACGGGAAGTCCACCTTGGCCGACCGGATGCTGCAATCCACGGGGATCGTCTCCCAGCGTGAGATGAAGGCACAATACCTGGACCGGATGGATATCGAGCGTGAGCGCGGCATCACCATCAAATCCCAGGCCGTTCGCATGCCGTGGGAAGTCGATGGCGTCTCCTATGCACTGAACATGATCGACACCCCGGGCCACGTCGACTTCACCTATGAGGTGTCCCGGTCGCTGGCAGCCAGCGAGGGAGCGATCCTACTGGTCGATGCCGCCCAGGGGATCGAAGCCCAGACTCTGGCCAACCTCTACCTGGCCATGGAAAACGATCTGACGATCATCCCTGTGCTCAATAAGATCGATCTTCCAGCCGCGCAACCCGAGAAGTATGCCGCCGAAATTGCCGGACTCATTGGGGGCAACCCTGAGGACGTGTTGAAGGTCTCGGGAAAGACCGGCGAAGGCGTCGACGCGCTGTTGGACAAAATCGTGCGCGACCTACCGCCTCCGGTCGGCAATGCCGATGCCCCGGCCCGAGCCATGATCTTCGACTCCGTCTACGACACCTACCGCGGTGTCGTCACGTACGTCCGAGTCGTCGACGGGAAGTTGAGCCCGCGCGAAAAGGTCCAGATGATGTCCACGCGCACCGCCCATGAGGTGCTCGAGATCGGGGTATCTTCGCCCGAACCGACACCTTGCAAAGGCCTGGGCGTCGGCGAGGTCGGCTACCTGATCACCGGTGTGAAGGACGTCCGGCTGTCAAAGGTCGGCGACACCATCACCTCCTTCGTCAATCCCGCTCCGGAGTCCCTCGGCGGTTACGAGGATCCCAAACCGATGGTCTTCTCCGGGCTGTACCCGATCGACGGATCGGATTACCCGGTCTTGCGCGATGCCCTGGACAAGCTCCTGCTCAACGACGCGGCACTGACCTTCGAACCGGAAACCTCGGTAGCCCTGGGCTTCGGCTTCCGCGTGGGTTTCCTGGGTCTGCTGCACCTGGAAATCACGCGTGAACGCCTGGAAAGCGAGTTCAACCTGGATCTCATTTCCACGGCCCCCAACGTCATCTACGACGTGGTGACCGAGGATAAGTCGGTGGTCACCGTGACCAACCCCAGCGAGTTCCCTGCCGGCAAGATCCAAGAAGTCCGCGAACCGATGGTGGCCGGCACGATCCTGACCCCGAATGAATTCGTCGGCTCGGTCATGGAACTATGCCAATCACGACGCGGCCAGATGCTCGGCATGGATTATCTCTCCGAGGACCGGGTGGAACTGCGGTACTTGCTCCCGCTGGCGGAAATCGTGTTCGATTTCTTCGATTTCCTCAAATCCAAGACGCGCGGCTATGCCTCCTTCGACTGGAAGGCAGAGGGCGAACAGGTCGCCGATCTGGTCAAGGTCGACATCCTGCTCCAGGGTGAGGCGGTGGACGCGTTCAGCGCGATCACCCATAAGGACAAGGCCTACCCCTATGGGGTCATGATGACCCGCAAGCTGCGCGAACTCATTCCGCGCCAGCAGTTCGAGGTCCCCATCCAGGCAGCCATCGGCTCGCGGATCATCGCCCGTGAATCCGTCCGGGCCATCCGCAAGGACGTACTGGCCAAATGCTACGGCGGCGATATCTCGCGTAAGCGCAAACTGCTCGAAAAGCAGAAGGAAGGCAAAAAGCGCATGAAGATGGTCGGCCGTGTCGAGGTCCCGCAGGAAGCCTTCATTGCGGCACTGTCCTCCGAAGGTTCCGCGGATAAGGCCAAGAAGTAGTCTTCATGCCTTCAGCTTTGCCCCTCGGGGATCCGGCGCCGGCCGATGGCCTGCTGCCTGCCAGCACCATCGACGGCGCCACCGAACGCGACTTCTGCATCTATGTGCATATCCCGTTCTGTGCCGTCCGTTGCGGATACTGCGACTTCAACACCTATACGGCTCATGAACTCGGCTCCGGTTCCAGTCAGGACACCTATGCAGCGGCAGCCTCCGCCGAACTCGAGTTCGGCGGAGGCGTGCTGCGTGCCAGCGGGTTGCCCGACCGGAAAGTCTCCACCGTTTTCTTCGGCGGCGGAACCCCGACCCTGTTGCCTGCAGAAGACTTGGCCTCGGTCCTGGAAACGATCCGCGAGACCTGGGGTCTGGTGGACGGCGCCGAAATCACCACGGAAGCGAACCCGGACTCCGTCACCTTCGAATCGCTCAGCACGCTGGCCGACGCCGGTTTCACCCGGGTGTCCTTCGGTATGCAGTCAGCCGTTCCTCACGTGCTGAAGACCTTGGACCGCACGCACCGCCCCGAGGGGGTCGGGCAGGCCGTGGCTTGGGCGCGCGAAGCCGGACTCGCTGTCAGCGTGGACTTGATCTACGGGGTACCGGGGGAGTCTCTGGACGATTGGCGGGCCTCCCTGCTGACGGCGCTGTCCTACGAACCCGACCATATTTCTGCCTACGCCCTCATCATCGAGGCCGGAACCCGGCTGGCCGCCCAGATTCGCCGCGGCGAAGTCGCGGATATCGATGACGACGACCACGCAGATAAGTATCTCCTGGCCGAAGAACTGCTCACCGCCGCAGGGTTCTCCTGGTATGAGGTCAGCAACTGGAGCCGCACCGAGGCGACCCGGTGCCGTCACAACATGGCCTATTGGAAGGGCGCCGACTGGTGGGGTGCCGGACCCGGAGCGCATTCGCATGTGGGCGGTCTACGCTGGTGGAACGTGAAGCATCCTGCGGCCTACCAACAGCGTATCGACGCCGGCACATCCCCTGCCGCTGGACGCGAAACCCCTGATGAGCAGGCTCGCCTGCTCGAACGCACGATGCTGTTGACCCGCATCGTCGACGGTCTACCCGTTTCGGAGCTGCCGTCCTCGGGACGCCAGGCAGTGGCCGGACTCATCGCCGACGGGCTCATTGACGGATCGGCAGCCGTGCGGGGACAGGTCATCCCGACCTTGAATGGTCGCCTGCTCGCCGATTCCATCGTGCGTCGGCTGCTGGACTTCTAGGAGAGATGCTCCCGGACGGGTGCAGGCCCGGGAACAAGGTTCCCGGGCCTGCACGAATATTTCCTGACGCGGACTGCTAGTCGATGAGTCTGAGGTTGAAGGGGTAACGGTACGGCCGACCGCGGTTGACCTCGATGCCGGCGACCACGCCGCTGACGGTGATATAGGTCCACAACGCTACGGCGATGATGGCGAAGACCCCACCGATCACCGGGATGAGCATCAGGATATTGGAGATGAGGGCCAGGACGGTGAGGGGAAGCGTGAAGTTCAGCGCTTCCTTGGACTCCTGCGCGGTGAACGCCCCGCGGTCACGGTAGACGAGGTAGATGATCCCCGAGGGAATGCACCCGAGAATGCCACCAAAGTGGGCGATCGTCGCCCACTGGCGGTCCTCCGAAGGAGTCAGCGGCAGGGGAGCCGACGACGAACCCTCGAAGCGCCGCGCGTCGGCTGAGCCTTCGCTGGGCTTCTTGCCTGATCCGTTCATCACTACGTCTTTCCTCCCGTCCTGCACAGTTTTGCCTAGTTTATCGCCACGTGGTGCACCAAGCACCCCTTCGCGGGGCTTGCGGCGCGCCGAGGCGTCAGTGACGTCCTGTCGTGAGGAAGTCAATCACCTCTTCGACCCGTCCGAGCAGGCTCGGTTCCAGGTCAGCATAGCTGTTCACCTGGCCCAGAAGCCGACGCCAGCCCAGGGCGACATCTGCCTGGCTGGCATGGGCCCACCCCAGGCCCTTGAGAATTCCCGTCTTCCAGTCCGTACCGCGGGGGACGACCGGCCAGGCAGTGATGCCGAGTACTTGGGGCCTGATGGCCTGCCAAACGTCGACGTAAGGGTGTCCGACGATCAGGACGTTGGATGTGGCTCCCGGAACACGCATGGCCTCGGCGGCGATCTTCTCCTCCTTGGTTCCGGAGATCAGATGGTCAACCAGGATCCCGAGTTTGCGGTGGGGGCCTGGGGAGAATTCGGCGATCGCTCCCGCCAGGTCGTCGACACCGTGCAGGGGTTCCACGACGATGCCTTCCACCCTCAGGTCATGACCCCACACTTTTTCGACCAGTTCGGCGTCGTGCTTGCCTTCGACCCAGATCCGACTGGCCAAGGCGGTGCGGGCTTTGAGATTCGACACCTTTACCGAACCCGAGGCGCTCCTACTTCCGCTGGCTCCGGTTCCAGACGCTGTGGCTTGGGGTTCGATGATCTCCACGGGCTCGCCTTCCACCAGGAAACCGAAGCCGGTGGGGAAGGATCTGGTCTTGCCGCGACGATCCTCCAGGACCACCAGTCGCAGGCCGCCGGAACGTTCGATCCGGACGATCTCACCTACCCAGCCTGACTGCACATCTTCGAGCAGTAGGCCCCGTGCGGCGGGGACTCGGCGTAGCTGTCGGGCTTTCGGCGCCGATAGATCCTGGGCTCCCCACTGGTGGATATCCAATTGCTGACACGGCCTTTCCCTGGGTCGGGCAGCCTCGTGGATCGGGCCACCAGCGCCGATGCGCGCGGCCACCATGCTAACAAGTGCTCCTTCGTATTAGACTTAGCACTTAGGCGTGTCGAGTGCTAAGCCACGAGGCCGTCATCAGTCCATCCACCACGAGACCCACAGGAGGATCGAATGTCAGTTCCACGGCGCCTCGAGGTCCTGCGGGCGATCGTCGAGGACTATGTCCATTCCCGGGAACCGGTCGGCTCCAAGGCCCTGGTAGAACGGCACCGTTTGGGGGTATCGGCGGCGACCATTCGCAACGATATGTCGGCGCTGGAAGAAGAGGGCCTCATTATCGCCCCGCATACGTCCTCGGGAAGGATCCCGACCGAGCGGGGCTACCGGTATTTCGTGGACCAGATCGACGCCGTCCGCCCCCTCTCGCCCGCCGAAAGCCGGGCCATCCACCGCATGCTTGAAGGCACCAACGATCTGGACGAAGTCCTGGAACGTACGGTCAGGCTCCTGGCCCAACTCACCAACCAGGTGGCAGTGCTTCAAGTACCGCAGTTTAGCGATGCGACGGTCCGCCACATAGAATTGGTGGGTTTGGGTTCCGGTCAGGTCCTCACGATCCTGATCACCAATACGGGCAAGGTCGACCAACGGGTGGTCCTGGTCCCCCCGGAGACCAGCGATGACTCACTCGCGGACCTGAAGGCCACGTTCTTGGCGGCTACCTCGGGTCAGCGGATGCAAAGCATCGGCGATCTGGCCCTGGCCGCCTGTGAGAAACTGGCTCCTTCCCTGCGCGATTCCGGGAGGATCCTGGCCCAGGCCTTGGCTTCGTTGGGGGATAACTCGGTGATCGAGCGAATGATCATGGCAGGAACCGCCAACCTCGCCCGTTCCACCGGGGATTTTCCGTTGACGATCACCCCGGTGCTCGAAGCCCTCGAGGAACAAGTTGTCCTCTTGCGGTTGTTCTCCGAATTGGAGCAGGACGCCCGGGGCATTGCCGTGCAGATCGGACGGGAGAACCTCTATGGCGGCTTGGCGGAGACCTCGGTCGTAGCCACAGGCTATGGTCCGGGATCCACTGCCAAAATCGGTGTCCTGGGTCCCACCCGGATGGACTACCCCACCAGCATGGCGGCCGTTCGCGCGGTCGCCCGTTATCTTTCCCGTATCCTGGCCGGCTGACGGATCAGGACTCGGGGATACAGCATGTACAGATTGTCGGAAAGGACACAGCACACACTGTGAGCAGCCACTACGAAACCCTCGGCGTCGCGCGCGACGCCTCCGCCGAGGAAATCAAGAAGTCCTATCGGAAGCTCGCCCGCAAGCTTCACCCGGATGTGAACCCGGGCGAGGACGTTTCGGATAAGTTCAAGTCGGTCACCCACGCCTACGAGGTTCTTTCGGACCCGCAGAAGCGGGAGATCTATGATGCGACGGGCAATGAGAACGGCACTGCCGGTGGCGGCTTCGGCGGCTTCGGGGACATCTTCGAACAGTTCTTCGGCGGGGGTGCGGCCCAGGGCCCGGCCTCGCGGACCCAACGCGGCCGCGATGCACTGGTCACCGCGAGCATCGAACTCAAGGATGCCGTCCAAGGCACCGTCTACACCCTGGACATCGAGACGGCGGTGACCTGTGGCGTCTGCCAGGGCACCTGCTGCCAGCCCGGAACCTCACCCGAAACGTGCACCATCTGCCACGGGCAGGGCCAGGTGCAACGTCCGGTCCGTTCATTCCTGGGCAATATGATGACCGTCGAAACCTGCAGTGCCTGCCGCGGCTTCGGCACCACCTTGCCCAGCCCCTGCAACGAGTGCATGGGCCAGGGCCGGGTGCGTGAGCGCGTGTCCAAGCAGTTGAAGATCCCCGCGGGTGTCGCCACCGGCACGCGCATCCACTTGGACAGCCAGGGGGAGGCGGGCCCCGGCGGCGGCCCCTCCGGCGACCTATACGTGGAAATCAACGTCAAACGCCATGCGGTCTTCGAACGTGAAGGCAACGACCTGCATGCCACCTTGCGCATCCCGATGACGGCGGCCGCCCTCGGCACCGATATGAAATTGGAAACCTTCGACGGCGAGCAGGACATCCAGATCGAACCGGGCACCCAGTCTGCCGATACGGTCAAGCTCTCCCAGTTGGGCGTCCCGCGACTGCGCGGTGGCAGCCGCGGCGACCTGATCGTTCACCTGCAGGTGGAGACCCCCACGAAGGTCGACGACGAACAGCGCGAGCTACTCGAGCGTTTGGCCACGCTCCGCGACGAAGAATTCGCCGAAGGCCGCCTGGCCGAACGCGGCGGAGTCTTCTCTCGATTGCGCGATAAATTGGGCCACCGCGCCTGATGAGCAACCAGGCGTTCCTGCTCGACGATGGGCTGCCGGCCTCCGCGGCCCCGGGCGACGCCGTCGTCATCGATGGCCCCGAGGGCCATCATGCGGTGACGGTAAAAAGGGTTCGTCCCGGTGAGCAGATCGATGTGCTCTCCGGGACGGGGACCCGCGCCGTCTGCACGGTACGGGAGACGGCGAAAGCAAGTTTAACCGCCATCATCGACCGGATCGAGCGGGAGGATGAACCTCCTGTCGAGCTGGTCCTGGTCCAGGCCTTGGCCAAGGGGGATCGGGATCTCCAGGCCGTCGAAGCGGCCGTCGAGCTCGGTATTGATGCGATTCAGCCGTGGCAGTCTGATCGCTCGGTGGTCAGATGGGCGGCAGCAAAGGCCGATAAGGGCCGGGCCAAATGGGCGGCGACGGTCAGGGCTGCGGTCAAGCAATCCCGGCGTACCCGACTGCCCGAGGTCGCATCGGTGATGACCACGCAGCAGTTGGCTGCCCGGTTGGCTCAACCAAAGACCCAGGATGGGCCCGAAGTGGCGATCATCCTCCACGAGAGCGCCACGGAACCGCTGTCCGCCGTCGTCCGGAATTTCATGGACGAGGTTGCCGCCGGCGATCCTGCAGCGGGACGCCCACGGATTCTGCTGCTGGTCGGCCCCGAAGGCGGAATCGCCGACGCCGAGATCTCCCGGCTCACCGAAGCGGGGGCCCAGACAGCGGTTTTGGGACGCCACGTCCTCCGAGCTTCGACCGCGGGACCTGCGGCGTTGGTGATCACCCGTCATATTGCCGGGGTTTTGGACCGGTAGAGACCAAACGCCGGATTATTTGACGGTGAACGTCGTGGAGTCCTCGGATTGCCGTGCCGTGGAGTCGTCCTTGCTGCCCCAGACGGCCAGCGTGTAGTCGCCCTTTTCAACGTCGGTGGTCAGGGCGAACGTGTTATCTGCCAAGTCGCCCTCACCCAGCTTCATGGTGCCCGAGTCCACCCGGACCTCCTCTTTGCCCTCGGCACGCATCAGCTCCCACTGCGTTCCACCGGGGAAGGCGACCGAGGTTCCCTGGACCTTGAGCTTGCCGGCAGGGACCTTGGCCCCCTCTTGCGGGTCAATGATCCAAATCGGGGCACGGAACCGTGTATTGCGCCGAATCGGTCCGGTGAGTTCTACATGCCCAAAGGCGTTGAACCCGGAATGGCCGTCCACCAGGATGTTGACGCTGGCGGGTGGATCCTGCCCGATCAAACCAGCAGCAGAGGCCGCGGCGGTCGCGGTGTACACCAATTGTTGGATGGCCCGCTGGGCCAGACCTTCATCGAGCTTGCGGCTAAAAGCATCGGCCGAGAGGTCCACGGTGATGACGTTATTGGCGTCGATCGAGGTGCCGATGCGGGTGGGCTTGCTCCACAGGTTGAAATAGTCGGGGTCATCGGGTTGGTGCTCGGTGAGGTATTTGATCGCGGTGGTGACCGGATCGCCCTGGTCCTCGGCGGCAAGATATTCCCGGTACAGGTAGACGGTCGAATCGCGTTCGCCGAGCCAGTAGATCGGGGACAGGTGCGGGCCGCTGAGGCTTTCCAACGCGGCCGAACTACTGCGCCCGGCCACCGAAGAGGAGACATCCGTTGCCGCCGGCATGCTGGTCGGGGCGCCCTCGGGTGTTCCGACACAGGCGGCGACCGTTCCCAACGAGAGCACCGCAACCAACATCACCATGCGGCCACGCATACGGCGGCTGGTGGGGGCGGCGATCACTGGGGTCCTCTGGTTCGGCGGAAATTTAACGACGGGCAGACACACGTGTGTCGCGGCCGACCATTAATCTTGGCACACGATGCCCGCCCCGGAACCCCGGATCGGGGTCCCGGGGAGGACCGTTGCAAGACCGATATATACACTTGCATGAATAACGGAAGCCTCCTGCGGGCCGGTCACGTAGGATGGAGGCGTGCCGAACGACCGCGAACCCGCGGCCGGAGCGGCTGTCAACCAGCACGAAAACGGGAGGGCAACCCACTAGGATGACCGACGAGGACAACACCACCGCACCGGAGGCGAACCGGGCCACGGTGATCACGTTTTCCAGCAGCGATCAGATGGTCGGTGCGCTCGGCGCAAACGACGAGGTGCTGCGCATCCTGCAGGGGGTCTATCCCTCCGTTCAATTGCATGTGCGCGGTAATGAACTGAGCATTACCGGGGAGGCTGCTGCGGCGGGCCGTGCCGAGCACGTGGTGAGAGAGGCCCGCTCCTTGGCCGCGCGGGGCACCCGGGTCTCGGCCCAACTGGTCGAACAACTGGTGCGCATGGTCGAATCCGATGGTGCGCTGCGCAGTTCAGGATCCGAAACCTTTGGACTGAACATTCTTTCGGGCCGCGGTAAACGGATTCGGCCCAAAACGGTCAATCAGAAGACCTATGTTGATGCCATCGACGCCAACACGGTCATCTTCGGCATCGGCCCTGCAGGTACCGGCAAGACGTTCCTGGCCATGGCCAAGGCCGTCCAGGCCCTGCAGGCCAAGGAAGTCAGCCGGATCATCCTCACCCGCCCGGCCGTCGAGGCGGGGGAGAAGCTCGGTTTCCTCCCGGGATCACTGAACGAGAAGATCGACCCGTATCTGCGCCCGCTCTACGATGCACTCCACGACATGATCGATCCCGAATCAATTCCCCGGTTGATCGCCGCCGGCACCATCGAAGTAGCCCCCCTGGCCTATATGCGCGGACGAACCCTCAACGATGCCTTCATCATCCTGGACGAAGCACAGAATACGACGCCGGAACAAATGAAGATGTTCCTCACCCGCCTGGGCTTCGGCTCCCGCATCGTCGTCACCGGTGACGTCACCCAGATCGACTTGCCCGGTGGTTCCAAATCGGGGCTGAAGGTCGTCTCACAGATCCTTGACTCGGTGGAGGACATTGCCTTCTGTCATCTCGACGCCACCGACGTGGTGCGTCACCGGTTGGTGGGCGATATCGTGAGCGCCTATGAGAAATGGTCCGACGGACCTGTTGAAGATGCCGAGTCGGAACGCCGGCGCACCGCAGCGCAGCATCAGGCGGCAGCCCGCGAACGCATCGCGGCCCGCAACCTGCCGGCGGAGACCTCCACCACCGAACAACCCACCGCCGACCACGCCACCGAGCCGGAGTCCTAGAACATGAGTATCGAAGTCAATAACGAATCGGGTGTCGATGCCGACCTGGAGGCCATTGAACGCCTCATCCGGCATATCCTGCAGACGCTGCGGGTCCACCCCGAGGCCGAAGTCTCCGTCATCCTGCTCGACGAGCAAGGCATCGAACGCCTCCATGTGGACTGGATGGACCTGGATGGACCCACCGACGTGATGTCGTTCCCCATGGATGAGCTGCGTCCGGGCACCCCCGGCGCCCTCAGCCCCGCAGGAATGCTCGGCGACCTGGTGATCTGCCCCCAGGTCGCCGCTCGGCAAGCCGAAAGCGGGGGCCACTCCACTGCGGATGAGATCCTGCTGCTGGCCACACACGGCACCCTCCACCTGCTCGGCTTCGACCATGAGGAGCCCGAGGAGAAGGAAGAGATGTTCTCCCTCCAGCGCACCCTCTTGGAGGAGTTCACCGGTCGGAAGGCTCCTCGCGAGACCACCGAATGATCCCTCTGGTGCTGCTCGTCCTGGCACTGGTCTTCGTCTGCTGCGCGGCCATCCTCACGGCTTCCGAGGCAGCCTTCCTGGCCCTGCCCCGGCAGGAAGCCGAAGACATGTTGGCGGAGCGTCCGCGTCGGCAGCTCCGGCTGATCCTCTCCGACCCGGCGGCCCATACCCATGCCGTGAGGTTCTGGAGGATCTGGTTCGAAACCGCCGGCGCCGTGGCCATCGCCCTGCTCTATTACGGCCTGTTGGACAACATCTGGTGGGCCGGCCTCTTGGCCACCATCACCATGGCGGCCGTCGGCTTCGTCCTGGTCGGTGTCTCCCCGCGCCGTTACGGTCGGGTCCGCAGCCGCAGCGTCGTCGTGCTCAGCGCCCCGCTGGTCCGGGTCCTCCGCATCATCTTGGGGCCCATTCCCGGCTGGCTCGTCAGCTTGGGAAGCAGCGTCGCCAAGGGGGCGCCGGTGACCGAAGAAGCATTCTTCACCGAACAACAATTCCGTGACATGGTCGACCGCGCCCACGAAGCCGACATCATCGAAGACGTCGAAGCCGACCTGATCCATTCGGTCTTCGAACTGGGGGACACCCGGGTCAGGGCCGTCATGGTCCCGCGTACCGATATGGTCACCGTCGACCACGGTTCCAGCCTCAGCGAGGCCATGAGCCTGTTCTTGCGTTCGGGCTGTTCCCGTATCCCGGTGATCCGGGATAACCCCGACCAGATCGTCGGGATCATCTACCTCAAGGACGTGGCCGCCCGCCTGCACGCCCGGCCCGACGACCACCATTTGGTCGAACAGGCCTGCCGAGACGTACGCTACGTTCCCGAATCCAAATCGGTGGCCGAGCTCCTCCAGGAACTCCAACGTGAATCGACCCATGTGGCCATCGTCATCGACGAATACGGTGGGACCGCCGGCCTGGTCACCCTGGAGGACCTCATCGAGGAAATCGTCGGAGAAATCGACGACGAATACGACGATTCCACCATCGAGTCCGAGGAACTCGAAGACGGGGTCTTCCGGGTCAGTGCCCGCATGAGCATTGATGACTTCGCCGAGCTGTTCCAGCGCCGCATCAACGACGACGAAGTCGACACCGTCGGCGGTCTGTTGGCCAAGACGTTGGGCAGGGTGCCGATCGTTGGTTCCGAAGTCACCGTCGATGGCATCCGCATCCACGCCGAACGCCTCGCCGGACGGCGCAACCGGATCGGCTTCGTCCTGGCCTGGGTCGACGAATACCCCGAAGCCGCAGACAATGATGAGGGGTCGTTGGGCAGATTGGCCGCCGATGACGTCCCCCGCGAGAACAAGGAATAGAACCGATGGCACAACAGAGACGCCGTAACACCGGGACAGCACGCCGCGGACCCGGCAAAAACCCCCATCAGGCAGCCCGGGCAACACCAAAGAACTCCTCGCAGGCCTCCGACCCCGTGGTCAACGAGCCCCGTGTCGGGCCCCGCGGCATCGGCAGCGGGCTCGCCACCGAATGGCCCGAGGATTTCCGGGCAGGCTTCACCTCGTTCGTCGGCCGACCCAACGCCGGTAAGTCAACGTTGACCAACGCGCTGGTCGGGCAGAAGATCGCCATCACCTCGGCTAAACCCCAGACCACCCGGCATACCATTCGCGGGATCGTCCACCGCGAGGACGCCCAACTGGTGCTGGTGGACACACCGGGGCTGCACCGTCCGCGGACCCTGCTGGGCCAACGCCTGAACGATCTGGTCGCCGAAACCCTCTCGGAGGTCGACGCGATCGGATTCTGCATCCCGGCCAACGAAAAAATCGGCCCCGGCGACCGGTTCATCGCCACCCAACTGGGTCAGCTGCAGCGCAAACCCATGGTCGCCATCGTGACCAAGGCAGACCTGGTCGACCGTTCGACGCTGGCACGCCAACTGGTGGCAGTTTCCGAATTAGGGGTCGAAACGCTGGGGGAGGAGGGATGGGCCGCCGTCGTACCTGTTTCGGCCACCGGTGATTTCCAGGTCGACGCCGTCGCGGACGTCCTCGCCCAAGCCATGCCGTTGTCCCCGCCGCTCTACCCCGACGGGGAACTGACGGACGAGCCCGAGGCGGTCCTCATCGCCGAACTCATCCGCGAAGCAGCCCTGGAAGGGGTCCGCGATGAACTGCCACACTCCTTGGCCGTGGTCGTGGAGGAAATCATTCCGCGCGAAAACCGGCCCGCGGATAGCCCGATGCTGGACATCCACGTGAACCTCTTCGTCGAACGCCCCTCGCAGAAGGCAATCATCATTGGCCGGGCAGGTTCACGGTTGCGCGAAGTAGGAACCCGGGCCCGGCAGGGGATTGAGGCGCTCATGGGAACCCGGGTCTATTTGGACCTGCATGTGAAGATCGCCAAGGAATGGCAGCGCGATCCGAAACAGCTGGGCCGGCTCGGATTCTAGCCCCGGCCGGTGGGACGGCAACGGCAGGGATTGCTCTCCCGCTGAGGCGACGAAACATTTGACGTTGACCTTCGAACGGACCCGAACCTGATGCTAGGGTGAATTTCATGCAGGCGGACCTCCTTCTACTAGGTAGCCGCGACGGGGATCTTCTGGACACCAGTCTCTAGGGCCGACCCCCCGTTGCGGAGTTTCGTGCTGCCGGCCTGCATTTTCAACCACCACTGAAAAGGCCCCCTAGATCCATGCAGAACATGCAAAAGTCCTCAGGAATGCCGATCCAGAAGTACATCCCCTTCCAGGATCAGATCACCGTCGAACTGCCTGACCGCACCTGGCCGGACAAAATCATCGACAAGGCACCGCGCTGGTGCGCCGTCGATCTCCGGGACGGTAACCAGGCCCTCATCGACCCCATGAGCCCCGAACGTAAGCACCAGATGTTCGATCTGCTCGTGAAAATGGGCTATAAGGAGATCGAGGTGGGTTTCCCCTCGGCTTCCCAAACGGATTTCGATTTCGTCCGCCAGCTCATCGAACGCGACAGGATCCCCGAGGACGTCTCCATCCAAGTCCTCACTCAAGCGCGTGAACACCTCATCGAGCGGACCTACGAGTCGCTCGAGGGGGCCAAGCAGGCCATCGTGCACCTCTACAACTCGACCTCGGTCCTCCAACGTGAAGTCGTCTTCAAGCAGGACCAGGACGGCATCGTGGACATCGCCTTGACCGGGGCCCGGCTGTGCAAGAAATTTGAAGAGCAGTTGACGGGCACCAAGATCACCTACGAATACTCACCCGAGTCCTACACGGGCACCGAACTGGAGTTCGCCCGCCGGATCTCGGACGCCGTGGCCGAGGTCCTTGAGGCCTCCCCGGAAAACCAGATGATCCTGAACCTGCCGGCAACGGTGGAGATGGCCACGCCGAACGTCTACGCGGATTCGATCGAATGGATGCACCGCAACCTTCAGAACCGTGAGTCCATCATCCTGTCCCTGCACCCTCATAATGACCGTGGCACCGGGGTGGCAGCCGCCGAACTGGGCTATATGGCGGGCGCCGACCGCATCGAAGGCTGCCTGTTCGGCAATGGTGAGCGCACCGGCAACGTCGACCTGGTCACCCTGGGGATGAACCTCTACGGCCAGGGTATCGACCCGATGATCGACTTCTCGGATATGGACGCGATCCGCCGCACCGTCGAGTACTGCAACCAGCTGCCCGTCGCCGAACGGTCACCCTACGGTGGCGATCTGGTCTTCACCGCCTTCTCCGGCTCCCACCAGGACGCCATCAAGAAGGGCTTCGAACATATGGAGGCCAAGGCCGCCGCAGCGGGCAAAGACATCAACGACATCCCCTGGGCCGTTCCCTACCTGCCGGTAGATCCGCAGGATATCGGCAGGTCCTATGAGGCGGTCATCCGGGTGAACTCACAGTCCGGCAAGGGAGGGGTCGCCTATGTCCTCAAACACGACCACTCCTTGGATCTGCCGCGTCGAGCGCAGATCGAGTTCTCCGGGGTCATCCAACGTCTGGCCGAAGGCGGCGGCGGAGAGATCAGCCCGGCAAGTATCTGGCAGCAGTTCCAGAACGAATACCTGCCTTGCGAGAACTTCGAGGGAGAGAGCTGGGGCCACTACCGGCTGGGCAATACGCGGACCCGCACCGATGAGGACGGATCGTTCACCCTGGATATGGCCCTGGTCGCCGACGGGGTCGAGCAGGAACGCTCGGGAACCGGAAACGGTCCGATCAACGCCCTGGTCAACATCCTTGCCGCCGATGGGGTGGACCTGAGGGTCCTGGACTACACCGAGCATGCGTTGAGCGAAGGGGGCTCGGCGCAGGCCGCAGCCTACGTCGAATGCGCGGTCGGCGAACGCGTGCTGTGGGGCGTGGGCATTGACGCGAACACCACGACGGCCTCCTTGAAGGCCGTGATCTCGGCGGTCAACCGTGCCATTTGGGATAACGCCCAGCGGGCCTGAGGCCACGGCTAGAAAAAACGACGGCGAACGGGGCACGGCTTCTCTGGGATACTGGAGCCGTGCCCCGTTCCAGTTTCGCCGCGAAGTCCTATAGGACCCAAGGCCTGGTCCTGCGTACCTATAAATTGGGTGAGGCCGACAGGATCATCGTCCTGTTGACCCCCGACCATGGTCAGGTCCGTGCCGTCGCCAAGGGGGTGCGCCGCACCAGCTCCAAAATGGGTGCCACCCTTGAACCCTTCATGTTCGTCGATGCCCAGGTCATCCGGAGTCGCAGTCTGGACATCATCACCCAGGCCCAATTGCGCCACCCCTACGGTCAGTCCCTCTCGCTGGACTATTCGAGGTACACCAGTGCCAGCGCCATGGCAGAAACCGCAGAACGGCTCACCGAATCCGATACGGAATCCGCCGCCACCCAGTTCAGGCTCCTCCACGGAGCCATGGCCGCCATGGCGCGCGGCGCCCAGGATCCCGGACTACTGCTCGACTCCTACCTGCTCCGTGCCCTGGCCACCGCAGGGTGGGCGCCGAGTTTCACCGATTGCGTCCGGTGCGGCGCCCCCGGCCCGCATACGGCCCTGAACATCCCCTTGGGCGGGGTCGTCTGCGCCGACTGCCGTCCGGCGGGCTCCAGTTCCCCGGCCCCGGCGACCGTTTCCCTGCTCTCCGCCCTGCTCACCGGGGACTGGCCGGCCACACGGGACGCCGACGCCTCGGCCCGGAGGGAGGCTGCCGGTATGGTATCGGGGTATCTGCAATGGCACCTGGAACGGGTCGTCAAATCCCTCAAACACGTGGAAAGAGCCTGATCGATGAAACGATCCTCCCGCCAACAGGCGAACCGTCCCGGTCCGACAGCACCGTGGCCGCATCCCAGCGGTGCCGTCGCCCCGCGGATTCCCGCCGAACTGGTTCCGCGGCATGTGGCTATTGTGATGGACGGCAACGGACGGTGGGCCAACCAACGCGGGCTTCCCCGCACCGAGGGGCATAAGGCGGGGGAGGCAGCCCTGCTCGACGTGATGGCCGGGGCCATCGAACTGGGGGTGAAATACGTTTCGGTCTACGCTTTCTCCACCGAGAATTGGAAACGCAGCCCGGAGGAAGTGAAGTTCCTGATGGGCTTCAACCGCGACGTGCTGCACCGTCAGCGGGACCAGCTCGATGCCTGGGGGGTACGGGTCCGGTGGGCCGGGCGCCGCCCCAGACTCTGGCGTTCAGTGGTCAATGAACTGCTCATGGCTGAGGAGCAGACCAAAGATAATGATGTCTGCCATCTGACCATGTGCGTGAACTACGGTGGCCGGGCAGAGATCGCCGATGCGGTGACCGCCATCGCCGAAGAGGTAGCCGCCGGGCGTTTGAAACCTCGGGGTATTTCCGAGAAAACCATCGGACGGTATTTGGACGAGCCGGATCTCCCCGACGTCGACTTGTTCCTGCGCTCCTCGGGGGAGCAGCGGACATCCAACTTCATGCTCTGGCAATCCGCCTACGCCGAAATGGTCTTCATGGACGTCCTCTGGCCCGACGTGGATCGGCGCACGCTCTGGGAAGCCGTCGGAATCTATGCCCGCCGCGACCGACGCTTCGGTGCCGCCATGGACACCCCCACCTCCTGAGCCTCTGAGCCTTCAGCCCGGGAGGGCACATACCCTTCGCAGAAGCGGGTCAACGCCTCATAGGCTTTTGCGCGGGTCTGCGGGGCTGAGGTGAAGAGGTCGTGCATCCCTTGTTCGATCCGCACCACAGCCACCTCGTTGCCCAGTTTCAACGCCCGTTGCCTGACCGTTTCCACCTCAATGACCGTGTCCGAAACCAGCATCTCGGGTTCGAAGGAGGTGCCCAGATGCGTTTTGTCGGAGGTCATCACCAGCACCGGGACCTTGATGTCGAGCCCGCGGTTCACCTCGGCATGCCCGGCCAGGACCGCGGTGATCCACCCGGCGGTGACCGGGAATGCGTACCGGGGTCTCCAGAGCGGATGGATATCCCATTCCCCATGGGCCTGGGTGGACAGGGATTGCCAATAATGGTCAACTTCGGGCAACTTGATCCGGGCCTTGGGTTTGACCCGGGCCAGGGGATCCAGCAGCCCGGCAGCAGCGTTGCGCACCAACCAGCTGCCCTGCATTTCCAACCAGGGTGAGTTCAGGATCAGGGCGGTGAACACCCCGGGATGGCGGTGGGCGTACAGGCTCGCCGTGAGCCCTCCGGTGGAGTGAGCGACACACAGGGTCCGGCCCACCGTCCCCACGTCGTGCCGGATCGTGGACAGCGCCGCTTCAATATCGGCGTCGTACTCGGTCAGTGCCGTCACAAATCCCGGAGTCTGCCAGGATCTCAGGCTCCTGCCGTAGCGGCGCAAGTCCAGGGCATAAAAGCGATAGCCCCTCCCGGCCCAATAACGCGCCAGTTCCGCGTTATAGAAATAGTCGGTCCACCCATGCATCCCCAGCACGACGTCGGTAGCCTCCGGGGCGGGCGCCTCGGCCGTGTCCCGAACGGTGAGGGCCCGGTCCAGACCCTGCCGCAGATTGAGCATGGCATCACGCCAATGCTTCCTCTCCCGGGGTTGGCCCCGCTGCGGCTCGTCAGGGGGAAGATAGCGGACCAGTGTTGCACTCAGCGGGCCTTCCTCATCGCGTCCCCGCGCAATGGTGGTGTAGCTGAAGCCGGGTCCCAGCTCATCATCGAGCCATTCGCCGGGGCGGGTATCCACCGCATACTGGGGTTCCTTGTTGTGCATGTGTCGAGCATATCCATGGTGGAGTTGGCAGCGGCAGTGTGGGCAGGGAAGACTGTTGGCATGCGCTTCTATCCGACGTTCTTCCGTGTGGTCTTCTCCGGCATGGACCCCGAGAAGGCCCACCAGATCGGCTTCCGGCTCATTCGCCTGGCCGAGACCACCGGAGCTTCGGCGGTATTGCGCCGGATCACCCGTCCGCACCCGAGTCTGCAGTGCCGGGTCATGGGTCTTGATTTCCCATCCCCCTTCGGTCTGGCCGCAGGTTTCGACAAGGAGGGCCACGGAGTCGCTGCCCTGGCGGATCTGGGCTTCGGGCATATCGAAGTCGGAACGATCACCGGTCAGGCGCAACCCGGGAATCCGAAGCCTCGCCTGTTCCGGCTGGTCGAGGATCGTGCGGTGATCAACCGGATGGGCTTCAATAATGATGGCGCCACGGCGGTTGCCCCACGGATCCGTGCCGCCCGCCCCGTCCTTTCACGGCGTTTCGGTCGGTCCCGGCCGATCGTGGGCATCAACATCGGCAAGACGAAGGTCGTCGAGTTGGAGGATGCGGTCCAGGACTACCTCGCCGGAACCCGAGAACTCGCAGCTGCGGCCGACTATATGGTCGTCAACGTCAGTTCCCCGAACACCCCGGGGCTCCGCCTGCTACAGGGCATCGAGTCACTGCGCCCGCTCCTGACTGCCGTCGGCGCCGAAGCCGACCGCAGCGCCGGGAGGCATATGCCCCTGTTGGTGAAGATCGCACCGGATCTTGCCGACTCCGATGTCGACGACGTCGCAGCACTAGTCACCGAGCTCGGCTTGGACGGTGTCGTGGCCACCAACACCACGATCGAACGCACCGGGCTGGTCACCGTCCCGGACCGGATTCGCGAATACGGCGCTGGTGGCCTCAGCGGCGCCCCGCTGAAGGCCCGCTCGCTCGAAGTGCTCCGGCGTCTACGCTCCGCCCTGCCGAAGGAGTCGACAGTTATTTCCGTCGGGGGAGTGGAGACGGCAGCTGATGTGACCGAACGCCTTCACGCCGGCGCCGATCTGGTGCAGGGGTACACCGCCTTCCTGTATGAGGGACCCTTCTGGGCGGCACGGATCAACCGTGGGCTGCGCAAGGCCCTCGCTGCTCGCTGATTCGGCACCAATAAAGCGAGGGCCCCCACCCATGGTGGGGGCCCTCGCTTCGTGGTCCGGGAAGCAGCCGGGTCAGTCGACCGGTGCTCCGCGGGCGATCTGAGGCTTCGGCAACCGCAGCTTGCGAAATTGCAGGCCGCGCATAGCGGCATACCAGAGGACCCCGCGGTCCCGGCTGCCAAACTTATCGGTCAAGCGTTTCTTGAGCTGGCGCGTCATGATGAATGAATCGAGGACCGTGATGGCCAGCACGATCCACAAACCAAAGGTGACGTAGGCGGTGACCTGGAGGTTCTTGCTCATCGAGAAGGAAATGATGAGGAAGACCAGAATGATGATCATCAGGAACTCGCCGACCATCCAGCGCGAGTCGACGAAGTTGCGGGCAAAACGCTTCTGCGGGCCCTTATCACGGGTGGAGAGGTAACGTTCGTCTCCGGTTTCGTTGGCCAGACGCATGCGCTCCTGAGCGGCGACCCGCTGCTGGCGAGCCTGGCTCTTGGCGGCCTTGCGGTCACTCGGAACCAGGGGACGCTTATTCTGCGCCTCTTGGCTATTGCGCCTCGGCGTCGGGGTACCCTTGCCTGCGGCGGGACGATCTGACTCTTCTGGGGTGGCCGGCGGCTGTGCGGCATCGGCTTTTTTGCTTCCAAACACGTGCTCAGTCTAGCCGGGGCTTCCCTGCAGCCGAAACGCCGTGCAGTTGTAGGCTGAGGCCATGACTACTTCCGATTCCACTTCCGCCGCCGTCGATCACGGCGTCGATCTGGCAGCGATCGCCGAGCGCGTGAACCGTGCCATCGACCAGACCCTCACAGAACTCAAATCCCTCGTCGCCATCCCGGGTATTGCCTGGGAGGCTTTCGATGCCGCCGAACTGGACCGAAGCGCCGAAGCGGTCGCTGCGCTCGTACGTTCCACCGGCATGGAAGACGTCCAGATCCTTTCGGTGGACACCCCCGACGGTAAGCCGGGCTCCCCGGCGGTGGTGGGTCGCCGCCCGGCGCAGCCCGGCAAGCCGACGATCCTCCTCTACGCCCACCACGATGTCCAGCCCCCGGGGGACCGGGAATTGTGGAATACCGAGCCCTTTGAAGCCACCGAATCCAAGGGCCGCCTCTATGGCCGCGGAGCCGCGGACGACAAGGCAGGCATCATGGTCCACATTGCCTCCCTGCGTGCCGTGCTCGACGTGGTGGCGGACTTCGGCGTCGGGGTCACCTACTTCTTTGAGGGAGAAGAGGAAGCCGGTTCCCCATCCTTCAGGCCGTTCCTGGAAAAGCACCGCGAACTGCTGGCCTCCGATGTGATCGTCGTGGCCGACTCCAGCAACTGGAAGGTTGGCGTCCCCGCCTTGACCACCAGCCTGCGGGGGATGGTGGGCGCGGAGATCGAGGTCCGTGTTCTGAACCACGCAGTGCATTCGGGAATGTTCGGCGGACCCGTTCTTGACGCCCCCACCGTGGCGGCACGGCTGATCGCTTCCTTCCATGATGACGAGGGCAATGTGGCAGTCGAGGGCTTATTGGCGCGTGACACCGACCCGGTGGACTACGCCGAGGCAGACTTCCGTGCCGATTCTTCGGTCGTTGACGGCTACCGGTTGGCCGGTACCGGCGCACTGGCCGACCGCCTCTGGAATAAGCCGGCGCTTTCGGTGATCGGCATGGACATTCCCTCGGTGGAGCTATCCTCCAATACCTTGCAGCCCATGACGCGGCTGAAGATCAGCGTGAGATTGGCACCCGGCCAGGACCCCCAGGAGGCGGCCGAAGCCCTGCAACGTCACGTGCAATCCCAGGACCTCTTTGGTGCCCGGATCGACTTCACCGCCGTCGAACAAGGCAACGCCTTCTCCACTGACACCGAGGCAGCTGCCGCGCGCGCCAGCCTGTGGTCGCTGGAAAAAGCCTGGGGTGTCACCCCGGTGGAGACCGGCATCGGCGGCTCGATTCCCTTCATCTCAGATCTTCTCGACCTCTACCCTCAGGCGCAGATCTTGGTCACCGGGGTAGAGGACCCGGATTCGCGGGCCCATAGCGCCAATGAGTCACTGCATCTCGAGGATTTCCGCAAGGCGGTGATCGCCGAAGCATTGCTTTTGGCCCGGCTCGATTCAGAAGGACTGAAATAAGGGTGCCTGTCGTACCATGGGACATGAGGGGACGGCACGCTACGGTGCTGCCCTCCGGAACAAGCAATATTGGAGGACCAGATGACCGCCACGACCAATGATTCGACAGCCGGATCCACCGAGGAGCTCAAGACCCACGAGGTGCTTCTGTCCGACGTGGCCGCGGATAAAGTCCGCAGCCTGTTGGAACAGGAAGGGCGGACCGATCTCCGTCTGCGCGTGGCTGTCCAGCCGGGCGGCTGCTCCGGCCTGATCTACCAGCTCTACTTCGACGAGCGTCAGCTGGAAGGCGATGCCGTGCGCACCTTCGAAGGCGTCGACGTGATCATCGACAAGATGAGCGTGCCCTACCTGGCCGGCGCTTCCATCGACTTCGAAGACACCATCTCCAAGCAGGGTTTCACCATCGATAACCCCAACGCCGGCGGCTCCTGCGCCTGCGGCGACTCGTTCCACTAGGAAGACCGCCGGCCTGAATTCCACGTCAACGTAACCATCGGTTGACACGGGGTTTTGGTCGGCATTCCGTCGTTCGAGAGGGTAAGCTCTACGATGAGTAGTAAAACTATTGGTCTCGAAGTGCCGGTGCCGGATGCCTTGCTGCGCCCGGAACCGTATCTGGCACCTACGAGACCACGTATCGCACCAACAAAGAGGAAGGGCCGTCTGTGAGTTCGCAAGACCGAACCAGCAGCAGTCGCAGGGGCAAGGCCAAGGTACTGGCCATCGCCGGCGCGGGGGCGCTGCTGCTGACGGGTTGTTCAGAACAAGTCCAGCGTGGCTGGCTCCCGAACGAATCCCGGGACATCACCAACCACACTGCAAGCATCCAGGACCTCTGGGTCAACACGTGGGTCACCGTCCTTCTGGTCGGCATCATGACCTGGGGTCTGATGATCTGGTGCATTGTGGCCTACCGCCGCCGTAAGGGCGAAGTCGGTTACCCACGCCAGCTCAGCTACAACCTCCCCATGGAGATCCTCTACACGGCAGTGCCGTTGATGATGGTCCTGACATTCTTCACGTTCTCGGATAGCACCCAGACCGCCATTGAAAAGCCTGTCGATTCCGACTTGGTCGTTGATGTTCAGGCGAAGCAGTGGGCTTGGGACTACAACTATTCCTACGAGGGCGAAGAAAAGTACGACGCCAGCGTCCAGGCACACCTGGATGGCTCCAAGGGCAAGAACGATGACATCGCCACGCTGTATCTGCCGGTCGACACCTCGGTGACGCTCGAGCTGAATAGCCGCGACGTGATCCACTCTTTCTGGGTTCCTGCGTTCCTGCAGAAGCTGGACATGATTCCTGGCAAGACCAATAAGATCTATCTCACTCCGCAGGAGGAGGGCACGTACGCCGGCAAATGTGCCGAGCTGTGCGGCGAGTACCACTCGGAGATGCTCTTCAACGTCGAGGTTGTTTCCAAGGCCGAGTTCAAGTCCAAGCTTTCGGACATGAAGGACGGACATATCGGCAAGGATTACAACCGCAAGCCGGACGAGGTCAATTCCATTACCATTCCGCATGAGGAAGGGGAGTAGGCCGCGATGACTACTTATGAATACGCGACGGACGAGGCAAAGCCCCTCGCCCCCCGGGTCGTGCCGGTGTCCAAGGGACGCATCGTCGTCAACTGGATCACCTCCACCGACCACAAGACGATCGGTTACATGTACCTGATCGCCTCGTTCATCTTCTTCTGCATCGGCGGCATCATGGCGCTGTTGATCCGTGCCGAGCTCTTTGAGCCAGGTATGCAGATCCTGCAGACGAAGGAACAGTACAACCAGCTGTTCACCATGCACGGCACCATCATGCTGCTCATGTTTGCCACCCCGTTGTTCGCCGGCTTCGCCAACGTCATCATGCCCCTGCAGCTGGGTGCCCCCGACGTTGCCTTCCCCCGTTTGAACGCGCTGGCCTTCTGGTTCTACCTCTTCGGTTCCACCATCGCCATGGCCGGCTACATCACCCCGCAGGGTGCCGCCTCCTTCGGGTGGTTCGCCTATGCGCCGCTGTCGAATACCACGTTCAGTCCGGGTGTCGGTGGTGACCTCTGGGTCTTCGGTCTGGCGCTGTCGGGCTTCGGCACGATCCTGGGTGCGGTCAACTTCATCACCACGATCATCTGCCTGCGCGCACCGGGTATGACCATGTGGCGCATGTCGATCTTCAGCTGGAACACGCTGATCACTTCGCTGCTGATCCTCATGGCCTTCCCCCCGTTGGCTGCCGCTCTGTTCGGCCTCGGTGCCGACCGACGATTCGGGGCACATATCTACGACCCCGACGCCGGTGGTCCAGTCTTGTGGCAACACCTCTTCTGGTTCTTCGGCCACCCCGAGGTCTACATCATTGCCCTGCCGTTCTTCGGCATCGTCTCGGAGATCTTCCCGGTCTTCAGCCGCAAACCGATCTTCGGCTATAAGGGCTTGATCTTTGCGACGATCTCGATCGCTGCACTGTCCGTTTCCGTCTGGGCGCACCACATGTACGCCACGGGTTCGGTTGCCCTGCCGTTCTTCGGCTTCATGACCATGCTGATCGCGGTGCCTACCGGGGTGAAGTTCTTCAACTGGATCGGCACGATGTGGCGAGGGTCCATCACCTTCGAGACACCGATGCTGTGGAGCATCGGGTTCCTGGTGACCTTCCTCTTCGGCGGGCTGACCGGCATCATCCTCTCGGCACCCACCCTGGATATCCACGTCTCGGATACCTACTTCGTGGTCGCCCACTTCCACTACGTGGTCTTCGGTACCGTCGT